>JBKBRB010000001.1:0-30000 GCA_046292465.1 Chloroherpetonaceae bacterium
GGTTTCGGTGGAAATATCGCTGGCGACGCCGCCCACACGGCAATGCGAAATGGTGAATCGCGCACCGGTGAGTTGGTCGAAGAAGTCATAAATTTTTTCGCGCTCTTGAAAGGTCCAAAGGAACATCGAGACGGCACCTGTATCCATCACCATTGTGCCGAGCCAAAGCAGGTGCGAAGAAATGCGCGCAATTTCACACGCAAGCGTGCGGATATAGACGGCGCGTTCAGGCACTTGAATGCCCGCCAATTTCTCGACGGCTAAGCACATAGCGGTATTGTTGGAGTAAGGCGACATGTAGTCTAAGCGGTCGCTATAAGGCATCCACTCGTAGAAGGTTTTGTTTTCAGCGAGTTTTTCCATCGCGCGGTGCAAGTAGCCGAGTTCAGGCACGGCACTTAAAACGGTTTCGCCGTCAAGTTTAAGGGCTACGCGCAAAACGCCGTGCGTAGCGGGGTGCTGTGGACCCATGTTCAAAATCATCGTGGATTCGAGCGGGTCGTCCGCAACGAAGGTTGTATCGCGGTCCTCGAGCGTTTGATAAATTTTTTGTTGTCGTTCAACTAAGCGAGTGGCTGGGTCTTTTTGCGGCTTGGCTAATTGCTCGATGCCGTCGGCGAATTCGGGTTCGGTGTGTAAGGACATAGTGATGCAGAGATATGTTACTGAAAAAGTATGCGAAGATCGAGTTCAAAAGTTTTTCCCGAAGCGAACTCGTAGCGAAGTGTCTCGTCGCTGGAATAGGCGGCGGTCATGTCGTAGCCGTCTTTGGTGAGGCGATAGAGTTCGAGTTGCCCTGCTTCGGGCGAGACAATCCAATACGAGGGGATTTTGGCGTCTTGATAGAGTCGGAACTTGGTTTGTCGGTCGCGCTTGATGCTGTGTTTTGAAAGGATTTCGATAACCAAATCGGCATAGCCGAGGATTTCGGTGGTTTTGGCGCGCGAGGCGTGTTCTTTGGAAAGAAAGAGAATATCGGGCTGGACGACATTCGTGCCGAGCCTTAAATCCGTAGGCGTTCCATAGACTTTTCCAAGCGAATGCTCTTTTACAAACTTTGTGAGCGCGAAAAGAAGCTCACTTTGAATTTCTTGATGCTTGATAGAGGTCGGCATATCGAGAATCACGGTTGCGCCTTCGGGAATGTGAGCGTATTCAGGCACGGCACGCACGACGATGTCGCCATTGAGAAACTCGATGAAGTCGAAGCCCCCTTCGTCGGCGTGCATGCGTTCGTAAAATTTGCGTTGTCGCTCGAGCCACGCGGTTGAGCGAGGACGCGTGCAGGATTTTAGCGCAGAAAGTTTGTTTGCCGTCGTCATCATCTATTGAAAAAGCGAGCGAAGGTTAAGTTCAAAAGTTTTTCCTGATGCGAACTCGTAGCGAAGTGTTTCATCGCTGGAATAGGCGGCGGTCATGTCGTAGCCGTCTTTGGTGAGGCGATAGAGTTCGAGTTGCCCTGCTTCGGGCGAGACAATCCAATACGAGGGGATTTTGGCGTCTTGATAGAGTCGGAACTTGGTTTGTCGGTCGCGCTTGATGCTGTGTTTTGAAAGGATTTCGATAACCAAATCGGCATAGCCGAGGATTTCGGTGGTTTTGGCGCGCGAGGCGTGTTCTTTGGAAAGAAAGAGAATATCGGGCTGGACGACATTTGTGCCGAGCCTTAAATCCGTAGGCGTTCCGAAAACTTCTCCGAGTTCGTGCTGGCTGACGAAATTGGACAGTGCGACCATAAGTCGGCTCTGAATCCGTTGATGGATAATAGAGGTCGGCATATCGAGAATCACGGTTGCGCCTTCGGGAATGTGAGCGTATTCAGGCACGGCGCGCACGACGATGTCGCCATTGAGAAACTCGATGAAGTCGAAGCCACCTTCGTCGGCGTGCATGCGTTCGTAAAATTTGCGTTGTCGCTCGAGCCAAGCGTTTGAGCGAGGACGCGTGCGGGATTTTAGCGCAGAAAGTTTGTTTGCCGTCGTCATCATGGTTCAGATTCGTTCGCCACGGTTGAGTCGTTCAGCGGCTTGTTTGTTTTGCGCGCGTGTGTCAATTTCGGGAAGCGGAATACTTCCGGGAACGCCGATGAGCGGAAAATCTTTGCGGAGCGGATAGTATTCAAAATCTTCGGGCATATACATTCGGCGCAAGTCGGGGTGTCCGTCGAAGCGAATGCCATACATGTCGTAAGTTTCGCGCTCGTGCCAATTTGCGCCTTTCCAAACGCGGGTTACGCTCGGCACAACCGGGTTTTCTTCTTCGACGCGCACCTTCAAGCGAATGCGCCAATGTTTATCGAGATTGGTAAGGTTGTAAATGACCTCGAAGCGTTCTTCTTCCGTGAAGCGGTCGGCACCGCAAATGTCGGCGCAATAGTTAAAGCCATGCTCCTCTTTGAGTGTGCGACAGATTTCGACAATCGACTTTGTTTCAACGAGCAATGTGGTTTCACCTTTGAACTCAACGACTTCTCTAATTGCGCCGCCAAATTTGGCTTGCAGGGCTTGAACAATCTCTTTCATGCTTGTTGTTTTTAGTTCGTTTTCGCACTAGTTGCACTATGGTTTTTGGGCAATCATTATCATTTCATCGCCAATCCTGAGCCACTCAGATAACTTAATCACTGCACTATGAGCATTTGTTATGACCGCGGTCTTGAACTTACCGCCTTTGGTCATCGCATTGAAGGCGCGCTGTGCATGAGCATTTGTGTATGTCGGCTGTGCAGTTTGTCTCTTGAAACTGAAAGTGCGTTTTAGCCAAGGAATAACTGCATAGACGAGAATGTTTTTCGGCTCGAGTGTTACAATAATTTTCAACGGTTTAAACCCGCAGCGTTGCAGCAAGAGCGAGAGTGTCTTTTTGCCAAAAAGATTGACATGCTCCTGACTGATGTTGTGCCATATTCGCCCCGAAAGTTTGGCAATTGCACTGCTTGCATCTGGCACTTTAATTACTACGATACCGCCAGATTTGAGCACACGATACGCCTGCTGCACAAAGGGCATTGGTTCATTTATATGCTCCAAAACATCCCACATTGTTACCACATCAAACTCTTCCTCTGCATTCATATCCAAAAAACTACCATGCTTGACTGGCACATTAAGGTGCTGGCAGGCAAATTTTGCGTTTTGTTCTGAAGGTTCAATCCCTTCGGTTTGAAAAGCAGTGTGTTGCCCAGCCCACACGAAATGCCCCCATCCTGCACCGACATCCAGTAAGCGCCCAGCGGATTTAAACTTTGAAATCAATTTATATCGATCGATGTTCATCGCTAATTTCAAGTCAGCGTTGGCTCTGGCGACTTCAATGGCTACAGCATCATCTTTGTAATGCTCATAGTAATCCAGCGGCAGGTAGTCGGACGGTGGCACAAAGCGAAATCCACATGCAGAGCATTCCATCAACTTGAATGTCGAGAAGCGATATGCTATCCGAAATCCTGATGCATTACTGCACACTGGACACTTCAAACCCTGTTCAGTTTCTTTGCGAATGGCACTTTCAGGTTCAATAGGTTGCATTTGTTCATGCAGTTTATAGCGTTGTCTGTGATACAGATTATTTCTGCAAGGTAAGGGTTTCTTGTTGCGTTTGTTTTTCAAGTTTCATCAAGGCTTCTTCCGAGAGCAAGGCGTCGCGGAAGGTGTGGCGTTGTCCTTTAATTTTCTCTTGAATTTCCATCAAGGCGTGAATGACGGCGTCGGGTCGGGGCGGACAGCCGGGCACATAAACATCAACGGGAATGAATTGGTCAATGCCTTGCACCACAGGGTAGGAGCGGAACATGCCGCCTGATGAACTGCACGCGCCCATCGCAATGCACCATTTCGGTTCAGGCATTTGGTCCCAAATTTTCTTGACTGCATGCGCCATTTTGTAAGTAACCGTGCCTGCAACAATCATCAAATCAGATTGGCGCGGCGAGAAGCGGAAGACCTCCGAGCCGAAACGCGAAACGTCGTAGCGCGGACCTGCCATTGCCATCATTTCAATCGCACAGCATGAAAGTCCCATCGGCATAGGCCAAAGCGAATTGGCACGTGCCCAGTTCGTCAGTGCATCGAGCGTGGTCGTCAGAAAACCATCACCAAAAGGATTATTGTTCGCCATCGTGTTACAAAGTTAAGTTGTTGGAGTAAGTGAAATTTCAAATCAGATACCATCAATTCCATTCTAAGCCGCCTTTGCGGAGAATGTAGTAATAGCCTGCAAGGAGCAACAGTCCGAACGTGAGCATTGGAATCAGCCCTGCAACGCCAAACTCACGGAAACTCACCGCCCACGGATACATAAAAATCACTTCGATATCGAAAATGATAAAGAGCATCGCTACAAGGTAATACTTCACCGAAACGCGTTGCTTGGTTGTGCCTACAGGTTCTAAACCCGATTCATAACTCGTTAGTTTTTGTTTCGTGCGCCGCTTGACGCCAATAAAAATGCCTAAGCCTGAAAGTAAAAGTCCGAGCAAAATCGCAATGCCGATTTGAATGAAAATGGGAAGGTAGGATTCTATCATACTGCTTTGTGGTTAGTTTGAACGCCATGAGAACAAAGGTAAGAGAAACGGATGGCTTCTCAAACGATAAAGCGCGTCATCATTCCTCTTGAAAAATTTCGGACAGCGAGAGCCGAATGCCTGTGGCGTCATCGACGAGTTCGCCCGTTGAAAACACTTTTGGTTTTTGATTCGGCAAGAAAACCGCAATCGTTTCGATGAACGGCTGAACGAGCCAAACGGATTTAATGCCTGCATTGAAATAGCGCGGGAGTTTTTCCTCGAAATTGTCCATGCCTTGTGTGCCTGAAAGAATTTCAATCACGGTGAGGGGCATTTCAGCGACGCGCTTTTCGTCGCGTTGCCAATTAGGCTTGCGTTTGTTGAAGATGAGAATATCAGGCGTCGCTTTCGGCGAAAGGTCGAGCGTAATTTCGCTACCAATTGTGAATTGCTTATATCGTTTGAGCAGTGCGCCCAAATTCATTTGAAGAATTCCGTGATTGAGGCTTGGCATCGGTTTCCCCCGTTCTTTTTCGTAGTCCGAAATCGTTTGTGCGACAGGTGCTTCTACTTCTACAGTTTCCACAGTGTCCATATTTCCCTCCTCTGTTAATTAGGCGACAACCGAACTGCCGCCTTGAACTTTTTCAATCTTCATGCCTTGTTTGCCAAGTTTCTTGTAATCTAATCCGTTGAGTGCAGGAACGCGCTGTGAGAGTTCAGCGAAAATTTCGCGCGCGCTTTGGTAGTGCCAAGTCGCACCGAAGTGCGCCGCAAGTTCTTGCAGAATTTCCCACGAGGGTTTGGCGTCAATTTTATTTTCTTCGTTGCTCCACTTGTCGAACTGCGTTGCGTGCTTATCCAATCGCGACATTGCGATTTCCTTCATCAACTCGCGGTTTTGTGATTTGAGGACTTTGGCTGGACGCGCCAATTGAACCACACCTTCAAAGTTGATATAGGTGCCAATGATTTCCGCAAATGTGGCGGCGGGCAAAACCACGTCGGCGTTTTCAGTGGTTTCGGAAGTGTTGTAAGGCAACACGATTAGCGCATCAAGTTTGAGCAAGGTATCGAGCGAAAGAAGTGTGGAAAGTTCATCTTCAATGCAAACGACGCATTTAATTTTGCCAAGTTTGATGGCTTCGGAAAGGTCGTCCGTTGAAATGCCTTGACTTTGAATGCCAAGCAGTTCGCAACCTGTTTTGTTTGGCGTTTTGTCGGCGCGAATGAGCAGATGGTCATCTTCGCCGCTGTAATGCTCGATGAAATCAAGGTGCGGTGTTTTGAGAATGTCGAATGCAAAGGCTTTGGCAAGGTAATTCACTTCGAGCGGGGCTTTGGCAGATGCCATAACGAAGACTTCTTCGGGCTTATATCGCTTAATGAGTTCCGCCGCTTTGGCGATTGCGTTTGTCCAAGTTGTTGGAATTTGCTTGCCATTTTCCTTAATGTGCGGTCCGTTTGCGCGGTTGTCGTTAATCCAACGGTAGTTGAGGCGCGTTTCATCAGAGATGAAATAGCCGTTGACTTGTGGGTTGTAGCGTGGCGTAATGCGCATGACGCGATTGTCGCGCACCCACAAAACAATGTTAGCGCAACGCGCATCGTTGATGGCAATCGTCTCGGTTGCGGACATTTCCCAAACGCGCGCTTTGAAACGATGGTCAGTTGAAGTCAAAGCACCAACAGGGCAAAGGTCAATCACATTCATCGCGTAAGGATTTTCATCGAGTCGTTCAGGTTCGGGCGGGTATGGGTAGTTGTTCCAACCACGTTGGACGATTTCCAATTCGTGCGTCTTTGTGTATTCGTCGTAGAAACGCACGCAACGGGTGCAGTTAATACACCGCTCAGCATCAAAAGTGATTTTCTTGCCCCATGCTTGGCGTTTGGGTTTGTGAACTTTCTCAAATTCGTAGCGTGAGCCTTCAGGACCGTATTTGTAAGTTGTTTGTTGGAGCGGACACTCGCCTGCTTGGTCGCAAGTCGGGCAGTCAAGCGGATGGTTGATAAGGATAAATTCCAATACGCCTTTTTGCGCATCTCTGACCATTTGCGACGTGTGATGTGTTCTGACGCGCATGCCGTCGGAAATATCGGTCGAACAAGCCGTGAGCGGCTTCGGAATCCAAGCAATGACCGGATTGCCAGATTCATCAAGAACGGGTTGTTTAGTGGCGGGGTCTATTTTCGGCGTGCCGACTTCGACCAAACACATTCGACAATTTCCTGCAACCGATAGCGCAGGGTGATAACAAAATCGCGGGATATCGACTTGCTCGACGCCGCCGCAATTGATGCCGTCGGCGATTTGGATAATGCGCTGACCTTTTTCAGCGTGGTATTCTTTTCCGTCAATGAAGATGGTTGGCATGGGCTTACTACAATTTTGTTACTGCAAGAATATGTAAAGGTCGGAAAACTTTTCCGCTCAATCAATTTTTTTCAATCAATCGCGGTTTCCCATTTAGCGTTGTGGCGTTTAGCGACGCGCTCGACTTCACGCGAAAGTTTCTCCGAAAGGCGCATCAACACGGACGCTTCCAAAAATCCACTGTGCTCTTCTGTATCTTCCAAATAGCGTTTGAAATCGCCCTTCAATTTTTCTTCCAAAATTCTCAACAGCGATTGCGTTAAGTGTTCTTTCTCTTCGTCGTCCATCTCGGCTGAAAGTTGAATCGAAAGTTTTGCGACATAAACGCTCGGCGCGTAGCGTGTTTCGGCTTCAAAACGATTGCCGTTCCATCGGTGTTTGGTCGTGAAGTAAATTTGTAACTCTTTCATAGAAACCTCTTTGAAGTAAGAAAAGAAAAATCGTAAAGAACGCAAATCAAAAACCAAAATCAAAAATCACATGCATGCGATTCGAGTAGAGCAATACGGCGGCTCTGACAACTTGCTTTACAAAGAAGTGCCAAACCCAACGCCGAAAGCCAACGAAGCCGTTATCAAACTTCATGCGATAGGCGTTAATTTCATTGACGTGTATCATCGCACGGGGCTATATCCCTTGCCGTTGCCCTTTACGCTTGGGCAAGAAGGCGCGGGCATTGTAGAAGAAGTAGGTGCAGAAGTGCAAGAAGTGAAAGTCGGAGACCGCGTTGCATTTACAGGTGCATTGGGAGCATATTCAGAGTATCACGCGGTTCAAGCCGATAAACTTGTCAAACTGCCAGAAGGAATTTCGTTTGAAGAAGGCGCGGCGGCAATGCTTCAAGGCATGACGGCGCATTACCTTGCTTTCGCGCTTCGTCCGCTCACCAAAGGCGACACGGCACTTGTGCATGCGGCGGCAGGCGGTGTTGGATTGATTTTAATTCAACTGCTCAAACGGCTCGGCGTGCGCGTCATCGGACTGGTTTCAACCGATGCAAAAGCAACGCTCGCCAAAAGCGTTGGCGCAGACGAGGTGATTGTTACGAGCAAAACCGACTTCGAAGCCGAAACGAAAACCCTGACAAGCGGCAAAGGCGTGCAAATTGTCTTCGATTCAGTCGGGAAAGACACTTGGGAAAAAAGTTTGAATGTGCTCGCTGTGCGCGGCATGATGGTGAGTTACGGCAATGCCAGCGGCGCAGTTCCACCATTCAGTCCGCTTGTTTTAAGCCAAAAAGGCTCTCTGTTTCTGACGCGACCAGCACTTCACAACTACACCGCCACACGCGAAGAACTCCTCATGCGCGCCACCGATATTTTTCGTTGGATTCAGTCAGGCGAAGTGAAACTCCATATCGGGCACCGCTTTGCGCTCAAAGACGCACGCTTGGCACACGACGCATTAGAAGGACGCAAAACGACAGGCAAAATTTTGCTTCTCCCCTAATTCTTAGCCTAACAAGAAAACTCACTCAAACTTCTTTGGCTTCGGCTTTGGCGTGTAAGAGGGTTTAGACTTCTGCTCTTCAAATTTCTTCTTGCGCTCGGTAACAATGAGCGTTACTTCGATTTCATCTTCGCTATATCCCGAAGCCTTTGCCGCGTTGATGACCGCCTGATAAGCACTCTCGCTAAGCAAGGGTTTGAGCGTGCCTGTGGTCTTGAAGAAAAAGGTTTCGGCTTTGAAAGTTTTGGTGGAGTCTTGCGCAAGGGCGAAGAGCGATACAAGCAGCAGTGCAACAAGTGAGCCAAGAAAAAATCCACGAACCATCGTTTCAGTAGGGTTGAGGTTAAGAGAAATCAATAACGCTACGATGAAAAGTAAGCAATCGCCGCAAACGAGGCAAAGAGAAGTAAGGCGAGCACAATCGTCATGTCGCTTATCCAACGCGCCGCTTCGGGACGCTCGTCTTGGTAGGAGCTGGCAATGAACATAACGGCAAGGTTGTTGGAGAGCAAAAAGTAGGTGTGTTGTGGCAAAATGCCGTTGAAGGTTACAACAAAAAGCGCAATGCCTGAAACAGCACTACTGCTAATGAGAAAGGCTTTGGTGCGCACAAGAGAAAAAGTGTTCGCAATCGTTTTGATGCCGGCTAAAAGGTCGCCTTCGCGGTCGCGAATATCCCACATTACTTCAATGAAAAAGGCGCATGCAAAGACATATCCCCAACAAACCCACGCTTTAAGCGAAAGCGATTCGCCTGCAAAGAGAAAAGGCAAAAAAACCATAGCGGTTGCCCAGTCTATCGGTGGCGCAAGGTTCTTGACGATATACAAATCTTTCAAACGCCGTGCGCCGTTCAGCCAACGCGCAACTGCGTCCGGAAAACATTTTTCGTTGTAAAGAAATCCAACGAGTGCAATGAAAAACGTGGTCAAAAAAACAGTCCATCCGAAGAAAGCCGAAATGAAGAGCGCGAGCACTGTGAGCGTATAGAAGAAAACATAGTGAATCAAAAATGAGGAGGCTTTTGCGCGGGCTAAATTCTCGGGGGCGTTGATAGCGTCCTCGACATCGTCGGTCAGGCGATTGTATTGATAAATTGAAAGCGTTAATAGAAAGACGACCGCAATGCACCCTAGATTGACCGCAATGCCGAAGTAAAGCGACCACATCGCCGCGCCAAGCGCAGAAAGGAGCGAAAGATGAATTTTGTTTCTGAAAAAGTAGTTTAACATAAAAAGCCGTTGATGTTGTATAGGAGAAAATGCCGACCGAAGCAGAAAGTAGCACTGTTGAGAAGTTTTCGCAACAGCAAGCACATATTTACAAGCCCGTAGCAATCCGTTATATTTACAACACCACTTCAAACTGATGTATAAACTTTTGATGCAAGTATGAACGAACTCGACTTGATTTATGCCTCGTCCATCTTTACGCAAGAACAAGAAAGCGATATTGACACGATTACAGACGAGCCTTACAAAGTTGTGCTCTTCAACGACGACTATCACACCTTCGATGAAGTGATTGCGCAAATTATGAAAGCCACAGGGTGCAGTCGCTCAAAAGCCGAAGCGCACACTTGGGAAGTGCACAACAAAGGCAAGTCTATTGTCTATGATGGCTCAATGGAAGAATGTTTGCGCGTAAGTGCAATTTTAGAAGAAATCCACTTGAAGACGGAAATCCAAACGTGCTAACGCACAAGAGGGTGTGGTTAGCGTAAGCGAGATTTTAAGCGCATCATGCGCCAATAGGCGTCGTCAATGCGTGCTTGCGCAATTTCGCCTCGACTGACCATTTCCTTGATGAGCGTGCAAGCGGTTTCAGCGATGTGTTCATCGTAGTCGAGATTATTTCCAAAAATCAGCATATCTACGCCTGCGTTGAGCGCGAGTTTGAGAGCCTCTGCTAAACCGTAGTGCGCCGCAATGGCTTTCATCTGCATATCGTCGGAGCAAACCACGCCGTCAAAGTTCAATTCTTCACGAAGCATGCCTTGAATCACTTTTTTTGAAAGCGTCGCCGGAAGTGTATCCCACGCCGCATTGAAAATGTGTGCGGTCATGACAATCTCTGCATTGCCTTGTGAAATCAAGGTTTGAAACGGCGTAAGTTCATCTCGACGCCATGTGCTTGAAACATCGACAAATCCAAGATGGGAATCGCTTGTGGAAGAGCCGTGTCCGGGAAAGTGCTTCAAGGCAGTGAGCACATGCCGCGCGCGATGCGCTTCGACGACCGTTGTTGCGTGCATCGCAACGCTATCGGGATTGGAAGAAAAACTGCGTTCAAGTTTGGCAATGACGGGATTTTGAGGATTGACATTCACATCGCAGACAGGCGCGAAGTTTAAGTTGATGCCAAGTTCAGAGAGCAAGGTAGCGGTGCGTGTGGCGTAGAGCCTTGTAGAATCAAGCGAATGCAGGCGACCGAGATAAGCGGCGGAGACGGTTTGAGGAAACCCATATTTCGGCTTCAGGCGATTGACCTTTCCGCCTTCTTCATCAATGGCAATCAGCAACGGCGTTGGCGAATAGGATTGAAGCGCGGCGCAAAGCGACTTGACCTGACTTGGCGATTGGATATTTCTGCCCGATTTTTTTTGAAGCACATCGTAATCGAAGAGAACCACGCCGCCAATTCTGCCGAGGCGAATATCTTGAACAATGGGGCTTGTATCTGAAACGGCAACGCCGCGAAATCCAACCATTAAAAGTTGCCCAATTTTCAGGTCGAGGCTATCGGTCGGTTTCGCGGCGAGCGATGTATGCGATGTATAAGAACAAAGCGCAAGGAAGAAAATCAATCTCTTCACGCCGTTAGTAAGTTTTTCTGGCTGAAAGCAGCTCACGCACGCGGGCGAGGGCTTCGTCGAGCGACGCGGCAGGCTTTTCACGAATGGCATCAATCACGCCTGAATAGGCTTTGGGATTTATATCGAGATGCCCTGCAATTGCATCGTGCTTGGAAATAGCAAGCTCAATAGCACTTTTGAGCAACTGCCGTTGGAACGGCTTGACAAGGTAGCGGAAAATTTGCACTTCGTTAATGAGGCGAATCGCGATTGAAGCATCGCGGCTGCTCGAGAGCAGAATCGAGACCACATCGGGATACGACGCGCTCACGGCGGCAAGAAAATCAACCGCGCTCATCGTGCCTAAATTCACTTCGGTAATTAGAACATCGATAGGATATGCCTTCAAAATGCTAAAAGCTTCGTTGGCATCAAGTGCAGTATGCACATTGTAGCTCGAGGCAAGCAAATCTTTATAGGCTTGAAGGTTTGCAGGATTTGGGTCAACGAAAAGCAAGTGATGTTGGTCAGGAACAGTAGAAGTTTGCACTTGAACGCCCAGCGCGGAAAGCACGCCTGCTGAAGGTGGTTGAGCAGTGGTCTTAGTCGGTGGTGGCGGTGGTGCGCTCTTCAAGCGGTCTGAAAATTGGCAAGCCAGTGCAACAGTATCTTTCAGTTTTGCACTGTTCCAAGGCTTGTTGATGTATCGGAAAATTTCGCCAGCATTCACAGAATCAATTACAGCATCCAAGTCGCTATATCCAGTCAGCAAAATGCGCACGGTGTTCGGTGAAATCGCGCGCACGCGTTGCAAAAGTTCTACGCCCGTCATCATCGGCATGCGTTGGTCGCTGACAATTACATCAGGCACATTGCCCGTGTGGAAATACTTTAAGGCTTCGTCGCCGCTTGTAGCTGTGAGAACGTCATAATCATCAAACAAAAGGCTGAGCGATTGCACGATTTGGGGTTCGTCATCAACAAACAAAATTTTGTGCTTCATGGTTGTAAGAGCGAAATGTTATATTTTGAAGGTTAGCCGTCGGCAGAATCAGAAACAAATATAATACCAAACTCGCCCAAATGAGAAACAGTGCAGAAGTTGTGGCATGCCCTAAACACTTCGTGCGATAAAGCCGCCACCTAAAACTTCGTCGCCATCGTAGAAGACAACCGCCTGCCCTGGCGTAATAGCGCGTTTAGGTTGGTCGAATTTCACCAAGATTGTTCCATTTTGTTCACGGCTAACCGTACAAGGCTCGGGTTTGTCTTTGTAGCGAATTTTTGCTTCGCATCGAATTGGCTCACTGAGTTCTCTAAATGCAATCCAATTCACTTGATTGGCAATTAAAGCATGGCGCAGTAAGTCCTCGTCTTTTCCGACCACGATGGTGTTGGTTTCGTAGTGAATTTCGGTTACATAGACAGGTTCGGGCGTCGTAATGCCAAGCCCTTTGCGTTGACCAATCGTGTAAAACGGATAGCCACGATGTGTGCCAAGTTCGCGTCCGTCTTGGTCTAAAATTTTTCCACCTGCAACATCGGTCTCGAGCGTTGGAATGGTTTCTTTGAGAAATCGTTCGTAGTCGTTATCGGGAATAAAGCAAATTTCGTAGCTCTCGCCTTTATCAGCGACTTTCAAGCCGAATTTTCGGGCAAGATCGCGCACTTCGGGTTTGGTGAGTTCAGAGAGTGGAAAGATGGTATGTGCAAGTGCTTCTTGGGAAATGCCCCAAAGCACGTAGCTCTGGTCTTTGTTCGTGTCTTTGCCCTTGAAGAGCCGATAGCGTCCGTCAATTTCTTTGACGCGCGCATAATGCCCTGTGGCGATATAATCTGCGCCTAAAAGTTTAGCGCGTTGCAAGAGCGAATCCCATTTAACTTTCGTGTTGCACATCACGCATGGGTTCGGCGTTCTGCCGTGCAAGTATTCGTCTTTGAAGTAATCGATAACGGCTTCGCCGAAATCGTCGCGAAAGTCAATCGTGTAGTGCAAAAATCCTTTGGCTACGGCAACGCTACGTGCGTCGTTAATCGATTCCAAAGAGCAACAGCCTGTTTCCTTCTTGGACGATTTGCCCAAGCCTGCCATGTCGTAGTCCCAAGTTTTCATCGTAATGCCAATGACCTCGTAGCCTTGTTCAGCAAGCAAACACGCCGCCACGCTCGAATCCACGCCGCCCGACATGCCGACGACGACTTTTTTCTTTGCCATGTTCATAAAAGTTTGTTTGAGCGAAAATAACGAAATCTATTCGTCAATCGTTTGAGCGCGCAAGAAAGAAAACGTCTATTCGCTGAACGGCGTTGAGTTTGCCAGAGTTAATTCAAGACCACAAACCATGTCAATGATTCGCCTTTCCAACGTCGTCAAAATTTACAACGAGAAAACCGCTCCGATTTTTGCACTTTCAGGTGTCTCGCTTTCGGTTGAGCGCGCAGAATTGCTCGCGTTGATGGGCAGTTCAGGAAGCGGGAAAACCACACTGCTCAACATTCTTTCCGCGATTGACTTGCCGACAAGCGGAACGGTTGAAATTGACGGCGCAAACATTGGCGCAATGAACGAAAAAGAACTGACGGCATTTCGCCGCGAAAAAATCGGAATTGTCTTTCAATTCTTTAACCTCATGCCGACGCTTTCAGTAATTGAAAATGTGATGCTTCCCAGTTTGCTTTTGAAAAAATCGGAACAGCAAAGCGAATCTCGTGCGAAGGAACTTCTTGAGCGCGTGGGGCTTTCGCATCGGCTTCATCATCAACCGTTTCAACTTTCAGGCGGCGAAATGCAGCGCACCGCCATCGCACGCGCTTTGATGAACAACCCCGCCATTATCATTGCCGATGAACCCACAGGAAATTTGGATTCCAAAAATGCCGACCAAGTTCTCGAGCTCATTCGCACGCTTGCCGAAGAAGAACGAAAAACCTTCATCATTGCCACACACTCAAAAGAAGTCTCGGAAATTGCTGACCGAATCGTTGTGCTCAAAGATGGAAAAGTCGTCGAAGAATCCGTAATTGCAGAGAAATAACTGAAACCCTAAATGCTTGCCGCTATGCACCGTCTTAACTACGCGACTGTCGAGACGATTCTCGTCAATTTTATTCGCAACGAAGTTCGCCAATCAGGGTTTTCAAAAGTGGTTTTAGGACTTTCAGGTGGCGTAGATTCCGCCGTGTCGTGCGCGCTTGCAACAAGAGCCTTAGGCAAAGAAAATGTGCTCGCCGTGATGATGCCCTACAAAACCAGCAGTGCTGATAGTTTGAGCGATGCGCAATGCTTGATTGAGCAGTTAGGAATTGCAAGCGAGCGTCGAGAAATTACCGCAACTGTTGACGCCTTTTTCAGCGACAAGCCCGACGCCAATCATCTTCGACGCGGCAATGTGATGTCGCGCACGCGCATGATAACCCTCTACGACATTTCCGCGCGTGATAATCGACTCGTCATTGGCACGAGCAATAAAACTGAATTGCTCTTAGGATACGGCACGCTCTTCGGCGATATGGCATCGGCAATCAACCCGATTGGCGATTTATACAAAACGCAAGTATGGGAACTTGCGAAGCACCTACAAATTCCTTCAAGCATTATCGAGAAAAAGCCAAGTGCAGATTTGTGGGAAGGTCAGAGCGACGAGGCGGAATTAGGCTTCACCTATCAAGAAGTTGACGCGTTGCTCTACAAACTTATTGACCTGCGGTTGCGCGATGAAGAATTGCTTGCGGACGGCGTTCCGCCCGAATTTCTTGCCAAAGTCAAACGCCTTGTGGTGCGCAATCAATTCAAGCGGCTGACGCCTGTGATTGCAAAAATCTCGCCACGCACGCTCGGCATTGACTTCCGATACGCGCGCGATTGGCAAGCGGTCAGATAAATTAGGTCTCTTCGAGCAGTTTGCGCGGAGCTTTAATCAAAACAATCAGCGCCATGACGAAAATCGAAAGCCACGCCGCTCGACTGACTGGAAGGCTCACGCCTTTCTTCAAAGCAATGCCGATAAATCCCCAAACAACAGCCGTAATGAAAAATAAATCGAGATAGCGGAAGCAAATCCAAAGCGAAAACAAAGCGAGCGTAATCATCAGAAGAATTGCCCAAGCATCAGGCGAAAGCCATTTGAGTTTCCACTTCAGCGATTGAAAGAGTGTTGCCCAATTCACAACGGCAAGAAAGGTTGCCCACCCGAAAAAGAGCATCACCGGTGCGCGCAAGAGCCACACCTCGCCTATGTTTGCTGCTGCACGCAGTTCTAAATTCATTGATGCACGCGCAAGCGTAGCCACCAAGAGCATGGCAGAAATTGCACTTGCAAAAAGCAAATTGTAGCACCATGCCATTAGCCATATGCCGAACAAAAGCATGCCAGCAGTGAGATAAATGCGCGACCGTGCAAGCCGCTTATTCGTGCGCTGTTTCGGAAAAAATTGAAATAGGCTCAACCCTAACATGCCTGCAAAAAGCAGCGCAAAGATGTAAAACGAGAAAGAAACTGGTGAAAGAAGTGTGGGATAGAGCACAAGTGGCTGAACGAGAACATTTCCAAATCCGCCTTTCAACGAAAAAAGATAAAGCGCTGTGGCAAAACTGACCGCAAGTAAGAGAAAAAACTTGGGAAGTTGTTTTGAAATCGTCATTGGCATTGATTAAGGCAATCAAGTCGCACAAAGATACGCACAAAATTTTCAAGCGATTTCTTATCTTCGTTAAAGATTTCATAATAAAGCGCCCATATCTCAATCGACAGTCGATCAGCATCAACCAATCAACATCAATTACTTGCCAACCTTGAACGCCGACCATCAGCCTGTCCGTATTGATAATGACACATTCGTCGTCGCCATTACCGAAGCCGAAATTCAATCGCGCGTCCAAGAATTAGGGCGACAAATCGAGCAAGATTACAAAGGCAAAACACCCATTCTTATCGGCTTGCTCAACGGCGCGTTCATTTTCACGGCTGACCTCTGCCGCGCGATTACAGACATTGATATCGAGATTGACTTCTACAAACTCTCCAGCTACGGCGACGCGAAAATTTCATCGGGCAACGTCAAACTTCTTAAACCCATCGACGCCGACATTAAAGGCAGAGATGTGATTGTGATTGACGACATCGTCGATTCAGGACTGTCCATGAACTACATTCGCGAAACCCTGCTTCAAAAAGAACCTCGCTCGCTTAAATTCTGCGCGCTGCTCTTCAAAGAAGGTGTGTCTGAACTCAACTTCAAGATTGACTACATTGGATTTACGATTCCGAAACATTTTGTAATCGGCTACGGTTTAGATTACAAGCAGAAGAAACGTAACTTGAAGAGCATCTATAGACTCTCGGAATAATTGAATGTCGAGACGATTTTCCGTGAATCCAACAACAAGTTTAACGGATTAACCAACCAGAAGTAATCATGGCTGAACATGAATTTTTGAAGAATCGTCCCTCCCAACCCAAAAAAGAGAACGCACGTAACCGCTTTAAGCCTGTGCGAGAAAGCGACCCTATCTTTAGCAGGAGAAATAACAACAATGGAAACGGCGAGGAAGACGGCACAAAACGCACCATTCGATTTCTCGTTTATGGCGTGCTGATTTTTGGCATGTTCCTGTTGTTGCAGAGGCTCTTCTCGCCATCTGAACCACAAGAGCCTGAAATTTCTTACAACGAATATGTGCGCTTGCTCGAGAAAAATCTAATTCGCGAGGGTGTGATTGAAAAACTTGATGTAAGTGGAACAGCCTTGTTTAGGGGCAAACTGAAAAATTACGAGACAATTACAACCATCGACCGAAGCGAAAAACGCACCGATAAATTCGCGGTTAAACTGCCCTCCTTTACAAATGAAGATGCAAAGGTTTTGATAGGAAAAGACATTGCCTTTCGCGTTGATGTCGAAGAGAGAGGAACATCGCAGATGCTGCTTTACCTTGCGCCTTGGATAATTATTGCGCTAATCTACTTTGTTCTCATTCGACGAATGAGCATGCAAAACGGCATGTCGCGCAATGTGTTCAACTTTGGACGCAGCCGTGCAAAAATGATTACAGAAATGGATACGAAGGTAACGTTCAACGATGTTGCTGGGTGCGAAGAAGCCAAAGAAGAACTGCGCGAAATCGTCGACTTTCTCAAAGCGCCAGAAAAGTATCAAGCATTAGGCGGAAAAATTCCGAAAGGCGTGCTTCTGCTCGGTCCTCCAGGAACCGGTAAAACCTTGCTTGCTAAAGCGGTGGCTGGCGAAGCGCGCGTGCCGTTCTTCTCAATGTCGGGTGCAGACTTTGTCGAGATGTTCGTGGGCGTCGGCGCAAGTCGCGTCAGAGACTTGTTTGAACAAGCGCGTGCAAATGCACCGTGCATTGTGTTTATTGATGAGATTGACGCTGTCGGACGACAACGCGGCGCAGGTTTAGGTGGCGGACACGACGAGCGCGAACAAACGCTGAACCAACTGCTTGTCGAGATGGATGGATTCAATACAAGCGAAAATATCATCTTGCTTGCCGCAACCAACCGCCCTGATGTGCTTGATTCCGCCTTGCTTCGTCCTGGACGCTTCGACCGACAAGTCGTGGTCGATAAGCCCGATGTCGTCGGTAGAGAAAAAATCCTCAAAATTCATTTGCGCAAAATTCCAATCGCGCCAGATGTCGATATCAAAGCCATTGCCAAAGGCACGCCTGGCTTTGCAGGTGCCGATTTAGCGAACCTCTGCAATGAAGCGGCGCTACTTGCTGCACGCGCAAATCGCACCGAAGTTACCAAAGCCGACCTCGAAGAAGCGCGCGACAAAGTGTTGATGGGACCTGAACGCAAGAGCGTCTTAATTTCCGCAAAAGATAAAGAAGTAACTGCCTATCACGAATCAGGGCATGTGCTTGTGGCTAAATTTACCAAAGGCTCCGACCCTGTGCATAAAGTAACGATCATTCCGCGCGGCAGAGCCTTAGGACTGACATCATACCTTCCGCTCGAGGACAAATACACCTACACGAGAGAATATCTCATCGCCATGATTACTTACGCATTAGGTGGACGCGCCGCAGAAGAAATTATCTACCACGAAATTTCAACAGGCGCAGGCAACGATATTGAACGTGCTACCGAACTTGCCCGCAAAATGGTCTGCGAATGGGGTATGAGCGAAAAACTCGGGCCACTGAACTACGGCTCAAAACATCAAGAAGTCTTTCTCGGTCGTGATTTCGGACGCATGCGCGATTATAGCGAAGAAACTGCTGTCGCTATCGACAGCGAAGTGCGCCATATCGTGATTACCTGCATGCAAGAAGCGAAACGCATTTTGACTGAAAACATCGATATTCTCCATCGCCTTGCAAAGACACTCGTCGAGCGCGAAACTTTGAACAATGTGGAAATCGATAAAATTATTGCTGGCGAAGCACTCGCGCCTGTCGAGTGAATCACAAAGGAAAAATAATCAACTAACAAATAATGATTTGGATTGCGCTTTTAGCGATTGGATTAGCGGCAGGAATTCTGTCGGGCATGTTTGGCATCGGCGGCGGCGTAGTGATTGTGCCAGCACTGGCACTGCTCTTGGGCTTTTCGCAGCATACTTCAACGGGCACATCGCTCTTAGTATTTCTGCTTCCGGTTGGAATTTTAGGGGCATTGGAGTATTACAAAGCAGGAAAAATTACAACCGAACATCTCAAATATGCCACTGTCATTGCATTAAGTTTATTCATCGGGTCGCTCATTGGTTCAAAGGTTGCATTATCCGTTTCAGAAGAGTGGGTTCGCAAGGGCTTCGCGCTGCTTTTAGTGGTTGTGGCAGTGCGATTGTGGTTCAAGGCTTAACCAACTCCTACTCACAAAAGTTTGATTTATCAAACAACTAATCTTTCAGTAGTACCGTGACAAAAGCAGACATCGTCGGAATTATCGCAAATCGGACAGGGCTCACCAAGCAAGAGACCGAAACCGTCGTAGATGGATTCATACAAACCATCATTGAGTCCCTCAAATCAGGCGAACGCATTGAAATCAGAGGCTTCGGCACATTCAACGTGCGCAAAAAAAATAAACGCATCGCCCACAATCCCAGAACCGGCGAAAAGGTCTACATCGATGAGAAGTATGTGCCGACATTCAAAATCTCCAAAGAGTTCAAATCGGTTGTCAGCGACAAATTAAAGAAAGGATTAAAGACGTGACAGCGAACGGATGGAATTCACCGTCAGAAGCCGTTGGAAAAGTAAAAACTTTCTGCCCGTCATGTGGCGTTGCGGTTGCCCCAAGCGATACGCAATGCCACAACTGCGGAAGCGATTTAACTGCCAGCGACGAAGACGCTTCAACAACAGACAATCCAGAAGAACGAAAAACCTCTACGCGTTCTGTCAATCTTCAATCAGTCAAAAAAGAGCAGGCAATCCTGCTTGCTACAAGCGCTGTCATGTTAGCATTGCTCAGCGTGCTGGGCTATCAAGGGCTCGTTTCAGGTAAAAAAGGCTTCGCACTTTCAGGCGCGGCAGGCGCAGACGCACAGCCCGAAGCGCAAAATCCATCGGTCAATTCACGCGCGATTCAGCCTGACACTGACGCCTCACCACTAAAAATAATCACCGATAAATCCGTTTTAGAACGAATTGACGTTTTGAAAGCACAATACGAAAAAGAAACAGATAAAAACAAAAAACGACTTGCCGCACTTGCGCTCTCCGACATCTTCATTGAAAACGAACGATTAGATTTAGGAGGCGAGTGGAGCATTGCCGCCTTTGAAGCTACCGACCGAAAAGAACTCAAACTGCTGCTTCGCGCCGCTAACCTCTACGACGACGCAAAGCAGTATCCAATAGCATCTCAACTTTATGCACGCTATTTAGAACTCGACCCCAAAAATCCTGACGCCCGCGTCGACTATGCCATCTGCCTGCTCAATCAAGGCTTGCAGCGTGAAGGCGTTACAGAAATGCGCCGCGTTGTCGATGAACATCCAACCCACCAAAAAGCGCATCTCAACTTGGGCATTCTTTACGCCCAAATTGAACGATGGGACGAGGCAAGAAAACTTTGGCAAACCGCACGCAATCTCAACCCAAATAACGACGCAGGCAAACGCGCCGCCGAACTCCTTGAACGCTACGGCGCACAGCAATAAACGCGCTACAATGCGCGCTTTTTCAGCGGCTCTGCACGATTCGATAAGTTCCAAGCAACAGCGAAAACAAGCCGCACAACCTTCGCCATTTTTTCAAAGTGAATTTTATCGACTTCGTCATGAATTCCGTGATAATCGGCATGTGTGCCGTTGAAGAAGAAAATGACGGGAATGTTGTTCTTGGCAAAATTGTAGTGGTCGCTTCGGTAATAAAATCGATTCGGGTCGTCATCACGGTTGTATTTGTAATCCAAAAGCAGATTTTCAGTGAGCGCATTTTCAACTTTGAGAACGCTATCCAAATCGGTCGAGATTTTATCCGAGCCAATCACATAAATGTAGTTCGGGTTGTCCGAGTGTTCGTAGTCGCCGCCTAAGCGACCAATCATATCGATGTTCAAATTTGCGATGATGTTTTTGAGCGGAAAGGTTGGGTGTTGAGTGTAGTAAGCCGAGCCGAGCAAGCCTTTTTCTTCGCCTGAAACGGTCAGAAAAATGAGACTGCGTTTCGGCTTGATAGCGTTTTTGGCGAAGGCTTCGGCAAGAGCGAGCACCGCCGTTGTGCCGCTCCCGTCGTCGTCAGCACCGTTGTAGATGTTGCCACTTGCGCCTGCACCGATGTGGTCGTAGTGCGCTGTAACGACGATGGCTTCTTGTTTCATGGTCTCGTCTGAACCTTCAAGCATAGCGCAGACATTTTCCGTCTCCACAATTCTTTCGGAGAAATCAATCACGAGCGAAACCGTTGCATCAGGAACATCAAACGAGTTTGGCTTTCCTGTTTTATCAATTTCGGAACGAAGTGTGGAAACGGTTTTGCCGCTTGGCTTCAAGATGTGATTGGCAATTTCAGACGAGATGTAAAAAACGGGCACGCTTTGCTTCGGTTGAGCAAGCGGTGAAGCAGTGAGCGATTCTTTTTCACCAACAGGCGACATGGTGCTCATCACCATCATATCGCGCAGTTCGGGCTTGAGTTGCTCGCGAATCGAAACGCCGTTGAGGTCTGAAACAATCAGCAGAGCGGCGGCTTTTTGCTCAAATGCCGCACGCGTTTTGACGCGCGAATCGCTCCACTTTGTCGCCGTTGTGCCTGCAAAAATGCTTGATGGATTGTCTTCTTGTGGCTCGCCGCCAAGCACTAACACGATTTTATTCTTCGCTGAAACACCCGCGTAGTCAGAATACTTGTAATTGAGTTCGTCGTCAATGCCGTAGCCTGCAAATAACACCGAACCGCTGACCGACTTTGCCGCGTCGCGAAAATTTCGTCCGAATCCATAAAAATCCTCGAAGAATTTATCATACACTTTCGTCTCTGTTGTTGACTGGCTTTTACCACGCTTTGGTTTTACAGGCGACGATATCGAGACGGAAATCGTGCTCTTCGTGCCGAGTTGTTCTTCTTTGACGCGAAATGTTTGAAAGTAACTGCCGCTATCGCCCATTGGCTTTAAGCCGAATTTCTCGAACTCTGTGGCAATGTATCGAGCGGCGATTTTTTGACCGCGCTTTGCCGTTTCGCGTCCTTCAAGTTCATCGCTGGCAAGAAACGAAAGGTGTGCTTTGAGCAAGGTAGGCGTAATGAGCGCGTAGCCTGATTGCGATTTGGAATCGATTGAAAGCGTCGGCGGCACTGGCGCACTTTGGCACGCACAAACAAAGAGTAAAACGATAGAAAGAAAGCGAGAAACGAAGCGCATATCGAGATGAAGTTGAGAAAGTGAAAGCGTTGATAATAGGCGTGCAATGTAAAGAACTCAAAACAAACTTTCATAACACAAGGCTTGCTTTTTTACAAATCATTCTTAAATTCACGCCACTTGATTGAACGCTGTACCGCTGTTTGTTTGTGTGACACGAAAGAGTTGATGTGCTTGGAAAGCAATGAGGTCGTTACGCTCGGAATCGATGTGCTTGGTTGGAAACGAAGGTCACGCGACCGTTTGAGCACATCTTTGTCAAACGATTTTCCCTCACCGCTGCTACCTTCTTCTGCCCGTTCAATTCGTTTTCACAGTTACAAAATCAGAAGCGCGAATTGAAACGATGCCTATTCACTATTTGAACGGTCGCCGATTAAAACACGGCATTATTGCAGGTGCGGAATCCGTCATTCTTCGCAAAGAGCATCTCAACAAAATCAATGTTTTTCCTGTTGCTGATGGCGACACAGGCACCAACATGGCACTGACGCTCAAAGCCGTTGTTGATGCGCTTTACGAATGCGACGACTCTACGATTGATGCCGTTGTCTGCTGTGCCGCTGACGCGGCGCTCGTTGGCTCTCGTGGAAATTCAGGCTCAATTTTGGCGCAGTTCTATCAAGGCTTATACGAAGGCTTGTCAGGCAAGGAACGCGCAAGCACACGCGACTTTGCCAATGCGCTGATGCGCGCAAAAGAATATGCCTACGAAGCAATGATGAACCCTGTTGAAGGCACAATTCTCACCGTCATTCGCGATTGGGCACACGCCGTTCACGAACTCTCCAACAAGACGGCTGACTTTAAGCATCTCTTTCATGAATCCTACAACGCCGCTAAACACGCGCTGGCAAAAACGCCTGAACTGCTCAAAGTCAATGGCGAAGCCATCCTGAAAAAAGCCGGCGTTGTCGACTCGGGCGCGCAAGGGTTCGTCGATATGGTCGAAGGCGTGATGAAATTTATTTCAGAAGGAAATTTGAAGGAAGTCTTCGGCAAGCGCAAGAGTTTCGTAGTTGAAGAAGCACAAGGCGAAGGTGCGCAGATTGAAGCCAATAGCGACGCCATTACCTTCCAATTCTGCACTGAATTTGTGCTGGAAAACAGCGCATCGTTTGATAAAAAAGTACTGCGTAAAGAATTGCTCAACTACGGCGATTCGCTCATCATCGGTGGCTCGTCGACCAAGACGAAAGTGCACATTCACACCAACGAACCACAAACCATTTTTGACATCGCCGCGCGTTACGGCATTCTGCAAAAAACCAAGTTCGAGGACATGAAGGCGCAACACGAAAACGCCTTCGGCAAAAAGCCTATCGGCATTCTGACCGATTCGACGTGCGACCTTCCTGATGAATACCTCGAGGCAAACGACATTACGCTTGTGCCGCTATCGCTACGCTTCGGCGAAGAAGAATTTTTAGACCGTGTAACCCTTTCACCCGCCGAATTTTACCGCCGCCTCCAAGACGCCAAAGACCTCCCAAGAACCTCACAACCCTCAACTGCACAATTCAAACAAGCCTTTGACGATATGCTCCGCCGCTACGAAAATGTGATTGCGATTATGCTTTCATCAAGCGTTTCAGGCACATATCAAAACGCTAAACTCTCGAGCAAATTTTTCAAAGAGCGCAATATCGTCGTTATTGATAGCCGAATTGCATCAATGGGGTTAGGATTCTTGGTGCGCGAAGCCGTCGAGATGCGAAATCGTGGCGAATCTGTTGAGGCAATTACGAATCGACTAAACCACCTGAAAACCAAAATCAAAGCGTTTTTGAGCCTTCAAACGATTGAGAATCTTGTGCGTGGCGGACGGCTCTCCAAATCAAAAGGCTTCGTGGCAAAATTGCTTCACATCAATCCTGTTTTGACGTTTGATGAACATGGAAAAGTCGTTCAGTGCGGAAAAGGGATTGGCGAAAAAGGTGCGCTGAATAAGGCGATTGAACTTGCAATTAACCATGTAAAAGGCAAATCGACAGCGAAAGTGGCGATTGTTTATTCCGATAATCGTGCGCTGGCTGACGAAGCCAAATCAAAAATTTTGACTACTCTTCCAAATCTTTCCGTTGAACTCACCCAAATCTCACCTGTGCTGGGGGTTTATGGCGGAAAGGGGTGTGTCGCAATTATTGCGCTCGCCGAATAACATTTAACATTGACAGTGAGAAGCAAAGGCGATACGAGGTTTGAGCCGTATCGCCTTTGTGTTTTTATGCGTAAGGAAATCGGGAAAACTGGCTACGAAACCACGCCGAGTTCTTTTCCATAACGAACAAATTCCGTTACGATTTTATCCAAGTGCCACTCTTCGTGCGAGGTCATGTAGCTGGTGCGAAGCATTTCCCAACCGGGCATCACGCCGGGGCGAACGAACGCGTTCACAAAAATGCCTGCGTCATAAAGTTTGCGCCAAAAGAGAAGCGTTTTATGTTGGTCGCCGATAATCACCGACACAATCGCCGTGCGCGAATCCATCAAATTGAAGCCGTGCGATTTGAGGGCTTGCCGCACGCGGTCGGCGTTGCGAATCAGTTTCTCGACGCGCCAAGGTTCTTCTTTCAAAATTTCTAAGGCTTTCAGTGCCGCCGCAACGCTTGCCGCAGTGGGAGAAGCGGAAAAAATCAAGGCAGGCGTGTGATGTTTGATGTAGTTAATCACGGCTCTATCGCCAACCACGAAGCCGCCGAGCGAAGCAAAGGTTTTAGAGAACGTGCCCATCGTTAAATCTACTTCATCTTCTAAACCAAATTCCGATGCTGTGCCGCGTCCGCCTTTGCCAATCACGCCGACCGCATGCGCATCGTCGACGAGAATTTTTGCATTGTATTGCTTTGCAAGTTTGACAAGGTCAGAAAGATGCACAATCTCGCCTGAAACTGAGAATACGCCGTCGGTTGCGATTAACTTACCGGCTTCAAGCGGAATTTTTTTGAGCACACGCTCTAAATCGTCCATATCGTTATGCTTATACCGCTCAACGTTTGCCATCATGCCTTTTGCCATCATGTTTGCCATCACCATGCAGGCGTGATTGTCTTTATCGCTAATCACATATTCGCCGCGCTGAACCAGCGTCGGGATAATGCCTTGTCCTGTTTGATAGCCGGTGCTGAAAAGCAGGCAGGCTTCCTTGCCCATAAATTCAGCCAATTTTTCTTCGAGCTCGACGTGCAAATTCACTGTGCCTGTTAAGTAGCGAGAACCTGAGCAACTTGTGCCGTATTTATCAATGGCTTTTTTTGCCGCTTCTTTGACGCGCGGGTCGGAGGTGAGTCCGAGATAGTTGTTTGAGCCTGCCATAATGACTTCGCGCCCTTCGATGCGCACCACAGGCCCCTCGTTTTCTTCAAGCGGGCGAAAGTAGGGATAAAGCCCAAGTGCTTTGACCTCATCGGCTGTTGTAAAGTCATAGCACTTTTGGAATAAATCTTTAAGCGGTTTGCTTTCGGAAAGCACTTCGGCGGTGGTAACTTCGTGTTCTGCCATTGGTAGAAATGTTTGAATTGCAAGATTCAGGTTTATCGTCTCTGTCTGCACATTGCAGATTCCGCGCAGATTCTGTGTCAAACGCGGCAAATGTTTGAGTAGTAAAAATGACTGACGGTCACTTTACGAGATAAGCAATCAAAGTTTCACCCTTTAACGTTTCATTCTAAAATCTGACAATAAACAAGTTATGCCAAAAAGTTTGATTACAGGCGCAACAGGATTCATTGGAAGCCACTTGGTTGATGCACTGTTAGAAAAAAATCAAGAGGTTCGAATTTTGGCAAGGTCAAGTAGTTTATCGGAATCGCTGAAAGAAAAAGAAATTGAAGTGGTGAAAGGCAACTACGCTGATATCGAGTCGCTTAAAAAAGCAGTTAAAGGTGTTGATGGTATTTACCATGTCGCAGGTGTTACAAAAGCCTTGAACGAAAAAACATATATCGAGGGCAATGTAACGGCGACTGAAAATCTGCTCAAAGCCACGCTCGAGGTCAATCCCACCGTCAAACGATTTTTGCATGTCTCGTCAGGCGCAGCTGCTGGACCGTCGCCTTCTGCCGAACAGCCAATCGATGAAACTGCTCCACCAAAGCCTGTAACGCTCTATGGCAAAACGAAACTTCAAGCCGAAGAAGTCTGCAAGCGCTTTTTTGATAAGCTACCGATAACGATTGTTCGACCCTGCATTATCTATGGCGAGCGCGATAAAGACCTGCTCGAGCACTTCAAGACCGTCAAAAGCGGTATCATACCAATTTTCGGAGCCACTGAAAAAAAATATGACTACCTCTACGTCAAAGATTTGATTGATGGCATGATTGCCGCAGCGGAATCGGAAAAAACGAAAGGTGAGATTTATTTCCTTTCAGGAAAAGCGCACAGTTGGCAGGAAGTCGGCGAAGCGGCAAAAAAAGCCTTAGGTAAATCTTTTGCTATTAAACTTGTTCTGCCTGATTGGCTTTCCGCAACGGTTGCCGCCGTAGTGGAAGATGTCAATAAAGCGCAGGGCAAAATTTCAATCTTGAATCGAGACCGTGCGCGCGACGGCAAAGAACGATTCTGGACGTTTTCCACAAAGAAGGCTCAGCGCGATTTTAATTTCGCCCAAAAAACCTCGTTGGAAGAGGGATTTCGGCGCACGGTAAGTTGGTATCGACAAAATCGTTGGATATGAAAAAAAATTTTCTAATATTTGGAATGAAATAAGCGTCCAAATCGTCTATCGTATCATACTCATCGCATTTATCCAACTATGAACAAATTTGCGGTAACCATGTTACTCCTCCTGCTCCTGAGGACAAATGCGTTCTCGATACCGCTTATGTTTGTAGAAAGCGATGTTTATGCAGTTGAAGATGTTTATGCAGTTGAAATTGAATCTCAATCCCTCCCCGACACCGACCCTGCCCAAACGGAAAACCTTCCAATCTCAGAAATCGAGGAGCGTCAAGAAGAGTTGGCGATATTGATACAGATGAACTTATTCCCCTCCGAAAATCGCGCGCGTCATTTCTTAAATCATACCGATAAAACACTCACCGGCGCGCTCCCCGACCTCGTAATTCCTCCCAATATCTAACTCGATTTCCAAAGGCGAGACCTTTCCTTATCACACTCATTCACTGAATTGTCGTTAGGCAATTTCTCAGTCTTTTTTGAAAGACTATCAATGCCGTTGAAAAAGGCACCATTGAAAAAGGCGAATACAAGTTTGTTGTTGCTTTGTTTGGGACAGATGTTCTTTCATCATTCTCACTGTGATATTTACGGTGTTCTTTGCACATTAGGAACATTGCACGTGTAAGAGGGCGTTCAGTAAGAACGCCCTTTGCTTTTCTCCTCAAAAAAAGATTCGGGCGGAATGTTATCTTAGTGTATCTAATGAAAAATTTCACAAAAAAAGACACACAAGTTGCAGTATGAAACTCAATTTCTCATATCAAGAAAAGTTTGAAATTCGCCACAACGCTTCTGCGCCTCATGTTGAAGAAATGCTGAAAACGATTGGCGTATCAAGCCTCGACGAACTCATTGAACAAACAATTCCAAACTCAATTCGCCTAAAACGCCCCCTAAACTTACCAAAGGCACAAACCGAGCAAGCATTTTTGGCTTCGTTCAAAGCGATGATGAAGAAAAACAAAATCTTCAAATCCTACATTGGAACAGGCTATTACAACACTTATACCCCTACGGTGATTTTGCGAAACATCTTAGAAAATCCTGGATGGTATACAGCATACACACCCTATCAGCCTGAAATCTCACAGGGTAGGTTGGAGATGCTTCTCAATTTTCAGACGATGGTAATTGACCTGACCGCAATGGAAATTGCGAATGCCTCGCTCTTAGATGAAGCCACTGCTGCAGCTGAAGCCATGCGTGTGCTTTACGACGCTCGCCCAGCGGAAAAGCAATCTGCAAATCAATTTTTCGTCTCACAATCTTGTCATCCGCAAACCATAGATGTGCTACGCTCCCGCAGTGCTCCGATTGGCATTGAGTTAATCGTCGGCAATCATCAAACAATAGACCTCACAAACCCGAATTTATTCGGTGTGTTGCTTCAATATCCTGCAACCGATGGAAGCATTGAAGATTACACGCACTTTATTTCACTTGCTCAACAACACGCGGTTACAGTTGCCGTCGCAACAGATTTACTTGCACTAACAATGCTCAAACCGCCGGGCGAAATGGGAGCGGATATTGCGCTCGGCTCGGCACAACGCTTCGGCGTGCCAATGGGCTACGGCGGACCGCACGCGGCGTTTTTTGCTACAAAAGAAAAATACAAACGCTTGATTCCCGGACGCATTATTGGCGTCTCAATTGACGCGAACGGCAATCGTGCATTGCGAATGGCACTGCAAACGCGTGAACAACACATTCGCCGCGAAAAAGCAACCTCGAACATTTGCACGGCACAAGTACTGCTTGCCGTCATTTCCGCTGCATTTGCAATTTATCACGGACCAAAAGGCTTGAAAGCCATTGCGGAAAGAACGCACGCGCTTGCAAAATTGCTTGCCGAAGCCTTGCAGACATTAGGCATTTCAGTGCATCACGAACATTTCTTTGATACGATTTCATTCACAGAAGAAAATCCTGAACGCTTGCGCCGCCTTGCTGAAAAAGCAAAGATGAACTTCCGCTACGATGGAAATCGTGTTGGAATTTCGCTAGACGAAACCACAACGCTCGACGACGTCAAAAAGATTGTAAAGGTGATTGCAAAAGCTCACGGCATAACGCCAAAGACGGATTTGAATGTGCTCAAAGAGATGCTTGAAATGAACTTACCCGAATCACTTCGTCGAACAACAAAATTTTTAACCCATCCAGTCTTCAACACGCACCACAGCGAGCATCAAATGCTTCGCTACTTGAAAAGACTTGAGAACAAGGACATTTCAATGGTGCACTCCATGATTTCGCTTGGCTCTTGCACGATGAAGCTAAATGCAACAACCGAAATGATTCCTATCACTTGGGAAGAAGTCAATCAACTTCACCCGTTTGTGCCACCAGAGCAAGCAAAGGGCTATCAAATCTTGTTCAAAAACTTAGAAAAATGGCTCTGCGAAATCACAGGCTTTGAGGCTATATCGTTTCAGCCAAACTCAGGAGCGCAGGGCGAATTTGCGGGCTTGATGACGATTCGCGCCTATCATCAATCACGTGGAGAATCGCATCGAGATATTGCACTGATTCCGCAATCAGCGCACGGCACAAATCCGGCAAGCGCAGTCATGGCAGGAATGAAAGTCGTCGTGGTCAAATGCGATGAGCACGGCAACATTGATGTCAATGATTTGAAAGCCAAAGCCGAACAGTACAAAGAGACGCTGGCGTGTTTGATGGTAACCTATCCCTCGACGCACGGCGTATTTGAAGAGTGCATCAAAGAAATTTGCGATATAGTTCACCACTATGGCGGACAAGTGTATATGGACGGGGCGAATATGAACGCACAGGTCGGCTTGACAAGCCCAGCGGCAATCGGTGCAGACGTCTGTCACTTAAACTTGCACAAGACCTTCTGTATTCCGCACGGCGGCGGCGGTCCTGGAATGGGTCCAATCGGGGTTGCTAAACATCTCGTGCCATTTCTACCATCACATGTTTTGCTGAAAACTGGTGGTGAAAAAGCCATCACCGCAGTTGCCGCCGCGCCCTTCGGGAGCGCGTCGATTCTCGCAATTTCCTACGCTTATATCGCAATGATGGGGGCAGAAGGTTTGACAAACGCAACAAAGTTCGCAATACTTAATGCTAATTACATCAAAGCAAGATTAGAAAAAGGGTATCGTGTCCTTTATACCAATCAAAATGGACGTTGCGCTCACGAAATGATTGTGGATTTGCGTCCCTTCAAATCTGTTGGCATTGAGGCAGAAGATGTAGCAAAACGCTTGATGGATTATGGCTTCCACGCGCCCACGCTATCGTTTCCAGTAGCAGGAACAATTATGATAGAGCCAACGGAATCCGAGCCTAAGGAAGAACTCGATCGCTTCTGCGATGCGCTGCT
>JBKBRB010000001.1:37500-366375 GCA_046292465.1 Chloroherpetonaceae bacterium
TCAGGATTTCAGAAACAATTGCAGGCGTTGAAGTGCGCCCTGCGATTGAGTTATCATTAGAGACATACAAGAAACTTCGTTACAAGGCGGCGATACGAGACAACTTTCGACAAATTATCGGACAACAAAGTGTAGGCGTCTCGCGTGATGCGCTTGCCGATGTGTTCAGTAAAATCACCAAAATTAGCGTGTATGTGCCGGGCGGAGAGAGTGCAATTTTTGCGACGCTCTTCGGTCCGCCAACCGTGAGCGTTCAGGTTGCGGGAAACATCGACATCAAAGCCTCCTATCAAACCGAAGAATCCGAAGACCCAATACGAAGAGCAAGCGGAACGGCATCGACCGCCGTGCCGAACTTCGACCAACAAGTGCAGATGAACCTAACAGGCACAATTGGCGATAAACTCACCATTACAGCCGACTGGAACACGGAACGACCGTTTCAATACGAAAACCAATTAGCCATTCGATACAAAGGCTATGAAGACGACTTGGTGCAATCGATTGAGGCGGGCAATGTTTCGCTTACGCTGCCAACTTCGCTTATCAGTAGCAGTCAAGCCTTGTTCGGGATTAAGGCGCAGTTTCAAATTGCAGGATTGAACTTAACAGCGATTGCCTCGCAGCAGCGGGGACGAACAGAGTCGTTCAGCGTGCAAAGCGGTGCAAGCGTTACCGAACAAACGATTCAAGCATGGGATTATGACGAAAATCGACACTTTTTTATCAGCAACTTTTTTGTAACGAACTGGGAAAATGCCTTTGCGCGAAACGCGCCGCAACTGGTGATTACACCAGCCATGGGCGGACGGCAAATCAATCGTCTTGAAGTTTGGCGACGTCCAGCCAATCAACTTGGAGGCGGAGGCGGACAAAATGCAGGTGGCGTGCCGTTACAAGAAAATCAACGCCCAGGCGTCGCGTTGCTGAACTTAGGCGATGCGCCATATTCGTTTGAGCGATTACAGCAAGGATTCCCATTTCCGAATAATTCATACAACGACCTTGCCGACACCACTCAAACGCAAGCCTTCTTGCAACAACTCCGAACCGCAGACCCGCTTCCGCCAATTCCCGGACAATTTCAAGAAGGCGTATTTACCTTGATGAGAGAAGGGCAAGACTATGTGTTCAATCCGATACTCGGATACATTACTTTTACAGCGCCGTTGGACCCGCGCGATGTGATTGCAGTCTCTTACGACTTCACGCCTGTGCCAGGAGCACCGAATATCCGCGTCGGAGATTTTAGCAACGATTCCTTGCAACGCAGAGCGGTCTTCAAGTTGGTCAAGCCTGACCAATTCACGCCATCAGATACGGCAACATGGATTTTAATGCTGAAAAACATTTATGCGCTTGGCGGACGAGACATTCAGCCCGACCAATTCAACGCGCAAGTGGTGTTTCAAAATCCAGGCGACAATCCACCGGAAAATGAAGTCTTGCCAATTTCAGGTTTTGTCAATACACTCAATCAAGTAACGGGCTTCGACCGATTTGATGTCAATGGCGCGGCCGGCTCCGACCGCACGTTCGACTTCTTACCTGGCATTACGATTGACCCACAACGCGGTTTGCTCATCTTTCCATTTCAGCGACCGTTTGCGCAACCGATTCGCGAAGAAATTGAGCGAATCACAGGTGCGCCGATTACCCAAGAAAATGAACGCTTCGTCTATTCCGAAATTTATGAACGAACACAGTTCGATGCGCAAAACACGAGTACGAAGAATTTTTACGGCATTAAGGTGCGATACAAAAGCACAATTCAAAACCCAATCTCGATTGGGTTCAATGTGGCGCAAGGAAGCGTGCGCGTAACCAGCCGTGGCGTGCCGCTCCGTGAAGGCATTGACTATACGGTCGACTATCAACTCGGACAAGTTACCATCCTAAGAGATGACGCGCTTCAACAAGGGGCAAACTTGAAAATCGATTTTGAGAAAAACGACCTTTTCCTCTTAGCGTCGCGTACAATTGTTGGACTGCGCGGCGAGTATGCGTTTAGCGATGACTTCAAGTTAGGCGCAACATTTTTGCAATACTCCGAGCGACCGCTCACGGATAAAGTCCGTGTCGGCGATGAGCCAATTGTAAATCGCATTTTCGGAATGGATTTGCAATACGCAACGCAGATGCGCTGGCTAACGAAGGCGATTGATAAGTTGCCGCTTATCAGCACGAAAGAGCCATCGAAGTTTTCCATCAATGCGGAATACGCCCAAGTGATGCCAGGCATTCCTGACGAATTGCGAACGGAATTAGACCCTGACGGCGTCAGTTACATCGATGACTTTGAAGGCTCGCGGCAGATTATCTCGCTTGGATTGAACGGAAATAACTGGGCATTAGGCTCACCGCCACATCGCAACCTTGAAAGTCCAACGATTGTGGATGACTCGATTCGCGGACGCTATCGTGCACAATTAGGCTGGTATCGATTGCCCGTTGGCGACCCAAGAAATGTGCCAACACGCGAAATTTTCCCCAATCGTGTAGCGGCACGCGAAGATTTTCAGGTGCGTCCACTGTTTTTGAGTTATGACCCGACACGGCGCGGTCCATACAACTTCAATCCTGACTTTGTGATTCGGCGTGGGGTTCCTGACAGCAGTTACGGCGCAATTACACAACTTCTGCCTTCATTTGCCAACAACCTTACACAATCCAACATTCAGTTTATCGAGTTTTGGTTCAAATATCAGCCGCTCGTGGATAGTGTCGGCGTGCCGCCCGACAGCGGAAAATTGCATATCGACATTGGGGTGCTTTCCGAAGATGTAATTCCAAACCGACGCCTGAATACCGAAGACGGCATGCCGATTAACCCCGAAGATTTCAATCCCGACCAAATCGCATTCGGCGAAGACGCTTACGGACGATTCAATACACGCGTGGCAAAAATTGACCGTCAGTTGCTCACAGGCTCGATTGGCACAGAAGATATTGGATTAGATGGAATCAACGACCAATTAGAACGGCAATTTCACCAGCAGTACTTGGAGACCTTGCGCAACGCCTTGGGCGAGAACAATCCCGAGTATCAACGTATTTTGAGCGACCCTGCGGGCGATAACTTCTCGCTCGATGTAACCAATGTGAGCGGCACAGAAGGCAACGCCAACCAAGCGCAATCTGGTCCGTTCGTAAACATTTTTCCTGATACCGAAGACTTGGACGGTTCGTCGACGGTGCAAACGCAGAATCGATTTTTCCGATATACGATTTCTATCAATCCCGAAGAGTTAAACGCGCCTACGCCACGAGGCAAGTTTGTCGTGGGCGGCGGTCAATCCAATGCAGGTTGGGTGCAGTTTCGAGTGCCGTTAGATGAATTTACGCGCCAATTCGGCGGCATTGACTTTACGACAATTCAATACGCGCGCGTTTGGGTCGAGCAGTTTCGGCGTCCGGCGCAGTTAGGGTTTGCAACGTTTGATTTCGTCGGCTCGCAGTGGCAACAAATCAATCGCGATACGCTGGTTGCAATCGCGGCAGTGAACATCGAAGAGAACGGCTCATTTTACGCCTTACCGCCGGGCATTCGACGCGCCAGAGACCGCCAGCGTGTCGACCAAAACATTCAAGCCAACGAACAAGCCTTAGTTGTAATTGCGCGAAAGATGGGGCAAGATTCTGTTCGTGGCGTCTTCCGAAACTTCGCCATCGGAAATACGAGTGGCTTTAACCTGAATCCATACAAGCGATTGAAAGCATTCGTGCATGGCGGCGCAGGCGTGAAGTATAACGAACTCAACCCGCAAGACCCTGAAAACACTCGCGTTTTCTTGCGCTTCGGAGCAACGGAATCGAATAACTACTACGAAGTGCAATTTCCCGTTAAGCCATCGCCTCCTGTCAATGTTCCACAGAATACGAACTCGCCCGAATACCGACGCGCACAAGAATTGATATGGCCCGCAGAAAACAACATTGATATTGACCTCAATGAAATTGCCAGTTTCAAGTTGCAACGCGCTTCCGATACCGAAAAAGTTGTGCGCGATTTGCCTGACGGAAAACGAATCATCATCAAAGGACAACCGAGTTTGGGGAATGTACGTGTGTTTGCCTTCGGCGTTGTCAATCCATCAAAAGAATTTATTGAGTCGATTGAAGTGTGGCTGAACGAGTTGCGCGTTTCGGGCTACAAGAACGAAGGTGGCTGGGCGGTGCGTGCCAATACAACCTTACAACTCGCTGACGTGGCGACGGTTTCCGCAACCTACCAACGGCAAACACCTGACTTTCACGGATTAAACATTCGACTCAATCCGATTGCCGCGCAAAACAACACTGAATCATGGACGCTTTCAACAACTTTCAACGCCGATAAACTCTTGCCCGCAGAAGACGGCTGGACAATCCCCATCAACATTGAGCGAAGCGAACAGCGCGCAATTCCCAAATATGTGCCCGGTCGTGAAGACATTTTGCTTGATGCGGCAGTGGCACGCGTTATCGAGGAAGCAAAGCGCAACGGCGCAAGCGAAGAAGAAGCACAACGAGCCGGCGCGCGTTTCCGTGACGAACAAGTCTCGCTTTCCTCGACCGAACGCTTTTCAATGCCAACGATTCGCAAAACAAAGCCGTCTGATTTTTGGCTGGCGCGATACACCATCGACCGATTGTCGCTTGGCTACAATTACTCGATTGCACGAAGTCGCTCACCGCAACTTATCTCGAGCGAAGATTGGCAGTGGAGTGCGAATGCTAGCTACGGCTTGCAACTGCCCGCCGACGCCCAACTCTTCATCGAGCCGTTCAAGTGGCTAAGCAGTATTCCGATTCTCAATGTGTTCAGCGAAGACAAGTTCTACTACGTGCCACAAAGTTATACTTTCGATTTCCGCTTGAACCGCGACCGACGCACTTCGCAGAATCGAGGCAACAACCAACCGCTCGTACTCAACAGCAACAACTTCACCGCAGGACGCGGCATGGCAATGCAGTATAAAATTTCAGAAACTATCGATATGTCCTACAACGCAACCCTCACCAGCAGTATGAACCTGTTCTTAACTGACCCCATTACACGCGAAGAACGAAAAGGAAGCGATGTGTTCGATGATGTCTTAGCCGACCTTTCGCGATTCGATTTAGGCAGAGACCAAAATTACAACCAAAGCGTAACCGCAAACTGGCGACCGAAAATGGTGCCGCTCCTCGATTGGGTAACGCCAAGTTTCACTTACAACACGCAATACTCGTGGGCAAATCCGTTTGTCAATAACCCTTCCCAGTTTCTTGGAAACAGCGTCGGAAATAACACCGCCTTGCAAGTGCAATCCGACATCAACTTTGGACGGCTGTTTGGCAAAGTGCGCGACCTTATTCCGTTTGGAAAAGGAGCGAATGCGCCACCACCCAGTGCGCCAAAGCCGCCGCAAGAACCCCGTCGCTTCTTCTCGCTCTTCGATAGCACCGAAACACAAAGCACAGCCGAAGGCAATAACATCACCAAATTGCTCAGCGATGTCGGAAGTCTGTTTAGCATCTTCACACGCTTTGACCAGTTTCGCGTTACGTATTCAATTACAACCGGCATACAAAACACAGGCATTGCCGGCGGCGCAGGGTGGCTGAACTTTTATCCGTTCAACACATTTGGAAGGTCGGACCGACCGCTTCCGCCGAGTTTGGGGTATCAAATGGGGTTCAGCGATAACCCTGGCACACGCTTTTTGGTCGACCCGAATGCGCCTGCTATTCCAAACTTTGTTGACAACTTCAACCAAAGCCAAAACTTTTCGGTCAGCACGACTTGGCAAATCTTCGATAACCTTCGAGTGGATTTAACATGGCGCACCGATTGGCAATTTCGACGCGGCACAACAATCAACGGCGCAACAGGCAGTCAAATTTCGGCTGACCGAAGCGGCTCAATTACGAAAACCTACATTTCCATTTTTCCCAACATCGATAACTTCCGCGAAGCCATCAACACGACCTTTGCCGATTCTGAAGGATTCGTGCGCAATCCACCCTTCAACGAATTTGCCGCGCTCTTTGAACGCACCTTCGAGCCAACAGGCATCGGACGATTAACGGCATCGCTGTTCGGACAAAGCAACAGACTTGCCTACATTCCACTACCAAATTGGCGCATCAGTCTAACAGGATTAGAGAAACTCGATTTGCTTTCAGGCTTTGCAAGTTCCGCCTCGATCGAACATGCCTACACAGGCACTTACGCCACAAGTTTCACACAGCCGCTCAACAGCGGTGAAGTGATTGGCAATCAAATCATCAATGAAAGTTTCGCGCCGCTTGTCGGGCTGACGCTCTTGTGGAAATTCGGTTTAAACTCCTCGATAAGCATGGGAAAAACGCGCTCGCTCACGCTGGCAGTGGTGAACTATCAAATCACGCAAACAAACTCAACGCAAATCAACATAACCCTTGGCTACCAAAAAACCGGGCTGAAAGTGCCGCTAAACTTCTGGCCGTTCGATGGGGCAACGCTCGACAACACCATCGATTTCAGTTTCAACTTTGCCTTTGCCGATAACGAAACGCAGAACATCATTCTTGCAGGTTCAAACGCCGCCACAAATCCGCCAATCGGCACAACGCAAATCACCTTTCAGCCGCGCCTCTCTTATGCGCTAAGCCAACGTGTGAATGCCGCCGCATTCTGGCAATACACACAAACCAAGCCGAAAGCCTCAGGCGGAAGCACCGTCTTTGCTTCAACGCGCCAAGAGTTTGGCTTCAACTTCCGCATTTCTATTGGCAATTAACAGGCGCGAAAAAAGCCGTATCTTCGCCTCGCTAAAAAAGCCATGAGCACAAATGAGTCAGCACGAGGTTCGCTGGATTCAGCGATTTCAAAATTTCAAAAAGGCCCTGAACCAACTTGAAAAGTTTGTCGCAAAGAAAGATGAACTCAACGAAATGGAGCAACAAGGGCTAATCAAGGCGTTTGAATACACATTTGAACTGGCGTGGACGGTCATCAAAGATTTCTACGAGTATCAAGGCATAACCAATTTGCAAGGAAGCCGCGATGCGTTCAGAACAGGCATAGAGCGCGGACTAATTTCAAATGGGGAAGAGTGGATGAACATGATTGAGAGCCGAATTAAAACTGTCCATACTTACAACGAAGAAACAGCAGATGAAATCGCGTCAGCAATCGTCAGTAACTACTTTCCAATGTTTCAATCATTGAAGCAATCTTTGGAAAAATTTTCAACCAATATCTAAAATGCCATTCGGACTTTCCGACAAAGCAATTTATGCTATCCACAATGTGCTCAAACAATTTCCTGAAGTTGAAGAAGCGGTGATTTATGGCTCGCGCGCAAAAGGTAATTATCGCGAAGGCTCTGATATTGATTTAACCTTGAAAGGAAATAACCTAACGCTCGACACACTGAACGCAATCTCGTGGCGGCTCGACGACCTGCTTCTGCCGCAAAAAATCGACCTTTCAATTTACGAGCACATCAAAAATTCCGATTTGATAGACCACATTCAGCGCGTCGGAAAAACGCTCTACAAAAAAGCCGAAACCCTCGCCATAAACGAATGAACAAACATATCGACCTTCGGAGCGACACCGTTACAAAGCCTTCGCCAGATATGCTTGAAGCCGTGCACAACATTGATTTATCAAAAGTTGGCGACGATGTATTCGGAGAAGATGAACTCACCAACGAATTTGAGCACGAAGTAGCTGAACTTTTTGGCAAGGAAGCAGGGCTTTTTGTGCCAAGCGGCACGATGGCAAATCAACTCGCAATCAAAGTGAACACAAGCGAGGGCGACGAAGTGATTTGTGAGACGGGCGCGCACATTGCAAACTACGAAACCAGTGCGCCGGCGGTGCTTTCGCGCGTGCAACTCAAAACGATTGACGGAGAAAACGGAATTTTAAGGGCAGAACAAATTTCAGACGCAATTCGACCAAGTGCCGATTGGTATCCGCGCACCTCGCTCGTGGCGTTGGAGAATACGCACAACCGTGCAGGCGGCACCGTGTATCCTATTGCTGAAATTGAACGCATCGCCGAACTTTGCAAATCCAAAAAATTACGATTGCACTTAGACGGCGCACGCTTGTGGAACGCATGCGTTGCAACCGGCTTGAAACCAAAGGACTATGCACAACACTTCGACACCGTTTCAGTTTGTTTTTCAAAAGGGCTTGGCGCGCCGATTGGCTCAATGATTCTGGGAACAAAAGCCGATATTCAAAAAGCGCGACGCTATCGCAAAATGTGGGGCGGCGGCATGCGCCAAATCGGCGTTGTTGTGGCAATGGCAAAAGTAGCGTTGGAAAAAAATTACAACCGTCTCGAAATCGACCACCAGCACGCAAAAGCACTCGCAGAAGCCTTTGCAGCAAATCCAAAGTTTCGAGTGAATTGTGCGCATGTTCAAACGAACATTGTTGCCGCTGACGTTGCGCCTTCGAGGCAATCGGAAAACGAAATCGTCGAGCAGTTCAAGCAACAAGGCGTGCTGATTTCGAGCATCAAGAAAAACTTTATTCGCCTTGTTACGCATTTGGGGATTTCAAATCAAGAAGTTCAAACCGTCTGCAAACTCATTCAAAACATTTAATACACATGGAAACAATAATCAATCTGATAGAATCAAATCCGCTGCTGTATCGCTTCGTGATAGCCGCTGTGCTGATTCTCGTTTCGTTTCCGCTTGGCTGGCTGCTCAAGAAAGTGGTGCATACGTTTCGAACGAAAATTTTTTCGCGCACCAACACCGACCTCGATGAACGACTTTCCGAAGTGTTGGAGAAGCGCGCAAAATCCATCGTCTTTGCCATTCTCGCGCTCTACGCGCTGTGGGAAGTGCAATTAGTGAGTGTTGAGAAAAGTGTGGCGGTCGAGCGATTCATCAAAATCGTCGATGCCTTCATTTACGTTTATGCGGCAGTTGTGGCAATTAGTGTAGCGATTGGATTGATTCGCGTCTTGATTGACTACGTGTTGGAAGAGTCCGCAAAATCACAGCGTCAAGATACCAAGCAATTGATGACCATTGCGCCGCTTGCGCGAAATTTGATTTCTGTGTTGGTGATTCTCATTGCGGCGGCGATTGTGATGGAGCATTTTTCCATCAATGTTGGGAGCCTGTTAGTGAGTTTGGGCGTCGGCTCGTTGGCTGTGGCTTTGGCGGCGCAAGATACGATTGCCAACATCATCGCAGGTGTGATTATTGCGATTGACCAACCGTTCCGCGTCGGCGATAGAATTCAACTTCCAAACGGCACGCTCGCCGATGTGCAAATCATTGGCTTACGCTCGACGCGCATTTTGGATTTTGATAACAACTATCTCGTTGTGCCCAATTCAGAATTGGTGAAGAGTACGCTTGTCAATTTTGCATATCCGACGCATAAAGTTCGCGTGTTAGTGCCATTTACCTTGCCATTTGGAACAGATACAGAAAAAGTGAGAGAAATTGCATTGCAACTGATGAAGTCGCACCGTTTTGTAGTTAATGACCCTCCCCCCGCACTGCAAGCTATGCGCATCACCGAATTAGGCATTGAAATGCGTTTAGCGTGTTTTGTAGAGGATTTTGTTCAACGTTTCGATACCGAAATTGAGTTACGCGAACAGTTACATCGCGCGCTCACCGAGCAAGGCATTCAACTCGCAGTGCCACGCCGTATGGTAATGGTTGAAAAAGCCTCTGAACTTTCAGTTCGCAACGCCACCGAAACAAACGGCACGCAAAAAAACATATAACGGCTCTATACGACACTGTAACACAAATGAAAAAACACATCGGAATCGTCATGCTTGGCAATATCTCGGAAGATACAGGCGGACGAAATTACTTCATCAATTTTACCAAAGCCCTGAGCCGAAGCGAGTCGCAACATCGATTCACAATGTTTCTCAATCCGAATCAAAAACACGTCATTGAGCCGTTCTTGTCGGAGAAATTGAGCGTTGTGGAAATCCCACCAAAGAGCAAGAGTTCAGTTGCAAAGGTGATAAGCGAGCAACTGATTGCGCCATTCTATTTGGCAAAGCACGAGGTCGATGTGGCTTACTTTCCGGGAAATTTCGTCTCGCTTCTTTCACCTGTGCCGACCGTTGTTGCGATTCGGAGCATGCTCTATTATCATCACCCCCAAGTGATTGATAAATCAAGGCTCATCGTTCGAAGGCTACTGACGCCGCCGTCAGCAAGAATGGCAAGAGCCATCATTACGCCATCGCAAGACATCAAAAACGATGTGGTAAACTTTGTGAGAATTCGCGAGAGTAAAATTCGTGTCGTCAATCACGGCGTTGATACAGAACTCTTTCAAAAAAATTATGTGGAATCGGAACGCGAGGCTGTCTTCAAAAAATTTGGCATCACGAAAAAGTTTTTGCTTTACGCTTCCGCACTGTGGGAGTATAAAAATCAAGACAAATTGATTCTCGCGTTAAAAAACTTGTTGGAGCGCGGGCACGACCTTCAACTCGTTATCGCAGGCAAGGGCATCAATGTGTTCGAGAAATATGAAGCAAAACTGCATCAACTCGTTGAGCAAAACGGCTTGAAGGAGCATGTCATTTTTGCAGGACTTGTGCCTCACCAAGAACTCAAATATCTCTACAAGTATGCGGAAGTATTCGCCTATCCAAGCAGTTACGAAAGTTTCGGCAATCCTTTATTTGAAGCGTGGGCGGCAGGCGTGCCCGTTGTGTGCGCCAATGTCCACTCCTTCCCTGAAATGACCGAGAACGGCAAGTGCGCCGTCATGATAAATCCGCTCAATGTCGATGAAATGACTGACGCCTTGCATCGCGTCTTGACCGATTCAACGCTCAAACAAAAATTGATTGAAGCAGGAAGAACGCGCGTCGCATCGTTTTCGTGGGAAAAATGTGTGCGCGAAACGCTCGCCGTCATTGAAGAAGTCATCTCACAGCGGTCGCGCTAAAACAACGGTTTTTTTCAGCGTTTCAATGGTGGCACTATTGGCGTTCAGCGATTCAAGCAAGATGATGTAAATGCCGATTCGAAGTTTCTCACGATTCTCGCCGAAGCCGTCCCAAACTACTTCGCCTGAACTGCCCGAAGGCTCACTGTTGACAAGTGTTCTCACCAATCTGCCTTTTACATCAAAAATGCGAATGCGAATTCGATTCACATTGCCTTTGAGCGAATAAGCAATCACGCAGTTATCCTCGCGTCCGTCGCCATCAGGCGAAAAGGGATTTGGGCGCACATCTAACCCCGACGCATTTTCATCAACGAACGATTGCGCAAACACGCTATTGCGAAGCGCAGGCGTGCCGCCGAACTCACGGTTCGTTGAACTTGTCCAACTGCGAGCGTCGTTGCTCGGAAAATTCGGATTGATGCGCTCAAGCGTAATGCCGCGCGTCGATGATAAAAACGGACTGTGCCAACTTGGCGAATAGCACACGGAATCAACCGTGTTGCCTGTGTTATCGCGAAGCCAAATCAAACCGCCTGATGTGCTGTTCGAGAAAGTCGAGCGCGTTGTAACAAAAAAGAGTTTTGCATTTGGCGCAAGGTTGCGGTAGTAAATCACAAGGCGAGTTGAATCTCTTGTTGTGGCGAGGTCAGGCGAAATGACGGCGTATTCACCCGGTTGCAAGCGGTAATCCACATCGGAGTTGGTGGCGAAAAAATAAGTTTCAAATTCGCCACGCTCATTTGGCGCATTTGAGAGCGTCCAACCTGCAACGTCAATTGGCTTGTTGGAGCGGTTGTAAATTTCAATCCAATCGGGCTGGTCGGGGCGAAAATCGGTCGCGCTTTGAATCGGCTGGTAAAGAATTTCATTCACGACAATTTCATTCCATTCAGTCCGATTAGCGCGCGAAAGCGTGTTGATAGCACCCGGCGAGCCGCCGACGAAAAAACTCGTTGCATAGTTGGTCATTCGGTCGTCGCGCGTGAGCGTTCTCTTCTCAATCGAAAACTCGTTTCGAACATCGCTTCCTGAATAGCGCACCACTGCAACCGTATCGCCGTTTGAGTTCAAGAGCGCGACGGTTGAGCCTGTGTTTGTCAAGCCTAAACTGCCACTGGCTTGAAGCACCAACGCGCCTTGTGGAATGCGTCGGTCGTAGTAGCGCGTCGAGTCCAAAAAATAATTGCGCGGAAAAATGACCGCATACTGCTGTGGCGGAAGAATTGCATTGCCACTTCCTGTATCGGAAAGCGTGCGTGTGTTGATGCGCCAACCGCTCAAATTCACCGCACTATCGGCGTTGGCGTTGTAAAGCTCAATAAATTCGTTGAAGTCGGAATCAATGCCGTCGGGCGGGTCAATCATCAACTCGCTGAAAATGATGTTGGCGTCAGTTGTTGAAAGCAATCGAATTTGAATCAACTGAATGTTGTTCAAGGTGTCTTCATCGTCAGCGATTTCAAGCCGAAGCGCGAGCCGTTCAGGCAAGGTTGTGGGAATCGTGTAAGAAAATGCTTGTGAAACTACTTGTTGGGGAAGAAGCGATGCAGAAATGGTAAAAGTCTGTAAGAGGACGTCGTTTTCAACAAGCGAAAGAAGCGCGCCTTTTCCGAAAGGCAATGTGCCGCGATTGCGAACCGTGAAAGGAATTTGAACCGTTGCGCCGATTTCGCCTGTGAGCGTTGAAATCGCGAGCAGTTCAAGGTCGCGTGCTTTGGGCGTTGCTGTGTTGGGGCGTGCAGGCGTTCCGCTTTGGCGCGAACTGTAAGCATAATTGTTGGAAGAATCATTTCGCGTGAGCAAAATTTTTTCAAGCGAAAAGCCTTTCTGCGAAGCGTCGCCGATGTAGCGGACAAGCCCAATCGTATCGTTATCAGGATTGCGAAGCAAAATTTCGTCGCCACTGTTAGAGAAACTTAAACTGCCACTGGCGCGAAGCACCAGCGCGCCTTGTGGAATTTGATTGCGGTAAAATTGTCCCGAAGTGAAATAACTCGGTCCGAAAATCACAGCAAAGGCGCGTGGCGCGAGAATTGTTTGTCCGCCGCCTGTATCGGAAAGCACAGTATTATCGACGCGCCAACCGTTCAAGTCAACCGCAACGGAATCGCTCGTGTTATAGACTTCCAAAAATTCATCAGCCGTCGAGTTCGCGCCAATAGGTGGGTCATACATAATCTCTGAAATCACGATGTTCGTATCGGCAAAGCGCGGAATGCGAAGCGTCAGAACAGCGGAGTTGTTCGTGGTGTCTTCATCGTTTGGAATCGAGAGCGAGAGAATCAGCGCAACGGGGGGCAAAGTCGGAACAGGATAAGTGAGCGAAAGCGCAAGCGAATCTTGTGGAAGTAAATTTTGCGAGAGCGGCGTTGAAGCAACAGGCAAGGCAGGATTCGGAATGCCAATGCCGTCGCGGTCTTCGAAGAGCGAAACCGTTGCACCGTTACCGAAAGTTTGCAAGCCACGATTGCGAATTGTGAAAGGCACTGTAACCGGTTGATTTGGCGTAACAGAAAGCACACTTGGCGCAGAAAGCGCAAGGTCAAAATCTTTGGGCGTAACGGAGTTTGCGCGTCCGGGCGTGCCGCGTTGAAAGAGACTTCGCGCGTAGTTTGTGCGCGAGTCATCACGATTGAGCAAAATTTTCTCGAGCGAAAAGCCTTTATCGGACGAACGACCAATGTAACCCATTCGCGCAATCGTATCGCCTTGTGCGTTGCGGAGCAAAATCGTATCGCCTGAATTGGAGAGCGAAAGCGAACCACTGGCGCGAAGCACCAGCGCGCCTTGTGGAATTTGATTGCGGTAAAATTGTCCCGAAGTGAAATAACTCGGTCCGAAAATCACAGCAAAGGAGCGCGGCGCGAGAATTGTTTGTCCACCACCTGTATCGGAAAGCACGGTGTTATCAAATCGCCAGCCTGCAAGGTTGATGGAATCCGAGAAACTTGTGTTGAAGACCTCGACAAATTCATCAGCGGTGGAGTTTGCGCCGACAGGCGGGTCATACATGACTTCGCTGAAAATGATGTTGGTGTCCAGGTCAGCGTTGGCGAGCAGTTGCAGGGCGACGCGCGCCGTGTCGTTGAATCGATTTTCGTCTTGAGCGTTGTCTAAAACAAGCGTGTAGCCTTGTGGCGCAGGAAACTGGAGTGTAAGTGAAAAAACTTGTTGGAGCGAATCGCTTGGCGAAAGATTTTGTGTAAGCGAAGCCGTTTGAATCGGCGTAACGAGGTTTTGCGATTCGAACAGTTTGATTTCTGTGCCAATGCCAAACGGCAATAAGCCACGATTGCGCACAGTGTAGGCAAGTGAGAGACTTTGACCAATTCGTCCCGAAATGCTTGGAGGTGCAGAAATGCTCAAATCGCGGTCGACCGGTGTGAGGCTATTTTGCCGTCCTGCTGTGCCAAAAGGAATACCGAATCCCCAATTCTCTTGCGTGTTATCGCGATTCGGAATGCGTTTCTCGAGCGATGTGCCTTGTGGCGGAATAGGCGTTGTGGGCGTATTTGCATTGCCGTATCGATAAATCTGAATCGTGTCGCCTTGTGGGTTGCGAAGAATCACGGCGTCGCCTGAATTGCCAAGCCCATTGCCAACACTGCTCACCGGCAAGCGCAGTTGAAGCGCGTTAGGCGGAACGTTGTAGCGATAGAGGCTATCAAAGCCGTTGCGTCCTGCAATGACGGCATATTGACGCGGGCGAAGCCAAATCGCACCTGTTGGAAATTGGATTGTGTCTTGACGATTCAGGTCGCCGAATCGCCAACCGTTTAACTGAACCGAGTCAGAAAAACTTGTATTGAAAATCTCGATGTATTCAGCGTTTGCGCCAAGCGACGCAGGCGGATTGAACATCACTTCGTTCAAAATCACGAGCGTGTCGCGCGATTGAGCGAGGGTAAGTATCGAGAAGCAAGATAGACACAAAAGCAACGCGGTGAGGTGTTTGAGCATCGGTGGCAAAGTTTGAGTTGAGAGAAGATAAAACGATGCTCAACGCATGTGCAAACTTTACGGCTCGAGTTTAGCCAGCTCGAGTTTGACTTCACGGCGCAATTCTTTTTCAAAGTCAAAACTAATGTAGCGCGAGGCTTTCTCGAGTTCATCTTTGGCTTTGGCAATCTCACCTTTGCGTGCATAAAGGCGACCTAAATGCAAGCGGCTTTGCGGCGCAAGGTAGCGTTCGCGCGAGGCTTTCACTCCGTAGCACTTTTGGTAAAAGCGAATCGCATCATCATCTTTTCCTGTTTCATCATAGACGCGCGCAAGGCGGTAATAAAGTTCAGCGCGTTCATCAGTGTTAAGTGAAACTTCTTGTTGGAAAAGCGGAAGCAAAATCGCAAGCGCGCTATCGTACTTACCTGCATCGAAATGATTGCGAGCAAGAAGTAAGTTAATTTCGGCTTTTGAAAGCGGGCGCACAGAAAACTCTTTTGCCTTGCGACGCGCATACAGTTCGTCAGGATTGTCAGTATTTGAAACGGCTTGCTTGTAGTAAGTGAGGGCTTCTTGACGATTTCCAAGCAGTTCGGAACACAAGCCTAATTTGTAGTAGGTTTGCGCGTGATATAAATCCAAATCGAGCATCGAGAGGTATTGCAGGTAACTCTGTTTGGCGTCGGAAAATTGGTTCAAGCGGAATTGCAATTCAGCGAGGCGAAAGAGCGCGTAGGCTGAAAATTCGTTGTCGCTTCCGCCATCGTCAATGGCTTTTTTGAGATAGTGTTCCGAGAGAGAGATGTTTTTGAGTTTGAAGTAAAACGAGCCAAGTGTGTAGTTCAGGGCAACACTTTTGGGATAATCTTTTGAAAGCGAAAGCAATTCTGTTTCGGCTTCACGATAGCGATTGTAAAAAAGATAGTTGAGCATTGCGAGATAGAATGCAGACTCGAGGCGAGTGTAAATGCCGTGTTGACGCGCAAGAGCAAGTTTTCTCAATCCTTCTTCACGAGTGCCTTCGTAGCCAAAAACCGACGCCAGCCATTTGTAAGAATCAGGAATTAGCGAACTGAAAAACTCAATAAAGCCAACGCCTTTGGCGGCGTCGTAGAAAGTCGGGTCAAAGGCGAGCGCGTCTTTGTAAAGTCCTTTGGCTTTGTGGAAGTGAATGGCGGCGATAGCAAAATTTTGCCGCCGTGCGTTTGCCGCGCCAAGTTGAAGATGATGTTCAGCAAGAAAGTAGGTTGCAAGGGCTTTACTGCGTTTATCTGTTTTGTGTGATTCAAGATAAGCTTCAATGCGTGCGTGCGCGCGGTCGGAGTATTGAACGAGTGTGTCATAATCGGCGGCTTTTTCAGAGAGCACAAATTTCCAAAACGCGCAAGTGCTTTTGAGCGCGTAGCCTTCGGGGCGATGCGGTTCAAGCACAATGAGCGAATCGAAAAGTGAGCGTGCGGTTTTCAAATCGTAGTTAAAGAGGGCTTCTAACCCATCGTTGAGCAAGCGCGGTGAGTCGGGCGAAGTCCACTTTGGCTCGTCCGAGAAGTGTAGCAGGAGCAAAAATCCAAGAAGAAGTTTCATGCGTTATTCAATGCGAAATTGAATGCCATCGGTTGTCCATCGCTTTCGAATGCGAAGGCTGTCGAGGCTAATGAAAAAAGGTTCTGACCGGTGAAACGGTTTAAGGCTTCCGCCGTCCCAAGTGCGAAACGGTGAAACTTCCACCGAATCGTTCGGAATGAACGACGAGAGAAAATACTTGCCTTCGGGCAAATTTGAGAATTTGAATTTAGCAACGCGCTGTGGCGTTGGGTTGAGAATAATGTATGGATAGATTTTTTTCTCCCCAATAAGTTCAAGATGCAGAGCAAATTGTTTTGAGGATTGAAACACGGAATCAATGAGAAGTTCGCCTTCAAGTTCGCCGAAAAGATCCTTGCCTGCAATTTGAAAGTTAAGCCGAATGAGCGTGTCGAGCGTCTTGCGTCCGCGTGCGTCCAAAATGTTGCGGTGGTCGATGTCGAGCCGATACCATGCGCCGAGTTCAAATTCAGAGCGAGGTTTAAGTTCTACCCGGCGTCCGTCACGGAAGAGAAAATCGAGTTCGAGCGTGTCGTTGCCTTTGAACAAGCGAAAAGCGTTTGGAAGTGAGGCGCGGTCAATCGGCAAAGAAAACGCAATAGGCAAGCGTCTGCCGCGTGGCGAGGGCGGGTCGCGTTCTAAAATGCCTTTTGCGCTATCGGCGAAAGCAAGTTGAATCGTTGCGCGAGCGGTATCAGGTTCGCTAATTCCAACAAATGAACTCACTAATGTATCGGCGCGATTGCCAAACGCATCTTGAACATTGAAAACTTGAAGACCATAAACGCGCTCCTTGATGAGCGAATCGCAGACGAGATAAATGAGTTCGCGATTGCCTTCGAGGTTGGTGTAAAAGTCGTAGAGGCGTAAAGGATTTCGGGTGGTCGAGTCAATGACCAAAAAGTTCTCAATGGTGAGTGAATCGGAGACGAGATTGCGATCGAAGCGAAGCCCAATCTGATGTGAGGTGTAACTATTGGCGGATTGAAGTTCAATGCGTGTGGTGTCGCGCTCGGTTAGCCGCAAGCGAACATTCGTTCTGCCTGTATAAACAGAATCAAACGGAATGGCGAAAGGCTCACCTGAATCGAAGAGCAGGTTTTGATTTTTATCGACGATAGCAAAAAGTCGATAAGAGCCGTTTTTGAGAAATGAAAGTTGAAATTGTCCGTTGTCGTTGGTTTGGGCGATGTAGTCGGGTGGTGTGCGGGAGGGGTTGAGCGTATCGGCAAAAAGCGTATCGCCTTCGGGAATGAAATAAGCGAAAACGGTTGCGCCTTTGATAAAGCGATTATCGGCAGAATAAACTGTGCCTGAAATCATGCCTGAATCAATCGTTGAACCTGTTGAAAAGGCAAAGGTGAAGGATTGCGCAAGGCTATTGCCACGTATATCGGTCAAGGCTTTGGTGATGGTGCAGGCGTAGGTGCGGTTAGGTTTGAGCGGTTCGTAGAGAATGATTTCGGCTTCTTTGCCGTCGGATTCGACTTCGTAGTCGTCGATGCGGGGCGAGAAGAAAAGCGCGTTTCGGAGTGATTGTGTAACGATGTATTTATCGAAGCGCACCCGAAGTTTATTGGTTTGAACGCGCAGCGCACCTGAATCGGGAAAGATGGCAACAACGCGCGGCGGCGTCTTGTCTTCAGGACCGCCAGTCGGCGGAATATCAATCGCACACCGACTAAGAAGCAGGAGCAAAAAAAAGAGCGCGAAAAAAAGTATGCGGAAAGCGTGCATGCGTAAGGCAAAAAGTTCAACGTAAGATATTGCGAAAGAGCGAAAGCACCACTCCAACTACAAGTGCTTCGGGAAATTTTTCGTTTGGATTGATGACGCGCTCGCTGTAAGAGCGAGAGGAGGCAACAAGGTGAATGCGCTCATTGATGAAACGGTAATTGCGAACAATCGCACCGTCTTCACAAATCGCCGCAACGAGCACGTCTTTGTCTGATGCACTTGGTTCGCGTTTCTCGACGAGCACAAGGTCGCGCTTGAAAATGCCTGATTTTTCCATGCCATCGTCATCGACGCGCAGGAGTAGGCATTCTTGGTTGCGTGTGAGTGTTTTATCGAGGTAGATGTTAGAAATCGGTTTCATTTTTTCGCCTTTGGCAAACCAATCGATGCTCATGAGCGGAACCGGGGCAACTTTGTCGAGTGCAGGACTGCCGAATCCGAAGTTCATCAAGTCGTCTTGCTGAAGAATTTCAATACTGCGTGCGCCACTTCTTCGCGCAATGTATCCCTTCTTTTCAAGTGCGTCTAAAACCTCTGCAACCGCATTTGTGGATTTGTATTTCATCTGCTTTTGAATTTCGCGCACCGACGGCGGACGCTTGTGCTCGGCAACATAGCGCGTAATAAAGTTGAAAATTTTGTTCTGCGATTCCGTCAATGAACTTTGCTCGGGCATAGCCGTCCTCCTCCTCTTTCCCTCAAAATTTCCGCTAATCTCTGCAAAAAAATGATACTGAACAAATGTTTAGTTTAGCAGAAATTAAATACTGAACAAGTGTTCATATACAGACAAATACTCCAACAAACGATTGATTTAAGCGATTTCAGCAGGGATTCAGAAAAAGCCATAAAAGCCGAAAAAATCTTGCTATTTCGTTTGAAAATCGGGTTCTTTTTTCGTTAAATTCGCAAAGTGGTAGAAAGTGGTAAAATTTAGAAAATCAAAATCAGCGTCATGCCAAACTTTCGCGGAACGGAGAATTACAGCATCGACGACAAAGGTCGGCTGATGATTCCTGCCTCGTTCCGAAAGAAAATGGCAAACCAAAATCCGGGCGCGGTGTGGGTGGTGTTCAAGACGCTTCAGCAGTCGATTGAGCTTTATGAAGAAAGTGAGTGGTTGGAAGTGCAAAAGAAAATCGATGCGCTCTCGGAGTTCAACCTGAACGAGAAAAAACTCAAGACATACTACAATGCCAACATCAGCGAAACGGAGTTGGATAAACAAGGTCGAGTGTTGCTTCCGAGAAAATTTTTAGAAGCCTGTGGAATTAAAAACGAGGTAACGATTATCGGCGGTGGAAACAAAATCGAGGTCTGGAATCCAGATAAACTCAATGAACTCTTGAACACGCCGCCTGAAAGTTTGGAAACGCTCTCTGAACGATTTATCGGATAAGATGTATCACCAGCCCGTTTTGCTCGACGAAACGATTGAGTATTTGGTAACAGGAAAGGGAACATACATTGACGCCACACTTGGCGGAGGCGGACACAGTGAAAAAATTTTAGAGACGCTCGAAAAGAAAAATTGGCTTGCGGGTTCGCTCGTCATCGGAATCGATCGAGACCGCGACGCGATTGAGGCGGCAAGCCAAAGGCTCAAGAAATACAAAAACTTTCGCGCCGTTAGAGCAAGGTTTTCAGAATTGACAGAACACGCAAAGGAGAACGAAGTAACAGGCATTCTGCTCGACTTGGGAATATCATCGCACCAAATTGACGAAGGCGCACGAGGATTCAGTTTTCAAAAATCAGCGACGCTCGATATGCGAATGAATCAAGCGCAAGCACTTTCGGCGTATCAAGTCGTCAATGATTACAGCGAAGCCGATTTGGCAGAAGTTCTTTGGAAATATGGTGAGGAAAAAAAATCGCGTCTTATCGCAAAGCGCATTGCAGAGCGACGCACCACAAAGCCGATTGAGACGACAGAAGAATTGGCAAGCATTGTAAAAACATGTGTGCCACATCACGAACAGGTCAAAGCGTTGGCGCGAGTCTTTCAAGCCATTCGCATTGAGGTCAATGACGAACTCGGCGAACTGAAACAAGCACTCGAGCACTCTATCAAGTTGCTGAAAGCAGGCGGGCGAATTGCAGTAATCAGTTACCACTCGCTTGAAGACCGAATCGTGAAAGATTTTTTTCGTGAGCAATCCGAAGACGACTGGGGGTTCGACAAAGGCTTGAAGGGCGTTCCGCTTAAAGTGCCGTTGCGAAGTCGAACAATCAAACTCCTTACCAAAAAGCCAATTCAGCCAAGCGAGAAAGAAATCGAAGAAAATTCAAGAGCGCGAAGCGCGAAGTTGAGAGTCGCAGAAAAACTATAGCAGAGAGAGAAAAATGAACGCACGAATTTTTGATGAACATATCAGCAAAGCCGATTACGGTGTCGGTGTCGTAGAAAAAACGGCAACAAAAGCAATTCCAAACGAGGCATTTGTCGAGCCAATTCAACCGTCAACCGATGCGAGTGCGGAACTGCCGATTGAAAAGCCGAAGAAAAAACTTCGAGATGAAGCGCACGAGAAAATTGAATCCATTTTGAACACGCGCACTTTCATCGCGATTGCAGGCGCGACATTGCTTCTGGGGCTTTACATCTACAACGTGATTTCCATCAATCGCTTGGCTGGAGAAACTGAAGCCTTGCGTCAGAAAATCGATGAAACCAAAAGCCTCAATGTGGAAATAGAAAGCGAACTGAAAAGTTTAGAGCGAAGCGAGCGAGTGGGGCGCGAAGCCTTTGAAAAGTTAGGTCTGAGAATTTCAACCGTGCCGCCGATAGAATTGAAAAGCAAATAACCGTGATGCAAGAATTTCGCGAACATAAAAAGCAAGAAGCGCAAGAGGCACAAAAGCGAGAAGAGACCATTCGCTTTGGCGTTGTGTTGGGTGGCTTACTACTGTTTGCGGTTGCAATTATTGGCAAGCTCGTGATGGTGCAAATCGTCGAGGCGCACGAGTATCAAAAGCGAGCAAAGCGACAATATGAATATCAAGTGCCGCTTAAAGCCATGCGCGGACAAATTCTCGACCGAAATGGACGGCAACTCGCTACGAGCCTCTCGGTTCGCTCCTTTGCCGCCGACCCGAAAGTCGTCGCCAATGCCGACACGGTTGCGCAAACGTTCTCAATGCTCTTTGACAAACCGAAATCTTACTACCTCGCTAAACTCAAAGAAAAGTCGCGCTTTGTTTGGCTCGAGCGACATGTGCCCCCTTCAATCGCGAAGCAAATTAGCGAGAAGCATTTCGCAGGCGTCATCGAGATGAAAGAAGTGAGCCGCCGTTATGAAAATCTTGCCGAGCAAGTGATTGGATTTATAGACAGCGACAATCGAGGCATTAGCGGACTTGAAAAGCAATTTGACTCTCTGCTTGCAGGAAAAGACGGATACATGATGATGCAACGCACGGCGACAGGATACGCCTTTCCCGCCATCGGTGCAAAACAAGAAGAGGCAATCAACGGCGCAAGTGTAGAACTCACGATTGATACTGATGTGCAAGCCATTGTGGAAGATGAATTAAGCAAAGGGCTTGAAAGCGTCGGCGCAAGTGCAGGCATTGCCATCGTGATGGACGTGCAGACAGGCGAAATTCTCGCTATGGCAAATGCGCCAGAGTTCGATGCAAATAAAAAATCGACCTACACGCCCGAAGCCACGAGAAATCGTGCCGTAACTGATGTCTTTGAGCCCGGCTCAACTTTCAAACTGGTTATGGCGACAGCGGCTCTCGATTTGGGAATCATCAAGCCTGACGATAAAGTCGACGGCACGCTCGCAGGCAAGTGGAAAATTAAAGACCGAACCATCACCGACCACGAAGCCCTTGGCACAACCACGTTCCGAAACGCGATTGCGCACTCGAGCAACATCGTGGCGGCGAAAGTCGGATTAGAAATCGGCAAAGAAAAATTTTACGACTACGCCAAAGCCTTCGGCTTCGGAGAAAAAACAGGCGTCGGGCTGATTGGCGAAGTGTCTGGATTGCTCAAACCCATCTCGCAATGGTCGAGCATCTCACTGCCTTGGATGGCGCACGGCTATGAAGTCTTGGTAACGCCAATTCAAATGCTATGCGCCTACGCGGCACTTGCCAATAACGGCATGCGCATGAAGCCGTTTGTTGTTCAGCGGATTGTGAGCGCAAATGGCGAGGTGCTTTATTACAACAAGGCTGAAGCCGTTAAACGCGTGATGAAAAAAGAAACCGCTGAAATCGCACGCGAAATTTTCAAAGCCGTCGTTGACAGCGGAACGGGCATGACGGCGCGTATCGAGGGCATTAGCGTGGCAGGCAAAACCGGCACGGCGCAACTTTTCACCAATGGCAGTTATCGGAGTGGAAATTACGTGTCGTCATTTGTTGGATTTTATCCCGCTCAAAAGCCTGTGATTGCCACGCTCGTGATGATGATTAACCCAACGAAGGGCTACTACGGCTCAATGACTGCCGCGCCAGTGTTCGCGAAAATCAACAGCAAAATTTTGAGCGTCTTGGAGCCTGAAATGCGCGACGAAATTTTGCTTTTCGCAACGCACAAAGAATCAGCGGTGAAGAACTTTTTAGATACAACGAAAACCGTTTGTGTGCCGAATGTCTGCGGCTTATCCGTCGAAGAAGCCAAAGAACTTTTGCGCGTGCATCAACTTGATTTCAAAAAGGAAAATGATGCAAGAGGTGTTGTGGTTGCGCAAGGCATTCTGCCAGAGTCGCGCGTAAATGTTTGGACAAAAGTGCCACTGACGGTTGCTGAAGAATCCAAAGTGCCGTCGCTTGTCGGGCTTCGCGCAGATAGAGCAATTCACGTGGCTGAACAACTCGGGTTGAATGTGCAAGTTCAAGGCAATGGCTCAAAAGTATTGGCGCAATCGCTGAAAGCAGGAAGCGAAGTGAAGCAAGATGCACCGTTCATTTTGACAATGAGCAACTAAAATAAGCGTTCCGATTTGAGTTGGAACGCAAGCGGAATCGCAACATGGAAAATCTAAATAGACTGCTGGGCGCAATTTCGGCTCTGGAAATCAGAGGTGAAATCAAGGAGCGCGAAGAAGTCAGCGCAGTTGAATACGATTCGCGCAAGGTGAAACATGGCGCGCTCTTCGTTGCGATTCGCGGGCTCAAAACCGACGGACATCAGTTCATTGAAAAAGCAGTCGAAGCAGGTGCAGTCGCGGTTGTCTGTGAAGAGTTTCCGAAGACGACGGATTCCGAAACGGCTTATATCCGCGTCGAAAATTCCCGAATCGCGCTTGCCTTGCTCGCAAAACGATTCTACAACGATGCCAGCGAAAAACTCGTGATGATTGGCGTAACAGGAACAAATGGCAAAACGACAACCACGACGCTCATTCACAGCATCTTGAACAACGCAGGCATCAAGGCAGGACTGATTGGAACAATCGCTTACAAAATCGGAGACGAAACGCTTGACGCTGAAAGAACAACACCCGAAGCAGTCGAACTGCACTCGTTCTTTGACAAAATGGTAAAAGCCGAATGCAAGGCTTGTGTGATGGAAGTTTCTTCACACGCGCTTGAATTGCGCCGCGTTCACGAAGTTCGTTACGACATTGCCGTCTTCACGAATCTCACACGAGACCATTTGGATTTTCACGGCACTATGGAAAACTACTTTCGCGCCAAGAAAATCCTTTTTGATTCGCTCGATGAAAAAGCCATTGCGATTACGAATCAAGACGACCTTTACGGTCAAAAAATTGTGGCAGATACGAAGGCAAAGGTGATAAGATATGCTATCGAAGAAGCAACGGCTGATGTGCGCGCAACCGCTCACAGTTTTCAACTCTTCGGCACATCGGCAACGATTTTCGCCAATGGCAGTCAGCATTTGCAGACGATTAAACACATCGGAAAGTTCAATCTCTACAATGTGCTTGCGGCGTATTCAGCAGGCGTGGCGATGAAATTTTCGCACGAAGAAATCATGCGCGGCATTTCGCGCTGTGAAGGCGTGGCAGGAAGAATGGAGCAAGTGTGGTCAAAAGACCATCGATGCGCGATTGTCGATTACGCACACACGCCTGACGCCCTGCTGAATGTGATTCGCGCAATCAAAGAAGTGAAATCGCCAGAGGCGAAACTCATTACGCTCTTTGGGTGTGGCGGCGACCGAGACAAAGGCAAGCGTCCTTTGATGGGCGAAATTGCTGAACGCGAAAGCGATGTGGTGATTTTAACCAGCGACAATCCACGCTCGGAAAATCCCGAAACAATTTTAGATGAAATCGAGGCAGGAATGACAAAAACAAAACGCTACTACCGCATTGCCGACCGCCAAGCCGCCATCAGAAAAGGCATTTCGCTTATCGGACACGGTGATGTATTGCTCGTAGCCGGCAAAGGGCACGAAGCCTATCAAGAAATTCAAGGCGTCAAGTATCCTTTTGACGATAGAGCCGTCATAAGAAACATTTTTGATGAAACGAACTCATGACAACGAACTCATGACACTAAGCAAAGACGATTTAGCGCGCGTCGGAAATCTTGAAGCCGAAACCTTTGCAACGCGGGAAGAGGTGAAGGTTACGACCGATTCACGCACCGTGCAGAGCGGAGAAATTTTCGTCGCACTCAAAGGCGAAACGCACGATGGGCATGAGTTCGTCAAATCTGCATTAGAAAAAGGGGCGACGCTTTGCATCGTTGATAAGCAGTGGCGAGAGGTGAATAGAGAAGTGAAAGGAAATTTCTTGGTTGTTTCCGACACGCTGTTCGCTTTGCAAGAATTAGCAAGGATTTACAGGCGAAAGTTTTTGATTCCGATTGTCGCAATTGGTGGAAATAGTGGAAAGACAACCACGAAGGAAATGACAGCACACGTCTTGCGCTCAACGTTCAAGACACACGCAACACAAGGCAATTTCAACAATCACATTGGTGTGCCGCTCACGCTCTTTGGACTGCGAAGCGAGACGGAAATTGCCGTGATTGAAATGGGAATGAATCACGCGGGCGAAATGACGCGCCTCTGCCAAATCGCTGAACCAACGCACGCGCTTATTACAAACATCGGCAAGGCGCACATTGAGTTCTTTGACAAGATTGATGCTGTTGCAGAAGCCGAAGGCGAACTCTTTGATTGGATAGCAATGCACGGCGGAACCGCATTTGTCAATGCCGATGACGAGTGGGTGCTCAAACAATCGGAAGGCATTATGCAACGCTTGTTTTATGGAACAACGAAACAAGAGCAAATCGCGCTCGATGTGTTTGCGGAATTTTTGGAGAGTGATGCGTTAGGCTGTCCGAAGTTCCTTGTAAGCACAGGCGAAACGAGCGAGGAAATTTCGCTGAAAATTTCAGGTCGGCATAATGTTCAAAACGCGCTTGTAGCGGTTGCGGTTGGGCTGAATTTCGGCGTATCGCTTTCGCGCATTAAAGAGGCATTAGAAAGTTTTGAAATCAACCCTGCTTTGAAGCGAATGAGCGTTTGCATTGAAAGCGATGTGGTGTTGATGAACGACACTTACAACGCTAATCCTGAATCGATGCGTGCAGGATTGAATGCGCTCAAAGAGGTGAAGAACAAGGGAAAAAAAATTGCGGTCTTAGGCGATATGCTCGAGCTCGGCGCGCTTTCCAAAAAGGAGCATGAAGAACTTGGCAAGTTTATCGCAACGCTCAATCTCGATATGCTTTTTGGCTACGGAAACGAAATGAAGAAAACGATTGAAGCGGCAAGCGCGGGCATGAAAAAACACTTTGATGATAAAGCCGACCTCGCCAAACTGCTTGTGGAATCAATCTCGGCAGGCGATGCGATTTTATTCAAAGGCTCACGCGGAATGAAGATGGAGACAGTGTTTGAAGAAATTAAAACGCATTTACAAAAGCGGCTAATAAACCATGCGCCCTAAACACAGCGCGACCTAACAAACAAGAGCATATTGCTTTACTACTTACTTAAATATCTCGGCGAAACGTATCAAATCACTTGGCTTCGGCTGGTGGATTATATCTCGTTTCGGGCGTTAGCGGCGGCGGTTACAGCATTGCTCATTGCGTTGATATTCGGAGAGCGCATCATTGCTTACTTGAAAACAAAAGTCATTGAGCCGATAAAAGAAGAAGCACCGAAAGAGCATCGGAAAAAAGTCGGGATTCCGTCAATGGGCGGCTCAATTATTCTGCTTTCCATCTTCGGCGCATCGCTCTTGTGGTCAAAACTCGCAAGTCCGTTTGCATGGCTGATTCTGCTTGCGGTGGCGTGGATGGGCATCATCGGGTTTATTGATGATTACTTGAAAGTGATTAAGAAAGTCAAAGGCGGATTATCGGAGCGATATAAACTGTTTGGTCAAGTTACGCTCGGATTAGCGATTGGGATTTACACCGTCTTAGACCCAAAACTTTCTGCGTTGCTTTCAAACACGACGGTGCCGTTCTTTAAAAATTTGACTGTCGATTATGGCTACTGGTATATCCCTGTGTGCGTGTTCATTGTGGCGGCGGTGTCGAATGCGGTAAACCTGACGGACGGACTTGACGGGCTTGCGGCGGGCTGTTCAGCGATTACGCTCATCGCGCTTGCAGGCTTTGCCTACCTGACAGGCAACGCCAAGTTCGCCAAGTATTTGAACATCGTCTATATCGAGGGCGCAGGTGAAGTGGCGATTATTGCGCTTGCGATTGCGGCGGCATGTATTGGCTTCCTATGGTTTAACGCGCACCCTGCGCAAGTGTTTATGGGCGATACAGGCTCGCTGGCGATTGGCGGTGCGATAGCCGTGATTGCGCTTCTCATCAAGAAAGAATTGCAACTGCCGGTGATTGCAGGAATTTTTCTCATTGAAACGCTCTCGGTGATTATTCAACGCTATTGGTTCAAGTTCACGCGTTGGAAGTATGGAGAAGGTCGGCGAGTGTTCAAGATGGCACCGCTGCATCATCACTTTCAGATGTTGGGGTGGCAAGAAGAAAAAATCGTGATTCGGTTTTGGATTCTGACGCTTGTGTTTGTTACGGCAAGTTTAATCAGTTTGAAATTGCGCTAATGAAAGTTCAAGAGATACATCAAAAGCGCGTAACGGTTATCGGTGGAAAGCGAAGCGGAATTTCAGCGGCAATGTTGCTCAAAAAACATGGTGCGAAAGTGTTCTTGACCGAGCGAGAAGCAATGGATAAACGGTTCATTGAAAAATTGGAGCGAAACAAAATCGACTTTGAGGCAAGCGGGCACACGGAGCGCGTCTTCGAGTGCGATTTTGCGGTCATTAGTCCGGGCGTGCCAAGCAATGCGCCGATTGTCAAACGATTAGAGGCGGCAAATGTGCCGGTCTATTCTGAAATCGAGATGTCGTCATGGTTTTGCAAGGCGCGCATTGTTGCCATAACAGGCACAGACGGAAAGACGACAACGACGGCACTGACGCACAAAATTTTCGAGCGCGACGGAAAAGAGAAGGGCTATCGTGCGTTTGCGGTCGGCAATATCGGTGTGCCATTTGCGGATTATGTCGAGGAAATGTCGGAGCGCGATGTGGCGGTGGTAGAAACAAGCAGTTTTCAACTTGACCACTGTTTCACATACAAGCCGAAAGTTGCAGTGATTACCAACATCACGCCTGACCATTTAGACCGATACGACAACGACTTTCGCAAGTATGCCCGTGCAAAGTATCGCATCTATCAAGCGCAAGATGAAAACGATGTGCTGGTGGTCAATATCGATAATGCAGAATTACAGCGTCAGTTTTCAGACAAAGAAGTTTTGAAATCGCTCAAGCCGAAGTTGGTGCGAATGAGTTTAGAAAAAAACCTAAGCAAAAAATATGAAGCGTGTGCTTTTCTCGATGGCGAGTGGCTCACGATAAAGTTTAACGGAGAGAAAGAAAGGATAATGAAAAAAGAAGAGGTTATCGGGCGCGTTCATTTTCGCGGCACACACAACGTCTACAATTCGCTTGCGGCGGCGGTCGCGGCGCGTGCCTTAGAAGTCAAAAAGGAAATGATTCGCGAAAGTATCATGACCTTTGAGGGAGTCGAGCATCGAATTGAGTTTGTGCGTGAAGTCGATGGAGTGCAGTTCATCAACGATTCAAAAGCGACAACGGTCAACGCGCTTTGGTATGCGCTCGATACCATTAACGCACCGATTGTGCTCATCGCAGGCGGACGCGACAAAGGCAACGATTACAGCAAAGTCAAACCGCTTGTCAAAGAGAAAGTCAAAATGATTGTCGCTATTGGCGAATCAAAAGAAAAAATCGTGGAAACTTTCAGCGATGTAACAAAGGTCGCCAAAGCCGAAACGATGGAAGAGGCAGTGCGACTGGCGCGACGCGAAGCCAAACAAGGCGAAACCGTTTTGCTCTCGCCTGCATGTGCCAGCTTCGACATGTTCGCCAACTTCGAAGAGCGCGGCGAAACCTTCAAACGCTTGGTCGGAAATTTGTAATTGAGGCGTCAGCCGAAAACAAGGCAACTAAGGCGTCAGCCGAAAACGAGTTCTGTTCTTTCTTTTTGTTCTTTGCTATGTCTTCAAATTGTGATGCTTCCCGATGCGGTGCGGCGCAATCCGTCCGCGTCGGGATATAATTATCAAGCACATAAAAAATAGGCAAACGAAAATCAAACGACGAACAACACATGAACGGTGGATTCATCATTGACCATACAGAGCCGAAACCCTTGCAAAATCAAGGGAATGGCGGCGGCATTGATGAAACGAGCGTTCTCGGAAAACTTGCCGAAGGCAACATCATTCCAAAAAAGACATTTGAAAGTCTCGCGGGAAAATTGCTCTTGCTCTTGGTGGTTCTGCTCATGTGCATCGGCGTGTTGGTGGTGTATAGTAGCGGTGCAGGTTGGGGCGCGAAAAAATTTCACAATGAAGAGTATTTCCTTTGGCGGCAGCTGTTGTTTGTGGTCTTGGGCTTAGGCGTCATCTTCATGGTCGGCGCAATGGATTACAAACTCTTCAAAAAATTTAGCAAGGCAATTTTGGTGGTGAGTGCGGCGCTGCTCGCAATGCTTTTAGCAATGAAAGCCGTCGGCGCGATTGACGGCGCGGCACGATGGATTGGCTATGGACGATTCAAGTTTCAAGCGTCGGACTTGGCGAAATACGCGCTCATTATGCACTTGGCAACGATGATTACCGAAAAGAAATCGCACATCAAAGATTTATATCGTGCTTACTATCCAATGATAACGGTAGTGTTTGGAATCGCAGGACTCGTCGCGCTTGAACCAAATTTCAGCACGGCGACAGTGATTGTAGGCATCTGCTTTATCGTGCTCTTTCTCGGCGGCGTGGATTTGAAACACCTTGCGCTCACGGCGTTGGCATTTGTGCCTGTGGCGGCGGCGTTTGCGATTGCCGCGCCTTATCGCATGGCGCGACTGCTCACCTTCGTCGGCGAAGGTTCAGATAAAGCAAGTTATCAAATTGAACAAGCCTTGATTGGGCTTGGCAACGGCGGAATTTTCGGACTCGGTCCTGGCGCAAGCAAACAGCGCGAACTCTTTCTGCCCGCATCTTACAACGATTTCATTTTCGCCGTCTTAGGTGAAGAATATGGATTCATTGGCGCAACGCTCATCATTCTGCTCTTCGTCGGCGTCATCATTTGCGGCGTAATGATTGCACGAAATGCGATGGACGATTACGGCAAGTATCTTGCTTACGGCGTTACGGTTGCAATCGGCGTTTATGCTTTCGTCAACGCGGCGGTTGCGTGCCACCTCGTTCCGACGACGGGATTGCCCATGCCTTTCGTCAGTTACGGTGGAAGCGCGGCACTCTTTAACGCCTTCGGCGTGGGCTTGCTCATTAGCATCTCGCGAGAAAAGAAACGGCAGGAAAAGAAAAAAGCCGCAAGCGCAGAAATGAACGTTGAAGACAGCGAAAGCAAAAGCAGTGTGAAACAGGCAACCGATTTATTGATGTGAAAGTTTTGCTGACAGGTGGCGGCACAGGCGGGCATTTGTTTCCAGCAATCGCGATTGCCGAAGAAATTTTACGGCAGAAGCCCGAAGCCAAAATTGCCTTTGCAGGCACAGAGCGCGGCATTGAAGCGACCGAAGTTCCAAAGCGAAATTTCACGCTTCACTTGATTTCAGCCGTCGCCTTCAAGCGAGGTTACTCATTAAAATCGCTCTTTGAAAATTTGAAGTTTCCGTTTCGCTTGATGGAAAGCATCGACGAAGCAAAAGAGTTGCTCGAGCAAGAAGAGCCTGACGTGGTGATTGGAACTGGTGGGTTTGTGAGTTTTCCTGTCGTGTGGGCGGCGCAAGACTTCGGCATTCCAACCTTGATTCAAGAACAAAACGCAAAGCCGGGTTGGGCAACGCGCTGGCTGGCGGCGCGCGCCGACGAAGTGCATCTCACATTTGAAAGTTCGCGACGGTATTTCTCGAAGCGCGTGCCGTGCGTCATGACAGGCAACCCAACACGACGCTTTGAACTCGTTTCGCCCGAAGAAGCGCGACCTTTTTTCAAGGTGAATCCAACGCGAAAAACCTTGCTCGTCTTTGGCGGCAGTTTGGGCGCGCGAAGCCTGAACACGGCGATTGAAAAGCGACTCGATGACTTGCTCACGCGCGTCAATGTGATATGGCAAATTGGCAAAACCGATTACGAAGCCGTTGCCTTGCGTGTTCAGCCAAAAGAAAATTTGTGGTTCAGCGCGTTCATTGACCGAATGGACTTGGCATACTCGGCGGCGGATTTAGTGCTCTGCCGTGCGGGCGCATCAACGATTGCTGAACTGACCAACATCGGCATGGCGTCGGTGCTTGTGCCGTATCCTTTCGCGGCGGATAATCATCAATACTTCAACGCCAAAGCCTTGTCGGAAAAAGGTGCGGCGGTCTTGATTCCGAATGATGAAATCAGTAGCGACGAATCTTACAAAAAAATTCTCGCGCTCCTTGAAGACGACGCAAAGCGAAACGCGATGAAAGAAGTGGCAAAAACACTCGGCAAGCCAAACGCCGCAAAAGAAATCGCCGAAAGTGCGATACGGCTCGCAAGTCAAAAAATGGTAGAGCAATGATGAAACGACTCAAACAAGGACTGCTCGGCAGAATCAGGCACATTCACCTTGTCGGCATTGGCGGCGCGGGCATGAGCGCGATTGCCGAAGTCTTGCTCAACAATGGCTTGAAAGTGAGCGGCTCAGATTTGAACGCCAGCGATGTAACCGACCGATTAAGAGAGCGCGGCGCGATAATTACAATCGGACACGATGCGCAAAACATCGACGGTGCAGAAGTCGTCGCACACTCTTCGGCGGTGCGCGTTGATGAAAATCCTGAAACGCGTCAAGCAATCAAGTTAGGAGTGCCTGTCGTTAAGCGCGATGAACTCTTGGGCGAAATCATGCGGCGAAAAGCAGGCATTTGTGTAGCAGGCACGCACGGAAAAACAACGACAACAACGATGATTGCCACAATGCTTGCCGAAGCCAATCTCGAGCCGACGGCACTCATCGGTGGCGTTTCCGATTACTTTTTGAGCCTCGGTTCAGGTGGAAGCGCGCTCGTCGGCGATGGCGACTTGATGGTGATTGAAGCCGATGAATACGACCGAACCTTTTTGAAACTGACGCCAACGATTGCCGTGATGACCACGCTCGAAGCCGAACACTTGGACATCTACAAGGATATTGATGATTTGAAGCAAGCCTTCACAGAATTTGGAAACAAAGTGCCGTTTTATGGCGCAGTCGTTCTTTGCAATGATGAAGAAAACTTGCGTGCGATTCGTCCGAACTTGAAGCGCAAGACGATAACCTACGGACTCAATGCTGATGCAGAGTTTCAGGCGATTGAGATCGAGCAAGCGCAAACGTCTTTGAAGTTCAAAGTTATGTGGCGCGGTCAATCCGTTGGAATTGTCGGCATTGAAGCGGCAGGCATTCACAATGTCAAGAATGCGCTTGCGGCAATCGCTGTTGGCTTTGAAATCGGATTGAGTTTTGAGGACATTCGGCGGGGATTGGCAAAGTTCAAAAGCGTGCGTCGGCGGTTTCAGGTTCGATTTGAGCACGGAGAACATGCGCCGATGGTCGTTGATGATTATGCGCATCACCCGACCGAAGTTCGTGCGACGCTTGAAGCGGCAAAGCGCGGATTCAAGTCGCGAAAAGTGATAGCCGTTTTTCAGCCGCACCTTTACTCGCGCACGCGAGATTTCGCGTCAGACTTTGCGTCGGCGTTAAGCCTTGCGGATAGGATTATCATCACGGAAGTATATCCGTCGCGCGAAAAAGCCGAAGATTTCAAGGGCGTATCGAGTCGTTTAATTGCAGATAAAATTTCGGGCGCGATGGTCGTAGAAAAATCAAACTTGCTCACGGTGCTGAATAGCGAGGTCAAAAGCAACGAACTTGTGGTGATGATGGGCGCAGGCGACATCACAAAATGGGCGGAAAAATTTGCAGAAGGATTGGAGAAAAAATATGGCGGTTAAGTTTCAGTTAGCATCGGCGCAGTTGCCGCTCATTCTTGTCAAAGTTGCTGTGTCGGGCAAGAAAACACAGCGCGTGATTTCGGCGATACTCGACACAGGCGCAACGGGGTGTGTGATTGCACAAAGTTTGGCAACGGATTTAGACCTGCCGCACCTTGATGTGCCGAAGAAAGAAAAATCGGCGCACGGCATCGGCGGAGAAATAAAGGTCGAGTTCGTGAAAGTATGTGCGGTTTCGCTCGACGGAATTACGATGAAAAATGTCAAAACCGCCGTCATGGATTTAAGCGTGATTGAGCAACAATTCAAAGCCACAGGAGTTACGGCGAAGAAAAAAGTGGATATGATTTTAGGATACCCATTTTTCAAGGGGCGAAAACTAACGATAGACTATAAGCGCAAAACATTAAGCATTCAGTAAGCAATGTTGAACTTGGAAGAACTCCGTCAAGCTGTTAGAGGTGAGGTTCAGTTGAACTATAATCTTGCGAAGTTTTCAAGTTTTCGTATCGGCGGCAATGCAGATGTGTTTGTGTCGCCAAAAGATAAAGCCGATGTGCTAAGTGCTTTGAAGTTCTTTGAAAAAGTGAAACTGCCCTATCTCGTTTTGGGACGCGGAAGCAATGTGCTCATCAGCGATAAAGGGATATGCGGTGCGGTGATTTCGCTTCGTGAAAATCTCGAACAAGTTGAAGTCAAAGAAGAGGACGGAAGTGCGCTTGTTTATGTAGAGGCGGGAGCAGATTTGCCTGCGCTTGCCGCCAATATGCTCAAAAAAGGATACGGCGGATTGGAAAACTTGTCGGGCATTCCGGGAAGTGTTGGCGGCGCGATTCTCATGAACGCAGGGGCTTACGGCAAAGAGATTTTTGAAGTCATCGAGAGCGTCGAGGTGATTCGATGTGGTGAAATCAAAACCTTGCGGCGCAATGAAGTTGCCTATCGCTATCGCGGGACAGATTTGGAGAACGACATCATTCTCGCTTGCACACTTCGGCTCAAAAAACTTTCTGCCGAAGAGCAAAAAGTGGCGATGGAAAAACGAAAAATGTGGATGGAAAAACGGCGAAACTCACAGCCGCTCACTTTGCCGAATGCGGGGAGCATCTTCAAAAATCCGCCGCCTGATGAAAACGGCAATCCACGATTTACAGGCGCGCTCATTGAAGCGTGCGGCTTGAAAGGCAAGCGAATCGGCGACGCACAAATTTCTGAAAAGCACGCAAACTTTATCGTCAATCTTGGCAATGCAAAAGCAAGTGATGTAATGGCACTGATTGAACTGGCGAGAGCCGAAGTGAAAAGAAAATTCGGTGTTAATCTGGAACTTGAAATTAAACTGCTTGGAAAATTTGACTAAACGCAACGTAAAACGCACGATGCCAAACTACATCGAGTATAACGACGGAGACGAGCCGAAGCACGAAGAAGTTAAAAGCGACGGCACTTACGCCGAACCGATTGAAAGTGAAAGCAAAGCCGAACCGCTCAATGCCGAAGATCTAAACGCTGAAGAAGATGCCAAAGCAGAAGGCATTTTCGTGCGCAATAAGAGCGGGTTCAAATCGCCAAAGATGATGGTGTTTGTTGGTGTCGTTGTTGGTTTAATCGCAGTATTTGTTCTTTCAAAATTTTGGATGCGCGAATCCGAACTTGCGCGCTTCATTGTGCAAGGCAATCGCATTAGCAAAACGGAAGAGATAGAACGCGCATTGAATCGGTTCGTCGGAATGAAGATGAACGAGGTGAGTTTATCCGACATCGTTGATGCGCTTCAATCGCTTCCTTACATTCGCAAAGTAGTTGCAACGAAAGAACTGCCCGATGCTGTGCGTTTGCGCGTGCAAGAGCGGCGACCAGTTGCTATGGCGGTGATAAACAAAACACTGAAACTTGTCGACGAAGCGGGGTTTGTGATGGATAAAAGTGAATCAGCGTTAGAATCGGTGCGTTTGCCACTCTTGACAGGATTCAAAAAAATTGTTCGCGATAGCATGAGTGCGATAAGCAAACTGGATAGTGCTGAAACAGCAAACGCACTCAGTTTTTGCAAAGCCTTGATGGAGACGAAATACGCCAGGATGTTGGTGAGCGAAGTGCGCATTGCTGCGGACAATCAACTTCATGTCTTCACGGCAGAGAGCGAGGCAACGGTTATTTTCGGAAACAGCGACCACGAACAGCGGCTGAAGAACTTTGAAATTTTTTGGAAGCAAGTCGTCGTCAAAAAAGGCTTGAAGCCATTTGAGTATGTTGATGTCCGTTTTGACGGAAAAATTTTTGCAAAAGAATATGAGACAATAAACCCAAAACGAAAATCTCAAAACTGAAAACGAGGTGCACAGATGACGAATGGAAAAACGAAAGAACAATTTGTGGTAGGTCTGGATATTGGCACGACCAAAGTTTGCTGTGTCGTTGCCAAAAGAGATGAGTTTGGAAAAATTCATGTGTTAGGGGTTGGAAAAGCAAAGTCGGAGGGATTGCAGCGGGCAACGGTGGTCAATATCAATCGCACGGTTGATGCGATTCGCGAAGCGGTGAGCGAAGCCTCGCACACTTCGAGCATTAAAATTAAAGGTGTAAATGTGGGTATTTCAGGTGAGCATGTGCAGTGCATTAAGTCGAGCGCAGAGATTACGATTAACCCAACGCAAATCGTTAATCACAACGATGTGATGCGCTTGGTCGAGAAGGCGAAGAAAAGTTTAGAGCATTTGAATATGGAGCGGCGTGTTATTCACTCGATTCCACAAGAGTTCATTGTCGACGACCAAGAAGGCGTTTTGGACCCAATTGGTATGGCAGGGCAATCCATGCGCGGAAGTGTGTATGTGGTGATGGGGATGATTAGCAAAATCCGCAACATTGAGCAGTGTATTGAAAAAGCAGGGCTTTCGGTGAATGGCATGACGTTTGAGCCGGTGGCGTCGGGGCTGGCGGTCATTAAAGGGCGGGAGCAAAAGAGCGGGGTTGTGGTTATTGACATTGGCGGTGGCACAACCGACATTGCCATTTATCGGCGTGGTGCGATTCGCTATTCCGAAGTCGTCAAAATTGCCGGCTGTGATGTAACGAACGATGTAGCGATTGGCTTGCATACACTTGAAGATATTGCTGAAGAATTGAAGGTTAAGCATGGATGCGCATACTTCCCTGACCTGATTCACGATGAAGAAATTTTGGTTTCTGATTTGGAAGGGCGTCCGCCGAAGTCGTTCCGAAAATCTGTGCTGACCAACATCATTGAGGCACGCATGACAGAAATTTTCGAGCGCGTCCGCGAGTCGCTGAGAAAATCGGGAGATTACCAATATCTCAATGCGGGGGCGATTATCACTGGCGGCGGCGCGTTAGTTCAGGGCACGCAAAGTTTGGCGCAACAGGTTTTAGGATTAGATGTTCGAATTGGCACGCCTGAAGGGCTTGACGGCGGAATGAAAGGCGAACTCAATTCGCCAAAATATGCAACCGTAGCAGGGTTGGTCTTGCGTGCGTTTCGCGATATGCCAATTGAACAGCAGTCGCACGAAGCAGTCGAGGAAAACGAGCCTGAATTGGAGACCTCTAAGGCGTCGTCAAATGAATCGCAAAAGAGAAGTGATAAAAACATTTTTGATAGGGTCAAAGACTGGTTCGATCAAATTTAAGCGTTTGGAAGAAAAGCAATTACAACAAAACAAACTGTCTCGGAAGAAGAACGAAACTTTAATTCACAAAAAGAACCGTGTAAGGAGCGAGTAACTATGCCATTTGAATTAGACACAACCTATTCGCCGCTCGGCGCAAAAATCAAAATCATCGGCGTTGGCGGATGCGGTGGAAATGCCGTCAATAACATGGTTGAACTCGGCATTGCTGGTGTGGAGTTTATCGCGTGTAATACCGACAGTCAAGCGTTATCTAAATCGCTTGCGACACATCGATTGCAAATCGGTAGCACAACAACCAAGGGGCTCGGTGCAGGGTTCAACCCTGAGGTGGGCAGGCATGCTGCTGAAGAATCACGGGAAGAAATTTCCGAACTCATTCGCGGCGCAGATATGCTCTTCATTACCGCCGGCATGGGCAAAGGCACAGGCACAGGCGCAGCGCCTGTGGTTGCCAACATCGCTCGAAAACTTGGCATCTTAACCATCGCTATCGTAACTAAACCGTTTGAATATGAAGGTAAGCGCACGATGGAAACGGCTATGCGCGGCATCGATGAACTGCGAAAAGAAGTCGATACGCTTATCGTGGTGCAAAACGAAAAAATTTTGAGCATTGCAAATGGCGATTTGAGCGTCAAGCAAGCCTACAGCATCGCAAACGATGTGCTATATCGTGCCGCCAAAGGCATCTCTGAAATTGTAACCAAACATGGTTTTGTCAATGTCGACTTTGCCGACGTGCGCAACATCATGTCTGATTCAGGCGACGCGCTCATGGGGTCGGCGACCGCTTCAGGAGAAAATCGTGCCTTGCGCGCCGCAGAAGAAGCAATTTCGTCTCCACTCTTAGACGGTGTTTCCATCAAAGGTTCTTCGGGCGTGCTCATCAACATTACAGGCGATGTAACCATGAGCGATATGAAAGAAGCCATGAGCTTTATTCACGAACAAGCGGGCGAGGGCGCAACTATCATTCACGGGCATGTTGAAGACGAAACAATGAAAGGCGAAATCACTGTAACCGTAATCGCCACAGGATTCAATAAAAACAAGAAACATTCAAGCACATCAGCAAAGCAACCTGAATTACAAGTAATCCGACGCACAGAAACAAAATCTGCGCCTGTGCCACCGCCGATTTCAAATCCAATCGTCGGCGGAAAAATGGAACGCATGAGTTCCGATGTGTTTGAGAAGAACGATGAAAGCACGCCAACCTTCCTCAAACGCGGAATCCCGATGCCACAACCGCTCACCAATAAAAGCGGCGAAGAGCAAAATGAGCAAAAACCAAATGATGGAACCGTAGACAAAATTCGTAAGACGAATCCAGAGACGCCCGCATTTCTTAGGAAAATTATGGACTAAAATGGCTGAGCGATTGGTTAGGACTCAAATACATCGAATCCATCGACTACTGCCATGATAATCGTGTTGGCGGGAACTTTGTCGGACTGCATCACTTGCGCAACAACTGCACCCTCTTGTGCGACCAGCACCAAATCGCCTTCGCCTGCGTCCTGCGTATCAATCGCAATCAGCTCGCGCTCATTGCGAAATGACCCGTCAAGGTTAATCGGCTTGACAATAAGCAATTTTGCAGGACGCAATGTTTCGTCTTTTTGTGTAGCAACCAGTGTGCCGATAACTTTACAAAGCGTCATGTGCCAGGTTTAGTTGAGGCTGCGCTGCACTATCGATTTGAAGAGCGCAAAGGCTTCGGGAAGTTTAGAGGCGTCTTTCCCGCCTGCGGTTGCTAAGTGCGCTCTGCCGCCACCGCCGCCTTGCAAAACTTTTGCTACATTGCCGATGAGTTCGCCAGCTTGCAAGTGTTTAGACGCAATCAAGTTGTCGCTAACCGTTGCCACAAGCGCAACTTTGCCTTCAATGACACTGGCTAAAAGCGCGACGCCCGATTTCATTTTGCCTCGTAAGGCTTCGCCCATCAAGCGCAATTCGTCGGCACTCGAGGCGGAAACTTCAGTAGCCAAAATTTTCGTGCCGCCAATTTCTTCAGCGTGTGCTAAAAGGGTATCCAACTGCGAAGTAGCAACTTCCACACGCAGTTTTTCCAACTGTTTTTCTAACGCTTTCCGCTCTTCAATCAACTTTACCACTTTCGTTGGAATCTCCTCTTCCGATTGCGCATTAAGGAGCTGCTTGAGCGATTGAAGTTCGTTGAACTCCTTTCGAAATAAGGCTTCGGCGGCTTTGCCGGTTACGGCTTCAATGCGACGAATGCCCGAAGCAATGCTCGATTCAGAAACAATTTTGAACAATCCAATCTGACCGACATTGTCTAAATGTGTGCCGCCACAAAACTCAATCGAGAAATTGGGAATCTCGAGCACGCGCACTACGTCGCCATATTTGTCGCCAAAAAACGCAAGTGCGCCCATGCGCTTGGCTTCTTCAAACGGCACGCCATCATGCTTGATAACTTTCTGGGCAGTGCGAATTTGTTCATTGACGAGTTCTTCAATTTCAGCAAGTTGTGCGTCGGTTGTTTTTTCAAAATGGCTGAAATCGAATCGCAACCGCTCTGGCGTAACAAGTGAGCCTTTTTGTTGGACATGCTCGCCCAGAACCTTGCGCAGCGCTGCATGAAGCAAGTGCGTTGCCGTGTGGTTTCGTGCGGTGTGCAATCGAGTTTGACGGTCGACTTTCGCTGCCACATCTTTGGAAAGCATGGAAAACTCAAAGTCCGAAATCTCTATTTCCTTACCACCAACTTCGCTAATGCGATTAACGATATGAACAATGCGCTCGCCATCTTTTTGAACGTCGCAAACATGCAAAACAAAATTTCCTGACTCAATGGTGCCTTTATCGCCCACTTGCCCGCCTGATTCAGCATAGAACGGCGTTTTATCCAAAATCAAAAAAAGCTTATCGTCGGTCTTCTTCACCCAGCGGATTTTAGCCTTTTCGCATAGCGAGGTATAGCCTTTGAAAACAGAATCTTTGCCCGAAGAGAGTTTCACCCACTTGGCTTCACCGCTTTCGCCTTGTGTCATTTTTTGTTTTCGGTCTTTTCGTGCGCGCTCTTTCTGCTCTTTCATCAATTGCTCAAAGCCGGCTTCATCAATCGAGAGTCCGATTTCCTTCGCCATTAAGCGCGTTAAATCCATTGGGAAGCCGTAAGTGTCGTAAAGCTTGAACACATCGCGCCCAGCAATGGTCGTTTGGTTTTCGGCTTTAACTTTTGCTGTGACCTCGTTAAAAATTTGAATCCCTCTATCAAGTGTTTGCAAAAAGTTTTCTTCTTCGGCGCGAATGACTTGCTCAATCACGCTTTGGCGTTCGATGAGTTCGGGGAAGACATCACCCATTGAATTGGCAAGCGTGGAGACGAGTTTATGAAGAAGGGGGTGTTGCTCGCTGGTTTGAGTGAGCGTTTTGGCATAACGCACGGCGCGGCGCAAGATGCGTCGAAGCACATAGCCGCGTCCTTCGTTGCTGGGCGTAGCACCGTCGGCAATCGCAAAAGCAAGCGTGCGAATGTGGTCGGCAATCACGCGCAAGGCAATATCAGTCTCCTTTTCCAGCGACCCTGTATAAGAAACACGAGTTAAATCGGTAAGTTTATCGAGAAGCGGCTTGAAAATGTCGGTATCGTAGTTTGAAGTCTTGCCTTGAAGCACGGCGGTAACGCGCTCAAAGCCCATGCCTGTATCGACGTGTTTTTCAGGAAGCGGCTCCAACTCCCCTTGTGCGTTGCGGTTGTATTGAATGAAGACGAGATTCCAGATTTCAATCACTTGTGCAGAGCCAGCATTGACGAGTTTTGCGCCGCTCTTATCGGGCGTGAGGTCGATGTGAATTTCCGTGCAGGGTCCGCAGGGTCCTGTTTCGCCCATTTCCCAAAAGTTGTCTTTTTTGCCGTGCCGTTGAATATGGTCGGGATTGATGTCGGTGAAGTTTTTCCAAATCTCGAAGGCTTCGTCGTCCGTTTCGAAGACGGTCGCATAAAGTCGGTCCTTGGGCAGTTTCCAGACGGCTGTGAGCAGTTCCCACGCCCAGCCGATGGCTTCTTCTTTGTAATAATCGCCAAACGACCAGTTGCCGAGCATTTCAAAAAAGGTGTGGTGATAAGTATCGCGTCCAACATCTTCGAGGTCGTTGTGTTTGCCAGAAGCGCGAATGCACTTTTGCGTGTTGGCAGCGCGTTTGTAGTTTCGCTTGCCTGTTCCGAGAAAGACATCCTTAAACTGGTTCATGCCCGCATTGGTGAAGAGAAGCGTTGGGTCTTCGGCGGGAATAACGGGAGCGGAGCGGACGATTTCGTGTTGTTTGGATTTGAAGAATTCTAAAAAAGACTGCCTAATTTCGCGTGATGTCATACAGCGTTAAAGTGATTAAAGGTAAAATCGAGGATTCAAATATAAGGCGAAGTTCAGAGGCGGAAAAATCCAATCACGACATACTAAAATGATTTCACATGAGTGACGAATTAGAATTCAAACTGCGTCGAGCAGAGACCGAACATGAAAAAATTGCTTTGCTCAACGCGCTTTCAGCGGCAACGAAGCCCAAAGATTTAAGCCGCGCCTTGAATTACGCAAACCAAGCCGAGCAAATGGCGCGAGAAATTAACGACAAAAAAGGACTTGCCGACGCCTTGCTCAACAAAGCCGTCGCACTTGCGCCGTGCGGTCAATATCGAGAGGTTCATGGGCTTCTCTCACAATCGATGCAACTCTTTGAGGAACTCGGCGATGAAAAAGGACGCGCCAATGTGCTAAGCAACTTCGGCTCGCTTGCGGTGGTGACAGGCGAGTTTGCAAAAGCACTTGACTACACGCAAGAAAGTCTGCGATTGCGTCAAATGCTCGGCGACAAAATCGGCGAAGCCGCTTCCCTCAACAATCTCGGAGGAATCCATCACTATCTCGGAAATTTTGATGCCGCGTTAGAATGCTTTATCGAGAGTTTGAAAATCAAAGAAGAAATTGGAGATGAGAACGGAAAGGCTTATACGCTCGGCAACATTGGCTCTGTTTATCGGCGCACAGGCAACACAGAAGTCGCCCTCGCTTATCATCGCGAAAGCCTGCGACTGTGGGAACAGTTCGGAGATAAGTTAGGCGAAGCACGAACCCATGGCGAAATCGGAATTCTGCTTGCTGAACAAGGGGCGTTAGACCTTGCAATTGACGAAATTGAGCGCGCCAAACGCCTATTTGTGGAACATCGGAATCTGCACGGATTAGCCAATACGCATCGAAATCTTGCTGATATTTACCGACAGCAACATCAACTTGAAAAAGCCTTTGAAGAAATTCTCACAGCATTGTATTACTCCGAAACCCTCGGCGATAAATACGGCGAAATGCAAGCCTGCTTCATTCTCGGAACGCTTTACTCGATGAAGCAAAGCGGAGATTGAGGAACGGTTAAAAAAGAAAAAAGCCTTGCGTTAGCAAGGCTTCGTTCGCTCCTCGGGCCGGATTCGAACCAGCGACCAATCGGTTAACAGCCGATTGCTCTACCACTGAGCTACCGAGGAATGATATATCAAAGGGACGCAAAAATAACACTCGAGCGCGAAAATGCAAATACCAAATCAAATTTTTCCTCTCCCCGCCTGCAAAACCGTAAGTTTTGTAACTTCGCGCCTCAAATTAAACCTGATGCCATAAACCCGATGCGATGGAAAAAAAGCAGAAGTTGAAAAAAGTTATCAAGGCGTGGTCGAAGGGCGAAGAAAAATGGAAATTCAATCCCAACCTTGCCGACGACGATTCCGCTGTCTTTGAACGCACCACCGACATTTCCAAGCGGCATAACCGACAAAACGCGCAATACACACAAAAGCCCGAAGCGCATCTTGCCGATTTAGAAGGCGTTGTAATTGAATGCAAAGGTCGCGCCATAACCGTGCGCACCGACGACGGAAACTACCTTTGCAAAACCTATCGCAGCACGATTTCGGAAAACCCAGATGCAACGCTTGTCGTTGTTGGCGATGAAGTCGTCATTAAGCCGATTGCACAACCGACCGAACAAGCACTCGGCGAAGGATTGATTCAACAAGTTAAAGCGCGACGCACCAAACTCTCGCGAAGCCGCGCGCGCGAAACCAACCGCAGTGGCGAACTCGAGCACGTCATCGCCAGCAATATCGATGTGCTCTTCGTTGTCAGTTCCATCTTTGAGCCTGTGTTCCGAACGGGACTGGTCGACCGCTATCTGGCTTACGCCGAATATGAACGGATTACTCCGATTCTCATCATCAATAAAATTGACCTTGCCGAGCCACAAGACCTTGTGGAAATTCGCGCCATTTACGAACCACTCGGCTACGAAGTCATAGCCGTTAGCGCGCAAAAGCGCATCGGATTGGACGATTTGAAAGCCAAAATGATAGGAAAAATATCGGTCTTTTCAGGGCATTCAGGCGTTGGAAAAACATCTTTGCTCAACCAACTGACAGGAATGGACATGCCTGTTGGCGAAGTGAGCGAGAAAACTTTGAAAGGACTGCACACCACCTCGTTTGCAACCATGCTCGAAGTCAAAAACGATGAAGGTGAAATCGGCTATGTGATTGATACGCCCGGCATTCGTGAATATGGACTGGCGTTCATTCCGCGAGAAGAGTTGCGACACTGTTTTATTGAGTTTCGCAAGTTTGCACCAAATTGCCGATTCCCATCTTGCACGCACACAACTGAACCCGACTGCGCCGTTATCGAAGCATTAGAACGCGGTGAGATTGCGCCCTCGCGTTACGAAAGTTACCTTTCAATTTTCGAACAAGCCATTGCCTAATGAAGCCACAAGTTCAAGTCGTTGAATTAGGCACGATGCGCTATGCCGAAGCACTTCAACGCCAAAGAGAAACCTTTGAGCGCGTCAAAAATCAAGAAGCCCTTGATACGCTCTTTCTTGTCGAGCATCCGCACGTCTATACGCTGGGGTCGCAAACCGATAAACGCCATCTGCTTTACACTTCCGCCGAACTGGAAGCACGCGGCATTGAAATTTTTGAAATCGAGCGCGGCGGCGACATCACCTATCACGGCTACGGTCAACTCGTTGCCTATCCGATTCTGAATTTGCATCACTTCTATCTCGACGTGCATCGCTACTTGCGCGATTTGGAAGAAGTCGTGATTCGCGCCTTGCAGACTTTCGGCGTGAAAGCAGGTCGCAAGTCTCATCCGAATCCGAAGAAGAACTACACAGGCGTTTGGATTGGCAATGAAAAAATCTGTGCCATTGGGGTGAAGTTCTCGCAATGGACAACCATGCACGGACTTGCGCTGAATGTCAATACCGATTTGAGTTTTTTCAACGGCATTGTGCCTTGTGGAATCAGCGAAATGGGCGTAACTTCTTTGGCAAAAGTGCTTGGCAGAAGGCTTGAGATGAGCCACGTCGCCGATGCGCTCGTTCAAGCGTTTCAAGATGTGTTTGATGTCGAACTGTTAATCGAAGAAAAAAATGGCAGAAGAGAAAGCAACACTTGATTGGCGCGAAAAATACGCCGACATGTTCGAGGAGCCTGATATTTCTCACATTGAAATCGAAGATGGAGAACCTGTGGATAATATCGTCGCTGAAAAGCAACATCGCTTGCTTGTTTCATCGCTCTACACAAATTGGAAGCCGAAAGAAAAGTTCATTGCAACCACGAATGTGGGCGTATTCTCTTCCGTCTCAAAGCCGCCGATTGTGCCCGATGCAATGATTAGTTTCGGCGTCGATGTGCCGACTTGGGAGCAGTTCATGAGCCACAAAAAATATCGTGCGTATTTCATCTGGGTATTTGGCAAGCCGCCCGATGTGGTCGTGGAAGTCGTAACCAATCGTAAAGGCGATGAACTGACGGATAAACTCAAAATTTATGCGGAGATTCGCGTGCCGTATTACATCGTCTATGACTGGATTGGCATTTACGGCGAACCCAAAGTGCGCCTCTTCAAACTGAGCGGCGCTGAGTATGTGCTCAAAGACAATTTGAAAATCGAGGAATACGGCTTGCAAGTCGGATTGTGGCAAGGAAAATTTGAAGGTGTAGAAGATGGCGAATGGCTCCGCTGGTATGACGCCGACGGAAACCTGCTCTTGACCAACGAAGAGTGGCAAGCGCAAATCGCCGCACAGCTAAACGCCGAAAAGCAACGCGCCGAAGAAGAACGCCGAGTTGCCGAAGAAGCGAGAAAGAAAGCCGAAGAAGAACGCCGAGTTGCCGAAGAAGCGAGAAAGAAAGCCGAAGAAGAACGAGAACGCGCTGAAAAACTTGCCGCAAAACTGCGCGCGTTAGGAATCAACCCTGATGAATGAAACTAATCAACCTTTACAAATCCAATTTTGACTATGACAGACGAACAAACAGAACGCCGTAAAAAGTCCGCCACTAAAAAATCTCAACAGCCGTCAGTTTTAGAATCCTTCACGAAAGAAGAGCTTGCCCAAGTCTATCGCTTAATGGTAACCGCACGGCAAATAGACACGAAGTTGCTCACGATGCTCAAACAAGGAAAGGCGTCGTTTCACATTGGCGTTTCAGGGCACGAAGCGGCGCAAATTGCTATGGCTCAAAACATGCGCGGCGGCGTAGATTGGTCGTATCCGTATTACCGCAATCTTGCCTATTGCCTCACGCTTGGCTTCCGCATTGAAGACGCCATGCTCGATTTTCTCTTTCGTGAAGAAGCACCGAGCACGGCAGGCAGGCAAATGTATGCACATTGGGGACATAAAGAACTGCGCATCGTCTCGCAATCGTCGCCCACAGGCACGCAATTTCTGCAAGCGGTCGGAACAGCAATGGGGTGCAAACGCGAAGGCAAAGGCGAAATTGTCTATGTCTCGGCAGGCGAAGGCACAACGTCGCAAGGCGACTTTCACGAAGCCCTCAACTGGGCGTCGCGTGAAAAATTGCCTGTTGTGTTTATGATTGAAGATAATGGCTATGCGATTTCAGTGCCGATTCGCGAACAAACCGCAGGAGAATCGGTCTATAAACTCGGTGCAGGCTACGAAGGCTTGATTCGCTACAATGTCGACGGCACAGATTACTTCGAAATGAAACGCATTGCCGACGAAGCCATTTCAAAAGTCCGCAATGGGGAAGGCGCGGTGCTCATCAACGCTAATGTCGTGCGATTGCTCCCGCACTCCTCTTCTGACGACCACACCAAATATCGCTCCGAAGAAGAACTTGCCGAAGACCGCAAGCGCGATTGCATTTTGCGTTTCGAAGCGCGCGTGGTTGCCGAACAACTCTTTTCGCAAGAAGAACTCGACGCCATCAAAGCCGACGCAAAACAAAAAATTGATGAAGCGGCAACTTGGGCAGAATCGCGCCCTTTGCCGAAAGTCGAGACGGTCATGAAACACGTGTATAGCGACGAGCCATTAAACCTTCCGTTTGAAGCCTCAACGCCGAGCGGTGCGCCGATTGTCATGGTCGATGCTATCAATCACGCGCTCGATGAAGAACTGGCGCATAATCCGAAAATGCTCATCTATGGCGAAGATGTGGCAGGCGGAAAAGGCGGCGTATTTACGGCAACGCGCAACCTGACCGCAAAGCACGGTGCTGACCGCGTCTTCAACTCACCGCTTGCTGAAAGTTCTATCGTCGGAACCGCTATCGGATTAGCCGTGATGGGATTTAAGCCAGTCGTCGAGATTCAATTCGGCGACTACATCTTCCCCGCCATGATGCAAATTCGCAACGAACTGGCGATGATGCGCTATCGCTCCAACGGCAAGTGGAAATGCCCGGTCGTGATTCGCGTGCCGGTGGGCGGATACATTCACGGCGCGCATTATCACTCGCAAAATATCGAAGCCTTTTTCGCGCACATACCCGGTTTGATTGTGCTCTTTCCTTCCAACGCGACCGATGCGAAAGGACTGCTCAAAACCGCATGCCGCGCCGACGACCCCGTGCTCTTCTTGGAACACAAATACCTTTACCGACAAGCCTTTGCCAAAACGCCTGAACCTGACGAAAACTATTTCACGCCGATTGGCAAAGCCAAAGTGGTGCGCGAAGGACGCGACCTTTCGGTGATTACTTACGGCGCACTCGTGCAACGCGCACTCGAAGCCGCACGAAAATTGGAGCAAGAAGGCGTAAGCGTGGAAGTCATTGACCTGCGCTCGATTTTGCCTTACGACAAAGAGGCGATTGTGAAATCCGTCAAGAAAACAAGCAAGGTGTTGGTGGCGCACGAAGATATGCTCACACAAGGCTTCGGCGCAGAAATCGCCGCCTTCATTGCGGAAAGATGTTTCCAATATCTCGATGCGCCCGTTAAGCGATTAGGCGCGCTCGATGTTGCCGCCGTGCCTTACGCCGATAACCTTGAAGATGCCGTTTTGCCGAACGATAAAAAGATGTATGACGCGCTGAAAGAATTGGCGAATTTTTGAAAAGGCTATAATTCAGTCAACCTTAACTCGGCTACACAACGATTGAAATTAGAAGCCCAAAAGATTTAGTGAAGTATGGAGACGACGAATAAAAGAGAAAAAATATTTGACGCTGTAAGAATGATGCGTGAAATCAGAGACAAAATTAGTCGCGAGACTCAAGGTATGACCTTTGAAGAATTGAAGGCATACATCAACACTCTCAACTAACTGAAACCAACGCGAAACGAGTGGCGCAAGGAGAAAAATCCGATAGGAGAGATTCCTAACGAAATGGACCGCAAAAAGGCGGAGCCAATGTCCGCCTTTCGTGTTTAGTTCCGTGTTTAGTCCAGATTGTTCAGAATTAAATCGAGCGATTCTTCGCTGTCGACCAAGACTTCGCGCGGCTTGCTTCCGTCAGGCGCGCTGACAATGCCGGCTTGCTCGAGTTGGTCCATAATGCGAGCGGCTCTGCCGAATCCAAGTTTCAATCGGCGTTGCAAGAGCGAGACGCTACCCTGCTGATGGCGCACCACCAATCGCGCCGCTTCCTCAAACATTTTATCGCGTTCAAAACTGCCCTCGTCTTCGTCGTCCATTTCACCTTTTGAGCTGGTGAGTTTTAGGTCGGGCGAAGGCAATTCAAGTGCCATATCGAAGCCTTTCTGCGCGTAAATAAATTCGGTAATGGCTTCGACTTCTTCGGTCGAGACAAACGCATTTTGAATGCGAATCGGCTTAGGTTCGCTCGAGGGCAAATAGAGCATATCGCCGTATCCTAAAAGTTGCTCTGCGCCTATCGTATCCAAAATAGTGCGCGAGTCGATTTTGCTCGCAACTTGATAGGCGACACGCGCGGGGAAATTGGCTTTAATGACGCCTGTGATAACATCAACGCTTGGTCGCTGTGTGGCAACAACCAAGTGAATTCCGACGGCACGCGCAAGTTGGGCAAGGCGTGCAATCGGCTCTTCAACATCGCGCCCAGCGGTAATCATCATATCGGCAAGTTCATCAATCACCACCACGATGTAAGGCAAGGCGTCGTCAGGAAACTTCGCATTGAAATCTTTGATGTTGCGCACGCCGGCTTTGGCGAGTTGGTCGTAGCGCATATCCATTTCCTTCTCGACCGATTTAAGCGCATAGACGGCTTTGCTCGTGTCGGTGATAATCTGCTCGTCCAAATCTTTGTATTTGACGAGAAAATGATTTTTGAGTTTTTGATACGGAAAGAGCTCGACGCGCTTTGGGTCAATCAAAAGAAACTTGACTTTTTCAGGTGAGCAAAAGTAAATGAGACTGGTGAGAATCGTGTTAATCCCAACCGATTTGCCTGAACCTGTTGAGCCTGCCACAAGCAAGTGCGGCATTTTGGCAAGGTCGTCGATGTAAATTTCGTTGGAAATTGTTTTTCCAAACGCGATAGGAAGAATGCCTTTGAAGTTCTTGAATTTTTCAGATTGAAGAAGCGTCTTGATGCGCACGATTCTCGATTTCGAGTTCGGAATTTCAACGCCGACGGCGTTCTTGCCCGGAATTGGCGCGATGATACGAATGCCACGCGCCGACATTGCCATCGCCAAATCGTCAGCAAGCGATGTAATGCGAGAAACTTTAACATCAGGCGCAAGTTCAAGCTCGAAGAGCGTAACGCGCGGACCTACTGTTGCTTCTACCTTGACGACCTCGATTTTATAGATGCGAAGTTTTTCCAAAAGTTTGCGCTTGTTTTCCTCAAGCTCTTCAATCGAGACGGAGTCGGTTTCAGGTTCAGGTTCTTGGAGCAAATCGACGGACGGAAATTGATACGTGAAATTCTCTTTGGTTTCAACGGCTAACTCGCGTTCATCTAAATCGGCTTCTTTTTCTCGAACGGCTTCTTTGAGCGTGATGCTTGGCTCGGGTGGCGGCTCGACGGTTTTCGCTTTTGGCTTGGGTGCAGTCAGTTCGTTGAGCAACTCGTCGAGCACATCATCTTTTTCTTCTTGAAAATCAGGTGGAAGTATTGGGGGCGGTAACGTCGGCGCAGGCGGTGTTTCAACAAAATTGCTTTTGCTTGTAACAGAACTTGTTGGAGTTTGAGAATCTTTGTCTAATCCGTTCAAAAGTTTTTCGAGTTCGCGGTCGATGGCTTCTTCGATAGACGGTGTCGGAGCGACGGGCGGCGCACTTGTTTCTACGGTTGGGGGTTCAGGCGCAGAGGCGGTTGTAGGCGTAGGCGGTTCGGTCGTCAGCGATTTTGTGTCAACGAGAATCGGCTCTGTTTGCGTTAGCACCGTGTCTTGTGAGTCGGCGGGCGTTTCGCTGAGAAGGTCGCGCAGTCCAAAAGTTGCGCTGTTCGAGTCCGTATTTTGACGATGCGTTTCGGCGAGATTTGGCGGCGCGGCGGTCGCCGTCTCGATGGGCGTGTTTGTAATCTCTTTTGTTGGAATTGAAATCGTTTCCGCTTGAGCCGCTTTGAATTTATCCTCTTTTCTTCGACCGAACTTTGGCTCAAATTGAGCAGGTGGTGGTGCTGGTGTCGGTTCTTGTTCGAGTTCGGTATCTTCTTCTTCGGCAAGTTCTTCTTCAATGGCGCGTGCGCGTGCTTCACGCCACTCTTTGAATTTGAGAATGGTGCCGCTGGCGATTTCATTGGCTTTATCGCGCGTAAGGTAGGCGATGCGGTCAAAAGTTTTTTGCAAGTCAAGGTCGATGAACAGCGCGATAACAAGTAACAACAGCACCGTGAGCAAGCACCACGCGCCGAACTTTCCGAGAATTGTGGCAAGCGTCGTGGCGACTAAACGACCAATCGCGCCCGACATCACTTCGCTGAATCCAAATGCTGTCAAGCCAAACATCGAGGCAACGATGGTCGAGAAGAAGACGCCATATACCGTTACATAAATCGCCTTTGAGAAGTCTTGACGGCGAAAAAGCGAAAAGCCCCAAAAGGCGGAAATCACGAGAAGGAGCGCAGTAGGATAGCCAAGCATTGAGTGCATCAAAAACGAAGAAAGTTTCGCGCCGAAAAGCCCAAGCGGGTTGTGAAGTTGGCTTGCGGCGAGCCGCGCCTCGTGTGAGAAAAATTCAAACAGAGAAATGTTTTCAATCAGTGCTTCGTCTTCGATATGATAGCAAAAAAGCGCGATGAGAAACAGCATGGAAAGTAGCATCACAAAAACGCCCCAGAGTTCGGAGCGGCGTTTGACAATCGAATCACTCAACGACGGTTTAGATTTCTTCGTCGATTTTTTCTTCGTGCTGCTGATCGGCTTTGCACGGTCTGTTTTCGGCGCGTTGAGCGTAGAGGCATCGTCAATCAATTCGGGTGTTTGCATATTTTTTCGCAACGAAAGAATAACAAAAGTTAAGAGACGCTTTAACGAAAGGTTTGAATGCAAAAACGATAAAGCAGAGGTTGTTGAATCCAACTTAGGTCTCCGTTGCGAAAGGCGAGTGAAAAGGCGACCAATCAAAAAAGGCAACAGCCTTCCGCGAAAACGGAAACGCTTGATGCCTTCAAATTGTGATGCAAGATGTTGAAAATGTGCTCGGCGTGAATTTAATGAACCTTTGGCACATTTCTCGAAGAAAACAAGAGTTACAAGAGGGTTAAAAGTCGAGCGAGCGTAAATTTTTGAAGTGTCCATTTGAGCGGACTCGGCGTTTAATTTCTTCGGCACGCTCGATTTCAGGAATGATGCGCTCGAAGTGTGCGATGATAAATTCTAATCGAGCATTTTCGCTGGTCATTTCAAGGAGTTTTTGCTTTTGAAGCACATCGAGCCCTGCGTTGTGTGCAATGCGAAACGAGGCACGCTCTTCGACATCATAATCTTCAACGGTGGTCTCGCCGTTGATGAGTTCCATGAGTTTGAGATGAAGTGTAATAGCACGTTGTCGGAGCGAAGGGTCTAAGGTTGTGTCGTCATCATCGAAGAACTCAACAGAGGCTTGCATGTAGGGCTTATCCTTGTAGACCTCAATCATTCGGTAGCGCATCACGCCTGTTGTGATAATGTCCAAACGTCCGTCGGCGTATTCATTGACGATTTCTTCGAGAGCGACTGTGCACCCGACAGGATAAAGTTTGTTGTTATATGCCAGCGACACACCGAAAGGCTTTCCTTGTCCATACTCCATTCCTGAACGGCAGTAAGCAATCATTGCCTTGTAACGCTCTTCAAAGATGTGAAGCGGCAAGGGTTCGGAGGGACAAACCACAAGCGGTAGAGGAAAAAGCGGAATAATGTTTTTGTCAGCCATTGTGGTCAGAAGAGATAATATGTCGTTCGACACTTCTGTTGCAAGAGATAGGCGAAACGACGATATGTTAATTCAAAATTCAAGTCAAAACTCAAGTTCAAAACTACTGCGAAGTTTAAGCAGGCTGTTTGAACTTGCCAAAGAAAATTTGGAGGCACTCGAAAACCTCCAAATTTGTTTGCTAAGTTATTTTCAGTTGAAAGAAAGATGTATTTGCGTAATATGCAGACTTGAAAAGTACAAACAAAGACACACCGAAGTGCGTGTCGCAAAAATCGCATTTGAGTTGGAAAATTCAATGAAGCAAAAAAGTTATGTGCGCTTAATGAACGCCGTGTTTTACGCCCATCATGGCGTCTATCAAGCTGAGCACCAAGTTGGGGCGCGCTACGAAGTCGACGCCGAATTAGCGCTTGATTTCACTGAAGCTGGCGCGACCGATAAACTTGCCAAAACGGTGGACTACGAAAAGGTCTACGCCAAAATCAAAGAAGCCTTGACGGGCAAGAAGTTCTATCTCATTGAAGCCGTTGCGAAAACGATTGCCGATGAATTATTGCAAGATTTCGAGGAAATAGAATCGGTGAGAATTCGCGTGCGCAAACGCAATCCGCCTGTTGGCGGCGTGTGCGATTATGCTGAAGCTGATTACATTGTCGAGCGATGAGTGTGGTGTATATCGGTCTCGGCTCAAATCTTGGTAAGCGAGGCAAGATGCTTCAGCAAGCTGTTGAGTGTCTGACGCAACTGCCGAAAACGCAAGTTGTGGCAACATCGAGCGTCTATGAATCGCCGCCGATTGATATGTCCGAACAAAATCACTTCTTGAATGCCGTCTGTAAAATCACGACGGAGTTGTCGCCAAAAACATTGCTCAACGCCCTCAAAGAAATTGAACGCAAACTCGGCAGACCTGAACGCTACGCTCGGTGGTCGCCAAGACCGATTGACCTTGACATTTTATTTTACGACAACCAAGTGCTCAATCAAGACGGCTTAATCATTCCACATTCGGAAATTCCAAACCGAAAGTTCGTGCTTCTGCCAATGCTTGAACTGGACGATTATTTACACCCTGTTTTGAAAAAGCATCTGTCAACTTTGCTGGCGGAAACAAACGATGTCTCGGTCGTCTTAAAAACGAAAATCTCTATCGCAATACAACAAGAAAACTAACAGTGTAAAATGGTGCAAAAGAAATCGCTACCCTTACATATCCAAATTTTCATCGGGCTATTTGTCGGACTTGTGGTAGGGCTTGCCGTTAATTTTTTCGCGCCACAAAGCGAAACAGTGAAATGGCTCGCTTCAAATGTGGCTTACCCAATCGGGCAGGTTTTTTTGCGACTGATTTTTATGGTGATTATCCCGCTGATTTTTTCAGCGATTGTGTTGGGCGTGTCGGACTTGGGCGATGTGGGGCGCATTGGGCGCATTGGGCTAAAAACTTTGCTCTTTACGGTTGTCATTACAGGGCTTGGTGTGGTAATGGGGGTTGTTTTGGTCAATCTTTTTAAGCCGGGCGAGGGAATTGCGGAAGAAAGCCGACAAGCCTTGATGTCGACCTTGCAAGGCAATCAAAATGTGGGCGCAATTCTCTCCAACGCACAGCAGACGAAATCCGCCGCTCAAACGCTTCTCGATTTCATTCCACGCAATCCGTTCGTCGATGCAACCTTTGCTTTCGACCCAAGCTACCAAGGCGGCGGACTGTTAGCGATTATGTTCTTCGCGCTCATTTTCGGAATTGCGATGGCTCTTTGTGAGAAGGCGCGCACCGAGCCACTGACAAAAGTCTTTCAAGGCTTATACGATGTGGTAATGAAGATTATCAGTTTCGCCATGCGCCTTGCACCGTTTGGCGTTGCAGCATTGATTTTTTCTGCTGCCTCTCAACTCGGCTTTCAGATTGTTGCAACGCTTGGCATGTATGTGTTCGTTGTGATGCTGGCGCTATGTATTCATCAATTCATCACATATGGATTGATTCTGCAATTTTTCGTCAAGCGCAATCCGATTGAATTTTTCAAAAACATTTGGGAAGTGATTTTAACGGCGTTCTCGACAAGTTCGTCGAATGCAACACTGCCGACTGCTATTCGCGTAACCGCTGAACAACTGAAGATCAATCAAGATATTACGAACTTTGTGTTAACAGTCGGCTCAACGGCAAATCAAAATGGAACAGCACTTTACGAGGGAATAACGGTGCTTTTTTTGGCGCAGTTTTACGGCGTAGATTTATCGTTGGCACAACAAGTCTCTGTGGTGCTGCTCTCGATTTTGGCAGGCGTAGGAACGGCGGGCGTTCCTGGCGGCTCGCTACCGCTGGTAGTGCTGGTGCTTCAAACGATTGGTGTGCCTGCCGAAGGCATTGGGATTATTTTGGGTGTGGATAGAGTGCTCGATATGAGTCGAACCGTTGTGAATGTTACAGGTGATATTACACTTGCGGCTTGGGTCGAGGCGTCCGAGCCAATAGCCGTGAAAGCCGATGCATAATTTCCCTATGCCATGCCACAATTCATTTAACCAACAAAGAAATAGAAGTAATGTATAGACGCGTTCTCATCATTGGTGCAAATGGACTTGTCGGACAAAAACTGACCGAAATTTTTTCAACCGACCGCAGTTTTGACTTGCTCATTGCTGCGCGCCAGAGCGAAGCCTACAACAAAGCCGCCAGTTTCGGTTATGTGCAACTCGACGCAAGCCATCTTGCATCGGTTAAAGAACTCGTTTGGAATTTCTCGCCCGAAGTCATTATCAACGCTGCTGCCTACACCGATGTCGACGGCTGTGAGCGCGAAAAAGAACTGTCCTGGAAAGCCAATGTTACAGCGGTGGAAAACTTGGTTACTGCCTCGCGATTAGTGGGTGCACGCGTGGTTCACATTTCCACTGACTATGTCTTTGATGGCAAGGCTGGTCCTTATGACGAAACCGCCACGCCGAATCCGCTTTCCTACTATGGCAAGGAAAAACTCGCCTCTGAAAACGCTGTGCGTGCGTCAGGCGAAAATTGGGCGATTGTACGCACAATGGTCGTTTATGGCGTTGCAGAAAAAGTGAAAAAAAACTTTGCGATATGGCTTGCGCAGGAGTTGAAAAAAGGCAATAAGGTCAATATCGTCTGCGACCAATTTGGCAATACAACATTAGCCGATGATTTAGCACGTGGCATTTATGAACTTGTCCGACAAAACAAGCGCGGACTCTATCACATTGCCGGTTCAGATATTCTCTCGCGATTTGAATTTGCGCGCAAACTTGCCGATGAATTCGGGTTCGACAAATCGCTCATTCGTCCAATCAAGACTGCCGAACTCAATCAACTTGCGATGCGTCCGTTGCAATCAGGCTTGATTACCTTGAAAGCACAAGCCGAACTTGGAATAACATTTCTCTCGAGCGATGAATCGCTGAAAAAATTCAAACAGCAGTTTTTAGAAAGCGCGTGGGCGTAATAGAGAAGTGTGCAAAAAAGAAAAGGGCGGAGACGGTTTCCGCCCTTTTGCGTTCAATGAAGTGTCTCGATAAAAAAGTTTAGGGAATTTCTGAAAGTGGTCTCGGAAAGTTGACGGCGACCACATCGCCCGTGCGTTCAAGCGGCAACTCGCCTAAGCGGTTGAATCGGCGCATATCAATCCAGCGATGCCCTTCGCAGAAGAGCGAATAGCGGCGTTCATAGAGCACTTTGTTGATGCCGTCGGTTTCGTCGGCAATGCCGGTGTAGAGGGGAACGCCTGCCGCTTGTCGCACACGATTCAGGTCGGCTAAAGCACCTGCAAAGTCGCCTGTTTTAATGCGGGCTTCGGCGCGAAGTAGCAAGAGCTCTTCGTTGCGAATGATAGCAACAGGTGCAGTATTAGACGCATAAACGCTCACCGCATAGTTTGAACTAACGCCATAGTTGCTCACCGCAGGCGAACGGAAAAAGACTTTCGAGAGCCGTGTATCAGTAGCGGTGTCTTGGTTCTGGCTGAAAAAGTCGCGTTGTGCGAAAAAGCGCGTTGCCGTTGCGGGTGGTTCAAAAACGGGGTTGAGCAAATCGCCTGCCGCGGTGGAATAAACGTGATAAACGCCTATGCGCATGCCCTCGGCGGTATTCACTTCGGTCAGGAACGAGTTTGAGAGTGCTGTCAGACAAGTATCATAATCGCCTGTGTAAGCGGCTGTGCGTGCGCGCAAGGCACGATTGAAGCGTGCGAAAGTTGTAGGCGTGTCGAAGCCTGCAAATCCGCGCGAGAGGCGGAAGTCAAACGCCGCTCCTTCACTGGTCAGTGCGGTATAGGCTTCGTCGAGCAGGCGATTGATTTCGGCAAATCCCTCAGCTTTGCTCACAAATGGAAATGCAGCAGGGTTGGGCGAGTAGCCGATTTTAATGCCGTTCTCATTGGTGAGGTTGAGATTCAAGAGCAACTGATAAGCAATAATCGTTTTGGCAAAGCCTTCAAGTCCCGCACGCTGACCTGCACGCGAAGCAGGCTCTTGTGCGGCACGAGTCAAGAGGATGCGAGCATTGGCGATGGCGTTGTAGCGAGCGTTCCAAGTGTTGTTGACGAACGGACCGCCGGCATCTAATGCACCACCAACATATTCGGACATGTAGCGTGGATCGTCGCCACCAAGGTAATAAGCTTCACGACCAATGAGCGATGTGCCATAAATGTAAAAGCTTAGCGCGTTGCGCATTGAGCCTTCAGTGCCCGTTACGATACTTTGAATGCTGGCGGTCTCTTCCGATGCCGAGTTCGGATTCGGGAAGTTGCGGTCAGGGCAACCGTAAAAAAGCAAGGCAAGCAGAGCAAACGAGAAGCTTGCCGTTAGTCTTTTAAGCGTGAAATGAAGATGTTGGTTTCTCATAATTGAAAATTCTCCGTTGTTTAGAGTTCAGTTCAGGCTTACAAGCCAAATCCCAAAGTGAGATAATAACTACGTGCTGACGGAAACGGCGTTACATCAACCGAGCGACCGATGGCAACGCTGCCGAAGTTGCTCACTTCGGGGTCGTAGCCAGAGTAATCGGTGAAGAGCAAGAGGTTGCGACCGGTGAAACTGACTTTCAGATTGGAGATAAATCCGCCAAAAATCTTATCGGTTTGGTCGCGATTGAACGTGTAGCTCAAAGTGAGTTCGCGGAGTTTGATGAACGAGCCGTCTTCGACCCATGGCGTTTCGCGCACGCCGGGATTGTTTGGACTGTTGCCCAAGCGGCGAGCGGTGCGTTCGAGATAAGCAGGTGAGCCCCAGTCTACTGATGTGCCGCCCAAGTCGGTGAGGAATCGAGTGAGGTTAATCACATCGCCGCCTTTTTTCCATTCCCACAAGAAGTAAAGTTCAAAGCCGCGATAGGCAAGGGTATTGGAGAAGCCCAAAATGAAGTCAGGCTGTTCGTCGCCGATGATCAAGCCGTTGAACTGTCCGGGTGCCGCATTGGGGTTCGGTGCTTTCGGGTTTGGTCCGAAACTTTGCGAGCCAACAATTGAAGTTGGCGAATAGCCTTCACGAATAGTGTAAGCACCGAGCGCAACGCCAAAGCCACCTGTTTGGAAAGCGGGAACGGTCAGTTTGGTGATTTCAGCACGCGTGCGTGTGAAAACAATCCGTGAGCCCCAAGAAAAGGTAGCCGTGCGAATCGGATTCAAGTTCAAGCCGATTTCAATACCGTTGGTCGACATCTCGCCGCCGTTCTTGAATTGCAAAGTCGAACCCGATGAAGCAGCAATTTGCGATTCCAGAATAAGCCCTGAAATACCGCGTGTGAAGTAGGTAAATTCAAGCGATGCCAATCCTTTGGCAAGACCGAAGTCCGCCCCAAACTCGATTTCGGTAACACGTTCAGGCTCAATATTCGGATTGCCAATGCGGGCGGGCAAGCTCAAGCCGCTCGCGCCACTCACGTTACTGACGCCAAACGTCGTGAACTTCGCAATGGCAGGCGCGAATGTCCCTGCTTGTCCCGCAGAAACACGGAGTTTAGCGGATTCGACTGTTGAGCGCAAGCCGTCCCAAAAACTCAGTTTGGAAAGCAAGACCGACGCGCCGCCTTTTGGAAAGAGATAGAATTTATCGACGTCGCCGTTCGCGCTACTTCTATCCATACGAAGCCCGGCGGTCAGGAAGAAAATGCCCGAAATATCCACATCTTCTTGGAAGTAAATCCCTTGGTCGTATTGCTTCTGAACCGTTTGAAGCTGCTGAATCGAGGCAGCTTGATTGATGTTATCAGATTCTGCTGCCAACCCCCTTGCAAAGACGAGCACGCTGTTGGAATTGCGATTTTCAAACTGCACGCCCGCTGATGTGGTCAACGAAAGTCCGCCGTCTTGAAAGCGATGCACCAAACTGGTGTAAAGGTTCGAGAATTGGCTCGGCGTGTTAGTTCTGATGCTTCGACCAGGCAAGCCTGTGGCTCGCTCGTGAATGGTGTTGAGCGGCGAATAAACTTGATTTACTTGGGTGAAGAAATCTATGCCGCCTGTTGCGATGAACTTAAGATTATGCCCACCACTTTTAACCAAATCCCAATCAAATTTTCCTGATGCCGTAACACGGTCGACGCGCTCGTTGTTAACCACTTGGTCGATAATTTCAAAAGGGTTCGAACCGATGTTGTTTGGGTCGGCAAATGTGCCATCAGGTCGGCGACGATAATCGACGAAACTTGGCATAAACGCGGCGGCATAGCCGATACTGACATTGTTGTTAGAGTTTCCCGTTGCACCTCTATCGGAGCTACTACTCACATAACTTGCCGAACCGTCAATCGTGATATCGTTCGTAAGGCGATGTGAAACAGAGAGACGCGTGGCATAGCGTCTGTAGCCTGTGTTATTGACAATGCCTTCTTCATTTCTCGCACTGCCGCTGAGGAAAAAGAGCGTTGAGGCGTTGCCACCGCGCACGCTCACGCTGGTCTCATTGATGAAGCCCGTTCTGCCGTAAAGCTCTTTTTCGTAATCAATGTAAGGAACATTGAACGCAGCAGGTGCAGGACTTCCAAACGCTGAGAAAAATCCCGAAGTGTCGGCTTGCCAGTTGCGTGTGCCTTGCTTGCGCAGGAGCGAACTAAATCCAAACTGTTGATTAACCTCAATGAGCGTTTTTTCAGCAAGCGTGCCTTGTTTGGTCGTAATCAAAATAACGCCTGCCGCCGCCTTCGCGCCATAAACTGCCGCCGCGCTTGGACCTTTCAAAACTTGAATATCGGCAATGTCGTTGGGGTTCAGGTCTGCAAGGCGGTTCGTGGGTTGACCTTGTGGGCGCGCGCTACCCACGCCGGTTGCCGCCGTGAGCGCGTCTAATCCGCCTTGAATTTGGTCGTTGCTGATAATGACGCCATCGACGAAAATAAGCGGTTGCGAATTGCCCACGAGCGTTGAAACGCCGCGCAAGTTCAAACTAATGCCGCCGCCCGGCGCGCCTGTGTTTTGGCTGATAGAAAGCCCCGCCACTTTGCCTGCAAGAGCTTGCTCTGTGGTTTGTGCCGGTGCAGGCAAAAGTTCCGATGCGGAAATCGTGCCAATCGCGTTCGGAGAATTTTCCCGCTTAACACCCGTCGCCACACCCGTAACCAACACTTCTTCGGCTTTGAGCAAGTCTTCGGTGAGTTTAATCACCAAATCCTCTTTTGAGCCTTCAACTAACACGGTGCGCGGTTTGTAGCCCACAAGCTTGATGATGAGCGTGGCTTTTTCGGCTTTCAGGAGCAGGCGGAATTTGCCATTAACATTCGTAACAGCACCCGCACTACGAATTTCCTTCACCTGCACAATCGCGCCAGGTAAAGGCTCATTCGTTCCCGCGTCAAGCACAGTTCCTGAAACAGTGATTTCTTGGGAATAAAGAGAACAAGGACGCAATGCCAAGAAACATGCGCCCAGCAAGAAAAGTCGCAAGATGCTTTTCATAGCTGATGATGTTGTGATGTTATGTTGATAGATAAAAGCAGGCGATTGTTTCGCCGCTGTGCAATAATTACAACTTTTTAGAAATAAAAAAAAGCGGTAACCTTGCAAAACACATTTAGCATCTATCAACAATCAACATCTTACACTACAACTATGCTGACACGTATCGCATTCGGCGTTTCGTTCTTTTTGCTCTTCGCTTCTTGCAGCTCGCCTGCACCACAAAAGCCCTCAAAACCAACGCAATTCGCGCCTGCACTTTTCGATACATCGTCGCTCCAAAACGGCGGCGTGAAAATGATTACGATTGACGGCAAGTATAAAGTGTGGACGAAAAAAATCGGACAAGGCGATATTAAACTCTTGCTCCTGCACGGCGGACCTGCCATGACGCACGAATACTTCGAATGCTTCGAGAGCATTTCCAAAGACGCCGGCATTGAGATTTACCTCTACGACCAACTCGGCTCTTATTACTCTGACCAACCCAACGACGACAACCTCTGGACAACCGAACGCTTCGTCGAAGAAGTCGAGCAAGTCCGACAAGCCTTAGGCTTGAACAAGGATAACTTTTACCTCTTGGGACATTCGTGGGGCGGCATTTTAGCGATGGAATACGCGCTGAAATATCAACAGCACCTGAAAGGATTGATTATCTCGAACATGATGGCAAGCATTCCTGACTACGAGAAATACAACGCTGTGCTCCGAAGCAAAATGCGTCCATCGCTCCTCGATTCGCTCACGAAGTTTGAAGAAAAAGGCGATTTCAAAAATCCGATTTACACCCAACTCGTCGAAAAAGAATACTACTCCAAACACGTGCTTCGCATGGCAGAATATCCCGAACCCGTTGCCCGCAGTTTCAAACACCTTAACGAACACATCTATGTGCTCATGCAAGGACCAAGCGAGTTCAAAGTTGGCGGACGCTTGCTCAAATGGGAAAGAAAAGCCGATTTGAAAAACATCACCGTGCCAACGCTCGCTATCGGCGCCGAACACGACACGATGGACCCAAAAGCCATGGAAGAAATCAGCAAAACCGTGCAGAACGGACGCTACCTCCACTGCCCAAACGGTAGCCACATGGCAATGTGGGACGACCAAGCGCACTACTTCCCCGGCGTCATCAACTTTCTATATGATGTCCACTATGCGCGTTTTCCTTTGACGAAGAAATGATGTAACTTTGCTCCGACATTAACGGCTTTTGGTGCCTTGCGTAAAGCAAGGAGAATAGGGAATCGAGTGCAAATCTCGAACTGTGCCCGCAACTGTAATTCACACTACGCGGCTTCAAGCCACTGACACGTTCGCCCGAACACGTTGGGAAGGTTGAAGCCAATCGGTGATAAGTCAGGAGACCTGCCAAAAGCATTTTGCAACCAATAGACGACGGGGACTTCGTCTTGCAACCTTTCACGCTTGTGGACTTTGCTTCCAACATTTCCACTTTTAGCATTAGCATTGTTGCGTTTTGTGCAGGTATAGCAATTTCCTTTGAATCTGCTCGAGCACAATCGCACGACTCTACGAAGACCGTGCTCACCGAAGAAATTCAGGTGGAAGAGACACGCCTTGCCTTGCCATCAACCGAACTGAATGTCTACGAAACGCTCTCGAAAGCCACGCTCGAAAAACTCAACGCGATTTCTGTTGCCGACGCCGTGCGGCAACTGCCAAGCGTAATGCTCAAAGACTATGGCGGCATTGGCGGATTAAAAACGATTTCCGTTCGCAGTCTCGGCGCGGAACATACCAGCGTTCAAATTGACGGCATTAAAATTTCCGATGCGCAAACCGGACAAGTCGATTTAGGACGTTTCTCGGTTCAAAACCTCGAGCAAGTAGAACTCCTTCACGGCTCATCGCCCGACGCGCTTGCACCCGCACGCGCCTACACATCGGCATCGGTCTTGAACCTCATTTCCCGAATTGAATCTTTTCATCGCTTCGCCAAAGCAACAGAGTGGCGACTTGGCTCACAAGTTGGTGCGTTTGGTCAGTTCAATCAATCGGCATCGATGTTTTCAAAACTTGCAAAAGGGGCAAGTCTCGGCATTGATGTTGAACGCATTTCAGCCAACGGCGAATATGACTACACCCTGCAAAACGGACGCGAAACGCTAAATCTGCGACGACGCAACACCGACATACGCGCGCTTCGCGCCGAAACTGACCTTGCGCTCAATCTCGCCGAACGCTCAACACTCTTCACGAAAGTTTACCTCTACGATTCCGAGCGTGGCTTGCCGAATGCTGTTGCTATTCGTCCAAATCCCGACCTTATCGAAGTTTCGCGCCAACGCCTTTACATTCAAGATGCGTTCGCTCAAACAAGAATTGTTACCAGCATCAACAACAAACTCCAACTTGCTCTCGGCGGAAAATTGGCTTACAACTTTCTGCGCTTTACCGAACCGGCACTCGACCCACGCAATCCCGATACGGACGACCGCTACATTCAGCGCGAAGTTTACGCGAACACAAGCCTTGCCTATCGCTTTTCAGCGAACACATCGGCGCGATTCGCCAGTGACCTCGCCTACAACATGCTCAACGCTTCGCGCTTTAACGCGGCGCAACCAACCCGATGGACATCCATTTCTACCCTTGCCTTCGTGCATCGAGCAGGACAACTTTCATTTGAAAGCAATCTTTCGGCAACGGTGGTGCGCGAAACAACTGCCTTCGGAACAGCGGCGCCGAATCGCCAAGCCTTAACACCAACGCTTGCGCTTGGCTACAAGCCCTTTGCCAATGAAGACTTGCGCATGCGCGCGTCGTATCGCGAAACGTTCCGACTGCCAACCTTCAACGACCTTTACTACACGCGCGTTGGCAACACAAACCTTCGCCCTGAATATGCACGCCAATGGAATGTGGGAATCGGTTATGAAAAACGCTTGCACTCTCACGCCTTCGCGCTTCGCCTTGACGGCTTTCGCATTGATGTAACGGATAAAATTCTTGCCGTGCCGCGCGACGCCTTCAACTGGTCGATGCAGAACATTGGCGAAGTCAAAACGCTGGGCGTCGATGCGCATGCGGAATCGGCTGTTCGCGTGTATGAAACAACGCTCTCGCTTGTCGCAAACTACACGCGCCAAGATGTGCTCGATGTCTCAAAGACTTCGCTGACGCCGAATCGACAAATCCCCTACACGCCGAAAGAACTTGGCTCGGCTATTGTGTCGCTTGAACGCGAGAGATGGTCAATCGGCTATACGCTCACTTACACCGGCTTCCGATTCGCCTTGCCTGAAAACACGACGAATGAGGTTCTGCCTGCCTTTTGGCTTAGCGATGTGAGCATGTCGTTTAGCGTGCCTTTGGGTGAGTTTTCGCTCAAACTGAAAGCCGAAGTGAGCAATCTCTTGAATGCCAATTACGAAGTGATTCAATTTTTCCCGATGCCCGGAAGAAACTATCGGCTATCGGTCAACTTAACGACGCTTGCAAGATGAAACGCGGGTTAAATTACTTGTTGGGGTTTTTCGTGTTCGTTGCCGCGTGCGTTGAAGCACCGACAAACACGCCGCAAGACTTTGTGCCTGCACCAACTTCGCGCGTGGCACTCGTGCTCAACGAAGGACTCTTTCAGCGCAACAATTCAAGCATCACACTTTACGAGATTGATTCAAATCGTGCCTTTACGGACTTCTTCGAGCGGCAAGTCGGCAGAAGGCTTGGCGATACAGGCAACGACCTTGCGCAGTATGGCGAGAAAATTTACATCGTTGTAAGTGTCAGTAGCACGATTGAAGTCTTAAACGCCCGCACGTTCAATTCCGTTGGAACAATTCTGCTCTTTAATGGCACACAACCGCGCCAGCCGCGCCACATCGCCTTTCACGGACGAAACGCATTTGTGAGTTGCTTCGACGGAACGGTTGCCGTGGTTGATACTGCTACGCTCACCATTACGCAAAACATTCAAGTCGGCTCGTATCCCGAAGGCGTCGCCATTCAAAATGGCAAACTTTACGTTGCCAATTCAGGCGGATTGAACTTCCCCAATTACGACAGCACCGTTTCCATCATCGACCTGAACACGCTCACGGAAACGAAACGCTTAACGCTTCGCATCAATCCGACATCGCTTGCCGCCGACACTTACGGCAATGTGTATGTGATTTCAAACGGAAACTACTCGAACATTCCAATGCGGCTTTTGGTTATTGATGCACAGCGCGACACGCTCAAAAAAATCTACGACTTCGATGCAGGGCGAATTGCGATTCTCGATAGCCTTGCGTTTGTGGCGTCAGAAGGCGGCGTCAAACTGCTCGACATCAAAAATGAAGTGGTGCTGAATGCGCAATTCATTCCCGCCTCAAACTTCCAAATCCTTTACGGCATCAGCATTGACAAGGCGCGGCGAGAACTTTACTGCGCCGACGCAAAGAACTACATCGTCAGCGGCGAAATGAAGGTCTTTGATTTCAACGGTCAGTTCAAACGCAGTTTTCAAACTGGTTTAATCCCGAGCAAAGCCATTTTTGTTCGGTAATTCTATAACTCAAAACAGGAGAAAAAAATGAAAAAGATGTTTCTCTCTCTCGTCGCCGTTTGCCTCTTTGGCAACGCTTGGCTGAACGCACAGCCGCAAAAGGTCTTATTTGCGATTCGCGGCTTCAGCAATCAAGGATTGACCTACATCAACCTTTCAACAGGAACGGTGGTCGATAGCCTTGCGCCGATTGGTCCAGTTGCAAACGAAATTCTTGCCTTCAACAATCGGCTTTATGTGGTCAATTCAGGACAATTTCCGTCGGGCGTAAATGCTTCGATTCAGCACGGGCGATTGGCAAACTTCGTTGTGGGTGCGGCACCGATTAAAACCGAGCCAATCGCAACAAACCTCAATCCGTTTTCCATCGAGACCTTTTCAACGCCAACAAACGAAACCTTCGGCGTGGTAACGAACTTGCTCGACAGTTCCATCTCGCTCTATCGCATGAACGCGCCAACCTTCAATGCGAATCAAGACACGATTCAATTCCTTCGCAAAATCAGCATTGGGCGACGCGGTCCAGAAGGCATGGAAGTTGTAAGCGAAGCAAACGGCGCGCGCCTCTACATTGCCAACGCCTACAATCCCGAAACCTTCGATTACGATTCAGTGGTAACGGTTTGGCGATTCTACAACAACGGTGCAAACGATAGCCTGCTCACACGCATTCAAGTGCAACTCAATCCGCAAGATGTGGTCAAAGACCGCAACGGACTGTTGCACGCTGTTTGCACGGGCAATTTCGGCTTTGGCACGCCGCCTGTGTTTGGAAAAATTTCGGTGATTAACCCAGCGACCAACAGCGTTGTTGCGACCATCGACGTGGGCGGTTCGCCCTCGAGCGTTGTCTTCAACTCGAATAACATTGGCATTTTGAGCGGCGGCTTTGTGAGCAATCGTTTGATTCGATACAATGCCAACACGTTCGACACCATTCCAACGCCGTTCATTCAAGGTGGAAGTTTGGCACTCATTGGCGACACGCTCATTGTTGCGCGAAGTGGCAGAATCACGCTCTACAACGCGCTCACGCTCGATAGCCTTTTGCAGTTCAACCTTACGCCCGGCGCGCCCTACGGCGGCGTTGTCGCATTCACCGTTGATGCAGGCGCGTTGCCGGTCGAACTCGTCGCGTTTTCAGGACGCAAAACTAACGACGGCGTCTTGCTCTCTTGGCAAACGGCATCGGAGCACAATAATTCAGGTTTTGAAGTGCAAAGAAGAATCGAGAATCGAGGAGCGAGAAACGAAGGGCGAGGAGCGAGCAATGAGGCGTGGCAAGTCTTGGGCTTCGTCAGAGGCAGCGGCACCACGACCGAAGCGCAGTCGTATTCGTTTTTGGATAGAAGCGTGTCGGGCAGAGTGCAATATCGCTTGAAGCAAATCGACTTCGACGGACAGGTCGAATACTCGAACATCATTGAAGTCGACGCGGGCATGCCGAAACAATTTTCACTCGAGCAAAACTATCCGAATCCGTTCAACCCAACAACGGTGATTGCTTATCAACTGCCTGTGGCAAGCACGGTTTCGCTCAAAGTTTATGATGTGCTTGGAAAGGAAGTGGCGACATTGGTCAATGCGCGTCAAGAAGCAGGCGCATACAGCTACACCTTGAATGCGGGCAACCTTGCCAGCGGCATTTACTTCTACCGACTGCAAGCAGGGAATTTTGTGTCCACCAAGAAAATGATGCTCGTCAAATGATGAAATCAACAATTCAGCGCGGGGCAGTCATGTGCCTCGCGCTTTGGCTATGTGCAGTTGGCGCAAGGGCGCAGTTCGCCGATAGCGTCGTGAGCGTCAATTTCGGACCAAACTTCAATGTCGGCTACGGTCCTGATAATCCGAACTTTCCGCAGTGTGTTTTAGGTCCGCCTGACTCAACAGCGCGACCGTGTGCACCTGCATTTGTGCCAGCAGAACTGCTCTCGCTCGGAACGGGCGGCTCAATTACGCTTTACTTTCGCCGACCCATCGTCGACCTTGCGGGCGTCGATTTCACCGTGTTTGAAAATCCGTTTTACATCTCTTGCGACACGAACCGTGTGTTTGCTGAAACAGGCATTGTGAGCGTTAGCAAAGACGGCATTGCCTTCACTGAATTTCCGTTTGAGGTTGTGGATTCATTGCCGATTAGTTCGCCACGTCGGTATCGTGGGCTTGCAGGCGTTACGCCAACGAATGGTGCGGTCAGTCCGCTTCTTCCCGGCTCGCCAAGTCAAAATCGGAGCGGCGGCGATTCGTTCGACCTTGCGACGATTGGGTTAGATACGGTCTATTTTGTTCGCATTACAGATGCAGGCGATAGAGTCAATGATGGCGGAGCGTTTGCCGCGTCGTTCGACCTTGATGCTGTTGTAGCAATTCATCAAGCGGCACTCTCAGCACCTCTGCAAACACAAAAGCCTGCAACCTTTACGCTCTTTCAGAACTATCCGAACCCGTTTAATCCAACAACCATTTTCACTTACGAACTATCGCAGGCAGGAAAAGTGAGCCTTGAACTCTTTGATGCGCAAGGCAGAAAAGTGGCAACGTTGCTCAATCAAGTGCAGGGCGTTGGAAGGCACACCTATACGCTTTCGGCGTCAGAGTTTGCGCTCTCGTCGGGCGTGTATTTCTACCGATTAAGCGCAGGAAATTTTTCTCAAACTAAATCAATGTTGTTTATCAAATAAATGCACAAACTTCATCTCTACTATGGCTATGGCAAAGGCAAAACCACGAGCGTGATGGGATTAGCCATTCGTGCGCTTGGCGCAGGTCAGCGCGTAGCGATTGTTCAATTCGACAAAGGCTACGACGGAAAGAACGAGCATTATTCCGAGCGAAAAATTTTGCGCGAACTCAAAGAGAAATTGAACTATCCGATTGAACTTGTTCCGACGGGCTGTGAGCGCATGATGGCGGACGGCACGTTCCGATTCAAGAACGACGCACAAGACTTTGCCGAAGCCGAGCGCGGCGTAGCGGCGGCAAAAGCCTTTCTCGAATCTGAAAACATTGACTTGCTCATTCTTGACGAAGGGCTTGCCGCTGTCGCATACAACCTGATTTCAAAAGAAACCTTGATGGAACTCATCGACTTGTGGGAAGGCAAAGACCGTCCGTGTGAGTTGGTAATTTCGGGGCATAAAATTTGGGACGAATTGGTGGAGCGCGTCGACCTCGTTACTGAAATGCGCAAAGTCAAGCACTACTTCGATGAAGGCACGCCTGCACGGTTAGGCATTGAGTTCTGAGGCTCTGAACACGACAAATGCGGTTGGTGCAAAAGCACATGTTGGTTAGGCTTTTCCTTTGAGTGGCGTGTAAAGAACTTTGTCGATACGCCTGCCGTCCATATCGACGACCTCAAATCGGGCGTTGTTCCACTCAAAGGCTTGACCTTCTTTGGGGATTGTGCCGAGTTGGTGCATGACAAAGCCAGCAAGCGTCTCAAAGCCTGAATCTTCGTCAGGGAGTTCGGGAATGTTAAACTGCTCTTTGAAGTCGCGAATGGGCATCAAGCCCTCGATGAGCCAAGAGCCATCGGCGCGTTGTATAGCGTAAGGTTCGAGCGTTTCGCCGTCAATGTCGCCGGTGATGCTTCCAAGAATATCGTTGAGCGTAATTAAGCCTTGCGTGGCGCCGTATTCATCAATGATGATAGCAAGTGGTGGCTTGACCTTACGCAGTTTCTCAAAAACGCGAAACGCTGAGAGCGATTCCAAAAAGAACGTTGGCTTTTTCATGAGAAGGCGGATATCAATCGGTTCGCCTTTTTCCATAGCAACGAGAATATCTTTGGCGCGCACCACGCCGACAATGTCGTCAAGCGAATCGTCGCCGACAGGAAACGCTGCATGGGGCTTGCTCAAAACAAGTTCGCGAATCGCTTTTTCAGAATCGTGAATATCAATCCAAAGAATTTCATTTTTAGGCGTCATCAATTCGCTAATGCGTCGGTCAGAAAGTTTGAAAATGCGGTTGATAAGGTCTTGCTCGACAGGCTCAAACTCACCTGACTTCGTGCCGAGTGCAATCATGACGCGAACTTCCTCTTCGGTTACAGGTGTTTCGGGATTTGCTTTAATACCAAGCAATTTCATCACGAAACTTGTCGAGCCACTCAAAACACTAACAATCGGATTGGCGACGCGCGAAAGCCACAACATCGGCACAGCAACCATACATGCAATCGCTTCGGGACTGTTGAGCGCGATGCGTTTTGGCACTAATTCCCCAATAATCAATGAAAGAAACGTGATGACAGAAACCACAATGCCAAGACTTAGGCTCTCGCTGTAAGTATCGAGGAAACGAAATTGAGAGAGATAATCTGAAAGTGGAGCAGAAAGCGTTGCGCCGCCAAATGCCCCTGCCAAAATGCCAATGAGCGTAATTCCGACTTGAACCGTTGAAAGAAACTTTTCAGGCGCATTAGCAAGCTCGAGCGCAATTTTCGCACCACGAACTCCTTTCAGCGCAAGTTGCTCGAGGCGGGTTTTTTTAGAGGAGACAATCGCGATTTCTGCAAGAGCAAAAACACCGTTCGCAAGAATCAAAATCAAAATGAGCGTAATCTCAAAGGCGACGTGCGACATCAAGGAAAGTTTGTAAATTCCAAACACACATGTAGGATAAGATTTTTTCGCCAATCTCTCAACAGCACCTCACAATGAAACAAATTTTATGGATGGTTTGCGTGGTAATGATGTTTAGCGCGTCAATGTTTGCGGGCGGAGAAAAGTTAGACGTGGGCGCAAGAGCCATCGCATTAGGCGGTGCTTTCACAGGCTTAGCCAATTCATCAACAACGCTCTTTTACAATCCTGCGGGCGCAATGCTGGTGCCCTATCGCGAAGCCTCGTTCTTTTACGCACGTCCCTACGGCTTACAAGAACTCGATTATCTCACCTTCTCCTACCTCGAACCTACGCTTTTGCCGCGTCAATATGGCGCAATCGGCATGTCCGCCAAACGCTATGGCTTTGAACTTTACAACGAAACCATGTTTGGGCTGACTTACGCCAATGCGTTTGAGAAAAAGTTTCTTTATGGCATTACGGTGAACTATCAACATATTTTCATCAAAAACTACGGCAGTGCGGGCGCAGTCGGAATTGATGTGGGCGTATTGGGATTGATTACCGAATCGCTCACGCTTGGATTTGCGGCGCACAATCTCAACGCACCACGCATCGGACTTGCGCGCGAAGAATTGGCGCAAACTTACGCGCTCGGACTTTCCTACGAAGCCTTAACCAATATGCTCTTGGTCTTTGACCTTGAAAAAGATGTGCGATTTCCATTCAGCATAAAATCGGGGCTTGAATATCGACCGGTAACGGCGTTCAGCATTCGCATCGGATTTTCAACCGAGCCATCGCGCTTTACGGGCGGCATCGGCGTGCATTACGCCCTGCTCGATATCGACTACGCCATCGCAACGCATCGCGATTTGGGCATCACCAATCAACTTTCCGTCTCGCTACGATTCGGAAACGGCGCAACGCCTGAACTGGCGTCGCGCGCGCTCGATGAAACCATTGCCGAAGCCTTCACCAAAGAATCCACAATTCTCAAAGAAGGTGAGCGGCTCAATCTCAATCGCGCCACAGCCAAAGACCTCATGCGCATACCGAAAATGACCAAACAACTTGCCGAACGCATAGTGCGCTATCGCCTTGAAGTCGGGGCATTTTCCGAGTTAGATGACCTGCGCCAAATCAAAGGCATTGATGACGAAAAGTTTCAGCACTTCTCAAAATTTTTAACGGTGGAGGAAAAATAATTGAATCGCATTCTCTTGATATTGTTCTTTCTCATTGCGGCATGTAAGCGGCCTGTTCTCAATCAAGCCGACCTCTTCGACGGCGCAAGCGTCTTAAAACTTAGCGGGCATGTGCTCTCGCAACAGTCGGCAACCATCTTTGAACTTTCGCCTGAACTGCCAAGCGGCAAGGTCGAGAAAGTGAGTTACTTGCACTTCGAGCCACAAGAGTTGCGCCTGCCACTCGATAGCATCGGAACAGCGGCTTTCGGCGACATGCTTCACCGTGTTTATGGCTTAACCTTGAAACGCAACATGGGCGCGTTTGGTGGAATGATGAAATCTTACTTTGAATACTTCGACAAATTCCAAACGCTCTCGCTAACAAGCCTTGAGCACGGTGGCAAAACTTGGCAATCGCTCCTTAAAAAGCACAACGAAGAAAATCACTATTGGCAAAGTTTCTACACCACACACGGCGGAAACTTGATATTCATCACGTTCTTTTACGCGTGTGAACCGAATGAATCAACGATTCCAACGACTGAACTAACAAAATACCTCGATGCCATTCGATTCAACCCTCAACCTTCAAACGCTCAATAAAGAAGCCGAAGCCATGCGCTTGCAAGAACCTGAACGAGCGTTGGAATTAGCAAGAGAAGCAGAACGGCTTGCGCGAGAACAGGGCGATAGCAAAGCGTTGGCGGAAAGTCTGCTCAACATCGGCGCGGCATGCTGGCGATTGGAACGCCACAGCGAAGGCAAGCAAGCCATCAGCGAAGCCATTACGATATTTACATCGCACGACGACGCACGTGGCAAGGCAACTGCTTATCAAATTTTGGGGCACTTACATCGAGAAATGAACGAGATGAACGACGCACTCCTTGCGCATCAAGAAAGTTTGAAGTGGGCGGAAGCCATCGGTGAAAAAAAATCTATCGCGAATCAACTCAACAACATTGCCACGCTTTACGGAATGTTCGCCGATTATAGCAAAGCATTAGAGTTCTTGCTCAAAAGTTTAGCCGTGCGCCAAGAACTCGGCGACCGATATGGCGAAGCCTCTACGCGAAACAATATCGGGCTTGTCTATAAACTCAGTGGCGAGTATCAAAATGCGTTGAAGGAATATCAAGCCAGTTTAGCCATATTTGAATCGCTGAACTTGAAAAAAGAAGCGGCAATGGTGCTTGGCAATTTAGGCTCGGCACTTGAGCGTGTGGGCGATTACGAAAATGCCTTCATCTGTCACGAAAGGGCTTTGAATCTGTATGAATCAATCAACTCGCTCAACGGCATTGCAACGGCAAGGCATAACCTTGCGATTGTTTATGAACGCATGGGCAAACGCAAAGATGCGATGAGGCTCTTCGGCGAAGCTTTAGCCTTGGGCAAACAGATGAACGACAAAATCATCATGGCAAACGCGTGCTTGAACTTGGGCAAGCTTTACGCCAATCAAAATTTGGATTAGAATGGAACAAAAAAAGCGGTTGAATTCGCACCGTTGCAATCCCTCAAAGAAAAAAGCAGATGAGGTTTCTTAGAAGAGTCTCTTGCACTCTGCCGAGAGTTTGGATTCTTCAAAACGGAAGCAGTTATACTCAATAATTTGGAGAACGGGTTTATCGACCAAAAGCGGTTTCTAGACGCACTCGCCTGCCACGAAAAGAGTTTGAACGCAAAGGAAAAGATGAACGACGAGCGAGGAAAATTGACTCGTTAGGAAATTTAGCCTTTGTGCATTTAGAGTTGGGCAATTTGGAGCGTGCATTCGTCTTACTGAATCAAAGTCGCGCGATTGCTGAAAAGTTGGGCGAGAAACGCTCAATGAGAACTGTTTATGTGAATTTGGGGGAAGTTTTGGCAAAGCACAACTCGAGAGAAATAAAGGCATAACTTTGAATGTAGTTCAAGAACTTTACGAACAAACAACCGTCTATCGTGATTTCAATCGCTGGTTGCGAAAAAATTGAACTGCTGTGCCAAAGGGACAAAGGTAATGGCATGCGCCGCGCGCTCCGAGCACCATAACCGAAAGTCCGACCAACGTCAAAACTAAAAAATGCCCTGCTTGAACGAGAAAACTTTCCGTCGAAGTGAGCGGGTTATGAATTGGTAATTCAGAGAGGTCGAAGATGGCTTCGGAATGAAATGCCCATGCGAACGGCACCCAAACGAAGAGAAAAATGAGAACAATCGTCTGTGAAATTTTCGGATTGAAGTTCACGCGTTTTTTCGCGATGTTGTAAAAGAGGTCTTGAATGCCGCCGAGCCAGCAAACGGTTGAGCATACCCACCGTCCGCTTCGTGCCGCCAGCACAATAAGTGTGCCCCAAAATGCCAAGCCAATTACTGCCCAAAGCAAGTTCGGAATGGCGAACTTGATAAGTGCGACATGAATGAAGATAAAAGTTAGTTGAATGACCATGCGCTTCCAGACAATTTTCATGCGCTTTTTGCCTGTGGTTGAAACGGTTTCAACAGGCGTTGCCGAGAGTTGCACTTTCATAAAACACCTCACGCGATTTTCCGTGTTGCACGCAATTTGTTCAACACGCTTTTATTGACACTACTGAGTTCTTGACGCTCTTGTGGTTGCTCCTTGAAGAAGACACGGAGCGTATCGTTTTCACAGACGAAGTTTTCCATTTCCAAAGTGTAAAGCACACGTGGAAGGGTAATCAAGCGTTGGTTGCGGTCAATTGTAACGCTGATGTCGGTGCCTATTCGCACCACGCGCACATCTTCGGCTTCTTTGAGAAAAGGAATGCGAATACAGAGCACTTCGCGGTTTTGGTTTGGCACGGTGTCTTTCTTGCTTTCAATCCAGAAGTTTTTGCCTTGTTGGAAAATTTCGTCAGCGCTTCTTTGACCGAAAATTTGTTTGGAAAGTTTATCAAGCGCGTCGCAACCAATCGGTTCGGTGCGCTGCATTTCGCAACGGAAAATTGGCGTCGGATAAAACGAGTTATCAATTTCCATCAAATACTTGCGATGCAAATCTGACCAGAACTCAAAGTATTCGCCAACGGTGTTGCTCGTAGGCAGAACTTTATTGACCACAATCGAGTCGATATTGATGCCGTAAAGGTGCACGAAAGTGTAGGCGCGCTTGGTTTCAAGGATGGAAAGTTTTTCAGGATTCAGCACGAGACGGAAGGTAACATCAGGCTTCAAGATGAACTTGTTGATATCTTCCATTTGCTTCAAAAGCATATTGACCTCGTCAAAAAATTCCGGTTCAGGCATGTTCTGACCCCCAAGCGAGCGTTGAAGTGACGCCATATTTTTGTAAATCTTGAAGAACTGTTTGCCCATGCCACCACCGATGATTATTTCAGGATAAGCCAGCAAGCGCAGCGTATTGCCAGTTGGTGAGGTATCGAGAATGACAACGTCGTATTTGCCAGAGTGTGACTCATCGACAAGGCGAGCAAGCGAGAAAATTTCATCGAGACCGGGCTGTGTGGTGAGTTCAGACGCAACGCCTGAATCGACACCACGATTTTTGTAAGAATCGGCGACGAACTTTTGAAAGCCTGACATGTGCTTTTTGAGCTCGTAAATCGTGTCGATTTCAAGCCCGTAGAGATTAGGCTCGATTTCAACTGGCTCGTTGCGACCAATCTTGAATGCAAAAACATCGGAAAGCGAGTGTGCAGGGTCGCTTGAAAGGATTAACACTTTTTTGCCTTGTCGCGCAAGTTGAACGGCTGTAGCGGAAGAGACGGTGGTTTTGCCTGTGCCACCTTTGCCTGAATAGATAATGACGCGTGGCAACTTCGGCGCGTCCAGTCCTAATTCTCGTGTGAGCATACTTCTGTCTCCTTTTTCAATTCAGCAATGTTGTAAGTTGCTATCTCTAATCTGCGACCAAATCAGCAATTTTGAGCACAAAAAGCGCGCAAACAGATTATAAAGTGAGCAAGAAGAAAGCATCAGAGGAAAACGAAGTTAGGTTAGATTTCGGCTAAATCGGCTCCTTTCAGGGGGAAAGTCGGTCAATCTTCCAAGTGCCATCGGGTTGTTTGAGGTATCGGAATCGGTCGTGCAGGCGTGAAGGTTGACCTTGCCAGAATTGAATTTCATCAGGCACAACGCGATAGCCGCCCCAAAATGGCGGAAGCGGCACATCGCCTGTTGGATACTTCAAGCCGAGTTCAGCCACGCGTTTGAGAATTTCGCCACGCCCTGAAATCACCGAACTTTGCCGTGATGCCCACGCCCCAATACGACTGCCAAGCGGACGCGTTTTGAAATACGCTTCAGATTCTTGGCGTGAGATTTTCTCCACCTGCCCAGTAATGCAAACCTGCCGCTCCAAGAGTTCCCAATGAAAACACAAGGCGGCGTAGGGATTTTCGGCAAGTTCTTGTCCTTTACGGCTTTCATAATTCGTGAAGAAAACAAATCCGCGCGCGTCAAGCTGTTTGAGCAAAACCGTTCTTGCAGACGGCTTGCCATCTTTGGTTGCCGTTGCCAGCGTCATAGCATTGGCTTCGAACTGTGTTGCATTTAATTTTTTTTGAGCGTCGAGCGCATCTTGAAACCACTTCTCAAATTGCTTGAACGGGTCAGGGTTCAAGTCGCCTTCTTGCAAGCCGCCGAGCGTGTAATCTTTGCGAAGGTCAGAAAGTGAAAACGACATAGCAATCTAAAATTCGGTTAATGTAATGAAGCAGACATCGTCATGACTTGCATGGCGTTAAATTTTTTGCGCTGTGTGTGCACTGACACATAAGCAAACCGGTAATCTACGCAATCACGCGCTCAAAATTCAATACGAGCACCAGTGAGGAAGCGCGTTTGTTCGTTCATTGCCAATGCCGAGCGCGATTGATGAAGCGGTGCAAGCACAAGAAAATCGAGCTTGACAAAATGAAAAATCACTTGACCGCCAACTTGACCATAAAGCGAGGTGAAGTCAGAATCTGCATCAAACCGACCAGAAATCCAGTCTTTTGATTTTGTTTCAAGTCGTGCACCGATGATGCCAACAAGTGCCATTTGTGAAGCGTTGTTGCGAAAAATGTCGTGCGAAAGCGTTGTTGTCGCAGAAAGCGAATGTCCGATTCTATCGCCAACGGTGCTCGAGGTGTTGAACTTCGCAAACAAATCTAATGCATAGATAAATCCACGATGCGATGCAAAGAAAGTCGGATTCAAAATAAAGTCCCAAGAGCCGGTTCCTGATTGAAATCGTGTATCAAGTCGTGTGCCTTTGGCATCGGTCAGATTGCTAAGACCTGTTGGTGTTTTAATGCCGGCGCCTAAAAGCAAAATGGTGCGGTCGAGAAAATCAAACTCAAAGACGTCGTGTACCAAAAGCGATACATCGCCAATGCCTGAAACGGAAAGTGATGTGCCTTGTTCAATGGTCAAGGTTGAAAACGGCACGAGCGCTGTGAGCAAGAAGCGCTCCGAGAAGTGATGTTGGAGCATCATCTCAATGCTACGGCGAGTTTCGGTGGTAGGAAAAGCTGAGGGTGTGTGCCCGCCGTGCATCAAGGTTGGCAACGATGTGTGCTTGGTGGTGCTGAAAGACGATGTTGAGGCAGGCGATAAAACCGGCGGACGAAAAGAGCGTTGCGAAAGAAAGTTCAAGACAAAACGGTTCTTGCCATTGTAGTATGGATTGATGCCGGAGAGGCAGTTACAAAAATCGCAGGCAAATAAAGCACGAAGCGATAGGCAAGAGCCAATCGCAAAAAGCAAAAGAAATCTGGTCATATCTTCTCAAATCGTTATTATTTCCAAGGATTTTGAAGCAATGGGTTCTGCGTGAAGGCCGTATCGGTGAGCGATTTCAAGAATTCAACCAAGTCTGAAATGTCTTGTTCCGACAAGCCAAGTGGACGCATGAGCGGGTCTTTTTGCGGATGCGGTTTGCCACCTGAATTGTAATGGCGTATAACTTCCTCGAGCGTTTGAAACCGACCGTCGTGCATGTATGGTGCTGTCAGAGCAACATTACGAAGCGTTGGTGTTTTGAATTTGCCTTCATCATCAGGGTTGGCTGTAACCAGCACGCGTCCTTTTTTGAATGTGTTTGAATCCAGCCCAATGTTATGGAATGAATTCGTCGTAAAGTTAAATCCGTTGTGGCAGTGCCAGCAGTCGCCTCTTTCGCCGAAGAAGAGCGCTTGACCGCGTCGAGCAGCAGGCGAGAGAGCCAAACTATCCCCACGATTCCATCGGTCAAATGCAGAGTTGCCGCTTAAAAGGGTGCGCTCAAACGAGGCAATGGCAAACATCACGCGCTGAAGCGTAACTTGTTCGCTGCCGAAAGCGTCGCGAAAGAGCGGACGATATTCAGGAAAAAGAGAAAGTCTCGCTTCCAGTTCGCGTTGAGTCATGTTGAACTCGTTGTGTGCCAGAACGGTCGCAATCACTTGTTGCTCCAATGAAGGGACGCCGCCTTCGGCAAAGAGAAGCGGCACATATCCAACATTGGTCAGCGTCGGCGCATTTTTCTCTGTGGCTAAGCCTTGAAAGCCGAAACTCACCCTGCCCGTATCGGCGAAAGCATGTTCAGGCTTGTGGCATGAGCCGCATGAGGTTGAACTGTCTCGGCTCAATCGCTTATCAAAGAAGAGAAATCGCCCCAGCCGAACTTTGGCGTCGGTCAAAGGATTTTCAGCAGGAATGTTCATCGGCGGAAAATTCGTCGGAATGCCCCCTGTAAAACCTTGATGACCGTCGTCAGGCATAGTGCCATCGACCTTTGAACAGGCAAAAGCGCCAAAGGCAACCAGCAAACAAAGAAGCGAGACTTTTTTCATTAGTTCGTAATGCGGCTAAACATCGATTGTGTGTTCATAAACACGCGGTCGGCAAGCGGGCCACCGTGCGCAGTGCGTTCATTTGTGTTTTGGCGCAGGTTAATCGGATTTGGCGGCGTTAAGCCTGTCGTGAAAATACGGCTATAATCCATTCGCGCTCTAAAAATGCTTGAACCATCGGCATTAACATCAAAGCGTGTAACCGATGAGCCAACGAGCGTGGCAAGTTGAACCGTGAGGTTGCGATTATCAGCGCCAATGTGATAGAGAAAGTTACGCTGCGTGCCCAATGAATCGAAGTTGCCTTCAAGGCGATGGAAAATGTAGCCTGAGTTCCAAGTCCAGAACATGCCTTGGTCGACATTGAGCGGTCGAGGTTGAACCGAAGCGTCGCGGTGGTTCAGCTCAAACGGCACACCAACTCTAAACTTCATGCCACGATACAAACCCGGCTTCGCGCGAAGCGTGAGTTCAAGCGTGCCATTTTGCGCATTGGCGTAATCAAGTAGCGTAACTGTGTGGTTATCAATGGTTACTGTGTTAGTTGTATCTACAACGCGCACAGGGATTGCACGACCAAGTGTGTCGATGACGCTGATTTCCGAGAGATAGAACTTCGCCATCGTGAACCGCACCGTGTCTTGAGTGGCATTAACATATGCTTGGTTCAGCGCAAATGGCGTTGTGCCAAATACACCTTCAATGCGAAGTTTGAACGAGACCGTCTCATCAATTGGCGATGGCGGTGGCGTTACGGTGTTAGATTCTTCCTTGCAGCCAAGTGCGAAAAGCGTCAGAAGAAAAAGCAAATAAGATGTTCTCCTCATGTGATGAAATGAAATTTTGTGATGTTATGAATGAAATAAAAAGGTAGAGGGGATTGAATAATCCCAGAACAAAAGGTGCAGATTGCAAAATGTAGATTAGGCGTAGGTGGGAGGACGGAAAACAGAACACAAAATTCCTTGAAGCAAAGAGGGAACTGCAAAAGTTAGGTAGGTGTGCAAGTGATGCAATGTCAAAAACGAAATCGAAAATTTCTCAACCAGAAACTCCAAACTTTCAGGTATGCTAACTTTGAGAAAGTTTCTTTCAGATGTGTTCTCCTCAATCTTTCGAGCCTGACATTTCCCTGAACAGGCAACGTTAGATTTATTTTCGCAATACATCGCAATTTGCTCTTGGAACAAGAAATACGACACCCATACCGTCGTGTGGTTTTGCAGATACAGAGCAAGAAAGCAAAGCGTAATGATGAGCGATGTTTTTGGCATACTGCTACTGTTTAGAGCGGCGAATATACATTGTTCCAACGATAGTATCAAGTTTTTTGAGAACGAATTCAATCCGTGTTGATGCACAGTGAGAAACAGGGTGGACATGGCAGGTTAAAATTGTGCAACGCGAGGGTTTCAAAACAAAAGCATCTGCGCAGACGCAATCAAAGCCAGTGTTTCAGCCGCAAAGAGTGCAGAACCTAACACGACGATGATAAGTTTGAGAACCATGCGGTTGCGCAGTCGAGTGATATGCTGTTGAATTTCTCTTCGGCGTTGCATGGCGCGTTCGTAATCTGTAAGCACAACGACTTTAAAGATGCAGGGAGAATATCGGATTTTTTTTGAGGGGAGGATATAACGCGCTTGCATTTCGACAAGGGCGACATCGTCGTTGTAGTCAACGGCATAGAGTTTTTGTTTGCTGAACGGCGTCCAATCTTGGTTGTAGTGGAAACGAAAGCGAACTTCGCAATCAGGGTTGTGCGCGAAGAAGTGCGAGACGCTGAAGACGACGCGTCGCGTTTTGTAATTGACACGGGTTGAAAACGAAAGCCACTTGAAGGTGTTGAGTTCACTCGTGTCCGTCTGTGTCAGAGGATTAATAGGAACACCATTTTTGAGCAGGTCTTCGACGGTAACTTGACGCTGTTTCGGTCGCGCTCTGCTTGAGAGTTTTTCCCAACGGCGCGGAAAACGGGCTTCAAAGGCTTGGTCGTATTCGGCTTTAAGTGAAGGCGTAAGAAGAATGCGCTTGGCCTCGAGAATCAATTTGGCACGCTCTTCGGCGTTCTGCTTTGTGAGCGGGTCAGCATTGGCAAAACGGTCGGGGTGCCACTGCTTGATTTGTGCAACAAACGCAGCTTGTATGAGTTCGGGCGGGTCGTAAGGACGCACACGCAAAACTTCATAATAATTTTTGAACCGTTCTGATGAAAGCGAGTTGCTCATAATACTACACAGAAGAGCAGAGAACTACCTGTTTGCTTAGTTACAACAAGACTTGGATTGAACGATTTGGTCGGTTTTAGGACAAAGATATTCGTTTTACATTGCCTTTGCAACGAAAGAGCAAAGCAAGTTGCTCTTTTGTGAAAGGGTTTGTTATAGTTTCTTCAAAAAACACAGTAACATGAAAATCCATCAATGGCTTCTGGCATGGTTTGCGCTGCTGCTTTGCGTGTCGACAACACGCGCCCAATTTTTGGGAAACGACGACCTGCAAAGCGTCGATGAAGAATTCATTGACCATGACAGCACAACGGTTTATTACTTGCGTTACAGCCTTGGCTATTCTACCATTTCAACCTTGAACGAATTTCGTCTTGTGGTTTCAAGAACATTTGAGAAGCGATTTGGCGCATCTTCTATTCGTTACTCGAACGCAATTGCGGAAGGTGTGCCCATCGGGGTATCGTTCTTTCGCAAACAAAATCGTCTCTTCGCATGGGGAATCAATGCCTGCTTTTTGCCTATCATTCGAACATCATACAAACAGAACAATGAGCCGTCGCCGGTTCTGCCCAGCAGCACCATAACCATATCGAGCAACGCCTTCTTTCAATCTATCTCGCTCGAAGCCGTCGGCGAATGTCGATTCAAATTACTTTTGCTGGATTTTGGCATCGGTGTTCAGACACAGCGCATTGGCGACAAGGTTCAAACAACGATTTACAACGAAATTGCAGAGCCTGTGCGCGTTGAAAGCATAGAGCGGCGGGCGTGGATTTTTTCGCCGACTTACTTCTTCGCGATTGGGTTAGACTTCTTCAGCACCGAGCGGTTTTCAGTGGTGCCGATGTATAAAAGTTTTTATTGGCACTACGGCAATGTGAAAGGGTCAAGCGATGTGTTTCTTTTCTCTCTGCGCACAAATTTGTGAGCGATGTCCAAAAAGTTGCTCACTTGTTTTTCATCTGCATTTTCTCGGCGCGTGCAAGGCTATCGCGCACTTGTTGACGGCGTGCATAGTAGAGTTGTGCATAGCGGCTGTGTTCTTCATATGTGCGTGAGAAGTTGTGTCCGCCGTAGCCGGTGGCGACGAAGAAAAGATAATCCGTCTTTTTAGGATAGAGCGTTGCAAGAATCGCCTCGCGTGTTGGATTGCCGATTGGACCGGGAGGCAAGCCGCTATACTTGTAAGTATTGTAAGGCGAATCACGTTCACGGTGGCGGGGTGTGTTGGGGTTTCCGTCATAATCGTTTGCGAGAATGGCAGCGTAAATGAAGGTTGGGTCGGCTTGGAGTTTCATGCCTTTTTTCAAACGATTGAGATAAACGCCTGCCACAATCGGCATTTCTTCTTTTGAGCTTGTTTCGCGTTGCACAATAGAAGCCAGCGTCAGCACTTCGAGTTCGGTTAAGCCCATGCGTTCGGCGCGTGCGCGAAGCGAATCGTTGTAGAACTGACGAAACTTTCCAACAAGAAAGCGCAAGGCATCTTCGGCGGTCAGTGCCCAAGGAATGTTGTAAGTATCGGCAAGCAAGTAACCCTCAAAGTTCGGCGCATCAACGCCTAATTCTTTAAGCAACTTCGGGTCGGTGAAGGCTTGCATGAACGAAGCCGAGTCGGTATCTAAATTTTCGCCGACAAGTTTGGCAACATCCCACCCATAACAGCCGTCAGGGATTCGGATTTTCGCTTCATCTTGTTTGCGCGAATAAAGAAAAAGCACTAACTCTGAACAGGTCATGCCGCTTGGCACATAGTAGCGCCCAGGCTTGATTTGATAGGTTTCGGGCATCAACCGTGCCAAGAAGAGCATCGGCGCTTTGTATTTAATAACGCCTGCTTTGTGCAGTTCATTGACAATATCACGATAAGAATACCCACGATGAATTTTAATCAGTTTCGGCTCCTCATACTCAAAAGTGTTGAGCGAGGATTTGAATAAGTAGATATATCCTGCGGTCAGCGCAATTAAAGCGAGCGCAAATAAAACGACAACGACGCGAATCACATAGCGCATCGGCATAGTTGAATCATGGTGAGATTATGATGATAGCCGGCGTTGACGCTCGACTTGTAGCATACGCGAAACGTCTAAAATAACAGCAAAGACTTGACGATGAAAATCAGAAGGCAGTCGATTCAAAATGTGCGCTTCGCGTTCAGGAGAATAAATCGGAAGCGATGCCAAATGCTTAAGGTCGGCGATAGATTCAGCAAGCTCGAAGCGTTTAGAAAGTAACTCAATAAGTTCATCGTCAATTCGGTCGACCTCTTGGCGCAGTGCGCTCAGGCGTTTCAGATGGTCGTCTATTGCGCTCGACTTCATTAAACGAAGTTTTTAAGTTCTGCCAGCGCACGGATTTTTCGGATATGCGTCGGGAGCGATTTCGTTTTCGTGCGTTTCGTCAAGAAAATTTTTGTGGAAACAATATCGTGCAGCGGCTGAATATCACGGTCGTAATTTGTGCCGATAATCACAACATCTCGCTCACGAATGCCCATTGAGTTAATCGCATGTCTGAACATATCTTGACTTGGCTTAAAGACCCCCATGTCGTTGGAGGTAATAATGGTTTCAAAGTAGCCGCGCAAACCCGATTTAATGAAAAAATCCATCAAAAAACTGGCAGGAATGGGAAGGTTGGCAACAATGCCAAGCATGTGCCCTGTTGTGTAAAGCAGTTCAATAATGTGCTTATACTCGTCAGAAATGGACATTTTCTTGTAGACTTCCGATGCAATCAGTCCGATTACTTCTTGTATTTCCTCAAAATAAGGTTCGCGTTTGAGCATGTGTTTCAAAGCTTTTTCAACAAGCGTATTGAGGTTTGGCGGACGCGAGTCGCCGTTGAGGGCTTGCTCAACGATGGCATTGTAAATTAACACGACGCGCTCGGCGACCGCTAAAATTTCTTCTTGTTTGAGCGAGCGAGAAAGTATCGTGCAAGTCGCACTCAGCGGCAGTGTCAAATGCACGTCTAAACTTTCGCGCTCCGCCTTGTGCTTCGTTAAGACATCTAAACTGAACAGAACGGCTTTGTTATTTTTAACGCTCATACTCAACTGCGCATTTGCGGCGTTTATGATTGTTGGTCGCCTCGTGGCGAATGACGACAATCCTTGCGGATAATCGTTTGAAGATTACTTAAAAAGTTTTTTCCATTCCTCGACTTCGCTCGCGCTAACTTCGCTGGGCTTATGCTCGCTTGTGGTAGTCTCTTGTTTGATGGAAGCGTTTGAGCGCGACTTCGTTGGCTTGCCTGAGTCGGATGTCGTGGCAGTCTTCAAAAAATTTTCAGAGAGCATTGATTGAGCGCGTGAAACTTTGGCGTATCGCAGAATTTCATTGTCGGAACTGACCACACACAGCGCCGATTTGTTCGGCGTTTCATCAATCATTTTTTTGATATACGCATCGGCAGTTTCACCACTGGCAGTAAAGACCACAGCAACATTGTGATATTGTTCGGTAGCACCCAGAACACCTCGCCCGTCAAAGACAAGCGTCGCCTTGCACTTTTTTTGTGAAGCAAGCATTGAAACCTTGCGGCAAACGTCGTTGCGCACTTGTTGCAAATTCCCTTTTGTGATTTTGATGCCAAGTTTGTGTGCAAAATTGTAGCCGTCGATAACAAAATGCTTAACCATCGTTACAAAGATGTTAGAGTTTCGTGGGCACTTCGTATTGAGCGATGCAGCAGGGCTTCGCTTAATATACGAAAGCATTTTATTCGAACAATTTCCTTAAATTTCACAAAGGTTTTTGCCACCGATAGAAGTGCAAAATCTCGCCGAAGTTTTATCACACTAAAAAAGGAGAAGGAATATGGCATTTGACTTTGAGATGATACAAGCCGTGTATCAACGCCTTCCAGAACGCATTGCTGCCGCCCGCAAAATTTTAGGCAAGCCGCTCACGCTCACCGAAAAAATCCTTTATGCGCATTTGTGGCACGAACAGCCCTTGCAAAACTTTGAGCGCGGAAAATCATATGTGGATTTCGCGCCCGACCGTGTCGCCATGCAAGACGCCACCGCACAGATGGCGTTGCTTCAATTCATGCAAGCCGGTCGCGCAAAAGTGGCTGTCCCTTCAACCGTCCACTGCGACCACCTCATTGTGGCAAAATCTGGCGCAAAGAAAGATTTAGAGCAAGCCATGAACGACAATAAAGAAGTCTATGATTTTCTCGCTTCTGTCTCGAACAAATACGGCATTGGCTTTTGGAAGCCGGGCGCAGGCATTATCCACCAAGTCATTCTTGAAAACTACGCCTTCCCTGGCGGCATGATGATTGGCACAGATTCGCATACCGTTAATGCAGGCGGATTGGGCATGATTGCGATTGGTGTTGGCGGCGCAGATGCATGCGATGTCATGGCAGGCTTGGCGTGGGAACTCAAATTCCCAAAACTGATTGGCGTGAAACTCACCGGCAAAATGAACGGCTGGACGTCTGCCAAAGATGTGATTTTGAAAGTCGCAGGAATCCTCACCGTCAAAGGTGGAACGGGTGCTGTGGTTGAATACTTCGGCGAAGGCGCAAAAACGCTCTCTGCCACAGGCAAAGGCACGATTTGCAACATGGGCGCGGAAATCGGCGCAACCACGAGCATCTTCGGCTACGACGAAAAAATGAAAAACTACCTCATCGCTACAGGCAGAGCCGATGTCGCCAAAGCCGCAGACGCCGTCGCCGAACACCTCACAGGCGACCCCGAAGTCTATCTCAATCCCGAAAAGTATTTCGACCAAATCATTGAGATTAACCTCTCCGAATTGGAGCCGCACATCAACGGTCCATTTACGCCCGACCGCGCCACACCGCTCTCCAAATTCGCCGAAGAAGTCCGCAAAAACAATTGGCCCGAAAAACTTGATGTCGGACTCATCGGCTCATGCACGAATTCTTCTTACGAAGACATTTCCCGCTCCGCAAGTTTAGCCAAGCAAGCCGTCGACAAGCATTTGAAGGCAAAGTCTGAATTCACTATCACGCCCGGCTCTGAACAAGTTCGCTACACGATTGAGCGCGATGGACTTTTAGACATCTTCGGAAAAATGGGCGGCGTGGTGCTTGCCAACGCCTGCGGTCCGTGCATCGGACAATGGGCGCGGCACGGTGCAGAAAAGCAAGAGAAAAATGCCATCATCACTTCGTTCAATCGCAACTTCACCGGACGCAACGACGGCAATCCAAACACGCATGCCTTTGTTGCCTCGCCTGAAATCGTAACGGCACTTGCGATTGCAGGACGGCTCACGTTCAATCCCATCACCGATACGCTCACGAACGAAAAAGGCGAAGAAGTTAAACTCGATGAACCCACAGGCTACGAACTGCCGCCCAACGGCTTCGACGTCAAAGAGGCAGGCTATCAAGCCCCTGCCGAAGATGGTTCATCGGTGCAAGTTATTGTCGACCCGAAATCCGACCGTCTCCAACTCCTTGACCCGTTCCCCGCTTGGGAAGGCACCGACCTGCTCGGTTTGAGATTGCTCATCAAGGTTCAAGGGAAATGCACCACCGACCACATATCCATGGCTGGCAAATGGCTCAAATATCGCGGACACTTGGATAACATTTCCAACAACCTGCTCATCGGCGCAACCAACGCCTTCAACGGCAAAATGAACAGCGTGAAAAATCAACTGACAGGCAACTACGACGAAGTGCCAAAAGTGCAACGCGCCTATAAAGCCGCAGGCATTGGCTCTATCGTCGTGGGAGATGAAAACTACGGCGAAGGCTCATCGAGAGAGCACGCCGCTATGGAGCCGCGACACTTAGGCGTCAGAGCCATTCTCGTGAAATCCTTTGCGCGTATTCACGAAACGAACCTCAAAAAGCAAGGCATGCTTGCGCTCACCTTCGCCGATAAAAACGATTATGACAAAATTGAGGAAGACGATGTGATTGACATTCTTGGCTTAACTTCATTCGCGCCCAATGTGCCGCTTACGATTCGGCTGACGCACAAAGATGGACGCGTCGAAGAAATCAAAGCCAATCACACCTACAACGAAGGACAAATCGAGTGGTTCAAAGCTGGCTCCGCCTTGAACTTGATTAAACTTCAACAGCAAGGCGCGCTCGCTTAATCAGAGCAAAAGTGCGATAGAACTTAACGCGCACTCACAACTATTGACAAGCGGTTGAGACTTCGGTTTCAACCGCTTTGCTTTCGAGTTGTTAAGATTTTTTAGAAAGGCTCGAAACAAAAAGCGCGACAACAAGATTGCTCTCGTCGCCGCGCTCCTCCTTAACAATCACACGAAACAATTAGAAATACACCATCGCTTGGAAAATAAGCTCGCCTTTGCTTCCGCCGTTGGGGTCTAAGCGCCAATTGCCAGCCGCGTCGGTGGTGCGATAAACAGGACGCTGACGCCACATTGCGCTGTATTTCGCATGGTGCCCTTCGATGAGATAGTTTGCACCGATTTCCCACAGAATACCTTTGTCGGCTAAACGGTCAAAGCCAAGGTAGTTGAAAGTGGCGAAGGGTTGCAATCTGCCGCCGTAGTTGAAGATTTTTTTGGAGAGCAAATAGCCGGTTTCCGTGCGGAAAATGATGCCCGTGCCCAAGGTCGGATAGCCTGCACCAGGACCATTAAGCGAACGCTGAGCGGCAGGGACGGCGGGGTTTGCGGCAGCAGTCGGCATAATGGCAACGTTGCGAATGTAGTTCGGACCAAAGTCATACTTGTAGAGAACAGAGTAAAGCGTCCATGCGCTCTTGTCGTCGCCTTCGCCAAAGGGCAGGTCGAGAAACACATCGAAGCCGAGCAAGAGTTGGTCGTAGGTTTTGATGGAGTCGCGGCGAACGCCTGTGTTGCCTGGAATGGTGCCGTTCGTTGTGGTTGCACTTCCTTCGGGGTGAAAATAAAAGCCAAAGCCAATATCAAAGACGCGCTTCGTGCCTAAGTAAGTTCCGACTTCAAACGGAAGCACATCAGGCTCGTTATCCAAAAATTGCCAAGTCAGGTAGGCACCATAAGAGAGCGTATTGTTGAACGGGTTGAAGTTGGCTTGAATGTTCGTGGTCGCAGTGGCGGCACCTGAAGGGCTGCCTTGTGCGCCGCCTAAGGAAAGTCCTGCACCCGGCTTAAACGGCTTGTTAATGTGAGCGCGATAGTCTAAGCGGCCATATGGACCTTCAAACAGTTGTCCTTTGATATACACCCCATATTGGCGGGCGAATTGGTCGGTGGCTTCAATGAGTGGCCAGTTGTAAATAGGCGCATCGAGCGCAAGGAAGTTGAGCGTGCTGGTGTTAGATTCGCGCGCAATGCCCCCCCAATAGTGCAAGCCAAAGCCGAGATAAAGGGCTTTATTCACGAGTTTTTGCTCATACCAAATATCGTGAAGGAAGACTTGTGGCTTTTTGGCAGGTCCGGTCCCTTCTCCTGGCGCGCCGCCGCTAATCCATGTTTGGTTATTGATACCGATGTGGAACATAAAGAGCGAGCCTGAGCCAAATGAGCCGTAAGCAAGGAAGCGTCCGCGTCGTAAGCCGATGTCAGAAACGTCTGGAGCAGGGTTGCTATTGACCATTGAACCAGGGTTCAGTTGTTGGTAGCGCGCCCAGATTTGCGCCCAAGTGATGAAGCGAATGTAGTGGGATTTGTCTTCGTTGAGATTGAAGCGAGCACCCCCGCCATATTTCTCCATGCCTTGTCCGAAGAGCGTGTTGCTGATTGCCGTAATTGCAACCAAAAGTGCGAATACTGTTCGCAAGATTCTCATTGGTTTTCCTCCAAAAAGGTTTTGTTGTTTGTTGATTTACAGGACTATGTTAATTGGGACAGAAAAAATCTCCCTCCTCTCTTTGGAAGAGGAGGGAAGTGTGAAAAAAATTATGCCGCGCCGCCGATGGATTCGACTTCTTTGCCTTGCGCCGCGCCTTTCGGGAAGCGAACGCTATAGACGAAGTCTTGCAAGGCTTTATCGGGTGCAGGCGTAATCAAAGAGACAATGATAATTACTAAGAATGCCGCTGTCATGCCGAGCAGTCCAGATTCGGTATGTCGCAAACTCAGAATGCTGAATTGATAGAAGAAGTTTGCAATCGAGTAGCTCATCGAGACGGCTAATCCAATGACCATACCCAAAATGGCGGCTGGACCTGTGGTTCTGCGCCACCAAATTCCAAGCACGAGTGCGGGGAAGAGCGACGAGGCGGCGAAGCTGAACGCCCACGCCACAGTTGCCGCAATCACCGGCAATTTCACAAAAGCGGCAATCGAGGCACCGATGAGTGCGACCACGACGAGCAAGGTTTTTGAAATCAAGACACGTTTTTGCACCGATGCACTCGGATTGATGATTTTGTAGTAAAGGTCGTGCGAGAAGGCGTTGGCAATCGTGAGCAAAAGCCCGTCCGCTGTTGAAAGTGCCGCTGCAAGACCGCCCGCCATCACAAGCCCCGTAATCGTTGCGGGCAATCCTGCAATTTCAGGTGTCGCAAGCACGACAAAGTCCGTTGATTTGATGATGAAGTCTGCAAACTGCACCACGCCATCACCGTTTTTATCGACCACATCAAGCAAGCCGACAAGCTTCCAACTAGCAATCCAACTCGGCAGGTTCGAGATTTCAGTGCCGACAAGGCTCACGAACACTTCATAGCGCGCAAAAGCCGCATATGCAGGCGCGGTGAAATAAAGCAAGAAAATGAAGAAAAGCGACCAACCCACTGACGCGCGTGCTTGCTTAACCGAAGGCGTGGTGTAGTAGCGCGTCAAGATGTGCGGCAAGCCCGCCGTGCCGACCATCAAGCACAAAATCAAGCCTAAAAATTGAAGCATTGGATATGACTTGCCGTCAGCGGAAACAAATGCTGGCGTAGCAAGGTAATCCCCTGGACCTTTGGCTTGGTTCGCGGCGGCAGTTTGAGCGGCTTTCCACTTGGTTGTGGCTTCTTCTGCATTTTTCGGCAGTGCCGCGAGGGCTTTTTCTGCTTTTTCTTTATCGGCTTTTACGCGCTCTGGCGTAAGCATGGCTAATTGCTTATCAGCATCGGCAATTTTGGCTTCAAGTTCTTTCATCTTTTCCGCGTCCATCATAACGGGCTGTTTCGTTTTGGGGTCAATTGGCAAGGGCGCGTTAATCATGGCTTGCGCTTCAGCTTTTTGCTTTTCCAGTTCAGCGCGTCGTTCGGCAACTTTCTCATCGGAAAGTGAAGCCAGTTTGGATTCCAATGCGGCTTTATCGGCGGCAAGTGCAGAATCGACGTTCGAGAGTTTGGCTTTATACATCGCAACATCTTTTGCCCATAGGTCGCGCGATTCTTTCTCTTTTGCCGGGTCAATTTTATCGTTCAGCACGTCCATGGAAATGTTTTTAGGGTTCGGATTTTCCTTGCCCATAATTTGCTTTTCCATCACCGAAATGCGCTCGAGCACTTTGCCGTAGGTGATTTCAGGAATCGGAATGAAGAAGAGCTTTGCAGAGAGCCAAATAACAGGAATGAGATAGGCACTAATCAGCACAATGTATTGCGCCACTTGTGTCCAAGTAACAGCTCTCATGCCGCCCAAGAACGAACACACGAGCACGCCCAGCAAGCCGATGAACACCCCTGGCTCAAACGGAATACCAATGAAGCGTGAAACGATTGTTCCCACCCCATTGAGTTGTGCCGTAAGGTAGGTGAGCGAAACGAGAATGGCGCAGATGATGCCGATAACACGTGCCGCATTGCCGCCATACCGCACACCAAGAAAGTCAGGAATAGTGTATTGACCAAACTTGCGAAGGTAGGGCGCAAGAAGCAGGGCGAGAAGCACATAGCCGCCTGTCCAGCCCAAAATGTAAGCAAGCCCCATGTGTCCGAGTGCGAAAAGCAATCCTGCCATTGAGATGAACGACGCAGCGCTCATCCAATCTGAACCTGTTGCCATGCCGTTGTAAATCGCATTTACGCCGCGCCCCGCCACATAGTATTCCGATGGGTCGCTGGTGCGCGTGATAATCCCAATCATCGCATAAACAGCGACAGAGAAAATCATGAAGACATATCCAATGCCTTTCAACTGCAAAATGCCCGCAAACTCAAGAAGAGAAAGTATAACGGTCAGCACAACAAATCCCGTTACATAAAGCCCAAGAATTTTTCTCAGTTTCATACTTACTCGCCCTCCTCTTCAAGATTATATTTCTTATCCAACTCGTTCATCTTTTTGGCATAGATGAAAATCATCACCACAAAGACAATCAGCGCACCTTGGCTACCCATGTAATACCCCAATGGAAAGCCTGCAATCACAATGCTGTTAATCGCACTTGAAAAGAGTTGAATGAGATAGGAGACAGCGAACCAGATGCCCAGCATCGTGAGCACAAGGTTTCGGTTTTCCTTCCAGTAGTTCTCAAGTGTCTGCTGATCGAAGTCGACTTGCTTCATTTCAGCATCTTTCGTCTGTATTTCTGCCATTGATATTTCCCTCCGTTTTGTTGTTGGTTAATTGTTGACTTAAAGAACAAGAAACTTTTCAAGCCGCTACACTTTCATGACTTCATGGCAACCGTGTGGATATGTATCGGGAAAACAGTCATCTTTTTCAGTAGTCAACTCCCACCACAAGTGCCCGCACGAAACAAGAGTGCAAGCGACTCTTTAAGGTAAAACACAGCAAACAAGCGTTGATTTCGTAGGTTTTTAGTCCTACAACCAAACCTTGTAAAGAGCTAGTTCAGAATTTTAAACACTGAGCTTGAGGCGACACTTTTGCCGCTACAACCCATTTCTCCTTTAACAATGTTGATACTCTGAAATCAAATGAGGACAGTGTTCAATAGCACAGATGAATTGAACTTGGAGGTAACGAAAATGTGAAAGTGTCTCAGCAGATTTTCTCATTGTTGCTTGTTGATATTTCCTCATCGGTTAATTGGAAACTGCGTGAGTATAAGATTTTTTTTTCGATTTTTGTCAAGTCTTCACGAAAAAAGTGTTCTGCACAAAAACACAAAAGGTGTTACGATTTTGTGGAAAGCAAAATAAGGTGTAAATTAACGGTATAAAAGTAGCGACCCGCCAGCCTCGCTGTTCAGCAAAGCCAGTGAAAGAAAAAAGAAAAAATTAAAAGGATTGTCCACAACTTCAACCAAACAAGTTGAACTATGATTGTTCTCACGCTCTTTCTCGCTCTTTTAACGGTGGTTTTGCTGACCCCACTAGTGCGCTGGGCTTCGCTACGACTTCACATCGGAGATGCTTCCACAGAAGCCCGCAAAATTCATAAAGGCACAATCCCGACGCTGGGCGGAATTGCGATATGTTTCGGCGCGATGACGGCGTTTTCCGCCAGCTATGCGCTCTCTCCTGAATTTGCTCAACTCGTTGACAAAGGGCTTTGGGCAGTGCTTCTGGGGGCAGTACTCATCTGCCTGACAGGCATACTCGACGACGTCGTAAATCTGAATTTCAAGACAAAGTTTACAGTTCAAATTGCGATTGCAGTCTTCACCGTCGTTTTTGGAGAGCATCGCATTACAGAAATTCCGAATCCATTTGGCGAAAACATTGCGCTCTTTGAGCCATTCTCATCGCTTCTAACAATCATTTGGATTGTTGGCATTTGCAACGCGGTGAATTTGATTGATGGATTAGACGGTCTTGCCGCAGGCGTGGTTGGAATCGGTGCAGTAACAATGTTGGTGATTTCTCTGCTTTACGGCGGCGTGGCACTTGCATTAGGCTATGCGGCGATTGCAGGTGCAACGCTCGGATTTTTACGATATAACTTTAATCCCGCAACGATTTTTATGGGCGACACCGGCGCGCTCTTCATCGGCTACTTAATGGCATGTTTGCCCTTGTTTCACACGCCTTCTGCAACGGACGCCTTTATCTGGGTTCAAGTATTAATTTTAGGATTTCCAATCGCTGATACGCTCCTTGCACCTGTGCGTCGATTGCTTTCAGGCTCACACCCATTCAAAGCCGACCGCGAACACATTCACCACCGCTTGATGTTTTTCATCGGACTTTCACACAAGCACACGGTTTTGCGTATTTACAGCATCAGCATTGTGCTTTGCGTCGCCGCGCTCCTAACGGTATTCATCATGCAATCTTTCAGTGCGCACGGCGCGATAGCGATTTACCTGATTTTAGGCGCGATGCTGACATTGGGCGCAATCGGACTCAGACGGCTTGGTTACTTTACGGCAATCGTTCGTCGTCCAACAGCGAAACACTTCAAACCGCAACTGCGGCGCGCCAAAGGTGCACTCATCGACCACGACATCACACCAAAGCCATTTTATCGCCGCAAAGTAATGTCGCAACAATCTTGACGCGAGAGTGCTTGCACTGCGAGTTACTCATGTTTTGACGTAATTTCGGCACAAAATTTCAACCATTGCCGAAATGAAGATTTGCTTCAAAAAGCCTTTCGCAAGAATACTCGCATTTCTAATTCCATTCATCGTATATGTTTCAACCCTCGCGCCGTCCGTTACTTTCACCGATTCAGGCGAATTAGCGGCGGCGTGTGCCTCGCTTGGCGTCGCGCACCCAACGGGCTATCCGCTGTTCGTCATTCTCGGATTTTTATGGACAACTCTTCCGCTTCCCTTCTCAATCATCTTCAAACTGAATCTTTTTGCCGCGTTCTGCACCGCATTAGCAAGCGCACTCTTCTTTGAACTCGCATGGTTTCTTCTGAAAACCCTTCAAGAACGCCAAACACAAGCACCCAAAGACACGAAAAAGAAAAAATCCAAAAGCAAGTCGGAAGCAATGTCCCTGCCGCTCGAGCAAGAAAGGCTCGTGCTGATTGCGCTCGTAGCAAGTTGGCTCTTTGCCTTTTCAAGAACAGTTTGGGCACAAGCGACAGCCATTGAAGTCTATTCGCTGCATCTCGTTATGCTCACGCTCTCGATTCTCTTATTTCTGCGCTTCACATTAGCAACAGAAGTAAGAACAAAAGACGCACTCATTTGGGCACTGGTGCTCGGGCTTGGCTTCTGCAATCACTTGACGATGATTCTGCTCGCTCCTGCGATGCTTTACTTTTACTTTCACCGATTCGGATTCACAAAAGAATCTTTCGCACGCATTGCGCTGATGGCACTGCCATTTTTGTTGGGATTGAGCCTTTACCTCTACCTGCCGCTTCGCAGTGCCATGATGCCTGAATTCAACTGGGGCGAAGTGCATCGGGGGTTGGATAAGTTTTTTTACCATGTCAGCGGCAAGCAGTATCAAGTCAATCTGTTCAACGGCAATTGGCAACCGCAGGCGAAAATGCTCTTCTCGCTCTTGCCGTTTGAATTGGCGTTTGTCGGAATCGCGCTCGCGATTTACGGCACAGTGCGGTTGTTTCGAGCCGAAAAATCGTTGTTTTGGTTTTTGGTGCTTTTGGTGTTTGGCAGTGCGCTTTATGCCGTCAATTACAACGTGCATGATGCCGATTCCTATTTTCTGCTCACGTTTCTTGGCTTGATGTTGCTTGCCGCTACGGGTGTTTTGTTTTTAGCACAACAGCGAAAAGAAGTCGCCTTACTCTCGCTACTCTTGCCGCTTATTGCCGTTGCGATTAACTTCAACCACAACAACAAGCGCAACGAGACGCTCGTGCTCGACTACACGAAAACCATGTTGGAATCGCTTGAACCTAACGCGCTTGTGCTTTCAGCGCAGTGGGATTACTTCTGTTCAGCGTTTTGGTATTTACAACGATTCGAAGGCTATCGCCCTGATGTGGTGATGATTGAAAAAGAACTCTTGCGCCGCACGTGGTATGTGCGCAAAGTGCAAACGGCGTTTCCTGAACTTTCGGAAAAATCGAGGAACGAAATGGACGCCTTTTTGGAAGATTTGGAGATGTTTGAATCGGGAAAGCCTTACAATCAAGTGCGCATACAAACGCGTTGGATAGCGATGCTTAATTCGTTCATTGAAAAAAATATCGACACGCGCCCGGTGTATCTGACTGCCGACGTGGTTCAAACCGAGCCTGAAGTTGGGATTGCTTATAGGAAAGTGCCGCAAGGCTTCGCGCTCCGATTAAGTCGGCAAGATACGCTCTTGCCCGTTGGCAACCTTGAACATCTCAACTCGTTTCTTTCCGCAACGCCGCGCAACCACTTGGAAGAAGGCATTTTGCAAACCGCGTCGGTGCAACTTTCAAATACAGCGCGCTACCTCAACGCACACGGCAACCCAAGCGAAGCCCAACGACTTGCAACGCTTGCACAAAAGATTCGTTCAAGGCTAACGGCACAGTAGCACGAATGGTTTAAGCGGATTTCCGTATTTTGATATTTTACGAACTAACAGCACGATGAAACTCTATTTTCGCGTTCTCAAATTTTTAGCCCCCGAAAAGTATCAGATTGCGCTGACGGTGATGGTAAATTTTCTCGCCTCACTTTTCAGCGTGGTCTCGATTGGAACGCTCTTGCCACTTCTGAACGCGGTGTTCAGTCCTGAAGCCGTAACGCAATCACCTGAACCAACGCCGCCGCCTTCTGCTGAGCAAACCGACTTCTTCCGTGAAAAAGCCGATAGTTTCAAGAACGAACTCATACAAAGCTTTCAGCAACTTGTTACAGCAGAAACGCGCGAAGGCACATTGCTCAATGTCTGTCTGCTCCTTATCGGTGCGTTTGTGCTCAAAAACTTCTTCGTTTATTTCAGCAATCAAATTGTCAATCGAGTTGAAACCAAGACGCTGAAAAAACTGCGCGATACGGTCTTTGAAAAAATTGTGCAAATGGAATTAGGATACTTCAATCGCAATCGCGTCGGAACATTGATGAACTATGTGATGGGCGAAGTGAATGTGGTGCATGGAAATATCGGGTCGAGTTTTATCACATTTTTAAGGCAGTTTTTGAACGCGGCGTTTTTCCTTGCGGTGCTCTTCGTCATCAGTTGGAAACTCACATTCTTTGCGTTTGCAGTGTCGGGATTAAGCCTATGGTCGATTCGCGTTTTAGGTCGGAAAATTCGAGCGCAAGCCGATGTCGTTCAAGCGCAATCGGGCGATATGAACTCACTTTTGCAGGAAGTCTTTAACGGAATTAAGGTCGTTAAATCCAATGCGATGGAAGTGCGCGAAGCCATGCGATTCAACGCTTTTACCGACATCTACCGACGAGCAAATTTGAAAGTCAATGCGTTGCGCGGCATTATCAGTCCGTTCAACGAAACGATGGGCGTAGCGGCGATTGCGCTTGTGCTGTGGTTCGGTGGCAAGCAAGTTTTTGCAGGCGAAATTACTTCTGTTGAACTGATGGTCTTTGCCTTCGCGCTTTATTCGGTGATGAATCCGATTAAATCGATTGCGGAAAATATCGCGCGCGTGCAAGAAGGGCTAAGTGCCGCCGAACGTTTGTTCGCGCTCATTGATAAGCCCAGCGCAATGAAAAATGGCACAAAGAAAATTGATAAGTTCGAGCACGAAATTCGATTTGAAGATGTATGGTTTCGTTACGGTGAAAAGCCAGTGCTTAAAGGCGTTTCATTCACGGTGAAAAAAGGTGAGATGGTTGGGTTGGTCGGTCAATCAGGCTCGGGAAAATCGACGATAGTCGACTTGTTGCTCCGATTCTACGACGTTGAACATGGGCGAATTTTGATTGACGGAACAGACATTCGCGAGTTCGATGTTACCTCGCTTCGTCGACTCTTTGGCGTGGTGAATCAAGAAGTGATTTTGTTTAATGATACGATTGCCAAGAATATCGCTTACGGCATGCAGGGTGAGGCAAGTCTTGCACAAATTGAGCAAGCGGCGAAAATTGCCAATGCGCATGCGTTTATTTTGGAAAAACCCGAGCAGTATCAAACATTGATTGGCGATAGAGGCGTGCAACTTTCAGGCGGACAGCGTCAGCGCATCTCGATTGCACGCGCCATGCTGAAAAATCCGCCCGTGCTCATTTTTGACGAGGCAACTTCGGCACTCGATAACGAATCCGAAAAAGTCGTTCAAGCCGCCATTGAAAACGCGATGAGCGAGCGCACCGCGATTGTTATTGCGCACCGACTCTCTACGCTCAAAAATGCCGATAAAATCATCGTCATGGAGCAAGGCGAAATTATTGAGCAAGGCTCGCACGCCGAGTTAATGGAAAAGAACGGCACTTATCGGCGTCTGTATGAAATGCAGTTCGCAACGCAGCCGATTTCGACATAAGCAACCATATCACGATGAGACACTTCCTAAAAAAACTGGAAGGCTGGAACAAAGCCTTTTGGTATCACACCGTTTTCAGACTGCTCTTCAAAAACGACACGCTTTCTGCGCCGACGCCGCTTGGTGATGTTCGCAAAGTCTTAATTTTCAAGCACGATTTTATTGGTGATATGGTGCTTGCAACTTCGTGCTTCAACATCTTAAAGCAAGTCAAGCCCGAGATGCGCATTGATGTAGTTGCCTCCGACAAAAGTTTCCCGCTTCTTGTGTGCGACACGCGCCTCACAAAATGCTATCAGTATCGCAGTTCGCTCAAAGCAATGATTCAATTCGTCAAAGAAGCACGGCAAGTTGGTTATGATATGATTGTGTGCCTTACGTTTTCTTCGCGCACCAAAGATGGCGTATTGGCAAATTTGATTGCCCCGAATGCCATTAAAGTAACCATCGCCGATGAAGGCAGAGAAGACCTCTACAAACGGCTGTTTAACCTTCAAGTCAAAGTTGAGGATAATCAATTCACAGAGCAGTATGCCAATGTGCTAATCAAAGGCTTTGGTTTGCCACTAACAAACGACGACATTCGTCCTTCGGTTGAACCATGTCAAGAAAGTTTTGAGAAAGCAGATGCCTTTTTGAGCCAGTATCACATTTCAGAGTTCCTACTGCTCAACATTTCAGGACGCCTTGCGGTTAAACAATGGGGAAGAGAAAATGCTAAACGATTTCTCCAAACGTTTTTCGTTCAGCACCACGACATGGAAGTCGTCTTAATTGACCTGCCCGATATTGCCGATGATGTTGCACATCTCAAACAAGTGTTTTCACAACAAAAACTGTTCTCGTTCAAAGGCACAATTTTAGACGCCGCCGCCCTTTCCTCGAAGGCGCGCTTGGTAATTACGCCAGATAGCGCGCTCTCTCACATCGCCGCTACATTTGCTCGCCCTGTAATTACCTTGTGTTCGCCTGTAACTTACTCTAAGCATTGGCATCCGTATAAAACCGAAGCCATTCTGCTTCACGCTCCAAAAGACACAGGAATCGAGAAAATCTCTCACGAAGAAGTCTTGAACGCGGTTAAAACGATGCTTGAAAAAACCAAATACAGTCTCTCGAGCAGATGACGCTTAACCTCAAAGTCATAGAAAACGCCAACAAAGCCTTTTGGTATAAGTGGGTATTCAAGCCGCTCTTTCGCAACAAGCCATTTGTTGGAACATTGGATATTTCCAAAGTGAGTCGCCTGTTGCTTATTCGCCGAGATAACTTCGGTGATATGGTCATTACCTCGTCATTCTTTACGATGCTCAAAGACCTGAACCCGAAGATGAAGTTAGATTTGATTGCGTCAGTGAAAGGCAAAAGTGTGGCAGAATTTGATGAACGCTTGGAGCATGTTTTTGCTTACAACGGCGGGATAAAGGAGTTTTTCAAAATGTGCACAACCGTGCGCAAGCATCAATATGATGCGGTCTTGTGCCTTTCCTTCAACGGCATGACGCTCGATGGATTGCTTTCAAATCTACTCGTTCCGAACTCGCCAAAAATTACGACCTATATCCGCAAAAAGCACGACCTTTACACCATTCTCTTCAATGCTCAAATTGATATTGGCAAAGACGATACAGCAATTCCGGTTTGGCGGCAGTTGCGGCTCTTTGGTGAAAAACTCTTCGGCGTTACTTATCCCGAAGAGCGACTGCAGCAACGTCTGTTTCTCAAACCCGGTGCAGAAGAAAAGGCACTTGTATATCTCTCTGAACAAAGATTAGCACCGAAGCAATACCTCATGCTGAACATCTCGGCACGCATGGCGTTTCGTAAGTGGGGCGTTGAAAATAATGTGAGTTTGTTAAATCTCTTGTTGGAAAAATATCCGCAAGTTCAGGTCTTGATTTCAGCACAGCCCGAAGATAGAGCCACTGCCGAAGCGATTTTCATTGCCGCGCAACATTCCAACTTGCATTTGCTTCCTGAACGGTTTGGCTTGCACGAAACAATGGCACTGATTAAACACTCGACAATGCTTATCTCGCCCGATACGGCAAATGTGCATATTGCCGCTACATTCGGCGTGCCTTGCGTCATCTTATGCACACCGATTTCGTCAGGGACGGAGTGGATTCCGCTGAATGTGGAGCATATCAATGTTTTCACAAAGGAAGTTGCGCCGATTTCTACGATTCCGCCGCGCGAAGTATTTGAAGCCTTTGAAGCACTTTGGACAAAACAGCAGCAAGCCACAACAGCCACAAAATGAAGCAAGTGCTCAAACAACTTGAATACGCGCTGAAAGTTTTGCTCTACAAAGGCGTGCTGGCAAGGCTGTTCCGAAACCCACCCTTCAAAGAGCCTTTGAACCCGAAAGATGTAAAACGCATCTTGATTTTGCGGCGAGATATGTTGGGAGACATGGTTATTACAACTTGGCTCTTTCGTGCGATTCAAGACCTGAATCCAAAGACTGAAATTGATGTGATTGCCTCAATGCGTGGTATTGGGGCAATTCGCCATCATCGCCGATTGTCAAAAGTTTGGGTATTCAATGAATCCAAGTGGTTGGCACTCAAAACGCTTTGGCAAGCACGAAAGCGCAACTACGACGCGGTGCTTTGTCTTTCGTTGGGCGGCTTAACCGTGGACGGAATTATTGCAAATGTAATTGCTCCACACGCGCCTAAACTCACCATCAAACAGCCAAAGAAACACAACCTTTATCAAATTCTCTTCAACAAAGAAGTCGAGACGAACTACCTGCACGAACCGTTGTGGCGAAGTCAAAAAAGTGTGCTCGATACGCTCTTTGGGATTGACTATCCCGAGCAAAAAATCCACCAAGAAATTTTTACAGACGAAAAAGCAGAGCAGCGCGTCGAGACATTTTTGTGCGGGCATAGTTTGGAAAAAAGACAATACCTTGTGCTGAATCTTTCTGCGCGCATGCCATATCGGCGTTGGGGAAAAGAGAACTTTATCACCTTTCTGAAATTGCTAACGCAGGCATACCCCGACTTGAAGATTGTGCTGACATCAATCGCAGAGGAGCAGATGCTTGCGCAAGAAATTTGTCGGAGTGTTCAATCCGAAAACATCTTCGTGCTTCCTGAAACATTCGGATTAGAGGAAACGATTGTGATAACGAAGTATGCGCGGTTGCTTGTCTCTCCTGATACGGCGAATGTTCATATTGCCGCTACATTTGGTGTGCCATCGGTCATTTTATGCACGCCGATTTCGTCGAACATTATGTGGACGCCGCTTAAAGCCCACTTCATAAACATTTACACCGATGCGCATGAACCTATCACGACCATTGCTCCACAGCGCGTCATGACGCATGTGGCGCAAATGCTTGCACAGCATCAGACTTCTTCGAACATTCAAAAACAAGTGCTTTAACAGGGAAATGAAAATCGGACTAACTTTTCCACTCGATTACAGCGGTATTTCAACATATGCGCGGCATCTCATCAATGAACTTGCCACTTATTCTGACCTCGAAATTCACCTCTACACAACATTCAGTCGCAAGAAAAAACTCTCGAAAGCCTTTAACAACTCGCCACGATTTCGCTACCGAAACATCTTTCCAAACGACCTGATGCTCGGCGTGAAGCTTGGCAAAATCACAAAGTTTATTCAGAATGTGATTTGGTTCAAAGAATCGCTGACGATGGATTTAATTCATCAAACCAATCCAATCACGGCAACACGATGGACAGGAAGAACCGTGCTGACCGTGCACGATATTTTTCCGCTTTACTTGCCCGCTTATCCCGGCTTAAAGGAAACACTCGAGGAGCGACACGAGGCGATTTTCGTTCGCCCAAAGTTGCTCTTTGTGCCGACGCATTTCGTCAAAAACGACATAACAACGCGCCTTAATGTTCCTGCTGAAAAAATATGCGTAACCTACGAAGCGGCATCAAGCGAGTTTAAGCGCATTGAGCCTGATTGGAACTTGTTGAAAAAATACGACCTGACACCTGAAACGCCGTTCTTTTTTCACATTGGCAGGAGCGACTATCGCAAAAATTTAGAGCGAATGGCTGAAGCCTATTTCGCACTTCCAGCACCGCTCAAACGAAAAACGCAATTTGTAATTGCAAGCAATCGATTTGGCGATAGAACTTCGCTTAATCAAATCATCGAGCGAGGCATGAAGTCGGGCGAAGGCGGCACGGTGAAAGTCATTACAGATATTCCCTTCGAGGACTTGCTGAATCTTTACAACGCCGCGTTGGGATTTATGTTCGTTTCCATCGCTGAAGGATTTGGCATTCCGCTGTTAGAAGCCATGCAATGTGGCTGTCCTGTGATTACTTCAACAGAAACAAGCCTGCCTGAAATTGCAGGCAACGCCGCATTGCTCGTCAACCCGTACGACACCGACGCGATTGCTAACGCTATGCGCCAATTGATTGAATCGCCCGAACTACGCGAAGACTTGCGAAACAAAGGCTTTGAACGCGCAAAGCAATTTTCGTGGAAGAAAATGGCAGAAGAAACCTTGAACGGCTACAAACGCGCCATGCAGGCGTGATAGCGTTATTTCGCTTCTTCAAACACCAATGAAGCAGAATTCATGCAATAGCGAAGTCCCGTCGGCGTTTCAGGCGCGTCGTCGAAAACATGCCCTAAGTGCGCATCGCATCGCGAGCAGTGAACTTCAATGCGCGTCATGAACATGCTCTTATCGACCGACGTGCCAATCGCATCGTCGCTTATGGGCTTATAGAATGATGGCCAGCCCGTTCCTGAATCGAACTTCGTTTCTGAACTAAACAAGACCTGACCACAGCAGACGCATTTGTAAATACCTTTCTTTTTATTGTTCCAATACTTGTTTGTGAAAGGAAGTTCTGTGCCGTGTTTGCGCGTAACGCGATATTGTTCAGAGGTCAGTTGCTTTTTCCACTCTTCGTCAGTTTTGACGACCTTGCGCGAAGTTGTTTGTTCCATCGTTGGATTTGGTTTGCTTTGAGAAGCGGCTTGATTGCAAGAGTAAGCAAAGAGAACCGCCAAAGTTATGAACACTGTTTTCCACATCGTTGATGATATTTATTGACGAAACATAAAAGCCATGCTCAAACATTCCAAGTTCAAAGGATTATCGCTATTTTCACAGACTTTTAGCATACCATCAATCTCAAACGTTTTTTAGAAATGAATTCCATCGTATTCGTTTATGGTGCATTGCTCGTGGTGCTTGGCATTGTGGGCTATGTGCAATCGGGCAGTCCGACCTCGTTTATTGGCAGTGCGGCAGGCGTTGTGGTGCTCGTTGGCGGCTACTTAATGCAATCGCAAGCGTGGGGAAAGTGGCTCTGCCTTGTGGGTGCAGTGCTGATTCTGGGCGGCATTGGTGCGCGCATGCCCGGCTTAATTCAAAAACTTTCTTCGGGCGAAGAAACGCTCGGCGGCGCGTGGGTGCGCCTGACGATGATGGCGCTCTCCGTGTTGTTCGTGATTTACTTTTTTGTTGGAATGAAATCGCAAAGCGAATCCGCCTCGTGAAACTTAGGTGGACGCGCACTCGTTTCGAGTTTTAAGACAACTGTGAAACTCTTCTTCAATCCTTTTGAGCCATGAAAAAAGTCGTTTTCGTTTTCGCCTTTGTGATGCTGTTCAACATCGGTGCATCGGCACAGTTCCAAAAAGACGTTCCGAGCCAATCCATTCAATCGTCGCAAACGATTTTCGCAACGCCTTCCGAGTTTTCAATCGGCAGCATGATTGGAAACATCCTCGACGATAAGCATTTCCAAATGCATCACTCCTACACGCTTTCTTACAACTCACTGCTTGGAAATACAACAGGCGAATATGTCAATACGATGATGTATAAGTTTGATGCGCCCGTGATGATTCGTGCCGACATCGGCGTGATGCACCAACCCTTCGGTGCGTCGCAACGCCAACTGCAATACGGCTTTGGACAAAACGATTTTTCAGGCGTCTATCTCAAAAATGCACAAATCCTTTGGCAACCGACAAAAAACATGACGGTTTCAGCCGCTTACCAACAAGTGCCGCCCGGTCAGTGGTTTAATCAAATGGGATTTTGGGGCTGGGGCGGTGGATTTAATCGCTTTGGAAGCGGATTCGGCGGCGCATCAATGTGGCAAATGGAGCGATAAAAACGAGATTCTATTGAGTGCTGAAAATAGGGGCGAGTCTAAACTCGCCCTTTTTCTTTTCGCCGTTTTCTTTTGGTGAAGGGGTGCGACGCATTAGAACACGGCACTAATGCCGAGCGTCGGAATGAGCGGGAGCATGTCGGTTTGTTCGCGTGCAAGAACAGGCAGTCGTCCGTTTGGAACATCGCGGCGGTCTTCGACATCGTAGCGGTATCCAATCACGTTGCTTCGGTTGTAAGCGTTAATCACATCGAGATAAAACTCCCATCGTCCGCCCCAGAATTGCGTTTTAGCGGTCAGGCGAATATCCAATCGGTGATAGGCGGGCAAGCGTTCAGAATTTAGATTTTCTTCGCCGCCGTAATCCAAATTGAACAGCACTCTGCCGCGTGCATCGGTTACGACTTGAGGCACGCCGTCTTCATTTGGCGCAATGCGCGGCGAGGCGGCAATGGCAGGCGTAATCGGGAAGCCGCTTCCATATCGCCAACGAATGCCTAAGTCGAGCCAACTGTTGAGGCGAATGTTTCCGACGAGATTAACCGTGTGGCGTTGGTCGAAGTTGAAGGGAATGCGCAATCCGTCGCGCTCGCGATAGGCAAATGCAAGGGCGTAGCTTGCCCAACCGCTGAATCGGTCTTGCTGGCTCGTCATTTTCTTTTCGAGAAGCAACTCAATGCCGTAAGCAGAGCCTTTGCCTTCATTGACAGGAGTCGGTGTGAGAACAGGCTGAAAGGAAGAGGTTGGCGCGCTCCAATTTCTACGGTCGTAAGCCCAACCTCCTAAATAGCTCGATTGAAAGACTTCTTGCAGTTCGCGCTGTTGGATAATCAAGCGATTAAAATCTTTGAAGTAGACTTCGCCACGAAATTGCCATTCGGCGTTGAGCCAACGGTCGAGACCTAAAACGTAATGAATGGCTTGTTCGGCTTGTAGGCGTTGCAAGGTTCCGGGTTGGCTCAAATCGAAGAATGCCGTTTGGTCGATGAGTTTCTCGAAGCCGGGCGATTGTCGATAAATGCCCCACGCGCCACGAAGTGTCGTGAGAGGATTAAGCGCAAGCGAAAAATTAAAACGCGGTGAGAGATAGGCTTTTTGAATCACATCATAATAATCAAAGCGCAAGCCGGGTTGAAGATACAGCCGTTTCGGAATCGCTTCCCATCGGTCTTGAATGAAGGCGTGAGAGCGCACATAGGTTTCGGATTGTCTGATGCGTTGATTGAGCGGCAAGGCACTGAAACGCGGGTTGCCTTGTTGTGCACGGAGCAAGGCGGCCGTGGCTTCGTCGGCTTCGAGCAAGAGATCAAAGATAGTTTCCATCACATCAACGCCTGTGCCCATCTCGATAAGGTGGCGATTGTATCGCTTTGAAAACTCATCACGGAGCGTCCATTTGGTAAATGAAAAATAGGAATTGGAGCGAAGGTTAATCGAGGCAAGCGTTGCAGGGTTGATGAGACTATCTTGTGCGACATCATCTAAAAACGCATCGCTGTAATTCAGCCTATCGATAAACGAGCCGCCAAAACGCGAGTCGCCACTGTTGCGATACCACGAGGCAATCAATTTGTTCAAACTGCGTGAACTGGGTTGATGATGCCAAGCAATTCCAATCAAATCGTTGTTTGTGGTGTTGCCAACACTGACGCTGTCGGGTTGTTCGTTGCTACGTTGTGCCGTGAGCACATTAACGGCGTCGCGCCCATAAACGCCTGTGAGAATGAGATAATTTGTTGGATTGAGCTCGAGAAAGAAGCGCGTTTGAAAGTCGGTGAAGTTAGGAAACGCTGTATTGTTATCGACTCGACCTGTGCTCCGCAAAATCGGACCGACAATCAAGTCATAGTAAGTGCGCCGTGCCGACATAATCCACGAGCCGTTGAGAGTGAAAGGCGATTTGCCCTCGACGATGATATTGGCATCGGTGATGTTCATATCGAGTTGCGTTTGAACCGCCACATCGCGCGAGCCGTTCCGATTTCCAACATCGAGCACGGCTGAAAGTCTATCGCCATACTTCGCTGGAAAGCCGCCCGTAATCAAATTTACATCGGCAACGGTTTCAGGATTGAACATGCTCACTGTGCCATAAAGCCGATACGGATTGAACACTTCAATATCATCAATAACCATCAGGTTTTGGTCAGGACCAGAGCCGCGAATGAAGAGTTGCGATGAAAAATCATTCTGCGCTAAAACGCCGGGAATGGCTTGCAAGGAGCGCATAATGTCTTCCAAGCCGCCTGCAAGAATTTTGCTTTGTCGGGGCGTGATTTTATAGACGCTGGTGCGTGTATCTTCTTGTGGCTGGCGCGTAGCATCAGCAATCACTTGCACTTCTTGGGATTGAATGGCTTTTTCGCGCAGTTCAAAATTGAGCACGAGCGTTTTGCCTTTTTCAACATCGTGTGCTTCCTCAATCTCTTCGTAGCCAATAAGAGAAACCTTGACGATGTAGTCGCCTGCGGGAACATTAGAAATTGTGTAGTTCCCATTTGCGTCAGAAATTGCGCCGTATTGTGTTTTGTCGAGACGAATAACTGTGCCTGTAAGCGGCTCGCGTGTTTTTTCATCAACAACTTTTCCGCGAATTGTGCCGACGCCTTGCGCCAACAGCGAGTGAGGGAGCAGAAGCAAAACAAATGCGGTTATGAAAGTAATCCGAGAGCAAAGCATAACAAGATGAACCAATAAGTTAAGGCGTTTGAATAGAGAGATGCGCAGAAGAACTAACGCACGTCAAAACCGAGAACAAAGGCGATGCGTTCCAAAAGAAGGAAAAGGGAAAACTTTGGCTACAAACCGTTGGCTACAAGCGTTCCATAAACTCGACAATGCGCTTGTCGACAATCACATCGCGCGGTCGGACGGGCGATTTAAGCACAATGCCCTCGAGCGAGCGACAGCGCGACAGTGCCACATAAAGTTGTCCGTGTGCAAACGCGCCTTGACCTAAATCAATCATCACTTTGTCGAAAGTTTTGCCTTGACTTTTGTGAATCGTAACTGCCCATGCCAAGCGGAGCGGAAACTGCGTAAAGACGCCTGCAGGCTCGGAAAAAATTTGTTTGGACTGCGGGTCAAAATCATATTTCAAAATTTCCCAATCGACGCGCTCAGCAGTCCGAATTTTTCGCAAGCCATCTTCTTCGACCTCGACCTTAACCGCATTCGGAAGAATTTCGCGCACTTTGCCAATCGTGCCATTCACCCAACGCTTGTAAGGGTCGTTTTTGACAAACATCACTTGTGCGCCGACTTTGAGCGTTAAGTGTTCGTCGGCAGGTAAAAGTTTTCGGTCGAAGTTTCCTTCGATGGAGCCTGTGAAACTTTTCGGTGAAGCCTTGAGCGAGGCTAAACGTTCGGCGTTGGTGGCGTTTGCGGTGTCGTTGCGAGTGGTGAGCGTGATGTAAAAATCTTGTTCGGTTGGTTTGAAATGAGGCTGAACGCGCGCGTTTAGTTGCTCCAAGTGAAACGGCGTAACCTGATTGGTGCGAATTGCCTGCAAAAGTTCGATGAAGTCTGTGTTGCTTTGGCGAAAAATTTTGGTGAGGCGAATAATGCGCAGAAAGACTTTTTCAAAAACGGTAGCACTGAAAAAATATGGCGTTTGGTAAAACGACTGAAGAAGGCTTTGCTCGTCGTCGCCCGAAACCACAGGCGGAAGTTGAAAGAGGTCGCCCATGAAAATCATCTGCACGCCGCCGAAAGGTTTCTTCTTATCGCGTCCGTTTTGGCGCATGAAGTAATCAATGCCGTCGATGATGTCGGCGCGAACCATTGAGATTTCATCAATGACAATCGTATCAATGGCTTGATACAACTCGCGCTGACGCGGCTTGGGGATATTTTTTGAAGTAACCACGCCGAGCGGAAACTTGAAGAATGAGTGAATGGTCTGACCGCCAACATTAAGCGCGGCAATGCCTGTTGGCGCAAGCACCACCACATTTTTTGAAGTGTTTTCGCGAAAGTAATTGAGAAGCGTTGACTTGCCTGTGCCCGCACTGCCCGTGATAAAGAGGCAATCCGAAGAATGTTCCATCAAGTTGTAGGCGTCTAAAAACTCCGGCGTGAAGTCTAATTGCTCAGTGCGAGCGTTCGTGAGTGATTCCGACATGGGATAGAAGTTGATTGTGTCTAAATCGTAATTGTGCCAAAGGCTTGCGAGATGAAGGCGTTATGCGTAACTTGAAAAAGTAAAACACATGAGTTCAAATGAAAAGGCTTCAACAGCACATCGTTTTGTTTCTGACGGCAACGCTCTTTGCCGCTTCGACGGTGTGTTGCATTTTGGACGATAAGTGGATTGACCATTCCAAACTTAACTACGCGCACACGCACGAATGTTTTGCGACAAACTGCCCTGTGTGCGGCGCGCAATATCAACCGCAATTTGAAACCCAACATCTCCAAAAAGGCATTCTGCTTGTCTCCAACGAGATATGCGACGTGCTCGCATTTGCCTATCAAATCACCTTGCACGAACAAGAGCCGTTCCCTACAACGAGCCTGCCCGAAATAAGTTCTAAACCTTCGCTTTCAAATCAGCCTTTCCCGCTTCCGCTTCGCATTTAAGCATTGCGTCAACACACGGTTTTTGAAGTTTCACTTAAACCCATGTTGAACAATGCTCAAAATACGACTTTGTATTCTACTGCTGTTATGGTCGGCTGTAGCGATGTCGCAACCGCTCTCGCTACGTGAAGCAGTTGAGCGTGCGCTCAAAGAAAATGTAACGCTCAAGCGTCAAGCCGAACTTCAAGCGAGTGCAGAGGCAAGAACGCTCATCACGCTCTCGCCTGAAAAGATGGTGGTTTCATACTACACCGAGGATATGCTCAACTCGGCGACGGACAATCAAGTGGTGCGGCGATGGCAAATTTCACAAGGGCTTGAATTTCCGCTGACGACCTACTATCGCGTGCGTGCGCAATCGCGTTTTGCCGCCGCTGTGGCAAGCGAGACGGAAGAATTGAAGCGGCAAGTGTCGGCGCAAGTGCGCGTGGCGTATATGCAAGTTGCGTTTGCCACAGCATTTGTGCGATTAAGTGAGGAGAATCGCGCCGTTTCGCAACGCTTCTACGAGATTTCTAAACGGCTGTTTGAAGTTGGCGAAGTCTCGGAATTACAAGTGCTTCGGGCGCAAACCGAATTGGTGCGAGCGGAAAATGTCGTAACGCAAGCAGAAGCACAACTGACAGAATCGCGGCGCAACTTGGCGTTGCTGTTAGGCAATGTTGCAGATACAAACATCACCCTTGCCGATTCACTGCGCGAACAATTTGCAAAAGTTGATTTTCAAACATTAGTGCAACTTGCAAAGCAATCGCGCCCGCTTCTCAAAGCCCTTCAAGCCAAGCAAGAATCGGCAGAGCAAGCACGCGCGGCGGCATATTCTGCGCTGTTTCCATCGCTACGCTTAACCGTTTTTCAACAACGATTTACGCCTGCATTTAATCCGAATCAAAATTTTTATGGCGGAGAGATTGCGCTCTCAGTGCCTCTGTGGTTTTGGCTTGGGGAGCGCGGCGAAATCGAGGAAAAATCTGCACTGCTTCGAGCGCAAGCGTATGAAGTGCGCTTTGCAACGGAGCAAGTTGAAACCGAACTGCGCAACGCTTTTACGCGCTACGAATCGGCACGACTTCAAGCCCAGCGCGCCACCGAAGAAGAACTTGCCTACGCTCGACGCGCTTTTCGCGCCGCTGAACGACAACTTCAAACCGGAAACATCGGCTACATCGAGTATCTCGAAGTCAAACGCACTTACTTCGAAGCAGAACGAAACGCACTCGAAAAACGCCTTGAAGCCGAGCGCGCTTTTGCCGAACTGCTTCGCACAACGGGAATCCTAAACTTTAACGACCAATGAAATTCAAGTTTTGTTTGCTTATCGCACTTTTGGTGTCGGCTTGTCAGAAACAAGAGCCGCCAAAGTTCATTGATGAACCAAAAGAAAATACGCCGTCAAACATCGTCAGCCTTGAACCTGAACGATTGGCGAAGTTAGAACTCGGACTCTATGAAGTGGCGCGAAAACCATTTCGCTACGAAGTCAAAATTCCAGCGGACGTGTTCGCGCACCCAAACAAAGAATCCTTCGTTGGCACAAACATTTCAGGGCGCGTGCAGAAACTTTTGGTCAATGAAAACGACCTTGTGCGTGAAGGCGCGCCGATTGCAGTTTTAGAAAGCGCAACGATTGCAAACCTTGTGGCAGAACTGCGCGAAAGCATGGCGGCATTTCTCCTTGCCGAAGCCGATTACAAACGCAAGCAAAAAATTGCATCGGAAAATATCCTCTCCGAAAAAGTCTTGCTTGAGTCGCAAGCCGCGTTGCGTGTGGCAGAGGCGCGACGCTTTGCGGCAGAGTCGAAATGTCTTGGTGCAGGCTTCACCAAAGCCGACCTTGAAAAAATCAAAGCCACGCCCGATAGTGCCGTAGCGCGCGTCTTGATTCGCGCAAATCTTTCAGGCCTTGTGGCAAAGCGGTTTGTAACGCTCGGCGAATATGTTGAGCCAAATAAACCGCTGTTTCAATTGGTGAGCCTTGACGAAGTGATGCTGATTGGAAATGTCTTCGAGCCTGAATTTGGCAAAGTGCGCGTCGGTCAATCCGTTGAAGTGAAGTTCGGCGCATTTCATTCCGAAGCATTCGTCGGAAAAATTCACAGCATTGGCGCAACGGTCAATGAAACCACGCATGCCTTGCCTGTGCGCGTTATCCTTGACAATCCAAAGCACATCTTGAAGCCTTCGATGCATGCGGAAATGAGCATTGCGATTGAATCGGAATCGCCTGAACTGATTGTGCCAACAAGTGCGATTGGCATTGATGGGGAACGCAAAATTCTCTTCGTTCAAAAAAACGATACGCTCTTTGAAGCCAGAGAAGTGAAAGTTGCAGAAGAAACCGGCGCGTTTAGCGTGATTCGCGACGGCGTGCGCGAAGGCGAGCGCGTGGCAACGCAAAACATCTTTTTTCTCAAATCGCAGTGGAAAGCGCGCGAACTCGTTGAAGACTAAACTCCAACAACTATGCTCAATAGATTGATTGAATTTTCGCTCAAAGAACGCCTTGCCACCGCAGGGCTAATTGTCATTCTTGCGGCGATTGGCTTGTATTCGCTACAACATATTCCGATTGATTCTTTGCCTGATGTAACGAACAACCAAGTGCAGATTCTCACACAAGCGCGCGGACTTTCGCCTGTCGAGGTTGAAAAACTCGTAACCTATCCGATTGAAACCGCGCTGAACGGCTTGCCTAAGACACTTGAACTGCGCTCAATTTCAAAGTATGGTTTGTCGGTGGTAACGGTTGTGTTTGAAGATGATGTCGATAAGTTTTTTGCGCGTCAGTTGGTTTTGGAGCGCATCACGGCGGCGCGCGGTCTTCTACCGCCTGTGGCGTCCGAACCAGTGTTAGGACCGATGTCGTCGGCACTTGGCGAGATTTATCAATACCAAGTCAAAGGCGAGCGACACAGCCCGATGGAATTGCGCACGATTCAAGATTTTATCATCAAGCCACAACTCAAAACAGTGGCAGGCGTTACGGAAGTGAATTCTTTCGGTGGCTTTGTGAAGCAGTATCACATCGTTGTCGACCCATTGAAATTACAAGCGTTCCGCGTCTCGATTGGTGAAGTGTTTCAAGCCTTAGAGCGTGGCAACTCGATTGCGTCGGGGAGTTACATTGAGAAAAATCAAGAGCAGTATATCATTCGCAGTTTGGGACAAGCCAAAACGCTTCGCGATTTAGAACTGACGCTGATTCGTGCAACGGACAATGTGCCTGTTTATGTGCGCGATGTTGCCGAAGTCAAAATTGGCGAGGAGATTCGGCAAGGTGCCGTAACGCGCGACCGTGAAGGCGAAGTCGTTACCGGCATTGTGATGATGATGCGCGGCGAAAATTCGCGTGCCGTTATTGAGCGCATTCAAGAAAAAATTGACGCGCTCAATCTTGCCTTAGCCCCGCAAGGCATTCGATTAGAATCGTTTTACGACCAGACCGAACTTGTTCAACGCACGATTCGCACCGTTGTAACCAACCTGACCGAAGGTGGCTTGTTGGTGGTGCTGGTGCTGGTAACCTTGCTTGGCAACTTGCGTGCGGCACTCATTGTCGCCGCCGTGATTCCGCTCTCGATGCTTTGCACGTTTATCGGCATGAACGGGCTTGGGCTTTCGGCAAACTTGATGTCTCTTGGTGCGATTGACTTCGGCATGGTCGTCGATGGCTCGGTGGTGATGATGGAAAACATTGTGCGGCATATTCATCACAAGCCTGATGAAAATCGGTTGGAGGCAATTCTGGTAAGTGCCAAAGAGGTGGCGCGTCCGATTTTCTTCGGCGTGCTGATTATCATCATGGTCTATGTGCCGATTCTCTCGCTTCAAGGCATGGAGGGTAAACTCTTCATGCCGATGGCGTTTGCTGTCGGCTTTGCGGTGCTGGGGTCGCTCGTGCTTGCGCTAACCTTTGTGCCGTTGGCATCGTCGCTCGCGCTTCGTGGGAAGGTGGAAGAGAAAGAAAATCCGCTGTTGAAGAAACTCTATCCGCGCTATACGAAGTGGCTCTCGTCGGCAATGAATCATCGCAAGCGCACACTTTTTATTGCATTAACCATTTTGGTTCTGACGCTGAGTGCGTTGCCGTTTATGGGCGGCGAGTTTGTGCCTGAATTAGACGAAGGCAACATTTTGATTGAACTCAAACGATTGCCGTCAATTACGCTCTCTGAAAGTGTGGCGCAAGCCGAAAAAGTAGCCTCAGTGTTGAAGCAGTTTCCCGAAGTAAAAACAGTTGTGTGCAAAACAGGTCGTCCTGATATTGCCAACGATTACATGGGCGTCCATGAAACGGATGTGTTCGTCATACTGAACCACAAAAGCAAGTGGCGCGATGGGATTTCAAAGCCGAAGTTAATTGACGAGATGCGACAAGCCATTGCCCAACACACAAGTGGCATGTATGTCAATTTCACACAGCCGATAGCGATGCGCGTCAATGAATTGGTTTCAGGCTCAAAGGGCGATGTGGCGGTTAAAATTTTTGGAGACGATTACACGAAGCTCAAGCAATACGCCGAAGTCGTAGAAAAAATTGCAAATGAGATTGACGGCACGGCGTCGGTGTTGGTCGAGCAAGTGTCGGGACAGCCGTATTTGAACATCACGATTGACCGAGAAGAAATTGCGCGATACAACATTCCGATTGAGAACGTGCAATTAGCCATCGAGACATCATTGGGCGGTAAAGTCGCAACAGAGGTGCTTGAAGGACAGCGTCGCGTTGCTGTTGTAGTTCGCTATAAGCCTTCGGCACGGCGCGACCTTGACGACATTGGCAACACGATGATTCCCATTCCAAACACGACATCATTTTTGCCCTTGCGCCAATTAGCCACGCTTACACTGGAAGAAGGACCTGCGCAAGTTAGCCACGAGCATACGCAACGCCGATTGGTGGTCGAGTGCAACATCGAGGGACGTGATTTATCGAGCTACGTGAGCGAATTGCAATCGCGCATCAATCAAGCATTGAAGTTAGAGACGGGATATTTCATCGTCTATGGTGGGCAGTTTGAAAATCAGGCGCGCGCAACCCAACGCTTGTTGCTGGTGGTGCCGCTGTCGATATTCATCATTTTTGTGTTGCTTTATACAGCGTTTGGCGAAGTGCGTTATGCGCTGTTGGTGTTGGTAAATTTACCGTTTGCCTTAGTGGGCGGAATTATCGCACTGCTTTTGCGCGGCATGCCGCTTTCGGTTACGGCGAGTATTGGGTTTATCGCGCTCTTTGGTGTGGCGGTCTTGAACGGCGTGGTGCTTCTAAGTTACATCAACGAGCAACGACGCAACCGTCAAGCAGAATTGCGCGATGTGATTGTGAATGCATGCAAGGTGAGGCTAAGACCGGTGCTGATGACGGCACTCGTGGCAAGTTTGGGATTTTTGCCGATGGCACTTTCAACGAGCGACGGTGCAGAGGTTCAGCGTCCGCTGGCAACGGTGGTGATTGGCGGTTTGATAACATCAACATTGCTCACGCTCTTTGTATTGCCAACGGTTTATGAATGGATTGAATCACGACGTTTGGAACGTCAGGTGGGGTGAGGTGTTTTGCAAACGTGTTGGCATAAGTCTATTTTCGCCACGCAATTTTTCGCTTGCCTTAAAATGCTCAAAACGCTTTACATCAAAAATTTCGCGCTCATTGATGAACTCACGATTGAGTTTGGAAGCGGCTTGAACATCATTACAGGAGAAACGGGCGCAGGGAAATCGATTTTGCTTGGTGCGCTTGGCATGGTGCTTGGAGAGCGCGCAAGCACCGATGTGATTCGCAAAGGCGAAGAGAAAGCCATCATTGAAGCCATCATTGATGTAACCAACAACAAGCGCGTTGCGGCGTTGCTCAAAGAGCATGAGATAGATGTTAGCAACGAAGTCATTTTGCGGCGCGAAATTTCCTCAAAAGGAACGCGCTGTTTTATCAACGATACGCCCGCCACGCTTTCACTTCTGCACAGCGTTAGCGAACTCTGTATTGATTTGCATGGTCAGCATCAGCATCAATCGCTTTTGAAAGTAGAATCGCATATTCGCATGTTGGACGATGCAGGCGGGCTGGGTGGCTTGGTCGAGGAATACCGCGCACTCTTTGTTACGCTCAAACAATCCAAAGCCCAACTCGAAGAGTTGCGCAACAAAGAAAAAAACTTACGCGAAAAGCGCACCTTCTACGAATTTCAACTCAAAGAAATTGACAGCGTTGCCCCTGAACCTGACGAATGGGACGAACTCCAAACCGAACAAAAAATTCTTGAAAACGCTGAACGGATTTTCTCCTCAACCAATACCTTGCACGAAATTCTTTACGCCAACGACGACAGCGTCCACAATCGCCTTGTCGAAGCGCGAAACATCTTGCAAGACCTTGCCCGCATTGACAAAAGTTTTACGGACTCCGCCAACGACGCACAAACCGCACAAGCCCTTGTCGATGAAATCACAAAGTTTGTGCAACGCTACAATGCCCGCATCGACTTCAACGCTGAACGCTTGGAAGAACTGCGCGAGCGATTAAGCGCGCTCTCTGTGCTCAAAAAGAAGTATGGCGGCACAATCGCTGATGTGCTTGCTTATCGCGAACAAATCGCCAAAGAGGTTGAACTGGCGGAAAACTTTGAAGAAGAAATTTTGAAGTGGGAAAAGCGTATTCGCGGACAGCAAGATAGCCTTTCCGACATTGCCGAGCGGCTTTCTCAAAAACGCAAAGACACGGCTAATCGGCTCTCTCGCGCGATTGTCGAAGAACTCAAAAAACTTGGCATTCCTGAAGGGCGGCTCGAGGTGCGCTTTTCTGCCTCGCCTGATAAAGACGGCGATGTGCTCATCAACGGCGTGCGTTACGCCGCTAACGCCAACGGCTACGACGAAGTCGAGTTTTTAATTTCAACTAACTTGGGTGAAGATGTTAAGCCTCTTGCAAAGGTGGCATCGGGCGGAGAAATTTCGCGCGTGATGCTCGCATTGAAAACCGTTCTCGCAAAATCCGACCGGCTGCCGATTCTGGTCTTCGATGAAATCGATACAGGGGTAAGCGGAAAAATTGCGCAAGCGGTGGGGTTCAGCATGAAAGACCTTTCGCGCTATCATCAAATCATTGCCATTACGCATCTACCTCAAATTGCGGCAATGGCAGATGTGCATTTTCGCGTCAGCAAAAAGTTTATCAATCAGCGCACGGTCTCGAGCGTTGAAGTGCTTTCCGAGTCGGAGCATAAAAAAGAAGTGGCGCGGCTTTTATCGGGAACGGACATTACCGAAGCAGCGCTACAATCGGCAGCAGAGTTGATTGAAGCAGGAAGATAGTCTGGTGCTTTCAAGAAAGGTTTGAAATAGCCGATTTAGCCGATTTTTGAATCATACGCCTGAAACCCCTTATCCCACAAGCGTTTACAGCCATCGGTCCTTTGCCAAAAATCTTTCCAAAGTCAATTTTTACGTTGCGTTCTCTCTCGGTTTAGACGTAACTTGTTTGCGCAAACCATACCCTTTGCCGGCAAAAAGTGAGGGGGCTGTTCAACATTACAAATTGAAGTTATGCGAGTCATTACTTTTACAGGCAAAGGCGGCGTAGGAAAAACGAGCATTTCCGCCGCAACGGCACTTCGTCTGTCGGACATGGGATTGAAGACGCTCATTATGTCGACGGATCCGGCGCACAGTTTATCGGATTCGTTCGAGCAAAAATTGGACTCCGAGCCATTGCAGGTCAAAGAAAATTTATGGGCGATTGAGGTCAATGCTTATGATGATTTGAAAAAGAATTGGCACGCGGTTCAAGGCTATTATTCGAGGCTTTTGACGGTGCAAGGCATTCCGCCAATTATGGCAGATGAAATGACCGTGCTTCCGGGCATGGAAGAACTCTTTTCGCTGATGCGCGTCAAGCGATATAAAGAGATGGGCAAATACGACGCGCTGATTTTAGACACGGCACCGACAGGCGAAACGCTTCGCCTGCTCTCGCTTCCTGAGGCGATGAACTGGGGCGTGAAGTTAGCGCGAACGCTTGAAAAGTTCGTCTTAAAGCCTGTGGCGCGCCCGCTTTCGAAAATGTCAGATAAATTTTCATATGTCGTGCCTTCCGAAGAAGTGATGAGTTCAATTGATTCGCTCTTTGAGGAGTTGGACGGCGTAAAGGAAATCTTGACCGATGCTCAAACCGCTTCGGTGCGCTTGGTGATGAACCCCGAAAAAATGGTCATCAAAGAAACCATGCGAGCATTAACCTATCTGAACCTTTATGGCTTCAAGGTCGATATGGTAGCCGTCAACAAGCTTCTCGCCGAAGATGAAGACAGTGGCTATTTGGAAAAATGGAAGAAAGTTCAGCGACGCTATCTCGGTGAAATTGAAGAAGCCTTTACGCCGCTTCCAATTAAAAAGGTCAGAATGTATGACGACGAAGTCGTTGGGCTGAAAGCCTTAGAACGCTTAGCGAGTGATGTTTATGGCGATGAAAATCCAGCAGCGATGATGTATGACGAAGCGCCGATACAATTTGTGCGCAGCGATGATTCATGTGAACTCTTGCTCAAACTGCCGTTTGCCAATCCCGAAGAGATCGAAAGTTGGGTATCGGGCGATGAACTTTTTATTCAAATCGGTAATCAACGTAAAATCATCACCTTGCCTGTAACGCTTGCAGGCATTGAACCTGATGATGCAAAGTTCAAAGGAAGATGGCTCTCGCTGCACTTTCCGCTTCGTGATGCAGTTGCGAAAGTGATATAGCGACTAAGTTTGAGTAGTCTAAAACTTCAAACACATAATCAAACAAACTTTTACAGCAATGACAGAGACCTATCAAAAACTTCGCGAGGAATTCAAAGCGATGCCGTTGCCAGAACGGCTTGGCTTCCTTGCCGAAGCGGCAGTCCTCACTGGACAATCAGCGATTGTCGGAACGCTGAACCTTATCGGCGATATCGTCGAAGGCGCAACTTCAACCGTTGAGAACATCAGTAAAAATCTTGGTATATCGGGCGAAAGCGCTAATACTGCGGCACAAACCGTCAATCGCGTGGTGATTACCGTCAAAGACGCGGGCAAGGCGGCAGGTGCGGTGGTCAAAGACGTGGCAAAGAGCGTCGACAGTGCCACCGAAGGCATCGTGAAAACGGCAGGTGAAGCTGCTGCAAGCGCAACCAAAATGGCCACAGAAGCCGCAAGTGCCGTCTCGAAAACGGTCTCCGACTTAGCTAAAGGCGGCGCAAAAGCAGAACCCGTTACGCCTGTTGAAGTCAAAAAAGAAGAACCGAAAAAGCAAGAGCCAAAAAAAGCGTAACGAGCATTATCAACGCCATCTAAAACGAAAGGATGACTATTATGCCGAATCCAAATTGGCAACAAGACTTCAAGAAGATGGACTTGCCTGAACAAGCCACATTCTTCGTCTTAGGCGCAATCGATACCGTCTTTCATACGCTCACCAACACGTTTCAAGCGATTGCAGATACTTCATATTCATTTGCCGATTTCACTCGACCAGGCGCAAGCGAAAAATTAGGGGCGCGTTCGTTGGAAGCCATCTTGGGATTTGAAGTGAAAACCGATAAGGTCAAACGACCTGAAGCCAAAACTGAATCGGAAACGATTCCTGTAAAGCCAGCACCGTCAAAATCAATTCCGATTAAGAACAAGGAAGACGGCGCAAACGGCGGCGCGTAAGTTTTTTTCGTAGTGCAACTAACTGTTTCATTAACCTTAAATCGTTGGAGGATCTAACTATGCCAGCAGGTGGCGGAGGAGTAATCACCGATGTGCTCATTAGCATCGGTCGAATTTCGGAATACATGTTTGAAGGGCACTGGTACACAGGCGGTCAAATTTTTGACGCGCTTGCAAAAGGCACACTGCGCCTGAACCAAAACCTTTACGGCGGCTTGACGGGCGGCGGCGCGTTGCGTGGCTCAAGCCCATTTGCAACAGGACAAAGCAGCTCAACCGCAGCGCGCGATAAAGAAATCGAAGCACGCTTCAGCAAGTAGTCGCAGGCGAATTGTTTTAACTTGCACCAAAAGGCAATGCTCAACGCTCAATGTTGGGCGTTGCCTTCAAAGTGCGTCATTTCCGTGAAGTAAATTTTTTGAGGAGTAACCAATGAGTGAAGTAAAACTCTACGCGGCGGCGCATACCGACCTTGCCCACATTCGCGAATTTTTTGAGAAAAATTTACTTCGGGAAAATGAAACGCCAATTGCGTTCTTTGATGGCATTTTCTACGCCGCCAAAAACGAGCGCGTCGGTGGCTTGGCTTTTCACGACTACCTTATCTTTTCTGACCAATCCATCTACCTTTGGGCACGAGGCATTCACAAAGATTATTTAGACCGATTTCCGCTTGGCGTCATTAGTGCATCGGCAAAACATACTGACGAAGGCTTTGCTGCAATTAACCTGACTATTTCAAGAAAAAACCGAGACCCAATCACGCTCATTTTTGACCTCGTGCCGACTGACGAAGCCGAAAAAATCGTCGCTCTTCACTTCGCGATAGCCTCTGAAGTTGAACCCGTTGTCGGTAAAGAGTATGAGCACGATTTGCCCAAAGAAGTTGCCGAAAAACTCGTCGAGATTGCCCATAAAAATCTTCCTTTGAAAACCATCGTTATTCCCGATAGAATTGCTCCTAATGCACAACCGTCAGCCAAAAAAGAACAAGCACCCTATGTTGAATTTTACAACAACACGATGTTCTATGGCGACGACATGCTCTCACGCATCAAACGCTATCGCGAAGGCAACGACAAAGAATTTCAACAACCCTATGGGCGCAGAGGGCACAACGGCTACTCGGCAGAGTTCCTACAAAATGAGCCACGAGGCAGATTCGGTCCGCCAACACCCGATTTCGAAGGCATGTTTTCCAGACTCGATATGGTGTCGCTCAAACGCGCCGAAGCCATTGCCAAAGATATTTTGAGCAACATTCCCGAAAAGTATCGTGAGCAAGCCAAAAAAGATTTAGCCCAGATGCCCGAGCGAATAAAAGAATCACTGAACGCCCTAAATGAACTCATTACAAACCTTGCGGAAAACCCACAGGCGCAAAACGTCGTCATGCAAACCATTGCAACTGCCGTCAAGAACGATGGACTTTTAGGCGCAATGCTCAAAGCCATAAGCCTGGCGCAACAAGCAGCTTCCCGTGCAGCATCGCCGGAAGGATTTTCAACCGAGCCACAAAGCAAAGGCGGAGAAGAACCTTCCCAAGCCGACGCACAGCCAGTGGAACGCAAGAAGAAAATAAAAATTCGAGTAGAGTGAAACTCAAAGAGTTTAACCGTTCAAAACAGAAACGAACGAAAGGTAAAAGGATATGCGCATCATTCTTTATCTCGGCAAAGGTGGCGTAGGTAAAACGACGGTTTCTTCGGCAACAGCCGTCAGAGCCGCTCGCGAAGGCAAGCGCGTTCTGATACTAAGCACCGATATTGCTCACAGCCTTGCTGACGCGCTCGGCAGAGACCTCAGCGACACGCCGATTGAAATCGAGAAAAATCTCTTTGCCGCCGAAATCAACATCTTAGCCGAAATCCGCAAAAATTGGTCGGAATTTCACGACTACTTTTCAACCATCTTAGCACAAGGCGGCGCGTCAGAAATTGTCGCCGATGAACTTGCTATTATGCCCGGCATGGAAGAAATGATTAGCCTGCGCCACATCTGGCTGGCGGAAAAATCTGGCAAATACGACGTCATTATCGTCGATGCCGCGCCAACTGGTGAAACGATGCGATTGCTCGCACTCCCTGAATCATATCAATGGTACACAGGCAAAATTGCCACATGGCACATGAAAACCATCAGTTTTGCCTATCCGCTCATTCAAAAATTGATGCCGAAAAAAAATATCTTCCGCCTCATGCCCGAAATCAGCGAGCACATGCGCGAACTGCACGCTATCTTGCAAGACCCCAACATCACCTCGTTTCGCATTGTGCTCAATCCCGAACAAATGGTCATTAAGGAAGCCTTACGAGCGCAAACCTATCTCAATCTCTTCGGCTACACGCTCGATGCCGCCATCATTAACAAAGTCTTTCCCGAAGATACAAGCGACCCTTATTTGCAAGCCCTCGTGGCACAGCAAAAAAAATACCGCGAGATGATTCTTTCGTGTTTCTATCCGACGCCAGTGTTCATTGCAATGCACCGTGAAAAAGAGGTCATCGGAAGTGAAGCCCTCTTTGAATTGGCAAATGAAATTTTCAAGACGTCCAGCCCGACCAAAGTCTTTTACACGGCACAACGCACCCAAGAAGTCCAAAAAGAAAACGGTAAGTATCTAATGAAACTTTACCTGCCAAACGTGGAAATTGACCGACTGCAAATGAACGTCAAAGGCGATGAACTCTTGATTGAGGTTAATAACTTCCGCAAAAATATCGTGCTGCCGAATGTGCTCGTGGGTAGAAAAACCGAATATGCCAAATACGAAAACGGTTCGCTGAACGTGTTTTTCTCGTAGTCTGCTTGCAAGGTTGAACGCTCAACAAGGTTTAGGGGTTATCATAGGCATTCAACCTAAACCTTTGATAGAAGTATGAAACTTGCACTCTCGCCGCTGCAACAAGGGATTGTGAAGTTCTTGCAATCCAACGAAACTTGGCTTCGCCCACTGCTCACAGAACGCATCTTCGACGGCGTCGATGTTCAAGCCGAAGGCGATAAACTGGCAAATCCCGCCGTAGATTATCCCGATTATTACAAACAAGATTTTCACAGCGTCGACGGCGGATACCTCAACAAAGACGCCGCCATCACTTACGACCCAATTACTAAGCAAATTCTCGTTCCCAACGAAAACTTCTTGCGCGAAGAAACCGCCGCTGCTATTCCGGCTGACGCAAAAACCGTGCTCGATTTAGGATGCGGCACAGGCACAGCTACACGCGCGATTGCCTCACGATTGACAAATGCACACATAACAGGCGTCGACCTTTCGCCCTACATGGTTTTTGCTGCGCAACTCAAAGCGAAATCGCTTTCAAACGTTACCTTCGTTCACGCCAACGCCGAAACTTTACCCTTTGACGATAATTCATTTGATGCCGTAACCGCTTCACTACTCTTTCACGAAACGCCGCTTGATGCTGCATTGAACATCATGAGAGAAGCGCGTCGCGTCTTGAAGCCGAACGGAAAATTCGTCGTCTTCGATGGAGCACAAGGCGACGCCCTCGCTAAACTCGGTGGCAACATCAGTGCTTCACTGTTCCTTGAACCTTATGCCAACCAATTTCTCGCGAGCAACATTTTAGACCTAATGCGCAAAGCCGGTTTCTCAAAAGTCGAATCGCGTTCACTTCTTCTCATCTACGAAATTCGGACCGCAATAAAGTGAAGAACACTGCAAAAGCAAATGCGCTTTTCGGTAATTACTGGCTGAAATCGTCCCAGCGCGACATTTGCCAAGGTTCGGTCGGTGCATTTCGGGTAAGAATCAGTCGCGCTTGTCCTTGAAGTTCTTGGGTATTAGTTGCACTGAATCCGAAACGAAGGAAAAAGGTTCGCCAGACTTCGGCTTGGATGCTATCGTCGGTGCCGCTTTGAAAGACGATGCTATTCCACTGTAAGTCCAAGAGTTCAGAATTGCGGAAGAGCCCGTTGGTGGTGCGCATTTCGACGTCGCGCGCCCAAGTTTCTTGATTTTGTGTGTTCGTGAAAGTGAATTGAAAATTATCGGCGACAAGCTTGCCGTAGAGCGTAGTATCGCGCGTCAAATAGGCGTAGCGAAAGGTTTGGAAAAAGCCGTCAATCGTGCGCAAGTCGCCTGCACCTGTGCCAATGCGGTTGCTCTTATCCAATGCAGGTGCAAATGGATTGGTGCAACTTGCTGTCAGCACGGCAAAAAAACTTGCCGAAAGCACGATGAGCCGAATCCCCTTCATCGCTCTAAAAAATAAATTTTGAATGCTTCAAGTTCCTTTATCTCTTGCTCGACAAAGCGTGCGAAAAGCGATTCCCCTACTTGCGACCTTAACGCGGAGATACCCACATCAATCAATCGTATGCCCTTATCGGTGAGAAAAATGTTGTCGTATTTCTCGCCCGAAACGCCAGAGGGGCGCGCCAAATCTCGATGGACAAATCCGCTTTTGTGAAGCGCACGAAGTTCATCTTCAAACACTTCAAGATACAACTCGCGTTTCTCGACTTCAACAGCGCGAAAGTCTAACGGATATAATCGCTCCATAACAAGCATTTCCGCCTCATCGGCGATGTCGAGCCGAATAAAGCGCACAACTAATCCATTGATAGCATTGGCGAACTTCATCTTTTCCGCTTCCGAGCCGATGTCGGAGCGCGTATCGCCGTCAAAAATTTTGCCAACTTCGGATTCAGAAAGCGCAATCACGCGATTGTTAGTGCCTTTGGAAAGTTGTTTCGGATAGCGCGGCATCAGTTGATGAGCAAGCGTTTGAGTTCGCTAATGGTGAAAGGAATTTCCCGCCGAAAATCGCGCCACGATTCAATATACCAAAATCCCTGTTCCGATTGCTTGATGATGAGTTGCGATTGTCCTTCACAAATCGACTCGAGATTTTGATTCGTGTATGTGGCTTGCAAGCGATAAACAACGGCAAGTTGCTGTTCGCGTTGCGAGACGATGAGCCGCTCGGTAATTGTAATCGTAAAAGCAGGCGATGTTCGCGGTGCAACTTGATTGCGGAAGTTTTCAAAAAATCGTCGCTCAGAAAAGATATCCCAGTTTGCAAAAAGTCCTGCCGCTTGTGCCGCGGTTTCAGGCGTCGGTATGAAGGTGAAGGTAATGCCAACGAGGTTATCGGTTGTCGGAACAGGCGAAAATGAGCGCGTGTAGTCAATCGGATTGAGCGAGGCAAACGCATTGCTCAAATTGGTGAAAAGAATTTCGGGCTGTGTAGGGGTTTGCCACAAGAACTGCCCGCCGCCGCTTAGGGGCGGTTCAGGCTCGCGCGGCGTGAAGAGATTGCACCCATTCAGACAAGTTGCAAGAAGCAACACCCCGATAAATTTCATTTGGCGATAACGATTAAAGTATATTCGCCTCTCAAAAATTAACGCACAAAATGCCAATAGAAATTCGAGAAGCCAAAACGAAAAAAGAGATTCGAGAGTATATCAAATTTGCGTGGAAAATTTACCGACGCAATCCTGAACTGAACAAATACTGGGTGCCGCACCCGATTGCCGATTACGAAAAAACGCTCGACACATCGCGCTATCCGCTTTGGGAACACGCTGAACGTGCTTGCTTCACGGCTTGGAAAGACGGCGAAATGGTCGGCACAATTACAGCAACGGTCAATTATCGGCACAACGAAACGCATCACGACAAAGTTGGCTTTTGGGGATTTTTTGAGTGCATAGATGATAAAGAAGTCGCAACTGCCTTATTTGATGCGGCAAAAGCATGGCTTTCTGCCAAAGGCTTGAACGCGATGCGCGGACCTATTTCGCCTTCGATGAACGACCAACTCGGCATGCTCGTCAAAGGCTACGACTCGCCCCCCGTTTTTTTGATGACCTACAACCCGCCATACTACCACGACCTCTGCAAGCACTACGGCTTTGAAGTGGTGCAAGAACTCGTGGCGTTTATTGTCGACCAAACTACGATTGATTACCCGCGCCTCAAACGCCTTGCGGATAGTTTAGCACAACGCTACAAGGTGAAACTACGCAAGGTACGACTTAAACAGTGGCAAGATGAAGCCAAAATTCTCTTCAAACTCTACAACGCCGCGTGGGAAAAAAATTGGGGCTTCGTGCCATTCACAGAAAAATCGTTCATGCAACTTGCCGCCGACCTCAAACAAATTGCTGACGAAGATTTGCTTTACATTTTGGAGAACGAAAAAGGCGAGCCGATTGGCTGTTCTATCTCACTTCCCGATGTGAATGTCGCGCTCAAACATGTGAACGGCAATCCTTTCACGCCACTGGGGTTAATTAAATTTTTGTGGTATTCGCGTAAAATTAAAACCATTCGCACCATCATTATGGGCGTCGTGCCTGAATATCGCAATCGCGGATTAGATAGCATCTTTCATGCGGCAACGATTGAAAACGGTTTGAGAAAAGGCTTCAACGCGGCAGAACTTTCGTGGGTGCTCAAAAGCAACACGCAAATGATGAAACTCGGCGAAGCCATTGGCGCAAAGCCCTACAAGGAGTATCTCATCTACGAAAAACCCATTTGAGAATTGAAACTTGGAAACGACTACGCAGTGAAAAGCATTTGCAAATTTGAAAACATCGTCAATCCTTAAACTAAATTTCTATGGCAAACATTACTCAAAGTCAAGTGCTTGACGCGCTCCGAAATGTCATTGAGCCCGATTTGGGGAAAGACATCGTTTCGCTGAATATGGTGAAAGATATTCGCATCTCAGGCAACGATGTCGCCTTTACCGTCGTGCTCACGACGCCCGCTTGCCCGCTCAAAGACCTCATCAAAAATGCTTGTATCAATGCCATTCGGCATTTCATCAAAGATGCCAAAGAAGTAACGGTTGAAATGACCGCGAATGTAACGACATCGAACCCTGCCGCGAATCAAACAGGCAACCCGCTTGCCAAAGTGCGCAACTTAATTGCGGTTGGTTCAGGCAAAGGGGGCGTGGGCAAATCGACCGTTGCGGTCAATCTTGCGGTCGCGCTCGCTAAACTCGGCGCAAGAGTGGGGCTAATCGATGCCGATATTTACGGTCCCTCAATCCCAACCATGTTTGGCTTGAAAGATGAAAAGCCCGCAGTGATGGGTAAAACCTTAATTCCGATTGAGAAATACGGCGTTAAGATGATTTCCATCGGATTTTTGGTCGATGCGAAAACTGCTGTCGTTTGGCGCGGACCGATGATTTCTTCGGCATTGCGTCAATTCATGAGCGATGTGCAATGGAACGAACTCGACTACCTCATTTTTGACCTCCCGCCAGGAACAGGCGACATTCAACTCACCTTGACGCAATCCGTGCCGCTCACAGGTGCAGTTGTTGTAACAACGCCGCAAGATGTAGCACTTGCCGATGTGGTGAAAGCCGTCGCAATGTTTGAAACGGTCAAAGTGCCAATTCTCGGTGTGGTTGAGAACATGAGCTACTACCTTTTGCCTGACGGCACAAAAGAATACATCTTCGGTGAAGGTGGCGGCGCACGCTTAGCGGCGGAATACAATCTGCCATTCTTAGGCGAAATTCCACTCTGCAAAGAAGTGCGTCAAGGCGGCGACGAAGGCGTGCCGATTGTCATTCGCAATCCTGAATCTGAACAAGCCAAACTCTTCATGCAATCGGCTGAAAAATTGGCACAACAAATTGCTATTCACAATGCAGGCGCGGTCTCGCAAAAAGTCGAGATTGAATTGTGATGAGAATTTTACTACTTTGAACAAATTTCACTCAACCTTAAAGAAAGGAAGTTGTTATGCAAGAACAAAGCGAAATCGTGCAAAACGAAGCCACTGCGGCGCAAGAGCCATATTTGGATAAAACAGACCCGCTTTATGCCAAAGTGCAAGAAGCGTTGGATATGGTGCGTCCGTATTTGCAATCAGATGGCGGCGACGCCGAACTTATCGGAATTCGCGCCGACAAATCGGTCGACTTGCGCCTCGTAGGTGCGTGCGGCTCATGCCCAATGTCGACCATGACCTTGCGTGCGGGAGTCGAGCAAGCCATTAAACGTGCTGTGCCCGAAGTAACGCGCGTCGAAGCAATTATGTAAGTTATCTGAAAATTCAGAGGCAAAGAGGCTCAAGAAATTGAGCCTTTTTTATTTGCCTGAATTCCGACAAAGATTTTCATTCCGAACGAAGCGAGCCATGAACCGTTTCCATATTGGCATTAGAGCGTGGCGGAGGAAATCGTGAAGAAAAGTTGCGGCGCACGCGTTTGCGAGAGCCGAAGCGTGAAATCGGTGCGCAAAATGATAAGAATTTGGTTTAAGCCGAAGCCGACTTCGTAATACCACTTTTCGCTGGTGAGCATAGTTGTTGGAAGTGTGGTGCGTGTGTAATCGAGTGTGCGCTTTGAAAACTCCGACCAGCCGATTCCGCCGAGAAAGATAAACTCAATGCCGAAAGAGGCAATGTTGGGAATGCGAAAGACGCCGGGAATAATTTCGCCGAAGTTATGCTCGAGCGAGAGCGCGAAAAATTTATCGCCGTAAAACTCTTTAACTTGCATGCCGCGAAAGACGCCCGCACTTGCCGCCGCGGTTCCGCCGACCGCAGATTCCAAACTAAAAAAGCGTTGTGGTGGCACATCGCCTGTGGAGTAGCCGCCGCTCAATCGCAAATCCATTCGCCACAAGGGAAGCGTGCGCGTGCGCCAAAGCAGAGAACCGAAATATTGCGTAAAGTCAAAGTCGCTGGCAATTAAACTCGGCTTTGAAAATTCGCCTTTGAATTGAAACCCAAAATTTGCAATGCGCCTGATGGGGCTATAATTGATGCGTGCGTCAAAGCCAAAAGAGCGCATGACACCTCTGAAGATGGCGGGGTTTTCGCGGAAGATGCGGTCGCCGCCGAAAAAGGCAAAGGTGGCGTTGGTTTGTGCCGAAGTTTGAAGTTCATTGCGGAAAAAGAATTTGAAAATGGTCGGGTGCATGAAGTCGTCGCGCTGAATGTAGATGAGTTGTCCGAATCCAATTTCGCCTGAAAGTTCGAAGCCATCGCCGTAGTAGTAATCGCCGTAATCGTTTTTGTTGAGAAGCGAAAGCGTGGTAATGATTGGAGGACGAACGACGAAAGGATTATCGCGTCGGAGCAAGAGGCGATAAACATTCGCATTGAGAAAAATATCTTCCTGTTCGCGAACGATGTAGCGCAATTTGAAATCGTAATTGCCGCGCTTATCGGAAAAGCCGTAGCCGAAGGCGGCACTGGCGTTGAGGCGTTCCCAAAATCGCTCTTCCAATCCCAAACCGAGATACGCACCTTGCACGCGGTTGTAGTGAAATAAATCTTCAATTCCTGTGAAGGGCTTTGTGTTCAGAAAGCGAATTGCGCGGGAAATAGGCGCAATTAAGCGGTTGAAAAACACAATGCCGATGGCGGAGTCGGGGTTGTCTTGTGCAATTTCAATCGCGCGATAAGCGTATGCTTCTTCTGAGCGAAGTGGAAGCACGGCATTCGTGCCCCAATACGACGAATCGAGCACATCGGCGGTTTTGCTAATGTCGACGCGCCGTCGCGAGAAAAGTTCATCGGGGTAGGCTTCGTTGAAGCGATAATCGTAAGCAACGGTTTCGATATCGAGGTCGACGCGTGGCGCAATCACAAAAAGCACAGCGGCTTCGGCGGATGTTTGAATTTGCATGCCAACAGGCATCACGTAGAAATTCTCGAACTCGTCGAATTGCTGGCGATAAATCAGCGCGGCATCGAAGGGCAATCGCACTGCGCGATTCGGCTTCATTTCAAGTTGCAACGGAATGTTTTTATCCATATCCATATCCACATAGCCCTCGAAGAGTTTGCGCTGACTTGTTTTCGGCTTGAAGAAAAGGCGACGAATAAAGCGCGAAGAATCTGACCCAATGCGCTTGCCAAGCGTGAAGTCGTAAAAGTCGAGGGCGTCGGGGTGAAAGGGCGTGGCGATAGGCTGGTCGAGAATTTCAATGAAATCGTCGTAGGCGTTGAGATTCGTGCCAAAGACGACGAAGTTTGCCGATTGCGGCACATTGGCACTTTGCCGACGCTGAATAATTTGGTTGTAATACTTGTCAGGCTTTTTGTAGTAGCCTTTTGAATAAGATTCAAAAATCGACACAATCGTCGTATCGGTGTTGGCGCTTGCGCGATTGGCAGTGCTGGAATCGGTGCTGGCGACAAACTTCGTGTAAAGCATATAGCGATAACTTTGAAGCATCTCTTGCTGGCGCTTCTTGCGCTTCAAGGCTTCTCTGATGAGCGTAACGCCGGGGTCTTCGGCAAATACGGCGACTTCCTCTGTGCCGAAGGTGGGCGACTTCAAAATGATTTTGAGGGATTGGTCGCCGTCGCTCAAATCCACATCTACCTTTTCGGTTTCGTAGCCAACCATTGAGAAGGTGAGCGTGTATTTGCCTGAAACGAGCGTGAGTTGAAACCTGCCGTCAATGCTGGTAAGCGTGCCAATTTTCTTGCCTACAACTTTCACCTTTACAGCGCGAAGCGGCTGATTGTCTTCGCCGTCAATAACAACGCCTGAAACAACGCGCAACTTACGTGGCGAATCCTGTGCGAAAACGAAGGGAGATAGGCAGAGCAGTAAAAGACTGATAAAAAAAGCAAGGCAAATGCGAGAGCAGTTCATAAATGAAATCGTCAAACGGAAATACTATATCACAAAGGTGTAAAATGTTCGGACTTCATTCATTTCTCGCAAGCAAAGGATGAGTAGAAACTGATTTGGCATTGCGTTCTGTATCCTTAAATAAAAAAATTACTGCTAAAAAACAACGCCTATTTTCAGACAACGATTAGGTGAGCCGTTCATCGCCCATCTTCCGTTGAGCAGTGCGGTTGCACATTATGCCCAAAAATTCTGTGCATGAAAAATGAAAAGGCGACTCAGTATTGAGTCGCCTTCTGTTACGCCATTCAATCGGGGTGGGAGACACTATTTACGCTTTTTACGCGGCGCTTTGGGTTCAACAAAGCGAAGCACTTTGAACTCGATACGGCGATTTTGTTCGCGACCGACTTCGGTGCTGTTGTCGCCCACAGGCTCTTTATCGCCCGCACCTCTAACGACCATATTACGCGCAGGCACTTTCTTGCGAACAAGATACGCTTTAACGGCTTGTGCGCGTTGGCGTGAGAGCGTGAGATTGCGGCGCGGGTTACCAACATTATCGGTGTGTCCTGAAATTTCAACCACCATGTCCGGGCGTTCCAGAAGTTCAGACGCAATTTCATCTAACTTCGCATAATCCCTACGGTCAATTTTAGCGCTGCCTGTGACAAAGTTGATTTTATATGCAAGTTTTTCGCCGACTTTCAGCGTTTTAAGCGTTGGTGGTGGCGGCGGTGGCGGCGGTGGCGGCGGTGGTGGCGGCGGAATGACCGTTACGCGCGCAGTGCTGTTAATCGTGCCGCCTTTGCCAATCGCGGTGAGGGTGTAGGTGGTCGTTTTGGCAGGTGTAACGGTGCGCGTGCCTGCGGTGTCGACCATTTGACCGTCGAGCATAACCGTGTCAGCAAACATAACTGACCAAGAAAGCGTTGCCGATTTGCCTGAGTCAATCGAAGTCGGCGTTGCGCTGAACGAAACCGACGGAGATGGGGGGGGCGGTGGTGGCGCGTAATCGCCAATGTAAAAGTTTAAGCCGATAAGACCAGTCAGCAGTGCTGAATTGATACCTCTGAAACGAGAAGGAACAGTTGTAACAGGGTTGACTTCTCGATAGGGCACGGCGGTCAGGCGGTCGCCAAATAGATAGTTGTAAGCGACATTCGCGTCGACACTGACGGTTTCGCTAAGGAAGTATTCCGCGCCGAGACCGCCGACAAGACCGCCAAGTGGAGCATTGTCTTTGTAAGGCGTTGCGTTGGGAACAGGAACGCCATCAATGCGAATCGTAGGCTCTGAAATGCCTGGCACTTGAAGCGAACCACCAGCAAAAACGTAAGGGTTGAATGGGCTCTTGGTGAGGAAGTTATACTGTGCCGTGAGATTCAAGCCAAGTATGCCGGCACCGCCAACGCCTAAAATCGCAGCCCCGCCACTATTGGTAGCAACGGTTTTCTTGCCAGCACCTGTCCCTTGATAAGCGGCTTGCAAGTTGAAGTTGAACTCTGGTGCAAGAAAGAGTTTGAGTTTCAGTGCGGCTAAATAGCCGATACTGGTATTGTAAAAGTGGAAGGGCTGATTGAACCCACCCCCAATACCAATACCAAATTTTGCGCCTTCAGAATCGCCACGCTCGCCTTGAATTTGTGCAGAGGCACTTCTGAACAAAAGCAGTAATGCGAAGCATAGCGTCGTTAGTGATAGAGTGTTTCGTCGCATGATTACTATTGGTTTTATGTTAAGGAAAAATAAAAGAACAAAATCCTTTACGACTGAGGCACTTTTTTGTCGACAATCGTCGCCATCAACTCGGCTTCACAGACTAAATCGCCACGAACAAAGGCTTGCGAAGTGAATTGGCAGACATTGCGCCGTCGGCTTTTCATGTTCGACTCAATCACCAGCGTATCACCAGGCAAAACAGGCTTTCGGAATCGTGCCTTGTCGATTCCCATGAAAAATACGAGCTTTTCGTCCATGTTTTCGTTGCCGTTAAGCAACAATATGCCGCCTGATTGCGCCATTGCTTCAAGAATCAGCACGCCGGGCATCACAGGGTTGCCAGGAAAATGCCCCTGAAAGAACGGCTCATTGATGGTTACATTCTTAATTGCCACGATTTTTTCATCAAGCTTGAACTCGGTGATTTTATCAATCAGGATAAATGGATAACGATGCGGCAATATACGCTGAATGGCATTAGAATCGAAAACGACGCCCGCCTTCTTCTCATGCTGAAATTTACGAGCAAGTTTATTTTTCTCTACAAGTTTTCGGAGTTTCTTGACAAACTCGACATTTGCGGCGTGTCCAGGTCGCGCGGCTAAAATCTGCGCTTTAATTGGCATGCCGATTAAGGCAAGGTCGCCCATAAGGTCGAGCAATTTATGCCGTGCAGGTTCGTTCTTGAAGCGCAAGGTTTTGCCGTTGAGAATTCCGTTTTCGCCAAGTTCCAACTTAATGCCCGACTTGCTGATTTTGTGAGAAAGGGCGTCAAGTTCGGTTTGAGACAAATGTTTATCAATAATCACAATCGCATTTTCAACATCGCCACCTTTGATTAAACCCTGATTGGCTAGTTCAGCGACTTCGGAAAGAAAGCAAAAAGTGCGCGCGGGTGCATAATCCTTGACAAATTCTTCTTCGAGATTAAAAAGCCCTGTGTGTTGAGAGCCGAGCGCGGGGTTGTTGTAATCAACCATAACAGTAATGCGGAAGTCGTCGAGCGGAAGCGCAACAATATCGATTTGCTTTTCGGCATTGTGGAAGTGCACCGTTTCATCAATCACTAAGTAATTCTTTGGTGCAGATTGATTTTCAAAGCCAACGGCGACAAGCGCATCGGCAAACATTTTCGCGCTACCATCGCAGACGGGCGGCTCTGGTCCAGTAAGTTCAATACGGCAGTTGTCAATTTGCAATCCGTAAAGTGAGGCGAGCACGTGTTCTGTGGTGTGGACTTTTGCATCACCGACGCCGATGGTCGTGCCACGACGAATGTCCACGACATGGTCAATGTCAGCAGGAATTTCAGGTGAGTTCGGCAAGTCGGTGCGCACAAAGCGATAGCCATAGTTTTCAGGTGCAGGCTTGAAGGTAATCATGCACTCTTGTCCTGTGTGCAACCCTGTTCCGAAAATAGAGACTTCCTTTTTGATGGTGCGTTGATAAATGAGCATGTCTGTGGTCAGTGTTATGGTTTGAAATTTACTTCATGCGAGCCGTTATGCCGTTAGAAAATCGCATGATGTTCATTTGTTGATTGACGTTTTTCCCGTCGAAGAAAACGGGAATGTGGTGCATTTCAATCGGCGGCGCGTTGCTGAGTGCGTCTTTGATGTTGGATGTCGAGTTGCTCGAAAGTGTTACACGGAAAAGGTAATTCATTGCGTCGTAGCCAAGCCAAAAAAATGCGTTGGGCTCTTCACCAAAGCGCGTTTTGTAAAGATACACAACGCTGTTCGTTGCCGAATTTTCAGCGAGTTGGAAATCGCTAGCGTAATAGAAATTCGTAACAAGGTCGCGATTGTTCAGCAAGCGTTCATCGAGCCAATCCGATGAGCCAAGCAGTTCGCCTCGAATGTTGTAAAAACGAAGTTGCGAGAGGGCAATCGCAACGGCTTCAGGCGAGGTCATCGGAAGATATATCACATCAAATTGCGTGAGCGGATAGCCGAGTTGCTTATCGAAAGTGAGGTTGAGCGGCGCAAGAGCTTTTGAGAAACTGCTGAACGATTCAGGCAGAAGCGCGAAGAGTTTGACTTCGCCGCCAAGTTGCTCAAAAGTCTCCTTAAAGCCAGTGCCCATGTCTTTGCCGTAGGTGCTATCTTGCGCGAAGATGGCAGCCGTTTTCGCATTTAATTCTTGAACAGCGAAGCGTGCCATTGAGGCGCCGCGCGCTTTATGTGTCGGGTTAAGTTGAAAACTCATTGACGAGACGGTTGAAATGCGCTCGTCAGTTGCAGTTGGCGTCAGCATCACGACGCCGCGCGCACCGCAGTATTCCGAAACAGCAAGGGCTTCCTCGCTATACATCGGTCCCAAAATCACCTGCACCGAATCTTGCTCAATTAGCGATTTGGCTCGCGCAACAATTTCATCAGGACGAAGTCCCGAAGTGCTTCGCACCGAAACATGCACGAAGGCGCGTTGCGAAAGGTGATTGCCTTCGTCTTTGGCGAGAATTGCACCAATCATCAACTTTGATGCGCCAATGTCGCCTGAACCGTCAAATGGCTTCAAGGTGGCAGGCAAGAGCACGCCGACGCGCAAGCGTTTGGCAAATCCGCTTTTGAGTTGAGTGGCTTGAAAATTCAAGTCGGTTACGCGCTGTTGTTCGTCGGTGTCGAGCGTTGGATTTTGTTCGCGGAATCGAGTGAGCTCGGCAAGCGCGGCATCGTAATCGCCGTGATAGAGCCGTCGCTCAACGGCTTGAAGTGTGAAGAGCAAGCGCACCGTGCGATTTTGAACGGTCGGCAAAAGGGTGCGAAGGTCTTGCTCGGAAAGATAAGCATGAGCAAGAAGCACGAGATAGCGATAGGCTTTAGCGACGAGAAGATTCTCTGAATTTGAAACTGCCCAATCGGCGGGAATAAGAGAGATGAGTTGTTTTGCGCTTTCAAGAAAGTTTTGCTGTCGAGCGGCGAAGACGGCTTTGTCAAAAAGCAGTTCGGTTCGAAGTGTGGCAGCAGAGGGGCTATTTTCCAAGGTAGCGTAAAGCGGAGCAAGTTCGGCGTAGCGGGCTTGTTGCATCAAGGCTTTCGTTCGCCATAAAAGTGCGAGCGATTTTTGTTCGTCGCCCGCGTTTTCGCCGCGTTCAATACAGCTAAAAAAGAGGCTATCGGCTTCGGCATATTGTTCGTTTTCGTAGCGCGAAACGGCTTGTTTGAATCGGCGTTCCCAAGTGCCTTGAGTAAGTTGCTTTTTGGACTCTTGGTCGACATTGCGCGTGCTTCCGCTGCGCTTCGGCAGGTCTTCGTCCTCAATAACTTTGCGCTGTTTGCGTTGAGCAAGGGCTTCGCCTGAACATGCTGCGAAAAGTAGAAATAGAAGAATCAACAAAGAAACTCGTGTTTTTTGAGTGTGCGTCATAGCAAAAGGTTTGCTCACGTTCTATTCGAAATTCAGCCCGAAATGTCGTTGAACGGTCTCGAGCATAAAGGAGTGAATTTTTCCGTTGGACGCGATAATGTGTCCTGATTTCAAGAAATCGCCATTGCCTTTGAAGTCTGTAACCATTCCGCCTGCTTCTTTGACAATCAGCGCGCCGGCGGCAATATCCCACGCATTGAGGCTAATTTCCCAGAACCCATCGAAGCGACCGCAAGCCGTATAGGCTAAATCGAGTGCGGCAGAGCCGGGACGCCGAAGTCCTGCACATTGAACGAGCATATCTTTGAAGAGCGCGAGCGATTGGTCTAAATGCTCGGTGAGTTTGTAAGGAAATCCCGTTGCTAAAAGCAGGTGATGCGGTTTGTAATTACGCGAAACGCGCACACGCCGATTGTTGAAATAAGCACCACCGCCGCGCTCCGCCGTGAAAAGCTCTTTGGAAATCGGCTGATAAATTGCACCGCATAAAATATCGTCTTGCTCATTGACCAGCGCAATGCTAATGGCAAAAAATGGAAAACTGTGAATGAAATTCAGCGTGCCATCGAGCGGATCGATAATCCACCGCCGACCTGACGAACCCTTCTTCAACGCGCCTTCTTCGGCGAGAATCTCATCATTTGGAAACTTCTTGTGAAGAAAATTTACCGCCAATTCTTCGCACGCTCTATCGATTTCCGTTACATAATCTTTCGGGTTTTTTTGACGAATTTGAGACGTGTGCAAAAGCCCATAATTCTTTCGTGCATGTTTCCCTGCTAATTTAGCGGCGTTAATGGCGGCGATGAGTTCTTTCGTCATGGATAGGGTTTCCTTTCAAATTAACGCAAGCGAAACCAACTGAATCGGGTTCGCGTTCTCGTATTGTAATTTTCTTATCAAATCTGCAAGAGAGCAAAGTTACGACAATCGCAAGTGATTCCGAACAGTCGGCAAGGCGGCGCGTTATTTATCTTAACATCTTAATCCACATGGCTCATACGGCAACACCGCTCATTGAAATTCATCGCATCAATCGCATTTACAATTCGGAAACCGCTCCCGTTAATGCCTTGAACGGCGTGAGCCTTACGATTTATGAACAAAGTTTTGTCTCGATTGTTGGAAAGTCGGGAAGCGGAAAATCAACCTTGCTTAACCTCATCGGCGGAATGGACAAGCCAACATCGGGCGAAATTGTTGTAGGCGGAAAGGTTGTCTCGAAAATGACGCCAAAACAATTAGCGGCATATCGTCGAAGTGCGGTCGGCATGATTTTTCAATCGTTCAATTTAATTCCCAACATGACCGCTCTCGATAATGTGGCGTTGCCGCTGTTCTTCGATGGCGTTCCTGAAAAAACACGTTTGGCACGCGCGGCGCAACTGCTTGAAATGGTCGGACTATCGCATCGTGCCACGCATCGACCAACAGAACTCAGCGGCGGCGAACAGCAACGCGTTGCCATTGCACGCGCCTTAGTCAATAACCCACGCTTTATTTTAGCCGACGAGCCAACAGGCAACTTGGATTCACGCACCACCGAAGAAATTGTCGCCCTGCTTCAACACTTGCACCAACAAGGGAAAACCATCGTCATGATTACGCACGACCTTTCGCTTGCCGAGCAACTTTCCACGCGAATTATCACGCTCAAAGATGGCAACATCATTTCCGATGAACAGCACGAACCGCAATTCCAAAGTGCGAAATGACGCTTGCTCAACGCCTCAATGCCATACCAAACCATGAACGCTTTGGCATTGGCGTGCTGTCGGGCACGTCGGTCGACGGCGTCGATGTCGGCTTGACGCGCCTTTCAGGCACAGGCAACACCAGAGCGATAAACTTGCTTGCCTTTCAAACCTTCCCGATTCCGAAACCCATTCGCGCACGCATTCTCAAAAATTGCGATAAACACACGGCGACCTTGCCTGAAATTTCCGAACTCAATGTGCTCGTCGCCGAACTCTTTGCCGATTGCATTCTGCGCTTCCTGAAACAGCATCGCCCAAAGCGCGTTGATTTTATCGCCTCGCACGGTCAAACGCTCTGGCACAACCCGAAGCGCGAACCTATCGGAAAGTTTCGCATTGGCTCAACGCTCCAAGTGGGCGACGGCTTGGTGATTGCTCATCGAACAAGAATTCTCACAATTTCCAACTTTCGCACGGCGGAATTGGTCTTCGGCAAAGATGGCGCACCGCTTGCGCCGTATCTCGATTTCATTCTCTTCCGACACGCACGGAAAAATCGCGTGCTCCTCAACATCGGCGGCATTTCAAATCTCACTGCCTTAAAAGCCAACGCCAAAAAAGAAGACGTGATTTACTTCGATGCAGGCGCAGGCAACGTGCTCATCGATAAAGCCGCGCAACGCTTGTTCCAAAAACCCTTCGACCGCGATGGAAAACTGGCGGCACAAGGCAAGGTTAATCAACCGCTTTTACGCCGTTGGCTCAAAGAACCATTTTACCGTCAAAAGCCACCAAAGTCCACCGGGCGCGAACTTTTCACCGACGCTTACTTCGAGAAGCTGCTTGTGGACGCCAGCGGCATATCGCCAACGGACTTCATCGCCACGCTAACTGCACTTACTGCACAAAGCCTCGCGATGCAAATCGAGCGATTCGTGCTTCCCAACATGACCCTCGACGAACTCATCGTGAGCGGTGGCGGCGCAAACAACAAAACCTTGATGCAGATGCTCACAGCCGCATTTCCAACATCGCGCGTTTTCAAACAAGATGATTTAACAGACAATCCCATTCCTGCCAAAGCCAAAGAAGCCGTGCTCTTTGCCGTGCTGGGGCACGAACTCCTTTCAGGCAAGAGTGCGTCAATGCAAACGCCTGCACTGCTGGGAACGCTTTCGTTTCCGCCCAAATGAAAAAGTTTTATCTTCAAGTTTGTGCAAAAAAACCGAAGGCACTCTATCAACATCAATGACGCAAAAACAACTCGCTTTGCTTACCCCTGTTTTAGCCATTCTCGTTGCGTTTTTCATTGGCGGACTTTTGATTTTCACGATTGGCGAAAATCCGATTGAGATTTACGGCAAGATGTTTCAGCGCACGCTTGGCACGCCATATGGATTTGGGCAAGTGCTTTACCGCACCACGCCGCTGATACTCACAGGGCTTGCCGTTGCGATTCCGTTTCAAGCAGGGCTGTTCAACATTGGCGGGGAAGGGCAGGCACTTATCGGCACATTTGCCTGTGCATTGGTTGGCGCGTGGATTCCATCTTCGACGCCGGTGCTCTTGGCGGTTGGATTGTGTTTAGGCACGGCGGCGATTGCAGGCGGAACTTGGGGCGCGATTGCAGGCGGCTTGAAAGTCCGTTTCGGCGTGAATGAAGTCATTACAACCATCATGCTCAACTTCATTGCGTCCGCACTTGTCGGCTATTTGCTCACCAATCACTTTGCTGTTACGGCAACCACACACACGGCGGAAATTGTAGAATCGGCGCGGCTGGCGCGGCTCGACAACTTCGGTGGATTTTTTCAACGCGCACCGCTCAACCTCGCGCTCTTTCTTTCGCTTGCGTGCGCGGCAGGCGCGTATTTTCTCGTCTTCAAAACGAAGTCGGGATACGAACTGCGTGCAGTTGGCTTGAACATCGAGGCGGCGCGCTACGCGGGCATCAATGTCGGATTGCACACGATTGGCTCTATGGCGATTGCAGGCGCGCTTGCAGGGCTAACGGCGGCAAATTTCGTGATGGGCTACAAATACTACTTCGAGTTTGGCGCAACTTCGGGCGTAGGATTTCTGGGCATCGCGGTCGCTATGCTTGCGAACGCAAATCCCGCGTGGATTGTGCTGTCGGCATTTCTTTTCGGCGTGCTCGACTACGGCGGGCTGACCATTAACGCCTATGTGCCAAAAGAAATTTTTCTCGTCATTCAAGCCCTTGTGATTCTCTTCATCATTGTGGCGCAAAAGCTCAAAGATAAACTTGCGCAAGAATAAGCGAACGGTTCAACACTATTGCGTTCTGAAATACGAAAGAATCAAGCGGGGACGGCGTTCAGGCACGGGGTCGTCTTTGCCGTAAATGCGAAACGCAACCGTAGAGCCTTGCAAGAGTAATGGGCGGAGCAAAAACTCAATCGGCTCGCCGCGCGCAATCGCGCGTTGGTAAGTGTCGGTTAAAGTGGCACGGTAGCGATGAATTTCGCGCTCACCAACGTAGCCAAACGGAATCGGGCGATAGCCGCTACCAATGCCGGGTTGAAGCGTATCGGCGATAATGGCAAGTTGGTTTTCTTGGTCAATCGAGGCGCGTGCCGTGTCGGGCGAAAAGGAAAAGAGCGTATCGCGCACAAGAATCAATTTTGCGGAAATGATTTGTGTGCGAGTCGAGAGTTGCAGTCGTGGAAATTTAAGCCGTGCCCAATCGCCTGTTGAAGAGGCAAGGTAGAGCGCGTCGTTAGGAAGCGCGTCAGGCGTGGTTTGAACGGTATAGACGCTTTCCAAGACGTCGAAAAATTGATTGACGCGCTCGACCGTTGTGGGGGTGCGTTTGTCGTAAGTGAGTTCAAGTTGTGTGCGGGTGAGGCTGATGTTGGCAATCGAATCGCCTGTGGAAAGCACGAAGGCAATCGTGGTGGCGGCAGTGTCGCGCAGGAAACTACTTCCGCGTTTCGCGCTCTCGATGATGCGCTCGGCGAAGGCAAAGGGAAGGTCAACGACGCGCTCCGCCGTATCGCTCACAAGCATTGTGAAACTTGGCGAAAGGCTTTCGGCAAAGGTGAAGGGCGTGCGCGAAAAGACGCTATCGGCGCGCCACTGGGTTGAATCCCAACGCGGCGGATTCTCGACGCGGCGAATGTCGAAGGTGATGCTTTTCGTAGAGGATTTAGCGCGAGCGTCGACGAAGAAGCGAAAACGCAATCGCGCCGAAACTGCGCGAACCAAGCCCGTGTCGGTAACAGGGACGAAGCGCAAGATGGTGTTGGCGCGAAACTCGCGTCCGTCGGCAAGCGTGGTGCGTCCGAGCAATGCGCCACGTGTATTGACAAAGTCGTTGCGAAAATTCGTGCCTTCGTCTAAAAAGAGCGTATCGGTTTGAATTTCGTTAGGCGAAATAAAGTCGCGGTTATTGGTGATAAGGTCGACATTTTCATCGCCGCACGCCGAAAAAAGCAAGCAAAGTGCGAGCAAAGAAAAGAGAAAGCGTGTCAGGTTCATTTGAAGCAAGTTGTTCAGCGTTTGCGGTTCTTGACGTTGAACAGCGTGTCGTAGTAAAGTTGAATCACGCCTAATTTTTTCATTTGTCGCTTGATGAAATTCTTCACGGATTCTTTGAGTGTGGTTTTAAGTTTCTTCGAGGGGCTATCGTTGGGGCGTGCGCGGAAAATCGTATCGTGGTAAGTGAGCGACTTTGCCGTCTCGCTTGCTTTGGTGTAGAAGTAGGCGTAAATGGATTTGCGCGTAACGCCCTTGGGAACGGAAATTGTGCTGTATCCGTGATACGAAATTTCATTGGTTTCAAAAATCACAAGGCGATTGAGAATTGGCAGATGTGCCGTTACGCAGCGCGTCATCTGTGCGTCCCACATTTCTAACTTTCCGCCGTATTCTTCTTTCCAATTGCGATTCAAGAACAGGAGCACGTTCAATCGGCGGTGTAGGTCTTCGGACGGGTGAATGTTGAAGTCGACGTGAATATCGAGGTAACTGCCGTTTTCGCCTTGATGTGTGCCGCAGCCGAGCGCGTCGTCGGGCATGGTTAAGCCTTTAATGTCGGTAAGGTCTTCAAGGAACTTGATAAATTCAGGACTGCGATATTCGGCTTTGAGTTGGCGGAAGGCTTCGTCGTAGGCTTGAAAGTTCGCATCTTCGGCTTTGTTTTCGTTCAGTCCTTTGTAGTGTGTTTTCATTTGCGAGAGTGGAGGGAAGCGGTCGCAGAGCACATCGGCAAATTCGGGATTGAGAAAGTTATCAATCGCCACGTGCTTGTAGGGCTGTGCCGTTAAGTAATTTTGTTTGAGTTTTGCAAAGGTTTCTGGCTCAAAAATGCGAGGATTGATTAGGGTTTGTGTGGTTGTGCTCATCGTTCTTTACTCCGTTAAATTTTTTTTGCGACGACGAAAATATCGAGCGTCGTGTCTAAATCCGTTGTGCGAAGATAAAAATCATTTGAAGTAATTGAAGACGAAGCGGAAACGGTTTTGCTGAGGTCTTTGCGCATGATGTTTGTGATGAAGTTGTATGGCTTCACCAAGAGCGATGCAGGCAAAATTTTATGCAAGCCGAGAATATCCCACTTCAAAATTTTCTGTGCCCATTCGGCATTTTTTCGGTAATACTCTTCGACTTTGTCGTTTCCTGCAAGCCCCATGAGTTCAAACGACTTGAAGACGCTTCCGACTTCGGACTTCATTTCGTCAAAGGTGTATTCGTGAATGTGGAACGGATTTCGCGCGAGGCTACGCTTGACATTCGGCGTTGAAAGAAGCAAGGTTCCTCCTGTTTTCAAAACGCGATGCGCCTCTTTGATAAATTCCAAGCGCGTTTCTAAATGCTCGATGAATTGGAAACTTGTAACTACATCGAAACTTTCATCAGGGAAGTTCAGCGGGGGCACTTTGTTTTGAACGAAACGCAAATTTGGAAAGGCTTTGGCATAGCGGGCGTTATTGGCGTCGACGGTTGGCTGGCTGTAATCAGCACCTGTTATATCGGCGGCGTGCTTTGCCATTTCGGCTGTGCCGTAGCCGTGTCCGCACCCGACATCGAGCACTTTCTTCCCTGTGATGTAAGGAATGGCGAAGTGGTCGTAAGCGAATTGGCAACGCTGGTAAGTTACATTGTTATAGTCGACATTTGCGGGACGTTCATAATCCGCAATCGCATCTTTGGCAAGTGGTTCTGAGGTCATGAGTGTATCATCATGGTTTAGATGCACGGTTCAAAATATAAGCGACGGCTTCATAGAGGTCGCTTGCCATAAATTCAGGCAAGGTATTTTTTTCTTGGCACTTTTCCGCCTCGCCGTAGCCGGTTTTGACGAGAATCGCTCGTAAGCCGGCACGCAATCCGCACTCGACATCAATCTGCTTATCACCAATAAAAAAGGAGCGCGAAAAATCAACGCTGAAGCCTTGTGCAGTTAAATCGCAAATGGCTTGCTCAATCATGCCAGTTTCGGGTTTGCGCCAGTGTTTGAGTGCGTCGTATTCGGCGTTTGGATACTTCGGATGAGACGGTGCGTAGTAAAGCAAATCGAGCGTGGCATGTTTTGGCGCAAGAAGCGACTGCATGAGCATGTTAATTTCGTCAACGCGCGACGCAGTTACAATCCCTTTTGCAATCCCACCTTGATTGGAAATCATAATCAGTTTGAAGCCTGCCTGTTTGGCGAGCGCGAGTGCGTCGTCGGCGCGGTCAATGAGGCGCACTTGCTCGAGCGAGGTAATGGAATCAGGCGAATCGTGGATAATCGTGCCGTCGCGGTCGAGAAAGAGCGCAGAGATGGTTTGCATATCAGATCAAGCAACGCAATCTCGCTACTTGCTTTCGACGAGTTTGCGATAAAGCGCGTTATATTTTTCGGCTGAACTTTCCCAAGAGCAATCGGTCTGCATCGCGTTTTCAATCAGTTTCTGCCACTCTTTTGGCTTTTTGTAGACTTCTAATGCTTCTTTGACGCATTTGAGCATTTCAGCGACCGTGTATTTCTCGAACATAAATCCGTTTGCGTTGCTAACACCCGTTTTGCCGTTTTTGTAGGGCTTGACCGAATCATACAAGCCGCCAGTAGCGCGCACAATCGGAATAGTGCCGTATTTGAGGCTATACATTTGGTTCATGCCTGACGGCTCAAATTGACTGGGCATGAGGAACATATCCGCGCCAGCCTCGATGAGGTGTGCGAGTTCGTCGTTGAAGGAAATGGTCGCGCTGAATTTTTCGGCATATTTGGGCGTGTTGCTCATCTTGCGGAAAAAGTCTTCATACTCACGCTCGCCCGTGCCAAGCAGAATGAACTGCGCATCGAGAGCCATCAACTTTTCAAAGCCTTCTTGAATGAGGTCAATCCCTTTGTGAGAGACAAGGCGAGAAATAATGCCAATAACAGGCACGCCTTCTTTGTAAGGCAATTTGAGTTTTTTCAGAAGGGCTTGTTTGTTTTCAAATTTACCTTCGGCGACGGTTTCAAGGTCGTAATTCTTGACAATCAGTTCGTCGGCTTCGGGCGACCAAATGTTTTCATCAATCCCATTGACAATCCCTTGCAAATCCTTTTTGCGTTTATTGAGCACGCCTTTCAAGCCGCACGAGAGTTCGTCGTCGGTTAAAATTTCTTCCGCATATTTTTCTGAAACCGTCGTAATCTTATCGGCATAAACAAGACCGATTTTCATGAAGTTGAAACTGCCACAAAATTCTAAACCGTCGGGTGTGAATTCTTTTTCAGGGAGGTTTGCCTTTTGGAGAACCGCCTTATCAAATGCGCCTTGATAGGCTAAGTTATGAATCGTGAAAACCGTCTTTACATTTTTGAAGAACGAATCGGTGTTGTAGACCAGTTTCAAGTAGGCAGGAATAAGAGCCGTTTGCCAGTCGTTGCAGTGAATCACATCGGGCTTCCAACCAAGGGCTTTGAGCGTCTCGAGCACGGCGCGATTGAAGAAAATGAACCGCTCGTCGTTGTCGGGGTAATCCTTCTTGGTATTTGGGTTAACATACAATCCATCGCGCTTGAAAAAGCCTTCGTGATAGAGAAAGTAAGTTTGAATTTTGCTACTGGGCAGTGCGGTTACTTTGACGTTGAGCAATTCGGTGCGATTGCCAATTGGAACGGGGATATCTTTGAGGCGCAGAACATCGTGCAGGCGAAACTTGCGGTCGTTAATAACGCCATATTTCGGCATCATAATTCGCGACTCGTTTCCACAGTCTTCTACGGCTTGTGGAAGCGAACCCATCACATCGGCGAGCCCGCCTGTTTTCGCAAAAGGAACAACTTCACCTGAAACAAATAGAATTTTAAGCTTTTTCGCCATTGAAAAGCGGAGTTGAAAATTAAAATGTTAGAAACAAAAGATTAGCCTCTAATTTACGCAACGAACGCTAGATAAGCAATGCAAAATCCTAAGGCTTTTTAGAACATGAAGCCACGTTATTGCATTTAATTTTTCTCTAACAACTAATCAACAACGCAAATGAGAAAGACCTTATTTGTGGATAATGGTGCGTCAGGCACGGTGCAATACCGCTTGAAGCAAGTGGATTTTGACGGACAGTTTGAGTATTCCAACATCATTGAAGTCAATGCAGGCTTGCCGAAGACCTTTGCGTTGGAGCAAAACTATCCGAACCCGTTCAACCCGACGACGGTGATTGCCTATCAGTTGCCTGTGGCAAGCGAAGTGAAGTTAGAAGTTTATGATGTGTTAGGTCGGAAGGTGATGAGTTTGGTGAATGGTCGTCAAGATGCGGGGGCGTATAACTACACCTTGAACGCGGCGACGCTTTCCAGTGGCGTGTATTTCTATCGTTTGCAAGCAGGGAATTTTGTGTCGACGAAGAAGATGATGTTGGTGAAGTAAGTTTGAGTTAAACGATGATTGGGGGGTGGGTGCAAATCCGCCCCTTTTGTTTTTAGGGTTGTTTGCCGTATTTTTACGCTTCTTTTTAGCACACCATTAGGTATGGACACGGTGCTAATCGCCGAAACGAGTTTGTTCGGCGGCGTTTAGAAGGTTTTTCGTGTCCGAATCGAGTTTCACAGAAGCCTTTTCTATTCGCGGAAAAGGCTTTTTTTATTTTGTTCATCTTATCAATTAGCAATCAAAAACACTGTTCTCAAAAAAATGGCAAGATACCTTTTCACATCGGAATCGGTTTCCGAAGGACACCCCGACAAAATCGCAGACCAAATTTCTGACGCGGTGCTCGACGCGATTATTTCAGAAGACAAAAATGCGCGCGTGGCATGCGAAACGTTTGTAACGACAGGTCAGGTGGTTGTTGGTGGCGAAGTTACAACGAAGAAGTATGTTGAAGTGCCCGACCTTGTTCGTAGTGTGATTAAGGATATTGGTTACACGAAGGGCGAATATATGTTTGAAGCCAATTCGTGTGGAATTCTTTCGGCGATTCACGCGCAGTCGCCCGACATCAATCGTGGCGTCGATAAGAAGACCCCTGTTAAAGACCGCTTTGATTCGATAGGCGCAGGCGACCAAGGCATGATGTTTGGCTATGCGTGCAAAGAGACGCCCGAATTGATGCCTGCTGCTATTACTTACGCGCACCAAATTGTCAAGAAACTTGCTGACATTCGCAAACAGGGCAAAATTATGACCTACCTTCGCCCTGATGCCAAAAGTCAGGTAACATTAGAATATGATGGAAACACGGTTGTGCGTGTGGATACGGTTGTGGTTTCCACACAGCACGACCCTGAGCCGAAAGGCATGACGGAGAAGCAGTTTCAAGAAAAAATTCGCGAAGATGTGATTGCGAATGTGATTAACAAAGTCATTCCGAAACAGTTGCTTGATAAGCAGACGAAGTATTTCGTTAATCCGACAGGGCGGTTTGAAATTGGTGGACCGCATGGCGACACAGGTTTAACGGGCAGAAAAATTATCGTTGATACATATGGCGGAGCTGCACCACATGGCGGCGGCGCATTTTCAGGCAAAGACCCGACCAAAGTTGACCGTTCTGCGGCATACGCTGCTCGCCACATTGCGAAGAACATTGTCGGTGCTGGTTTAGCAGAAAAATGCACAATTCAAGTTTCATATGCGATTGGTGTCGCCCGTCCTGTCTCGATTTTCGTCAATACGCACGGCACAAGTATGAACGGCATTAGCGACGCCGAACTGCAAGAAAAAGTCGAGAAGCTCTTCGACCTTCGTCCGCTTGCGATTATTGAGCGATTCAGTTTGAACAAGCCCAAGGGCTGGACCTATCGCGACACAGCCGCATATGGACATTTTGGTCGTCCGCAATTTCCTTGGGAAAAATTGGACATGGTCGATGACTTACGTCGCGCTTTCAAGTAATCAATTGTGTAACTCATTCTTTTTTGATAACTAAACCACAGATAAACAATGGCAACCATAGAAACTAATCGACTGCCTTACAAGGTCAAAGACATCGCGCTCGCCGATTGGGGACGCAAAGAAATTCGACTTGCCGAAGCCGAAATGCCCGGCTTAATGGCGTTGCGTGCAGAGTTTGGTCAATCCAAGCCGCTCAAAGGCGCACGCATTGCAGGATGCTTGCACATGACGATTCAAACTGCGGTTTTAATTGAAACGCTCGTTGAGCTTGGCGCCGAAGTCAGTTGGTCGAGCTGCAATATCTTTTCAACTCAAGACCACGCTGCGGCTGCCATCGCTAAAGCTGGTATTCCGGTTTATGCGTGGAAAGGCATGAGCGTCGAAGAATTCGACTGGTGCATTGAGCAAACACTCTTCGCCTTCAAAGACGGTCAACCGCTCAACATGATTTTGGACGACGGTGGCGACCTGACGAACATGGTTTTGGATAAATACCCCGAACTCGTGCCAGGCATTCGTGGCTTGTCGGAAGAAACCACCACAGGCGTGCATCGGCTTTATGAGCGCGTCAAGAACGGCAAACTTCCACTCCCGGCTATCAATGTCAATGACAGCGTTACGAAGTCCAAGTTCGATAACAAATACGGATGCCGTGAGTCGCTCGTCGACGCGCTTCGTCGCGGAACAGACTTGATGCTTGCAGGCAAGGTCGCCGTTGTCGCTGGTTATGGCGATGTTGGAAAAGGTTCAGCAGAATCGCTCAGAAGCAACCACATGCGCGTGATTGTAACCGAAGTCGACCCGATTTGCGCCTTGCAAGCGGCCATGGAAGGCTACGAAGTCAAGAAAATGGAAAATGCTGTCAAGGTAGCTGATATTATTGTAACCGCAACCGGCAACGAAAAAATCATTACCGAAAAGCACTTCCGCTTAATGAAAGATAAAGCCGTTGTGTGCAACATCGGACACTTCGACACGGAAATCGACATGGCGTGGCTGAACAAGCATTATGGGCACACCAAAGTTGAAATCAAACCGCAAGTCGACCTCTACAACATCGACGGCAAAGAAATCATTGTGCTGGCTGAAGGTCGATTAGTTAATCTCGGCGTGGCAACCGGTCACCCCTCGTTTGTGATGTCGATGTCGTTCACCAATCAAGTGCTGGCGCAAATTGAACTGTGGCAGAACTACAAGAACTACGAAAACAAGGTCTATGTTCTGCCGAAACATCTCGATGAAAAAGTAGCGCGACTGCACCTTGCCAAGCTCGGCGTGGAACTTGACGAACTGACCGAGTCGCAGGCGAAGTATATCGGCGTTCCACAGCACGGTCCGTTCAAGTCTGAGCATTACCGCTATTAAGCGATTGATTCCGTGCAGCAGAATCAAAAAAGGCGGTTTCAATGGTGAAATCGCCTTTTGCTTTCTATGTTCTACACAAATTGCCTTGCTTTCTTACTGCTCCTACTTATTTTTGCGCCCATTTAATTTTCATAGCCATTCCATAATATGCAACTTGCTGTTAATGTCGACCACATCGCAACCCTTCGCAATGCCCGAAAGGAACAAGAACCAGACCCAACAACCGCCGCGCATTTAGCCGAATTGGCAGGCGCAGTTGGCATCGTTTGTCATTTGCGTGAAGACCGCCGACACATTCGCGACCACGATTTGCTCTTGCTTCGCAAAACAGTTAAAACTAAACTCGACCTCGAAATGGCAGCGACCGAAGAAATGCTTCGCATTGCCATTCAAACCAAGCCCGACCTCGTTACGCTTGTGCCTGAACGCCGCGAAGAACTTACCACCGAAGGCGGACTCGATGTCAAAACCATGCGCGCCGCACTTGCGCCATTTATTGCCGAACTTGCACGGCACGAAATTCCCACCAGTTTGTTTATCGAAGCCGATACCGACCTCGTGCAACTTTCCGCCGAACTTGGCGCAACCCATATTGAACTTCATACTGGCACTTATTCCCGACTGCGAAAGCCTGACGAGATTCAACTCGAACTTACTCGCCTGCGCAAAGCAGCAACGCTCGGACGCGAATTAGGATTGCGGGTTGTGGCTGGGCACGGACTTAATTACGTCAATATCACGCCGTTCAAATCGCTTTCCGATGTGATTGAAGAAGTCAGCATCGGACATGCCATCATTGCACGCGCCGCTCTTGTCGGCATTGACCGAGCCGTGCGCGATATGATCGAACTTTTGAAATGATATGCTTGAATCCCTTTCAGGTTGGATTGGCATGGCGTGCATTGTGCTCTGTTGGATTCCCCAAACGATAGAAACCTTGCGCAATCGGCACTGCCCTGTTAATCGTGGCTTTCTCGTGCTTACAACGGTCGGTGCATTCTTGCTCGCCATTCACTCTGTTTTTTTGCAAGACGTGCCGTTCATCATTCTCAACAGCGTCGCAACCGTTGGAAGTGGCATCAACCTGTTTTATTCGTTCTATCCGAAACGCTTTTGAGCAGGTGTTCAATGCTGACTGTTAAATGTTAATCGCTTCGCCGTAAGCATCTGCCGCCGCTTCTTTGACGGCTTCCGAGAAAGTCGGGTGCGCGTGAATCGTTTTGTGAATCCAATCAGCCGTGGCTTCCATTTTCTTGGCGACGCATAGTTCGGCAATCATTTCGGTGGCTTCGTGTCCGACAATATGCGCGCCCAAAAGTTCGCCGTATTTGGCATCGAAGATGAGTTTAACCATGCCTGCCGTCTCACCTGCCGCCGTCGCCTTGCCTGACGCTTTGAACGGGAAGCGTCCAATTTTCACTTCGTAGCCTTGCGCTTTGGCGGCTTTTTCCGTTAAGCCCACGTGCGCCACCGACGGCTGACAATAAGTGCAAGCAGGAATTTCAAGCGGATTGATGGGTTGCGTCGGAAGTCCTGCAATCGTTTCAATGCAGTTAATTCCTTCGACGGAGGCTTTGTGTGCCAAGAGCATGCCGCCTGCTACATCGCCAATTGCATAAACACCTTCCACATTCGTGCGTCCATAGCCGTCAACTTTGATGAATCCCTTTTCGGTTTCTACGCCGACTTTTTCCAAGCCCAAATTTTCAATGTTGCCCGTTAAGCCGACTGCAACGAGGCAGTAGTCCGATACAAGTTCTTTCTTGTTGCCGTTGGCGTCTGTAACAACGGTTTTCACTTGCTCACCCTCGACTGACGCTGATTCCACTTTCGCGCCTGTCATCACATCAATTCCTTGTTTTTTGTATTCGCGTGCAAGCCATGTGGAAATTTCTTCGTCTTCGTTTGGAAGAATTTGTGGCATGTATTCAATTAGTGTAACCTTTGTGCCGACGGCATTATAGAAATACGCAAACTCGACGCCGATTGCGCCCGCGCCAATGATGGTCAGCGTTTTCGGCTTTTCAGGAAGAATCATGGCTTCGTAACTCGTGATGATGCGCTTTCTATCAACGATTACATTCGGAAGCGATTTGGCTTTTGTGCCTGTAGCTAAAATCGTATGCAGTGCCGTAACCTTCTCGACTTTTCCATCGGATTCGATTTCAATTTCGTGTGCCGACGCCAATTTGCCGTAGCCTTTCTTGACCGTGATTTTATTTTTCTTCATCAAGTAATCGACGCCCTTTGCCATTTGCGCCGCAACGCCCCGACTGCGCTGAATGATCGCCGCAAAGTCAATTTCCATGTTGGAGATGTTAATGCCGAACTCTTTGGCGTGGCTCAAGGTGTGAATTACTTCGGCGTTTTTGAGGAGCGATTTCGTCGGAATGCAACCCCAGTTCAGACACACGCCACCAAGCGTTGGCTCTTTTTCAACGATGCACACTTTGTAGCCGAGCTGCGAGGCGCGAATAGCGGTTTCGTATCCGCCCGGTCCTGAACCAATAATTGCGACGTCAAAATCGTAGGAGTGGGTGAACTTTTTTGCTTGTTGTTTGGACATACTTCGAGTGAGATTTGAATTGAATGGAATGCTAAACGCATGGGGCAAATATACGCAATTTCACGCGACGCGCTCTTCGACTTTCAAGGCATTCAAGTCGCAAGTTTTCTTTTGCTTTTTGAGCATTGCCAAATAAACGAAACTTGATAGCGCGTAAAAGCCAATCGTAACAAGGAAGAGCGGCTTATAGCCGAAATGCTCAATTACCGTGCCTGCCATTGCGGGCGTAATCGCCCAACTCAAATTCCAAAAGAAAATATCGAGGCTTGCAGTGAACTCGCGCTCTTCATCGCGCACATGTTCCATGTTGTATTGCTCTACAAAGGGACCCGACATATTCATCAGCACATTGCGCAAGAGAAATGCGACGGTAACAATCACAAGGCTTGTGCTAAACCCCATAATCGCCATAAACGGAAGAGAGGCAAGTTGAACAATGATGATGCTTTTAAGCACGCCGAGCCGCCTTGAAATCATCGGCGAGAGCAAATAACCAACCACCACTGCCGACTGCACAAGGCTCATCGTGCTACCAATTTCTGCCGAACTTGCGCCGAACGTTTGATGTAAATACAGCGGAATAAATGGAATCACGGCACCTGCACCAACGCCCACAATGATGTGTGGCGTAATGATTTTGAAAATGTGTTTAAGCCGTGCTCGTGAGGGAATCTGCGAAAGAAATTCTTCCACCAGCGAAACTGTCGACGACAGGCTTGTTTCCGACGGCGAAAGTTTGGCATAAAAAAACACCGAAACCATCATCACCGCCGCGCCAACACACAAGCTCACTTGATAGGCATCGTCGAGCGAAAGCGTTGCGCCAAGTAGAGACGCGCTCATTGTGAGCACATTTGGCAAGTGCCCGCCCACATAATTGCCGAGCATAATGCCGAACATTGAGAGTGCCGCGTTGAAGCCAAAAACGAACGCACGCTCTTCGGGACGCGATAGTCGCATCAACAGAACGGCAGGAATCACACGCGCCGCGCTCACGGCAAGCCCCAACACAAGGTTGAAGAACGGCACTAAAAATTCATTCGGAAAAATCGCGCGCAAGAGTTGAAAGAGCGCGACGAGCGAAATGCTCATTAAAAGCATGGTTCGATGGGAATACTTCCGCGCCAAAAACGCCGCCGGAATGCAAAGCAAGAGCACCCCAAGCGAATGCAGGCTAATCATTCCGCCAATGAACGAATCCGAATAGCCAAGCGAGTTGAGGTAGAGGTTGTAGAGCAAATCGTTAACCGATGCACCAATGTTGAATAGGAACGCGCCTGCAAGGTATCGGCGAATATCGATGTGAAAGGTGGAGAAGTTTGAAAAGTATTTCTGTATCATTTTGAGTTAAACCTTACGGCGTGTCGCTTTTTGCCGTAAGCAAAGATACGCAAGTTCCTATAAAGCGTTTCAAAGTTGAAGGTGAACTGCGGATTCGTTTGTTTTCCCGAAGAACTTCGCTAAATTGAAACCACTTCCCACACAATTCAGTTTGTTGTATGGCAGTGCTCTATCTTCAAACGCAAGTGCTTGCACCAGCGCAATCAGCATGCAGATTCTTTCATCACTACACTCCGATGTTTGGCACAATCTCAAAGAGCCGGGCTCTTACGAGTGGTGGTATTTTGACGCTGTTACAGACGACAACCGCTACTCGATTGTCGCAATCTGGTTTTCAGGTTTTCCATTTTCGCCGTATTACCTTCAACGGCTTCGCGCTTGGAAACAAAACGGCTCGAAATCGAACGGTTCAAAGTATGACTCACCGCTTCCCAATCCGCTCGAACATACTGCGTTTAGCTTCAGCCTCTATGCCGACGGCGCAGAAATTTTGAACTTCATCAAGGAAGGCGACGCCACGCTCTTCGACGCCTCATCGGAAAAACCCTCTGTGCGATTCGAACAAAATCGATTCGTTTATGACGAACTGCGCAATCGGTTCGTCCTGAACATTGAGTTCGAGATGCCTGCTCGCAAAAAGCGCGTCAAAGCCGAACTTTACTTCACGCCAAAAGCGGAGATTGTCGAAGACTTCGGTGAACTTTCCTCAGGCACAGGCGAACACACATGGATTCTCGTTGCACCTTCAATGAATGTAGATGGCAAACTCGATGTTTGGGACGGACTGAAAGGTGAAACGCATAAAATTGCTTTTCAAGGTAATGGCTATCACGACCACAACTTCGGGCGCGTGCCAATGGACACCGATATTGAAAATTGGTATTGGGGACGCGCACATTCCAAAAAGTATGACCTTGTTTATTACATCATTTCTTACAAAGACGAGCAGCGTGAGCCGTTCACCTTTCTCTATCTGACCGAAAACGGCAAAACCGTGATTCTCAAAAATCGCCTTTCTATCACTGAGCACGAGTTAGAGCAAAATCTTATTTCGCCGCGCTACGGCAAACGCTTAACGATGGATTCTGACGACTGCCATTTCTCGATTGAACATCTCAAAGGCTTGGATACTGGTCCTTTCTACATGCGCTTTCACTCACGATTTGTGCTTAACCTTAAAGAGGAACGCGGCATTGTGATGACCGGTATTTCTGAATTTCTGCACCCTGAACGGCTCACATCAAGTCTTGTCCAAAACTTGGTCAAGAGCAAAGTTTTGCGTGCGGGACGCTTGTCGGTGATGTACACCTTGTATAACTTTTTCAACCGTTTTTTGGAATAGCACCGAAACTCGGAACGAAACAAAACTTGGGCAGTGTTTCAAAACTGCCGAATTTGTTTTGAATTGAATCTCAAATCAATCAAACGCCTTTCTAACCAGAAAACTATCGGAGAACCTTAACATGCAAATTGTTCGTGGCGAATACGACCGTTCAAAGCGCCTTGAAGTCATTGGCGAAACCGACGCAAAACGACGCGAAGCCGTTGAAGCCGCTCAGAAAGAAATTGTTGAAAGTGTAGAGACAGGTGGACGGCGCAACTTTCTGACGATTATTGTTGGCGCACTCGGCGCACTTCTTACGGCTACTGTCCTCTATCCAATTGCGCGTTACTCGTATCCGCCTGAGCGAAAGAAGAAAATTTCCAATTCAGCTGTAGTTGGAAAAGATGGCGAGATTCCGCCGAACTCGGGCAAAATTGTCAAATTCAACGACCTTCCCGTTATGGTTCTCAATGTCAATGGCGAATACAGCGCATTCTCTGCTAAATGCACACATTTAGGGTGCCTTGTTCAATGGGATCCAAAAGCCGCAAATGTGTGGTGCGCTTGCCATAACGCCCGCTACAATACAGACGGCACCAAAATTTCAGGTCCGCAACCTGCCGACCTTGAGAAATACAGCGTCAAAGTCCAAGACGGCAACATCATTGTCTCAAAAGTTTAATTTCCTACTGACTCTTTCCAACAACTTAAAGCAGTGACCTACAATGGCTGAACTTATCGCAAAACTCAAAAACGGTGCCGCCCAAGAGTGGATCAATGAGCGCATTGGCTCGCTTACCTATGTGATCGATTACGCGAGCAAAAAGACCGTGCCGATGCACCGCCAATCTGTTTGGTACTACTTCGGCGGATTGACGCTCTTCTTCTTCGTGATTCAAATTATCACAGGTTTGCTCTTACTGCTCTACTACAAACCCACCGAAGCCGAAGCGTTTGAATCCTTTGTCTTCATTCAAAAAGAAGTTCCATTCGGCTGGCTGATTCGTCAAGTGCATAGTTGGTCGGCGAACTTGATGGTGCTCATGATGTTTATTCACATGTTTAGCGCATACTTCATGAAAGCCTACCGCAAACCGCGCGAACTTATGTGGCTCACAGGCTTCGTGCTCTGCCTTTTGACGCTCGGACTTTCGTTCACAGGCTACTTGCTTCCTTGGAACACACTTGCTTACTTTGCTGTTAAAATCGGCATCAGCACACTTACCTATGTTCCAGGTGGTGATTTCATCGCTAAAATTGCACAAGGCGGCGACGAAGTAACTGGCGAAACGCTCACGAGAATGTTTGGACTGCACGTCGTGCTGCTTCCGGGCTTAACGCTCCTCGTGCTTTCCGCTCACCTCATTTTGATGCAAACGCTTGGAACCTCTGTGCCAATTGGCTACAAAGAAAAGGGTTTGCTCAAAGGCGAAGAACCCTTCTTCCCGAACTTCTTGATGAAAGATTTCATCGGCTGGATGATTGGGTTCGCTCTTCTCATTTTTCTCTGCGTTGTCTTCCCTTGGGAAATTGGAGAGAAAGCAGACCCACTTCAACCTGCACCTGAAGGCATTAAACCAGAATGGTATTTCTGGGCGCAATTCCAATACTTGAAACAAGTTCCAGGGGCTGTGGCAATTGTAACCATGACGATTGCGATGCTTGTTTGGGCAGCAGTGCCATTCTTGGACAAAAAAGCCAACAATGAAGAACGCGATGTGAAGTTTACCATCTTCGGCGTGCTCACACTCGGATTTTTCCTTGTTGAGTGCTTTATCGTCTATTACGAATACTACATCAAGAACCCTGTCTCACACTAATCGCAAAGAACTTTATACTTGTAAAAGCGGAAGCCAACACTTCCGCTTTTTTATTTCAACACGCATAGAAATTCCTTCACTGCCTTGCGCACATCACTTGCCGACATTACCGCGTTCATCACTGCCACACCAAACGCACCTGCCTTCAAACACTCTGGCACTCGTTCAGGCGTAATTCCGCCAACCGCATAAACAGGAATTGAAACTGCTTTACACACTTCTTCAAGCGCGTTTAATCCGCGTGGCGCAACGGCTTTCGATGAAGTCTCAAAGATATGTCCGAATAGAAGGTAATCAGCACCGCTTTGTTCGGCTTCTTTTGCGCCTTTGACGCTATGAACGCTTCGTCCAACAAGAGAACTAAAAAATCGCTTGACGGTTTGAACCGGAAGTTCATTTTCGGGGAGGTGAAGTCCATCGGCTTCGGTGGCAAGGGCAATATCCAAACGGCTGTTGATAATTAGTTTCGCACCGTAGCGCGCCGTCGTTGCGCGGAGCGATTGCGCCAAGTGGAAGAGCGGTTTGGCGTCCATATCCTTTTCGCGCAGTTGCACAAGGCTCGCGCCAGATTGACATGCCGTTTCAACGATTTTTTCTAAATCGCCTTTTGCCAACGCACGATTCGTGATGAGCATCAGGCGCATCGCGTCAGGAAATAACTTACTTGGCAAGCGAGAGTTTTCGTTCAAAGAAAGTTGCAGTAAAATCGGCAACGCGCGTATAAACGTCTTTGAGCGTCTCGACATCGGGCAAGAAGACAATGCGGAAAAATCCATCTTTCGCCTCTGTGCCGAAGCCAGAGCCATGAACGAAGAGCACACCTTTTTCACGAAGCAATCCGAGCACAAAGTCTTCATCAGTGCCGAGTTCGCCATTGTGCAAGTTCACTTGTGCCATGGCGTAAAACGCGCCTTCGGGTTTGTTGCAAGAAATGCCTTCGATTTGGTTGAGCATGTGGTAGGTGGTGTCGCGTTGTGCACGCAAGCGAGCCATCGTAGCGTCAAGGTAGGATTTCGGCAAGTTCATCGCGGCAGGAATAGCGTGTTGTGGCGACATCGGCGCACAGAGCCGCGCATCGGCTAACTTGCGAATTGCCCCCATCACATCAGGCATCAGGGACGCATTTGTAACCGTCATCCAGCCTAATCGCCAACCGGGCGCAAGGTAATTTTTAGAGAGCGATTCCATCGTAACCACAGGCAAATCGTCGCCTGCTAAACTTCCCATCGGCACATGCACGCCTTCGTAAATCAACTTGTGATACACTTCATCGGCAATAACAATCAAACCATTTTGCCGTGCGACATCGAGCATGGCGGAAAGCGTTTCTTTCGTGTAAAGCGCGCCTGTCGGATTGTTCGGATTGATAATAACCAACAACTTTGTGCGCGATGTGATGAGCGATTTGAGTTCGTCAATATCAGGCTGCCAGTTGTTGTTCGGATTTTGTCGATACTTCACTTCCTTTGCGCCGATTTTGGTTGCAATGGCGGTGTAGAGCGGATAGCCGGGACTGGGCACGAGCACTTCATCGCCGGGCTCGAGCACCGCGGTGAACACAATGTCGGCGGCTTCGGACGCGCCGTAAGTGAAAATTACATCATCGGGCGTGGTAGGAATGTTTCGTCGTTCGGCTTCTTCGGCGACGGCTTCGCGTGCGGCTTGAATCCCTGCCGAGGGCGAATAGCCTGAATACCCATCGCGCATGGCTTTGATATTGGCTTCAATCAATTCTTGTGGAGGCTGAAAGCCGTAGAGCGCAGGGTCGCCAATGTTGAGATAAGTTACCTTTTTGCCTTGTGCCTCAATTTTCTTCGCTTCAACCACGATGTTGCGAATGGCATATTTGTAGTTCTGTGTGCGCGATGCTGGTGTGTAGGTCATAGCCGTAAATTTTTGAACTTGATGATTGTTGTGAATATAAAGTTATCTTTCTTCAACTCAACGCTTGCGCTGCATGTATCAATCGCACTACTCAAAGTTTCTTTCCGCCAATCCAAAGCGACTGCATTTCGCCGCACATAGCCATCACTATTGGCTTGACGCAACGCGCGAAGCTCACCTGCACTACTGGGACGACGCCGCACGGCTTGCCGATAAAAAATGGTCATATATTTTTTCCGACGTTCTTCCCAAAGCGCAACGCCACATTGCACGGCTTATTGACCTTTCATTTCCCGAACAAATTGCCTTTGCGCCAAACACGCATGAGTTTCTGGTGCGTTTGCTTTCGTGCATTGAACGCTCGCCGATTCGCATTCTCACGACCGATAGCGAGTTTTACAGTTTCTCGCGTCAAATCTCGCGTCTTGAAGAAAGCGGAAAGGTTCTGGTGCAACGCATTCCTGTTGAGCCGTTTGAAACCTTTGAGACGCGCTTCATCAATGCAGTTTCGCAAGGCGATTACGACCTTGTGTTTTTCAGCCATGTGTTTTTCAATTCGGGCTTTGTGGTTGAACGCTTGGAGGAGATTGTTTCGGCGGTGAAGTCGGCGGAAACGCTCGTTGTGATTGATGGCTACCACAGTTTTTGCGCCATTCCGTTTTCAATGAAGCCGATTGAATCACGTGCGTTTTACCTTTCGGGCGGATACAAATACGCGCAAGCAGGCGAAGGCGTTTGCTTTCTTTGTGTGCCGAAAGGCGTTCCATATCGACCGATGAATACAGGCTGGTATGCCGAGTTTGGCAGTCTTGCCAATCGCAAGTCGAACGCAGTGAATTATAGCGACGATGGGTTTCGATTTTTCGGCGCAACCTTCGACCCCAGCGGCTTGTATCGTTGGAACGCCGTCGGTGATTGGTTGGAAGCCATGCATCTTTCCGTTGCAGAGATTCACGCCCATGTGAGAGCGTTACAGCAATGCTTTTTGGAAAAACTTTCTGAAGCAAATTTGAACTTTCTGACGATTCAGCACCTTGTGCCGAGCGTTGAGATAAAGTCGCGCGGGCACTTTCTTACGTTTGACGTTCCGAATGCGGAAGCGATTGAATCAGAACTTTTGAAACGTGATGTGGTGATTGACCGTCGCGGCACGCGCTTGCGCTTCGGGTTTGGGCTGTATCACACGGAGGCCAATATCAACAGTTTATTTGAACGACTGACTGATTGCAAACTAACTTGATGTTGAAAAGCCCAAGGCGTAGTTCGTATATTTCCCTCAAAATGAATGAAGCATGACGAAAATCATCCGAGACGAATCCACAACCAGCGCGTATTGGGCGGCGGTCAACACGCTTGGGGCATTGCCCGATGTGCACATCATCGCCGATGCACCGATTGGTTGCTACAACCTTGCAGGCGTTGCCGTCATTGACTACACCGACGCCATTCCTTACTTACGCAACTTCACCCCGACCGACCTCACCGAACAAGCCATTTCGTCAAGCGGCACCACCAGCATCACAAAACAAACGATTGAAAAACTGCTCGGCACAGGCAAAACGCTTATCGTGATGTCGACCGCCGAAAGCGAAATGGTCGGAGCCGACCACACGCAAATGCTCGCCGCACAGTATCCCGACATCAAATTTTTTCCATCGAATTCTCTCATCGAAGACGAATGGCAAGGGCGCGACCGCGTTTTAGCATGGTGCTTTGATAATTACGACGACGGCAAACCCGCCAATGTCGAGCGCGGAACGGTTAGCATTATCGGACCAACCTACGGCTGTTTCAACTCGCCTTCCGACCTTCACGAAATCAAACGATTGATTCAAGGCGTGGGCGGAAAAGTAAAGCGCGTCTTTCCGATGGAATCCAAACTCGCCGACATTTCCGACCTCAAACACAGCGACGTGATTGTGGTGATGTATGAAGAATTCGGAACTTCGCTCGCAAAAAAACTTGGTCGCCCGATTCTTTATGCGCCGTTTGGTCTTTATGACACCGAAAAATTTATTCGCGAGTTAGGAAGGTTGTTGGATAAAACCGAACAAGCCCAAGCGTTCATCGCCGAAGAAAAACGAACCACGCTGAAACTGATATGGGATTTGTGGCGCGGTCCGCAATCGGAATGGTTTCCGACAGTGAGTTTTGCTGTTTGTGCCTCGCACACCTACGCCAAAGGCTTGAAAAAACTCTTGTCGGAAGAACTCGGCATGACGTGCGTTTTCGCTGAAAACTCTGCGACGGCGGATAACTCCGAGATTCGTCGACGCTTGCAATCAAATCCGCCACAGTTGATGTTCGGCAGAATTGTCGACAAAATTTATCTGCACGAAGTTGGTGCGAAAACTTATTTCATTCAGTCGGGCTATCCTGGTCCGTTTGTGCGACGCGCTCTGGGCACGCCGTATATGGGTTTTTCAGGTGCCGTCTATCTCGTGCAAGAAATCGTCAACATTCTTTACGACACGCTGTTTCAGTTCTTGCCGTCGCACAAATCCAACCATGAACTCACAGAAAGCGATGCGCCAATCGAGTGGACGGCGGAAGCCAAAGCATTACTTGCAGAGCGAACCAAGCGTGCGCCGTTTATCTCTCAAATTTCGTTCAGTCGCGACCTGAAAAAGAAAGCCGAGCGATATGCACGCAATCAAGGGTTGAGCACCGTTACGGCGGAGATCATCTCAAAAGTGTCTTAACGATTTTGAACTTACCTGTGAAAGTTCTGCTGCTTTTTGTTCTTGCCCTCACACTGTTCGGGTGCAAAAAAAGTGAGCGTGCGCAACGCGACCTCGATTCGCTTTACAGCATCGCCTCTTCACAAAAAGCCACAGGCGATTTCGCGCTCGCCATTGAGTCGTTTCAACGCTTGCTGACGCTGGATTCACTTCGCGCAACGACCTATCGGCTCGAGTTGCTTTCGCTCTATGAACAAACAGGAAACTTCCGCGCCGCGCTCTCGATGATCGACTCGCTTTCATCTGTGGATTCGCTTCAATCGCTCCAAACGAAACGACTCGCCTTTCTGTGTTTGCTTGGCGAAACAGAAAATCTCAAGCAACTTTTACGACAAAAATTTCCGCTCACGCAACACGATGAACTTCTCCTTGCCGACCTTTATTTGCAAGAAAAAGACTATGACCGCGCTCAATATCATCTTGCGGCACTTAGCCAATCGGGAAACGCCCTTGTCGCCATTGACGCGCTTGGAAAATTAGCGATGCTTTTTGAAGGCTACCGACAAAACGGCACAGACAGTAGCACGTTTTTCTTGCGCAAACTTTCCAATGTGCTCACGGAGCGGCTTCGGGAGCAACCTCCACTTGAAGAACAATTCGAGCTGCTCTATCGCACTGCGCATATTTTTTCAGACTACGACGCCTTTACCTCCATTGCCGATTCGCTCTATGGACAAGCCCTCGCCTGCCTTAATCGTGCCCCGTGGAAAGGCGGCAATCCCGAAGTGCTCTCGGCGTGGGTTACACTCGAAAGAAGCCGAATTGGCACGCTGCAAAGTCAAGCACTCGAACAAGCCTTGCTCACATTTCGCAAAAAGGAGCATACCCTCGGCGAAGCCTTCGCTACGTTGCTTCTCGGCACATGCACGGACTATTCAACTTCGCGCCGAATTGATTTGCTCTTGAAATCGCTCGAGCTTTTTGAATCGCTTTCCTATCCCGACCTGCCCTACGCTGTCAGCGACGCGCTCGACAAAGCCATCAATGATTTGCTTGCCTTGCTCTTAGCGCAGGAACGCCTGCTCGAGGCATTTGAAATTTCTGAACGGATTCAAATGCTCAAACAACGCTTCTCGCCGAGACCTACCCTCTTGAAACCCCATTCGCCTGCATTTGCAGAATTGAAGCAAGTGCAAAGCGAAATTTTTGCTATTTCCGTGATGAAAGATTCGCTTGCATTTTTGGCTGATGAAACCGCACGCACAGAGCGCAGTCAACGCCTTGCCGAAACGCTTTCCAAAAAACAAGGCGAGTTTTATCAAAAGTTTATTGAGTTCAAATCGACTGCGCCTACCGAAGCCGAACTGCTCTTGCCCAAACCGCTCACGCTCTCTGAAACACAACGCCTCTTGAAGTCCGATGACGCCCTTGTTCAGTTCATATTCAGCGACACGCAATCGCACTTGCTCGTTATCACTTCGAGTAAAACCTATCGCCTTGCGATTTCTTTGACGCGCGCCGAGATGGTGAAAGCATTCAAAGCCCTTCGCTTCGAGTTGTTGAACGGATTGCCGCTTGATTCCAACGACGTGATTCGCAATGCCACACGCCTCGCTTTAACCAACGCAATTTTCAAACCGCTTCTGCCGTTCATTTCTGAACGCTCACAAGTTTATGTGATTTCAAACGCACCTTGCCCGATTCACCTTCTTGGCGAAACAAAACTTCTCGGTGAAACGCATGCTCTTTCCTATCTCTCTTCGGCAAAACAACTTCAACTTGCTAACTTTGCCTCTCCCCTTGACGCGCCGCTGATTGTTTCGCTCGATGAAATTGATGTCGTTCCGTTTCGCCTCTTTGAATCGCCACAGGAAGCATTGCTTGAATGGGGTCGGATTGATGACAAAACTAAATCGCTTGGTTTGACTCTCTTGCGACCGCTTGCTGACGCTTACCGCCACTTTGCTCTTTTGCAGTCATCACAAAACCAATACACTTGGATAAACTTTTCTTGTTATGGCAAATAAGTTCCGACTCGCGATAGTCAAATCGACAGCGTGGTTGCTCGCGCCTATTGTTTCGCTTGCACTATCGCTGATTCTCACACAAGTTCCTTTGTTCAACACGTTGGGGTATGAATCGTCGTTAGTGCTTGGGATTGTGTTGCCATTCTTTCTTGGATTACTTTCGGCGACAAGCCTTTCGCGCGCGGAAAAATTTTCATCTGCAGTCTTTACCCTTCTTGCGCCGCCGCTGGTGATGCTGGTCAATATGCTCTTTGTGCGTAATTGCTCCTACCTTGAAGGATTAGGCTTCTATGTGCTTGCTGTTGGCTTTGGCAGTTTGTTTGCTTATGCACTCATGCGCTTTTTGAAGTCGCTGAATTTCAAATTCACGGTTGCTGTATATGTGAGTTTATATGTTGGAATCGTCCTTTTTCCGACGCTTTACCGATTTTACTTCACGCCGCAAATTTTCTTTTTCAATCACATCTTTGGTTTTTTTTCAGGCGCGATTTATGACGACGCCATCGAGTTGGAACGGCGATACGTGCTCTTCCGCATTGAAACCTTGCTCTTTTCTGCATTCTTATTGCTCTTTTCATTTCGCGAAAGATTTTCAAAGCGCGATTTGATTGTGCTCACGATTTCTTTCGGACCGCTCATTTTGCCGTTTGAACTTGGAAGCGATGAATTTGGCTTCACTTCGTCTCACGAAACGATTTCTCAAGCACTCGTTCCGATTGATGCCGATGGGCATTGGCGTATGAGCCCGCAAGCCGATTCGCTTACACGCGCACGCACGGCTCTGCGCCTCGAGCAAGAACTGCGCGACCTCAAAAACGCGCTCGCGCTCGATACCTTGCCAAACATTTCCATTTTCGTCTATCCCAACGCTGATGAAAAACGCAAATACACTGGCGCAGAAAATGTGGAGTTCACTAAAACTTGGCGCAATGAAATTCACATCACCGAGCAAAGTTTTCAAAGCACCATTCGCCACGAACTCGTGCATATCCTTTTTGCACGCTACGGCATTTCAGGATTAGGACTTTCAAGTAGCATCGGACTTGTCGAGGGGATTGCCGTTGCATTTGAAACGCCCGACTTTGATTGGACGCCGCACGAACTTGCCGCCGCGCTTCTCAAAAACGACCTTGCTCCGAAAAACATTGAGTCGCTTTTGGGCTCGTTTGGATTTTGGACAGGACTTGGCGCAACCAGCTACACCCTAATGGGCTCGTTTGTGCGCTACCTTGTCGACACTTACGGCATTGAAGCCTTCAAATCTGTTTATGCCACAAGCAACTTCGCACGCGTCTACAACAAGCCAATTAACGGACTGATGTTGGAGTGGAAAGAATTTCTTTCGGAACAAGCCGTGCCGCCTGCGCTGGATTCCGCTGTCATTTATCGCTTCAAACGCAAGACGATTTTTCAAACCGAATGCCCGCACCGCGTTGCCGTTGAACTTAAATATGGCTCAAAAGCCCTTTCCGAAAAGCAATACAAAGAGGCTCAAAAGCGATTTGAAACGGCACTTGCACTCACCGAAGGCAAAAACACTCGCGCCATTCAAGGCTACTTTTCGGCTTGCTTGTTACAACATGTGTTGGATTCACTTGCACTCGATGCGGTTTTCTACAAAGCCGATTCGCTCACGCTCCGACTCGAGAAGCCCGAACCGATGTTGTTCAGCGTCGCCAACGCGATGCTTTGGACACGCTTCGGCTCAAAAGATTCGGTGCAACATCTCTTGAACCGTGTCAAAGAAGCGTCGCTTTCGTTCAATTACGACTACGCGGTTGTCTTGCGTTTAGCGTCGCTCGCCATCGGTCTTGACCCAACTTACTTTTCACCTTTGATATCGAGTTCAGAACGCGACGCGATTCTTGCTCGAGAATTTGAGGCAAAAAAAGATTCGTCTGCGCAAACCTTCATCAAATTTTTGAAAGCAGAACGATTGCTGGCGCAAGGCAATGATAGCAGTGCCGTCGATTTACTGCTCTCGCTTCCCACGCTTGAATACCTCGAACTTGAATTTCAACGCCGATACGACGCGCTCAACGCCTTGCTTCGCTTAGGCAAGCGCGATATGATTCCAGAGGCGATTGTTCAAGCCAAAACTTGTGCTTCCGAATTTGTTAGCAGAAAGAGAAAAGAAGACGCCATCAATGCACTTCTTGCGCTTTATGGTTGGCAGAGCAAGTAGGCTCAAAGTTGAAGAGATTTTTTGGCAAATCTATGGCAAACTTGTTCAATCTGTGTTGCCTTACTATCGCAAGAACGCAAATGCCAGGTGAATGGAATCGCCGACGAAGGTTGCGTTTCCGTAGAGCCGTCGTTGATAATCCATTAAGACTGCGAAGGTTGGGGAAAAATTGGCTTGCAAGCCAAGCAAAATTTGACCGTAACGCTCGTCGCCCAAGATGTTGAGTGGGCGTGTTGCCGCAGGGCGCGGAATTTCTCCAATGCCAATAAGCGTGTTCAAATCGCCGAGCGACGCAATTCCCGAAAAGCCCACGCGAAATTGAACTTCTTCCGCCGCCGATATGCCTACTTCTACACGATACAAGGCTTGATTTTTGTAATCGCCGCCACGCAAACGGTAGCCTGTATCAAAAAGCAAATATGCAGGAATGCGGTTGAGAAAAAATGTCAATTCGCCGAGCAAACGCGCATCGTAGTCCAGCATTCCTGTGCCGAGCGCGACGGGGGCGAGAATATCTCCTGTCGGCAATTTTATGCCCACTTGTGTTGCAAGACGAAACGGAAATTTGAGTTGAGACGGATTAAAGAGTTCATAACGTCCCCAAATCCAAAGGTCGGTGAAGCCTGACGAGGTAATGCTTTTTGCAAGAAATGTCGGAACACCTTGTGGGAAATCGGTTTCTGTGTAGGTGGTTACAATGCCGCGATAGCCCAAGTAGCCAACGAGGGTGAGTTTGCGCGAGTAGCCATATTCGTAGTGAAGTCCCACTAAGCGGTCAATGAAGCGCGCGTCGGTAACGGGGAAGGAGGTTTCGTCGGTGGTGGCCACGCGGAAGAGGTCGCGCCGAAATCCTGCACTCGCAAATTCTTCTGACGCTTCAAAGTAAGATGTCGTAATCCAATAGACCGACTTTTTGGGTTGAAGTGGTTTTACTGACCAGAACGCACGCTCTTGTGCGAAGATTGGCGAGGAGAGGATTACAAGCAGGGCTATGAGATGGAGTAGTCGGCGACTCATTCGTGCGCGATTTTCACAAAAGGTTTGAATTGAATCGCAAATATACAACAATCGCCTTACGCGGTTGCGCTCAATTTCGCCCCTTGATTTGTTTCACCCACGCGCAAAATGAAAATTTCTTTGAGCGAGGGTTCTGCGAGTTCAAAACGGGTTAGGTCGGTGTCGTCGCCGATAAGCGCGAGCACATCTTTGGGTTTTGTGCCGTCGAGCAATTTGAGTTCGGCATACTTCGGCTGTCGGTCGCGCACTTCGACTTTGCCCATAGCAACAGCGGCGTCAATGAACGCATCGCTTCCGTCAAACTCTATGTGAAGCATATTTTTGCCATACGATTTTTTCACCTCGCGCACATTGCCGTCCAACACTTTCTCGCCGTTGTTGATTAAGCAAATCGAGTCGCAGATTTTCTCCACTTGCTCCATTCGGTGCGTCGAGAAAAGAATGGTTTTTCCTGCTTTTTTTAGCTCGAGAATAGTATCCATCACGAGTTCGGAGTTAATCGGGTCTAATCCTGAAAACGGCTCGTCCAAAATGAGCAGTTCGGGTTCGTGTAGCACAACGGAAATAAACTGCACTTTTTGTTGCATGCCTTTGGAGAGTTCTTCCACTTTTTTTTCCGACCACGAGCCGATTTCAAATCGTTTAAGCCACATCGCCGCCTTTTCTTTTGCCATCGCTCTTGGCACGCCTTTGAGTTCGGCAAAATAAACGAGCAATTCGCCAACTTTCATTTTTTTATACAAGCCACGCTCTTCGGGCAAGTATCCAATTTTAGCTTGAAGTTCTATGCGCATTGGCTCGCCCAAAAATTCAATCGTGCCGCTATCGGGAAGCGTTATGCCGCAAATCATGCGAATGGTCGAGGTTTTTCCTGCTCCGTTCGGTCCAAGTATGCCGTAAATCTCTCCGCGTTTCACCGAAAGCGAAAGATTCTTGACGGCAACTTTTCCGTCATAAATTTTTGAAATCGCATTGATGTTGAGCATAGATTGAATCGGCTTGATATTGAAGTAATGCAAAGCCTTACGCCCTCTCTGTCGTGGAAGTTACACAGGCGGAAGTTTTTGGCAAGCAATAAAAAAAGCAGAGCGTCTCTCTCGAGACGCCCTGCCTTATTACAACATAAAGAGCATGTGATACTGCTTACTACTGAATACTGCTCTTACTACTGAACTACTACTGTCGCAAATTTAATTCACTTCTGCCTTGCTGTCCACATCTCGAAACGATTTTGGCACCTCAAAAAAAGACGGTTTGAACGATTTTCTTGTTATGCGTTTGGCTTCAATGCGTGCGCTTCCTGTTGGCTCTGATGCAATAACTTTAAGAGGAAAGCCATTCAAATTTTCTTTTTGCATGACTTCAACCGCATTCGGGCTAATGCCGATAAGCGCGCCTGCATCGGCAAGTCGTGTCAGCGTGGTAGAATCCACAAGCGATTCTGCCGTCCAGACTTCAATCGTGCGTTTCGCGCTTTTGAGCATGAAGTGATGGCACATCACGTTCAAGATTTTTTCCTTGCCGAATTTTTCCACTTCAAATTTTTCCAATTTTCCGATTGAAGCCGAGAGGCGTCGTTGCTCTTGCAAGTCGATTTCGCGAAAGGTTTTGGCTTTTGTATCGAGCCGATAGGCGTTGGCACTGTCGCACGGAAGAACTATCGTAAAAGCCGATGTTCCCTTGAAATCTGCACGAATGCCTTTTGGCGAGAGCCAAAGTTCGAGTGTGCCGCTTTGTTGGTCGGATTGCACCTGCAAAGTGATTGCGCCTTCAAACACTTGCGCTTGAAGAAGTGGCACGAAGCAGAGCCACAAGAGAAGCAGGTTAATGCGTAATGGCATAGAGCACAATGTTTGTTCCGAATTGCAAGGCTTCTTCGCGTTTTTCGGGTGGGTCGTTGTGAATTTCAGGATTTGCCCAACCGTCGCTGGGATTAGATTCGTAGGTGTAGAGCAAAACGAGGCGATTGTTGTAAAAGAGTCCAAATGTTTGGGGTGGTTGATTGTCGTGCTCGTGCGTTTTCGGCGCGCCATTCGGGAACTTGAAAAAGATGTTGAAGATTGGGTGTGAATACGGCAGTTCGACTAAATCAGTTCCGCTGAATAGACGCCTCACTTCACGGCGAAAACTTTTATCCATTCCGTAGTCATCATCGACATAAATGAATCCACCTGATTTGAGATAAGCGCGCAAATTCTCGAGTTCGGCTTCGGTGAAGCGCACATTGCCGTGTCCGGTCATAAACACGAAGCGATACTGAAAAATGTTTGGGCTCGAGGCTTCGACGATTTCTTCTTTTTCAGGTGTGGCAATTCCGGTTTTTTCTTTGACGAATCGCATAAGGTTTGGAACGGCGGAGGGGTCGTTATACCAATCGCCACCGCCACTGTATTTGAGTCGTGCACAGCGAAATGCAGGCGGCACTTTCTGCGCCCACAAAGTCGCCTCGCCAAGCATAAGCCATGCGAAAACAAAAATCGCTACTCTCAACCGTTCAAAAGTTTATGATTCGGCTACTACGGGTTTCGGCACAGGTTGCAGTTTCAATATCAAAAATCCTGCAAGCCCTGCCGCAATGGAGGTCATCAATACCGATATTTTCGACGCCGCCACAACATCAGGATTGCTTTCAAAGGCTAAAACCGTAATGAAAATCGACATCGTAAATCCAATTCCGCCTAAAAATCCTGCCCCTAAAAAATGCTTCCAAGTGGTGCCACGCGGATACTCGGCAATTTTAAGTTTAATGGCGATTAACGCCGCGCCTAAAATGCCAACAGACTTGCCGACGAAGAGCCCTAAGAAAATGGCTAAACTATTTGCCGAGAGCAACCCTTGCCACCAATTGTCAGAAAAGATGATGCATGTGTTGGCTAAGGCGAAAATCGGCATAATCACAAACAGCACAGGCGTGTGAAGCGCGTGCTGTAAGCGATACGACGGCGACGATTCTGAGCCATCTCTGAACGGAAGAGCAAACGCAAGCAATACGCCTGCAATCGTTGCGTGAATGCCTGATTCCATCATGCAATACCACATCACCACACCGAGCACGAGATAAATCCAAAGCGCATCAACTTTTAAGCGATTCAAAATTAACATCACCACGAAAAGGCTCATTGCGCCGAGAAAGAACGCGAGCGAAAATCCTTTTGAATAGAAAATCGCAATAACGATAATCGCGCCCAAGTCGTCAATAATTGCCAACGCCGTTAAGAATACTTTAATCGCTATCGGCACATTTTTTCCAACCATTGCTAAAATGCCGAGCGCGAAGGCAATATCGGTTGCCATTGGAATTCCGAATCCTGCTTGCGTTTCCGTTCCCGAATTAAGCGCGAGATGAAACGCCGCCGGTAGCAACATTCCGCCAAGTGCGGCAACTATCGGAAGCGTGGCTTTGCGCAAGTCGGAAAGTTCGCCCGCGTAAATTTCGCGCTCAATTTCCAAGCCGACGAGCAAAAAGAAAATTGCCATTAAGCCGTCGTTAATCCAATGTTCAAGGCTGTGTTTGAGGTTAAGGTAATCAGTTTGAACGCCAATTTTAGCGTGCCAAAAGTCGACATAACTTTGACCGAGCAATACATTTGCCAGCAACAGCGAAAGCACAGTGCTTGCCAAGAGAAGTAGCCCCGACGATTGATTGCTTTCCGTGAACTCCTTGAACAGTTTGGTGAATTTGAGCGAGAACGGCATGTGATGTTTGGAAATGTTTTAGGTGAATCGCTTTGTACCTTCAAAGAACAGATATGCAAACGGCAGGTTGTAAAGACTTGTTGCAACTGCCAGGAGCGTCCATTTGAAGAAAGGTGCTTGCAATGCCGTTGACACGAGTTCGTAGGCAGACGTTCCAAAAAGTGCGGCTAATGCTGTCGCTATCAGAAAGTTTGAGACTTTTTCAAGGTCATCAGGATTGGAAAAAAAACCCGCCACGAATCCAGAGACGGTTTTTGCAAATGCATCAAGTCCCATTGTGCCGTGAAGTAAATCCATGAAAAGTCCGATGACAAAGCCTGCGGTTGTGCCAAAACTTTGTCCTTCGCGGCGAGCAATCCAAACGGCAAGAAGGAGCATGGCGTCGGGCTTTGCGCCGAAGATGAGCAGACGGTCGAAGAGCAGTTTTTGAAGAAAGCCCAGCGCAATCGCGCCGCCAACATACCAAAGAATGCGCTGTCTCAAACGAGTTGAAAAGAAATGGCTTTATTGAAATTCCCTGTAACGTGCTCGCAGTTGATTTTGTTCAACGCTTGGCTTAGCTAAATCTACAAACACATGCTCGAGCGTGCTGAAATCTACCGAGAGCCGAACACGAATGCGTTGAAATAAATCGTTACTGCTTACTTCGGCTCGCTCGATGTTCCCCACAACGATGTTCGCATTCGCAAACGAACTGAACTCTGTGGTCAAGAGTTGTTCTCCGATTTCAACTTTTCGGCTTGCAGGAATGTGTAAGAGTCGTGCCTCTGTGATGTCTCCGCCTGTCCAATGCACCACACCAAGCAAGCGTGTTTTTTCCGATACTACGCTGACTTTGAAATCCGAATTAATTACAGGTTGAACGATGGCAAAGTGTGGCGATGTCAAAATAATTCTTCCTGCTAAGCCTTTATCGGTCAAGACCGCCATGCCGATTTCTACACCGTCTTGCGAGCCTGCATCAATCATAAACAGGTTGCGTTCGGGGTGAAAGGTTCTATCAACGACGTGTGCGAAATGCAGTTTGCGTGGTGTTTCGGCTTTGCAGTTAAGCATCTGTCGCAGTTTTTCGTTCTCGACTTGTGCCGTGCGCATGCGGCTGACTTCCGCCGAGAGTTCCGCATTGGTAGCAAGTAGTGCGGCGTTTTCATCGAGCAATCCAAAGTAGCGATTCCAAGTTTTCAGTGGCGTTTCAATCGCACCAAAGAGTTCAACACTTGCGCCACGAATTGCGTGCAAGGCGGGCGTATCACGATTGACGAGCAACCCAAGTGAAATCAAACAGAAAACAATGAGCAAGATGTATTGCCGAAAATCGTAAATGATGAAATCGAGTAATTGCCTCATCTCAAAAGCCGAGCGGCTCTTTTTGCGTTGACTTGAAAATCCATTGCGCGCCCACTGTTAGCGCAAGCACGACACCGAGCAACAGCACGCCTTGTGCCGACGCAACGCCAAACTCACCTAATCGAAGCGACGAAAAAATCGCGACTGAAATTGGCACGGCATCCGGCGAATATAGCAACACCGAACAAGGAAACTCACTAAACGCGCTCACAAAGGTGAACAAAAATCCTGATGCAATCGCTGAAAGCGTAATCGGCACAATCACTCGACGCACGACACGCGCAGGCGATGCCCCCAACGACGCCGCCGCTTCCGAGAGTGATTTATCAAAATTTGAGAGCACGCTCGAAACGCTTCGCGTGATGTAAGGCAAATGACGAATGAAATATGCAAGCGGCAAAATCCAAACCGTTCCAACAAGCGTTTGCCCAAACGCCAATAGCGACGGCTGGTTAAACGTCGCTATCAGATTCACGCCTAACGCCGTTGCAGGCAATGCGAACGGAAGCAAGAAAACCACGCTCACCGCCGATTTGAACGCTATCTTTCCCGACGCAATGAGCATGCCCGCTATCACGCCAAAGAGCAGGTTCATCACACTTGCAAGTATTGCCATCGAAAAACTATTCACAAACGGTTCGTAAAAATTCGCGTCCTTAAACACGCGCACATAATTTCCAATCCCGAAGTCTGTCGGAAAAATACTTCGCGACGACGCTGGCGTTTCAGAAAACGACATCAGCACCAGTATCGCAATCGGCAATACAACGAACAGCACCATGCCCACAAGCCCTGTCGCCACGCCAAGCGAGAGCGGCTTCATCGGCACGCTCCGCAGTGAGCCGCGTTGCGCAAGCACCATGCGAACATCGTTCAACTTTTCAAACACCAAGAGGAGCGACGACGACATCAAAACCAATAGCACCGTCAATGCGCTGGCAATCCCAAATTCACCTCCGATTTTTTGATTGTAAATCTCAACCGTGAGAAATGGCGTCTTGTTTGCAAATAAAAGCGGCGCCGTGAATGATGCCGTGCTTAAAACAAATACAATCAAACTTGCCGAGAGCAATGCAGGACGAATAAGCGGCAGAATAATTTTCACAAACACTTTCGCCCGACTTGCGCCGAAGGTTCGCGCCGCTTCCACTAAGGCATAATCTACTTTTGAAAGCGACGCATAAACGAAAAGGTAGAAATGCACGAAAAACGAATACACGTGCACGAAGAGCACTGCCCAGATGCCTTCAAACGAAAATGGCACTTCCGACAGCCCGAACACCGCCTGAATCGCTCGTGGCAATATGCCCGATTCGCTATAAAGCAACTGAAAGGCGAACACGCCGATGAGCGGTGGCAACCCAATCGGCAATAAGAGGATTTGTGAAATGGCTTGCTTAAATGGAAATGTGTATTGCCAAAAAAGAAATGCTAATGCGGTTCCAACCGCGCCTGCACAGGCTACCGTCAGAGCCGAAACAAAAAGCGTGTTCAGCATTGCGGCAAGGTAGCGCGACGCCGAAAAAATTCGCTCGTAATAACCAAATGTGATTGCGCCTTGTGCGAAAAGGCTTTCTTTCAGCGCGGCAAACGAGGGCACAAGCACATATCCGCAAAGCACCAAAAAAACAATCACGTTGAGAACGATGAGCGTTGAGCGCGAGAACGCCAGCATTCAGTGCGGAAATTTTTATGAGTGGATTTGAAGCGTTGAGGTGCGGGTCGGAATCGAACCGACGAATGAGGGTTTTGCAGACCCTGGCCTTACCACTTGGCTACCGCACCTTGTGTGAAAGGGCGCAAAGATAATCAGTGTTTCGGCTTTTGCCAAATCTCTTCCCTTTCATCATTTTTCACTCAAAGCAAAACGCCGATAATTGTGGCATTACCGGCGTTGCTATCGTCTTTCAAAAGAAACGCTACTTCGCTTCTTCAGCATATCGTTCGTGAATGAGTTCCCACTTCGCGGGCGAACGCCAAAGGCTTGAAAGAATTAACTCACGCATCAAGACAAACTCTTTCGGCAAACGGTCATAAAGTTTCTCGAAGAGCTCTTCATGCGAGAGAATTTCTTGCTTCCATGCTTCGCGATCGACTTCCATGAGTTTATTGAACTGTGCCTTCGACAAATTCAACCCTCTTAGGTCAATATCTTCGTAGCGCGGCATCCAACCGAGTGGTGATTCGATGGCAGACGCTTTTCCTCTGACACGGTCGATAATCCATTTCAAGACGCGCATATTTTCGCCAAAGCCAGGCCAAATGAACTTTCCGTTTTCATCTTTTCTGAACCAGTTGACGCCGAATATACGTGGTGGCACAGGCACGCTGCGTCCGATTTGAAGCCAATGGTTGAAGTAATCGCCCATGTGGTATCCGCAGAAGGGAAGCATGGCGAAGGGGTCGCGTCGGACTTGACCAATTTTGCCAAACGCGGCGGCAGTCATTTCCGAGCCAATCGTTGCGGCAAGATAGACGCCGAAGTTCCAATTCACGGCTTGATACACCAGTGGTACATTGCTTGCGCGTCGTCCTCCGAAAATGAACGCGGAAATCGGCACGCCTTTGGGATTTTCCCAGTCTTTGTCAATCACAGGGCATTGCGTTGCGGCAACTGTAAATCGCGCGTTGGGATGCGCGGCGGTTCTCCCCGTTTCTTTGGCAATTTGAGGCGTCCATTTTTGACCTTGCCAGTCTAAGCATTCTGCAGGCGGCTCACCGTCCATGCCTTCCCACCATACATCGCCATCAGGCGTGAGTGCCACATTGGTGAAAATCGTATTGGCTTTAATGGCTTCCATCATGTTCGGGTTGGTGCTGTAAGAAGTGCCGGGTGCAACGCCGAAGAAACCTGCTTCGGGATTGATAGCGCGCAGCTCGCCGTTTTCGTCGGGTTTAATCCAAGCAATGTCATCGCCAATGGTTGTAATTTTCCAGCCGCTCAATTCTTTTGGCGGAATGAGCATAGCAAAATTCGTTTTGCCGCACGCGCTTGGAAACGCCGCCGCCACGAATGTTTTTTCGCCTTCGGGCGATTCTGCGCCCATGATGAGCATGTGTTCGGCAAGCCAGCCTTCGTCGCGTGCTATCACCGATGCAATGCGAAGTGCAAAACACTTTTTACCGAGCAAAGCATTGCCGCCGTAGCCAGAGCCGTAAGACCAAATCAGTCGTTCTTCAGGGAAGTGCACAATGTATTTTTCTTTCGGATTGCATGGCCATGGCACGTCTTTTTGTCCTTCCAGTAGCGGCGCACCTAAACTGTGTAAGCATTTGACATAGTCCCCATCTTCTCCTAACACATCCCACACTTTGCGTCCCATTCGTGTCATGATTTTCATATTCACAACCACGTAGGGCGAGTCAGTCAGTTCAATGCCAATTTTTGATATGGGCGAACCGAGCGGTCCCATGCTGAACGGCACGACATAAAGCGTTCTGCCGCGCATACTTCCGTCGTAAAGCTTCGTTAGCGTTTGTTTCATTTCCTTCGGGTCGACCCAATTGTTGGTCGGTCCGGCATCTTGCTTGCGTAGCGAACAAATGAAGGTTCTATCTTCTACACGTGCCACATCGCTTGGGTCAGACCAAGCCAAATACGAGTTCGGTCGCTTTTTAGGATTGAGCCGTTTGAATGTGCCGCTCTGAACCATCAATTCGCACAGTTCGTCATACTCTTCCTGCGAACCATCGCAGAAACGCACTGCGTCTGGCTTGCAAAGTTCAACCACTTCGTTGAGCCACGCTCTAAATCCTTTGTTGCGAACATAACTCGGAACCGCAACATTCGCCATTACTTCCGTCATAACTATTACTCCTTCTTAATGTGTTTATGTTATTTGAACCAAAAGGAGTTGGGATATTTTTCGTGCAGTTGCTTATCAAATCCCAACCAATGACCTGTCGGAAAGAACATGATTAAAATCGCCATTGCGGAAAGAATCACAATCCAGATGTTGTAAAACGCGCCTGCGGCAAAGTTCAAGAGCATAAACAGCCCGAAGCCTGCATTGAATCGCGTCGTAACACCAAGCATCAACGCCACGCCGATAATCAATTCGCCGATGGTTACAACAAAAGCAATCGGAAGGTAGAAAGGAATCGCAAAGTGCTCGAGGTAAGCGGCTTGAAACGAATCAGGCGGAATTTCAGAAAGGCGTTGCTGAAAGTGCACTTTCATCACATCAGTCCACATCCACTCTTTGACGAGCTTATGCCAAAAGCCATAGATGAAGAAGACGGCAAAGAAATATCGAATTGCAAGAACTGTGATGACGAAGAGCGTTTGAAGGGGGTGTTGCTTGAAATAGTCAAAACTCCAGCGAAACGACTCGGGAAGCGGTTTGGTAATGTTCATTTTTTACTCCTTTCTCTAAAACTTCAAACTGCAAGAAGATACGCAATTTTGAAGGTTTCGTTCCAATGTTTATTTGCTGAAAAATTTCTTGCAGTTGCTGTATCTTTTCGTCTTTTCAAAGCCGAAACATCAACAATGAAACTCACAGAAACCTTTTGGCAGAACATTGCTCCGATTTACAATTCAATTCTTGCGCATCCCTTCAATCAAGAACTTATCAGCGGCGCGCTCTCGCGGGAGCAGTTTGAGTTTTACATCAAACAAGACGCGCTGTATTTAATGGATTTTGCAAAGGCTCTTTCTTTGATTGCTGCACGCTCCGATGGTGCAACGCGAATTATAGACTTCATCAAGTTTGCCGAAGGCGCGATTGTCGCCGAGCGTGGCTTGCACGAATTTTACTTGGACTTCTACGGCACGACGCTCGATGTTAGCTATGCACCAGCTTGTTTTACTTACACGAACTACATGCTTGCAACGGCTTCATTGCGCAGTTATGAAGAAGGCATCGCTGCACTTTTGCCTTGCTTTTGGATTTATCGGGAAGTAGGGAATTTTATTTTCTCAAAGTCGTCTGTGCTTCCTTCCTATAACAAGAATCCTTACAAGCGGTGGATTGAAACCTACTCGAGTCCGGAATTCAGTGCCGTTGTTGATAAAATGCTTGCGATTACCGATGAGGTCGGCAGTGATGCGACGGAGTCTACCCGCAGGAAAATGATGGAGGCATTTGTGTATAGTTCGCGTTTGGAGTGGCTCTTTTGGGAGAGTGCGTATCGTTTGGAATCGTGGAAGCTATGATGTTGGATGCGCTCGTTGTTCAATGTATTTTTGCAGACGTTTTGCGCTCGTAGCTCAATTGGATAGAGCGTCGGTCTCCGAAGCCGAAGGTTATGGGTTCAACTCCCGTCGGGCGCACAACATTGCTTGTGTGTTGCGTGTTTCAGTAAAACAAAAAGGCTTGTTTTTCGGACAAGCCTTTTGCGTTTTTATTGTGTTGTGTGTTAAGTCGTTGCTGCCGCACTTTTTTGTTCATTAGCCATCTTGGCTTGCGCTTCTTTTGAGCCGCGAACACGGCGCGCGCGGTCTTGTTTTTGCGACTTTTTCACATCAGGTTCTGCGCCAAAGTCTACGAGCTCGATATAAGCCATTTTTGCCGCATCGCCAAGTCGGGGCGGAAGTTTAATGATGCGCGTATATCCACCGTTACGATTTGCGGTTTTATTTGCAACCTCGCCAAAAAGCTCTTTAATGACAACTTTATCGCGAATGACTTTGAAGGCTTCGCGTTGTGCATGCATGGTGCCTTTTTTGGCTTTCGTGATAAGGCTTTCAACAAACGGGCGCAGTGCTTTTGCCTTTGCTTCCGTTGTGCAAATACGCTTATGGCGTATCAGTTCAGTTGATAGATTGGAAAGAGTCGCATGGCGGTGCGCGGTTGTCCGTCCAATTTTTTTAACGGTATGCTTTTGTTTTCGCATAAATTTACCTACAAATTTTTCTCGAGTGCTCTTAATTTTGTAATTCTTTCAGGCGGTACTTTGAAACATCCATTCCAAAGTGCAGATTTTTGGATTCTACCAATTCTTTAAGCTCTGTGAGCGACTTTTTGCCGAAGTTTTTGAAGTTCAAGAGTTCTTCTTCGCGTTTTGAAACAAGTTGTCCTAAGGTTTCAATTTCCGCAGAACGCAAGCAGTTATGAGAACGAACTGAAAGTTCTAGATCTTCAATGCGTGTCATGAGCAATTGGCGCATTCTTTCAAACTCCTCGTCATCTTCTTGGGTTTCAGGTACGATTGTTTCTTCTTCTAAGGTTGGGGTGAAGGTCGCAAAGAGTTTGATGTGGTCTGTGATAATTTTGCCTGCCATACTTACCGCTTCATCGGGGGCAATCGAGCCATCGGTTTCAACTTCCAAAATCAATTTTTCATAATCGATTTTTTGACCGACGCGCGTGTTTTCAACGCTGTATTTGACATTGCGAATTGGCGTGTAAATTGAGTCCATCGGAATAAATCCAATTGGCATATTGTCAGGCTTATTTTCCTCTGCGGGCACATAACCACGCCCTCTGCCGACGTGGATGTCGATTTTGACTGTTGCGTTTTTATTCAGCGTAGCAATATGCAAATCTGGATTAAGCACTTCGAAGTCACCTTCGCTGCTGACAATATCTCCTGCGACGAAGTTCTTCGGTCCTTTCAACACCAACGATACAACTGCTGGGCGCTTGCTAATTGAGCGGAATCGAACTTGCTTTAAGTTCAGCACAATGTCAGGCACGTCTTCTTTGACGCCTTCTAAGGTTGAAAATTCATGCAAAACGCCTTCAATTTTGATGCCTGTGATTGCCGTTCCTGGTAAAGAAGACAGGAGAACTCGGCGCATGGCGTTTCCAATTGTTATGCCATAGCCACGTTCAAGCGGTTGTGCAATAAATTTACCATAGCTATTGGAATACGAACTATCCTCGAGTTCCAATCGCTCTGGCATTTGCATTTGTTGAATCATAACGTTCCTCTTGAAAAATTGTGCAAGTGTTGAACAGCAATGCTAAAATTTCACCATCACGGTGGTTTTTACTTTGAGTATAATTCAACGACAAACTGCTCGTTGAACGGTTCTTGAATTTCTGATCGTTCAGGCGCTTTCAGAAATGTCGCTTTCAAATTTGCCTTATCGACTTGAATCCATGTCGGGATTTGCGAATCGGGCTTTTTGTTTAGCGAATTTCTGACCACATCTAAATTTTTGGATTTTTCACGGAATTGAATCACATCGCCTGGTTTTAATTGGTATGACGGAATGTTCACTTTTTTTCCGTTTACAAGCAAGTGTGCGTGAGAGACAATTTGCCGTGCGGCAGGGCGAGAGGGCGCAAACCCTGCGCGATAAACCACATTATCGAGCCGACTTTCAAGCATTTTGACAAGATTATCCCCTGTAACGCCACGCTGGCGCGTCGCTTTCTCGTAGTATAACCGAAATTGACGTTCTAAAACGCCGTAGATGTATTTCATTTTTTGCTTTTCGCGGAGCTGAATCGCGTATTCTGATAATTTTCCTTTGCGTGACGCACCGTGTTGCCCTGGCGGGTTTTGACGTCTACTTAAATACTTTTCGTCTTTTGGGACAATCGCGACGCCTAAGCGGCGGGAAACTTTTGCGGTTGGACCTAAATATCTTGCCATTTCAACTTTTTCAATCAGGTTTATGATTTGTTAGACTCTTCTGCGTTTGGGAGGGCGGCAACCGTTGTGTGGAAGCGGAGTAATATCACGAATTGAACGCACTTCCAATCCTGCTACTTGCAAAGACCGAACTGCCGCATCGCGTCCTGAGCCTGGACCTTTAATTAACACATCAACTTTTCTCATTCCTAATTCTACTGCTTCGCGTGCTGCTGCCTCTGCCGTAACTTGTGCTGCATATGGCGTATTTTTCTTTGAGCCTTTGAAACCATTTTTACCTGCTGTAGACCATGCAATCGTGTTACCTGACATATCTGTAATGGTTACGAGCACGTTGTTAAAGGTCGCTTTAATGTGCGCCAATCCTTCGGGCGACACATTGATTTTCTTTTTCTTTTTTGCTGCAGTGGCTGATGTATTTGTCGTTGCCATTTTGCTATATCAAAATTTTAGTAATTACTTCTTTGCTGTAGCCTTTTTCTTGCCTGCTACGGTCTTGCGCTTGCCTTTACGGGTGCGAGCATTTGTGCGCGTGCGCTGTCCTCTGACCGGTAATCCCCTTCGATGACGCAACCCACGATAGCAACCAATATCCATTAACCGCTTGATAGCCAGTTGCTGTTCGCTTCGAGCTTCCCCTTCAACCTTATACTCATTTGTAATGATATTGCGAATCAAACTCGCTTCTTCGTCTGTCAGTTCTGCGATTTTGCGATTCTCGTCAATGCCTGCCTTCGCTAAAATTTTCTTAGCAGTGGTATTGCCGATGCCATAAATGTAAGTTAAGCCGATAACGGCGCGTTTGTTTCTGGGAAGATCTACACCTGCAACTCTCATTCTTTCTCTCCTACTATTATCCTTGACGCTGTTTGTGATTTGGATTCTTCTTGCATATTACAAGAACTTTTCCTTTTCGGCGAATGATTTTGCACGATTCGCAACGTTTTTTCAGTGACGAGACAACTTTCATGATTTTTCAAGTTTTGTTTCCTTTGTAAAAAAGGGCGCGCAATTTACGCGCTTTTTTTCTTTTTTCCAAAAATTGACTAACAATTTGGGAAAGACCTCTCTTCTCTTTTTTTTGAGAGAGTTCTCTGACGTAGATTCATCAAACTCGACTCACTCGACGCTACTTGAATCGATACGTGATTCGTCCTTTGGTCAAGTCATATGGTGATACCTGAACTCTCACGCGGTCGCCCGGGAGAATTTTAATGAAGTTCATTCTCATCTTTCCCGATACGTGCGCCAAGATTTCAAGATTATTTTCCAATTTGACTCTGAAGCTCGCATTTGGCAACGCTTCAAGAATTACGCCGTCGAGCTCAATTGCTTCTTCTTTTGCCAAATTAAGATAAGGGTTTATGTTTAACTCGCTAATTGAATTGTCGCGTCTTCCTCTGTAGCGACCGTGTTTTTTGGAAGACGCGAGAGGGTTAAAATTTCGGCTTTGCCTTTACGCACTACAACAGTATGCTCGAAGTGTGCAGCGGGTTTTCCATCTGCTGTTACTGCGGTCCAAGTATCGCTTAGAATTTTCGCTTTTCGTGAGCGACCTAAATTAATCATCGGTTCAATCGCAAGCACCATTCCTTCTCGTAAGAAGATACCTGTTCCTGCTTTACCAATGTTCGGCACTGGTGGCTCTTCGTGCATTTTTGTTCCGATTCCGTGTCCAACCATGTTTTCAATAACGCCAAATCCAAAGCTTTCCGCATATGTTTGCACGGCAGCAGAAATATCGTGCAGCCGCTTGCCAACCACAGCTTGTTTGATTGCAAGCGTCAAGCACATTTCTGTAACCTTGACAAGGTGACGAATTTCAGGTTTTACTTCTCCAACAATGAAGGTTCGGGCAGAATCTCCGTGATAGCCGTTCTTGAATGCCCCAACATCAATTGAAACAATATCCCCTTCTTTTATGACACGCTTCGGACTTGGGATTCCGTGCACGACTTCTTCGTTAATTGATGCACAAATTGATGCAGGATACGGTTTTGTTCCGCGCGCGCCGCGGGGCACATAACCCAAGAAACTTGGCTCAGCACCTTGGCTGCGAATGTAGTCTTCGGCAATCCTGTCTAACTCTTTTGTCGTTATGCCAGGGCGAATTTCAAGTTGAATCGCATCAAGGGCTTGCGCGACAATTCTGCCGCTTTCACGCATCAATTCAATCTCTTTTTCGCTTCGCGCCGTTACCATTGTTTGTCTTTTCTCTTTTACACGCTTACGGTGCCTCGTCCTCTCACTCGCCCTGTCTTCATAAATCCGTCATAGTGGCGCATTAAAAGATGGCTTTCAATTTGTTGAAGCGTATCCAACGCAACACCGACAATGATGAGCAAACTCGTTCCACCAAAAAACTGTGCAAAGCCGGGAGACACATTTCCATATTTCACCAAGAATGTCGGCAAAACTGCAATAATTGCCAGTGCTATTGCGCCAGGCAGTGTAATGCGCGTCAGGATGTTATCGATAAATTCTTCCGTGCTTTTTCCTGGACGGACGCCCGGAATAAATCCGCCTTGCTTTTGCATTGTGTCCGCTACATCCTTTGGATTGAAGGCAATCGCTGTGTAGAAGTAGGTAAAGAAGATGATGAGAATTGCGAACAGAATTGCATAGCCCCATGAGTCATATGAAATCCATGAGGCAACCCTTTGCATGCCTTCGCTTTCAGGGAAAAATGAGATGAGTGTGCTTGGAATGAACATAATCGACTGAGCGAAAATGATAGGCATGACGCCTGCTGTAATCACGCGCATCGGAATATATTGCGTTGTTCCGCCATAGACTTTTCGTCCGACCACACGTTTTGCGTATTGAACTGGAATTCGCCGTGTGCCGACAGTCATCAGCACTACGCCAGCGACAATAAGCACCATAATTGCCAACACAATCATTTCAACAATCAAGTTCTTACTTCCTGTTGCCACCAACTGCCACTCTGCCACGAGCGACTGTGGGAATCGCGCCAAAATGCCAATCATGATAATGAGCGAAATACCATTTCCTATTCCGCGCTCTGTAATGCGTTCGCCGAGCCACATCGTAAAAATCGTTGCCGCTGTCAGCGTGATTATTGTCGAGAGGGTGAAGAGAAATCCAGGTTCAGGCACAATCGGTTGACCAAACGACGACGGACTGGAAAGGCTTACACTTACGCCCCATGCTTGCATTGCAGCGAGCAATACTGTTCCGTAGCGGGTATATTGGGTGATTTTCTTACGTCCTTCTTCACCTTCCTTTTGCAAGCGTTGAATCACAGGTGTTATCGCACCAAGCAGTTGGATAATAATAGATGCTGAGATGTAAGGCATAATCCCGAGTGCGAAGACTGACGCGCGTTTGAACGCACCTCCGACAAAGAGGTCAAACAGTCCAAATAAGTCATTTGTCGGACCAGCGCCTGCTGCTGCAACCGCAGAGGCATCGACGCCAGGAATGGTTATGTGAGAGCCGATTCGATACACAATCAAAAGTCCTAATGTGTAAAGGATTCGGTCTTTCAACTCTGGAATTTTGCTGATATTTCTAATGCTCTCGACAAGTTTCATCGTAAGTCAGGGTTATTTTTTGACAGTTTCGGATGAGGCTTTCTTTTGCGCTTTGACTGCTTTCTTATGTTCTTCGACAGGTCTCTTCGGTGTTGTTACGGCGGTTGCAAAGTCGACTGTCTTCATGGTGCTAGCTTCTGCGATAGTGCGATAGGCAATGGTTACGCTTCCGCCTGCTTTTTCAATTTTCTCTTTGGCGGTTTCGCTGAATGCGTGTGCGGTTACTTTGATTTTTTCAGTTAATTCACCTTCGCCTAAAATTTTAAGATACTCCGTTTTGCCAATCACGCCCAACTTATTGAACGCATCGAGTGTCATGTCAGAGCCAATTTTACCGCTTTTTACCCATGCTTCCAATTGTGAAACATTGATTCCAACAACCGTCTTTCGATTTGGTGGCGTGAATCCAAACTTAGGAAGTTGGCGATAGAGTGGCATTTGCCCACCTTCAAAATTTTTGGTTGTGTAACCGCTACGCGCTTTATGCCCTTTATTTCCACGTCCAGCCGTTGTGCCGTGACCCGACCCAGGACCGCGTCCGACGCGCTTCTTTGCCTTTCTTGACCCTTTTGCTGGCGTAAGTGTGTGTAGGTTCATTTTCCTAAAAATCCTTTCCTCTTAATTGAGTTCTTCGATTTTGACGAGATGCTCAACCGACTTGAGTTGACCGCGCAAGGCGGGGTTATCTGTGCGCACAACTGATTTGTTCGGATGAGATAGCTTGAGCGACTTCATCGTTGCCTTTTGTTTTTTCGTGCAACGAATCGCGCTTCTAATTTGCGTGATTTTGAGTTGTTTCTTCGTCTCTGACATAGCGTTTGTGCTGATGGTGCTTGTGTGAATTAGGTCGTTTTCGTCTATTTATCCTTCAAAGACTTCTTTGAGTGATTTCCCGCGTCGCGCCGCCACGTCCATTGCGTCTGAAAGGCTTAAAAGCCCCTTAACGGTTGCCTTAACGACATTGTGCGGGTTCGATGAACCGAGCGATTTAGTGAGCACGTCTTTGACGCCAGCGCTTTCAAGCACGGCTCTTACGGCTCCGCCTGCGATAAGTCCTGTTCCTTGCGAGGCGGGCTTCATCAAAATTTTTGCCGCGCCGAATTTCACATACACTTCGTGCGGAATTGTGCCTTTAATGATAGGCACTTTGAAAACGTTCTTCTTTGCGTCTTCTGTGCCCTTGGCAATTGCGTCTTGCACTTCGTTGGCTTTGCCAAGTCCGTATCCAACATGCCCTTCACCGTCGCCGACGACGACAATAGCATTGAAGCCGAAGCGCTTTCCGCCCTTGACAACTTTCGCGGTGCGGTTTACTTGAACTAATTTTTCTTTGAGGTTCAGTTCGCCTGGTCTAATTTTCTTTTGCGCTTGTTTTGTCATTGCTCTGTTTGAGTTTAGAATTCTAATCCGCCTTCGCGCGCGCCTTCGGCTAAGGCTTTGACGCGACCGTGATACTTGTAGCCATTTCGGTCGAAGACGACTTTGGTAATCCCTTTTGCTTTGGCGTTTTCTGCGAGCATTTCGCCAACCTTTTTGCTCACTTCAGTTTTCTTCATTCCCTTGAAAGTGCTTTCAAGCGATTTTTTATTGCTTGTTGCAGCGGCAAGAGTTATACCCTTGTCATCATCGATTAGCTGTGCGTAAATGTGATTTAGACTGCGATAAACGCTCAGGCGTGGGCGTTCTGCTGTGCCCGACACCTTTTTGCGCACACGCATTTTGACTTTGAATCTGCGCTGAATTTTTTCTGGAACTTTCATCTTTGTTTAAGTTTTAGAGGCGATAGTTGCCGCCTCCTTTTTTCATCTAAAATTTTTTTCATCAAAATTACTTACCAGCCGTCTTACCTTCTTTGCGACGGATATTTTCGCCTTCATACTTAATTCCTTTGCCTTTGTAAGGTTCAGGCTTCTTGAAGGAACGAATTTTTGCGGCAACAGCTCCAACCAGTTGTTTATCGATGCCGCTGACAATCACATTTGTGGGCTGTGGCGTTTCAATTTTTATGCCTTCGGGCGGTCGGAAAAAAATCGGATGAGAATACCCCAGCGACATTACGAGCCAATTTTGTTTCAATTCTGCTTTGTAGCCTACGCCCGTAATTTCCAACTTTTTGGTGTAGCCTTGTGAGACGCCCTGCACCATGTTGTTGATGAGCGCGCGATAGAGCCCGTGGAGAGCACGCGTTTGTTTATCGTCGGCGTTGCGCTCTACTTTGACGCTTTCTCCCTCCGTTTTGATGGTGATGTTTCCGCGAATTTTCTCCTCGAGTTGTCCTTTCGGACCAGAAACAACAATTTTTCCATCTTTTACTTCAACTTTTACGCCTTTGAGAATTGCAATTGGCTTTTTTCCAATTCTTGACATTCGTCTTGCTCCTTCCAACAATTTCGGTTAGTGAATACGAAAGAGCACTTCACCGCCGACGCCCGCAGCGCGTGCTTCTTTATCCGTCATTAGCCCTTTTGATGTCGATACAACCGATAGTCCGAGTCCGCTTAAATATCGTTTGATATTTTTTCCTTCATAGACGCGTCGTCCGGGCGTGCTTACGCGCGTGATTTCTTTAATTGCATGCTCTCCGTTTGAGAGATAGCGTAGTTGAATGCGCAGAACAGGAAACTTTCCTGCTGTAACGACTGTGTAGTCTTTAATATACCCTTTTTCTTTGAGCAGTTTTGAGATGTTTTCTTTTAACTTGGATAGCGGCACATCTACCGTCTTGTGCTTAGCTTTTGCTGCATTGCGGATTCGTGTCAAATAATCCGCGATAGGATCTGTAACAGGCATTTTGGTCGAAGATTAAAAGTTGTTTTGTGCGTTCCAGCTCCCGACACCACTCGGTTGCGGCGGCCACAAAGGTTAGATCGAAAGTTAAACTCAACTTACCAGCTTGCTTTTTTTACGCCGGGAATTTTACCTGAGAGTGCAAGTTCTCGGAATTGATGACGGCACAATCCGAACTTAGCATATACGCCACGCGGTCTGCCTGTCAAGTTGCAGCGATTACGCAAGCGTGTTGGCGAGCTGTCTCTCGGCAATTCGCGAAGTTTACGTGCGGCAGTCTCGTCGCCTGCTACGGCTTTCTTCTTCAATTCTTCTCGCAACGCTGCATAGCGTGCCACGATTTCTTTGCGCTTTTCATTGCGAACGACAACACTTTTCTTTGCCATATTTTTGAAAATCAGTTTAGTTTCTTTTTCTGAACGGCATGCCCATTTCTTTGAGAAGCGCATATGCTTCCTCGTCTGTTTTCGCCGTCGTAACGAATGTAATATCCATACCTGAGATGCGATTGACTTTGTCGATATCAATCTCGGGGAAGATGATTTGCTCTTTCACGCCAAGTGTATAGTTTCCATGTCCGTCGAAACTGCTGTCACTGACGCCTTTGAAGTCGCGAATGCGCGGAATGGCGAGCGAAATCAATCGGTCCATGAATTCATACATTCTTTCACGGCGAAGCGTTACGCGGCAGCCTATCGGTTGGTTTTCGCGCAGTTTGAAGTTTGAAATCGCTTTTTTGGATTTGCGCACTTCGGGCTTCTGACCTGAAATTGCCGCTAATTCTTTGACCGCAATTTCCATGAGTTTCGGGTCTTGTGCGGCTTGTCCAACGCCGATGTTGATGCAGATTTTCTTGAGCTTCGGCACCATCATGACGTTATCATACTTGAACTGCTCCATCAATTTCTTGACCACCTCATTGCGATATTTTTCTAGCAGTCTCGGCTTTGGTGTCGGAAGGTGTGAGAAATCGATGTTCGTTTTCGCGGGCGATTCCGCTTCCTTTTTCTTATCCTTTTTCTGTTCTTTTTGTGCCATTAGCTTTGTTCAATTTGGTGGAAACGGTCTTTGTCGTTTCCTACTTGAAAGTTATGTATTTCAAATCTTCTTGACGTTCGATGCGTGAATTGGCATTTCGCGCTCGACAATTGCGCCTTGTGGTTGGTTTTTGTTTGGACGTGTATGACGCTTGCGAAGATTTACGCCTTCGACGATTACGCGATTTCGGTCGGGGAAAACGCGCAGGATTTTTCCTGTCTTGCCCTTGTCGTTTCCGGCCAAAACTTGAACGGTATCGTTCTTCTTCACATGCATCTTTACAGGCTTTTTTCCCAGTTTCATGTTCGTGTATTTTTCCGTTTCACTTTTGAGAAAAATTTTGCGTCAATCCCACGTCGCGCTCAGAGTGAAGATTGACGCATGTTTTTTCTGAGCGGAAGACGGGACTCGAACCCGCGACCAACAGCTTGGAAGGCTGTGACTCTACCAGCTGAGTTACTTCCGCTTGGTTGCCTGTTCATTAAAAGCAGGTCGCAAAAATACAAAAGGAGTTGGATTTTTCAATACACCTCCTTGTCTTTTTTATCAAAGCACTTCTGGTGCAAGAGAGATGATTTTCATGTATTGCTTATCGCGCAACTCTCTGGCAATCGGTCCGAAAATGCGTGTGCCTCTTGGCTCACCTTGTGCGTTTATGAGCACAACGGCGTTTTCATCGAAACGAATGTAGGAGCCGTCTTTACGCCGAAATTCTTTTTTCGTGCGCACAACAACGGCGCGCGAGACGTCTTTCTTTTTGACTGTTCCACCCGGAATTGCGGCTTTGACCGAGACTACTACGACATCGCCAATGCTGGCATAGCGGCGGTGCGTTCCACCTGGCACGTGAATGACGCGAACTTTTTTTGCGCCGCTGTTATCTGCAACGACTAAATTTGTTTCGTTCTGAATCATAATGCGTTTATCGATTTTACCGCCGCCCTTATTTCCAGCGGTTTTGTTTATTGTAATTACTTGGCTTTCTCGATAATTTCAACGAGTTTCCAACTCTTGCGTTTGCTTATTGGCCTGAATTCGCAGATGCGCACCGTGTCGCCAATGCCTGCTTCATTTTTCTCGTCGTGTGCCATGATTTTCGTTGTCTTTTTCATGAATTTCTTGTAGATGGGATGTTGCTCGCGTCGTTCAATAGCGACGACAATGCTTTTTTGCATTTTATTGCTTACAACTTTTCCCACCTTTTCACGCACAATTTTTTTTGTCGTGGTTTCGGGCGTAGCAGTTTGTGTTTCTGACATTGTTCAGGCTTGTTTTAGTTCTTTTCAGATTGAGATTTTGCTGCTTTTGCCTTTTGTTGATTCAATATGGTTTTCATGCGCGCAATGTCTCTGCGCATGTTGCGGATAATCATTGGGTTTTGCGGTGGTTCAAATGCCATGTTAAACTTTATGTCGGCGATGCGTTGTTTCAGTTCTCTGATTTGTCTTTTCATTTCTTCTGCCGACAGTGCAGCGATTTCATATTTCTTCATTTTGTTTCCTCCTGCGATTCAGATTTACTTTTTGACTTCTGCCACTTCGTAGTCTGGACGTATAACAAACTTTGTTTTGACAGGAAGTTTTGCAGCAGCAAGTCGAAACGCTTCTTCAGCAGTTGCTTTTGAAACTCCATCTACTTCGAACATGATGCGTCCGGGTTTAACGACGGCGACCCAAAATTCGGGTGAGCCTTTTCCGCTTCCCATACGCGTCTCAGCGGGTTTCTTGGTTACAGGCTTGTCGGGAAAAATACGAATCCAGACTTTTCCGTCGCGCTTCATGAAGCGGTTCATAGCGACACGTGCGGCTTCGATTTGACGGCTTGTAATCCATGCTTGCTCGAGTGCTTTGAGTCCGAAAGAGCCGAAGTCTATGTTCGTTCCTCTGGTTTCATTGCCTTTCATTTTGCCGCGTTGTGTTTTGCGATATTTCACGCGTTTTGGCATTAGCATCGTTGAAGTCTCCTATGCGTTATGAATTTCCTTTAAGAAAAGTTTAACCCGCATTGTTTGCTTGTTGAGCGGATTCTTGGGAAGAAGACGGATTTGCGTCGCTCGGTTGCGATTTTGCACTTGGTTTGCGTCGCCGTCTGCGGCTCTCTCCGCGCGCATCTTTGCGGCTATCGCCACGTCCGCCACGATTGCGTTGGTTTTCTCTGCGGTCTTTTACCTTTTGGCGTTCTTCTTCTTCAATGGTATCAATGCGTTTTTCCAGCATTTCACCTTTGTATATCCAAACTTTAACGCCAACTGTGCCTGTGATTGTAAAGGCGGTGGATTGCGCATAATCAATGTCGGCACGTAGCGTGTGCAAGGGCACTTTTCCTTCACGATATTGTTCCATGCGCGCGATTTCTGCGCCGCCCAAACGGCCAGAGACTTGAATGCGAACTCCTTCTGCGCCTGCACGGTTTGCTTGCTGCATTGCTTGTTTCATTGCACGACGGAACGATACGCGACCTTCGAGCTGAGCGGCAATGTTGTCTGCGACAAGTTGTGCGTCAAGTTCAGGTTTTTTGATTTCAATCACATCGATTTTTACTTCTTTTTTCGTGAGCCTGCCGAGTTCTTGACCAAGCGTGTTAATTTCTTCGCCGCTTTTTCCGACGACTGCACCGGGGCGCGCTGCGTAGATGTAGAGTTTGATATTTTTTGTTGTGCGTTCAATAATTACCTTTGAGACGCCCGCTTTTTGACGTTTCAAGCGTGTTATTACGTATTCGCGGATGAGGCGGTCTTCTTTAATTTTCTCGGCGATGTTCGCCCCCGCGTCATACCAACGCGAATCCCAATCTCTAATGATACCGAGTCTGAAACCGTTTGGATTTACTTTCTGTCCCATTGCGTTTTTAGTGCGTCAAGAATTATCAAGATTTGGTTCGTTTTTCATCAACCACAATTGTTAGGTGGTTGGAGCGTTTTCGTATTCGGTAGGCTCTTCCCATTGGCGCAGGACGTATGCGCTTGAGCGTTACCCCGCCATTGACGAAGGCTTCAGTAATGAACAAGCGTTCTTCGTTAACTTGTCTATCGCTATGCTTTTGAAGGTAATTTGAGATAGCCGATTTCAGTGTGCGCAGAACGGTTTTTGCAGCATGCTTTGTCGAGTTTCGCAAGATGGCTTGTGCTTCATTGACGCTTTTGCCTCGCACGAGGTCTACGACCAGTCGCATTTTTCGCGGCGAAGTCGGCGTATTGCGCTGAACAGCCTGTGCTTTGGTGTCTTTGGCACGTTTTTCTTTTCTCGCTGTTGCGACCTCTCGTTTTCTAACGCTCATATCGTTTTTCCTCCGTTACTTTTTGCCGGGCGCTGATGCCCCCTTTTCTTTCGCTCCTGAATGTCCTCTGAAGGTCCGCGTTGGCGCAAATTCCCCAAGCTTGTGTCCGACCATATTTTCCGAGATATATACAGGAATATGAGTTTTGCCATTATGCACGGCAATCGTATGTCCGACAAAGTCAGGTGTAATCATTGAAGCACGCGACCATGTTTTGAGGACTTTTTTTTGTCCTTTTTCATTCATCTCTTTGATTCTGTCTAGCAGTCGGTCTTGAACAAATGGACCTTTTTTAAGTGAGCGTGGCATTGCTGAAGTTTTCTTTGTTTTTAGTCTTGTTTCTTGGCTCTACGGTCTCTGACGATGAGTTTTGAAGATGATTTCTTTCCGCGTCTTGTCTTCAAGCCTTTGGCTTTTTGTCCCCAAGGCGATTCTGGATGTTGGCGTCCGCCACCAGATTTAGACTTTCCTGCGCCGCCGCCCATTGGGTGATCGACGGGGTTGCGTGCTACGCCGCGTGTAATGGGGCGAATGCCGAGCCATCGTGAGCGTCCGGCTTTTCCGAGCGAGACATTCTCGTGTTCCAAATTTCCGACGACGCCAATTGTGGCTTTGCACTCGACTCTCACTTTTCGGATTTCGCCTGACGGCATTTTCAGCGTTGCATAATTGCCTTCTTTTGCTGCAAGCGTTGCAAACGCGCCTGCACTACGTGCTAATTGTCCCCCTTTGCCTGCTCTTAACTCTATATTATGGACTTGTGTGCCGACCGGGATAAACTTTAATTGTAGCGCGTTGCCCGTTTTAATATCTGCGCCGTCGCCACCTTCAATTTTATCGCCGACCTTTATACCATTTGGGGCGAGAATGTATCGCTTTTCGCCGTCTTCATATTTGAGCAACGCAATGCGCGCTGAGCGATTGGGGTCATATTCAATCGCTTCAACGACGGCCTTCATTTCTTTATCGCGTTTGAAGTCAATCAAGCGATAGAAACGCTTTGCGCCGCCCCCCCTGCCGCGCGCGGTGATTCGTCCGAGATTGTTGCGCCCACCAGTCTTTTTCAGTGGCACAATCAAACTTTTTTCAGGCTCTTCTTTGGTGATTTCTTCAAATGATGGATACGATGCAAATCGTGTTCCTGGTGTTACGGGTCTTAATTTTCTAACCGCCATGGTTTATCGTGATTAAACTTTTCGTGGTCTGTTACGCCTTTACTCTTTCTTTTCAGACGTCGTTGTGCTGGCGTAGTAGTCAATTTTGTTGCCTTTGGCAAGTGTAACAAAAGCGCGCTTCGTGTCGGAACGCTTGCCATAGCGAATGCCTCTGCGTGTCATTTGTGTTTTTGCTTTACCTTTCTTGTTCATGGTGCGCACTGAAATCACCTGAACCCCAAACTTTGACTCCACGGCTTTTTTCACTTCCTCTTTTGTTGCACCGTCTTGAACTTCAAACGCATACTGATTTTTCTCTTCTTGAAGTTTCAAGATTTTTTCGGTGAGAAGCGGTCTTATTAACACGTTGTTCATATGGTTTGTGTTACAAAAGGTTTTCTTCAAGGACTTTAACGGCGCTCTTTTGGAGCAACAGCACTTTGCTATCGAGAATATCGTAGGTTGATGCTTTATTGGCTTCCAAAATACTCAGCGTTGGGATGTTGCGTCCGGATTTGTAAAGAATCTCGTTCTTGCCTGCTGTAAGGAACAGGGTTTTCTTTCCTGCAATGCCGAGATTTTTAAGCGTATTTGCAATCTCTTTGGTCTTGATGGTTTCGGGTGTAAAGTCTTCAACAACGAGAATTGCATTTGCCTTCGCCTTGTAGGTTAGTGCCGACTTGCGCGCAAGCGTTTTAACTTTTTTGTTAATACCGACAACATAGTCGCGTGGTTGAGGTCCGAAAACAGCGCCGCCGCCTGGCATCAGAGGCGAGCGTTGTGTTCCACGGCGTGCACCGCCTGTGCCTTTTTGACGATAGGGCTTTCGGCCGCCGCCGCGAACTTCGGCGCGCGACTTTACCTTATGCGTGCCTTGATGTTGATTGGCGCGAATCGATCGGACATCGAGGTAAATTGCGTGGTCGTTCGGTTGAATCTCGAAAATTTCGGGATTGAGCGCAATCATTTCGCCGCTATCTGTTCCATCTTTTTTCAAAACTTTGAGTTCCATTCTTGTTGATGCGTTTAATCGTTACGGCTGATGATTAGGGTTTCTTTGCTGTGGTGATTTGAAGGTATGCGTTTTTCGGTCCTGGAACCGCGCCACGCACCACCATCAAGTTTGAGTCTGCAATCACTTTGACCACCATCAGGTTGCGAACGGTAACGCGCTTGCCGCCCATTCTGCCGCCCATTTTCAATCCTTTGAAGGAGCGCGATGGATGTGATGAGCCGCCCATTGAGCCGGGTGCGCGCTCACGGTCGGATTGTCCGTGCGTCCTTGAACCGCCTCCAAAATGATGTCGCTTCACAACACCGGCAAATCCTTTGCCTTTTGAAGTGCCTACAACATCAACTTTTTCGCCTTCTTTGAACACATCTACCTTGACAACATCGCCTGCGTTCAACTCTAATCCAACAACTTCCTTGCGAAATTCGGCGACCTTGTATGCCGGTTTCACATTCGCTTTCTTGAAATGCCCAATTTGTGGCTTCGGAGTGCGGTCTTCGCGTTTTTCATCGAAGGCAAATTGATAGGCATCATACCCTTCTTTGTCGACTGTTTTGACTTGCGAAATGAAACATGGTCCTGCTTCTATCACCGTGCACGGAACGACCTTACCTTTGGCATCATAGATACTAGTCATTCCGACTTTTTTTCCTAAAATTGCACTCATGTGTGTTCGATTTTGTAACTCATCGTTTTGCAACGACGGTTAATGAATCTGTTGTTTAAGTGATTTAGCTTTTGATTTCGACATCGACGCCGCTAGGCAATTCAATTTTCATCAGCAAATCGATTGTTTTGCTGTTGGGATTGATGATTTCAATCAGACGCTTGTGCGACGCAATCATAAACTGTTCTCGTGATTTCTTGTCAACGTGAGGCGAGCGGTTGACAGTGTAAATCTGAGATTCCGTTGGAAGTGGAATCGGGCCTGAGATGATTGCATCTGTTTGCTTGACGACGTCGATAATTTTTTCCGCCCACTTGTCGACCAAACTGTGGTCATAGGATTTGAGTTTGATGCGGATTTTTTGTTGCGCTGCCACGTCTTTGCCTATCTAAATTTGGATAAAAAAGGAGCGTCTGCCGAAACAGACACCCCTCACGTTTTTACGCAATGATTTCGGATACTGCACCTGCACCGATAGTTCGACCGCCTTCACGAATTGCAAAGTTTAAGCCTTTGTCCATTGCAACTGGCGTAATCAATTCTACTTCCACTGTTACGTTGTCGCCGGGCATTACCATCTCGACGCCAGACGGAAGCATGATGACTCCTGTAACATCGGTTGTTCTGAAATAGAACTGCGGGCGATACCCTGAGAAGAACGGAGTGTGACGTCCGCCTTCTTCTTTCTTTAACACGTAGATTTGCGCTCTGAATTTCGTGTGAGGCGTAATGGTGCCGGGCTTTGCAATTACCATACCGCGTTCAACTTCATTCTTTTCAATCCCACGAAGGAGAAGCCCTGCATTATCGCCGGCTTGACCTTCATCGAGGTTTTTGCGGAACATCTCGATACCAGTTACGACCGATTTCTTTGTCGGACCAAAGCCAACGATTTCGACTTCTTCGTTCAATTTGATTTTTCCACGCTCGATGCGTCCAGTAGCAACCGTTCCACGACCTTGGATTGTGAAGACGTCTTCAACCGGCATTAAGAATGGCTTATCAATATCGCGCACAGGCGTCGGAATGTAGCGGTCGACTTCTTCCATCAACTTGATAACGGAGTCAACCCATTGCTTTTCTCCGTTGAGCGCTCCAAGCGCAGAGCCACGCACAATTGGAATTTCATCGCCGGGGAACTTGTAGCTGGTGAGCAATTCGCGGAGTTCCATCTCGACCAGTTCCACAAGTTCTGGGTCAGCAATGTCAATTTTGTTCAAGAACACCACGATTGACGGCACATTGACCTGACGCGCGAGCAAGATGTGTTCGCGTGTTTGCGGCATCGGTCCATCGGTTGCGGCAACAACGAGAATCGCACCGTCCATTTGAGCGGCACCGGTAATCATATTTTTGATGTAGTCGGCATGCCCAGGGCAGTCGATGTGTGCATAGTGGCGCTTCTCCGTTTCGTATTCGACGTGCGAGGTTGAAATTGTAATGCCGCGTGCTTTTTCTTCGGGCGCTTTGTCAATTTGATCGTAAGCCAAGGCTTGCGCCATACCGCGTTCAGCAAGTGTTTTTGTGATTGCCGCTGTGAGCGTGGTTTTGCCGTGGTCGACATGTCCAATCGTGCCGATGTTCACGTGCGGTTTGTCTCTCTTAAAATTCTCTTTAGCCATTGTTGGATTCCTCCAAAGTTAGCAGTTACAGGTGTTGTATAGTTAAACTCAGGTTTTCTTTTTGCGCATTAGGCTTCAGCGGTTGCTTTTGCGCCGCTCTTTTCGATAATTTCATCGGCAACTGCCTTCGGTGCTTCTTCATATGCGAAGAATTCCATTGTGTAGTTTGCACGCCCTTGCGACATTGAGCGCAAATCGGTTGAATAACCAAACATATTGGCAAGTGGCACTTTTGCAGTGATGACTTGTTCGCCATGTCGCGCTTCCATGCCTTCAATTCGTCCACGACGGCTTGAAAGGTCGCCCATCACTGCTCCCATGTAGTCCTCAGGCGTTGTCACTTCAACTGACATAATCGGTTCGAGAAGCACTGGGTTTGCGCGACGCGCAGCTTCTTTGAAGCCGATTGAGCCTGCAATTTTGAACGCCATTTCGGACGAGTCGACTTCGTGATACTTTCCATCAAACAAGGTAACCTTGATGTCTTGCATTGGATAGCCTGCAAGCACGCCGTTTTTCATTGCTTCTTCAATCCCTTCTTGAACCGCAGGGATATACTCTTTCGGAATAGCACCACCTTTAATTTCATTGACGAATTCAAACCCTTTTCCTTTTTCTAACGGCTCTACGTAGATATTTACTAACCCGAACTGACCTTTGCCACCTGATTGACGCACGAACTTTCCTTCGGCTTCTACACGCTTGCGGATGGTTTCCTTGTAAGCCACTTGCGGCTTACCGACGTTCGCCTCGACCTTGAACTCGCGTTTCATTCTATCCACGATAATTTCAAGGTGCAATTCGCCCATGCCTGAAATAATCGTTTGATTCGTTTCTTCGTCGGTTTTCACGCGGAAGGTTGGGTCTTCTTCTGCAAGTTTTTGTAGCGCGATACTCATTTTTTCAGAGTCCGCCTTTGTTTTCGGCTCAATTGCAATTTGAATGACAGGCTCAGGGAAGGTAATTTTTTCAAGGACAATCAATTTTCCTTCTTCACAGAGCGTATCGCCTGTGCGGGTATCTTTCAGACCGACGACAGCCACAATTTCTCCAGCCAATCCTTCTTCTAAATCTTCTCTGTGGTTGGCGTGCATTTGAAGCACTCGACCGACGCGTTCTTTTTTGCCATTTGTTGCGTTAATGACATAACTTCCTGAATTCACTTTCCCTGAATAGATGCGCACATATGTTAGGCGTCCCACAAATGGGTCTGTAGCAATCTTGAAAGCAAGTCCTGCGAAAGGCTCATCGTCCGACACTTTGCGCGTCAATTCGCTGCCTGTTTTTGGGTCTTTACCTCTAACCTCTCCAAGGTCGAGTGGTGATGGCAGATAGTCCACAACGGCATCAAGCATGAACTGCACGCCTTTGTTCTTAAACGACGAACCACAAAGCATTGGGACAAGGATCAACTTCAAGCATGCTTCTCGGAGGGCGGTGCGAACTTCTTCTTCGGTTGGCTCTTCGCCGCTGAGGTATTTTTCTAAAAGCGAATCATTAACTTCTGACACTGATTCAATCAAGTTCGTGCGCCAGTGCTTGACGCTCTCTGTCATATCGGCAGGAACGTCAATTTCGTGATAGGCTGTGCCGTCTTCAGCATCATAGACGATTCCCTTCATACGAATCAAATCAACGAAGCCTTTGAACATATCGCCTTCGCCAATCGGCAATTGAATTGGAACTGCGCGCGATTTCAAGCGGTCTTGAATCATCTTGACCACATTCAAGAAATTCGCACCGACTCTATCCATTTTGTTGACATATGCGATACGCGGCACTTTATACTTGTTCATCTGACGCCAGACGGTTTCCGATTGTGGCTGAACACCTGCCACCGAATCAAACAAAGCAACAGCACCATCGAGCACACGCAACGAACGCTCGACTTCAACAGTGAAGTCGACGTGTCCGGGCGTATCGATGATGTTAATTCGGTGCTTTTTGTCTTTGAAGTTGCCATATTTTGCTGTCCAAAAACAGGTTGTCGCAGCGGAAGTAATTGTAATTCCGCGTTCTTTTTCTTGTTCCATCCAGTCCATTGTAGCGGCACCGTCATGGACTTCACCCAATCGGTGAACGCGACCGGTGTAGTAAAGAATGCGTTCGGTCGTAGTGGTTTTTCCTGCATCGATGTGTGCGGAAATTCCGATGTTTCTTACTCTTTCTAACGCAATCTGTCTGGGCATTGTGGTTTATCGGTTCTGTTTTCGTTATGACTATTAGAATCGGAAATGCGAGAAGGCTTTATTGGCTTCTGCCATTTTATGGACTTCTTCTTTTTTGCGCACTGAGTTTCCTTGATTGTTAGCAGCGTCCAAGAGTTCAGCGGCGAATTTATCCGCCATTGAGCGTCCGCCACGCTTCAAGGCATTTTCCTTAATCCAGCGCATAGCCAGGGCAAGACGGCGGTCGGCGCGCACTTCAATTGGAATTTGGTAGGTTGCGCCGCCGATTCGTTTACCACGAACTTCCACAACTGGCGCAACGTTGGCGACGGCTTTTCGGAATGTCTCAAGCGGATTTTCTTGATTTTTCTTTTCCATAATCTCGAATGCCTTGTAGACGATGTTACGAGCAATATTTTTCTTGCCTCGCTCCATAATGGTATTGATAGCACGCTCCACTACGGGGTCTTGATATTTTGGGTCGCCGAGCGTGCGTCGTCTTCTATTCGATGATTTCTTGCGCATAGTCTTTGTTCATTCAGATTATTTTTTACCTTTTGCTGCGGGGGCGCCTTTGGCTGCCGATGCGGGCTGGGCTTTCTTGGCGCCGTATTTGGAGCGCGAGCGACCACGATTTGCAACGCCTGCTGTATCGAGCGAGCCGCGCACAATGTGATAACGCACACCCGGAAGGTCTTTAACACGACCACCACGAATCAGCACAATTGAGTGCTCTTGAAGGTTGTGCCCTTCTCCCGGAATATAGGCGATAACTTCTTCTTGGTTTGAAAGGCGAACCTTTGCCACTTTGCGAAGCGCTGAATTCGGTTTCTTCGGAGTTGTCGTATAAACACGCGTGCAGACGCCACGTTTTTGCGGACAACTTTCCAGTGCTGGCGAAGCGGTTTTGAATGCTTTTGAACTTCTTCCTTTGCGAACTAACTGTTGTATCGTTGGCATTGCTTGCTTTATGATGCGATGCGAAATTGACCTCTAAAAATTTTCTTTGCAACTCTCCTTTGGAAGTTTTACCATTAGCACATCACTCAGCGCGATTGAACTTTGGCATTCTGCATATTTCTCATTTTCTCATGTTTTCCTTTGGCGAAATGCCCGAACTCCAATTGTCTGAAACCCCTTTTGTTTATGCGGGCTTAGCGCGTGTGAAGTGTGTTTTTGGTGGCTTTGCCTTCCAAAAAGGACTGCAAAGGTAGAGGTTTCGAGTTGATTTTCAAAATTTTTACGAGATATTTTTTCAAGCGTTTTTCAAAAACAAGATGCCATCGATGTGAGGCGGTTTCACAAACCCCTGCATCTTTCTATATTCGCCCGCTTTGAAAAAGAAAGTAATCGCTCTGGCGCGAAGCGGTCGCGCCGCAACTAATCACAATTCAAACAATGGTTTTCACAAGAGAAATTGATTTAGGACAAGGGAAAGTCCTGAAAATTGAAACAGGCAAAATGGCAAAGCAAGCCGATGGCGCTGTTGTTGTTTCAATGGAAGACACAATGGTTTTAGCAACAGCCGTCGCAAAGAAAGAGGCTGCGCCGAATCAAGATTTTTTTCCGCTTCAAGTTGAGTTTCGCGAGAAATACTCGGCAGCCGGTCGGTTTCCGGGTGGCTTTGTTAAGCGAGAAGGCAAGCCGTCTGAAAAAGAAATTCTTTCAGCACGCCTCATCGACCGAGCCTTACGTCCGCTCTTTCCTGACGGATTTTACAATGAAACCCAAATTGTTGTGATGGTGATTTCATCTGACCGTACCAACGATGCTGATGTGCTCGGCGGCGTGGCGGCTTCGGCAGCGCTATGCTTTTCCGACATTCCTTTCTACACGCCAATGGCAGAAGTGCGCGTCGGCAGAATCAACGGCGAGTTCATCGTCAATCCACATACCGAAGAATTAGATGACTCCGATATGGATATTTGCATTGGTGGCACAAAGGATACGATTTGCATGCTTGAAGGCGAGATGCATGAAATCTCCGAAGCCGATATGCTTGAAGCAATTAAGTTCGGACATGGCGTTATCAAAAAAATCTGCGGTGTGCTTGAAGAGATGATGAAAGAATGCGGCAAGCCGAAACGCCCCTTCACGCCACTCGTCGTTCCTGACGACCTAAAAGCCTTCATCAATTCTGTTTGTTACGATAAACTCTATGCCCTTGCACAAGAGCCGCTTCAAAAAGAAGAGCGCGCCGATAAAACCAAAGCCATCTACGATGAAACCCTAAAAGCAACCCTCGAAAAATTCAAGGCTGAAATCACAGACGAAGTGCTTGCCACAAATCCCGAAAAGGCGATTTACCTCAATGAAAAAGTTATCAAAGGCTACATTCACGACCTCGAAAAGAAAGCGATGCGTGAAGTTGTCTTAAACGGCGGCAAGCGGCTCGACGGGCGCGACCTTACAACCATTCGTCCCATCTCGATTGAACTTGGCTTGCTTCCGCGCGCGCACGGCTCAGCACTCTTTACGCGTGGTGAAACACAAGCCCTCGTTACGCTGACGCTGGGCACAAGCAAAGATGCGCAACTTGTCGACACGCTGGTCGAAGAGCCTGAAAAGCGATTCATGCTTCATTACAATTTCCCGCCATTTTCAGTCGGCGAAGTCGGCAGAATGACCGGCGTCGGTCGACGCGAAATCGGACATGGAAACCTTGCCGAGCGTGCCATTAAAGTGATGTTGCCAAGCGAAACAGAATTTCCTTACACCATGCGCATTGTCTCCGATATTTTGGAATCGAACGGTTCTTCTTCAATGGCATCAGTTTGTGGCGGTACTTTGGCAGTGATGGATGCTGGCGTGCCGATTAAGAAACCTGTCGCTGGAATTGCAATGGGACTCATCAAAGAAGGCAATCGATATGCGGTTCTCTCCGACATTCTCGGCAACGAAGACCATTTAGGCGATATGGACTTCAAAGTGGCAGGAACAAAAGATGGCATCACGGCTTGCCAAATGGACATTAAAATAGACGGTCTGGATTATGACATTCTCGCCAAAGCCTTAGAGCAAGCCAAACAAGGCCGGTTGCACATTCTTGGCGAAATGGAAAAAGCCATTGCTGCGCCGCGTCCTCAACTGTCTAAATACGCGCCACGTTTAACAACAATGCAAATTCCTGTTGATGCTATTGGCGCCGTCATTGGAAAAGGCGGCGAAACTATTCGCAGCATTATTGCTGAAACCGGAACAGAAATCGACATTGCCGACGATGGCACAGTAACGATTGCATCGACGAGCGGCGACGGCGCAGAACGCGCTATGGCACGCATTAAGCAACTAACAAGTGAACCCGAAGTTGGAGCAGTCTATGAAAACGCGCTTGTCAAAGAAGTTCGTGATGAACTTGGCGCCTTCGTGGAAATCCTTCCCAAGACGGAAGGGCTACTGCACATTTCGGAAATTTCACATGAGCGCATTTCCAAAGCCAGCGATAAACTCAAAGCCGGCGAGCGCATTGCAGTCAAACTTATTGATATTCAGAAAGACCCGAAGACAGGCAAAACACGGCTCAAACTTTCAGCGAAAGCCCTGCTTCCAAAGCCCGAAGGCTATGCTGAACGTCCATCGCGTGAGCCGCGCTCCGAAGGCTCGTTCAATCGCGATGGCGGACGCGGAAACGGTCGGCGCGACGACCGACGCCCGCCTCGTCAGTAAATTTTCTTGACTTGATTTTCTTGGCATGGTTGAATCCCGCTTTCGCAAGGCTGTAATGGCAAAGCACGGCGGGATTTTCTGTTTATATCCGTTTATATCAACGCAACAAATCCGATGTTCACCTACCGCGTTATTTTTCGCACATGCGATACAGTTAATTCCGTGCACGGTGCGAAACGACCTTTTGGATTAGACAAAACAACGCTCGTCAAACTCTGCTTCTTGAGCCTTCATCAATCCATCAAGCATTTGCCACACGAGATTTTCATCTTGGGCGATAAACTTTCCGACGAGATTCAAGCCTTTTTCAAACGATTCCCCGTTACGCTAACCAATGGCATTTATGGCAACGATGAATCGATTCGCCAATCGTTTCGCCTTGCACAAGGCTATCCCGAAACCGATTGGATTTACTTTTGCGAAGACGATTACCTTCATCAACCGTTTGCGTTTGAGTATATCCACGAACTCATCACACATCGCTCTGAAGTGCTGAAACGAAAGGCGCGCCGATTCTACCTTGCCCCATTCACGAGCGATACGAGCCAACTGCCGCTGTTCATTTCCCCTGTTGATGATGCGCTTCGCTATAAGCCCGAATGGCGATTTCAATCGCTCTTGTTTCTGACGCGCTTCAACCATTGGCGACAGACGAGCCATACCACTTTTACTTTTTTAACCGAAGGAAAAACCGTGCGCCAATTCGCCGATGTGATGATGCAATCCGCACGCGGCGCCAGAGACGGCTTACTGAGCCGCAAACTGTATGGACGGCTCACTTTTGGCAGTAAAGGAATCTGCGTTTCCCCGATTCCCTCGCTTGCTTCGCACATGCAAGAAAACGAACTTGCCCCACTTGTTGATTGGACAAGGCTTTACGAGCGATATAAACTTGAACTTGAACAGCTCGAGCGATGAACTTTCCCAATTCACTTTATCACAAGGTTTTACAGGGGGGTGCTATCACGCATCTTCCGCCATCTGTTTGAGCTCAACGAGTTTCATCATCGCTTCAATTGGCGTGAGTTTATTGGGGTCGAGTTTTTGGAGCGCGTCTTTGAGTTTCGTATCGCCGATTTCAAACAGCGAGATTTGAAAGTCGGGTGTTTTGGGCTTAATGGCTTTGACCTTGTTTTTAACCGCGGCTTTATTTGCCGTTTCCGGAAGTTCTTCGCGTGATTCAAGTTCGGCAAGAATTTCTTTTGCACGTGAAATTACTTGTTGGGGTAAGCCTGCCATTTTCGCCACTTCAATGCCGTAACTGTTATCCGCCGCGCCACGCGCAATTTTTCGGAGAAAGATGACTTTATCAGCCGTTTCAGCAACTGTAGCGTTGTAGTTTTTCACTGCCGCAAGATGCTCTTCCAATTCGGCAAGTTCGTGATAGTGTGTGGCAAAGAGTGTTTTCGCGCCGATGTGGTTGTGAATATACTCGGTGATTGCCCATGCGATTGACATGCCGTCGTAGGTGCTCGTGCCGCGCCCGATTTCATCGAGCAAAATCAAACTTTTTTCTGTGGCGTTGTTCAAGATGTTTGCCGCTTCGTTCATTTCAACGAGGAAGGTGCTTTCACCAGCGGCGAGATTGTCAGAGGCTCCAACGCGCGTAAAAATTTTATCGACGATTCCAATTTCAGCACTCGAGGCAGGCACGAAACTGCCAACTTGTGCCAGCAAAACAATCAGCCCGACTTGACGCAAGTATGAACTCTTGCCTGCCATGTTCGGTCCTGTAATGATGAGCACGCGCTCTTCGCGGTTGAGCGTGCAATCGTTCGGCACATACTTTTCGCCTTCAGGCATGAGGCGTTCCAAAACAGGGTGGCGTCCGTCTTTGATGACGATGCTGTCCGTTTCGCTCACGATTGGTTTGACATAGCCATATTGCTCGGCACATTCAGCCAGCGCGGCAAGGCAATCGAGCGTGGCAAGTGCGACAGCGTTTTGCTGAATACGTTCCGATTCCGATGCTATCGTTTGGCGCAACTCACTGAACAGCCTTGCTTCTAATTCGCCCATTTTTTCTTCCGCCATCAAAATTTTCTGCTCGAGCTCTTTGAGGATTGGAATGGTGTATCGCTCGGCATTGACCATTGTTTGCTTGCGCTCGTAGTGGCTTGGCACTTTGGATTTATTAGCGTTGCTGATTTCGATGTAATAGCCGAAGACTTTGTTGTAAAGCACTTTGAGCGAGGCAATGCCTGTTTTTTCGCGCTCTTCGGTTTGAATTTGGAGCAGTCGGTCTTTAGCGTTGTTGGCAGTATCTCGATAGTCGTCGAGTTCGGCGTTGTAGCCTTGTTTAATGACGCCGCCATCAGCAACATTGACGGGCGCATCGGGCGAAAGCGCGTCGTCGATTTTTTGTGCAAGGTCGGGGCATTCGTCAAGTTGCGCGTGCAGGGATTGGAGCATCGTGGATTGCACAGAAGCCAGCACCGTTTTCAGCGACGGCAGTTCGCGAAGCGAGGCACTGAGCGCAAGCACTTCTTTCGGATTGGCACGATGAGTTGCAATGCGCGAGAGCGCGCGTTCAAGGTCACAGATTTTTTTGAGCGATTCGCGCACTTCACGGCGCAAGGCGCGACTTTCTTTGAGTTCTTCGACTGCATCGAGCCGTTCCTGAATGAGCGATACATCGCGAGATGGACGCGCAAGCCATTTCTTGAACAGGCGTGCGCCCATTGCGGTTTGCGTTTTATCCAGCACATCGATAAGCGTGCCATTGCGCGAGCCATCGTACATCGACGCAATAATTTCCAAATTGCGTTTGGTTTGAACATCGAGTGCAACGAGTGTGCCTGTTTCAAATCGCGAGAGGCGTTGAATGTATTGCAGTTTGCCGCGCTGGGTTTCTTCGAGATAGTTGAGAATGACGGAGGCGGCGACTTTGGCGGCGGGCATCTCTTCAATGCCAAAGCCTTTGAGCGAATGCGTTTTGAAGTGATTGCGCAAGGTTTGTTCGGCGTAATCCAAACTGAACAGCCATTCATCTAATTCGGTGAAGGGCATTTCGCGCCCCATCACTTCCGAGAGCAAGACTTTTTGCTCTTTCTGCTTTTTGGAAATGATAATTTCAGACGGCTGAATGGTCTCTAAAACTTCTTTGAGTTTCGGCGCGGTAACTTCTGTGGCTTGAAATTCTGCCGTAGTTACATCGATGAACGCCACACCAACAAACTCGAACTGACGCTCTTTTTGGAAATGAACGGCGCAGAGGTAGTTGTTCTTTTTTTCGTCGAGCAATCGGTCGCTGAAATTGACGCCGGGCGTAACGATGTCGACGACTTCGCGCTTGACAATGCCGCGTGCAAATTTCGGGTCTTCCATCTGCTCACAGACTGCCACGCGAAAGCCTTTCTTGACAAGCCTTGCCACATAGGTCTCGAGCGCGTGTTGTGGAAAGCCTGCCAGTGGCACATCTGCCGCCGCACCATTTGCGCGTTTCGTCAAAACAATGCCGAGTGCGTTGGAAACTTCTTTCGCATCATCATAAAAGGTTTCGTAAAAATCGCCGACGCGAAAGAGCAGAATCACGTTCGGATATTGCGATTTGATTTTATCGTATTGCCGCATGAGCGGCGTTTCGTCGCGCTTTGCCACTGTAAAGTTTCAGATGTATTTGGAAAATCAATCCTTTGGAGTTGCGGCAAAATAATACGGAAAAACTCGCAATCGCCGAGTTGTAATAGCACAAGCAACAAATTTACCTAACCCCTCAAAATATTTGGCGACGATTTGCGTTTGGAATCCAACTGGTTTTTCACATCGTTTCAGAGTCACGCAATTGAGTTTAACTTTTACATTCATGCAACCACCTTTTTTGCGCTATCCCTTCTCAATTCGTTTTGACCGCAATGAACTTGCAGGCGCGTTTGGCGACATTGGCACAGACTTGCCGCTTCTTGTGGGCGTTATTCTCGCGGCAAAGTTAGATGCCTCGAGCACGCTCATCGTTTTTGGCGGCATGCAAATTTTAACGGCACTCTTCTACCAAATGCCGATGCCCGTTCAACCGCTCAAAGCGATGGCGGCATTGGTGATTACTCAAAAGATTGACGGAGCCGTTCTTTTCGGTGCAGGACTTGCGATTGGCGTTGTGATGCTTGTGCTTTCGCTTTCGGGCGCACTCATTTGGCTTAGTCGAGCGATTCCGAAAGCCGTTGTGCGCGGCATTCAGTTTGGCTTAGGCTTGCAACTTGCCTTGCTTTCGCTTAAAGACTATGTGCCGTCGGACGGCGCGCTCGGCTACGCGCTTGCATCAGTTGCATTTTTGATAACGCTTTTTCTGCTTGGGAATCGGAAATATCCTGCCTCGCTGATTGTGATTCTGCTTGGCGTTGGTTATGCCGTTGTGTTTCACTTCGACGAACTCTTTAAGGTCAGCACGATGGGCATTTCGCTTCCAAAACTTTTTGTTCCGACTTGGGAGCACATCGCCACCGGCTTTGTATTGCTTGCTCTTCCGCAGATTCCACTTTCGATTGGCAATTCGCTTCTTGCCACAAAGCAAACCGCCAGCGACCTTTTCCCTGAAAAGCAACTTTCTATCCAACAAATTGGACTCACTTATTCAGCCATGAATTTGATTTCGCCGTTTCTTTCAGGCGTTCCGATTTGTCATGGGTCAGGCGGCATGGTCGGGCACTACACTTTTGGCGGCAGAACGGGCGGCTCGGTTGTACTTTACGGGCTACTTTATCTCGTGCTTGGTCTTTTCTTCGCGTCAGGATTTGAGCAAGCCGTCAAAATTTTTCCGCTTCCGATTCTCGGCGTGATTCTCTTCTTCGAGGGGATTTCGCTTATCAAACTTTTGGGCGACCTTTTGGGTGAGAAGAAAAGCTTTTTCGTCGCGCTCTTGACAGGCATTTTAGCCGTCGGCGTGCCTTACGGCTATGTGGTCGGCTTGGTGGTGGGAACGCTGGTCTATCGTTTCAAACAAGAAGACTAACGCTCCTTTTCTTCTTTTTCGGCGACGAGTTTCTCGAGTTCGGTGAGTTTTTTATCGAGGCGAAAGAGATAGAGGAATATGCCTGACCAAATAATCAGCACGATGATGAGCACAACATAGATGGAGTTCTGAACGAGGAAATCAAGCATGAGATTTGTTGTTTATTGAACACAAATAGCTTGTCCTTTCTTAATCTCTGAGAGAGCCTGTTGAATTTTAGGAATCAGCGGCAGATGGTCTTTGAGACGATTCGTTTTGGCTTTCAATACCATGATGGCTATTTCACTTACAAGCGCGTTATCTTGCTGCGAGATTAAGTTCTGGTCGGCGGTAATAAAAACGTCAAACTTATCTTTCATCACTTGCAAGAGTTGACCATTTTTCATGCCTACCCAACCCATTTGCTGAACCGTTTTTATGTTGTAGGCTTGAAGTTGATTTGCAAGACGCTTATCTAAGTTTTCATCAAGCAGTATGGTCATTTTGAGCAGGGGCGAGTTCGGCTATCATTTTGTCCTTGACAATTTCCAAAAATGCAATAACCTGTTCTCGCGACACCGAAGGAAATCCTTCTAAGAAATCATCAATCGTTTCTCCGCCTTCCAAGTAGTCTAATAAAATTTGGACGGGCACTCTTGTTTGTGCGAAGACGGGCGTTCCTCCCAGAATTTCTTTGTCAACCACAATCGGGTTTTTCATCTCCTCATGCTCGAATTAAACTTATCTTTTCTACCAATTTCATTTGTCGAACACGCAGGCTGTGTAGCCAAAAGAAGAGCGCGATGAAGCCGAGCATGGAGCCATAAAGCACGGCGCGAATGGTCGGGTCGGTGGTTGATGAAACGGCAGGGTTGATGCCTGCTTCACCACCTTCGGGCGAGCCGGGGTGCAAGCCGGGCACGAGGCGAGGCAACACGAAGTAAAGAAAAATGAGCGCAGGAAACGAGAAGATGCTATAAACGCTCGAGAGCGTGGCGCGTTTTTCTGCCGAATCTACAGCACTGCGCAAAGCGAAGTAGGCGGAATACATCAAGAAGACCAAAAAGATGGTCGTTTGTCGCGGGTCCCAGTGCCAAAATGCGCCCCAAGTTACTTTCGCCCAAATCGCGCCTGTCATCATCGCCAAAATGTTGAACAAAAATCCCAAGCCTGATGCGGCTTCGGCTTTCATGTCGCTTTCCAAGTCACGCGTTTTGAGATACTTGACGCTGAACCATACCGATGTAAAAAAGGCAACCACAGCAGTAATCGCCATCGGCACGTGGAAGTAAATGTTCTTCGTCGTTTCAGCCAGCATTCCCACTTTATTTGGCGAGGCAATCGCAAAGACAATCACGCCGACAAACCACACATATAATCCCACTTGAAAAATTTGCCTTTTCATTTTTTAACCGAGTTTGATTCTTGGGTCAACAATTCCATACAAGACATCGGCTAATAAGTTACCCAGCACGATTAACGTTCCTGAAATGAAGGTGTTGGCGATGATAAGCGGATAGTCTCGCGCGAAAACGGCTTCAACAGCGATACGCCCCATGCCCGGAATGGCGAAAATCACTTCAATAAAGAGCGCGCCGCTGAAGAGCGCAGGCAGCGAGCCGCCGAGAATGGTAACGACGGGCAAAAGCGCGTTGCGCAAGGCGTGTTTGAAGATGACGATTTTTTCGTTCAGCCCTTTGGCGCGTGCAGTGCGAATGTAATCTTGACGAATCACTTCGAGCATTTGTCCGCGCACATATCGCGCCAATCCCGCAATGCCACCTAAACTCAAAACGAAAATAGGCAAAACCAAGTGATGCAATCGGTCTAAAATGAACTCAAACGTGCCGAGCGAATCCGCACCAATGCTGTTGAGATTTGAGGCGGGAAACCAGCCGAGTTTGAGCGAAAAGAGAATAATGAGCATGAGCGAAAGCCAAAATTCGGGCATAGAGTAAATGAAGAGCGCAGAGACCGTCAGCGTTCTGTCCAACTTTGTGCCTTGCTTAACGGCGGAAATTACGCCGAGCAGAATGCCGAAAATGAACTGCATCGTAATTCCAATTAACGCGAGCGAAACCGTAATCGGAACGGCGTCGAGAATGACGTCAAAAACAGGTTGATGTCGGCTAAAACTGCGTCCGAAATCGCCTTGCAAGATATTGCCAAGCCACTTGAAGTATTGAATGATGAGCGGGTCGTTCAAGCCGTATTGTTCGCGCATTTGTTCAGCGACTTTGGGCGAAACGCCGGGCTGAATAAAAAACGAGGCAGGGTCGCCTGGCGCAAGGCGAATGATGAAGAACGTCAGCGTCAAGACGCCGAACACCAACGGAATTGCGCCCAGAACACGGCGAAGCACATAACTAAACATGGCTCAAAAAGTTTTGTCGTTGATAGAGTTTTTCTTCTCTTCACTTTCGCGACTTTATGCCTTGCGTGAGGTTTATTTCACGCTCACTTGCGCAGGCATCGTCGAGAGCGTCCATTTATCAAGGTCGGTATAAATGGAGAGAATATCGGGATTCTCGCCAATCACGCGCTTGTTGAATCCGACGATACGACTGCCCCAAAACATTGGCACAAACGGCACATCGTCATGAAAAATTTGTTGAAATTCTTTCCAATATGGCGCGGCTTCTTCGCGCAAGAGTTTGGACTGACCCAACTTGTTGAGTTCATCGACGCGCTTGTTGATGTAGCCTGCCGAGTTGAACGCCGCTTTGTTCAAATCGCTTCCGAAGGTCGGCGCGAGGTCAATTTCTAGCCCGATGCTCAGTCCGTTGAGCGAGGCGTCTAACTCATGCTTGCGTCCTTTCTCCACGAAGACATTGAACTCGAGGACTTCAATTTTGCAATCGATTCCAAGTTCTTTGAGGCTTTGCTGAATAATCGGTGCCATGTATTCGCCTGCGGTTGCGCCTTTTGAGATGTGTAGCACGAATGAAAACTTAACGCCGTTGCGCTCCAAGATGCCGTCGCTTCCGATTTTCCAGCCGTCTTCGGCGAGCAGTTCTTTGGCGCGTTTAGGGTCGTAGGGATACGGCTTAATGTCGCTATTGAACGCCCACTTGAAGGCAGGCGAAATCGGTGAGGTCATAAGTTCGGCATATTTTCCGAAGTAGTAGCCATCTAAAATTTTCTCGCGGTCGATTGCCATAGCGATTGCAAGGCGCGTTTTCTTTGAGCCAAAAAGCGGATGCGGTTTGATTTGCTTGCCGTCTTGATAGGCTTTGCAATCGATGTTGGAGAGCATGAGGTAAGAATAGGTTCGATACTTGACGGTGCGAATATCGATTTCAGGATTTTCTTTCTCGATTTTAATTGCGTCTTCGGGTTTAATGCCGTCCATCACATCAATCGCACCAGTTTTGAGTTGGGTAAGTTGCGTGGTGTATTCAGGAATGATGCGCATGGTGATGGTTGGGATTTTGCCGGGCGCAGGCACATTGTAATCGGGGTTGGAGACGACGGTAAATTCTTGTTGGCGTTTCCACTCTTTGAACTTAAACGGTCCGCAACTGACGGTCGGGTTTGCGTTTAACTCGCTCGAGCGAAACTCGCTTGGTTTGACATCTTTCCACACATGTTTTGGAATTGGAGTAAGCGAGGTATGGAACTCGATGAGGTGTTTTGCAACGGGCTTATCGAAGTTAAAAATGAGCGTGGTATCGTTTGGAGTTACGATGGCTTTGTCGAAATCGACAATATCTGTTGGGTTGCCTTTTTTATCGCGGATTTTGACGAGGTTCTCGAGGTAATCTTGACGCGCGCTAGCGATGATGGTGTCGCCGTAGAGTTGATAACTAAACTTGAAATCGTGCGAGGTGAGCGGCGTGCCGTCGGTCCATTTCACATCGCCGCGCAAGTTGTAAGTAATTGACTTAAAGTCGGGAGAAATGGTCCAACTTTTTGCAACGGCAGGTTGATAGATGAGCGTGCCTGTAGCGGTATCGAATGTGCCTGTGGTGATTCCGGGATAAATCATTGAAATGGCGTTGCCGCCTGAGAGCGTCGAGCTGATGATAGGATTGAAGTTGTCGACGTCGCTTCGGTCGGCGAGCACAAGGGTTGTGGCAAGGGCGTTACTCGCTTGTGATTTTTCGCCGTCTTTCTTTTGACAGGCGACGGTGAAGAGCACTAAAAATAGACAAAGAGCACGAATGTAACTGACAGTCATTTTAGTCGCTGGTTTTATTTGTGAAAGTTTTTGCTTGGTCTATTCTCGCGCGGCTACTCAAAATCGTGTTCGAAGTATTCAATGGCTCGGCTTTTTTTGACTTTATTTGCTCTGAAAGAAAAATGCTTTTTCTTACCATTGTTGGATTGCTCTGCAATTTTTTCCAAAACGCGCTTGTCCAATTCTTGTGCCGGGTCGTAGCCGTAGTGTTTGAGAAGATAGTTTAGTGCTATCACTTCCGCAATGACGGTGATATTTTTTCCGGGATAGATTGGAAGTTGAATATGCTGAATAGGCACACCAAGAATACTGATGCTTTTCGGCGCAAGTCCTGTTCGGTCGTATTCAGTTTTGCTGTCCCATTCCATGAGTTCAACAACGAGTTCGAGGCGTTTTTGGTAGCGCACGGCGCGCACGCCAAACATTTTTTCAACGTTGATGAAGCCCAAGCCACGAATTTCCATGAAGTGCCCCATCACCTCTGTTCCGCTCGCCATTAAAACCGATTCACCCTTACGCGTGATAACGACAGCATCGTCAGCCACAAGCCGATGTCCGCGCTCGACCAAATCTAACGCGATTTCCGATTTTCCAATGCCGCTTCGACCTGCGAAGAACATTCCAATGCCATAGACATCGACCATTGAGCCGTGAAAGATTTGATAGGGCGCGAACTGGTCATCTAAAAAATCCGTAACTAAGTAAATGAACTTCGTTGTTGAGAGCGATGTGCGAAAAACAGGAATGCGCGCTTCGGTCGCCATTTTGAGCAGCTCTTCGTCAAAGTCGTTTCCGTCCGTGATGCAGATGCAAGGAATTTTGTATGGGGTAATGTTTGCAAAGACTTCACATCGTTTTTCAGGGGAGAACTGTTTGAGAAAGCGCGACTCGGTGTTGCCCAAAATTTGAACGCGCTGATAAGTGAAGAGATTGGTAAAGCCTGCAAGTGCAAGTCCAGGGCGGTGAATATCACGTTCAAAAATTTTTCGATTCATGCTGACCTTATTGAGCCGCTCCAATGAGACGCCAAGCCGCTCAGTCAGCGCACTGTAGAATTCGGCGACGGTGATGGCTTTTTTCTTTAGCGGTTCTTTGTTGAAATCCATTGCTCAATGATAAAGTCAGCAAGTTGAAATCGCCTGATGAACAGCATGCCACTTTGCACTCCGTAGCACGCTGTTCATCATGAACTCAGCGATTAGAGGTGTCTGATTTTCTCTTTATGTTTTTGAAGTTGTCGGCAGATGTGCTCGACACACAAATCGATGGCTTTCTGATAGGTAGGCGCTGCCTGCTTGGAGACAAAGGTATGGTTATGCACATGCGCCGTGATTTCCGCTCGCTTGTTCGTTACTAAATCGTGCTTTTGGTGGTCAAGAATAATGTGGCAATCGGTAACGCCATTGTAATACTTATCAAAATCCAATATGGCTTCTCGGGCATAGCGTTCGATTTCAGGGTGGCTTTTCGCATGGCGGAGGGTAAATTGAACCCGCATTTTGTTTTCACTGATTTGCCCGTTAAGATGTTGCTTTCCCATAATGGCATTTCCTTTCAGGATAAGTGTTAGTCGAAATTCGCTTCGCCACATGTAGCGAGGCGGGTTTGTTGCTCTCCGTCTTCAAAAGCGGATTAGGCTTTCGGATGAGCTTTGTTGTATGTTTCTTTTAATCGTTCAAACGTGATATGGGTATAGATTTCAGTTGTTGATAGATTACTATGCCCCAACATTTCGCTCACGCTTCGCAAGTCTGCTCCGCTGTTGAGCAAGTGCGTTGCAAAAGTGTGCCGCAAAATATGAGGACTTCTTTTCTTCTGCTCGGTTACACTTGAAAGATATTTCTTGACTAACCGTTGCAGAAGCACTGGATAAACTCGTTTTCCTTTTTCGGTAATGAATACAGGATATTTTTGAATATCGTTTGCTGCGGTCGTCTCCTGCTTGGAATGGTTTTCAGCTATCTCCCTTTGATGTTCCTCTTTTTTGATACGATGTAACGTATCAAAGTTTCGCTGCACTTCAAAGTATTTCTTCAGTGCCGAAATAGCCGATTTTCCAATTGGCACAATGCGTTGTTTTTTACCTTTACCAAGCACCTTCACAAAGCCTTGCTCGAGGTCGAGGTCGCTTGTATTTAGCCCAATTAGCTCTGAAAGGCGTAAGCCTGCACTATAAAAGAGCTCCAAAATGGCTTTATCGCGTGCCCCCTCGAAGGTCGAATCGTCTAAGGTGGCAAGTGTTTCCTCGAAGAGTTTTTGCGTTTGTGCTTCGCTCAAAAAAGTCGGAAGACGTTTGCTGGTTTTCGGCGTTGTTACGGCTGAAGCGGGCGAGAACGCCAACACTTTGAGCGAGACGAGAAATTTGAAGAAGGTCTTAATCGCCGCAAGTTTGCGCCCAATCGAGCGCGATTCATAGCCCTTCTCCAACAATTCACCTAAAAAGAGCCGAATCGTGAGCGCATCAATTTGATGTAGTGGAATTTCAGATTCATCTTGCACTTCAAAATGCGCTTTGAGAAACTGCACGAACTGCGAAAGGTCGTTTTGGTATGCCGTTACAGTGTGTTCCGAGAGCATGCGTTCAGTTTTCATCACGGTCAAAAAGCGCTGCACGTGTGTGATCATTAGATTGCTCTTTAAGTTGTGCGTCAATCACGATTGTCTCTTCCACAGAAAATACACTGGCACGCCCAAAAGCACAATGATGAGCCCAGGGTAGGTGTAGTTCGGCTTGAAGATGAGCAAGTCGATGCAAATTGCCGCCGCCACAGCAATATAGAGCAGAGGCAAGACAGGATAACCAATCGCCTTATACGGACGCTCTGCATGAGGCTTTATTTTGCGCAACATGAAAATGCCTGCAATCGTGAGAATGTAAAAGAGCAATACGGCAAAGACGACATAGTCAAGCAAATCCCCATATGAGCCTGAAAGGCAAAGTACACTCGCCCACACACATTGAATTACGAGCGCAAAGGCGGGAACCGATTTTTCGTTGAGCGTGCCTGCTTTCTTGAAGAAAAGTCCATCGTTTCCCATTGCATAATAGACGCGCGCGCCGGCTAAAATCAAACCATTGTTACAGCCGAATGTGGAAATCATAATCAGTGCCGCCATGATGAAGAGTGCCGCATCGCCGAAAACGACGCTCATCGCCGCCGTGCCAACACGGTCAAGGTCAGCAAATTGGATTCCGCGTGCCAGTGCATCGGCGCCATCAGGCGAGCCTTGAAGCGGTAGTACGACAAGATAACTTACATTCGCAAGCAAGTAAATCAGCGTTACCGCGCCTGTGCCCAGCGCAAGTGAGAGCGGAATGTTGCGTTTCGGATTGATGACTTCCCCTGCTGTGAAGGTGATGTTGTTCCACGCATCAGACGAAAACAGCGAGCCCACCATCGCAACGCCAACCGCTGCCCACAGCGATAGACCTGAAAGCGTTTCAACCGATATGATTTTTCCATCGGCGACTTTCGTCCAAGCACTTTGCCAAAATGCCTCGCCGAAATTGGCGTTAATCGCCGTTTGATTTGCTCCTACAAGCAACCCTAACAGAATCAAGCCGAAGAGCGCGACAATTTTTGAGGTTGTGAAAATATCTTGAATGAGTTTTCCTTCTTTGACGCCACGCACATTGATAGCCGTCAGCACCACAAGTGAGAAAATCGCAAGCAGTTGCGCCGCCGAAATTTTGAACTTTCCAAATGAGACAAGGATATTCTTTTCGCTCAATGCGGGAATGAAAATGCCCGTGAACTTTGCAAAGGCAACGGCAACGGCGGCTATCGTTCCGGTTTGAATCACGAGAAAGAGCGTCCAACCGTAGAGAAATCCGATGAGCGGATTGTAGGCTTCACGCAGATAAACATACTGCCCGCCTGCTTCAGGCATCATGGCGGCAAGTTCGCCGTAAGAAAGCGCGGCAATAAGCGTAATGACGCCCGTAATCGCCCAAACCACAAGGAGCATTCCGGGCGAGCCGACGGTGCGTGCGATGTCGGCACTCACGATGAAAATCCCTGAACCAATCATCGAACCCATGACAATCATGGTCGAGGAGCGTAAGCCGAGTTCACGCTTGAAAGTTCGAGCTTGTGTTACGGTTGAAGTTGCGTCAGTAGGTTGCATTCTGAAATGAACTTATCGGTGTGAAATTGTTGATATGAAAATTGTTGCTGTTGATAGCGTTGTCAGGAATCTACAAATGTTTATTTTCCGTTCAAACACACCTACTCAACCATGCCAACAGACAACACCCAAAAGCCGACGCTTTACTTACTCGACGCAATGGCACTGATTTATCGTGCCTACTTTGCATTTCTGCCGCAAAAACTCACATCCAAATCGGGCGTGCCGACAGGCGCAACCTATGGATTCATCAAAACCTTGCAAGGCATTATCGAGCAATACAAACCCGATTACCTTGCCGTCGTTACAGACTCCAAAGAGAAAACATTTCGCCACGACGCCTACGTGCTCTACAAAGCCAATCGCCCCGAACCGCCCGAAGACCTGCTTCAACAAATCGAAACCATCTACAAACTTGTCGAAGCCTACGGCATTACACTGCTCAAACTTCCAGGCTACGAAGCCGATGACATCATCGGAACACTTGCCAAACGCTACGAAGACACTTGCCAAGTGTTTGTGATTACACCTGATAAAGACTTCTCGCAACTCGTCAGCGACAGCGTTCAAATTCTCAAACCCTCCAAAGACGACGATGAATTCGAGCAATATGGTAGAACCGAAATTCGCGAACGCTACGGCGTTTATCCCGAACAGTTCATCGATATGCTCACCTTGATGGGCGACACGTCCGACAACATTCCAGGCGTTACGGGCGTCGGACCCAAAACCGCCGCGCAACTCATCAACGAATACGGCTCAATCGAGAACCTCTACAACAACATCAGCCGTATCACCAAATACAAAATGAAGCAGAACTTGCTCGACGCCAAAGAGCATCTCAAAATCGCTAAGTTCCTTGTTACCATTAAAACTGACGTGCCACTTGATTTCTCGCTCGAAGACTTGCGCATCAAACCGCCAAATCTTCAAGTGCTTGTGCCTACACTCGAAGAATTGCAGATGAAACAGTTTCTCTCCAAACTCAAGTCGCAACAGACTAAGCCTGTTATCAATCCTGAACCCGACGACGACCTTTCTTTCAACTTTGGCGCAAACATTGGCGAGAGCGTTTCGCTCACTTATCCGCACACGCTTGGCAACTATCACACCATCACCACAACTGAAGCCTTTGACGCGCTTCTTTCCGACCTGCGCAACGCCGATGAATTTTCACTCGATACCGAAACCACCAGCCTCGATGTTTTCAATGCCGAACTTGTTTGCCTTTCTGTTGCGATGCGTCCGCACGAAGCCTTTTGCGTTTACTGTCTCGACTCATCGCTCTCGCGCGACACCGTGCTTTCGGCTTTGAAACCCATTCTTGAAAATCCTGCTCAAAAGAAAATCGGACAAAATTTCAAATACGATTACCTCGTCTTGAAGCAATACGGCATTGAAGTCTCGCCGATTGCCTTCGACACCATGCTTGCCAGCTACGTGCTTAATCCCGACAAAGCACATAACATGAGCGACATGGCGGCGCGCTACTTCAACTACCGCTTAATTGAATTTACCGACCTTGTTGGCACAGGGCGCAATCAAATTTCTATCAAAGACGTGCCGATTGAACGGCTTTCTGAATATGCTTGCCAAGACGCTGATGTAACGCTTCAACTCAAGCATCGCCTTTCAGAAGAACTTACCAAGTCGCCTACGCTCGAGCGCGTTTTCACTGAATTGGAAATGCCGCTCTTGCCCGTTTTGGGAAGAATGGAATGGGAAGGAATTAAAATTGATACCGAGATACTCTCTGAAATTTCAAGCGTGCTTGAATCGGAAATTGCCGCCACAGCCAAGCGCATCATTGAAGAAGCCGGAACAGAGTTCAACATTGATTCGCCCAAACAACTTGGTGAAGTCTTGTTTGAGAAAATGGGATTGCCTGCCAAGAAACGCACCAAAACAGGCTTCTCGACTGATGTGCGCGTGTTGGAAGAACTTTCAGAAGATTATCCGATTGCATCAAAAATTTTGGAGTATCGCAGTTTGCAGAAATTAAAATCAACCTATGTCGACGCACTGCCAACAATGGTCAATCCGAAAACAGGGCGCGTACATACCTCGTTTAATCAAAGCGTGGTGGCAACAGGGCGACTTTCTTCGACAAATCCAAACTTGCAGAACATTCCGATTCGCACCGAAGTCGGTCGGCAAATTCGCAAAGCCTTCGTTCCGAGTGAGCCCTCGCGCAAACTGCTTTCCGCTGATTACTCACAAATTGAACTGCGCATCGCCGCCGAACTTTCAGGCGACGAAACGATGATGACGGCATTTCAAAACGGCGAAGACATTCACCGCGCCACAGCACGCGTCATCTTCGGCACCGACGATGTTTCCAAAGAGCAACGCCGCAAAGCCAAAGAAGTCAACTTCGGGGTGCTCTATGGCATTCAGCCGTTTGGCTTGGCGCAACGATTAGACATTTCACAAAGCGAAGCCAAATCGCTCATCGAGCAATACAAACAAAAGTATCCGAAAATTTTTCAATACACAGAGCGCGTTTTGGAATCGGCGCGCACGCTCGGCTATGTTGAAACGCTCACCGGTCGGCGACGCTATTTTCCCGATATTCACAGCAAGAATTTTTCCATTCGCAACGCAACTGAACGCGCCGCCATCAACACGCCGATTCAAGGCACTGCTGCCGACATGATTAAACGCGCGATGATTCAAATCGACCGCAAACTCACAGAACGAAAACTGCGCTCGCGCATGATTTTGCAAGTCCACGACGAACTGCTCTTTGATATGCTACCCGAAGAAGAACAAGAACTCTCGCACATCGTCAAATCGGAAATGATTTCAGGCGCGCTTGCCGTTGGCATTAAGAAAGTGCCTATCGTCGTCGATATCGGCGTTGGTGAAAATTGGCTTTCCGCGCATTAAGCAACTTCCAGGAACAAACTCCAACAATAAAACTAAACAGACTTCACACATGAGTTTAATGGTAAGCATTTCAGGGATTCGTGGCATCGTGGGCGAAAGCCTTACGCCGATTGTGCTGACAACTTACACGCAGGCATTTGCGACATGGCTTTTTGAACGTCGCAACTCGGGCGAAGTAAACTTGCGCGGCAATGTGCCGACGGTTGTTATCGGACGCGACACACGCCCAACAGGCAAGGTCATTTTGGACTATGTTCAAGGCGTGTTGATTCAATCAGGTTGTAATGTTATCAACCTTGGCGTTGCGACGACACCAACGGTTGAGGTTGCCGTGATTGCCGAACAAGCCGATGGCGGCATCATCATTTCGGCTTCGCACAATCCGCTCGAGTGGAACGCACTTAAACTGCTCAACAACTTGGGCGAATTTCTTACGCCCTCACAAAGCAAAGCCATGCTGGCGATTGTAGAAACGGAAGAATTTCATTCAGCAAAGTGGAATGAATTTGGTATGGCAGTTCCGCGCGAAGATTACGATGAGTTTCACATCAAGAAAGTGCTTTCACTTCCTGAATTGGATTTGGAAAAAATCCGTCAGCGGCGATATAAAGTGCTGGTCGATGCGGTTAATGGTGCAGGTTCAATCGTGATTCCGAACCTGTGTCGTGCGCTCGGTGTGGCGGAAGTGATTGAAATTTCGTGTAAGCCGACGGGCATTTTTCCGCGCAATCCTGAACCGATTGAAGAAAACTTGGTGGAAACACAAGGGCTGACGGCGCATTATGGCGCGGATATTGGCATTGTTGTCGACCCCGATGTTGACCGTGTTTGTTTTATTTGTGAAGATGGTTCGCTTTTCGGCGAAGAATATACGCTTGTGGCGTGCGCCGATTTTTGGCTCTCAAAAAAGAAAGGCGATGTGGTGAGCAATCTCTCGAGCAGTCGTGCGTTGGCGGATATTGCACAAACGCATGGCGTTGGGTATCACGCCGCAAAAGTCGGTGAAGCCAATGTAATTGAAGTGATGAAATCGGTCAATGCGGTGATTGGCGGCGAAGGCAACGGCGGTGTTATTCTTCCTGATGTGCATTACGGACGCGACGCACTTGTGGGCATTGCACTCTTTCTTGCCGCTTTTGCAGAATGGCAATCACAAAATCCAACAGGAAAACTCACTGATTTCAAAAAAACATTTCCGCCTTATTTCATTGCCAAACATAAACTCAAACTTGACCCCAGCACAAACCTTGACGAGTTGCTTGCCGAACTTGCCAGCCGATACTCGCATGAACGGCTCACGACGATTGACGGCGTGAAAATTGATTTTGCTGAAAGTTGGGTGCATCTGCGCAAATCCAACACCGAGCCGATTGTGCGCATTTATGCCGAAGCCAAAACCAAAGCCGACGCCGAGTCGCTTGCCAAACGCTTCGCCGATGAACTCTTGCAGTGTGCTTGATTCTTGCTCACACAACCGATTTCACATTTTGAGTTTCGGTCGGGTTTCTAAGTAATGTTGAAGGAAAAGCGCGGCGGCGACTTTATCGAGCCTGCCTTTGCGGTTGCGTTCCTTTTTTCTGACGCCGCTTTCAATGAGCGTTTGCATGGCGGCTTTGGACGAGCCGAACTCACTGACTTTTTCAATCAAGAGATTTGGGAATTTTGCTTGAAGACGCGCTTCGAATTCGGCAACGACTTTCGTCATTCGGTTTGGCGAGCCGTCGCCGTTGGTGGGGTTGCCGAGCAGGATTTTCTCGATACCGTCCTCTTTTTCAATTGTTGCAAGTTTTTTGTAGAGGTCTGGTTCTGAAAATGTGCCGACCGTTTGCGCAAAGAGATGAAGCAAGTCGCTTTGTGCTAGTCCGATGCGTTTGGTGCCGTAGTCAATGGCAACAATTCGCTTGTTGTGCGTCATGACGATGCATTTGTTTTTGTGTCGCTGCTGAGCAGAACCTTTTTGATTTGTTTGCTTGGGCGGAAGTGCATTTTTCGGCGTCTGCCTTTATACTCAACAACTTGAAGTGTGCGCGGGTCTCGAACAATGGCACGCTCTTTCATGAATTTGACTTCAAAGACGCCGAGTCCGCGAAGTTCAATGCGCAGTTCAGGGTCAGCACTTTTGATAAGATTGGAAAGCGAATCGATTGTGGCATCGACATAGTCAGACACTTCGCCAGGCTTTGCGTTAAAGCGTTTTGCCACAGCTTTGTAGAGGTCGACGCGTGTCAAGGTCTTTGCTATTTTTCGCGTGTTGCTTCGCTTGTTTGGGTTGAGTTCGTTTTCTTGATTTGGCATAGCGTGTTTTGTGTTTTGTTTCGATGTTTGATTTCGGAAAGAACAAAGATGATTCCAACAAAGAACAAGACGACTTTACTCTATGAAGCGCGCTTCTCTCAGATGCGCTCGCCAATCAAAGTTGCGGCAGTTGCATTTGTGATGCGTACTCTTACAAAGTCTCCTGCTTTTTCGCGTCCTGTTTTTGGAAACACTGCCACGCGGTTGTTATCGGCTCTGCCCATCCACATTTGCGAAGAGCGTTTGCTGTCGCCCTCGATTAAAATTTCGTAGACTTTTCCGATGGATTCGGCATAGCGTTCTGCGGAAATGCGTTTTGTGAGGGCAACGATTTCTTGCAAGCGGCGTTGTTTGGTGGCGTCGTCGACATCGTCTTTGAGTCTCTTTGCGGCCGGTGTGTTCGGGCGTTCTGAGTAGATGAAGGTGAAGGCGTAATCGTATCGAACTTGCTCCAAGAGCGAGAGCGTTTCTCGATGGTCTTCTTCGGTTTCAGTGCAGAAGCCTGCAATAATGTCAGTTGAAAGTGCGCAATCCGGAATTTTGGATTGAATCATCTCGATTTTTTTCAGGTAATCTTCCCTTGTGTGATTGCGATTCATCAACGCCAATATGCGCGTCGAGCCTGATTGAACAGGCAAGTGAATAAACTTGCAGAGATTGGGACGTTCGGCAATCACGCTGACGAGTTCGTCTGAAATGTCTTTTGGGTGCGAGGTCGTAAATCGGATTCGCATTCTTTCGTTAATCAAACTGGCACGATACATCAGTTCAGCGAAGTTCACCTTGCTTTGTTCGTCGTTGTAAGAATTGACATTTTGCCCCAAGAGCGTTACTTCTTTGAAGCCTTCATCGGAAAGCATTTTAATTTCGTCGAGAATAGTTTGGAACGGTCGGCTTCGCTCTCTGCCGCGCGTGAATGGGACAACACAGAACGAGCACATGTTGTCGCACCCGCGCATAATCGAGAGAAACGCGCTCACGCCTTCGCGCCGCACAGGTGTAATATCGGCGTAAGTTTCTTCAAGCGAAAGAAACACATTTGCGGCTTTCTGCCCCGACTCTGCCAGTTCAATCAGTTGCGGAATTGAGCGATAAGCGTCAGGACCAGCGATTAAATCGACAATTTTTTCTTGCTCAAAAAGCGATTGTTTCATGCGCTCCGCCATACAGCCCAAAACGCCAACAACGAGTTTCGGGTTCTTGCGTTTGAGCGGTTTAAGCGATTGCAATCGGGAGTGAATTTTTTGTTCGGCGTTATCGCGAATAGCGCAAGTGTTAAGGAAAATCACATCAGCGTCAGTTTCAGAATCGGTCGTGCTATATCCGTCATGTTTCAAAATAGCGGCGACGATTTCCGAGTCGGCGAAGTTCATCTGACAGCCGTAGCTCTCGATATAAACTTTTCCTTTTTTTGCTTCGCCGCTTCGTTTGGACTTGGCGGCGTAGGTTTCTTCGCCTGTCGTTGCAATTTCCTTTGAGCCTTCAATGATGTTCAGAGTTGGCAATTCTATTGACATATTGACTTACAGATTAGATTTAGCGCGATTTGAGAAAGGCGAAGATACGCCAATCTGTTAGCGTATCAAAAGTTTCTGCATTTTGCCACATGGGTTGTATCTTGCCATTTGTCAAAGTCTATTTCATTGTTCAATGCGCTACACACTTCTCGGGGATTCTGGTTTGCGCGTTTCACAGATTGCGCTCGGCACTATGGGCTTCGGCACGGAGTGGGGCTGGGGCGCCGATTACGAAACAAGCAAAAAAATTTTTGACGTATATGCCCACGCTGGCGGAAATTTCCTCGACACTGCCAACATTTACACCGCAGGCACATCGGAAAAATTTTGCGGCGATTTCGTTGCTTACGACCGCGACCACTTCGTCATTGCGACCAAATACACGCTTCAAGACCGCATGCACGATGTGCACTATGCTGGCAACCATCGCAAAAACATGATGCGCTCGGTGCGTGAAAGCCTCAAACGGCTCAAAACGGACTTCATTGATCTTCTCTGGCTTCACGCATGGGATTTCACCACGCCTGTTGAAGAAGTGATGCGTGGCTTAGATGACCTCGTTTCGCGTGGCATCGTGCACTACATCGGTATTTCCGATACGCCTGCATGGATTGTCTCGCAAGCCAATATGCTCGCTGAACTGCGCGGTTGGACGAAGTTTGTTGGGTTGCAAATCGAATACTCACTCATTCAGCGCACACCAGAACGCGACTTGCTCCCGATGGCAAAAGCATGGAAGATGACCGTAACGCCTTGGGGCGCACTAGCAGGTGGGGCGCTTTCAGGCAAATACTTGCGTGGCGAAAAAGGACGACTACCTGAAAATAGTGCGCGCCTGAACGAGCGCAGCACGGCGATTACCAAAGAAGTCGTTGCCGTGGCTAATGCACTCGGCGTAACACCTGCACAAGTTGCGCTTAAATGGACGATGCAACGAGACCTTTCCGTTGTGCCAATCGTTGGCGCCACTAAGCCCGAACAACTTTCAGATACACTCAAATCGCTGGACATTCACCTTCCTGACGAACACCTCCAACGCTTGAACGCTGTTAGTGCAATTGAACTTGGATTTCCGCACGATTTTCTCCTGAGCGATGCGGTCAAAAACGCACTCGGACAAACGCAAAGCATGATTATTAAGTAACTTTAATTGTTGGAATGTATATGTCTATCCTCGCCGTCATTCCCGCTCGATATGCCTCGACGCGCTTTCCCGCAAAGCCACTCGTAATGATTGAAGGCAAACCGATGATTCAACGCACCTATGAATCTGCATTGCGATGCAAATTTTTCTCGAAAGTGATTGTTGCTACGGACGACGAGCGCATCGCTCACGCCGTTCAATCTTTTGGTGGTGAGGTTGAACTGACACGCACCGAGCACCAAACCGGCACGGATAGAATCGCCGAAGTCGCCAGCCGACATCCAGATTACGAAGTGATAGTTAACATACAAGGAGACCAGCCTTTCATATCGCCTGAAGCGTTGGAGAAACTCATTGAACCTTACTTGCGTGATGAACTGCCCGAAATGACTACCGTCGCTTGTCCGCTCGACATGCTTTCAGGATATCGAGACGAACACACGGTCAAAGTGATTTGCAACCAAAAACTTCGTGCGATGTATTTCTCGCGCGCACCGATTCCATTTTTCCGAAATGCGGTCCATAATCCGCCCGTTTATCATCATATTGGGCTTTATGCCTTTCGGCGTGATTTTTTGTTTTTTTATGCAATGCTTCCGCCGTCGCCGCTCGAGCAAGCCGAATCGCTCGAGCAACTTCGCGCGCTGGAAAATGGCTATACGATTCAAGTTGGACTTATCTCAACCCCAATTTTGGAAATCAACACCCCCGACGATTTAGCCAAAGTCCACCTGCTCATTAAGACAGGCGCACTGACGCTTTGAGAGGCGAATCAATCGGCTTTGAAAAATTTCTCTACTGACTTATTCTTGCTCGTCATTTGCCTCGAAGGTCTAAACATTTTTCAACGATGAACGAAACACTTACGCCACCGAAATCGCTCGCGCTGTTGGATTTCAACAACACCGAAATTGCCTTTGCCTCAAAGACAAATCGGCAACTCTCTGAACGCTATTGGCTTTTTCGTGCCATGAACAATCCCACGCTTACTAAACTTGGCATATCGGTTCTGGGCTGGGCAATTCGATGGAAGTTGCCTGTGAAGGGGCTTATCAAAGCCACGATTTTCAAACAGTTCTGCGGTGGCGAAACCGTTGAGGAGTGCTTACCTGTTATGGAAGAACTTGCAAAATCGAACATCAAATCCATCCTCGACTACTCTGTCGAGGGCGAAGAAACTGAAGAAGTCTTCGATAGCGTCGTCGAGAAAGTTCTTTACACGATTGAAAAAAGCAAGCAAACGCCACACATTCCTTTTGCTGTCTTCAAGATGACGGGCATTGCGCGGTTTGGCTTGCTTGAAAAAGTTAGCGCGGCACAAACACTTTCGCCTGATGAAGTCGCCGAGTGGAATAAAGTCAAATCTCGTTTGCACAAAATTTGTAAAGCGGCACAACAAGCACGTCTTCCCGTTATGATTGATGCCGAAGAATCATGGATTCAAGCTGCTATTGATTCGCTTGCCGACGAAATGATGGAACAATACAACAAATCCATGCCGCTCGTCTACAACACCATTCAACTTTACCGTAAAGACCGATTAGCATTTTTGAAATCCTCATTTGCAAAGGCAGAAAAGGGGGGCTACTACTTGGGCGTTAAACTCGTGCGCGGCGCTTACATGGAAAAGGAACGCCAACGCGCGCTCGAGCATGGCTATGCCTCTCCGATTCACGAGACGAAGGAAGATACCGACCGCGACTTCAACCTTGCACTTGATTTTTGCATCGCACATATCGATCGCATCGGCATTTGTTCAGGCACGCATAACGAAGAGAGCAACCTCAAACTTGCAAGGCTTATTCAAGAAAAAAACTTGCCGCTCAATCACCCACATCTTTACTTCTCGCAACTTTACGGCATGGGCGACCACATCAGTTATAACCTCTCCAAACTTGGCTTCAACGTGTCTAAATACTTGCCCTACGGCGAAGTGAAATTCGTGCTTCCCTATCTCTGCCGAAGAGCACAGGAAAACACCGCTGTCGCAGGCTATGCTAGCCGCGAACTTCGATTGCTCATGGCAGAGCGCGCACGACGAAAACACAACTCGCGTGCTCGTTAGTTTTTTTGTCGTATCTACACAACTATTAGTCTTGCAGTTCTTTGCTACAAGCCCTTGAAGTTCTTTTTCAAATAGTTGTGCTCTCCACACAAGGTTTGTGCATTTTCAATCGCTGCTTTTCCACCTAAATTTATACGCCACGTATCTCACGGTCTGTGCAAATATTGCTTCTCTCAACAACCAGTCCATGCGCACTATCCATGCGTGGATGAGATTTGAAATACTCAATGACAAAATCTCTAATACTTTTAGATTTGCCCATTGTTCATGTTAAGCGCATCTGTTTCAGATAGAATTCGTTGTTGTGCCAATGCGCAATAGGCGGAATCAATTTCAACCCCGATGCCTATACGATTTGTATTTTGGGCAACAATGAGTGTTGAGCCGCTTCCTGCAAATGGGTCGAAGACAACATCGCCTACATAACTGAAAAGTTTTATACATCGATACGGAAGTTCTTTTGGAAACGGAGCAGGATGACCGACACGCTTTGCACTTTCACCGTTGAATGTCCAAAGCCCATTTGCCCAAGCCATAAATTCGTTTTTGCTTATGTCAGATTGACGCGAACCATTCGTTTTCTTCTATTGGTCTTTGTAGAGAACAACGATTAACTCTATGGGAGAAATCACAGTTGGTGCTGAAGCAGACATCCAAGACTCCCATGCTGTTCTGCGCGAAATGTTTCCTTCGTTCCAAACAATTGTGAATTGGTATTTCCATCCTACTTCTTGCGCAATTCGGGTTAAATCGCTGCCAACGCTTTTCGCACCGCCTTTGTTTTTATCAAGCGGAATGTTCATTGCCAAGCGTGCTTGTGACTTGCTCCAAGCAAAACAATTCGCCAGCCATTGACGCGAAAATGCTAAATAGTCATCATAGTTGAGTTCATCATGATTTGAGTTGTATTCTATCCCGACGTTGTAAGGAGGTGAGGTTACAATCAAGTCGATAAACGGCTCATCAAACAAGCGCGGATTTGTAGAATCGCCTTGATAGAGTATTATGTTGTGATGTCGCAATACTTCTCGCTTTTCAGTCAGTTGCTTTTCAATCCCTTTGACATCGAGTTCCATAATCGCTTATTGTTTTCTGAAGAGTTAGAAGAATTGTTATGTCAGTGTGTGAAACCTTCTTGAATCTTTGTAAGTTTGCGCCCCTATAAACCGATAAAAACACAGATGAATCTTGCTGAAAAATTAGAGTTTGACAAAATTCTTGCTCACGCTAGCAAACTTTGCTTGTCCGAGATGGGGCGTGCGCGCCTTGCCAATTCTGAACCCTTCCTAACCTTGCCTGCTCTCGAGACCGAATTGGAGCGTGTGCGCGAGCTCAAACTTCTGATGGAATCGGGCGAAGAGTTGCCCATCGCTACGCTTTACGACACGCGCGATATTCTCAAAAAACTTGCTATCGAAGAAAATTTTCTTCAACCTGCTGAACTGCTCAAAATCGGCGCGGCATTGCGCACGGCGTCGCTTCTGAAAAAATTCATTTTCAATCGCAAGGAAACCTTTCCGACGCTGAACGCGCTCACGGAAAACTTGTGGATGGAAAAATCACTTCAGTATGAAATCTCTCAAAAGATTGATGAATTTGCCGAAGTGCGTTCTTCGGCTTCCGACGCGCTCCAATTCATTCGTGGCGAATTGCAAAAAAAACGCGACGCGCTTCGACGCAAATACGAATCGCTTCAACGCCGCTACGCGAGCGAAAATATGCTCATGGAGGAGGGCATCACAATTCGCAACGGTCGATTAGTGCTTGGGTTCAGAGTCGAGCATAAGTATCAAGTGCCGGGCTTCATTCACGATTTTTCGCAGTCGGGGCAAACCGTTTTCATTGAGCCTGCTGAAACGCTCTCGCTCTCGAATGAAATTCGCGATTTAGAAATTCAAGAAGTTCGGGAAATCGAGCGCATTCTACGCGAATTGGCACGCGCCTTACGCAAAGAACTCGATAATCTTCTTTCCAATCAAGAAATTCTCACACAGTTCGATGCGCTCTATGCGAAGGCAAAGTTCGCGCTTGAAATTGGCGCCATTCGTCCAAATGTTTCTCTTGAAAAGAGAGTCAAATTAGAAAACGCATTTCATCCGTATCTATTGCTAACGCATCGCAAAGCGGGTAAGCCTGTCATACCACTGTCGTTGGAATTAGGTTATGAGAACTATGTTTTGGTGATTACAGGACCGAACGCAGGTGGCAAATCGGTTGCGCTCAAAACCGTGGGTTTGCTTTCGTTGATGTTGCAACATGGCTACTTGCTTCCGTGTGGGGAAGGCTCAACGCTTACGCTCTTCGATCACATCTTTGTAGAAATTGGCGACGAGCAATCGATTGAAAACGATCTTTCCACATTCAGTTCGCACCTCAAAAATCTTAAAGCCATTTTAGACAACGCAACGAACGAAAGCCTTGTGCTCATTGATGAAATTTGTTCAGGCACAGACCCCGAAGAAGGCGCGGCGATTGCAACGGCAACGCTTGAAAGTTTGCTCACGCGCAAAGCGATTACGATTGTAACGACACATCAAGGCTCGCTGAAAGCCTATGCTTATCAACGCGCAGGCGTTGTTAATGGCTCAATGCAATTTGACGCGAAGGAATTGCGTCCGACTTATCAGTTTCAAATCGGCTTGCCAGGTAGTTCGTTTGCGCTTGAAATGGCGCGGCGAATGGGCTTTGCGCCGCACGTCTTGGAAAATGCAAAACGCTTCTTAGGCGATTCCAAACATGCGCTCGAGGCACTCATTACGAAAATGAACTTTGAGTTGCAACGCCTTCATCAAGAGCGGAAGAACTTGCGCGAGGAGCGCGAAGCATCGGAACGCTTGGCGAAACAGTATCAACAAAAATTGCGCGAGCTTGAAAATGAAAGACGAGAGTTGAGACGCCAGTCGCTCCAAGATTCGAAACGACTCTTAGCGCAATCGAGCGAACTGATTGAGAAAGTTATCAAAGAGATTAAGGAAAGCGCTGGCGATTCGGAAAAAATTAAATCGGCACGCAAAGAAGTCGAGAAAATGCGCCGCGACCTTGCCGCCGAAGAAACCAAAATCGCCACTGAAAAATCCAAAGACACCGAATCGGTTGAAATCGCTGTCGGCGATAAAGTCAAACTGCTCGATACGCACACCATCGGCGAAGTTCTTGAAATCAAAGACGACGATGTTGTGGTCTCCTTCGGCAACTTCCGCATGAAAACCGCGCTGCGCAACCTTGAAAAAATCTCAAACAAAGAGGCACGTGAAACGGAGCGAAAACAAACCGCACAACTTGGTTCAAGTTCGCTCATTGAAATTAAAGAAGTCTCAACTCGCTTGGATTTACGAGGCTTGATGGGAGATGAAGCCATTTTGCGTGTCGAGAAGTTCATCGATGAATCTATCTCAAACGGATTGCATCGGCTCGACATCATTCACGGCAAGGGCACAGGCGCACTGCGCAAACGCATCACCGACTACTTGAAAAATGATAAGCGCATCAAGCACTTTCGATTGGGCAACTGGGATGAAGGCGGAACAGGCGTAACTGTCGTGGAAATTTAATTCGGTTTCATCTGCTTAGGTCTTATCAAACCAAATCGTTTTCACATTGACGAACTCCTTAATGCCGTAGCGTCCGAGTTCGCGTCCGAAGCCTGAATCTTTCACGCCGCCAAAGGGCAATCGCGCATCGCTTTTGACCATTGCATTCACGAAGCAATTTCCAAACTCCAACCGCGTAATTGCGCTATCAGCGCGCCATGCATCGCTTGTAAAAATCGCCGAGCCTAATCCGTAGTTGGTGGCATTGGCAAGTTCAATGGCTTCGTCATCGTCTTTGACGGTAACGATTGCTGCCACAGGTCCGAAAGTCTCTTCGTCAAACACCGCCATGCCCGGCGTTACACCTGTGAGCACAGTTGGCGGATAAAAGTAGCCTTTGCCTTCGTAAAGTTTGCCGCCACAAAGCACGCTCGCACCTGCCTGAACGCTTTGTGTAACTTGACGATGCAAGTTCTCGAGCAAATCTTTACGCGCCAGCGGTCCGACTTCGGTGGTTTCTTCCAACGGCGAACCTACTTTTTTCGCACTCATTTTCTCAACGACTTTCGCCTCGAAGGCTTCGCGAATTTTTCGGGCAACGATAAACCGCTTTGCCGCAATGCAACTTTGCCCTGAATTCAGCAATCGCGAATTGACACAAGTTTCCGCCGCAAATTCCACATCGGCGTCATCAAGCACAAGGTAGGCATCGCTTCCGCCAAGTTCGAGCACGCACTTTTTCAAGGCTTCGCCTGCTTTGGCGGCAACGAACTTTCCTGCGCGCGTGCTTCCTGTAAGCGTAACTGCGCGAATCAACGGGTGCTCGATTAGTTTTGAAATGCGTTCAGCCACTTTATCGGGCGCGATGTCGAGAAAGTGAATCACATGTTCGGGAAAGCCTGCTTCGCGAAAGAGTTTATCTAACGCATGCGCGCATCCGGTTACATTCGGCGCGTGCTTGACGAGAGCCGTATTGCCTGCCATGAGCGTTGGCGCGGCGAAGCGAATCACTTGCCAAAACGGGAAGTTCCATGGCATAATGGCGAGAATCACGCCGAGCGGACGAAAAATGACCTTGCTCTTAATGGCTTCGGTTGGAACGACTTCATCAGCCAGAAACGCTTCGGCATTTTCGGCGAAGTACTCACATGTGCCTGCACACTTTTCAATTTCGGCAATGCCTTGTGTGATGGGCTTTCCCATTTCCAACGCCATCAGTTCAGCAAGGCGTGCTTTGCTTTCGCGCAGTTTTTCCGCAAGTTTTTTGAAACACGCGCCGCGCGCTTGAAACGATAAGCCGCGCCAATGGTCAAAGACCTTGTGCGATTGCTTCAATGCCGATTCAATTTCCGAAAGCGCGTGTTCTTGATACGACGCAATGAGTTCTTCCGTCGTCGGATTGATAGAGTCGAGCATCATGAGTGGTTATGCCGTGATTGGTTCAAGTGTTTGTGTGTAGAGCACGTCGCGCGTTTTGGCTTTGATGAGTTTCATTTCTGCTCCGTCGAAGACGGCATAAGTTGGCATGCCGCCTATCCAAGTGCCGCAATTCACATAGTAACTTTTTTGATTGCGAAGTCGGTGCAGTTTAACAACGTGCCTGTGTCCGCAGACGAAGTAGTCAAATGGTTCTCTTTGGAGTTCTTCATTGGCAAACACGATAAGCCGTTCTTTTTCGCCGTAATCTTTTTCGGTGTAGGTATGCTTGCGCGAGAGTTTGGAAAGGTAATCCATTACGCCGACGCCGAAGTCGGGGTGAAGCCAGCGATACCACGCAAGGTTGAAGTTGTTGCGCACGAGCGAGCGAAAGAGTTTGTAGCTTGTGTCGCCTTTGCCGACGCCATCGCCGTGAACGATGTAGAAGCGTTTGCCGTCGATGTTGTGTCGCAGTGCGCCGTAATGGGTTTTCACGCCGAGTTCTTCGTCGAAGTATTTGCCGAGATAAAAATCGTGATTGCCTGCAAGATAATGCACCTCAACGCCTGCACGCACCAAGTCGTAGAGTGCGGCGAAGAATCGATACGGTCCTTTTGGAATCACATGCTTGTATTCCATCCAATAGTCCAGAATATCGCCGACCATGTAAAGCAACTTCCCCTCGCGCTTGATTTCATCGAGCAGATTGAGCATCAGGTCTGTTTTGGCTTCCTCGATGTGCCGCTCTTGCAAACCGAAATGGACGTCGCTGAAAAAGTAAGTTTTCTTCATTTGCATTAGAATTGTGGAAAGTTGCTTATGCCAACGCAATTTCACGCCTACAAATTTCTATGTGTCGGTCTTCAAATCAGACAAATTTTTCTGCGCCTGTGGCGCGATAGCCTCTCAAAAAATCGCTCACACGCATACGCTTTTTGCCTTCTTGTTGAAGCGAGAGAATTTCTACGAGCCCCGATTGGCACTGCACATAGAGCGTTTCGTCGCCCAAAATCCACTTGCCGACTTCGCCGATTTCCGTTTCGGAAAAGAGCGCGGCGCGATAGATTTTCACTTGCTTGCCGTCCAAAGTTGTCCAAGCCGTCGGTCGCTCTGAAAGTCCGCGAATGAAATTAAACACATTGCGAGCAGGCTTCGCCCAATCAATGCGCGTGTTGTCTTTGGTGAGTTTGGGTGCTTTTGTTGCAAGTGAGTCGTCTTGTTGGATTAAATGCACCGAATCGGTTTCGATGAGTTTCAAGGTCTCGACGACGGCTTCGGCACCGAGTTCTGAAAGCCGAGTGGCAAGTTCGGTGGCGACTTCATTGGGCTGAATCGTTAGCGATTTTGTCAGAATCATGTTGCCCGTGTCGACTTTTTCTTGCAGGAAGAAAGTGGTTACGCCTGTTTCGGTTTCGCCGTTAATGATTGCCCAGTTGATTGGCGCGGCTCCGCGATACTTCGGCAAAAGCGAGGCATGTAGGTTGAATGTGCCTTTGGTTGGAATCGTAAAAATTTCTTTTGGAAGAATGCGAAATGCTACGACGACGATTACATCGGGCGCGACGTTGCGAATCGCACGCTCAAAATCGGGCGACTTTAAGTCATCAACTTCCAAGACGCGCAGACCAAGGGCGTGTGCTGTTTTTTTGACGGGCGTCGGTTCAGGGTCGTCGTTGGCACTTCGGCGCGGCTTGTCGGGGCTTGTAACAACGAGCGAGATTTCAAAGCCTGTCTCAACGATTTTTTTGAGCGACGGAACGGCAAACTCGGGCGTTCCCATAAAGACAAGTTTCATGACAAAACACAGAAAAAGGTTGTCTGAAAAGTTACGAAGAAAACTGCCGAGATATGCTCTAACATTTTGAACTCTTTGCCGACGTCTTTAACTTTTGCACGCCAACATTTCTTTCAATCAAGCAATGAGGAGTTCCATCTATGTCTGCTATCGAAACGCTCACCGCTGAACGTCGCATCATCACTCCGCCCGAGTCACTTCGACACAATGCTTTAATTCAAGACTATGACGCGCTGTATCGCTACAGCATTTCAGCACCTGAAAAATTTTGGGAAGGTATTGCCAATGAACTCTGGTGGCAAGAAAAATGGCATACGGTCTTAAAGTTTGAGCCGCCGCATCACGAATGGTTTATTGGTGGAAAGACAAACATCACGCTCAACGCGCTCGACCGCAATGTTGAGAGTCACCGCCGAAATAAAGTTGCGATAATCTGGACAACAGAAAGCGGCAAGGAAGTTGTGGTAACTTACGACCGACTCTTGCGCCGCGTCTCGCAAGTGGCTAATGCACTCAAAGCTGCAGGCGTCAAGAAAGGCGACCGCGTGATTATCTACATGCCGCTTACGGTTGAAGGCATTTACGCTATGCTGGCGTGTGCGCGTATTGGCGCGATTCATTCGGTTGTGTATGCAGGCATGGGTGTCAGTGCGCTTAGAACACGCATTGAAGATTGCAAAGCCAAGGTGGTCTTTTGTGCCGATGTAACATACCGCGCTGGCAAGACAGTCAATCTCAAAAGCATTGTCGATGAAGCCGTGCGCGATATTGAGTTTATTGAAAAAATTGTGGTGTTGCGTCGTCAAGAGCCAAAGCAGGAACTGACATCGTCGCGCGAAGTAGATTTCTTTGAGTTCATCGAGCATCAACCGCAATGGTGCGAGCCCGAAATCGTTGATGCAGAGCATCCAATTTTCATTCTCTACACAAGCGGCACAACAGGCAAACCCAAAGGCGTTGTGCATGTGCACGGCGGCTATATGGTTGGCACGTATTACCTTTCACGCGCCTTTTACGACATCAAAGAAACCGACATTTTTTGGGCAACCTCTGATATCGGCTGGATTGTTGGGCATAGTTATATCGTCTATGGTCCGCTCCTCAACGGTGCGACTGTGCTGGCGCGCGAAGGTGCTATTGACTACCCGCATCCGGGAATTGTTTGGCAAACCGTTGAGCGGCACGGCGTCAATTTGATGTTCACTGCACCCACAGCGGTGCGAATGTTTATGAAATATGGCGCAGAACATGTAAAGAAGTTTGATACCAGTTCGCTCCGCTTGATTGCCTGCGCAGGGGAGCCGCTCAACCCAGAGGCGCATCAATGGGCGCAAGAGACAATTTTAGGTAATCGGGGCTTTGTAGTCGATAATTGGTGGCAAACAGAAATTGCTTCGCCTGTGATTGGCACGTTGCCGGCATTTAAGGCAAAACTTGGCAAAGCAGGTAAGCCCATGCCAACGGCTGTGGTGGATATTGTAACGCCCGAGGGAAAACCTGTTGCACCCAACCAAGGCGGATTGCTCATCTTACGCCGACCGCTGCCCTACATGATGCGAACTGTATGGGGCGACGACGCACGCTACAGAAAATACTGGGAAGATTTTGAAGGCTGTTACGCCTCAGGCGATGTGGCTTTTTATGATGAGGAAGGTTATATCTGTGTGCTGGGCAGAGCCGATGATGTGATGAATGTAGCTGGGCATCGCATCGGCACAGCAGAAGTTGAAAGCGCATTCCTGACGCACAGCGCCGTAGCTGAAGCGGCAGTGATAGGCTTGCCGGACGAAATTAAGGGCGAACGCATCAAAGCCTTTGTGGTAGTGAAAGCCGGACATGAAGCCAATGAAACACTCAAAAGTGTGCTGCGCGACCACGTGCGGCGCGAATTAGGACCTATTGCTACACCCAGCGAAATTGAGTTCCGAGACGCATTGCCAAAAACACGCAGCGGCAAAATCGTGCGCCGATTGCTCAAAGCAGAATCGCTGGGACAAGACGCTGGAGATCTCTCAACGCTTGCAGATTAAGGCTAGAGCAATCGCTCAAAAAGTGCCTTTACAAAGTCGCAACTTTCAGAAATAGCTAAGCAAATTTCAGCGAGACACGGCAGCAACAACGTCCAAGTTTTGTCCTTTGTAGTATTGCACTTTGCAAGACACCACCGAACTTACAAGCGCAATCGTTATTTGCCTTTTTCAAGCCTATCTCAGCGCTCTTTGAGCGTCAAGTTCGTGAGAAGCGTTGCACGAGTGAAAGTTCCACAGGCTTTTTAGAGAGTTCAACTTCAAAGAGCATCACTACGCATGAGCCTTGATAGACGCGCTCGAAACCGCCTTCGGAGAGCGAAATGGTTTCAATCGGATAACGCATCACACGCGCCTCTTCGGTAGCATCAAGGCGAGCGTGGATTTTCAGCCATTCATCTTTCAAGCCAACCATGCGCGCGCGCACTTCGCCAACGCTGTTCAGTCGGTTGTTTTCAAGCGCGACGTCGTCGAAGTAGTAATAGCGATTTGGCGCGTCGCCTGCCAGCAAGCCGTAAAGATTTTCTACGCCGAAATACAACTTGATTTTCTCCTCGCTCTGAAGCGTCAGCGTGTAGTCGACCGTGAATTCCGATTTGCCTTTGGCGAGCGTAATGGTTTTTGAGAGTTCAAGGTTGTGATTTTTGCCATTGAAATGAAGATTGCCGACGCGCGTCAGCGTGAGACTCCGCTTGGCTTTTGTGCCACTGACAGTAGGCTCAAACGGGCTAATTAAAAAGTCCCCTAACTCGCGTTGATGATTTTTTCGCAGTTCTTCAAGCGTCGTATCAAGCGGCAAGAAATGCTCGACCAAACTCGCGCGGCGATACCAATCATACACGAGTTGCGATTCCAAACCTTGTTCTTTCATCTGAACCGCATTGTGCATTTCGGCGACCAGTTCGCCTGTTTGCTGTTGCTGTTTGGCTTTGAGTAGCCGTTTGTGATAGCCTTCTTCGCGTCGCGTTACGACATCGATTAAGTTTTTCTTGGCAGGTTTGTAATCGAGTTCAATGAGTTTTCCGCCATCGGAGGGCTTGAAGTAAAGGGCAAGTTCGGTGTTTTTCAAAATCACTTCGTCTTGTCCATCTGCATCAAAGTCTTCAATGGTGGCGAGCACATCGCCATTTTTGTTGTCGAGTTTGTCTAATTCAGTTTCGGCTTCAATCAAGTTTTCATAAATCGGGTGGCGAAGGTTCGGAAGATAAGTTCCACCAAAGACGCCGTGCCAGTAAGGGCAGTTGCACTGCGCTGCCCAGATTTTATCGAGCGTTTTCGCGCTGACTTTTAATTCCTTTTGCTGCAAATCGCGTGCGCGTTTGGAGACTTCCAGCATGCGCTTGTGCATTTGGTTCGATTCAGGATATTTCACCATGAAGTTTCGCCAAAAGCCGCCACGCACGAAGATGTTGTAGTCGTCGTAAAGCCCTTCTTCTTTCAAGCGTTTCTCAAAGGTTTCGTAGTCTTGAAACGATTTGGTGTTCGGCAATGCCCAGTGCATCATTTCGGCGTAGGAAGCATTGGCAAGGTAGATTCTGCCGATGGGTTTGAGTTCAGCGAGGGCTTCTTGGAACGTCATGGTGCGAATCCAGTCGCGATTGTCGTCAAGAGCGGCGAAGAATTTCTCGAGCCAATGGTTGCGCGTGTAAGTGTGTTCGTAGGTGCCAGGCCAGCCGCCGAATTTTTCGCCATCGTCCGCAAAGACGGCGATTCGCTTGCCGTCGTCAGTGGCAATCGAGCGTAGATAATCAATCGTTGCCGAAACATCTTCAAAAGGAATCGTGTAGCGAAGCGTTTTTGAGACAGGGAAAAGGCAAGTGGTGTAGCCTTGTTCTTCGGTGATGTAGTAGCCGTAAAGCTGTTCGTCGTTCAAGCCGGCGTATTTGAAATGCGTGTCGTCCAAAATCACATACTTAATGCCTGCTTGTGCAAGTGGTTTAACGAGATGCTGTTCCCAAATGCGTTCGGCGAGCCATAAGCCTTTGGCGTCGTAATCAAAATGCTTCTTGATAAACTTCGTGAGTTTTTGAATTTGTCCGACCTTATCGTCGTCAGGGATAACGGCTAAAATCGGCTCGTAAAAGCCGCCGCTAATGAGTTCCACATTGCCTTTGTCGACAAGCGTTTTGAGGCGATTGAGCAAGTCGGGGCGATGTTGCAAAAGCCATTCAAACAAAATGCCGGTGTAGTGTTTAGCGATTTTCAGGCGCGGGAAGTTTTCAAACACATCGAGAAAGGGCTTGTAGGCGCGCTCGTAATTTTCAACGAATACGGAATCGAAGTTTCCAATCGGTTGATGGTTGTGTGTGGCGAAAATGAGATTGATTTTTTTCATAATTGAACCGCAAGAAGTGTTAAGAATTGTGGGCAAATATAGTGCAATTTGTCAGATGGCTTGTTGCAACTGGGAAGAGCGGAATCGCTGGCGTTTTATTACATTGCCACATTGAACTGTTTTCAAAACAATGAGAGTCGCATGGCAAAGCATCATAAATCTGAACACGAAGGCTCTTATTCTCTCCTCAATATCTCGTTATCGGAACGTCTTTCCGATGAACTCGCCCGTTTGCACAAAGAATGTGCCTATCCGAATTGGGATGCTTACGACGCCGAGCCGCTTTTGCCCGAAACAATCGCGAAAGCAGAAGAATTTTTAGATCAACTCCCCAGCACGCTCCGCACACCCGAAGTCTTCGTCGACCCCACAGGCGAATTATTCTTCGAATGGAAGAGCGAAGAAAACGCCCGCGCTGTCGCGTTTGTGAATCAAATCGGAAGAATCTCCTTTTCCATTTCACAAACAGGCGATCCGATATTTGGATACGCCTATCTTCCCGACATTCCGAAAAACCTAATCGAGTTTCTTGAAACCCATTTCAATAGATGATATGTGCCCCGCTATACCTTCTTTTGCATAAAAAAAGAACACGAGAAAAAACCATTTCTTCCTCGCTTGAACAGGGTAACCAACAGACTTGAAACCTCGATTTACCTTATCAATGAACTTTCCGAAGATGAAGTTTGGAACATTGGACAAAGGTGCGTGGTGGATAAGGCTCAAGAAAGAGAAAATGAAAGTGCGTCGCAAGCAAACAGAGAACCTCAACAGTTCAGGTTGACGGGGCGCTTTGATTTCAATTCCGACTGTTTCTCACAACATAACATTCGGTTGCACATTGAGACAGACAATCAGCCTTGCATCGGTCATTCAAACTTGCTTGGTTGGAACGAAGACACCTTACGCGGAAAAGCAGAAAACGAAGAAATTGCCAGACAACTTAAAGACAAATGCGCCACCTTCATCACATCTTCCAATAACAGGCAATCGCCGTAGCCCACAAGGGTCTTTTCCGCTAAATTAGAACGCAAAGCGCGGCACTGGCAACTTTTCAAATTCCGGCTTGGCAAAATAAAAGCCCTGCATATAGCGAATGCCCGATTGAGCCAAAAAGTCGAGTTCCTCTTTAGTCTCAATGCCTTCAGCAAGAATGTCGATGCCGACTTCTTGGCAGACAATCATAATGCCGTGCAGAATCGCCTGTTTGACTTTATCCTGATGAATGTTTCTAACGAGCGCAAGGTCGAGTTTGATAAGGTCGGGCTGAAATTCTGCAAGTAAGTTCAGTCCTGAATAGCCTGCGCCAAAATCGTCAATCGCCGTTTTGAAGCCTTGCCGTTTGTATTCTTGAATGATGCTAACCAAGTGCGCTTTGTCTTCAATGTTTTCGCCTTCCGTGATTTCAAAAATCAGTTGCTCAATCGGAAAGTGATACGCCTTTGCCGCTTCAAGCGTAGCGCGAATACAGGTTTCAGGACGATAGACGGCTTTTGGCAAAAAGTTAATGCTGAGCCGTGTTGCGATGTGAAGCGAAGACGCGAGTTCAATGGCTTTAACGCGAATGGCTTGGTCGAAGCGATATCGATTGCTTTCGTTGACTTGCGAGAGAATCCACGCGGCGTGTTCGTCTTGTGTGCCGCGCACGAGGGCTTCGTAGGCAAACACGCATCGGTTTTGGATATCGACAATCGGCTGAAATGCCATTGAGAATTGGAACGAAAGCCCTGCACCGTTTAAGCACTCTTGACAAGACAGCACGGCGTAGTTTTGTTGCGGTTTCATGGGAGGATTATCGTTTTAGAAGTTTGAAGGCAATTTGCCCGCCCATGCCTTGTTTGAAGGCAAGGTTCAGAAAGAGAAGCGTCATGGCTTCGAGGTTGCGCGCTTGTTTGAGGTCGCCGCAGTCGACGGGTTCGAATCCGCTTTGCGTGATGAGTTCGGCGACAATTTTTTTCGCGCCTGTGTCGTTACCGCAATAAAATCCAGTAGCAATCGTGCCGTCATAGTTTGGATTGAGCAAGACCTTTGCGCCAATCGTGTTATAGGCTTTCACGACTTTGGATTCAGGAAGCCACGATTGGATGAGTTCGCCTGCCGAGACGCTCGGTGGAATCGAGAGCGAGAGAAAATCAGCGGCAAGTGCGTTGGTGCAATCAATGATGATTTTGCCTGCAAGGTATTTGGAAAGGTCTTTGAGCATGGATTCGGTTGCGCTCCAAGGGGTGCCGATGAAGATGGCGTCGCCGAATTTCGCGGCGTCTTCATAACTGCCTGCGCGCATATTGACCGATTTGGAAAGTTCTAAGGCTTTTTCAGGCGAGCGCGTGCCGAAGAAAACTTCGTTGCCTTTTTGCGCCCAAAGTTTGCCGAGTGTGCCGCCCATGTTGCCCGCACCAAGTATGCCGATGTTCATGTGAATGTAAAAGTTGAAGTCAATAAAAATTGTGTGTCAAGCGGATGGTCAATCTGATAAACAGCCGTTGCTGATATTTTGTTTATCCCTGTTTTTATCGCCTGCCTGCCTCTTAGAAATGGCGTATATTTCGCAAACAAATTAGGGAAAATGATGGAAAAACACTTGGGAAATCCAACGCAAGACCGAGCTGATGAAGCCTTACATCGCGATGTAAAACTGTTAGGCAACTTGTTGGGGAAAGTTCTGACTGAGCAAGAAGGGGAAGCCTTTTTAGACCTTGAAGAAAAAATTCGCTTGCTGTGCAAAGAGATTCGCCAAAGCAAAAACGCAGAACGGCACGCTGAACTCATTCAACTCATTGATGATATTCGCTTCGATGAAGCCGATAATTTAGTGCGTGCTTTCGGCACGTATTTTCACCTTGTCAATGTTGCCGAGCAGTTTCACCAAATTCGCATGGCACGCGCAACGGAAATTGCGCAAGGCGTCTTAGAAAACTCGATTGCGCAAACCATAGAAACGCTTGCCGAAAGCGGCTTTTCCGCCGAAGCCGTTCAGGAACTCTTGAACACGCTCTCGATTGAACCAACTTTAACGGCGCACCCAACCGAAGCCTTGCGCCACACAATTCTGCGCAAGCGTCGGCAAATTGCCTTGTTTTTGGAACGGCTCGAAAACCCCTCTCATTCGCTCCAAGAGCGCGAAGCCATTATCGAACAACTCGCCGCGCTGATTACCTCACTATGGCAAACAGACGAAGTGCGCTCGTCTAAACTCACCATTCAAGACGAAGTGGTCGGGCATTTGTATTACTTCGAGCGCGTCTTTTTTGACGTGCTTCCCAAAGTGTATCAATCGCTTGAAACTGCACTCAAAACGCATTACCCAAATTTCACTTTTCACATTCCGCCATTCTTGACGCTTCACTCTTGGACGGGCGGCGACCGCGACGGACATCCTTTCGTTACGCACAGCGTTACCAAACAGACGCTTGAATCCATGAAAGCCGCTGTGCTTAGCAAATACATCGTCGCGATTGAAAACGCCATTCTTCATCTTTCCATCTCCACGGCGCGCGCCGCTATCTCGCCCGAGCTGGCTGAATCCATCAAACTTGACGAGACGCGATTCGGACGCGACGCCATTGCCAATGAATGGGCAGGACGCAATTACAACGAAGCCTATCGAATTAAACTGCGCTTCATTTCTTATCGTCTCAAAAAAATGCTCGATGATGTTAAACACGAAACTTCATCGGGCGTCGGCTATGCTGATGAACAAGAACTGCTCGATGACCTTCGCGTCATTTACTCGAGTTTAATGGCACACAAAGGCGAGCGTTTGGCAGAACTGCTCGTAAAACCCTTGATTCGTCAGGTAGAAATCTTCGGCTTTTCGTTTATCACGCTTGATATTCGTCAGCATGCGCGCGTGCAAGAAGCGGCTCTTGATGAAATCACGGCGCACTTGCGCTTGCTTGAAAAGCCTTATCGCGAGATGACCGAATCGGAGCGCGTGCAGTGGCTTGTTTCTGAATTGCAATCGCGCCGACCGATGATTCCTTACAAACTGCCCTTTTCCGAAGAAACGAACGAACTCATCGCCACCTTTCGCCAAATTCGCCGCTCGCTTGAATCCATCAGCCGACGTGCGATTGATACTTACATCATTAGCGGCACCGACAGCGCGAGCGACGTGCTCGAGGGCTTGCTCTTTGCCAAAGAGGCTGGTTTGTTCCGACACGAAGCCGACGATACGATTGCGTGCGATTTGCATATCGTGCCGCTCTTTGAAACGATTGACGATTTGCGCCGTGCTGGCGATTTATTGAGCGAACTCTTCTCACTTCCGATTTATCGCAAAGCCGTTGCCGCGCGAAACAACTTGCAAGAAGTAATGATTGGCTACTCCGACTCGAGCAAAGACGGCGGATTGATTGCCTCGAGTTGGGAACTTTACAAAGCACAAATCGCGCTGAAAGCCGTTGCCGATACGTTCGGCGTAAGTCTGAAACTCTTTCACGGGCGGGGCGGAACGGTCGGCAGAGGCGGTGGCTTGCCTGCACATCAAGCGATTTTAGCACAGCCTTCGGGAACGGTTGGCGGGAAAATTAAAATCACCGAACAAGGGGAAATCATTTCTGCAAAATATATGCTACCGCAAATCGCCGAGCGCAATTTGGAACTGGTAACATCGGCGGTCATTCTTGCCAGTTCGCTTCCCAAAAAAACGGCGACAAAGTTAGAGTGGCGACATGCGTTGGAAGCAATTTCCATCGCCTCAATGAAAGCCTATCGGCATCTTGTGTATGAACACGACGACTTTCCGCAATTCTTCCGCGAAGCCACGCCGATTGATGTGATTGAGCAAATGGAAATTGGCTCGCGCCCGTCGCGTCGAACCGCCAAAGCCCGCATTGAAGATTTGCGCGCCATTCCTTGGGTTTTTTCGTGGATGCAAAATCGCGCGACGCTTCCAAGTTGGTATGGCGTTGGGTCGGGGTTGCAAGGCGCGTTGGATAAAGGCATTGAAGTCGAGCTCTTGCAAGAAATGTATGAATCGTGGGCGTTCTTCCGCTCACTGCTCGACAACGTGCAAATGATTTTAGCAAAGACTGATTTACTTGTCGCAAGAGAATACGCCTCGCTCGTTTCAGACAAAGCCATGCGTGAAAAATTTTTCACGCAAATTGAACGCGAATTTGAACTGACAAAGTCGCTCTTGCTCATGATTACAAAGCAAAGCGAGATATTGGAAAACAATCCTGCACTACGCAAATCGCTTCGACTCAGAGACCCTTACATCGACCCGATGAGTTACATTCAAGTTGCCGCGCTCAAACGCTACCGCAGTCAAACGAAAACGGACGAAGAAAAACAAACTTATCTCAAACTGCTCCGCACCAGCGTCAATGGGATTGCGGCAGGCATTCGGAACACAGGATAACAAATGAACAAAGCAAAGAAACCAAGCCCCGACGAAATTCTCGCCGCTCTCGAAAAAGGAGAGAGGCTCGGCATAGATGAAGCCTTGATTTTCCTTAACGCATCAAAGCGGATGCTCGACCGCTCAGGCATGGAGCAATTTTTCGATGCCGCCCGTGCCGCCGCTCGCGAACGCCATGCATGGCAACGGCTTGATGTCGAAGTGGTTGATTTAGGCAAAACGCCGATAAGCGATATTGAATCGGTTGCTGAACAAAGCGATGCTGATAGGCTCTTTCTTCAATTCCCACAAACAATTTCCGCCGATGCGCTCTTCAACATCATTGAGCGCGTCGCAAAGCATTTGCCCGTTGGTGCGTTTACGCCGAAAGAAATCTTAGACCGCTCGGCGCACTTCAAGATGAAAGTGGCAGATTTTTGTAAGTCTTTGGCTTTGGCGGGTTTATCGTTCTCGTCAGGGGCGTTTAGCGCGAAGGGCGGCGATGTAGAAGCGATTGATGAAATGTTCAGCGTAATGATGCAATTAGCAAAAGTAAAAATCAAGGGGAGTGCCTTTTTGCCGATGTCGTTTAGCGAAGAAGAAAAAGCCGTTCACCTTGCCAAACTGCGCGAATTTCATGACCGCACCCAAGCCATTTCGTTTGTCGTGCTCTATTTAGATGCGAAGTTCAGCGATAGAGAACTGCTCCGCACCATTGCACTCATGCGCCTGATGCTTGATAACATCGAGACGATTTCGCTTTCCGACTACACTTTCACACAAGAAAAAAAACTCGACGCCGACCTCTTTCGCCAATGCGCTGAGGTTGGGTTGAATCTATCTTGAACTACGAATGCGCACGGATAAACTCGCCTATCTTTGGCTTCAAGAAGTGCCCGAAGGGTTCTTTGCACTCATTGGGAGGGATAAAGCCGATGCACAGCGATATGACTTCAAATCGGTCGAACTCAAAGAAACATCGTTTAGAATTGACGGCGTTTTCGTGCCGCGACAAGCGAGCGATACGACCTATTTCGTCGAGATGCAATTCCAACCAGATGAGCAATTTTACGCACGATTTTTCGCAGAAATTTTTCTTTATCTGAAGCAGTTCCAAGTGAAGCGTTGGCGTGCCGTCAGTGTTTTTGCCAGCCGAAGTGTAGAGCCGAAAAATTACGAAGCCTATCAGCCTTTACTTGACAGCGACTTCATCTTGCGCGTATATTTGGACGAATTGCCAGACATCAACGCCTTAGACGAAACGATTGGGCTGTTCAAGTTGGTGGTTGAGCCAGAAAAAACGGCAATCGAAGCCGCGCGCGTTTTAGCCGAGCGCACACCGAAACAGTTGGATTTTATCGAGCGTGTGCTGTTTTACAAATTCAAGAATTTATCACGAAAGGAGATTTTGAAAATGCTCAGTATCCGAGAAGAATTTGAGGCAGAACTGAAAAAGACCCGCGCCTACCAAGAAATTTTGGAAGAAGGCAGAGAGGTGGGTATTCAAGAGGGCTTACAACAGGGCTTACAGCAAGGCTTGCAACAGGGCATACTCAAGGCTGTTCCGCTCCTGCGCGAACTCGGCTTGACCGATGAAGTCATTGCCGCACGTTTGAACGTGCCGATTGAAAAGGTGAAATCGGTGTAAGGGCGAACTTACTGCTTCTGATAGGCTTGTTCTATCAAGGGCATCGTTCGGTCAATATCTGAAAGGTTTTTCAGCTTAACTTCCACATCGCCGGTCCCCCAATGCCCTACCTTGCTCACATCTCGGCAGAAAGTGTATTGTCTGACTTCTTGAGGCGGTAAGTTGAGATAGAGTTTCAACCCCGAACGTTGTGGAACAACAGAAAGAAATGTTCTGCTTTTTGCTCGATAACTGATACATTGCTTTAAGACATTTTCTTCAACACCCGCCAAACTCAGCACCCTATCTTGCAAATCTTCAAACAGTTCAAGCACTTCACCTGTCAAGAAGTCGCTATTGTGCATCGTCTCAAAGGTGTAAGCCCGCTCGGCGTCGGTTGAGACTTGCTCTTGAATGTTTTGCTTGCCGAAGTATGCCCAAATCTTCAAACATTTCTCGGCTAACACTTCACCTCGTAAAGCAATGTCGCTCTCTCGCCATGTTTCCACGTCGTTGAAATAAGCATTGAGTTCAAGATGGCTATTCTTGTAGATGGATTTCTTTTTCGCAAAGTCTGCATTAGAAAGTTCAGGGTTGTAGCCTGTGAGCGTGAGATTGCCGAGTGTATCGAGATATTTTTCATGCACGAATTCCCAATTCTGTCCCAAATGAGATTGCCACCATGCTGTAAGCGTTTGCGGCATGACGTGCTCAATTTGTAAATCATTGAGTAGCACAGACTCACGATGCTCAAAGAATTCCTCAATCGTCTCCAAAATAAACTTTGTTTTTTTGCCTCTATCGCCACTGCCATAGAGTTTGTTTTCAATCAGGTCGGGCTTGAACTCGTAGTCTTTCGGATAATTGCGCTGTTCTAAGATGTCTTTCAAACTTTCAACAAAAGGTATTTGCTGCGCTTGCACTTTCTCTTGCACTTGTCGATAAAGGGGCGAAAAAATTTTACTGAGTTGATTGGTAGGCACACTACACACAAAGCGGCGAACGATGAAGTTTTCAAGTGTGCGGAGAATCTCCACGAAGTCTGCACTGGAAAGGTGCTGCTGTGCGTAGTCGTGGTAGCAAGCAAGTAAAAAGGGATAAGCAGTTGTTACTTCTAATCGGTTCAAGCGGATAAGGGCACGGCGAATGTCGGCGTCCGGCTCTTGCTGACGCTCTAAGAGTTTGGCGTAGTAAGTTGAGAATTGGTGTAATTGTTTAAGTTCATGCTCAGGATTCAGTTTTTTTGACTCAACATACTCTTTGAGCGTGAGGTAGGTTTCTGCGGCTTTAACAAAATCACTTTTTCTCATCACCAAATAGTGGCGAATGAACTCAGTTAAGTTCTTCTCACCAAGCCGCATTTCCATTGGAAGCCAGAACTGTGCATGAATTTCTTCTTGGCGATTGGTATGAAGGCGCATCAGAAAGTAGTTGCGAATCAAATCCGCTTGCGAGAGTGGCATGCCTTTGGCATTGAGGCTCTCAAAAACAAGGTAGGGGTCGTCTTTCTCATCGAGCAAAACGCGGACAATAGAGAAATATCGTTCTATGATAGTTTTAATTTTGCTGAGTTCAAATTCAGATTTGCGCAATTGAGATTCAAAGAAGTGAAAGGCTTTGGATAGGCGAGAGTCACGGTGAGGAGATTTCCCAAGAATGATTTTTTTGTAATCCTCTCTATCGCTTTGTGTAGGTAAGAGTTTGAAGTAATCATTTCCTTCGGCGAACTTATTGATTAGAAAGCGTTCCTGAATTTCTTCAGCAAGCCTATTTTCTTCTTTCTGCTTTGCCACTTGGCACATCGCTGCAAAGAGAACGGAAACGGTGGTATAGCGTTGTTGCCCGTCGATCAAACTGAATTTTGTAACGCCTTCGGGCACAGAGCGAGCTGGAATGGTAACAATCGTGCCGAAGAAGTGTGGACGTGGGGTTTCGGTCTCGCAAAGCTCGACGATGTCGTCCCAGAGCGTTTGCCATTCTTTGCGTTCCCAGCTATATGGGCGTTGAAAGAGCGGCACGAGATACTGCCTTGCATCGCCGAGTAATTCTACCAGTCGTGTAACAGAGGCTTCCATGTGAGTGCATGTGAAAAGTTGGGAATGAAACTTGTTTGAATTTACAAGTGGTCCTGAGAAATCTCAAAAAAAACGGCGGGTGTTGCCCGCCGTTGCCATCAACAGAATGTTGATGCGAGTGTTCAAGCATAGTGCTTGTGCTCATGCTCAGCACTATCTTGCAGAACCAATTGCTCAATGGTTGCCATCATGATGGAGACCATCAAGAAAAGCGCAATGACGGATTGGGGCACGGTATAAACCGCAACAATTCCCATAATGAACAGCACGCCAATCGTGTTTGCAATTGCTGACATCATCAAAATGACCTTGTGGTGAGTAATCCGTCGTGCAAGGTTCAAAAATCCGAGAAAGACAAGTGCTAACCCAGAGCCGAAGAACCAGACCGCCTCTTGAGTGAGCATGTCGTGAAAAATCGGCGTAAGTATCAACTGCGTTATGCCAAGAAGCGTCAGCGCAATGACACTCACTTTGTCAATCTTGTTCATAACCCTTCTCCTTTCAAATGTGCGTTTAAGGTGTTTGACCTCATGAATTGAGCGTCTTTACTCCTACCTACGAAAGTGGCGCAAAAATGTGGCGAAGATTTTTTTGCCGATGGAATGTGTTTAACTTTCATCAAATTTTTCAGGACATTCAAGCGATTTAACCGTAGTTTTCAATATGTCAGGCTTAACCATTGCGGGAAAAACCTTTGCTTCTCGCTTGCTCATCGGCTCGGCGCGGTTTCCTAACCCACAAACCATGATGCAAGCCATTGAAGCCAGCGGCGCAGAACTTGTAACCGTTGCCATTCGCCGAATTAACCTTGCCGATAACTCTTCCGAGAGCATTTTGCAGTATCTCAATCCCCAAAAGCACTTTCTTCTGCCAAATACGGCAGGCTGTTATACCGCCAAAGATGCCGTTCTAACCGCCCAACTCGCCCGCGAAGCCCTCGAGACGAACTGGGTCAAGTTGGAAGTGATTGGCGACGACGAAACACTTTTCCCCGATGTGGTTGAACTTCTCAAAGCCGCAGAGCAACTGATTGCCGACGGCTTCACCGTGCTAGCATACTGCAACGACGACGTGATTACATGCCGAAAGTTGCGCGATATTGGATGCGCCGCTGTCATGCCGCTTGCTTCGCCGATTGGGTCAGGCATGGGGATTCGCAATCCGTATAACTTGCAGATTATTCGCGAAGTCCTCTCCGATGTGCCGCTCATCATTGACGCAGGAATTGGCACGGCAAGCGACGCTGCTATCGCGATGGAACTTGGCTACGACGGCGTGTTGCTCAATACTGCCATCTCACAAGCCCAACACCCTGTCCAAATGGCAAGAGCAATGAAACTGGCTGTCGAAGCAGGTCGGCTGGCGTTTGAAGCTGGTCGCATTCCACGCAAACTCTACGCAACCGCATCAAGCCCGATGGAAGGCGTTATCAATACTTGATAAACTCAACTTACACGGAAAGGAGTCTCACCTGTGTTCTGGCGTGCCGTTTTCTTATTTGGACTTTTAGCCGTTCTCAATAGCACACTGATTTTGCTCCCTGCCTACGGGTTCAGCCAACTTTCAGTGTGGCAAACTTGGACTGCCTTCGCACTTTATTTCGTCTTTTTTTCAAGTGCGGCTTGGCGCGGCGTCAAACACGGCAAATTAGCAAAGGATAAAGACGACCGACAACTGAAAACGACATCGGGACGCATCGCCGCTATTGTTCGCAGTGTCGGATTGCTTGCGGCGCATGTCATCGCGATTTATGAGTTTGCGGAGCGCGAAACGCTCGTTTGGCTCTCGCTCGTTGGCATTGGCTTGATGATAGCAGGGTTGGTTGTGAATCGCTTAGCAATTTCCGCACTCGGAAAATTTTGGGATAAACTCGTCATCAAAGAAGACCATCGCTTGATTACCGAAGGCATTTACGCCTACATTCGCCACCCGATTTACACAAGTTATCTGTTGCTGTTTCTTGGCTATACAGTGCTGTTTCAAGCACCTATCAGCGCAATCATCTTTATGGCAGTATTAAGCGTTTGGTATGGCAGTCGGATTTCGCTCGAGGAATCTATGCTAATTGAAAAATTCGGCGATGCTTATCGACAATACTGCACAAGAACGAAACGGCTCTTTCCGTTTTTGTATTAGCCTCGTTGAAAGATTTTGTATTTGCCCTGTATGAAATACACCGAAGAGAAAAACAAAGCGAGTCCTTTTGCGCCCGCGTCGTTAAGCGCGACCAAATCCGTAGAGAGCACACTCGAAGTCGCAAAAAAGTTATCGGAACGCGAGAGAAGAATTTTGGAAGAAATCGTTAAAGGCTGCACCGTTGAACACATTGCCAAACGGCTCTTCATTAGTTCACATCCCGTGCACCATCATCTCCGAAAACATTATGACAAGATGCACGTTCACTCGCGCTCGCAAGCAGTTGCGCCTGCCTTAAAACAAGGGTTGAGTTAATTACTTTTTGATGGAAAACGCGGGCGACGATTTTTCCAGCGCATCAATCAGCATCTCTTTGGTAATGACTTCGGGCAAAACAATCGGCTCGCTTAGGTTTCCAGCGGGAAATACCACATAAAGCGGCACGCCACTTCGCCCAAATTTCTTCAAGAGTTGCGTAATCTCGTCGTTACGATTTGTCCAATCCGCCTTGACAGGCACAACACCCAGCGCGTTGATTTTCTCTCGCACTTCATCGGTTTCTAAAACGGTTTGCTCTGTAACTTTGCAGGTAAAGCACCAATCGGCGGTGAAGTCAATAAAGACCGTCTTTCCAGCGGCGACGCTTTCTTCAACGAAGCCGAGCGAAAACGGCTTCCATGCAATTCCGCTTTCGCGGCTTGTGCTGACTGCTGTAACGGCTCGCACATCTCGCCAATTCAAATATCGCTCGAAGGCAAGGTAATAACTCGTTATTGAAATCAGAATCGCAATGCTCCACACCGTCGCTTTGCGTTGCGTGCTCGATGAAAAGTCAATGAATGCGCCAATCGCCCAACAAGCAACGCCAATGCCAAGCAAGAGCGCGACCGTTGCAACGACGCCTTCCGCACCTAACTGCGCCCCCATCACAGAAAGAAGCCATATCAACGTTGCAAAGAGCAAAAATCCCATCACTTGTTTGAAGCGAATCATCCAATCGCCCGGCTTCGGAATGAATTTCAGCCATTCAGGTTTCGCCGCCAAAATCAAATATGGCGTTGCCAGCCCAAGCCCGACCACCGAAAAAATCGCGAAGATGATGTGCGGCGGTTGCGAAAACGCAAAGCCTAAAGCCGAACCCAAAAACGGCGCAGTGCAAGGCGTTGCCAATGTTGTCGCCAAAACACCGTTCATCAAAGAGCCAAGCGCGTCGCGCCGTGAAAGCGTTTGACTAATCTCGCCTGAAACGCTCGGCGCAGAAAACTCAAACACGCCCACAAGATTTAAGCCGAAAACAAACATCACGATAGACATCGCCAGCACAAAAGCAGGCGATTGAAATTGAAATCCCCACCCGATTTGTTCGCCCGCTTGCTGAAGCAACACGGCTACAAGTGCCAAAAGCCAAAACGACAACAAAACGCCAAGCGTGAACATCATGCCATGCTGAAGGCTCTTCGACGCGCCGCTTCCTGCTTGCTCCACGAAGCCCATCACTTTAAGCGAAATGACTGGCAAAACGCACGGCATCACGTTCAAAATCACGCCGCCAATAAACGCAAAGAGAAGCGCGAGCCAAATTGAGAGCGATTCCCCGCCCGTCTTAAAGTCTTGATTGAGCAATCCGCCCGTTGTTTCCGCCGATTTTACTTCGGTTGAAAGTTCATAGCCTCTCTCACCAAACATTACTAATCCTTTGACTTCGGTGAGTTTTGCGTCTTTGTTCATCGGCGTGAGCGCAAATTGCACTGTGCCGTCGCCGACTTTGATTTCCGAGTAACTGACCACGAAGCCTGAAATTTCTTCGGGGAAAAAGTCGGTAATTTTTTTAGCGTCGTCGCCTGTGAAGCGCAGTGTGAGCACGGTTTTTCCGCCTTGCGCGCTTGCCGTTGCCGATTCCAATTTCACATTGCGTTTTGAGAGCGGTTCAGGAAGTTTTTTGCGCGTTTGTTCAATCATCGTGGCGGCGTTGGCGAGGTCTTTGTCGGAAAGCGTAGCGGTGTTGAGTTCCACGCTGGCGTCGCCCGGAATGCACGATTCACGGCAAACGAGCCAAGTGAGGTCGGCTTTGATGGTGAAATTTCTTGTTGGATTTTTGGAGGGGAAAATGGTTGCGAGCAAGACGAGTTCGTTGTCGTAGCCGTAGTCGACGGCGGTTTCGGTGGCGATTTTATGCGGCGTTGGGAATTGCAGTTCCGATGCCGTGAAGCCGTCGGGAAGTGTCCATTGAACTTTTGGCGCAAGCCCTGCGTCGCCCGGATTTTTCCAATACAAATGCCATTCAGGCGCGATTTGAAAGCGCAGTGCAACGGTGAAGGGTTGGCTGAACTCTCTTGTGCCAATATGAAGCGACGGCGTAATCAGCGGCTTGCCGTCAACGATTTGCGACATGCTGACAAGCGGCATAAGCGAAAGCAAAAGCGTTAAAGTGAGTTTCATGGTTGGAAAATGTTTTACGAGACTTCTACGAAACCAAAACGGATTCTTCGGCATAGTCGTAATCGGCGCCAATGCGTTTTCGCGTAAGCGCAATCACGACGGTTAAAAACCCGACGCGCCCAATGAGCATCGATAAAATAATCACGATTTTTCCTGCAACGCTCAACTGTGGCGTAATACCGGTGCTAAGCCCCACCGTGCTAACTGCCGAGACCACTTCAAAAAGTAAGGCCTCAAATGAAAAGCCGCGCTCTTGCTCTGTAATCAGGAGCATGAAGAGTGCAGTTGAAATGTAAAGGAGCGAAAGCAAGGCAGTGCTGAATGCGCGCGTAATCGCAAGGTCGGAAATTTTGCGATGAAAGAGCTCGATTTTATTTCGCCCTGAAGCGATAGCGTAAATGTTCAAAAGAGCGAGCGTGGCAGTTGTGGTTTTAATTCCCCCACCGGTCGAGCTTGGCGACGCGCCAATCCACATCAGAACAATCGTAAAGAAAAGCGTTGCGGTTGAAAACGAGGCAATGTCCAAAGTGTTGAAGCCTGCCGTGCGCGAGACTGCCGAGTGAAACAAGGCTTGCGTAAATTGTTCAAACGCCGTAAAGGAATAGAGATTTCTTCCGCCTTCCAGCATCCAAAATCCTGCGGTGCCAACCGCCAAAAGAAAGGCAGACGCAAGAAGCACAATTCGTGCATGAACAGTGAGCCGCACATTTGGCTTGCGCAAGACTTTTCCCATAACCCAAGTCGAGCAACTCGAGAGCACCGGAAACCCAAGCCCGCCGATGACAAGCAAGACGATGATGATGTATAAAAACGGCGTATGGTTGTAAAAATGAATGTTGGAGAGATTTTCAGAGAGAAGCGAAAAGCCTGCGTTGCAAAACGCCGAAACGGAGTGAAAAATTGAGAAGAAAAAAGGCGTTGTTCCTTGTGGCAAGTGGCTTGGGGTGAGCGTGTGGTAAATGAGCAACGCGCCGACGGCTTCAATCAAAAATGTGTAGAAGCCGATTTGAAAGAGAATCGATTTCACCTTGCCTAAACTTTCTTCGCCTAAGAGTTCGCGTAGTGCGGTATATTCTTTGAGGTTACGACTTCCGCCTGTAACGACGGCAAAAAAAGTCGTCAGCGTCATGATGCCGAGCCCGCCGATTTGAATCAGCACCAAAATAATCCAATGCCCGACCTCGCTAAACGAGGTTGCAATGTTGACCGTAGCCAAGCCTGTAACGCAAACCGCACTCGTTGAGATGAAAAGCGCGTCAATGATGGATAGCCCTTGCACGCTTGCTTTCGGCAAGAGCAAAAAGCCTGCGCCGAGAAGTGAGAGCAAAACAAAACTAAAAAGGAGCACGCCTGAAGGCTGAACGCTTGTCGTCATCACGCGCCCGCTGTAGCGCAAGGTTGAAGGCACTAACGCGATGACAACTAAAAACTGCGTTACAATCAAATATGCGCTTGTAATCGTTTCGGGGGTCAGTTGCGGATTGAGCGACGCCAACAATCTTTCAATCGCACGAGGAAAAATCAAATAAAATAAAATCACTGCAAAGAGAACCAACTCGAGCCAACGCTCACGCACATGCTGACGTTTGTTTTCCGCCAATGCGACTTTGATGAACGCTTGAACGGCGAAGCCATAGAGCATCACGGTTTCCGTCAGTTGCGCAAGCGATTCAAGTGACGAATTGAGATAAAAGCCGATACGGGCAATAATGGAGCTAATGGCAAGCAGGGCTAAAATAATCAGGCAGTTGTCGATGGTGCGGAGAATTGCAAGTCGGTGAGTCTCGATCCAAGTTGTTGTGGCTTGGAGTGCGAAATGGTCGTTAGAACGATTGGGTGTCTTCATATTGTCTTGTTGGCGGGGCAAGGATAGCACGCAACTGTATCTACGCCACTATCAAGGGCAATTAAAGAAAAAACTTGAAAAAAATTTTTATTCAGGTTGAGAACCTACTTCCACTCGACCTTCACCGAGCCCATACCTGTGGAAATATCAAATTCCAGCGTGCGCAATCCGCTACCATAATTGCCGCTCACATACACATCGCCTTTTTTCTTGAAATCTTTGGGCAGGTCGACCGAAGAGAGGATATTTTCAGAGTAATTGAGTTTGATAGCGTCGTCTTGTGGCACAATCACAGTGAGCGAGCCTGCGCCGAGCGAGATTTTCGCTTTGGCATTTTGCAGTTTCATCTCGCCTGAAAAATCCATTGTTACATCGCTTGCACCGCCGTGCATGTTGATTTCCTTAAAGTTCGCATTGCCAAGACCTTTCAAGATGAAGCGCGACGCGCCCGTAGCGATTTTCAATTTTTCCATAGGTTCAGAATTGGGCTTCTTGAAGTGGACGGCGGTTTGGCACGCGCCCGACTTGAGTTCAAGCGACGAGAGTTTGAGCGATGATAAGTCTAACTCGTGCTCGCCTGCCGCAAGCGTGATGGATAAATCTATCGGAAGTTGGTCGGTGAAAGTCAAAGTGAGCGCGGAAAGGTCTTGACGCTTTTCCTCATCGCTATTAAACCAATCACGCAAGCGCAAGGAAATGGTTTTGTTCTCTGCGTTTTTTGAGCGAATGTTGCTGATGTCCAAATCGCCTGTGCCGTCTTCGGAGATGTTGTAGGTGTAGTGTAAGTCGTTGGGGTCAGATGAAGCGTAGCGGTATTCAAACACGTTGGGCGAGTGATGTGCGGCAATTTTGAGGTTCACCAATCCTAACTTGACGCGGGCTGAAAGTTTCTTTTCGGTCGTAATCGGATACGCTCTTGAAATCGCTTGCGCGTGGCACAACGCCGCCGATACAAGCAGTATCAGAAGCAAAAGCGACTGGCGAAAAAAGATGCAACTTGACGTCGCTCCAGACGCTATGGTGTATTTTGAGAGCATGAGTCGTTAATTGCGTGATAATCGTGTCAGAATTTACTGTTCTAAAAACAATTTTACCAAGTTTCGCGCTGAAAGTTGCGCCGCTACGGTGTGTCGGAGGTAAAAGTTACCTGTTGTTCAAAAAATTGGCGCACATCGTTGCGATTTGTCCGAATTGCGCCTATATCGACGCGGCGCGCGACAAGCCTGCGCTGGGTTATTAACGCCCAAAGCGACGGCTCATAGAGCACAAGCGACGAGAGTTCTCCAATTTCCTGACCCTCTTCCAAGAGGCGTATCGTGCAAAGCGTCAGAGACGAAATCGAAACCGCAACGGAGTCAATCCTGACGGTGTAACCGCTTCGTGCGTTCAAGTGTGTTTCGGCAATCTCAATGGCGTTTCGCTCTGCCCAATTCACATAAAACACATAAAACAGCGCGAAAAACAAGAGGAAAATCACCGCAGGCGAAACGAGGATTGCCACAACGAAACGTCGAACATCAAGCACACGTGCGTTCAAGGCATTATGAATTGATTGTTTCGTTAGGCTACTTTTTGAGCGTCTTTTTCACGGTCTGTTTGTAATACGAGCAAATTCGCGTGAGTTCACAAAGATGACATTCAGGAGATTTGGCTTTGCATGTATATCGACCATGCAAAATAAGATAGTGATGAAAGTCGCCAACCTGTTCAGGTTTCAAGTATTTCATCAGTTGATGTTCGGTCTCGAGCACATTCTCGGCTTTGACCAATCCCAGTCGGTTGGAAACGCGAAAGACATGCGTATCGACAGCAAGCACAGGCTTTCCAAACGCATTGCTCATGACGACGTGCGCCGTTTTTCTACCGACGCCTGCAAGTGCCGTCAGTTCTTCCAAGGTTTCGGGCACTTCGCCGTTATGCTTCTCGACAAGGGTTTTACAAAGCTCGACAATGTGCTTGGCTTTATTGTTGAAGAAGTTGATGGATTTGATTTTTTCTTTAACCTCTTCAACCGAGAGTTTGCTCATGGCTTTGGCGTCGGGATAGTCTTTGAAGAGTGAAGACGTAACCATATTGACGCGCTTGTCGGTGCATTGTGCGGCGAGCAGTGTTGCAATAAGCAGTTGGAATGGCGTTTCGTAATGCAGTTCTGTTTTAGGGGAGGGAAATTTTTTACTCAATACTTCGGAAACGACGGCAAACTTTTCGGCTTTGGTCATAGATGCAGTCGAGCAAAGAGGCGTTGCACGATGGATTGCGGCTGGCGATTGTCTATTTGTGTGATACTTTTTTCAGGCAACGAGATAGCCGTTAATCGCCCTAATTGGCTGTGTTGATTATAGACGCACCCTGTATCAATCGCAATGAGTTTCTCCAAGACGATTGGTCGCGGAATCGGCGTGTGTCCGCAGACAACGGTCTTTTCCCACTTGTAATCTTCGGCATTCAGAACCGCGTCGTCCAAGTGGCTGCGTTCCCAAACGAGTTCGAGTTTGGTCATTTTCTGCAAATTCTCCTCAATAGTGCGAAAGGGTTTGACGCCGCCATGCACGAAGAAGTAATCAGGCGTATCGAGATAGGGCAAGCAAGATTTAAGAAAATCAAGATGCGATTCAGGAATGTGTAACGTGCCGTCGTGCGTATAGGAATCGAGCGTTGCGACGCCGCCGTTGCGCTCCCAATCGTTGATGGTGAGCAATCCCGCCAAATAATCGAGCATTAGAATTTCATGGTTGCCAAGAAGAAAGATGCACGAGTGCGTTTTTTTCAATTCAATCAAATAATCAATCACGCCTTTGGAATCTGGACCTCTATCGACGTAATCGCCAAGGAAGACGAGCGTATCAGAGGGATTAGGTTTGAGCGTTTGTATCAAGCGTTTCAAGGAGTCGAGACAACCGTGAATGTCTCCGATGGCGATGTAACTCATGGTCACAATTGGAATTGAGCGTTCAGCAACAATGAATCAATAAAATGTAAATTTCATCGTTTGCGATGTTCGTTATTACGACTGTCTGACCCACCTCGTTGTTTACGATGCGGATTCGGTTTATTAGCGGGCTTGTCGCTGGTGTGCGGACTGCTTTGCGATGGCAGTCGGCGTTGTTGTTGCGGTCGTTGTGGCAGTGTATTGCTTGGTGCGGGCATTTCTTTGAACTGCGGTGGTGGTTCATTAACCACTACAACTGGCGGTTGATGCGCATCTTTCGGACGTTTGGCAGGCATATCCACCAAGCCGCGACCGCTCTTGTTCATTTCGCCGTTCTTGATGAGTTCAAGTCGCACCGCGTCTAAAATGCCGTTGACGAAGCGTCCGCTTTTATCGGTGCTGTATTGCTTTGCAATTTCAATCGCTTCATTGATAGAAACCTTCGGCGGCACGTCGGGAAAATAAAGCATTTCAGCAATTGCAATCCGCATCAAATTTTTATCAATGATTGCCATTCGGTCAAGTTCCCAGTTTTCAGCGTGGCTCTTAATTTTCGAATCGATAAGCGATAAGTTGGGAATAATTTTTTCAAGAAGTCCAAAAGCAAAATCTCTTGCCTTTGGTTGACTACTAATTTCTTCGGGCAGAATTCCTTCGGCGACTTTACGAATATCTTCTTTGCGTATGTCGTAGGCGTAAAGAATTTGCATCACGACTTCCCGGACTAAACGGCGATTGACCACAGTAACCATAGTTTGAAAGAACTGTTTAGTTGAGCGTTGGTAATGTGAATGTGAGTGTCAGAATGTTTTCTGAAAGTTACTCAAAAATCTTTGTTTAGCAACATAATTATTCTCTCACAGCGGCGGCTTTGAGCAACACCATTTGAATTGTAAATTTTTGATATGCCGTTGATGGAAGAAAAGTCTTACGGAATGAAGTATCCTATCTTTACGCTGTTGTTGTGCGCCATCTCGTTTCCGATTGTTGCACAAAATCGAGTTCAATTTGAGCGCATCGGCTACAACAAAGGAATTTCTCACCTCTCGGTTAATTTCATTCATCAAGATTCAGCAGGGTTTATGTGGTTTTCCACCGTGCGCGGTCTGTGCCGCTACGATGGGAATACTTGCAAAGTCTTTAAGCACAACCCAAACGATTCAACTTCGCTCCCTCACGATGAAGCCACGCTGTTTTTTGATTTGAACGAGGGCGGATTTGGCGTCTATCTTCCCGCAATACGAAAAGGCGCGCGCTTTCACCCCCTGACCGAAACGTTCTCAACTATCGACGTCGACTCTTCAACCTTGCGCTATCCGCAAACTTCCTCAAAGCCTGCTGTTTTGAGCGACAGTTCTATTGTTGAACTCAACTTCGCAACTCGTCAGTTAATCAGAACATTCAAAGATGGCACCACACAATTCGTTCCACTTCCTCCAAAATTGACATCGCTCAACTACTACGGACACATTCAGCACGACGAACAAATATGGATTGCCACCATGATTGGGTTATTCATTTTTGATTCCCAAACCGGAAAGTTTGACCAGTATCAAAACGAACCTGATAACCCTGCGTCAATCCCAGAAAACAGCGTGCGACATCTTTACAAAGACCGTGAAGGCAATGTGTGGCTTGCAACATATGGCGGTGGCGTGGCAAAAGCCGTTCGTCGAAACATACTGTTCAAAACCTTTCAGCACGCGCCGAAAAATCCAAACTCTGTTGTAGGCGGATTGCTCTTCGGCATTTGCGAGGATAAGGCGGGCAACCTTTGGATTGGTTCGGAAAACAATGGCGTCAGTCAATACCTCGTGCGAGAAGGGCGATTCATCACACATCTTCACAACCCGAACTTACCCAATACACCAAGCGGCAATAACTATCGTGCACTCTTTTGCGACCGCGATGGGAACATTTGGGCGAACAACTCCGTGTTTAATCCAACCACCAAACAGTGGCGACACTTCCCCGTTCCGCAAAGCCGCACGAACATCAAAGGCTACTTAGAAATTGGCGACACCGTCTACGCCTTTCACGAGGAGAAAGTCTATGCCGTGCATCGTCAAACCTTGCACTACTGCACTTTCTCGATTGAAGTGCCGGGTGCTTTCTTCGCAGAAGATAGATTGATAAGATGCTGTTTCAAGAGTCGGAACGGACAACTCTTCATCGGCACACGAAACGGATTTGCCGAATTAGATTTGCCTTCACGACACGCTAAAAATTGGCGACTGCAACACCCAACGCCCTCCGCGCTCGGATACGGACACATTCAGACGATTTTTCAAACCGAAGATGGACGCTATTGGGTTGGCACGCGCGGTGGCGGGCTGTTTATCTTCACGGAACAATTCGAACTCATCGAGCATCAATCGCTCCGCAATGGCTTCCCCGACGACGTCGTGTATGATATTCTCAACGATGATAACGGCTCGCTTTGGATAACAACGAACAACGGTTTAGTGCAAGTTGACCCTAAAACCGATTCCGTGATGCAAGTCTTCACGGTTCGCGACGGCTTACCGAACAACGAGTTCAATCATCAATGTTTTACAAAATTGAAAACGGGCGAATTTGCAGGCGGTGGTGTCGGCGGTTTTTTCATCTTCAATCCAAACAAACTCAAGCCTGATACCACATCGCTCTCCGTTGCACTGACTGACTTCAAAGTGTTCGAGAAATCCTATCCGCTCGACTCTGCGATTCTGTTCAAGCACGACATCATCATGGACTACACGAAGAATTTCTTTGCTTTTTCTTTCTCGGCATGTTCTTACAAAAATCCTGAGTCAATCGAATACGCCTACATGCTCGATGGGATTGACAACACTTGGGTTGAAGGGCAAAGCACAACGGCGCGATACAACAGTGTGCCGCACGGTAATTACATCTTTCGCGTAAAGGCGCGTTTCAGCAATGGTCGTTGGGGCGAAGTGCGTGAAGTGTTTTTGTCGATTACGCCGCCGTTTTGGCGCACGACATGGTTTGTTGTGGGCGTATCGCTTTCCTTGATTGTGCTTGGCATTGTGCTCGTCAATTCCATTATCCAACGCAAAGTGAGAACTGAAAAAGAAAAGATTGAGCGACAAGAAGAACTCAAACGCGCAAGAGAAGCGGCTCTCCTTGCAGAGCGCGAGCGCATTTACGCCGATTTGCACGACGACATCGGTGCCACCCTTGCAAACATTGCGATAACTGTCAACAACCTGCCACGTGAACCGAACAACATACCGATTGATACACTCAACAAACTTGCCACGCTTGCTCGCGACGCAACACAGAGCATCTCGACGGTCATCTGGTCAATGGACCCTCGTCGTGATACGATAGACTCGTTTGCCTTATACTTGCGCCAACAATCGCGCCAACAAGTTGACTCTACCCCAATCGAACTCAGCATTGATTTCCCCGACCCTCTGCCACAGGTTGATATGTCGGGCGAAGTGCGGCACAACTTGTTTCTCGCTGTCAAAGAAGCCTTGAACAACATGGTCAAGCATAGCAAGGCAACCCAAGCGCATCTCTCGATGGTGCTCGACGCACAAACACTGACCATTACCCTTCAAGACAATGGCGTTGGCATTGAACAGAAGAATGCTTTTGGAAATGGACTTCATCTCATGCAAAAACGCTTGAAAACGGTCGGTGGTGATTGCCAGATTACTTCGGAAAAAGGGAAAGGCACACAAGTTCGGTTTCAAGTTCCTTTGGTGAAAAGCAACAAGAGCAAAATATCATAACCGCTATTTCGTAGCGTCATTTCGCTCAAGGTGAAGACTCTATTTGAAAAATTTCTGATGCAAAATGCCTACTTTACTCAGTCCCCATCATATCTAAATCAACATACCTCATAGCATACAACGATTGTTCTACGTCGCCCGCAAAATACAATATCTGACTGATTGATTTCCCCTACTCATCAAGCGTATTTTTGTAGTGTGAAGTTTGTTCTTTGAAAAATTGCTGTTCGCGAAGCCGGTTTTATTGTAAAACCGTGATTCAGAAAGAAGTTCATTTCATCAAACTCTTAAACTGAATACAAATGAACATCACAGCCTACAAAACGGATATGCTTACAGATACCGTTGAAGATACCATCAACATGCCTGTTCAGGTGGTTAACAGAATGAAGAAGAATGAGTACTTTCTTCTTTTACTTCTGTGCATTGTAGCAACTATGATGTTTCTAAATTAGTTGCCAAACTCGAGGCATCGGAATCAGTGATGCTATTCGCGTGCGGATGCAGCAAGAACATTACGGTGATTACCAAGAGCATAGACGGTCCGACTTTATGGCTATCAATCACTATACAAATGTTCTAAAATAGGCTAACAACCTATCAACAAAGTGGAGACGAGAAAACCACTTCAAAAAAAACAGGGAGAATGCCGAAAATCCAAAAGAGTAGGTATAACTTAAACAAGTAACAAAAATGAACAGACAAGTTTTGAGGGATAGAAACGGTTCTAGAATCGGAGAAATCGAAGAGACATCAGACGGCAAGCTTATACTCCGAGATAAAAATGGGTCTCGAAAAGGGGAATATAACCCAAGAAACAATGTGACCTATGACAGGAGAGGTCGTAGGGTTGGCGAAGGCAATCTTTTGACCATGCTTCTCGACGTCGATATTGACTGAGCCGAACTTTGGAAAGGTGGACTGCCGTTTTCGCGCGCAGTTCACCTTGTTCTAACAAGCAAGAGAAAACAGCAAACAACAATGAATACAAAAGTTAGAAATTATTTAATCGAGATTGCAAAACAAAAAAAGACTATTACATACAGTGAATTGAGTAAAGCATGTCAGCTGGGATTAAAAATGGATTCAGAAGCAGATAGACAGAGAATTGGTGCAATTCTTGATGAAATATCAACAAATGAACATAATGAAGGAAGACCTTTGCTGAGCGCAGTTGTTGTAAAACAAGCATCAGGAGAACCTGGAGAAGGATTTTACAAGTTAGCCGAAAGTTTGAAGGGATATCCCAGTTTTTGGAAAGATGAACTGAAAAAGGTTCATGACTATTGGAAAAGATAAAGAGATGTGATATTAGAGAAACCTTTCAAAGAATTTTGGCAAGTTTGAATGAGTGGCAGTCCCCCACCTGCCACTCTCTTATAGAGAAAATTCTAACAACCAAATCTTAGAAACATGCAGAACAGATATGTTGGGGATATCGGAGATTTTGGAAAATATCTCCTATTAAAGTCAGTAAGTAGTAGCTTTCGTCTGGGGGTAAATTGGTGCTTAGTAGAAGACGAAACAAATAATAATGACGGCAAATTTATTGATTATTTGAATGATGATAGTAAATGCAATGAATATAAAGCATTGGATTTCAACTTATACGATGCGTTGAAAGCAATTGTAAAGAACAATCAAAGGCACATTTCCAGCATTAAAAAATCAAAAGTTTTGGATAGCAAAACACAGTTTTTTGATGACCTACGAGTTTCTCCACTTATAGATTGGCATAATCGTTCATTAGAACACTTAAAGTGCTCTGAAATTATATTCTATGACCCTGATAACGGACTTGAAATCCCCAGTGTGGAGATTGACGACAGCCGTTCGAGAAAGTATCTCTTTTTTAAGGAAGTAAAAGCAGCTTACGATGCAGGTAAGTCGATAATTATTTATCAGCACACAACTAGAAAAGGAACAGTAGAAAAGCAAATAATAAATCGATGCCAGCAATTGACGAGCCGTGTTTCTATCCCCATAACAAATATGGCCGTAGCTCGCTTCTGCAGAAGGCAAAGCCGATTTTATCTTATTCTATCTCAAGAAAAACACCGAGAGAAGATACAAAAAAACCTACAAAATTTTATTAATTTACTTTTTCAAAATAGCAGCGATATATTCAAAATTTACGAATGTAGTAATCATAGCAACAGTATTAAGTTAAGATTAATGAAATACACATTCTAAATGTGTTATTCATAACCACGACTACCGAGACCATGACAATCCGCGTAGCAATCGTCGAAGACACCGAAGCATTTCGCAAAGGCATTGCGGCAATGCTTGACCAAGCCGACGGCTTTGAGTGTGTCGCCAAATTTGCAACTGCTGAAGATGCCATTAACCAACTGATGGACTACAAGCCCGATGTGGTGCTGATGGACATTGGCTTGCCCAAAATGAACGGCATTGATGCCATAAAAGAGTTGAAATTGCGCGACCCCAATTTGCCCATTTTAGTGCTCACAATTTTTGAAGACGATGAAAAAATCTTCGCCGCTTTGAAGGCTGGGGCAATGGGGTATTGGCTTAAAAGCACACCTCAAGAAAAACTGTTAGAGGCGATTCGTGATGTCTGCAATAGCGGTGCCGGCATGTCGCCACAAGTTGCGCGTCGCGTTATCGAGCATTTTCAACCAACGCCGTCAAAAGAAGTTCTCGAGTTAACCAAGCGCGAACGAGAACTCTTGGACTATCTCGCTAAGGCATACACTTACAAAGAAATTGCCAATAAACTCTTCATATCGGAACACACGGTGCGCACACACATTCATCGAATTTACGAGAAACTGCATGTGCGCAACCGTACGGAAGCCTTACAAAAAGCATTTAGGAATCAGCAATGAGGGTTATGCTGTGGCGCGTAAGTTCATTTCGCCCAAGCGACCCGCATATTGGCTTTTGCCTGCATAAATTTGTTTAATCTGCCCAATCTTCGCGAGGCGTTCTTCGGCAAGATGAATGGCGGCTTGATTCGCCGTTAGGTTCATCTTCTTTGCCGTTTTGAGAATGTTTTTAATCACATCGTAAATTTCTTTGGCTTGCGAAAGCGCGCGCTCTTGATTGTAGCCTTCTAACTCGTTGGCGACATTGATTAAGCCACCTGCGTTAATGACGAAGTCCGGCGTGTAGAGAATGCCTCGCTCGATGAGCATTTGCTCGTGAATCGCCTCATCTTTGAGTTGATTGTTGGCAGGACCAGCGATGATGTCGACTTTAAGGCGCGGGATTGTGTCGTCGTTAAGAATGCCACCGAGTGCGGCGGGACAGAAGATATTGGCTTCAACGTCGTAGATTTGCTCGACGTGAACAAATTCTGCACCATATTCCGTAACAATGCGGCGGGCTTTTTCCTCGAAGATGTCGCTCACGAAAACCTTCGCTCCTTCTCTGCGCAAGTATCCGCACAAGTGATAGGCAACGTGCCCTGCACCTTGAACCACGACTTTCTTTTTGTTCAAACTGTCGCTTCCATATCGTTCAGCACAAGCAGCTTTCATGCCCATATAGACCCCAAGCGCAGTTACAGGCGAAGGGTCGCCACTGCCGCCGAGCGCACGAGAGATGCCTGTTACATACTTGGTTTCCATGCGCACATATTCCATGTCGCGCACATCTGTTCCGACATCTTCCGCTGTGATATACCTGCCGCCCAGCCCTTCCACAAATCGCCCGTAGGTTCGGAAGAGAGCTTCGCTCTTGTCGGTCTTTGAGTTGCCAATGATGACGGCTTTCCCGCCTCCTAAATTCAAGCCAGAGACAGCGGCTTTGTAAGTCATGCCGCGAGAAAGTCGGAGCGCGTCAATGAGTGCCTCGAAGTCGTTTGCGTATTGCCACATGCGCGCACCGCCAAGTGCAGGACCGAGCGTTGTGTTGTGAACAGCGATAATTGCACGAAGCCCAACCTTCTTATCGGAACAAAAGATGACTTGCTCATGCTCATATTTTTCCAGCTCGGAAAAGAGGCTCAGCATGGTGGTTTCTTCGGGGTTGAAAACTGCATTTGTCATATGTTACTTGGAAATGTTAATGTTGAGAAAAAGCAGACAAGTTTGCCATGCGTTAATTGTGCAATAAAGCGTCGGCAAATTAAAAAATCTTTCTCCGAAAACAACATTAAAAATTGAGCATTGAATTTTGTTTGTGAAGCGCATCACGCCGCTGAGGTCAGAAACGAATTGAACCAACAAGTCATGTGCATTGCGACTTGACACCTTGCCAAACTTTTACGGATTTGCTTTTCACGTTTGCTTGCATTATCTTTGTAGCAAGCTTTGAAAGTTGTAACGGACACAACCGCTCAAACCTCATTCGCAGGGTAAAGCGAAAATTCCTAACTCTCTACTTGCAACAGAACATCACGATGCTTCCGAAAGGAAGAAAACAACATCGTTTGTGAGGGGGAGTGTCCGCTTTTGTTTTTTACAGCACTGAATTTTCTGATTGGGGTGTCGCCAAGCGGTAAGGCATCGGCCTTTGGAGCCGACATTCCTAGGTTCGAATCCTAGCACCCCAGCACCTAAAAAGGAAGCCCGTTTTTCAGCGGGCTTTTTTATTTTTAGAGCATTATTTTCGGAAACCGTTACCATTCGAGCACTTAACACTACGAGACGCACACGTGCAAGACCTTAAATCATTGAGCCTCTCTGAATTTCAGAACGAACTTGCCCAACTTGGCGAACCAGCGTTTCGCGCAGAGCAAGTGATGGAATGGGTATATCGCGGTGTTCTGAATTTTTCCGACATGACCAACCTTCCCAAAGCACTTCGCCAAAAGCTTTCAGAAAACTTTTTCATCTCGCGCCTTGTGCCCTCGTTTGTTTCAGGGTCAGCAGAAGCTGAGCGCGCGCAAACCGTCAAGTTTCTGTTCTTGTTGGACGACGGAAAAGAGATTGAAACCGTCTTGATTCCCGACTTCAAAAGCGAATCGCAAAAGCGACTAACGATTTGTGTTTCCTCGCAAGTGGGTTGTGCGATGGCGTGCAAATTTTGTGCGACAGGCTACATGGGCTTTACGAGAAATCTCACCGTAGGTGAAATCGTCGGACAAGTGGAAGTCGCCGCCAAGTGGGCAGAAACGCATTGGAATCAACGCATTACGAACCTTGTCTTTATGGGCATGGGCGAACCTATGCTCAACTATGAGCGCGTGATGGAATCCGAGTATATCCTTACTTCGCATCGCTATCCGTTCCAAATTGGCGAGCGACATATTACGCTCTCAACAGTTGGCATTGTCAGTGGAATTTATCGCTTGGCAGAGTCGGAGTCTAAAATCAACTTAGCCGTTTCGCTTCACTCAGCGATTGAAGAAAAGCGGCGCGACTTCATGCCTGTTGCCTATCAATTCTCGCTTCAAGAACTGCGCGAAGCACTCATCGCTTATTATGCGCGAAAAAAACGCGAGATTTTCATCGAGTATCTTCTGCTCAATGGCATCAACGACGGCGAGGAAGACGCCAAGGCGTTAGTGAAATTTGCGCGAAGTGTTCCGAGTAAAATCAATTTGATAGATTACAATCCGATTGCTAATATCGACTATCAACGCACGAGCGATGCCCGTAAGGAAAAATTCCGAGCCATTTTGCACGAGGCTGGTTTTTTCGCGTCGGTGCGACGCAGTCGCGGAAAAGATATTGACGCGGCGTGCGGACAGTTAGCGACACGCTCAACTTCAGCCAAACGCATAACGCCAATTGTGAAGACAACCAAATGATTTTTTAGCATTATGCCACTTCCGTTTGACCTTAGCCCCGATGCGCTGTTGCGCAAAGCCCTTCAAGCCTTCACAAGCAGTTCGTCCGAAACATCGGAAACGCCTGAATACACAGAACTCAAAACCCGTCGATACAAAGCAAACGTGCGTGAGGTCTATGAACTTGCGCTGTCGCTACCTCCCCGATGGTTCGGCTGGCGTGTCGTTTCACGCGAAAAGAACTTAGGCGGAATGTCGGCGTTTAAGTGCGAAATTTTCTCGGCGCTCTTGGGAGGCAATCGTCTTGAGCTTTCAGTTTGGATGATTGAAGAAGTAAATTCCGAAGGTGAAACCGTAACTGTTGTCAATGCGAAGTGCATTTCGCAAGCCCCAACAAAGGGCGACTTGGGAGAATGTCGGCGCAACATTGCCTTTTTCCTATTCTCGCTCGATGATGCCATAGCGAACATGAAGAAGGTTTCTACAACCCCGACTGCACCGCCCGAACAGCCAACTGCACCCGCACCATCGAAGCCACCTGAACCAACCGTGCAACGTCCGCGCGTAACCATTAAACAAGGTAGCTCGCCGCGAATCACTATCAAACAGTCCACACCAAAACCATGAAGTTGATTTTATTCGGAATGCCCGGCGTCGGAAAAGGCACACAAGCCAAAATTTTAGCACAGAAACACGGTGCTGTTCATATCTCCACAGGCGACATGCTTCGTGCAAACATTCAGAACGGCACGCCGCTCGGCACAATGGCGAAAGGCTATATGGAGAAGGGCGAACTCGTCCCCGATAATCTCATCATCGCCATGATTGAAGAAGTGCTCTCGTCTGCAAAAGCCAGAAAAGGATACGTGCTCGATGGCTTCCCAAGAACCGTCCCACAAGCCGAATCGTTGGAGACCATTCTTTGGCGCGCGAATGTGCCGATTGATAAAGCCATTAACATCGTCGTTGATGAAGAGGAAGTCGTCAGAAGATTATCGGGGCGAATGACGTGCCCGAATTGTGGCGCGATTTATCACAAATACAATCAGCCGCCAAAAGTGGAGAACACTTGCGACAGTTGCGGACACGTCGGCTTAATTCAGCGCGACGACGATAAAGAAGAAACCGTTCGCCACCGCCTTGAAGTCTATCATAAAAACACCGAGCCAGTCTTGCAGTTTTATCGCAACAAAGGCGCGATTGTCGATGTCGATGGCGCAAAATCGGTCGAGGAAGTAACCGCCGCAATCGAGCAGGTGCTTCAAAGTGCGCGTGCATAAGCCCAAACTTCACTCTTTTAAGGCACAATCCAACTTGAAACAACTTCGCCCGAAGGTTGCCAAATAAACTTTGCGCGTTGATGCCCCGATGAATTGAGCCAAAGCCAATCAATCGTGTGAATGTGCGTTTCAACTACGGTAAAATTTTCCCGCCCTGCCTCGCTTTCTTCAAGTGTAGGGTTTCGTTTCAAGAGCGATTCAGGAAGCCCTGAGCCCGGTTTAGTCAGTTCTGTTAAAGGCGGAATGGAAAGGTAACATCGTCGGCTCTGAAGGCGAGTGTTTTTCCATTGAACGTCGGCAAGTTCGTCGCTGTGGTGCAATGTGGCGTTGCCTGACAGCCGAAGTTGAACGCGCACGTCAGGGTCATAAAACAGCCAACAGACTTTTGGATTCTCGGTCAGTTCTGAAATTTTCCGTGAGCGTTGGTCAGTATGAAACATAAGCGTTCTCGTTTCAGGAATCACTTTGCGCAGCACAACGGTTCTTGCTTGCGGCGTGCCGTCTGAAACGGTAGCCACAACACCCGTGTGGAAGTGATGCAGGCGCGAACTTGCACCTTTTTGCAATGCCTCCCAAATTGAGGCTAAAAGCGTTTCAAGTGAAAGGTCTTGTTCGAGAGTGGTCATAAGTCAAGGTGTATTTTGTGGTATGCTTAACGCAAATCGCATCGTTAAGTGTTATATTTGACGCGTTTTCAGGTATTTGCACTTCTCAATCAAACCGTTCCAAACCAAGCATGCTCTCTCTTCGCTTGTTCATCACGTTCTTTTTCACTGTTGCCGCATTGGCGATTTCTTCTTGCGCTAAAAAAGAAACAAAGTCGGAATTTCGTTCCGCAAACGGCGGCAAAGTCTATGGTGGCACCTTCGTCTACAACGAAACAACAGACTTACCAACCTTAGACCCCGTTCAAATCGGCGATGTTGCCTCGCATCATGCCGCGCATCAAATTTACGAACTGCTCGTCGACCTCGACCCGAACACCTTGCAAATCGTGCCTGAACTGGCAACCCGATGGGAAATTTCACCCGACGGTTTGACCTACACATTTTACCTGCGCGATAGCGTTTATTTCCATAACGATGTATGTTTCCCGCAAAGCGAAGGACGCAAGTTCACGGCAGACGATGTCAAGTTCTCTTTTGAGCGCGCCTGCAATCCGAAAACGCAAACCAAAGGCTTTTGGGTATTCAAGGATAAAGTCGTCGGCGCAAATGAATACTTTGAGTCTCAACAAACCCTCGAGCCGAAAGTAAACGAAGTCAAAGGCTTTGAAGTGCTGGACGAGCGACGCTTTCGCATACGCTTGATTAAACCTTACGCGCCGTTTTTAATGCTTCTGACAACGGCGTTTTGCTATATCGTTCCGCCTGAAGCCGTCAAGTATTACAATCAAAACTTCCGCATGCACCCTGTTGGCACAGGCGCGTTTCAATTTCAAGAATTCAAGGACGGACAATACCTCTTGCTCAAACGCAATCCGAAGTATTGGCAAAAAGACCAATACGGAAACTCGTTGCCATTTTTGGACAATGTGAAGATGCTTTTCATTCGCGACCTTTCCACACAAATGATGACGCTTAAACAAGGCGGACTGTCGGAATCGTATCGGATTGAATCTGCGATGCGAAGCGAATGGCTCACCGAACAAAACGAACTGACGGAGAAATACAAAGCAGAGTTCGTGCTACATCGTCTGCCTTCGCTCTCGACGCAGTTTTACGGCATGAATTGCAAAATCAAACCGTTCAACGATAGGCGCGTGCGCCTTGCTTTGAACTACGCGATTGACCGCGAAAAACTCGAACGCTATGTTTTGAAAGGCGAAGGCATTGCCGCCAAAAAAGGAATTGTGCCGCCGCTAACGCCGAACTACGACACATCGAAAGTCAAAGGCTACACTTTCGACGTGCAAAAAGCGCGGCAACTGCTTGCCGAAGCAGGCTATCCAAACGGCAAGGGCTTTCCTGAAATCACGCTTCAACTCAATGCGGGCGGTGGGCGCAATCTCAAAATGGCAGAGGCGGTTCAAGAAATGCTTCAAAAAAATTTGAACATCAAGGTGAATTTGTTGCAGGTCGAATGGTCGATGCATTTGGAATCTATCGAGACGAGCAAAGCTCCGTTTTATCGCTTAGGCTGGGTAGCAGATTATCCCGATGCAGAAAATTTTCTCAATCAGTATTATGGCAAACTTGTGCCTGCAAGGTTAGAAGAGCGTAGTTATCCGAACTCGTCGCGCTATCAAAATCCAAAGTTCGATGAACTTTACGAAAAGTCGCTTGCGATTATGAACGACGCCCAGCGCAACGCGCTTTATCTGCAAGCCGAACAAATCGCGCTTGAAGATGCCCCACTGCTTCTGACGATTTACGACATCGACGAGCGCATCGTTCGCAAAGATGTGCGCGATTACCCCGTCAATGCAATGGACCGCCGCGACTTCAAAACCGTTTGGTTGGAGAAGCCCACGGCGGTTTCCAAAGAGTAGCGCGTCGAGATGCTACTTCTTCAATTCCCAAAGTTTGACGGTCTTGTCGTCGCTTCCTGTTACGAAGTAGCGTTCATCAGGCGAAATTGAGACGGTGTTGATGGTGAAGGTATGCCCGCCGTTGGTTCGGTCGATGGTTTCTTTGCACTGCGCGTTTTGAATGTCCCAAAGTTTGATGGTTTTGTCTTGGCTAACAGTGAGCAGTTCTTTTCCGCCGTTGAGAAAAGTCATGCCTTTGATGGAAAAGGTATGAGCAAGGACTTTGACTTTTGGTTTGATAGATTTTCCTTCGACTGTCCAAATGCGCAGTCGCGCATCTTTTCCGCCCGTAACGAAGAGTTTGCCATCAGGCGAAAACATGACCGAGAAGACGGAATCGCCGTGTCCTTCAATCGTGTGGAGCACTTCGAAGGTTTTGGCATCTAAAATTTTGACGAAGCGGTCGCTACTGCCCGTGGCGAGCAGTTCGCCGTTCGGCGAGAGTGCAATGGTGCGAATGTTGCCCGAATGAAGATGAAGCACGCGTGTTAAGGAGAAATCGGATAGGCGAAACACTTTGAGCGCGCCGCCCGATGCGCCGACATAGAGTTCCGTTTCATCGTGATTGAGCGCGAGTGCGTAGTTTGGCAGCAGTTGCGGATTGGAGAAAATCACCTCTCGCTGTGAAGTGGCTTTGCCTGCTTTTTCAAAAGTCGCTTGAATCAGCGCGCCATGCTTTGCGGTTTCTTGTTCGGTTTTATTGAGTTCGTAGAAAATGTAGCGCATGGCGTCATACATACCACTGATGCCTTCAACCTCAACCGTTTCTTTGCCGTCGGAAACCATCACGCGCCCTTCTTTTTGTAAATCATGGCGATAGGCAACGGCGATGTAATTCGCACCGAGTTGAGGCGAGAGAATCGTGGCAAGTTTGTCGAAGTTTTGTGCGTCGTAGACAATCGTCATGCCGTCGCGCCCTGTGGTGATGAAGTATTTTCCGCTTTTGGAAAAGAGCATCGCGTAAATGGATTGACGATGGTCGGCAAGTCCGCCAATGGCTTCGGGTTTTCCAACTTCATAAACGAAGACGGAGCGCAAGCCACCTGCGGCGGCGAATCGTTTGCCATCGGGCGCAAAGGCTACGGTATATGCGTTTTGCTTGTTTTCAAAAAAGGTTTGAACAGGTAAGATTCGTGTTTGGCTCATGTAGGTTTTGGTTTAGAAGTCTCTGCACAACAATGTTATGGTTTCACACTCGCGGGCTTCGAGGTATTTGTGTGGTTGTTCCGAACTGGTGATGTGCCCGAAGCAGATAAGTACCTAACCAAAATTTCGCGGGTTTTGTTCAATGCAACATTGGTCAAAGTTTGGAATGCGATTTCTTTAAGCGCTTGCGTCAAGGGTGAAGATGTTCGTGAGCGGCTTGATGGCGATTGTGTCTGCTCAATAGGTGGTGAAGATGGCGATGTGATGAGCAATCGGAAGGCGCGTCCGACAAACCAGCCTGTGCCGAGTGCTGCAACCATGATGGTGATTGGAAATCGCGAAACCAAGCCTTTCGGAGTGAGGCGGGCATGGAGTTCCGACTTGAGCACTTGCTTGCGCGTTTTCAGTCGTGCTTTACGCACTTCGATTGTTCGCGCCAACGCTTTGCGATAGGCACTTATTTCTTCTGAATCTGACATGATTTATCCATCCTTTGGCTTGGAAGATTGTCTTTGCTGATACTCGCGCCAAAAAAATTTGAGAAACAAGTTGCGCACCCAGAGCGGTTGGAAGATGTTGATGAAGACAACTGCGCCGATGAGCAATGCACCTATGGCTAAAAAGCCAAGCGAGCGTTGCCCGAACAGTTCGCCCAAATAAAGTGCAAGGGCAATGAAGAGGCACGAAGCCCCCACGAGAGAAATCAAGACAAGCACGACATTTGCCGCAATGCTCGAGAGCAGTTCCATCGCGTCTAATTTCGCAAGTTCCACTTTTGCCGTAAGCAGGTCTGAAGCATCATCGAGCGATTGAGAGAGCGATTCATCGAGCAGTTCAATAATGCTTTTCTCGTGCAAACGCTCAAATGGCGGCTGACGGTCGTCTCTCATGCGTGATTAGCTTTTGCGTGATGAAAACAGCGCGCCTAAAAGAAACCCAACGCCCAATGCAATCAAGGTTGATTGAATGGGATGCTTTTCAATATAGCCTGTTACTTGCTCAGTAGCATGCTTTGCTGTTTGAAACGATGAAGTTTCTTTGAGTTGCTCGTAAAGCGCGCCCAATTGTTCTTGGAGTGAAGTCGGTTCTTCCTTTTCAGTCATTTGCGAAAAAACAGTTGCGTTTGAAATTATCAGTTGATGTATGTTAAGCAATTTAGAAAACTTTTCTATCTTATTTCGTCCGTCGCTAAGTGCGACCGACACCGTGCCGAATATTTAGAAGTAACCTTACTGTTCTTGTTTTAATGTCAACGCCGCCGTCTACCGCTGTGGAGCGCTTCTCGAAAGTCGTTCCCATCATTGCCTCGTCCGAATTGCATGAGGGAATGTCGCACATCTTTACGTTTGTCAAAGACGAGGAGCGATATGAAGCGTTTGTGATTCGATTTGGGAATGTGATTCGCGCTTATTTGAATATATGCCCGCATGCCGGAGAGCCGATTGCCGAAAAAAATCAATCGGCGTTCAACAGCGACAAGCGATACCTTATATGCCGCGAGCACTTTGCCCTCTTCGACCCTGAAACGGGAAAATGCGTCAGCGGTCCTTGTCCGATTGCCGACCTTTATAAGATTTCTATCGTGCAGCAAGAAGAGATGATTTGTTTAGTGCTGGGTTGAGAGAGTCTCTTTTTGAAATCCGATGATACTTCTCTACTTTGCGATTAACTAAAAAACCCGTCACACATGGCGGCACCTCTTCAGAACGAAGCAGAAGTCTCACCTAATTCACACAGAAAAGTTGTGCTTTGCTCAATCGCAGCATCGATTTACGGTCGGGGTCAGTATTTGGATAAGTCAATTTTAATCGTTTCGGTGTGTTAGGGAATCTTCGAAAATATCGCGAAATCATTATCTCGGTTGCGCTCTTTCTCATCTTGGATTTGAGCGTGCTGGTCGTGAGTTCGATTACAACAGGGCAACTTGAAAGCGATGCCGTGGCGGTCAATCTTGCCTCAAGACAACGAGAACTTTCACAGCGCATTGTCAAAACGCTGTTACAAATTCAGATTGCTCAAAATTTTGGGCACAGTATTGAAAAACCGCAGAACGAATTGGCAACGACCTTCAAAATTTTCGATGAAACGATTGAAGGACTGCGCGATGGAAAACTGGTTACAGGTGGTGATTACAAAACTGTGATGCTTATTCCGGTTGAAACCGATAGCGCGAAAGTCTATCTCGAGCGCGCTTTCCTCATTTGGAATCCGTTCAAAGAAAAGCTCTTCCGCGTGATTGCCGCCAAAGGCGCCGTTCCAAAAGAAGATTTGCAAGATGCCGTCGAATATGCCTCAAACAACAATCTCTTGCTCCTTGATTTGATGAACTTCATCACATCGGAAGCGGAGAAAAAACTCTCGGATAAGTCCAACACGCTACGAGCCATTCAAATCACAGGCATCATTGCCGCGCTCATTAACTTCTTTATTCTCCTTTTCCACTTTATTCGTAAGTTGCGCGCCCAAGACGCAGAAATCACACGATACTCTGAAAACTTGGAGAAAATGGTGGAGATTCGCACCCGCGAGTTAAGAATGGCGCAGGAGCAACTAAGAGCCACAAACCTCAGTCTTGCAAAAGCAAAGTATGAACTTGAAATCTTAAATTCACAACTCGAGCAAAAGGTCGAAGAGCGCACGGCTGAACTGAAAAACACGCAAACACAGTTAATTCAATCTGAAAAAATGGCGGCTCTTGGTCAGATGGTTGCAGGGCTTGCCCACGAAGTCAATACGCCCTTGGCGTTTGTGAAAACAAACTTAGAAGGCATGTTGGAATTCCACAAGGAGATTTTCGCGCTTGTCGATGCATCCAATAAACTGTGTGAATCCCTAAAAAATGACGACCTGGAAAACCTTGACCAACACCTTGTCCGACTTGCAGAATTGCAGCAACGCTTGAAACAAGCAAACATATTGCAAGACATTAGCGACATGCTCCGTGAATCTCTGACCGGTATCGATAGAATCCAAGAGTTGGTGATAAACCTTAAAAACTTCTCGCGCTTAGACGAAGCCGAATACAAATACGCCGATATTCACGCGGGAATTGACTCAACCTTGCTGATTGCCAACAACATCATTAAAAACAAAGCAAAGGTCGTGAAAGAATATGCGCCGACACTTTATGCAGAATGCTATCCCGCTCAGCTCAACCAAGTGTTCTTGAACTTGATTACCAATGCGGCACAAGCCATAGAGCGAAACGATGGGGAAATTAGAATTAAGACGTCAAGTGAAGATGGCTACGCAGTTATTCGCATTACCGACAACGGTAAAGGCATTCCGAAAGCACATTTGAACCGAATTTTTGAACCGTTCTTTACCACAAAGCCTGTTGGGCAAGGCACAGGTTTAGGATTGAGCATCTGCTATCAAATTATTGAAAAGCATTCGGGCATCATTCAGGTTGAAAGCCAAGTCGGCGTCGGAACAACATTCACGATTAAAATTCCTGTTAAACAAAAACGCGACAGGCGTCTGTCACACGAAGGGCTTCGCTCTTCTAAACTTCAAATGGCGTAAGTCCAACAAAGTTTTATCAGATAGATTATGAGCACACTGTCTAACATACTTCTCGTTGATGATGAACCGCTCTTGCTTTCTTCTTTAAGTCGAGTGCTTCGTCTGCACTACACGGTTTTTACAGCAGAAAATGGTGTTCAAGCATTGGACATTATTCAGCGCAACAAAATCAAAGTGATTGTTAGCGACCAGCGCATGCCTGGCATGCTTGGGCACGAACTTTTGGGCAAGGTTAAAGACATTAGTCCCAACACAGTGCGCTTGTTGCTTACAGGTTACAGCGACCTTGACGCGATTTTGAACTCCGTCAATGCCGGACAAATTTTTCGATATATCAACAAGCCGTGCAGCGTTGAAAAGTTGCGCGAGATGATTGAACTCGGCGTTCAAATTCATGACCGCATCGTCTCAATGCAAAATGAGGCTAAAACAACTGCATCTGCAAAGCCTGCAGTCGAAATCGCAAAGTCGGAACATGAACCGCCAGCAACCCTGTTGTTTGTAGGATACACGCCTGCTGAAGTTCAAAAACTTACGTCAAAGATAAACATACGCTTCATTGCCGAGCACGCCACAACAATAGATGAAGCGTTTGCCGCACTCAATCGGGTTGCCGTTTCGGTGTTGATTAGCGACCTTAACTTTGGCGAGCACGACGGCATTGACTTCTTGAATACGGTCAAAAAAGAATTTCCACACACTATTACTATCATTCTGACCGATATTGTTGATGCGACAATGGCGATTCGATCGATTAACGAAGTGCAAGTCTTTCGTTATATCACCAAACCAGTAAGCGAGGAATTATTTGCACGAACGGTGGAAGAAGCCGTGAAGAAACATCGCACCTATCAATCGACGCCGCACCAAAACATCAAACTCACGGCAGAAAGCATTAGCCCTGACCAAGCATTTCAGACATCGGCGGAAAAATTGCGTGCTAAACTCATCGCTGCTCGTATTGCATTGACGAAATCGCGCTCGTAACCAATGCATGAAGACTATTGCCTCCGCCTGCAAAACTTGAACCGCTACTCTTCACCTCGTATCCTAATTTTGGCGATTTTGCTTGCATTGGCAAAAATAAGCACAGAACTTGCGTCCATCGTAATCACTTTCGCTCATGGCTGATGATGAAGGAAGAAGACGCTCCTAAAATTTCTATGAGCTCTATGAGCATGCCTCCGCCCGAGCGATATATTCGGGCTCGCACCCTTGCACTCGAGAAACAACTTTCCGTTGCAACACTCCCATTGCAACGCGCCGAACTGTTGCTCGAACTCGGTTGGGAGCTCAAAGCCGGAAATACGCAATTGGCTCTCTCCCTTGCAGAAGAAGCCGCAATGCTTTGCGAGCAAGACGATTCCGAAACCGCACGCTATCACAAAGCCATGAGCGCTTGCTTGATGGGATACTGCTACCGATACCTTTCAGATTACGCCGCTGCGCACGCCATCTCTGAGCAATCTCTTACGCAATTTGACACATTGAACCGACCAGATGGCAAAGCAATATGCCTCACCAATATCGGTTATGTATGCTTGCATTTAGGAAAGTTTGCAGAAGCCAACGAATACTTCCAAAAAGCCATCAGGTTGCATACCCAGATAGATAACAAACTTGGCATCGCCGAAAACCTTATCGCACTTGGACGCTGCCATGTGGAAGAATTCTTACAAACTCGCGAACAGCCAACCTTAGCGCAAGCGACCAATTACCTCTATTCCGCGCACGATTATGCCGAACAGCTCGACCCCAAACAAACCCTCGCCCTCGTCGCCTTCGTGCTTTCGGAAACCTACAAAGTCATGCAGAACTATCGCAAAGCCCTCGAATATCACGAAGAATACGCGCATCTCTGGGAAAATTTTTTGAGCCAAGAAAGCGACCTGCGCCTCCAACTGACCGAAGAGCGATTTGTGTTGGAGCGCGAGCAGAAAGACCTTGAAATCTATCGGCTTAAAACCATTGAACTTGCCGAAGCACAAGAAGAACTCAAACTTTTAGTCGAAGCCCTGCAACAAGCCGACCAACGCCAATCCGAACTGCTCAATCAACTTGCCCAAAAAAATGCCGAACTCGAGCGCATGGCAAAAGAAGACGCACTTACGGGACTTTACAATCGACGCTACATCGACCAACTCATGCAACAAGCCTTTCAGGAAGCGAAATCGAATGGCGGGAAATTGACCATTGGCATTTTAGACCTCGATTACTTCAAAAGAATCAACGATAGATTCTCACACCAAATCGGCGATGAAGTATTGAGAACAGTGGCGCAACTGATGAAGGCAAGAATCGGCAGAGAAGGCGTTGTAGGTCGTTATGGCGGAGAAGAATTTGTCATCATGTTTCCCAACGCCTCACTTGAACGCGCTGCACTCGTCGCCGATACCGTTCGCCGCGCCGTTGAAACTCACGAATGGGCTTCTCTTCACCCAGAATTGAAAGTAACTCTAAGCATGGGGCTATGTGCCGACACATCACTCCCCACATTTGAAAAAATGATTGCACAAGCAGACGAAAAACTCTACGAAGCCAAGAAAAACGGACGCAATCAAGTTCGCTACTGATTCAACACTTCCACACGCACACGCACCACGCCCGACTGCACCATCTCAATGGCTTTCGCGCCCGCAAGCGATAAATCAATAATTCTGCCTTTGCTGTTCTTCGGCATTCGGTCGTTAATTCGAACCACAACGCTCTTGCGATTGTCGAGATTCGTCACGCGCACCGTTGTTCCAAAAGGCAAATCCACGCTTGCCGCGGTGAGTTTGTTCTTGTCGTAAATCTCTCCGCTTGCCGTTTTCTTGCCGTGAAATTCATTGGCGTAGTAGGTCGCCATGCCTTCTTTGGCGTTGCTCGACGACGAAAGCGGCGACTCGTAACTTCCGCCATAGCGCACAACCGATTGGCACGACGAAAAAAGTGTTACAAGCAGCAGACAGAAAACAGAAACTCGTTTCATGTTTGAAATGCGAAAGGTAACTTGTATCTTCAAACTCAAAGCCTCAAACTAATTTAATTTGCCAAATTCAATGCGAATCGCAATTCATCAAGCAAAGTCAGTAACGAAGCCGGTAGCCTATTCCTTCCTCTTTGCCGCCTTGACGGCACTTGCCGCATGGGTTGAAGTGCCAATGATTCCTGTGCCAATCACGATGCAGACTTGCGCCGTGCTTCTTTCAGGCGCATTGCTCGGCGCGCGCTGGGGCGCACTTAGCCAAGTCATCTACGTGGTTGGCGGATTGTTCCTTCCGATTTATGCAGGCGGCGCCATGGGCATCTCAACGCTCTTCGGCGCGACGGGCGGATACTTGCTCTCGTTTCCAATCGCCGCTTTCTTGACGGGCATCTCGCTTCGCAATATCACGATTGAAACATCTCTTTACACGCTCTTTATGCGCGTGTTTGCCATCAGTTTAGTCATTATGATTCTCGGCACGATTTGGCTTCAAGTCGTGTTGAATCTTTCGCTCGCTCAAGCGTTTTCGTTTGGCTTCGTTCCGTTTATCATTGGCGATATCATAAAATGCATGATTGTTGTTGCCATCGTAAAAGCCGACAAGTGGGTTTCAACTCACAAGCCAAACTTGTTCTGATTTTTTTAATCATCATTAACTCTAATTGTAAAGGAGACAAAATATGGCAGAAGTCATGGAAACAACTGCAACAAGCGTGCTCACAGAGGCTCCCATCACGCTTACTGCAGGCGCAGCTGCGGAAGTCAATCGCATCATGGCAGAAAATAAAATCCCAGAAGGCTACAAACTGCGCGTCGGCGTTACAGGCGGCGGCTGTTCAGGGCTTTCTTACGCGCTTGGCTTCGACCAGCCCAAAGAAAACGACGAGCAATTTGTTAGCAACGGCGTTGAAATTTTGCTCGACAAACGCCACGCGATTTACCTCTCTGGAACAGTCATAGACTACCAAGACGGTCTTCAAGGACGGGGTTTCACCTTCAACAACCCCAACGCACAAAAGACCTGTGGCTGTGGCAGTTCGTTTTCAGCCTAATGTTTCGGCAAATCACGAAGGGCGACTTCAAACGAGGTCGCCTTTTGCTTTCGATGCCGTATCTTTGCAAGTCTTCAACCTTAACCTATATCGCTCATGAAAACCATTACGCGTCTCGTCTTACCCGCTTTTTTTGTGATGCTTTTTGTCGGATGTAATGACGAAAAAAAACAACTTGAAACGCTCCTAAAAACATCGCAACAAGTTACCGATTCGCTCAATGCCGTCATTCAAGAAGAAAACAAAAAGCGCGAACTCTTAGCGCGAGAGTTAGATGAATTGGACACTTACACGAAAAGTCTCGGTGTGAACTTGGCGGCGGAAAAAGACCCCGAAAAGCAACAGAGTACGATTGAGCGTATCAAAGAGGCGGCAAACACACTAAGAAAGCAAAAGGAAAAAATCGAACAACTGACTGCTAAAGTTGCGCGTCTGGAAAAAAAACTTGAAGAAGTTTCAGCCGAAAACGAGCGACTTAAAGGACAGATTGCGAAACTTTCAGGCGAAAATCTCGCGCTTCGCAACAAGGTCGATAGCCTCAATCGCGTAACCGCAAGTTTGAAGTCGCGCCTTGCCGAAGCCGTTGCCGCCGCCAACACACAGCGCGAAAAACTCAACACAGGCTTCTACATCATAGGCGGCACAGGCTTCCTCCGCGAAAACGGCGTCTTGGAACGACGCGGTCCGTTTGGCAATGCGTATAATCCGAATTTCAATCCGTCGCAAAATTCCAACGTGCGACGCATCGATGTTTCACAAACCACAGAAATCGAAGTGCCTGCACCAAAAAGCGACGTCGTGATTTGGTCGCCGCACGTGCGCAGTAGTTATGAAGTCGTGGAAAAATCGGGCGAGCGAAATAAATCCATCGTGCGCATTCTCAACCCTGACGAGTTCTGGCAAACTGCCAAAGTGCTCGCCATTGGCACAGAAGGCTGATTCATACATAACAACATTAACAGTCGTTCCTTAAAGATGAGACATCGCCTCAAATACTATCGATTGATATGGACTCGTTACGATGCCGTAGCGGGTCTTTCTGTTTTCTTTGTTGCCTTGCCCTTGTGTTTAGGAATCGCCTTAGCCTCAAACGCTCCGCTCTATGCAGGACTTGTTTCGGGCGTCATTGGGGGGATTATCGTTGGCATCATCAGCGGCTCGCCGACCTCCGTTTCTGGACCTGCCGCTGGCTTAACCACAGTCGTGGCATCAGCGATTAGTTCATCGGGCGACTACCGTGTCTTTCTTCTTTCTGTCATCATTGCCGGAGCGTTCCAAATCTTGATTGGTGTGATTGGTTGGGGCGGCATTGCAAACTATTTCCCATCGTCGGTCATCAAGGGCATGTTAGCGGCGATTGGCATCATTCTTATCTCCAAACAAATTCCCGTCGCAACAGGATTCGACCAACCTGATTTTTGGACGAGTGCCTTTATTGAACTTTTCACCACAGAGCCCTTCTTGGGCAACATGGATTCATTTGTTCGGCACTTCACCAAAGGCGTAACGGCAATTACACTTGTCTCGCTTGGCGTGTTAGTTCTGATGCAACAGCCGTTTGCACATCGCTTTCGCAGAATTCCCGCGCCGCTTTTGGCAGTGCTGGTGGGCGTAGGATTGAATCTGCTCTTCAATGCCGTGGCACCTCAATACGCGCTCAAGCCGTCGCAATTGGTCAGCATTCCTGAAAACTTGCTCGAGAGCGCGCAGTTCCCCGATTTTTCAAAACTTTTTTCAAGCGTAGAGATTTGGAAAAATGGTCTTGTCATTGGGCTTTTAGCCTCGCTTGAATCGTTACTCTGTATTGAAGCCATCGATAAGCTCGATGAGCGAAACCTGACGACGCCCGTCAATCGTGAAATGATTGCGCAAGGCGTGGGCAACATGATGTGTGGCTTGCTCGGCGCGATTCCACTCACGGCAGTTATTGTGCGCGGTGCGGCGAACGTGCAGGCAGGCGCAAAAACAAAACTCTCAACTATCACGCACGGTGTGCTCTTGCTCGTTGCCTCACTGAGTATTCCATCCCTGCTCAATCACATTCCGTTTGCGTCGCTTTCTGCCATTTTGCTCATCACGGGCTATAACCTCACGAAACCGCAACTTTACACAGCAATCTGGCGCGCAGGCACAACACAGTTTCTACCGTTTATCATCACCATCGTGGTGATTCTTGCGACCGACTTGCTTATCGGCGTCAGCATCGGACTGCTTATTTCCATTTACTTCATCATTCAAAGCAACTTCCAAGCCGAGTTTCGTGTCGAGAAAAAACATATCGAGGGCATCGATCACTACTTCATTACGCTCAATAGCTCCGTAACTTTTCTCAACAAGGTGAAGTTGAAGAAAATCTTGGACGAAATTCCCGAATACGCGGCGGTTACAATCGATGGCACATCATCGCACTTTATCGATTACGATATTTTGGAAATGATTAGCGAATACAAAACTATTGCGCACGAGCGGCATATTGAATTGCATCTGCAAGGGATTCAAACGGTCAATACCATCGCCGTTCATTGAGGAATTTGATTTCTAATCATACAAACTTTTTCTGGGAGAAAACGATGAAACGCATTGCGGTTTATTTAGTTGTCTTGCTGGCTCTCTCGGCGTGTCAGCACAAACAGCCCGAGCCTATACCGCACGACCCGCTGGCGACGCTCTTGGAAGGCAATCGTCGCTTTATGGAAGGACATCCGATTCACCCCGACCAAACTTTGGAACGCATTCGCCAACTTAAAAAAGGTCAGCATCCGTTTGCAGTTGTGGTGAGTTGTTCGGATTCGCGTGTGCCGCCGGAGCTCATCTTCGATCAAGGTCTGGGCGACATCTTCTCGATTCGAACTGCAGGCAATGTTGTGGGCGATTACGAACTTGGCAGCATTGAATATGCGGTTGAGCATTTAGGCTGCAACTTGGTCGTTGTGCTCGGGCATAAAAACTGCGGTGCGGTTGAAGCCTTCCTGCACGAAGAAGGCGGACGCCATCACGACCACATTCAAACCATTCTGGATTACATTGCCAGTGAAGCCGAAGAAAAAAGCCTGCCTGACAGTTTAAAGCACAACTTAGATGCGGCGGTTCGAGCAAACATCTACCACGCCGTGCACTTGCTTCAATCTTCTGAGCCGGTCTTGAAGCCGAGAGTGGAGCGCAAGGAACTTCGCATCGTCGGCGCGTATTACGATATTGAAACTGGTCAAGTCTCGTTGCTGGATAGTTCCAAAAGCATTGTGCTCAAATGATTCAATACGACAGCCGATTATGGTTTTCTTTTCTGTTCGATTTTCGGGCAGGGCAAATTCGTCGCCTCTTGCCAAGCATGTTGGTGATGGCGACGTTCACCGCAGTGGTGTGTTATCTCGATTTCATAAAAGGGCTCTACAAAATTGAGATTCCGCTCACAGTGCATACCTTGATGGGCGTGGTGCTGGGGCTGGTGCTAGTCTTTCGCACAAACACCGCATATGAACGCTGGTGGGAAGGACGAAAACTCTTCGGCGCGCTCGTAAACTCCGCTCGCAATCTCGCCATTAAACTCGATGCGTATTTAGACCCATCATCTCTTGAAGCGCGACACGCTTTTGCATCATGCATTTCGGCTTTTGCCATTCTTTTGCCAAAACACTTGCGCGACGAAATCAACGATTCCGATTTGCAAATTCTCGATAACGCTTATCGCGACTCGGTTGCTGACGCGGCACACAAGCCGCTTGCAGTCGTGAAAATCATCACGAACCACGTTCAAACGCTTCGTGCAGAAAACAAAATTGGCGCAGAGCAGTTTTTAGCCATTTCTCAAAACCTGAATGAACTCGTCGACGCGCTCGGCGGCATGGAACGCATCAAAAAAACGCCGATTCCGTTTTCATACGCAATGCTCATCAAACGCTTTATTGCAGGATACGTCTTGTCGCTACCGTTTGGACTGATTCACGACTTCGGTTGGGCGGCGGTGGTCATTGTGCCGTTTATTTTCTATGTGATGGTCGGCATTGAGTTTATTGCCGAAAGAATTGAAAACCCATTCGGAAAAGATGAAGATGACTTGCCGACGGACGATATTGCACAAAACATCGCGCGCAATGTCAAAGAAATTTTGCACTCGGCATATGGCGAACCGATTGAAGAAAAAATCGAGGGCGAAATTTTTTCCGCAAAGAAGTGAGTTCTTTTAAGAGACTTAAATTAGCGCGAACCTTTAATCACCAACTTGTGACGGCTTCTTCTGACACATCTCCCAAACACGAATGGCTACTGCTCTTAGTCTTAGTTGCGGTTCAGTTCACACACATATTAGACTTTGTAATTATGATGCCGCTCGGACCGCAACTGATGCGCGTCTTCGAGATTTCTCCACAAGAGTTTGGATTCATCGTTTCCGCTTACACATTCAGCGCAGGCATTACAGGATTTTTAAGTGCCTTTTTCATCGATAAATTTGATAGACGCACGGCACTCTTATTTCTCTATTCAGGCTTTACGATTGGCACATTTCTCTGCGGAATTGCGCCGACCTATCTCACGCTCATGCTTGCGCGTATTGTAGCAGGCGGATTTGGCGGCGTGCTCGGCGCGCTCATCTTCGCCGTCATTGGCGACTGCATTCCAGAAGAACGGCGTGGCGCGGCAACCGGCACCGTCATGAGTGCCTTCTCGATTGCCTCCGTTGCAGGCGTCCCGATTGGGCTGTATCTCGCCAATCACTTTGGGTGGCATTTTCCTTTTTTTATGCTCGCCGCGTTGAGTGCGATTGCACTTGCGCTTGCCTATAAAGAACTGCCCAGCATGCGCGGACATCTTCAAACGCATGCGTCCCATGAAACGCCATTAGAAGCCATTCAAAAACTTTACGCGCTCGTCGCACATCCAAATCATCGAAACGCGCTCTTGTTGATGGTCGTCTTGATGGTGGGCGGATTTACCGTCATTCCTTACATCAGTCCATATTTCGTGGCGAATGTGGGCATGAGCGAATCCGAACTGCCGTTGATTTACTTTTTCGGCGGCGCGGCAACCATTTTTACCTCGCGCTTTGTTGGACATCTTGCGGATAGATTCGGCAAAGCCAAAGTCTTCACGCTCATGTCGCTCAGTTCAATGGTGGCGATTTATGCCATTACCAACGTGCCACAAGTGCCGCTCGTGCTTGCATTAGCAATTACGACGCTGTTTATGATTACGATGAATGGGCGATTAGTGCCGGCAGTTGCGCTTGTAACATCGAGCGTTGAACCAAAGTCGCGCGGAAGTTTTATGAGCATCAATTCATCGGCGCAACAACTTGCGTCAGGTGCATCGAGTTTTGTAGCAGGATTGATTGTCGGCAAAGCGACAGACGGCGCCATGACGAACTATCATCTCGTTGGCTTGCTTGCCATCGGCGCAACGATTCTCTGCCTGTTTTTAGTTCAGCGCATTCGTCTGATTGAAGAGGTAGGAAAAGTGCCTGTTCAGGAGACGGCTCTCATCAAAGATGTATAATCATGTGCCGCATTCATCTGTCCCAATTTGCTCACTTCTTTCAAAGAGCATCTTTTATCGCTTTTCTATCAACGCCACACCTTCATCAAGTCGCTTTTGATTGAGATACTCGAGCAAAATTGTCGGCGGTTTCTTTCCAATCTTGACCAGTGCCAAAAGAATTTCATCGCCATTGAGAAATCGATAAACGATTTTTCCCGTTGATTCAGTAATCATTGACTCGAGGGCATATTGCGCACAGATGAGGCTATCGAGCCGTTTGAACTGTTCGTCGGTTTTTTCATTGCCTTCAAAGACAACCTGCGCGAAATATAATCCAATAGAGTTGAGCGAATCGGCACGGACGGAATCGCCAAAGGCAAACGCCCATGTGGCAACGCGCATGCCGTAAAGCGTGCCGCCTTTGAAATGGAGTTCGGGTGTTACGAATGTTTTTTCGTGCTGAGAATCCGTGCGAATGTTTTCGCGCGCAAGCATGGTTTGAACAATCGCGGTTTTGCGCGTTCCCCACTTGAAAAAGAGTTCTCCGCCAAATGCGCCCGGCAGTTCCTTTTTAGTCTCTTGCACTATCTCCACGTTGCGCGTTTTGCAGGCGGCGAGAATTTGCAAGAGCACTGTGAGCGTCAGGGCAAGTCGCGCCCAGCGAGCAAGCGTCGGGTTCATCAGCTACTTTGCATAAAGTTTTTTTCCAACAGATTCATACTTATCGCCTGATTTCCACTGCGGTGCAGAAGGATTATCGGCAATGCGTCGCGCCGCGTGAATAAAGGCTTTAACGAAGCGATGAAAATACGCAAAGTCAAAATTCTCGTCGGCTTGGTCGGCGGCTTGATGATAGAACTTGTTAATGGCATCATCGAAGGCGCGAAAGCCGGGACTGAAGGTCGGCGCAGGAATGCCCTTGCGCGCAAAACTGACGTTGTCGGAACGGTCAAAGAGATTTTGTTCAGGTGCAGGGTCTCGAACAGCACCAAGCCCAAAGGCTTTGCATGCCTCGAGAATATCTGGCTCTGCGGTTGTGCGTTCTAATCCGATAACGGTTACAATGCTTGTATCGTTATAGCCTGCGCCGTCGATGTTAAGGTTAAACACGGTTTTATTCAGCGGCACAAGTGGGTGCTCCGCATAGTATTCGCTTCCTAAAAGTCCCATTTCCTCGCCCGTGCAAGCAAGCAGAAGAATACTTCGTTTAGGCGGGGCTTCGCGGAAGATGCGTGCGGCGCAAAGCAGGGCAGTTGTGCCCATCGCATTGTCGCGCGCGCCGTTGTAAATGGAATCGGTTGAGTTCGGTGTTGGCTTAACTCCGATGTGGTCGTAGTGCGCCGAAAGCATAACAAATTCCTCTTTCAACTTCGGGTCTGTGCCTTCAATGACGCCGACGACATTGTTTGAAATCACTTTCTGCTCTTTGTATCCATCGGTTTGAAGCGTAGCATTAAGGTTCTTTTTCGTTTGCACATCTTTCCTGATTTCCGAGTTATCATCGTTCAACAAGATGTGAGTAAATGTGCCCGTCGTTGAAGTGCTGTCGTCTATCGCTAAACTTCCGCCGCCGAAAAATTGCTTGAGACTGCTGAATGGAAAACTAAATCGATAAAGTTCAATCAACGCAAGCGCGCCTTTGGCTTTGGCGGCATCTTGCTTTTGCTTGAACGAGCCGAAGAGCGCGCGTGGCGAATCGTCCTCCGATGTGCCAAGGCGTGCCACGACAATTTTGCCTTTCACATCAATGCCGCTGTAATCATCGCGCCCGCTAGCACTGTCGACAATTCCAAAGCCAACATAGACAAGTGGCGCGGACAGATTGACTGAATCACCTGTGAGCAACAGCAGGTCGTCGCTGTCAATGGTTCGGTTGCCGAGTTTAAGCGCGAGCAATTTTGGCGAAATGCGTTTGATGAATGAAATCGGTTGGAAGTAGTTCGGTGTGATGGGCTTAACACCATAGCGTTGAAACTGCGTCGCGATGTAGCGCGCGGCGACATTGTTTCCGTGTTCGCCTGTCATTCTCCCTTCTAATTCGTCAGAAGCAAGAAATTTGATGTGCGCCGAAGGCTCACTCATCGGAATAGAGAATTCAGGAAGCGGTTGCGCCGAAAGAAACGAAGCGAAAAGAACAAAATTCAAAAGCATGATGAATCGCATAAACCGAAGGTTTGTTAGAAAGTGGAAATATAAATCGCGTGTGAAATGAAAAAAATCAAATGCCCACGATGCTTTCAGACGAAAACGGAAAAAGCCTTCAAGCAAGGCGCGTTGCACTATGAGTGGTGCAAGGAGTGTCGTGAAAAGTTTGACCGTGCGCGCCGCAAACAAATTGAACAAAAAATTTTAGCCGAACTTGCTTCGCTCGGATTGATTCGCAAACGAGACGCATAAAAACAAAAAAGGCGTTCGTGTGAACGCCTTCCCTGAATATCCCAAAAAAACTTCACGCATTGACTACTTCGCCATGCGGCTTGAGCGTCGACTGAACGCGCTTGTATTCCGTAATGTCGGCAATCGCGGTTACTTTGCACTTCATTCCGTCTTTAACCATCAAGGTTGGCACCACATAGATGTTGCGAAGTTCGCCATCTTTGCGCACCACAACCCATTCGGCGGGCATTTCCACAGCACCTGCCATGAACGCATCGTGAATACGCGTAGCTTCAGCACGATAATGCTCGGGCACAACCATTGAAAAGTGCTTGCCAATCAACTCCTCGCGGGTGTAGCCATAAAGGTTGAGATACGCATCATTGACTTCGACAAAATTGCCATGTTCATCTGTCACACATACTGCCATACCCATGTTTTCAAAAATGGCAGCGCGGAATTTTTCTTCCGTCGGAAATTCAAATTTGTTCTTGCTCATCTTGAAGGCCTCCTGATGGTTAAGTGTGTAAATAAGTGTGTAGTTTTTCACATCGAATTGGCGAAGAAGTTACACATTGCAGTTTATTTTCGCAACTTCACGCGCCTTGCTTGAACATTTTTGTAACTTCAATAAGCGTGCCGAAGAATTTTTATCGAGAAAGTATCGAAAAAAAAGACTCGGCTGCCCTATAGCCGAGTCCCTCTATCAACAAAACAACAAAGGAGGCTCTGATAAGTAGGAATCAGAGTCTTTGGTGTGAGAAAGAACATTGTACCTGAACTGATGCAAATATACGGCGACTTCTGAGCAGAGTTTCATTAACAAGGTGTAAAATTTCTTTCTCACTACGAATCTTCATAAATCTGTGAAGTTAAATTTCAAGCGACCCGATAAAATTTTTGAACTCAATGTCGCTTTCGGTAGAAAAGTAATGCTCAATTTGCTCGGCAAGGGTTGCGCCAATGTTCGGCGAGACGAAATTCATCGTTCCGACCTGAACGGCACTGGCTCCGACAAGAAAAAATTCCATCGCATCTTCAAAACTGGCAATACCGCCCATGCCGACAATCGGGATTTTAACGGCGTTATAGACTTCCCAAACCTTTGCAAGCGCAATCGGCTTAATGGCAGGACCAGAAAGCCCGCCCGTTACATTTTTCAGCAAGGGCTTTCGCGTTTTGTAATTGACTGCCATTCCCACAACTGTGTTAATGAGTGAAACCGAATCTGCACCGCCGCGCTCTGCCGCAAGCGCAATCGTAGCAATGGAGGTTACATTCGGCGTGAGTTTTATCATCAAATGCCGATTGGTGCATTTTCGAAGTGCGCTTGTGATTTCAAATGTGGCGCGCTCATCGACGCCGAAAATGATACACTCGCCTTTTACATTCGGACAAGAAAGATTGATTTCATAGCCGCTAATGCCTTCCACATCTTCCAAGCGACGCACAACCTCGCAATAGTCATCAACAGACTTACCCACAATGTTGACAACGGTGTGGAACTGTTGCGCACGCAAGAACGGCATTTTCTCTTCGATGAATTTTTCAACGCCAACATTCGCAAGCCCAATCGCATTGAGCATTCCTGCCGGCGTTTCAACAATGCGTTGCGGCAAATTGCCTTCGCGCACCTCAAGCGAAATGGCTTTGGTAACAATGCCACCAAGTTTGGAAAGGTCCGTGAGTTTGGAGAGTTCTTCGCCGTAAGAGACCGTTCCGCTTGCCAGCAGAACAGGATTTTTGAGGTCGAGTCCGCGCCCCAGCGAAATAGACGCGGGGCGAATTTCGGTGAGTTGCGTCGTAAGCATGTTCGAGAAGTGTTATCTGAAAAAGAATCAACTTGGTTGTTTCAAGCGGCGCAATTCTTCGCGAGCCGATTTTACCAAAAAACTGCGCGGATAATCTTTGATAAGTTGTTCAAAATACGCAATAGCTTTATCGCGATCTTTCAAAATTTTTTCAGAGAGAATCCCAAGCCGAAAAAGCGATTTATCGGCATAGTAACTTTTCGGATATGTTCCTAAAAGTTGCTCGTAAGTTTCCAATGCACGATTAGGCGCAAGCGTTTCCTCAACCGTTCCTTTTTTGAACAGCATATCGTCAGTAAGAATTGAGCCACCAAAGTCGCTAAGCCACTGTTTGATGGATTCGAGCGCGACGGTGTTTTTTTGTTGAGCAAGTTGTTTTTCAATCAGAGCAAAGCGTCGGAGTGCATCGAGGGCTTTGGGATTTTTCAGCGTGTCGCCAAGTCCTTTGAGAATCATGAGGCGTTGGAGAAGCGCGTCATTACTGGCTTCGCGAGGCGATTCGATTTCAGAAAAGCGTTTAAGGGCTTCTTCAAAATTGGCGTCGTAGTAGGCAAGTTGTCCGAGCAGGAGCGCGGCATCGGCTTTAAGGCGCGGCGTTAAGAACGGACGATTCAGCATCGCGTTCAAGGTTTCGCGTGCCTCTGAAAAATTATCTTGTGCGAAAAAAATTTGTGCCAAAAGCAATTCAGCGCGGCGTAGCGTAGGCGCGTCGGGGTAGCGTTGAGCGAGTTGTTCGATTGTGAATTTGGCGTCGGAAGGGGATTTCAAAATTTGAAACTGCAATTCAGCAACGCTCAAAAGGGCTTCGGGCGATTCAGGCGATTGGCGATAGGTGTTGGCGTAATCTTTGTAAGCAAGAATGGCTTGATTCGTTTTCTCGAGTTGATTTTCTCGGGCTTGTCGGGCTTCGGCTTCCAAAACGCGCGCAAGTCCTAACTTTCCCATTTGAATGGCGTGCACGCTGGCGTCCATTGCGATAGCAGTCTGAAAGGCTTTTCGTGCGGCAGGCAAGGCATTTTGAGCCAATGCCGATTGCGCAAAGGCAATAAGTTGTCCGCCGCCTGCATTAAGTTCGCGGTCGCGATAGAGGGCTTCGCTGTAGGCACTATCAAAATCGCCAAGTTCCATGTAAAGCGAGAGCAGAAGTTGCGAGATAAGTTGGCGCGGCAAATCTTGATACTTCGTTTTTTCTTTCTCAATCACTTTGATGGTCTCGCGAAGCAAGTCGGGGTTTGATTTTTGAGCGTAGCTGGAAATTTGCGCGCGAATGCGTTGGAAGTCGGGCATGTCGGAGTCGAGCAGTTTGAGGTATTCGCGTGTGGCGTCGCTGTAGCGATTGAGAAACAGAAAGGCATCCGCAAGGTCTTCGGCAAAGAGCATGTCGGCGCGCTCGATTAAGCCACGCAATTTTTGACGCGACTCGAGCACCACTTTTGCAACGCGCTCGGTCATGCGTTCTTGTTTGAGCGCAAGAATAATTGAGGCAAATTCAGGAATATCCTTTGCGCGTGAAATAAGTTGTTGGAGTGTTTCGTCGCCTTTTTTGCTGTCGCCTTTGGCGTAATAGCATTGCATCAGCGTAAGTAGCATAGCGTTGCGATTTTCCTTGCGGTCTAATTCTTTCGTGATGAGAGCGATGGCTTTATCGTATTGGCGCGATTCGTAGAGCGAAACGCGCAGGCGGTCGAAGTAAAGTTGAGAAGAGGGGTTTTGTTCGTAAAGTTTTTGAAATCGCTCGGCGGCTTGTTCGTAATTTTGCGCTTGAAAGAAACTTTCGGCAAGTTGGTAATCGCCACGATTTTGCGCCTTCAGCATTGGCGCAATCAAGAGAAATCCAATCAGTATTCGTTTCATCAGCAATTCAATTCAGAGTTAAATGACGGTTCATTTTACGAAAATGTCGGGCGCGGGCAATGATTTTATCATGATTGATAATCGCGCCGAAAAGCGCACATTTTCCGAAGCGCAAATCGCAAAGTGGTGCAAGCGTGGCACAGGGATTGGCGCAGACGGCTTGATTTTATTGGAAAACTCAGACCGTTACGACTTTTCCATGCGCTATTACAACGCCGACGGAAAACTTGGCTCAATGTGCGGCAACGGCGGACGGTGCATCACGCGATTTGCCGAGCACGCAGGCATCAATAAAACGCAATTTACATTTGAAGCCAATGGCGAAATTTATCATGCCGAAATTTTGCCCGACCGTCGCGTCAAACTTCAAATGACACCGCCCAAAGCGTTTCGCGATAAGTTCATCGTCGAAGGTTACGAAACATATTTCATCGACACTGGCTCGCCGCACGCGATTGTCTATGTTCAAGATATTGAACAGTTTGATGTGTTCAACGAGGGCAAAAAAATTCGAGCCAACGCGCAACACTTTCCCGAAGGCACGAATGTGAATTTTCTCAGTGTGATTGCGCCTGATGCGATTCGGATTCGCACCTTTGAGCGCGGCGTTGAAAATGAAACCCTTGCCTGCGGAACGGGCTGTGTGGCGTCGGCGGTGGTGAGTTATCGTTTAGGAAAAATCAACACGAAAGCGGTAACGCTTCATGTGCAGAGCGGCGAGCAAGTTCAAGTCGAGTTTGACGCCGCGTTTCAAGAAGTTTTTTTAATCGGCTCTGCTGAAATTGTCTTTGAAGGTCGCGTCGAGATGCCTTGATTGCTCTTGATTACTTTTTAACCAAGCGAATTGAGAACGCGCCGTCGAGGTGATGTCGGTGCGGCAGAATTTCAATCGCGCCTGATTCGCAGACGTATTGGTGCAGTTCAGCAGGCAACACTTCGCTTGCGCTTTGCACGCGCCAATCGGGGTGTGCTTCAAGGAACGATTCAATTTGCCTGTAATTTTCTTCGGGCTCGAGCGAGCAAGTCGCATAGACAATCACGCCATCGTCTTTGACGCATTGCACGGCGTTCTCGAGAAGTTCGCGTTGCAGTTTTTGCATGGTAACAATGTCGTTCGGAGAGAGTCGCCAACGCAGTTCGGCGCGTCGGGCTAAAACGCCGGTGCCTGAACAAGGCGTATCGAGCAAGACTTTATCGTATTTCTCGGTGGGCGTGAATTTTCGCGCGTCGCCTTTGACGGTTTCAATGATGTTGATTCCGAGCGTTTCGGCTAGTGAGCGAATTTGTTGGAGTTTGTTATCGTAAAGGTCGATGGAAGTGATATGTCCGAGGTTGTTCATGCGTTCCGCAAGGAAGGTTGACTTTCCGCCGGGGGCGGCGCACATGTCTAAAATGCGTTCGCCGGGTTTGGGGTTAAGAAGCAAACACGCCATGCCTTGCGATTCGCTCTGAACCGATACTAATCCCTCTTTCAAAAATTCCTCCAAGTCAAAAAAGCGTTCAGGAGTGATGAAGCCGAAGACAGGGCTTTCTTGAAAGGGAATGTTGGCTTGCGCGAGTCGTTCGCGAAATGCGCTAATGGTTGTTTTGAGCGTGTTGATTCGGAACGAGATTTTCGGAATTTGATTGTTTGCCGACATGAGTTCTTGCACTTCGCTGAATCCGAATCGCTCTAACCATCGGTCGAGTAGCCATTTCGGGTGCGAGTATTGCAGCGCGATTTGGTCGGCAAATGTGCCACCTTTGGTTTTGAAACTGACCGACTCGATGTTGTTGGCGATGTTGCGCAACACACCGTTGACAAGGTTTGCAAGAAATTGATTTTTGAGTCGCTTTGCTAATTCAACGGATTCATTGACCGCCGCCCATTTCGGGACTTTGGACAGGTAGAAGAGTTGATAGACGGCGATACGCAGAATGTTCTTCACATCGGCGTCCATTTTGTTGTAGTCGTGCTTGTAAAACTGCTGAATGATGTAGTCGATTTTCATTTTCTCGCGCAATGTGCCGTAAATCATGTGCATAGCAAAGGCTTTATCGACGGCATCGAGCGGCGAGATGGAAAACTGCGTTGTGATAGCCGTGTCGGACTTCACACCGCCAAAATCAACTTCACGTAGGACTTTAACGGCGACCTCTCTTGCAGTCATAATGTGCGATTTAGAAGGTTCTTTCTGACTTGGATTCATGAATGCTATGACGATTGTCCGAACAAAGTTCGGTTGAGGCTGACTGATTCTATGTTAAGCAGCGCGCACTGCTTCTGAGGGCAAAAGCAACGCGTAAAAATGTGCTTAGGAATGTCAAATCGTTTCGATAAGCCGCAATAAAGCAAGCACTTACAACAGCAGACAGATGTTTGATGTGAAATTTATTACACTTTTTTACGCATAAAAGTTCTTTTTGCGATGTATGAAGGATAATTTAACCGATTCAGCGGCTAAATAGTGAGATTATAGCGTTTAAGGGCTTCATCGAGCACACGGTTGATAAGCGCATTAAAATTCATTCCTGCTGTGCGTGCCGCCAATGGGAAGCATGAGTGCTCATCAGGGTTGGGTAAAATGCCAGGAAGCGGATTGATTTCTATGATGAACGGCTGTCCGTGTTCGTTTAATCGAACATCAATGCGTGCCCAATCGCGGCAGCGCAAAGCCAGAAAAGCGCGTTTGCAGAGAGAGGCGATTTCATCAGTGAGTTCTTTGGAAATTAGCGCGGGGCACTTAAAAATCTCGATAGGATTTTCGGGGTTGTCCCACAGCCACTTCGCCTCGTAGGAGTAAATTTTTCGCGACTCTTTTGGCAAGTGGTCGAAGAGCAGTTCAATAATCGGAAGCACCTCGAGCGTCTCTCCGTTTCCGAGAAGCGCGACCGTAAATTCGCGTCCTGAAAGAAATTGCTCGACGAGCGCAGGCTGTCTGTAATGCTCAATCACCTCGCGAAGTTGGCGCGCAAGTTCTTCGACGGAATAAACCACCGACCGTTCAAAGATGCCTTTGCTCGAGCCTTCGTAAAGCGGTTTGACGATGAGCGGGAACTGGTGTCGCTGTTGCAAAAACGCCGTGCCTTCACGAAGCGTGTGAATCACCCAAAAGGCGGGCGTGGGAATTTGGTAGTATGATAAAATCTCTTTTGTGCGCGCTTTGTCGAGCGTGAGGCACAAGGTTGCAGGGTCGGAAGCGGTGTAGCGCAAACGCATCATATCGAGCAGAGCGGGAATTTGCGCTTCGCGGCTTGGCTCTCCAATCCCTTCGGTGATGTTGAAGCAAATATCAGGCTTTTCTTCAAGGAGCGTCGAGATAATCTGTTGAAGATACGCCGGGTTGCAGTCAATCTTGACGACTTCGCATCGCTCACGCAGGGCGTTCGCAACGGCGTCTATTGTTTCAGGATTATCCCACTCGGCAAATTCATCGTTTTGATATTTCAGCGTGTTTTCGGGCAGGTCAGGCTTTTGATTGTAAAGCAGAGCCACTTTCATGCGAGCAGGCGATTAGGACGCAGTGTTTATTGTTGATGAAGAAGACGAAATGGAAGGCTCTTTGACAGATGTCTCAACAGATTGCACGCCATCAAGCGCGAGAATTAGGTCGCGCGCGTCTGAAAGGTCGTGCCGTTGTTCAGGCGTTGCAACCAGCAAGACCTTTGCGTTTTTAACATACACATCGATTCCCTCAATATGTGCTTTTTGAAGCACGCGATCGATTTTCTCAATGAGCTGCCACTCGGAGGTCAGTGCGGTTGGCAAAGCCGATTTCTTAGAAGATTGTTCTTTGCGCAACAGAAATGGCAAGCCACGACGTGAGACGGCTACGCCTAAGGCGAGCGCCGACGTGATGCCGATAGCGCCCCATATCCACTTCTTGGAGAACCACTTCTTGGAAAATTCTCTAAGCATACTGCTTGAACTAGAAGGCTTTGAGGTTTCCTGCGAGGGTTTACTAGTCAACTTCATTGAACTTTTTTGTGCAAACATTGAATGTGAATGAAGGATTGCGAGCAAAGTAGAAAGAAAAATCAGTTGTGCAAAATTGAAAAAGCGTATTGTTTTTGCTATTATTGTTTCTTTACAAAAATCTTCGCACAGTTTATTCAACCTAACTTTGCAAAATCTTTCATGTCAAAGAAACTCATTCATCTTTTCATCTTCGCCACCATTTTCAGTGCGCTGACTGCTGCTGATGGAGGCTGTGGAAGTGCCGATGTTGAAGGCGCGAAACTTTATCTCCGACAAGGTAACACCGACGATGCCATCAGGGCAGCAACCACTGCTACCATCACCGACCCTACGAACGGAGAAGCTTACTACATTTTAGGGAAAGCCTACTATGTTAAACAATACAACGACTCCGCCGCCATCGCACTAAAAAAAGCCATCTCACCCGGCATGAAAATTTCCCAAGCCGATTTGAAAGACGCCACCTTGCTTCTCGGCGAAGTGTGGCGCATTGAATACAATGCAGGTGCTAGTCTCTTTAACCAAGCCTACACTGAAAAGAACGACGAAAGCACAAAGCGCGAATTGCTCGAGCAAGCAATTACGAAACTCAATCGTGCTATCGTTATTCAGCCCGATAGTGCCGCTTCGTATCGTGCCCTTGCCAACTCCAAAGTTTTGCTCAAAGATTTCAAAGGCGCAACCGAAACGCTCGAGACCGCCATCTCTATCGCTCCAACGGATACGGGGTTCTATGTTCAACTGGCAAATATCTACGCTGGCGAACTCAAAGACACTGCAAAAGCCATTAAAACGCTTGAACTAGCATACAATAAAAACTTGCGCTCACCTGATGTCAATCGCTTGCTTGCTACGAATTATTTTCTTGCCAAACGATACAACGAAGCTGAAACGATGGTGAAGCAAGTTTTAGCTCAGGAGCCCAACAATTCGCTTATGCTCTATATCTATGGCACGCTTCTTAACGAAAAGAAAGATTACAACGGCGCAATCACACAATTCAAAAAAGTGATTGACACCAACCCGTCCTTCTTGGATTATGCATGCTCCTACAATGCTGCCGTTGCTTACTTTAAACTTGCCGAAGCCGATGAAGAAGCCAACAAGCCTAAGGACAAAAAGCGACGCAAAAAAGCACCCGAATACACAGGTCACTACAAGTTCTATGAACAAGCCATTGAAATTTTGAAACCCGCCGCCGAAGCTGGTAACAGCAAGGACTTTTGGCGGTTTTTAGGGCAACTCTACGCGCGTGTTGGAAGAAACGCCGAAGCAACGGAAGCCCTCGCCAAGTCTAAATGAGAAGTTTTAATGAAAGCCTCGCATTTGCGAGGCTTTTTCATTTTTCTCCTCTCAACTCGGACACGACATTGAGCAATCGCGCGTGCGAATCGGCTCTGTTTCGGCTTAGTGCTTCGCGCGATGAGAGCCCTTAAATCTAACCATAAAACCATAACGCTAAACAGCTACACCATGTCGCTGTCTCAAAATCCAAAGCGCCTTGCGGCGATTGATTTAGGAACAAACTCGTTCCACATGATTATTGTGGAACTATTGCCTGACATGAGTTTTCTGACGATTGATCGCGCCAAAGAGATGATTCGCATTGGCGATGGCAGTCTCTTAACCAAAGAACTCTCGCAAGAAGCTATGTCGCAAGGGCTTCAAACACTCATGCGCTTTCGCAAACTCGCCGAACAGCGTGGCGTTGAAACCCACCACATCATTGCCTTTGCTACCAGCGCAATTCGCGAAGCCAAAAACGGCGGCGCGTATATGGAAATGGTCGCTCAGAAAATCGGCATTCGAACAAGCATTATTTCAGGCGACGAGGAAGCGCGTCTCATCTATCTTGCCATTCGCCAAGCCATTAGTATTGGCAATCGTAAAGCCCTTATGATAGATGTAGGTGGTGGTTCAGTAGAACTCATGATTGGCGGCAGCGAAAAACTTTACCTTGCAGAGAGCAAGAAGTTGGGTGTGGCAAGAATGTATGAACGTTTCATCAAGCATGACCCGCCAACGGAAAAAGAGCGCGCCGACCTCGATCAGTTTTTTACTGAACAGATAGCCCCCTTTGCCGCACGCGCGAAATCTCTCGGCTACGATATGGCGATTGCGTCCAGCGGTACAGCCGAAAACATCGCCTCTATGATTTTCTTACAAGAAAACGGACAAGCATTTGAGTCGCTCAACGGCAATGCGTTCTCGCGCAAAAGTTTTCAGAAACTGTATGAACGGCTTATACCGATGAAAGCGAACGAGCGTAAAAGTATTGCAGGATTAGACCCGAAGCGCACTGATTTGATTATTCCCGGACTGATTTTGTTCGATGTGATATTCCGACTCTTCAATCTTAAAGAAATAACGATTTCGGGATATGCGTTGCGCGAAGGCATGGTGATTGACTATCTCTCCAAGCATGTTGAAGAATTTCGGCTCATTTATGCTATACCTGATGTACGCCGTCGCAGTGTGATTGAACTCGCCCGCCGTTGCTACTGGGACGAAGCACGTTCAATTCACATTGCAAACCTTGTGCTTCAACTCTTTGATGAATTGCAACCCTTGCACGGCTTGACTGTTCACGAGCGCGAGCTTTTAGAATACGCAACCTTGCTGCACAACATCGGCTACTTCATTTCGCCGTCAGGGCACCACAAGCACAGCCAATACATCATCCTTAACGGAGAACTGCGCGGATTCAGCAACGACGAAATTCAAATCATCGCACACATTGCGCGCTACCATCGTAAATCGCCACCAAAGCCCGAACACGAGACATTTCAGGCACTTTCATCAAAGCATAAACAAGTGGTCAGATATTGTGCGGCTATGTTACGCATTGCCAACGCGCTCGATAGAACACATCGGCAAAATGTGCGCGGCGTCAAAGCCAAAATTTCTGCTAAAAAAATTGAACTGCGCCTCACCATTATGAGCGATGCGGAAATCGAGATGTGGGCAGTCTCGCGCGCCAAAGATATGTTTGAAGATGTCTTTGAGCGCACTTTGAGCGTTTCAGTTGAATCGGTTGCCGACTAGCAGAAATTCAACTCAACGCTCGAACTTCATGTTGTCAAGTTAGTGTTAGCACCGCAGGTATATCACTTAAACTGCTCATTCAATGAAACCTCGTTTAGTTGTTCTCGGAACAGGTTTCGGCGCGGTCAGTTTGCTTAAAGACCTTTCGCCCAGCCGCTATGCGGTTACTGTCGTCAGCCCTCGCAATCACTTTCTTTTTTCTCCGCTGTTGCCAAGCACAACCGTCGGCACAATTGAATTTTTAAGCATCGCTGAGCCGATTCGCACAGCCGTAAGTTACGCGAACTTTGTTCAAGCAGAAGCCGTCGGGCTTGATACGTCTGGCAAAGTTATTTGCTGCAAAAGCATCTTTGACGGAAAAGAGTTTCCGATTGAATACGACGTGCTCGTGATTGCAGTCGGCGCAGAAAGCAACACCTTTGGCATTGAAGGGGTGAAAGAGCATACCTTGTTCCTCAAAGAACTTGCGCATGCGCGCGCGATTCGTCAAAAAGTGTTGGATAATTTCGAGGCGGCATCGCTTCCCTCCATCAGCGAAGACGAGCGCAAAAAATTACTCCACTTTGTTGTGGTAGGTGGCGGACCGACAGGCGTTGAGTATGCAGCAGAACTTGCCGACTTTTTTGACGACGAAGTCAAAGCCTACTTTCCACACCTTGCTCAAGATGCACGCATTACGCTTGTGGAAGCAGGCAAACAAATTTTGAGCACCTTCGACGAACGGCTTTCAAGATATGCCACCAAACTCTTTCAACGCCGACGCATCAAGTTCATTATGAACACGCCCGTCAAAAAAGTTGAAGCCGGAAAAGTGCATTTATCAAACGGCGAAGTATTAGAAGCAGGGCTTATTGTTTGGTCGACAGGCAACGGAGCGAATGCGTTTGTAAAATCATTGCCGTTTCAAAAAGATAGAACGGGACGATTACTCACCGACCGATATTTGCGCGTTCTGGGAGAGAAAGACATTTTCGCGCTCGGCGATTGCGCGACGGTTCAAGACTACACACAACCTGCCACCGCACAAGTGGCAATGCAAGCAGGGAAGTATTTAGCTAAACTTTTGAACGAAGTCTCTGCCCCAAGCAAAGCCGAAAAGGATATTGCACCGTTTGAACGACAAAACTTTGGCATGCTCGCCTATATCGGCAAAGACGAAGCCCTCGCCGATTTACCGTTTATGAAATGGAGCGGATTTTTAACGTGGATTTTTTGGCGCGCCGCCTACTTAACCAAACTTGTCAGTTTCAAAAACAAGGCTCAAGTGCTCTTCGACTGGATCCGCTCGCGCATCTTCGGACGCGACATCAGCCGATTTTAACCGCGCTTGTCATTTCTCTACATTCAAAAATCTTCCACGAATTGCAAGCCCAAAGGTGAGATTTGTAGTGGCACTTGGTGCAAGCGGCCAGAAGATGTTGCCGATATTGAAGTCAACTGCAACGTTCTTTTGGTCGTAGCCAAGTCCAAATGCCCATGCAAAGCCCTGTTTTCCACCAAGCTGAATACCGGTGCGAATCGGCAACTCGCGAACAGGGCGAATTTCTCCGCCGAGACCGAGAATCGGCACGCCCGTATTTCCGAAATTATTGTTGAAGCCCTGCACATAGTCGACCGTGAATGCAGCAGGAAAATTCAGACGGTCATCGAGAATCATCACAAAGCCGATGCGCAAGTGTGTGGGCAGGGCGCGCGTGAAGCCTTCTGCGGTTCGGTTTTGCGTGCGCACACCGTTAGAAATGCTGTCTAATTGGTTCTTATTTGCCTCGCCGCTAATGGGGTCCGTCAAGCCTGTGAAAATGATGGTCGTATCTGCTGTTTTGAGAAGCGCGTTATCCCCAAACGAAACAAAACCGAGATTGTTGAGCGAAACAGCAAACGTCATGGTTTCGCGATAATTAAACGACATGCCTAAATCCAACCCAAGCCCATTGCCGACGGATTCAGGAAAGAGGGAAAAACTTTCGGTCGAGTTATTGTCTTGCAAGGGTCCGCGTGCGGCAGAAGTCGAGGTATAAAGGACGGTGGCGGCGAGGCTATCGCCCGTCGGCGAGTGGAAGATGCGGCTTTCGTCGTTGAGTTCCGAGTAGGCGTGTGCGGCTATCCATTTCAGGCTTGCACCAACCTTGATGCTTTCAATCGGGCGCAGGTTTCGGGCGCGAAACGAAGTAGCAAACTCGCGTGCGTAAGAAAGCGCGTATTCACGATACCAATAGGCGTTGGAGTTGGTGTTGCGTCCGCCCAAGTCGCGTCCAAGAAATCGCTCGTTGCCGTAGAGCGCGTATTCCAAAAATTCACGATTCAAAATGCCACGTCCGCCGAAGTGGTCCATGATGTGAAAGCCAAACGCGCCGACTTTATCGTTGTGAAAATAACTTGCGCCGAAAAGCATGATGCTCGCTCGCCCGTTAATTTCAAATTCATTGTCAATCGCGTCAAGCAGTTTGCGTTTGTCGTCGTCAGTCCATTCGGTTTTATCGCCTGAAACGCCGCGCGTTTCTTTGCCAAAAAGTGTGTTGTAAAGGTCGATGTTGATGGAATTGTTTTTGAGCATGAAGCCTGCAGGGAAAATCGTAAAGGAGGCTTTCTGCTCGTGGTATTCGTAGGCGAGCAAGCGCGAAGGGTTGACGCCCAAAGCAAGCACGCCGCCAATGTAGGCTGAGCCGCTGTTGCCCATTGAGCCAATAACGATATTTTCGGGGTTGGTTTGTGCAGAGAGAAATGAAGCAGAAAAAAAGCAGAGAGAGAAAAGTAACGCGTTTCGCATGATGATGTTAGTCGTTGTGTTTTGTGTGCTTCAAACTTCTTAAAATTTTTATCTAATTCCGATAGCGGCAATCATCATGGACACCACATAAAGCAGTGTGCCAAATGAATTATACCAAACGGCTTTTTCTTTGGGCTGTGCAATCAAGATGCGCTGCATGGGTTGTTGGGCAATAAGCAACAGTAGTGCAAGCCCTGCCCAAATCCACGCGCCTTTGAAGGCAATAATTGCAATCGCAATTGCTTGCGCGGTGTTCATCACAATAGCGGCGAGAATCGCGGCGTTCTTTTCACCGAGTTGAACGGGAATGGAACGCACATTACGAATTTTATCGCCCGTTACAGACTTAAAATCGTTCAGCGTCATGATGCCGTGTGCGCCGAGCGAGAAGACAACCGCAAGCCAAATCGACTCACTTGAAGGAAGGCCTTTTGTCAGAGCAAAACTGCCTGTTAGCCATGCCACGCCCTCGTATGCCAATCCGACAATCAAATTTCCATACCAGCCATTTCGCTTTGCGCGGAGCGGCGGACCAGAATACATGTGCGACATCAACACGCTCGCAAATGATATCCAAAGCACATAGGGGTGAATCCAATACGAAACAGCAAACGCTGCACCGATTAACGCAAATGTGATAATCCAACTTGCATCTTTGGAAATTTGCCCTGCGGGAATCGGACGATATGGCTCGTTAATCGCGTCGACCTCACGGTCAAAGTAATCGTTCATGGTTTGCGACATCGCGCACATGAGCGGTCCTGCTAAAACCAACCCCGCAACCAACACGAGCCAATTTTCCGAAAGGCTTTCGCCTGTTGAGATTGCGCCGCATAAAAACGCCCACATCGGCGGAAACCATGTTACAGGTTTCATGAGTTTGACGATTGCCCTTGCTTCAATGTAAAACCCTTTGCGATTGACATTCTCCAACGCTTGCAAAATCGCTTGGCGGCGTGTTTCATCAGTCTCGATTTGCAAGAGCGTTTCGGTTATCGCTGGTTCTGTTGAGCGTGGGCGCGTTTCGTTCAGAATGTTCATAGCTAAAATTCCTTTTTCAATCTTCTATAAAATAATGCCTTTCACATCGTTTCGGAAACTCCACGAACAGAAGTTTATGCCCCACTTGGATAAGTGGCGTTTTGTATCTTCGCACGCACAACATTAGTCCAAAACATTTCACTTGTGTTATTGACAATGAGCGAAGACTTTGTGATTCGGAAAATTAAACCCGAAGACAATCCTATCATTGCTCGCATTATCCGAACCGTCATGCCACAGTTCGGCGCGAGCGGAGATGGCTTCGCAATTAAAGATGCAGAAGTCGATACAATGTATGAAGCCTATTCTCAACCTCGAAGCATTTACTATGTGGTCGAGCATCACGGACAAGTAATCGGTGGTGGTGGCATCGCGCCACTGCAAGGCGGCGACGAACAAACATGCGAACTCAAAAAAATGTATTTCTTGGAAGAAGGACGCGGCAAAGGTATCGGACAAGCCCTCTTAAATCGTTGCTTGGAAGCGGCAAGAGTATTCGGCTACAAAACCTGTTACTTGGAAACCCTTGAAAAAATGGGCGCGGCGCGCAAACTCTACGAGAAAAACGGATTCATTCGCCTGACCAAACCGATGGGAAACACTGGCCACTACGGATGCGACCGCTATTATGCAAAACCACTTTGATACAAAACCACTTTGAAGTTTTACACAAACACCAAACACGAACACTGACCATGACCGAACCGAAAAATGTGCTGGGCGGCAAACTTGAATGCTGTTGCACCAATCCCATGACAGGCTTTTTCCGAGACGGCTTCTGCCGCACCGACGAACACGACTATGGGCGACATGTCGTTTGCGCCATTGTTACCGATGAGTTTCTCAAGTTCTCTCGCGCAATGGGAAACGACCTCATCACCCCGCGCCCTGAATACCGATTTCCCGGACTCAAAGAGGGCGACAAGTGGTGCTTGTGTGCCATTCGTTGGAAAGAAGCCTTCGACGCCGGCGTTGCGCCAAAAGTGCTGTTGAAAGCAACGCACGAAGCGGCACTTCGCTATGTCTCGCTCAAAGCCTTGCAACTGCACGCGCTCGATGCAGAAGAAACAAAAAGCGAATAGGCTTAAACGCCTTCGCGCGATTGTAGCCGCACGCGAATGGCTTCGGCATGGGCTTGCAAGTGCTCCGCGTCGGCAAAGTAGGCAATGTCGTTACCGGTCTTCATCAATCGCGCTTTGGTGTATGAAATAATCGAAGTGCGTTTGAGAAAATCTTTTGTGGAAAGCGGCGAGAAAAATCGCGCTGTGCCGCTCGTGGGCAGAGTGTGGTTTGGTCCGGCAAAGTAATCGCCGACCGGTTCAGAAGAATATGCACCCAAAAAAATCGCGCCCGCGTTGTTCAACTTCGGCAAGAGTTCAAATGGGTTTTTCGTTTGCACTTCTAAATGTTCAGGCGCAAGGCGATTGGCAACCTCACACGCTTCATCTAAATCGCTGGTGAGAATAATGGCAGAGTGATTGGAAATTGCCGATTCAATGATGGCTCTGCGTGGCAAGCGCGAAAGATGTTGGCGCGCTTCGGCTTGAACGCGCTCGGCTAAATCTTTTGAAGGCGTAATCAAAATGGCGGAAGCAACTTCATCGTGTTCGGCTTGTGAAAAGAGGTCAAGCGTGATGAAGGTAGGATTCGCGCCGTCGTCAGCAATCACGGCGATTTCGCTCGGTCCTGCAATGCTGTCGATAGAAACGTCGCCAAACGCCAACCGCTTCGCCATTGCGACATATTGATTTCCCGGACCTGTGATTTTATCAACCTTCGGACAAGACTCTGTTCCGAAAGCAAAGGCGGCAATCGCTTGCGCACCGCCAAGTTTGAAGATGTTCGTAACCCCGACGACTTGCGCCGCAAGCAAAATGTTCGTGTGAATGTTTCCCTCTTTGTTGCACGGCGAAGTCAGATACATTTCCGAAACGCCCGCCACTTTTGCAGGAATGGCGTTCATCAAAACGGAAGAAGGATAAACGGCTTTGCCGCCCGGCACATAAAAGAGCGCACGCTCAATCGGCGTAACTTTCTGACCGATTAGCACGCCGTCGCCATCTTCATAAAAAAAACTTTTATCCAACTCGTGTTGATGAAAGCGCGTGATGTTCGCCGCCGCTTGTTCTAAAATGCGGAGCAAATTTTTATCCGCGTTCTTGAAGGCGTCATTAAGTTCGTTTTGAGACACGCGAAACGACAAAAGTCTTGCGCCGTCAAATTGTTCGGTATATCGCCGCACCGCGTCGTCGCCGTTTGCTTTTACATCGGCAAAGATGGATTTAACGACGGATTCCACTGACGCATCAATCGTGTGGCGACGAAGGAGAAAGGCTTTTAGAAATGCAGGGTCTTGCTTGTAGTCGATAACTTTGAACACGGACGGAAGTTTGAACTAAATTTGAAATGTGAAGAATGTACTGAAACAAACGAAAACAACTCGCGTTTCGCGAATGTATCACGCAAAGCCTTTTCAATAAAAATTCGTTTCACACTAATGAATGCACAATTACTTTCCGGAAGACTTTGGGTTGGAATTCTGTTTATCTTCGCTGGAATTCTCGTCTTTTTAGACCAACTTCATATTATTAACCTTTGGCAACTTTTTTCTACGTGGTGGCCGCTTCTGCTTATCGGTGTTGGGCTAACGAAATTGATTGCGCGTAGTGGCTCGCCCGTTGTCGCAATTCTTCTGCTCTCTCTTGGCGCGATTCTTCAACTGCAACGCTTGCAACTTCTCGATATTGACCTTGTTTCGCTGATTCTTCCGCTCGCGCTCATTTTCGGCGGAGCCGCTATTCTTCTGTCAAAAACGAAACAAGTTGGAACGGCTTCAACGGATAGGCTAAATCATTTTGCCGTTTTAGGCGGCTCGACGCAACGCATTTCATCAAGCAATTTTCAGGGAGGAAGTGTAACGGCGGTGATGGGCGGCGTTGAGCTGGATTTGCGCGACGCGATGTTGCTTTCCAACGCAACGCTTGACGTAACGGCGGTGATGGGCGGCGTTGAAGTGCGCGTGCCCGCCGATTGGCAAGTTGAAGTTTCAGGCACACCTATTTTAGGCGGCATTGAAAACAGATTAGCAAAAAACAAATTGGCGACTGCCTCTCCTGCGCCCGACGCGCCTACGCTCTTCATCAACGCAACTGCCGTGTTTGGCGGAATTGAAATTCACACTTAATCTTGTGAGTTTAATTGTTTGAACTCAACGCACCTTAATCGTGAAACACACGCTTACTGCATTTCTTTGGCTCACATCCTCCGCGATATTTGCTCAAACAACTTCAACAGAATTTTTCAAGCGTGATTTTGTCGTGATAAAACGCCTTGCCGATGAGCGCAACGCGCCCGCACTCGTTCAAGCCTTTGGCAAAAGCGACCGCCAGTTTTACGAAACGAGACACGCAGAACGGCTTACGATGCTATAGCCTTTACGCGCTTGAAGACAAATCCGATAGCCGTTTTAACGACGCGATACGGTGAGGTTGAACTTGGACTGTTTTTGAACGAAACCGCCTTTCACCGTGCTGAATTTTGTTGCGCTTGCAGAGCGCAAGTTTTTTTGATGGGCTGACATTTCATCGTGTCGTTTCAAATTTCGTGGTGCAAGGCGGCGACCCTGAAAGCGACGGCACAGGCGACGCGGAGCAAACGATTCGCTCGGAATTTTCGCCTCGAAGTTTTGAACGCGGAACGCTCGGCATGGCGTCGGCAGGGAAAGATATGGAAAGTTCGCAGTGGTTTGTGATGCACGCCCATTAGCCGTATTTAGACGGACGATATACGCTGTTTGGTAAGGTGTTGCGCGGAATGGCAATGGCAGACCGACTTGAACAAGGCGACTTGATTCACACCATCCGCATCAAGATGAAGTATGGGAATTAAAACGCGGAGCATTTTGCCTCGCCTTGAAATTTTTCGCGGTTCAAAACATGATGCCAAAAAGCGTTGGAGAAATCAATTTTTGCTGAAAAAACTTCCGCGTCGTTCTTTGGTGCGACGTTCGACAATTTCTTCGTTGGGTTCGGCTTTGCGTCGGTCTGGGTTCTGTCGTCGGTCTTTGACAACGCCTTTAAGGACGTTGCCTTCTTTATCCGTAACGATGATAGGTTTTCCCCAAAGTTCAATCGTGCGATTTTTGCGCGAAACAGCAAGCAGGTTTGCGCTTGGGCTGAAGGCGATTCCATAGAATTCCCCAGAAACGCTATCCATTAACTTGCCTGTTTGTGCGTCCCAAAGATTTACCGTGCCTTCATTTTCAATGCGGCTGTAGCTAGCAGAAACAACTGCATTTCCACTTGGCATCCATTCCAAGAATTCTACGCCGTTTTTGTGTCCATCGAGCGTGTTCAGACAAGTGCCTGTAGCAACGTCCCAAATTTTGATGGTTTTATCCCAACTCGTAGAAGCAATCTTTGAGCCATCAGGGCTGAATTTGGCGACGGTTACATTGTGCGCGTGTCCTACAAGTTGCTTGATTTTGTTTCGTGTTGTAGCATTGAAAATGTAGATGGATTTATCTTGGCAAGCTGTTACAAGCAATTTGCCATCGGGACTAAAATTTGCCCAATTCACGCCGTCCTTGTGTCCAGAGAATGAGCCTATTCGTTTCCCGTCGGTTACATTCCAAAGTTTAACCGTTTTATCGCTGCTGGCGGAAACAATCGTTTTGCCGTCGGGGCTAAATTCGGCGTGGTTGACGGCTTGCTTGTGCGCTTTAATAGCGAAAAGTTGTTTGCCGTTTTTCACGTCCCAAATGCGCACCATTTTGTCGCTACTTGCCGATACCAGCAAAGATTTATCGGGGCTGAATGAAACCGAATAGACATACGTGCGTGCCGAGCCGCTCATCAACATTTGAATCTCTTCGCCGCTGTGCGGATTGTGAATTAAAATTTTCCAACTGGCAGAGGCGAAGTACTCGCCATCAGCACTAAACGCCATAGAATTGATGCGCAGAGAATGCCCTACTAACGTGTGCAAGCGGCTAACAGAGCCATCTGAATTTTGCTGCATGTATCTCGGAAATTTGGTGTGTTTGCAGACTTCTTCTCGATTCCTTAAAGTGAGAGCAAATTATGATATTTGTGGCGACTTACCAAGATTCCCTGTCCAAATCGTAAGCCATTTCAAGATTGGTTGTATTTTGGCGGTCTTGTTCTACGATTATCATCAATGCGTTCATTCTTTCATTCTACTTCTCTTAGACCTGTGAATTTGAACGCATGCTTATAGTGGCGATTTGTGCTAATATCTGATGGCTTTTTATCGTGCTAAGGGCTGACTAAACATGGGGAATTTTGCTGTGCGCTCGCGCGGGTTTGTAGTGAAGGTAAGTTATAGGTTGAAGACTTGCTTGCTATCGATTCTCGTACTTTGGGATTCGCGTCATTAAGTCCATGACGGCTTCTTTGGGGGGCTTGTGATGAAAGAGCACATCGTAAATGCCTTGTGTGATGGGCATTTCAACTTGGAGTTTGCGTGCGAGTTCGACAACGGCTTTGGTGGTATAAACGCCTTCGGTAACCATTTTAACTTCTTGAAGCACGTCGTCCAGTGTTCTGCCTCTGCCGATTTGCTCGCCGACGTAGCGATTACGACTGTGCCTACTGCTGCAAGTAACCACCAAATCGCCAATGCCTGCAAGCCCTGCAAAGGTCATAGGGTTTGCGCCGAGTTTGATTCCAAGTCGTGAGAGTTCAGCCAATCCGCGCGTAATAAGTGCGGCTTTGGCATTATCGCCGTAACCAATGCCGTCGACAGCACCCGCGGCAAGTGCCATGATGTTTTTCACCGAGCCTGCTACTTCCACACCGATTAAATCTGTATTGACATAAACTCGAAACATTGGTGTGAAAAACGCTTCTTGGATTTTTTCAGCCGTTTGTTCATTGAGAGAGGCAGCGACGACGGCAGTTGGGTGTTTCTCAATAACCTCTTCGGCGTGGCTCGGTCCGTAGAGTGCAGCAATTTGATGGTCGCCTAATTGGGGAAGCACATCTTTCGTAACTTCCGACATTCGGTAGCCAGTTGAAATCTCAATCCCTTTGGAGACATTAACGATAATAACATCGGAGAGATTGAGCGGCGTAAGTTTTTGCAAAGTTTCGCGCACTTTTTGCGCAGGCGTTGCAACCACGATGAGTTCCTTTCCGCTAACCGCGTCGAGAATATCGCTACTTACTGAAAGGCTTTTGGGAAACGGTGCGTTCGGTAAATACTCTTTGTTTTCGCGCTCGGTGGCAAGTCGTGCTGCTTTTTCAGGATTATGCGACCATAGTATAACGCGATGTCCTTTTTCTGCCAGAAGAATTGCTAAGGTTGTGCCCCAACTTCCCGCGCCTAAAACTGTGATATTCATTGAGAAACGCTCGTTGATTTTTTGGCAAAGAGTCGATTTTCAGTTCCGTTGCGCAGCCGCTCAATGTTGGTGCGATGAGTGTAAATAATCACAAGGGCGATTAACGCACTGGCTATGATGGTGATGGTGTCGAGGCTATCGTGAAGGACGAATGCTGTGCCGAAGAGCTGAATAGGATACTGCGCGTCAATTTCTCCGCCGAAAACGAAACGGCGAATTGCCATCACGGTTGGAATGCTGACCGCACCCGTCATTGATGAAACGGACACATAGCGCGTTAAAATAAGCGTGATAAAAAAAACGGCGACAACAAACGTCATTGTAATGGGAGCGATACCAATCAAGACACCTGCGCCTGTGCTCACTCCTTTTCCGCCTTTGAAGTTGGCGAATACGGTGTAGATGTGCCCCAACATAGCGGCAACGCCTGCAAGTAGTTGAAAGACAATAAACCGCATGCTCGGCAACGCATCAATTGGACTTGCTGTAAAATATCCAACAATTAAAGTAACAGATACAATGCCTTTGAGCATATCGAACAGCGTAACGAACAAGCCTGCCTGCCAACCTAAAACGCGAAACACATTTGTTCCGCCTGCGTTGCCGCTTCCATACTGACGAATATCAATCCCCTTAATGGCTTTGCTGACGATGATGCTGGTTGGAATTGCGCCAATAAGGTAGGAGCAAAGCATCATGAGCGCAAGTGTAATCATAGTTAAGTTGAATAGAGTGTTTGTTGCCGCACAAGTGATAACAGTTCGGCAGTTGGCACGAATTTATTAAAATCCTTTGGCAAGGCAAGTTTAGTTTGCCAAATTACAAACAGATGTTATTTTCTTTGCAAACAAGCAATTCAGTCATCCGAGCATTGCAATGCTATCAGCACTTAACGAGGGCGGCGTGCGTTCTAAAACGCTTCTGGCGCGACTTGCCGAGCAACCAAAATCCCCCGCCATAATTGGCGTTGCCGAAGTGCTCTGCGAGCAAGGGCGTTATAGCGAAGCCATCACTCGCCTTCGCAGCGTTGCTGACCTTTACAGCGATGTTTATCGCTACAACCTTGTCTTAGCACGTGCCTGCCGCAACGCTGGCGAGGCGAAATCTGCGAAAGCGTATTATGAAAAAGCCTGCCAGATTGCACCACAAAATGAAGTCGCTATTAGAGAACTAATTGCCTTGACGGCGTTTCCGCATGCAGTGCCAAAGCCTTCGCCGCATCTTACCGAACCGACTATGGAGCGCGGAACATCCGTGCCAACACAGTCAGAGCCCCAAGCCCCCGAGCCAGAAGCACAAAGCACATTCAAGTTAGATAAGGAAAAACTTGCAACAGTGTTAAGCAGTGTGATTGGAAGTATAGGGAAAAGCACTGAACCACCGATTGAACCTCAAAAGCCTGCCTCAAGCCTACCCAGTGTCTCCTCACCTGTGATTGAGGCATTTGGCAAAACAGATGCTCTCTTGGAGCAAGCACCTGACATTGATGCCCTTGCTCGTGAAGTTATGGGCAATGCGTTTTTGCCGCAAGAGTCGCCCAATGCGTTGCAGAGCGACTTATCAGACGAACCACCAACCGAAAATGCCTCGCCGACACCTTCTGAACATTCGCCGAAAGTCGATGTGCCTCCACCGCAAAGTTCCGAGAGCGACATAGACACCGACGCGATTGCACGACAGATAACGGAAATGAGCCGGACCGATGAACCTTCACAATTAGATTCAACGGCAAGTTCAACCGTCGCTTCAGAAGTTACGCCAACCAGCTCGATGCAAGCGTCATCAACGCCCTCTGCACCGACCCCGATTCCGTTTGATGAACATGGTAAGCCCATCATTGGAATCGACCGCAATAAACTTGCCCAAGCTCTCTCAGGCATCTACGAAGCCAAAGGAACTGCTCCAAGTGTAACTCAAGCTAATGAAGGTGAGGACGACATGCCGTTCCAAATGCCAACCAAAGCAGATACAGCACACACACCGACACCGCTTGCTTCGACGCCGCAATCAGAGTCTCAAAGCAGTCGCCCGCTTTCCTTTGAAGAAGAACTTATGGCGATACAGATGCAGGGCGGAGATATTGACGCTTTTATCCACAACAAAGAGACGTCGCACCACGACGAATCGGTTTCCGCCTCGACTCCGTCAAGCACCGAAGTCGATATTGACCGGCTTGCCCGCGAAATCATGAACGCCCAACTGCCAAAGGTCATTGAAACGAACGACCCCACGCCAGTTGCTGAACAGCGCCAGCCGTTTCCTGACGACGAAGAAATTAAAACACCAACACGACAACTGGCTAAAATTTTTCAATCGCAAGGCGCTTATGCCAAAGCCATCAAGGTCTATGAAATGCTTGCCGAACGCGAACCCGAAAACGCCTCACTCTATGAAATCTTGATTAGCAATTTGCGCGACAAAATGTCCTCTCAAATGTAGACGAATGCGCATTCCTTCACTTTTACAAAATTTTACACCTCTTTTCAATGCGTGCTGAAACACAGTGCACGAGTTTGTCGTTATGGGTTGCTTATTAGCACTATGCTATTTCCAATACATTGTCATTCCAAACCACCTGATTTCGGTTTGAAAAATTAACGCTTTCTCTTTCGTCAATGGCTAAACACACAACGCTCTTCGGGCTTTGTGCACTTCTTTTATGCACAACGCCTGCAATGGCACAATCAACACAGCCCACTGTTCCTGTCGACACGCTTACGCTCGAGCGATGTATTCAACTTGCCATAGAAAATTCTTTTGCTGTCTTGCGAGCACAAAACACGCTCGAGCTTACAGGCGCGGCATTAGTTCAAGCATACGGACAGTTCCTTCCTGATTTGCGCGTCAATGTTGGGTTTACACCACTGACGGTTAATAACAGTTTGCAAGGTCAGTTGAACCCTCTTGATAGCACGCTTTTTTTCAACTTGCGTGGTTCAGAAGGGAAAAGTGCAAACTACAACATCAGTTCGTCGCTCAATCTCTTCAACGGTTTTTCAGACATCGCAGGATTGCAGCGCGCCATGAAGCAAAAAGATGCGGATACCTATTCGCTCACGCGAGCAAAGCAAGATATTGCGTTCAATGTAGCGCAGAGTTATTTGCAAGTATTGTTGAACGAAGAACTCTTGCATATCGCACAGGAAAATTTGAAGTCCTCGCAAGAGCGATTGAGGCAGTTCAAAGAGCAGACGCGTGTGGGGTCAAGAGCAATTGCCGATTTATATCAACAAGAAGCACAGGCGGCAAACGATGAACTGACCGTGATACAGCGCGAAAACACCCTGCGCAACAGCAAAATTTTATTGCTCCGACAAATTCGCGCTGACCTTGAAAAAGAATATGCATTTGCAATTCCGCCAAGTGATACCGTCATTTTAGGAGCTGAATTTCAGAATGTCGCATCGCTCATTCAATCTGCCCTTGCAACGCGCGCCGACCTCAAAGCCCGCGAAAAGACTCTTGAAGCGACACTATGGGCAGTTCGCGCTTCCGAAGGCAACTATTTGCCGACATTGAGTTTGAACTTTAACTATGGTGCAACCGCATTCACGCAAGAGCGTCTGACGATTGACAGGCAACCGCGTCCGCCCGCTATTCTACCAGATTTTACGCGACAGTTGCGCGACCAAACGAGTTACAGCATCTCGCTTAATTTGAGTTGGAACATCTTCGACCGATTCTCGCGTGAGTTGCAACTCCAACAAGCCAAAATCAATGAGAAAAATGCGCAGTTGGCTTTTGAAGAATTGAAACTTCAAATCATCGGTGAGGTCAAGCAAGCACTTGGCGATTACAATGCTGCGGTCTTGCAACTGGTAGCAAGCGAAAAAGGTTTAATTTCTGCTAAACAAGCCTACGAAACCGTCGCAAAGCGATATGAAGTGGGTTCAGCAAATTTCGTTGAACTAATCACGCAACAAGCAGCACTTGTTCAAGCGCAATCGAACCGCGCACAAGCCGTGTTTAACTTTACATTTCAGAAGAAAATTCTCGAATACTATCTCGGCACAATTGATTTAAGCAAATACGAAGTCGGTGCAAAGCATTGACGCATTCAAACAAAATTTTTAACAACTCCAACTCTATGGCAATGTTAGCAGACACAGAGACAACGATTCAAGCAAAGGCGTCAAAGATGACGACGGAATCCACTGCAAAGCCCAGTGGCAAGAAAAAACAACAGAAGCGCAAATGGCTCTGGATAGGTGTCGGGGTCAGTATTCTTGTGCTGATTGTGATTGGGGTGTTTGGCGGTAAGAAACCGCCGCCGATGGCGGTAAGCACTGACAAAGCAACGGTGCGCACAATTACGCAGGTTGTCTCCGCAACAGGGAAAATTCACCCGCAGACGGAAGTGAAACTTGCGCCCGAAGTGTCAGGCGAAATTGTTGCGCTGCCAGTCAAAGAGGGAGATGCGGTCAAGAAAGGACAACTGCTCTTTCGTATCAATCCCGAAGTAACAAAAGCACAAGTCGAGCAAGCCGCTGCGTCGCTCTCTGCTGCCAAAGCGCAAAACCTGCAAGCCAAAGCACAGCTCCTGCTTCGTGAAGACGAACTCCGACGCGCCAAAGAACTCTACAATCAAAAACTCATTTCGGAATCTGATTACATTACAGCCACAACCAACGCCGAAGTCGCCAAAGCCACTTACGAAGCCTCGCTCTTTGATATTCAACGCTTGGAAAGCCAACTGCGCCAACAGCGTGAAAACCTCTCGCGCACAACGGTCTATTCACCCATTGACGGGCACATCACGCTCCTGACGTCCAAACTTGGTGAGCGCGTCGTCGGCACCAGCATGATGACAGGAACAGAAGTAATGCGCGTTGCCGACTTGAGCCAAATGGAAGTGCGCGTCGATGTCAATGAAAACGATATTGTGCTCGTCAAACCTGGCGACACTGCTCGCATTAGCGTTGATGCGTATCCTAATCAAAAGTTCACTGGCATTGTCTATGAAATTGCGAACATGGCCAAAACCACAGGCGCAGGCACACAAGAACAAGTAACGAACTTCGAAGTCAAAATTCGCATCCTTGACCATCAAGGCAAATTGCGCCCTGGCATGAGTGCAAATGCCGATATTGAAACCGAGACAGCAACCAATGTGCTGACCGTTCCCATTCAAAGCGTAACGGTGCGCAATATCGCCGAAGGCTTGAGTGCCGAAGAACTGGCTGAACAACGAGAAATGAAGGACCGTCAATCGGGCGATAACACCTCCTCCTCTGCGAAAAATCAAGCCCTTCAAGCACGCGCCGATAGAGAAAAACTCTCTCGTGTCGTCTTCGTCAAAGAAGGAGACATCGTGCGCATGAGAAAAGTCGAGACCGGAATTGCCGACAATGCCTACATGCACATCAAATCAGGCTTGAAAGAAGGCGAAGAGGTCGTCTCTGGACCCTACCGCGCCATCAGTCGCGAACTCAAAGACAGCACAAGGGTAACGCTTGAAGTTACAGCAATGAAAAAATAAACCGTCGTTTCATCACGACAGAACAGGAGTTGAGACATGGAACAGCGAACCCTCAAATCCAAAGGTAACCTCGTCATTCACATTCAAGGGGTAACTAAAGAATACAAGATGGGCGAAGAAATCGTCCGCGCTTTGCGAGGCGTCGACTTGTCGATCTATCGAAACGAATATGTCGCAATTATGGGTCCGTCAGGAAGCGGCAAATCCACGATGATGAACCTACTGGGCTGTTTGGACACCCCCACATCGGGCAAGTATGAGTTCAACGGCAAAGATGTTGCTGCAATGGAAGACGACGAGCTAGCTGAAATTCGCAACAAAGAAATTGGTTTCGTGTTTCAAACTTTCAATTTGCTTCCGCGCTCGAGTGCGTTACAAAATGTAGAGTTGCCTCTTGTCTATGCAGGCATTCCAAGTGAAGAGCGACGCGCTAAAGCCTTAGCCGCCTTGCAAAGCGTTGGGCTTGGCGACCGCATTCATCACAAGCCGAATGAACTTTCAGGAGGACAACGCCAGCGCGTCGCCATTGCTCGCGCCCTTGTCAACAATCCATCTATCATTCTTGCTGATGAGCCAACAGGAAATCTCGATACCAAAACCAGCATGGAAATCATGAACATCTTCGAGGCACTCTACCAGCAAGGCAATACGATTATCGTTGTTACCCACGAAGAAGATATTGCACGCCATGCACGACGCATCGTGCGCCTGCGCGACGGGCTTATTGAAAGCGACCGACTCATTTCTGAAATGGAATTCGCCAAAGCATAAAGCGTGAGAACCGATAAGCTCGCATACCTTTGGCTTCAAGAAATTCCTGAAGGATTTTTCTCGCTTATCGGACGCGACAAGTCCGACAAGAATCGCTACCAGTTTCAATCCGTTGAACTCAAAGAAACCTCGTTTCGTATTGACGGAGTCTTTGTGCCGCAAACAGACGATATTACTTACTTTGTTGAAGTTCAATTTCAGCGCGATAGCACCTTTTATGCGCGATTCTTTGCGCAAATTTTTCTTTATTTGAAACAGTTTGGCGCGTGCCGATGGCACGGCGTTGTGATCTATCCTGATAGAAACACTGAACCGACAAACCTTGTTGGATATGAAGAGATACTTCAAACAGGCTTAATTCAGCGCATTTACTTAGACGAACTGCCAAGCCTGAAACAGTTGGACGCCGAAGTTGGTATTTTCAAGTTGATTGTAGAGCCTGAAACGACTGCAATCAAAGAGGCAAAAAGTTTGGTCGAGCGCGCGCCTGAACACTTAGATTTTATTGAGCGTGTTGTCTTTTACAAATTCAAAAACTTATCACGAAAGGAGATTTTGAAAATGCTAAGCATTAGAGAAGAATTCGAGGAGGAATTGAAAAAAACACGAGCCTATCAAGAAATTTTGCAAGAAGGTCGGCAAGAAGGATTGCAAGAAGGAAAACTGCGTGCGGTTGCCTTCCTGCGCGAGTTGGGCGTATCTGATGAAGTGATTGCTGAGCGATTAGAGTTGCCGCTCGATGAAGTGAAAAAAGTTCAATCCACATGAACACTATGCGCCAATGGTTTTACGAATTCGCTGAAAGTTGCCGCATTGCCTACGCACAAATCATGGCAAACAAGGTCCGTTCGTTTCTGACGGCTCTCGGCGTGGTTATCGGCATTCTTGCCGTTACCCTTATGGGCACAGCCATCAACGGAATCGATAGAGGATTCGAAAATAGCCTTTCAATGATTGGCTACGATGTGCTTTACGTTCAAAAATGGCCTTGGGCAGACAACAGCAACTCGTGGTGGATTTACCGCAATCGACGCCCTATCAAAACGGAATACGCTGAAGAAATTAATCGCATCATTGATGCTTCACCGCGCACTGAACTTGTTACTGCCGTACCTCAAGGCGTCAAATTTGCCACCGTGAAACGCAACGACCGGCAAATCAATACGGTCTTCCTAATGGGCACGACAGAAGAGTATCCACGCATTTCAAGCGTCGACCTCAAAGAAGGCCGCTTCTTTAACAGCGTCGAAGAACGCGGTGCAAGGCAAGTTTGCGTAATTGGATACGATATCGCCGAAGGTCTATTCCCAAACGAAAGTCCTATTGGCAAAACCATTCAAATCGCCAATTTTCAATGTGTTGTTCTCGGCGTAATTGAAAAGCAAGGTAAGTTTTTAGGCTTATTCAGTTTTGATTCCCAAGTGATTATGCCCTTAGGCACGCTCAAAAAACACTTTGGTGCCTCGCGCGACGACCGTGTCGTGGTCAAAGTCAAAGACAAAACCCGGATTGCGGAAGCCAAAGATGAACTCACAGGCATTATGCGCCGCGTGCGAGGGCTTAAGCCGGAAGTCAAAGACGATTTTTCGCTCAACGAACAGCAAGCGTTCAAGAGCACCTTAGACCCTATCAAGAACGGCATTGCACTGGCAGGGATTTTCATCACAGGGCTTTCTCTCTTCGTTGGTGCAATCGGGATTATGAACATTACCTTTGTGAGCGTCAAAGAGCGCACCAAAGAAATCGGCACACGAAAAGCACTTGGCGCAAAGCGTCGCACGATTCTCATGCAGTTCTTGGTCGAAGCCGTTGCAATTTGCATCGTGGGCGGCGTGATTGGACTTGTGCTTGCCTTCGCATTGAGTTTAGCCATGCAAGCGGCAAATTTTCCCGCCGAGTTTTCGCTCTCGCTCGTGCTGGGCGCAATGTTGGCGTCCATACTCACTGGTGTAATTTCAGGCTTTGCGCCTGCCTACTCGGCTTCAAAGTTAGACCCCGTCGTGGCACTGCGCTATGAATAATCCTTAATTCGCTCCAACGATGGAATACAAAGAAATTGTGTCAATGGCATTTGCATCGCTGCAAAGCAACAAACTGCGTTCAGGGCTGACCATGCTTGGCATTACCGTCGGCGTCTTTTCCATCATCGGCGTTATGACCATTCTCGGCGCACTGCAAACCACGATTGAAAAAGGGCTCTCCGAACTCGGCACAAATACGTTTCAAATTCAGAAATATCCCGCAACACTCTTCGGCGGCGGCGGCATGGATAGAAACAAATACAACAACCGCCGCGACATTACCTACGACGAAGCACAACAGTTCAAACGCTTGATGGGTAACGATGCGAAAATTGGACTTGAACTTTGGACGGGCGCGAAACAAGCCGTCTATCAAGGCAAAAAAACAAACCCGAATCTCGGATTAGCCGGTGGCGACGCCAACTACATCACCAACAACAGCTACACCCTCGCCTACGGCAGAAACATCAGCGATGAAGACGTGCTCTATGCGCGTAGCGTGATTGTGATTGGCGACGGCATTCAAAAACTGCTCTTCGAATCGGAAAATCCTATCGGCAGAGAACTGAAATTTGACGGAAGAAACTACACCATCATCGGCGTCTTGGAACTCAAAGGCAGTGCATTTGGACAAGGGCAAGATAACTTCGCTATTATCCCCATCTCTCGTTTTCTTATCAACTACGGGCGCGCACAGCGAAGCATTAACATTACGGTTCAAGCCGCATCTCAAGAAACCTATCAAAGCACAATGGATAAATCGATTGGCGCAATGCGAATCGCTCGTAAGTTGAAAGCTGAAGATTTGAACGATTTTGAAATCTACGCCAATGATTCGCTCGTCAAGCAGTTTCAAGATTTTGCGGGCGTCATTCGCATCGGCGCATTCGTCATTAGCTTCATCTCGCTTCTCACTGCTGGTATTGGCATTATGAACATTATGCTCGTGAGCGTTACAGAACGCACAAAGGAAATCGGCATACGCAAATCTATCGGCGCGAAAAAAGCCAACATCTTAACACAATTTTTGATTGAAGCGACCGTGCTTTCTGTGTCGGGCGGATTGCTTGGCATTTTAGTTGGCGTGGTGCTTGGGAATTTAGTTGCCGCCTCGATGAACGCGCCGTTTGTCTTTCCGCTTGATTGGGCGGCGATTGGCTTGCTGGTTTGCTCTGCAATTGGCGTTGGCTTTGGTTTCTATCCTGCCTACAAAGCCGCGTCATTAGACCCCATCGAAGCCTTACGGTTTGAATAATCAAAATCTTGCGCGAAGTCCTAACCCGAACACGCTTGGGGAATTGGTGTTGAATTGGTCGTTGCCTGTTCCGATGCTTTCGACGCCGTCGCGATATAAGTTTGCAAAGCGCGCCGCAAGCTCGACTTGCTTGAAAAGTTGATAACGCAAGTTGAGCAAGAGCCGTCGCCCCGTGCCAAAGTGCGCGTAAACAGTGGCTAAGAGTGGCAGGTCATATTCGTAAGCGTAAATGGCGGCGTCGAAGGAATCAACTTGAAAAACGGCAACACGCGCATCAAGCGAAAGCCGATTTTGAAGTGCGTCGATATTCGCCTCTTGATAAATCAGCCAACCGTTAAACGCTTCTTTCCCGCTCACGAAGGTTTTTTCCACTTGTTTGTATTCCAAGCGTGTGCGCAGGCGCAGTTGCGATGAGACTTGATAAACGAAATCCGCCCGCACCCGTGAAAGCGCGACCGGCACAGCGATTCGATATTCACGATTGAAATTATCAATCTGCGTGAGCGCATCTTCGGTGTATTTGCGTTGCACAAGCGGCTCGATGAGCAAATTGCGCGTAGGCTTGTAGGAAAGTTGTAAGAGCAAATCGTCGCCTGACCACGCAAGCACCGTGCTGGCGTTGATAAAAGGAATGCGAAACACGTCGTAGTAGCCGCGCACAGAAACTTCCTCGTTCAATTTCATTTGCACGCCGAAATAAATCCCTTCTTCGTTTCGCGCTTGTGAGCCGCGCTCAGCAAAGGCGTTCGCGTAAGGCGAATAAAAGGCTTGTGAATACTTGCGCGCAAGTAAAACCGTTTTTAATCGCTTTTGAAATTTTCCTTCTAACCCAACGACGAGCGAGTTAGCATCTTGTTGGAGTGAGCGCGCTACTTCGCCGAAGAGCGTGAAGTTGTAAAGTGCAAAATCCCAATTCGTAGAGGCAACAGTAATGCGTGAGCCATTGAAGCGAAAGGCATTGGCAATCGTTGGCGCAGGTTGAAAGGGCAATGAAAATTCCGATTCGTAAAGCGTTGCGCCAAGTTTGAAAAAGGTTTGCGCCGTTCCAAACGCATAATTTGCATGCCCGCCGATGGTTGTTTGACCAATGCTGTTTCTTCGGTTGAGCTCGGTTTCGGTGCGATGCAGTCCTGAAAAGTCGATGCTGGTGAAGGCAGTGTCGTTTGTAGTGGCGGAAAGGCGATTGTTGGAGTAAAAAAGAACTGTTGTGAAGTCGCCGAATTTAAGTTCGGTGGCAATGCCTCGAAAGAAGTTTTGCTCAAAGGTTGAGGCGTAAAGTCGGAGGGGATTTCGCGACACGCGCGCCGTTGTAACGGCTTCGGCACTTTTGAAGAAGGCGCGCCCACTGTTGATGGCGAGCCCTTGCCCAAACGAGAGGTTGTAATCACCGATAACAAGCGTTTTCAGGTTATAGATGTCGCGCACTTGAAAACTGGCGGAATAAAAATCAGTCCAGTTTGGTTCGCCAACATCTTTTTCGGTGAGCGCAGAAACAGCGAAGTTTTCGGAGAGAAAGGCTTGAACGCGATTGTAGGCTTTGAACGAAGTGCCTTGATAGCGCCCGTTCAAAATGCCTTGCCGAGCCGGCGATTCAAAGCCGCTACGTGCGAGATACTCAACGCGCAATTGCTCGCCGAGCATGCCGTTTTTGTAATCGCTGATAAAGGCAGGCTCGAACGGATTGCGATAGAGCCTTGCATCGCCAACGGTTACGAAGTTCTCAATCAAGCGGTAAGTCTCTTCGTCCAAAATCTCGCGCAAAGATTCAACACTCGCAATGAGGTTGACTTCTTTGCGATATGATAAAATGCGCCGTGCGTCGGTCGCTGAAAGAAACGGGATTGAAAGCAGGCGAGAAAAATCGGCGGTGTTGAGATTGACTTTTTGGCGACGCAAGAAGTTGAATTGTTCTAAAAGTTCGCTGTTGCCGCTTTGTTCGTCGGAAAGGTCTAAAAGTCGATCGAGCGTTTGGGTTGGAATCTCATCGTCAGCCTCTTGTGCAAGTGCTGAAAGTGAAATTAGCATTGTCAAGCACAAACTTAGCGCACAGATGTGGAGAACGCGTTTCATCGTGTCAGGCTTGCGGGTTTAAGTTTGCTGAGAAATTCTTACGTTCTAAAAGCCTTGAAAGATAACTTTTTCACCGCGAACGTTTCCGACAATGAGACTACAAGAATCTGTGCAATTCGTCGTGGCGAAGTTGCCCGAAGTTTTTTCAGCAGAGCGCGCCGATGTAACGACGACCGAATCGCTCAAATTTATCACGGCACTTGGAGAAGTTGCGTGTGCCAGTGCGCCGCCCGCCCATCTTCAGGCGTCAATCCAATCGATTCAAAGTGCGTTGGTGTCGGCTTGTCAAGCCTTTCCGATGCGCGCTCAACAAGTGTGCGATTACACGCTTTTAGACACATTCAACTCGAGCCTCTGGACCCTGCATCGCAAAGCCGTGCAGAGCAAAACCGAAGAGCACATCAATGCAACGATTACCTACCGATTTCTTTACGAGCAACGCGTTGCGGGAATGTCGCTTCTGCTCGATACACTTCCCACAGTTGAAAAAACATCGGTGCGAGTTGGCGCAATCGTAGAAAAACTAACCTTGCTTAAAGAAGACTTTGCGGCGTTCGATGAAGAGTTAATTTGGCATCACGCAATTTATGGCGAGAGCGTTGCCACACTTCGGTGGCAATTTTCAGATATGAATTTTTGGCTCGCGAATCTCGATACATGGAAACAGCGCGTTGGAGAAGTTGAGCCGCGCTTGAAGTGGAAGGCTTCGTTTGAAAAGCACCGGTTCAAAAAATTTTTGCTCTCGCGAAAGTCGCCGAAGTTCAAGATTCCGTTTTATGTTGTGCCAAGCGTGATGAAGCCAACTCCTGAAAATGAGATGCTCTCCGAAATCGAGCGGTATGAAAAGGATCTATTCAATCATAAAACGCCGAAGCCGTTGTCGGAATTTGGCGGCGCGTCGCTTTATGCGCATTATGCGTTTTTTTGTTTAGAGCAGAATCAACCGCTGAAAGCCTTAGCGTTATTTCGCAAGAACTTGATGCTCAATCTCAAAAATTCTGATGCGTGGATAAACTTAGGTGTTGGAAATTTTTTAGCAGGCACGCTTCATCGCGCGAAATTTTGTTTTGAGAAAGCCTATACGCTGCGTGAAGATATTTTTACGTCAAATGATTTAGCGGCAGTATATGCCTCGCTTGGCATGCGCGAAAAGGCGAAGAACCTATGGAAGAAGTATCTCAAAAATGAAACGGCGATTGAGCCAACCTACAACATGGCAACGCTCTTGCTTGCAGAAAACAACTTGATTGAAGCAGGCAAACTCTTTGAATGGTGTGGTGCGCACGACAAAACACACGGAGAAACCGCGTTCAACATGGCGGTTGTGATGGAACGCGAAGCCAAAGATTTTTTAGCGGAACGCTATTTCGCGTTAGCCGCAAAACTGGGCGTCAAATAATTATCTGCTACAAACAAAAAAGCCTGCCGTAGCGACAGGCTTTGCGAGATTTTCACACAATCGTAAGCGATGCTTCTCTCAACGCTTACTTATTGACTGCATTTTTGAGCGCGGCTCCGGGTTTGAAGCGAGCGACTTTCTTCGCCTTGATTTTAATCTCTGCGCCCGTTTTCGGGTTGCGCCCTTTGCGAGCGGCGCGCTTGCTGACGCTGAACGTTCCGAACCCAATCAAGGTAACAGGCTCACCTTTTTTGAGCGAAGCCGTAACACTGCCAATAAATGAGTTGACAGATTTTTCGGCAGCGGCTTTCGAGATGCCTGCTTCTTTGGCAATTCTTTCTACTAAGTCGGCTTTTGACATAATTATCTGTAAGTTATGTTGTTAATGAATGAATGACCTTTCAAGAACCACTCTTGCAAGGTTGGGCGAAGATACAGAAAAAGCCGAACAATGCAAGACCTGATAGCCTGAAAACCCTTGTAAAATAAGGCGATTTCGGGAGGTGGCTTCGTGCCATCTTGTTTTTGCGAATGAAGTTGGTTGTTTTATATTTACGGTCCTTTTTCAGATTACAGTATTTGAACACTTACAACTGCGATTTTTCCAAACATTATGGCAACCACAAGTGATTTAGCAAAAGGCGTTATCGTTCGCTTCAACGGCGAACTTCACGTTTGCGAGGAAGTTGTTCACCGCACGCCTGGCAATCTTCGTGCGTTTTATCAAGTTAAGATGCGCAACTTACGGCACGGGCGAATTGTGGAAAACAGATTTCGTTCTGGTGAAGAAGTCGAAGTTGTAGAAACAGAGCGCAAAACCTTCCAATACCTTTACAGAGATGGCGACAACTTTGTGCTGATGGACAATGAAACCTTCGACCAAACAAATGTGCCTGTATCTGCTTTCGGCGAACAGGCAAAGTTTCTCAAAGAATCTATGACCGTTGAAGTCGTTTATGCCAGCGACGGCTCGATTGTTCAAGCCGAAACGCCAACCTTCGTCGAGCTCGCCGTTACTGATACAAGCCCAACCACCAAAGACGAACGCGCAACGGCAAGCACTAAGCCAGCAACGCTTGAAACAGGCGCTGTGATTCAAGTGCCAATGTTCGTGCTCACGGGCGACGTTGTGCGCGTCGATACGCGCACAGGCGAATACATTGATAGAGTCAATAAGAAGTAATTTCGCCAAACGTCTGAAAGGGGAGTATTGGCTTTTGGCGTTGTTCTAAAAACAACCTTTGTCAACCTTTGTAAAAAACTTTTGGAGGCGAGATGAACCTCGATGACATCCAACGACTGATAAAAATGGTCGATGAATCTGGTTTAGATGAAATGACCATCGAAGAAGGCGAGTTTAAGCTCACCTTGAAAAAGGCGGCAGAGTCGCCAGCGACACCCGCCGTGAATGCGATGCCGATGATGGTGCCGCCTTATTTCCCACCACAACAAGCGCAACTGCCACAAGCCCCACCGCCTGTCGCTAAACCGTCTGAAGCGCCGCCTGCACCTGTTGATGCTGGCAAGAAATACAAAGAGATTCGCTCGCCGATGGTCGGTACATTCTATCGCGCGCCCGCGCCTGATGCCAACCCTTATGTGCAAGTCGGCGATACGATTACCAAAGGAAAAGTGCTGTGCATCATTGAAGCCATGAAACTCATGAACGAAATCGAGAGCGATGTCGATGGAAAAATTGTGAAGATTCTTGTCGAGAACGGCAAACCTGTTGAATACGACCAAGTGCTCTTTTTAGTGGAGTAACCGACTCGACTCTCAAAGCCTCAATAAAAACATTCTCTCGATGTTCAAGAAAATTTTGATTGCAAATCGCGGCGAAATTGCTATGCGAATTATTCGCACCTGCCGCGAAATGGGCATACAAACCGTCGCTGTTTATTCTACTGCCGATGCCGATTCGCTCCACATCAAATATGCTGATGAAGCAGTCTGCATTGGCGCGCCAATGAGCAAGGAAAGTTATCTCAATATCCCACGCATCATCGCCGCCGCTGAAATCACGAATGCTGACGCCATTCATCCAGGCTACGGTTTTCTCGCCGAAAATGCGGAGTTCTCTGAAATTTGCGCTTCATCAGGCATTAAGTTCATCGGTCCTTCGCCTGAAATGATTCGTGCAATGGGCGATAAGAAAACCGCCAAAGACACGGTCAAGCGTGTCAATGTGCCCATAGTTCCGGGAAGTGCCGGATTAGTTGAAGATTTGAACGAAGCCAAAGAAGTTGCTCGGCAAGTTGTCTATCCGATTATCATCAAAGCCACTGCAGGCGGTGGCGGTAAAGGCATGCGCGTTGTTCAGCGGGAAGAAGACTTAGAGAAAGCCTTTCAAACGGCACGTAACGAAGCCGAAAAAGCCTTTGGCAATCCGGGCGTTTATATTGAGAAGTTCCTCGAAGAACCACGCCATATTGAAATTCAAGTCTTGGGCGACCAGCACGGAAATATCATTCACTTGGGGGAGCGCGATTGCTCTGTTCAGCGCCGACACCAAAAGTTGATTGAAGAAGCACCTTCGCCTATCGTCAGCGAGGAACTGCGTGCCGAAATGGGCGAAGCAGCAGTTGCAGCCGCAAGAGCCATCAACTATGAAGGCGCCGGAACCGTCGAGTTTCTCGTCGATAAGTATCGCAAGTTTTACTTCATGGAAATGAACACGCGCATTCAAGTCGAGCATCCTGTAACCGAAGAAGTCTGCGATATCGATTTAATCAAACAACAAATTTTAGTCGCCACAGGCAAAAAAATTTCTACCCGCAAAATCGTGCCGCACGGACACTCAATCGAGTGCCGCATCAACGCCGAAGACCCCGACAACGACTTCCGTCCCAGCCCTGGCGAGCTAAAAGTCTTTCACACACCAGGCGGGCACGGCGTCAGAGTTGAGACCCATGCCTACGCAGGTTATCGCATTCCACCTTATTACGATTCTATGATTGCTAAACTCATCGTTCACGCGCCCTCACGTGAAGAAGCGATTGAGCGCATGCTCCGCGCCTTAGATGAGTTCATCGTCGAAGGCGTCAAAACAACGATTCCACTTCACAAGAAAATCATGCAATCTCAACTTTTCCGAAGCGGACATTTCGACACCAGTTTCCTTGAAAAAGCTCGTTTGACGAGGGGATAAGCAGGATAAACGCTCTCTACATTCCGTTTCGTTACGGCAAGTTGCATGGCTTTAAGTCGTCTTAGTTAAATCTTTTTCCAAGAGCAACTCGTCGCGGAGGGGAATTCCGTATTCGCCTGTAAGATGAATCGTTGGATTTTGTTCTCGACGCGCTTCAATCGCTCCCGCTCGCACCTCTGTAAGATGAAACGCGCGTTTTTGTAGAAAGCGAAGTGCATTGAGATTGTCGTTGGTTACGATACACTGCAATTTCTTGCATGCTCTCCTGCTGGCTTCAGATTCAAGATGTTTGAGCAAAGCCTCTCCAACCCCCATGCGCTTTCGGCTGACGTGCAGGCTAACAATGTGGCATATGTCGTTCTGATATTGATACACGATTAATCCAATCGGCTCACCGTCTACTTCTGCAATGAATGCTGGCAGATTGAGGATATCGTTTATCTCATCCCTGTCAAGGGGAGTATGCGCATAGATGGATTGCTGTTTGAGAAAGTTCGTTGCCCACTCAACATCGGCGGCAGTTTTAGGACGAATCTGTATTGAATCCATGTGGCAGTAATTTGTATTGTCGCAGTTGATGAAAGGTATGTTTAATGTATGTAAGAAGTTTCAAAAAAACCTAACGAGAAACTCTAACGACATTTTATCGCCAAAATTGTGGAGTCGTCGCGCAATGGCAAGTTGCCTCTGAACGAGGCAAGCGTTGTTGAAAGCGTTTCATAAAGTTCTCTTGCTGAAAGCGACTGCGGAGCGGTTTTGAACCACTCCACCACGCGCTCGATTTGAAATTCTTCGCCGTCTTCATTGAGCGTTTCATTAACGCCATCGCTGAACAAAAGAAATCGGTCGCCACGCTCGAAGTTGTAGGTTTCTATGGGGAAGATGGCATTGTGCCGAAGCCCAAGTGCAATCGCCTTTGGTTTAAGCAGGCACACATTGCCATGATTGGCTTGATGAAACAGAATCGGCAAGTGCCCTGCATTCGCAGTTGAAAAGGTCTTTGTGCGGAAATCGAGCAACAGGCATGCGAAACTAACGAACATTTTCGGGCGCGAGTTGTCGCAAATGTCTTTATTGAGTTCGCTCATCAAGTTTTCAAGCGTGGTAAAGTGGCGCAGTTCAGCACGGAAGGCGGCTTTGGTAATCGCCATCAAAAGCCCTGCGGCGACATTATGCCCCGACACGTCGCCGACTGCGACAATCAATCGCCCGTCGTTCAGCCAAAACGCATCGTAGTAGTCGCCACCAACTTCGGTTGCAAATTCCCCTTTGCCATAGAGCTCGACAACATTGGTTTGGATATTGAGCGTCGGCAGAAAATCCTTTTGTATGCTTTGCGCTAAATCAATTTCCGCATCAAGTTTTGACTTTTCCTCGACAACCGAACGAATGACATAATTCCACATTGAGCCACTTGCACCAATCAAGATGAGCGTCGTAAAAGCCAGCGCAAACGAGAGCAAATCGAAGGATTCAACGGCTTTTGTATTCATTACGCTCGACGCGCCCATATAGCCACCAAACAAAAACGAGAGCGGAAAGGTGAGCCAAAAAAAACGACGCACGCTTGGAAAGAGAATCATTGAGAAGGTTAACCCTGAAATAACTGCCCCAAACGCATAGAGTATAATCAAGTTTTCATGTGTTAATAGGGAGTTAAGCATAAGGTGAATCAGAAAGAGCACCATAAACGACGAAATGAATGTGGCAGTCGCCGCCGTCGCACGAACTTTCAGTGGCAGGGTGAAAAAGAACTCATACTTTTTCAGTAGTTGCTCGTTGAAATTCGAGAGAGAATGTTTGCTTGATGTGTTCATCTCTTAAACGATTTCCGAGTTTCTTCGCACTGCACTAAAAAGGGTTACAACACCAACCAGTATTGAGACCATCAAACAGCCTTTCGGAAACCAATCAGTGTGGCGCACGTAAAAACTTTCATCGTCGTAAAGTTCAATTTCTTCAACCGTGTAGGATTCCTTCCACCACTCGAGTTCGCCGTAAGGTCTCCCATATCGATCGATGAAGAGCGAAACGCCTGTGTTAGCAGAGCGCGCCATGGCGCGGCGGCTCTCAATACAGCGCAACTTTGCAAATGCCGCATGTTGATACGGTCCGTAAGATTTTGAAAACCATCCGTCGTTGGTAATAACCGTCAGCATCATTGCGCCGCGTCGGACGAAGTCGGCGGTGAAGGCAGGATAAATCGATTCGTAACAAATGAGTCCTGTTACTTGAACTTTCTTGTTGGATTTTGTGATAAACGAAAAGTTCAGCGTGTCTTTGCCAACGCCCCAACTTGAAATGCCCGCTACGGCAAATGTTGCGGACGAGAAGAACGGCAGATATTGCATATACGGCACGCGCTCAGCAAATGGAACGAGTTTCATTTTGTGATAGACTTGCGCGTTGCCATTTGAATCGAGAAGCATCGCGGAGTTGAAGGTGTCGTAGTATTGCTGTGCGTTTCGGTCGTATTTCGCGCCGAACTGTCGCTGGGTGCTGTCGGCGTAATAGATTGCATCAGAAAATCCTGTGAGCAAAGGCGCGCCCCATCGTGCGACGCTTGATTGCAATCGCTCCCACGCTTCTGAGCCGCGTTGATACAAAATGAAATACGGAATTGCCGTTTCGGGCCAAACCACTAAATCGATGCCGCCACGTGCCGCCGAATCGCTAACCGCAATGTGCTTTTCTAACACAGCGCGCCGATTTGAATTTTCCCACTTCGCGAACGGATCGATGTTCGGCTGAATCACAGCCACTCGAACTGTGCCGACGGGTTCAGGCTTTGGCGCAATAAACACAAACGCAGAGTAGAGCAACGGGAATACCAACATCGCACACAGGGCAATCGCATAGTGCCGTGAAGCGCGAGAGTCGTTGAAGGTTTCAAGCAGTTTGATGAACAGCACATTCATCATCACAATCCAAAAACTCACTGCCCAAACGCCAAAGAGGTCGACATACTGAATCAGCCACCAGAGATTGGCGTGTGAGTTTCCGAGCGTAATCCAACCGAATGAAATTTCTAAATCGAGATAAATCCACTCCCACGCCGTCCACAGAAACGGGAAGAACCACAAGGCTCGATTCCAGCCTAATGCTTTTCTGATAAAGAAAAACGCGATGAAAGGAATGGTCATGAAAAAGGTTTGCGCGAAATACATCAAGAACCCGCCGAGAAAGGTCGAGAGCGCAACCCACCACACCGAAACCAGTGTGAAGCAAAGAAGCGAGAGATAAGTTGCGCGAAAATATGCCCCGAATTTTTCCACCGTTTTTAGATGCAAGAGAATCGGAACGAAGCCAATCCAAGCGAGGAATGGCGCGTGAAAAAAGGGATACATCACGAAGGATAAACCAAGTAGCGCGCCACCCAAAAGTGCGGCACGAAAAGAGGAAAGAATCGGTATAATGTGGTTCATTCGAGGGGTGGAATTTTGGCGATTGGCTCACCACATTGAGCGCGATTCCAATTTTCAAGAAGTTCTTCTTGATGCAACGCCGCCCATTTAACAATTAATCCCAACGCTCGGGTAGGAAGTTTGCCATTCAGAATACCAAAGTCTGAAATTTTACATCTCGCATGAAAATGAGGCGGTGAGTGGTCGTCATAAAACATATAAACCGTAATGCCAAAAAAGCGGCTGTTCTCAGGCATGTTGATTCTGATTTTCAGAAACTTGAGTGCACATTTTGAGATAAAGACTATCTGCGCAGAGGTCGAGATGATTTCCCCAAGCGAGCGAGCGCGATTCAGAGTCGATTCTCACAGACTCAAAAAAAGCAGGATCATCGAACGCCGCGAAGACCCCCTTTCCTTTGAGATGCGATAAGTCGACTTTGCCTTCCTTTCCGTCATCGAAACGAATCCATAATTGGAAAGGCGCAAGCGGTTTGACTGAAACGACTTTCTTCATACTTGAACACTTGTTTTCTGAAACGACTATTTCGTCTCTCTCTTTTTGCGAAAATACGAAAAAGCCTTTGAAGAAAGGGCAAGGGAAATGTTAAGTTTTCAGCGAATCGAAAACGCTCAAGAGGCTCGCAGTCAACTCGTAAGTTCAAGCAGTGAAGTGAAGGTAGCCAGTGAGCGGTTAGCGGCAAAAAAGTTTTTATTAATTCAGCAAACAGGAGATAACATTATGGCTCTCTTTGGCGCAGCAGAAGCGACCGTCGCTCGCTCTGATTACGAAATCGTCCTCGAAGGTGGCACAAGCACGTGGGGCAAGTTAAAAGCCCGTGCCACGATTAACGTTACGCCCGCCATTCCGCTTCTTCCAACAGATTTGAATATCAAACTCAAATGCAAACCGATTGGCGACAGCAAGGATGTGGTGCGTTTTTCGTGCCTTATTGAAACCGTTGTCGATAGCACAGTGAAGAAACTCACAGTTGAAGCCGACATTGCTAACGAATCGGAAGAACGCCGCGTTGCCGTCGGCGATGGGGTTGTAACCGTAGGCGACTTTTCTCACGCCTTCTCGTTTGAAGGCTCAGTCGTGAATTTGTATTACTACAAATCCGACGTGATTCGCCGCAACATTCCAAACCCGCGATACCTGCAAGGGCGACAATTTCATGACATTCTGATGAAGATTCCGCTTGAAAACGACGACCTCATACAGACATGGGAAGCCACACTTTCAAGCATTCGAAATTCAGGACCGAACTTTGGCGACTGGATTCGTGACTTCTGGTTCATCGGACCTGCCTATAACGCCCTGGATGAAGGCGGACAACGCATCTCCAATTTGGAAGTTGTCAGCATCGGCACACAAGGCACACCCCAAGAGCCGCTTGGCGTTTCCAACTGGAGATTCTCTAATGCAGGGTCCGGAGTTGTTGATGCGATTTCCCGTTGGGTAGAATTGTTCCCTGTCGAGAAACTGCTCGGACGTGAAGCAGGAGTTGAAGCTTCGTTCCGTTCCGACTCGCAGGGCATTGAAGTGAAGGCGGACGGCAACTTGCCCGGCATCTCCATTGATGCAGGTGGCGGCTTGCGTCGAATTCTTAACCACCCACTCATTCCGATTATCCATCACGGCATCGTCGGCAAATACAACGAGTTCCGTGTGGATACGCAACTGACCATTACGTTGCCGCCCGGCTTCAAAATTCGTTACGCCGCACCGCAGTATCGAACTCAAGTCGGCGAAACCTATAAATGGTATGGAGGCACTTACGCCAAATGGGTCGAGCACATCTGCAAAGGCGGAACCGGACAATTTGAAGTCCTTTATGCCCAATAACCGTAGGTGCAATGTGTTGCTCGCTCATACCAAAAAATGTTGTTTTACATAGCGGAAACGGGTGATGCCGTCCGCACCACAGCGCGATGAAATACTCGCATTGAAATCTTGCCCGAAAAAAAGGCTCGTGCACCTGAGAAAAGGGCTTCCCGAAAAGGGAAAAAGAGATTCGCACGGAGACCGAATGGACGCATTCGGTCTTTTTATTTATTTCAAAATGCCGCGCAAGTTTGTATCAAAAATCAAATTTCCACATTTTTGAAAGCGTCCACACAAATAAAAACCAAAACTATAACGACACGGCTCACATGCCTCAACTCGACCTCTTTAGTTTGCTCGCCATCATTACCGTTGTGAGCGCAATTTTTTCTTACATCAACATTCGCTTCCTCCGACTGCCCAACACGATTGGCTTAATGGCACTTGCACTCTCGCTCTCGCTTGTCCTCATTGTGCTCGGCAAAGTCAATCCGACCGTTTTGGACTTGGTAACAGGAATTATGAACCGCGTGGATTTCTCGGAAATCGTGCTGGAAGTGATGCTGAGCTTTCTTTTGTTTGCAGGCGCGTTGCACGTCGATATGGACAAACTCTCCGAACAAAAGTGGGTGATTTTTTCGCTAGCAACGGTCGGCGTGGTGCTTTCTACCTTCATTTTAGGCACGCTCTTTTTTTATGCCTGCCAACTCTTCGGCTATCCTGTGCCGTATCTTTACGCCTTGCTTCTGGGCGCGCTCATTTCGCCAACTGACCCCATTGCTGTGCTCGGCATCTTGAAAGAAGCCAAAGTTCCGAAGAACATTGAAATGGCAATCACAGGCGAATCGCTCTTCAACGATGGCGTGGGCGTGGTCGTCTTTCTCTCGATTCTCGAAATCGCCAAGTTCGGCACAAACGATGCCATCGTGAGCGATACAGCGATTCTTTTTGCAAAGGAAGTTTTCGGCGGAATCGGGCTGGGGCTACTTTTCGGGTGGCTCACTTACAAACTGATGAAGTCCATCGACCACTACCAAACCGAAGTCTTGCTCTCGCTGGGGCTGGTGATGGGCATTTACGCGCTCGCGCTTGCGTTGCACTTTTCCGCGCCGCTTGCCGTTGTGGCGTGTGGCTTGTTTATTGGCAATACAGGACGAAACAACGCAATGAGCGAACAAACGCTCGTCTATCTCGATAAATTTTGGGAACTCGTCGACGAATTTATGAACGCTGTGCTCTTCGTGTTAATCGGCTTTGAAATTGTGTTGCTCACCTTTATCGGCAAATACTTTTGGCTTGGCATGATTACGATTTTCATTTCGCTCTTGGCGCGTTGGATTGCCGTTTCAACGCCGCTCTTCGTGTTGCGCTCGCGCACGAACTTCATTCCGAAAGTCGACTGGATTCTCACTTGGGGCGGATTGCGCGGCGGCATTTCCATCGCCCTCGCGCTCTCAATTCCTGCTGATATGAACCGCGAAGTGATTTTATCGGTAACTTACATCATTGTGATTTTCTCGATTCTCGTTCAAGGCTTAACGCTTGGCAAATTGGTCAAACAGATTAATCCAGCATGACTCACTTCCGCATCATCAGTCGCTTGGTTTTTATCGGCTGTTTCTGGAGCGCGCTCGTCGGTGAAGGTTGGGCACAATCCGATACCACAATCACCCGCATTGCCATTACGCGCGACGACTCTGCAAAAGTCATCTTGCTTCAAGACACGCTCACACGTCCGCTCGGCGTGCCCGTAACTGTTTTCGGAAGAGAAGTCTTCAAAATTTTTTCCCCACTTGGAACGCTCTCGCCTGAAGAACGCGCGGAGCGTATCAGCAAAGCCATTCAGCAACTTGCCGAAGAAGGCGTCAATACAGATTCGATTACGATTGTCGATAGCAAATCGCTCACCATCGTTAGAGTTGAGAATCGCAATGTGCTGACCGTTACCGACGACGACGCGCTCGCACAAGAAACCACACGTCAAGCCCTTGCCGAAACCAAAGCTCGCGAACTCAGAAAGTTCTTGCTCGAGTATCAAGAAGAACTTTCGCTCAAACGCATTCTCATCAACCTTGGCATTGCCGCCATTGTGCTTGCCGCACTCTTTGGTTTGTTCGCGCTCATCTCGCTTTTAACTGAAATATCGCGAAAGTGGGTCAAGAAAAATCTGCTCTCATGGCTTCCGACGCTCAAATTTCGCGACCTCGAGATTCTCACAGCGCGTCAAGCCCTCTTCATTCTAACAGGCATAATTGGAATCGTAGGATTTGTTCTGAAAGTCATCGCAACTTATATCGCGCTGACCATCATCTTCCAACGCTTCATCTGGACGCGCACATGGGCGGAAGGCTTGCTCAGTTTAGTGCTTACGCCCGCCATCGACTTGCTCAAAAAGTTTTTTGATTATATCCCAAGTTTGATTGCCATTGCAGTGATTGTCTTCGTGTTCCGCTTAGTGATTCGCTTTTCGGATTCCCTCTTTGAGCGCATCGCTGAAGGCAAACTCACCTTCGACAACTTCTATGTTGAATGGGCTGATCCAACGCGCAAAATTGTCAAGTTCATCTTGATTCTTTTCGCCGTGATTTTGATTTATCCTTACACGCCGATTGCGGCATCGACGGCGGCACAAGGCATCTCGATTTTCGTCGGCGTGCTTTTTTCGCTTGGCTCCACAAGTGCTATCGGCAATGTGATTGCCAGCATTGTGCTCAACTACACGCGCTCGTTCCGAATCGGCGATACCGTTAGAATTGGCGACATTACCGGCGATGTCGTCGAGAAAACAGCACTCGTCATGCGCATTCGCACGCGCTACAACGAGGAAGTCTCTATTCCTAACACCACCGTCGTTGGAAGCAATGTGATGAATTTTTCCGAAGCCGCGCGACGTGGCGAAATGCTCATTTTGCACTCGACCGTCAGCATCGGTTATGATGTGCCTTGGCGAACGGTGCATCAATTGCTCATTGAAGCGGCATTGGCAACCGAAGACATTGAAAAAGAACCGCGACCATTCGTTTTTCAACTTTCGCTCAACGATAATTATCCCGTCTATGAAATCAACGCCTACACCAAGAAGCCATCGCTTTGGCTCGATACTTACACAAAATTGCACGCGAACATTCAAGACAAGTTCAACGAGGCAGGCATAGAAATTCTTTCGCCGTCGTATCACGTCAATCGGTTGACGCAAGAGACGACTATTCCGCCGCACTATCGCGAGAAGTCTTACACACCGCCGCCGATTGACCTTTCCATCAAAAAAACATCGTAACCCTTTCAGGCTGTGAACAAACCTATTCAAGTTTCCATCATTGGCGCGTCAGGCTATTCAGGCGCGGAACTCGTGCGCTTCTTGATACGGCATCAAGGCGTGCATATCGACAAACTCTTTGCTCAAACTTCGGCAGGAAAATCGCTTGCCGACCTTTATCCCGAATTTCGTGGTCGCTTTGAAAAAACGTTTGAACCCTATCGCCTTGACGCCGCGTGCGAGAGCGAGTGCATATTTCTTGCGCTGCCGTCAGGCGAAGCGATGAACCTTGTGCCGCCACTTCTTGCACAAGGCAAAACGGTGATTGATTTAGGCGGCGATTTTCGCTTGAAAAAGGTTGAAGAATACAAGCAATTCTACAAGCACGAACACACTGCTTCGCATCTTTTGCCAACCGCCGTTTATGGCTTAGCCGAGTGGAACGCATCGCAAATCAAATCGGCAAAACTTGTCGCCAATCCCGGCTGTTATCCGACCAGCGCGCTCTTGCCGCTCTTGCCATTGCTCAAAGAGCGATTGATTTCTCCGTCAGGCATTGTGATTAGTGCCATGTCGGGTGTTTCAGGCGCAGGACGCAAAGCCGACCTTTCGCTCTCGTTTGTGGAAGTTCACGATTCCGTCAAAGCCTATAAAGTCGCCGAGCACCAACACTTGCCTGAAATTGCGCAAACGCTTGAAGTGCTAACAGAGCAAGCCGTATCGCTCTCGTTTGTGCCGCATTTAATTCCAATTTCGCGAGGGATTTACACCACGATTCACGCGACGATTTCAGACGGCGCAACCGAAGAAAAAATTTTTCAGGTATATGAACGCTATTACAAGCAAAAGCCGTTTGTGCGATATTCTCGCGAGTTCATTCCCGAACTGAAAGGCGTCGTCAATACAAATTTTTGCGACATTGGTTTTCGCATTTCAACGGCGACCAAGCAAGTCATTTTGTGCGCGGCGATTGATAACCTTGTGAAAGGCGCGGCGGGACAAGCAATTCAAAATTTTAATTTAATCTACGGCTTCAACGAAACAGAATCACTGCTGTGATATGATGAAACACTTTACCCACATTTCAGGTGCGATTTGCGCCCCCAAAGGCTTCAAGGCAAGTGCCGTGCAAGTGCCGATTCGCAAACTCAAAAAAGACCTTGCGCTGATTTATTCCGAAACGCCAGCCGCTGTGGCGGGTGTGTTTACGCGCAATCGCGCCGCCGCCGCGCCGATTGAAGTCTGTAAGGCGCAACTCAAAAGAAGCACAACTTGCTCGGCGATTATTGCCAATTCGGGAAATGCCAATGCATGCACGGGCGAAAAAGGCTTGCAAGACGCATGGGCAATGGTGCGCAAAACGGCTGAATCGCTCGCCGTGCCTGAATCGCAAGTGATGGTCGCCTCTACAGGCGTGATTGGTCAGCCATTGCCGATTGAGAGCATCTTGGCAGTGATTCCGCGCCTTGCGCTCTTGCTTTCAGAAGACGGCGCAAGCGATGTGGCTGAAGCGATTATGACGACAGACCTCGTCAAAAAAGAATGTGCGATTGAATTCGAGCTCGGCGGAAGACTTGTTCGCATCGGCGCGGTCGCCAAAGGCTCGGGCATGATTGCGCCAAACATGGCAACCATGCTCGCCTTTGTTACAAGCGATGTCGCCATTTCGCAACCGTTGCTTCAACAAGCGTTGAGCGTGGCGAATCAAAAGTCGTTCAACCGAATCAGCGTCGATGGCGACGAAAGCACGAACGATATGGCTGTGGTGCTGGCAAATGGTCGCGCAGGCAACGCCATGATTGCCGAAAACAGCCGTGAATACAAGCAGTTTCAAGACGCTTTGGAATATGTGCTAACCGAACTTGCCAAAATGATTGTGCGCGATGGCGAAGGCGCAACCAAGTTTGTTGAAATTACCGTCTGCGGCGCACGCACCGAACACGATGCCGAAGTCATGGCGCGAACTGTCGCCAATTCAAGCCTTGTCAAAACCGCACTGCACGGCGAAGACGCCAACTGGGGCAGAATCCTTGCCGCACTCGGCTACTCACGCATTGAGTTCCTTCCTGAAAAAGTCGAAATCAAGTTCGGCGATGTGCCCATTCTCAATCAAAATTTTGAAATCGTTTTAGATGAAGCCAAAGCCAAAGCCGAACTTTCAAAGCATGATTTAAGCGTCAAAATTAACTTGAACTTGGGGAACGCCTCCGCCACATTTTGGACGTGCGACCTTTCAGAAAAATATGTGGAAATCAATGGCAGTTACCGCTCGTGAATGTCGCCTTAATTTTTAAGCAAAAGCCTTTGCCTCGCCGTCAAAATTAAGCCTCATCAAAAGATTTTCGGGGAATCGCAAAAAAATTTTATGCAAACTCTTGCATAATTATGCAACAACGTGCATAATTGCATTGAACAAATTTTGAATGTGTTCAAAGTCCAATGTTCGTTCATCGGGCTTTTTCTTTCTGTAAAATTCTTTCTGTAAAAATTTGTCTGTCAAAAACCATTCAACCGCACTACAAATGCAAACAGAGTATTTCGTCAGCACAGAAAAATCATTGCTCGACCTTGATGTGATTCATGGGTTTCTGACAAACTGCCATTGGGCAAAGGGCATTTCGCGCGAACTCGTCGAGAAGTCGATTCAACATTCACTTTGCTTTGGCGTGTATGAAGTGGCGCAAGGGGTGAGAAAACAGATTGGCTTTGCGCGCGTGATTTCAGACTTTGCCACATTTGCTTACCTCTCCGATGTCTTTGTGCTTGAATCGCATCGTGGCAACGATTTGTCCAAACGCTTGCTCTCTGAAATTATGAAGCACCCTGACCTGCAAGGGCTTCGGCGGTGGATGCTCGTTACAACCAACGCGCACGGACTTTACGAACAATTCGGATTTTCCGCGCCGCATAACCCTGAAAAGATTATGGAAATTTTCGTGCCGAACCTTTACGAAAAACAAGCCGAATTGCTTGGCTCACTCAAGTCTGAACAAAACTTAAACGCGCTCGTTTCTCAATGACAAAAGAAGAAGTGCTCATAGAAGCCTTGCCGTATATCCAAACCTACGAAGGCAAGACATTCGTCATCAAATTCGGTGGCGCGGTGATGGTCGACGAAAACTTGAAGCAAACCTTCGCCAAAGATGTAACGATGCTGAAAAAACTCGGCATTCACATTGTTGTGGTGCATGGCGGGGGCAAAGAAATCACCAAAATCGCCGATGCTTTCGGCGTTGAAACAAAGTTCATCAACGGACTGCGATATACGGACGAAAAAATGCTCGAAGCGGTTTTGATGGGCTTGTGTTCGCTCAATAAGGAAGTCGCAGGGCTAATCACCAAAAACAGCGGCAACGCGATTGGACTTTGCGGCACCGATGCAGGCTTGATTAAAGCGAAGCCAATTCAAAGCGAAGTTGATTTGGGCTTCGTCGGCGATGTCGTGGGCGTCAATACGTCGCTCCTTGAACTGCTCATGAAGCATGAAATGATTCCTGTTGTTGCGCCGATTGGCATGGGCGAACGCGGCGAACTCTACAACATCAATGCGGATACGGTCGCGGCGGCGATTGCCATTGCGCTTAAAGCCGAAAAACTCGTCTATCTCTCCGACATTGAAGGCGTGATGGTGGACGGTGCGCGCGTTCCCTCGCTCAATAAAACGCAAGCCAACAGGCTCATTGCCGAAGGCAAAATTTATGGCGGCATGATTCCCAAAGTGCAATCGGCGTTTGATGCCATTCAATCGGGCGTCAAGAAAGTGCACTTCATCGATGGCAGAATCAAACACTCGCTTTTGCTCGAAGTCTTTACCAGCGACGGCGTCGGAACGGAAATTACCGATGAGAGCGAAGTTGCGCGTCTCATCACGCATGCTATTGAGAACGAACACAACGGAAAAAATTAACTCAACTACAAAAACGCGAAGACACAGATGAAAGATTTTCTCTCGATTTTGGATTTCACGAGCGAAGAAATTTTTGACCTTTTCGACCTTGCCGATAAACTCAAATATGACGGCTCGAAGCCGTTGGCAAGCAAAACGGTCGCCATGATTTTTCAGAAGCCGTCGCTCCGCACGCGCGTTTCGTTTGAGGTCGGCGTGGTGCAACTTGGAGGTCATCCGATTAGCCTTGCGCAAGAGTCGATTGGTTTAGGAAAACGCGAAAGTGTCGCCGATGTGGCGCGGGTGCTCTCGCGATACAACGATATGATTGTCGCACGCGTCTTCGAGCATGAGATTCTCACGGAAATGGCGCGCTACGCCAGCGTGCCTGTCATTAACGCGCTCTCAGACCTTTCACATCCGTGTCAAGTGTTAGCCGATGCTTATACCTTGCGCCAACACGGCAAACTCTTCGACGGCGTGAAGGTTGTGTTTGTCGGCGATGGAAACAATGTGGCGTATTCGTGGCTTGAATTAGCCATGCGTCTGCCGATTCACTTTGTTTTGGCGTCGCCGAAAGGCTACGAGCCGAATCGTGATATGCTACACAGGGTTCAAACGAGCGGCGTTGGCAAAGTTGAACTCCTTCACAACCCGCAAGCGGCCGTGTGGGACGCTGACGTCGTTTATGGCGATGTTTGGACGAGCATGGGGCAAGAAGCCGACAACGAGAAGCGCAAGAAAGACTTTGCGCCATATCAAATCAATTCAGAGTTGATGAGCTACGCCAAGCCTGATGCGATTTTCATGCACTGCTTGCCTGCGCATCGCGGCGAAGAAGTAACCGACGACGTTATCGACTCGCCTCAATCCGTCGTCTTTGACGAAGCCGAAAATCGACTTCACATTCAAAAAGCGATTATGACCAAACTCGTTGAGCATCACTATGCGCCCGTATTTTCTTCAACACCAAAAGCACAGACAAAAGCCAAAAAGAAACGATGAAAGTATGTTTGATTTTGTTTCAACTGCTCATCACCGTCGAGACAAAACCAAGTGAACCGTTAAACCAAGTTGGGATAGCCATGGGAAAAGCAGAACGTCAATTAGCCATTAAGGAGATTATCACAGCAAAAGAAATTGCCAGTCAAGAAGAACTTGCCAAAGAACTCTTGCGCAAGGGCTTCGAGGTCAATCAAGCCACGCTTTCGCGCGACCTGAAAGAACTCGGCATTGCCAAAGTCATTACTGCCGACGGCGTTTGGTATGAACTTCAAACCGACAACGAAGCGCAACGATTGAAAATGCTTCTCTCTTACGAGATTGAGTCAATTCAATCGAACGATTGTATGGTCATTATCAAAACGCTTCGTGGCAGAGCCTCAGGCGTTGCCGAAATTCTCGACCAACTCGCGCTCCCTGATATTCTCGGCACGATTGCCGGCGACGATACGATTTTCATTGCGCCGACTTCTTCAAAGAAAATTCCAACGATTATCAAACGCATTAAAGAAGCAGTGCTTCAAACAGAAGAGAAATGACTGCGCATAAACGCTCCATAACTACTAAACCACTCTTACATCAATGAAAGAAAAAATCGCCGTCGCTTATTCAGGCGGGTTGGACACATCGGTCATCGCCAAGTGGCTTCAAGAAAAGTATAATGCCGAGGTCATTACGGTTTCGGCAAATCTCGGTCAGCAAAAAGAGTTGGTCGGGGTTGAAGAGAAAGCCTACAAAACAGGCGCAAAGAAAGCCATTGTTTTAGACCTACGCGAGACCTTCGCAACGGAATACATTTTTCCTGCCTTGAAAGCCGGCGCGCTTTACGAGCACACATATCCAATGGCAACCTCGCTCGGTCGTCCTTTAATTGCCAAAGCATTGGTCGATGTTGCCAAAGCCGAAGGATGCACGGCGGTTGCGCACGGTTGCACGGGCAAAGGTAACGACCAAGTTCGCTTCGAAGCCGCCATCGCCGCGCTTGCACCAGACCTCAAAGTTTACGCGCCGCTTCGTGAATGGGAATTCAAATCGCGCGAAGAAGAAATCGACTACTGCCAAAAGCACGGCATTCCTGTCAAGGCAACGAAAGAAAGTCCATACTCGATTGACGAAAACATGTGGGGCACCTCGATTGAATGTGGCATTTTGGAGAATCCGCGCATTGCGCCGCCCGAAGACGCTTATCAACGCACCGTCTCGCCTGAACAAGCTCCGAACGAAAGTGCCACGGTCGAAATCGAGTTTCAGCAAGGCGTGCCGATTTCGCTTGATGGAAAATCGCTTCCGCCTGTTGAACTGATTATGAAACTCAACGAACTGGCAGGCGCGCACGGCATTGGTCGGTTGGATTTGATTGAAAATCGATTGGTCGGCATTAAATCGCGCGAACTCTACGAAGCCCCTGCCGCAACCGTGCTCCACTTCGCACACCGCGAACTCGAACGACTCACGCTCGATAAAGACACCATGCACTACAAAGCCAAACTTGCTAACGATTACGCCGACCTCATCTACAACGGCTTGTGGTTCTCTCCGCTTCGCTACGCGCTCAATGCCTTCGTGGAAGAAACGCAAAAAGTTGTAAATGGCGTCGTAACGCTCAAACTCTACAAAGGCAACATCTCGCTTCTTTCGCGCTGGTCGCCAAATTCGCTCTACGACGAAAGCCTTGCCACATACACCGAAGAAGACCAATTTGACCACAAAGCCAGCACTGGCTTCATCAAAATTTATAGCCTGCCGCTGAAAACCTACTATCGCATTAACGGCGCGCCAATTTCCGAGCAAGAAGCAGTAGCAAAGTGAATTGTTGAGTTAGACTTCGTTGTGTGGATTCCTCGCCCAAAATAGCACCTGATGTGATTGCGAATGAAGGCTCCACAAAATGTTGTGCCATTTTGTATTTTTGTTCCAGTTGAGCACGCATCACCCTAAACAGCGAAAAAAGTCAATCCAACTCATCGTAAGTCTATGCTGATTCATCCTGACATGCTCGCTGAATTGAAATCGTGCTGCAAAGATGATGCCGCCTTTGAGCGCATGCGTATGTTGTTGGAGACGCGATTTAGTGCTTGCAATGAAGTCGAGTCAATGCTTCAACACACCGTTGAAGTTTTGCAAGGCGAAGTGCGCGAGCGGATTCAAGTTGAGGAAGAACTTGTCGCACAAGAGCAGTTCTATCGCTCGCTGTTTGAAAATGCAAACATTGGACTTGCCTTCAAGAAGAATAGTAAAATCGTGTGCGCCAATCGTGCCTATGTTGAAATGTTGAGTTACACTGCCGATGAAATCGCCCAAAAATCACTTGCTGATATCACGCACCCTGACGACCTCCCGAAACAACTTGCCTTAAATGCACAACTCGAGCGCGGAGAGATTTCTCAATACAGCATCGTCAAACGATACATTCGCAAAGATGGGAGCGTCATTTGGGCTGAAGCAAGTGTTTCAGCAGTGAAAGACAAGCGTGGTGAGCCTTTGAAGATTGTCGCCATGCGTGATGTTTCCCAAGAGATATTGGCGCAAGAAAAAATTCGATATAGCGAAGCCCAACTCGCATGGCTCTTGAACGCACTTCCTTTTGCGATTACGATTTACAAGAACAAAGTCCCAATCTTTGGCAATCGAGCATTTTACGAATCGCGTGGTTTGCGCGATATGGCGCATTGGCTCGAATCTAAAACGCAGGAGTCCTCAATCGATGATTACGCGCTCATTCACCCCGACGATTGCAACGCCTTTATTGCCAACATCGATGAATATCGCGCGCGCGTTGAGCAAGGCGAACTCTTGAAAATGGAGCGACGCATTCGCCGATACGGAGAAACGGAATACCTCTGGTATGAGTGTAGCATTTTCAAAAGCGATTACATTGGTGGCGAAAAGGTTGTTGTTGAAGTGGATATACCGATTGAAGATC
>JBKBRB010000002.1:0-257753 GCA_046292465.1 Chloroherpetonaceae bacterium
GCCGTTGCCGAATATGCGACAATCAAGCCTGAATACGAATCGTAAATCCCAAGTTGAATCAGCATAATGAAGAGCGGCAAGAGAAGCATCGTTACAGGAAACATTTGCGTGGCAATGAGAATAATCATGCCTGAATCGCGTCCCCAGAATTTGTAGCGGCTGAAGGCGTAGCCTGCCGTTGAAGCCAGTGCCACGCTGACGAGCGTAACCGTGAGCGAAACCAGCAAACTGTTGAACATCCACTTTGCAAAGGGGTGGTCGCGAAAAATGGCGATGTAACTGTTGAAGGTTGCGCCTTCGGGAATGATTTCGAGCGAGGTGGATAGGAGCTTATCGCCCGGTCGCAACGAAATCGTAAAGACTTGCAGAATCGGAAAAATTGCAAAGAGGCTAAAGAGCGTCAGCACGATATAAATGCCGACCTTGCCTGCCGTTGAGACGTCACGAGGATTCTTAACCTTCATAATGAGTAACGAGTAATGAGTAATGAAGAGTTGATGTTTAATTTTTTTGCACTCGGGTTTTGTTGAGTATTGCGCGAAGAATTTTCAGTAGTTCTTCACAGTCTTTAATGATTGATTCCTGTTCTTTTTGATTTAGAAATCCTGTAGCACTTAGAAGACGAATCCAATAGTGTGTTTCTCGTGCTTCTTTATACGCAATCGAGATTTTGTTTGAAAAATCCGCTTTTGAAATCGCACCTTCCGCTTCTTCAACATTTGCGCCGATTGACGTTCCACTTCTCAAAATTTGCTTTGACAATACGAACTCCTTTTTCTTCTCGCTCAAATGTTGATAGAGTTTAACAATTCTGACCGCAAAGAGAAACGACTTTTCCGCAGCGACATTTTGCTTTTTCCCACTGCTCATTATTCACTTCTCGTTAATCATTAGTAAACGCTTTGCGTTGCCTTTGTTTTGTGAATGAAGTTCCAGCCAAATGCAAAGAGAATCGTGAAAATGATGAGCGAAAATGCCGCCGCATAGCCAATACGGAAGTAGTTCAGACCAACTTTATAGACCCAACTGACGAGAATGTGCGTTTGGTCAGAAGGTTCGCCACCGTTGCTGACGAGCCAGACGACATTGAAATTGTTGAACGTCCAAATTGTGCCGAGCGTGATGGCAGGAATCATCACGGGTTTGAGCAAGGGAATGGTGATGTTGACGAGTTTATCATACCAACTTGCGCCGTCAATGTCCGCCGCTTCGTAGAGCGCGTCGGGAATGGACTGCAAGCCGCCGAGCGCGACAATCATCATAAATGGAAATCCGAGCCAAATGTTAGTGATGAGTGCCGCCGAGAATGCCCCCCACTCTGTATTGAGCCACTGAATTGGCTCTATGCCGAATTTGGCTAAGATGAGATTTACCGCACCGTATTCGTAATTAAACAAGCCCCGCCAGTTCAGCGCGGTGATGTATTGCGGCACCGCCCATGGCAAAATGAGAATCACGCGAAACCACGATTTGCCCTTGATGTTCTTGTTGATGAGAATGGCAAGAAAGACGCCAATCGTTACGTGGAAAAATAAATTCAATACCGTCCAAATGAGCGTTTTGCCGAGAAAGAGCCAGAACTTTGAATCGGTTAAAACATTGATGTAATTGCCGAAGCCTTTGAAGCTCCAATCGCGGAAGTGCTCGAGGTTCATGTTGCTGAAACTCACCAGCACGTTGTAGATGAAGGGATAAAGGACAATGGCCGCCATTACAAGGAGCGACGGCGCGGCATAGATGTAAGGAATCCAATTGATTTTTTCTTTTTTCTCCTCAACCCTTGTGGGCGCGATAGGCGAAGGCAGTTTTTCCGTTGTTGGTGTTGATAGTGTCGTTTGCATTGCAAGTGAGTTCAGTTGTTTGAGTTGTTAGAGGTTACTCTTTCATTTCGCGAATGAGTTTCACAGCAAGGTCTTGCATTTCTTTGGCGGCTTGTTCAGGCGTTTTGCTCCCGTTTAGCACAGCTTGATATGACGGACGCATTGAATCCCAAATAACGCGCATTTCGCTCACAACAGGCATCGGTTTTCCGACCATGATTTGCTCCATTGAGCCTTTAAGATTTTCATCAGCGATTTCGGAAAGTTTTGCGAAGGCTTCGCGCCGTGAAGGAATTGTGCCAACCGCTTTGGTGAATTCCAATTCAATTTCTGGACTGCACAAGAATTTGAGCAAGTCGACGGTGGCTTTGAGTTTTTCGCCGCGCGTGTTGATGTTGATACTGTAGCCTCTTGGCGAGACCATCGGCGCGGGATAAAGTCCGGTTTCATCGTTAAGCGGAATGCGTGCAACACCGAAGTTCATGCCTGCATTTTTGTAAGTCGCCCATGACCATGGTCCGTTGATAATCATGGCGGCTCTACCTTCTTTGAAGAGCGCGTTTGCCGTTTGGTAATCGCAATCGGGCGGAATGATTTTGTGTTTATCGCGCAACTCGACGATGAGCCGTGCGGCTTTGATAGTGGCTTCGGTGTTCAGCGTTGGTTCGGCGTTCTCGTTCATGACGCCGCCGCCGTAGCCACCAACGAACGGAATAAAGAAATATGGCTCGGTGTAGTTCCAAACTAATCCGTAGTTACCGCCTTTTGTGAAGCGTTTTCCGACTTCAATCATCTCGGAAATCGTTTTTGGCGGCGTTGGAATTAAATCTTTGTTGTAGACGAGGCAAAGGTGATTACCGATTTGGTCGGCAATTTGGTAGAGATGTCCGTTGAGGTAGGTATTGGCGGGAAAGGGTTCGGTGATGAAACTATCTAAAAACGCTTGTTCTAACTTGACACCATCGGGCAGTGAATCAAGCGCGTGAATGATTTGAAGTTTGGTGAACGGTCCGACCATGTCTGACGGACCATAGACAAGTTCTGCGCCGCTTCCGCCGAGTGCGGCAATCATGAAGTTGGTGCGAATCGGTTCGGTTTCATAGAAGAGCTCTCGAAACACGTAGCCTTTTTTCGCCCATTCTCTTCCAGCGGAATCTTCTTTAACGAATTTCTCGAGAGCGGCATCTAAAATTTTGCGCTCTCCGGGTTGCATTTGCGTCCAAATTGAGACGACTTTTTCACGGCTATCGCCACAGCCAGAGACGAGAAACAAGAGAAAGAAAATCCATGCTCTCAATCGAGACGATGTTAATCGAGACAATGTTAATTGCAATGATGTTAGTCGAAATTGCGTCATTGGGTTACGGAGTTAAAAAATCGGAAAGTCCGAATGTGCATCGGATAGAGCATTTCCTCCGAGACATTCGGACTTCCGAATCAATCAATCAAATCAAAGAGCCGATTACTTGATGAGCATCATCTTCATCGTCTTGGTAAAGTCGCCGGCTTGCAAGCGATAGAAATAAACACCGCTTGAAAGGTTAATGGCGTTGAACTGTTGCGTGTAGGTGCCTGCCGCCATGCGTTGATTGACGAGCGTTGCGACCTTTTGCCCCAAGATGTTGAAGACTTCGAGCTTCACATCGCTTTGCTGTGGCACTGCGAAGCGAATGACGGTCGTTGGGTTGAACGGGTTCGGATAGTTTTGCTCCAACGCGAACGATTTTGCAACCGTTGTTTCGCGTGTTGGTGCGCCGAGGTTGCCCGTTGTGGTTGCGTTTTCAATCACGCCGAAGGTTGCATTGATGATGAAGTTCGTCGGACCAGTAATCGTCGGGAAGTTCACAGTATGGTCTTGACCGAATCCCGCTTCGTTGTCGGTATTGACAGGCGGACCAGGCATACCCACATACGCTACGCCGAACTTAAAGGCTTGGCTTTGCGAGAAGACATTGCCTGCAGGTTCAGTGCGTGTAACGGTCCAAATGGTATCGGTTTGGCGATTGCCGTTGAGCGGCGACATTCTCACCAAGTTGGCGTTGGTTGTGTCCCAACCGCCTTGAAACGAGCCGATGTGCGGGTTGCTGCCGAAGAGCACGATGAAGAGCAAGCCATTGGCGGCGCGCATCGAGTCGAGGCTCTTGCCGTCGGTGAGCGTTCTACCCTTGATGTTGACACGATAGGTGAAGTTCACATCTGCCACGAGCGGCGATTGAACCACAAGGCGAGGCGTTACGAAATCAGCCATCGTCAAGACCGTATCGTTGGAGACATTCCATGTGTAGAAACCTCCTGCGCCATCGTTGCCTGTGAAGCTGGAAACGGTTTGAATCGGCAGAGGAATTTGACGGTCGCCACCGAGTTCATATGCGCTGTTGCTGAACTTGCTGAAGGGCAAGCCACGGAATTTCCAAGTGATGGTATTTCCAGAGACCGCACGAATGAAGACTTCGCCCGCATAGTTGTTTGTGAAGCCTTGACGGAACATTCTCACGGCTGCGGTTTGACCTGTAACGCCTGTCAAAATTTGGCTGTTTGGCGCACCTGTGGTTGCAACGGAGTCAAATCCGCCGAAGAGTCCCACAAACAAGGTATCCGTTGCAGGGCTGAATCCGCCGAGACCTGCGACGCTTGCACGGAACGTTACGCGATAAATTTTCTGCGTGCCAACATTAGAAGCGTCGTTGTTCCAATAGCGTGCAGGTAAGAGTTTGAAGCCTGCCGCCGCAGTATCCACACGGTTGCCGAAGTTGCCCGGACCGCCCGGATTTTCATATTGGTCGTTGCGACGAATCCAGAACTTGTATTGGAAGGGACCAGTGTAGTTTCCAACATTGACAAATGCGGTGTAAAGGCTATCGGCAACGGTAATCGTTTGACCAGCTACTCCGATTAGGTTTGCCGCCACAGGTTGGTCAAGTCCGGGAATGCCGGGCGTGTCGAAGATGCGCACGTGAATTGAATCACCCGGACGCCAATTATTTTCTTGGAACAATCGGCGGACATTGACAGTGAAGCGCACCAAGTTTCCAGGTGTTGCAAGCGGCAAGCCACGAACCACCGATGAGTCGTTGCTCCAATAGCGTGTTTGCGCAATGGTCAAACCAGGACCGACAGGATAGGGATAATTCGAACCGTCTTCATATCGATTGCCTGCAAATTGTTGCTCTCCGCGAAGCGGGAAATTGCGATAGATGAATTTGCAATTCAAGGTGTTCGGGCGGTCAATCGGAAGACCAACCGTTTTGAACACAACCGTATCAGCCACGACTCCGTTTTGTGGAATCACATAGACGAGATTGTTCGGATTTGTGTCGCGACCAAATGCAGGGTTAAATTCGCCTGTTCCATTGCTAATGTTTCCATCGCCCGAGTTGAAGATGAGGAAACTAATGGTATCGCCTGCGACCAGTGTTCCTGTTTCGAGCAATCGGCGAATGTTGAGTCCGACGCGAATGGAGTCTTGCGCCCAAATTGAAGTTGCGTCGCATATTGCCGACAGCATGAGCAGCAGTAAGATTTTTTTCACTACCTGTTTCATTTTCGTTACAGTTTTAGTTTTGAAAGACAAGATGTTTTTGAAAGAACACTCTAAAAATCCAGACCGATGGTAAACCATTGCGGGTCGTTGAGTCGCCCGAAGCGTTGATAGGTGTAGTCAAACTTGATGATGGCGAAGCCAAGCCCGTATTTGATACCGCCGCCAAGCGTCCATGCTTTTTCGGCTTCATTTTCAAAGATAGCGTTGTAGCCGCCGCGAATGAAAATTGTATTCTTCCATTCATATTCTGCGCCGAGGTTGACGAACTGCGTGTTGTCGTTGGGGTTGACGGCGTCGAAGGCAACGGTGAATCGACCTTCGGGTGCGCGCAGAATGTCGTAAGAAAGTCCCAAGCGATAGGTCAGCGGAATGCTGTATTCATCGGTGAGGAATCGGACGGGAATGTTTTGCGGCGCGCCGTTTTCGTTTGGCGAAAGGGCGATGTTGGTCGTCAAGCCTTGTCCGTCCAAGCGCATCGGCGTGCCGAAGTTTGAAATGCTTGCACCGACTTTAACGCCGTTTTTGAGCAATCCTGTGTTGAAGAGAAACCCGACGTCTAAGGCAAAGCCGGTTGCCGATGTGGTGTAGATGGATTGGTTGATAATTTTCGCGGTCAGCCCCACCGAGAATCTATCGGTCAGATTTTTCGCCCATGTGATTTGCGCGGCGAGGTCTTGTGCCGAGAAGGTTTCGCCTGTTCCGTCTTCTTGGGCGAAGGTGGTTACTTCCATTGTGCCGTAGTTCAAGACCGTTACCGAAACCCCAAACGAGCCGATGTTGCCTGCGGGAATAATCGCGCCTGCCCAGTTGATTTGCGTGCCGATGAGCCATTCGGTATGCGTGAAGCCGGTTTGAATGCGCGTGCCTTGGGAAACGCCAGCCGGGTTCCAATAGAGCGCGTAGATGTCGTCAGAAATGGCAGTGTATGCGCCCCCCATGGCGACGGCACGCGCCCCCATGCCGATGCCAAGAAACGGTGCAGCAGTCGTGCCGACTTTGGTTTGCGCACTCGCGGCGGTCGCGCAGACAATAAGCATACAGAGTGCTGACAGTTTTATTCCGCTTTTGGTAAATCTCATGTTCATAGACAAATGAAGTTTTTTTAGGCTACTTAATCACGGCGAATTTGCCTGTTTTTGTTCCAATGCCAGGGGCGTCAATGTGATAGAGATAGACGCCGTAGGCAATGTCTAAATTTTCTGATGTCTTCAAATTCCACTCCACTTGCGAAGAGGGATAGGCAAATGTGCCTGATTCTCCCCCGTCTTTTTCGCCCCACGCTTGTCCTGTGCTTGATGTTCCAGTGGGGTTATCGGCTTTGAGCGTTCTAATCAGTTCGCCGCGAATGGTGTAGATGCGAATGGTTGAGTTGAGCGGCACATTTTTGAAGAAGAGTTTGCGCTCGCCACGTCCTCTTGCGCCTGCGGGCAAATCGCTTTCAGCCACGTTGGCGACGATGTAAGGATTCGGAAAGACTTTTACATTTGCAAGCGCATCTTTGGCACGGTTATCGTCTTGCGCTGCTGGTTTGATGGAAACACCGTAAGTATCGCCGCCGAGAATGGGCTTTTGGAAGCGAAGGAAGAGCGTGTCGCCAACTTGCGGACGATAGCGCGGGTTATATCCAACGCTGATAAACCACGAGAAGAGCGAATCGGTAACGGTCGGGTTGTAGGTATCTTGAACCAAGAGATAAATTTCCGTGCGTTTGGCGGGCGTTTGTCCGATGTATGGCGTTGAGGTGCTTCCGCCGCCGGTGATGGGAATGGTATCGGAAGTAGGGTCGATAAAGTAGCGCATTTTGCGGTTGCGTGTGAGGTTAATGACTTCAAAGTTCGTCGGAACACCGGAAATTTCTAGTTCTCCGCCGATGACAAAGTTCAGCCGTGCGGTGTCGCTTCGTGCGCCGTTGATGGGCTTAATGACGATGGCATAGTCGTCGGGAATGCGGCTCAAGCCTTTTGCTCGAACGTCCACACCTACGATTGGAATGACGCCAGCACTGTCATTGACAGGACGAACGAAGAAGTTGGGAAGGCTATCAGGTGCGAGATTGACATTCCATCGTGAGGCAATCGTATCGGGTGTGGCTCTGACGCCGTTGTTACGAATCGTCAAGAAGACGCCTGTTTCATCAATGAGGCGCGTTTCTTCGGTGGCTTCGTAGATGCGGTCGCCATTGGGCGTTAGACGATAGACGTCTTCGTCGCCCAAGAAGCGCAGGAACACTCCTTGCACCAGTCCGCTTTGCTTGATAATCGTATCGGGAGTGGCACTGGTTGTATCAATCACGCGGAAGAACGAGGTTACTTCTTCTAACTGTTCGCGGTAGTCATCAATCACATTATCGCCATTGTTATCAATGCCGTCGTTTGCAGTGCTTACGAATTCGACTTTCAATTTGCGTTCGCTCGTTAGACGACGCGGGTTAACGACATTGAAGAACAGTTTTCCGTTAGAACGGTTATTCGGGTAGGGTTGCAATTCGCCGCTTCCTTCGGCATTGACTAACCCTGCTTGCGTGGCACGCGGCACGGCAACCGCGGCATTTTGCGAGAGAATCAACCGGCCACGACTATCTGGTGCTGCCCCAAAACTGTTTTCACTTGGGAAAATGCTGCCTTCGGGATTAACAGGGTCGATGTAGCCTTTCGAATAGGCGACAACGGCATAGTAGTAGGTGCGTCCGTTCTGAACGTCGTTATCGGTCCAAACGTGTTGCAATCCTGTTTCATCGCCTAAGTAGAAACTTACGCCTCGCGATTGTTGCAGAAGGCTTCGGCTGTTCATTGGGAAGTAGCCAAAGACGCCATCAATTTTATCGAACTGTGCGACGGGCTTGCGGCGCAAGTTTTGCTCGCCTTGACCGCCTGAAATGACCAGTGGGTCGAGGAAGTTCGGGTCGGTGCTCTTATAGATTTTGTAGCCTTCGAAAGTTTTGGCTAACGGGCTACGGAATTGCCCTCCTGTAATTTTTCGATTGATGAAAGTGTCAAAGTAATCTTCAGCATCATTTGTCCAATAGAGCGTTACTTTTCGGTCGCCAGGCACAACGGTTAGAGTTGGTTCAGGTTTTGGCGGACCGGCGAAGTTGTAGTTATTGTCATAAATCTGTTTCACGATATCGGTATTGGTCAGCACAGCGCGTGCGTTTTCGCCCATCACAACCGATATTGAGAACCGCTCGACTTGATTGCGTCCGAGCGGGAAGTAACCTGTTCCGTAGGTATAGTCGTAATCTTGTGGCGGTTGAAGCGTATCAAACAAGCCTGGTTGCGTGATGCGCCACAAGTCTGCTGAGTTGTTCATAAAGGGACGGGACGACAGGTCGAGTTTGAAACTGGTCAATCCGATTTGGTCTGATTCATTGACGTCGACGGCATCGAGTCCGCTTTCTCCAGCGGTTGGTCTGCCATCACGTTCGCCAAAGTCGTTCGTATTTGGTCTGCCATCTTTGCCGACATCGTCGGTGAAGGAAACCCAATTTCGGTTGTTATCTAATCCATCGTCGCGTCGTTCATCAATCATGGGGAAGAGACGAAAATCGTTCATTGCCTCGACACCTTGTCGGGCGAGAATGAAGTAGTTCTTGAAATGCAGAATGCTGTCGGGCTGGTAACTAACAGCATCGTTGTTGTTGATATCGACGCGCGTTTTGAGACGGCGAACATGCAGGAAGTAATCTTCATCAATCAAGCCGTTGTAGTTATCGTCGATAAGGTTACCGGTAATTTCGCGGAGCGTATCGCCGACGCTGACGGTTTTTGTTCTACCAAGCGACGTGATTTGAATACTTCCCGACTGGGGCATGACCACGAAGTCGCGTTTGTAATAGGTAATCCGGTTGTTGATGGCGTTGTATCCTGCCGCTGCCATAGCCGTTGTGAAGGTATCGGCACGCGTGATACGAATGAGTGTATCGCCGGGCTGAATGATGCGCATGGCGTTGCCACCACGTCGTATGCCTCTATCGGGGATATATTCGGTTTCATAGAAGTCGAATCCTGTTCTGGAAACCACGCTCATGCTATCGCCTTGAATGATATTGAAGCGTCCCAAGCCCCCTTCGGCTGTGAGCACTGGTGTACCAAATGCATCTCCGGGGGCGTCGCCGCTTCCAAACCTGTTGTAGTCGTTGTCGTTGTCAATGCCATCAAACGGGTTGCCAGGGCTTTCCAAAAAAGCTAATCCTGCGTAGCCCACGGGATACTGATTGTTCCAGAGTGCGTCGACTTCGCCGTTGGGATTGTAGGTGTAAGTAATAGTGTTTGCTTGGTCAAAGACCGATTTATTGGCTTGGAACACTCTTCCGACGGCGGTTCCAACGATGGAGCCGAACACAACCTTTTCATAATCGAACTCGCTGATGTTTTTAATGTCGTAAATCCAAAAGAGGTTATCTTGGGCAAGGAAGTTTGACCATTGTAAGCCGCGCTGTTTGACTTGAAACCCGACGCCTGCTCTTGTTGGGTCGGTGAGGGGATTCGGACGGAAATCAAATTCGTTGAGCCAGCGTCGGTCGGTTGCGTCATCGTAGACGACGTAACTTTCTTGGTCGGCATTGAAGATGCCGCGTCCGAAGTAGCCATTCCACTGAACTCTGCCGTTTTCATCGCGCCACGTTGGCTGGTCGGGCCAAACGGGCGGCCATGAATTTGGAATATGGCTCATGGCTGGGTATTCTTGATTTGGATTGAAAAATCCTTCAACAGGCTGTAAGCCTTCAAACACCCCATTGACGATGCGGTATGGCGAGCCTCTCGGTCCTTGATGCACAGTTACATATCGCGCGGTGATGGTTGCCTCGACTGCAGGGTCAGGTTGCCCGTCGCCGTCAGCGTCAAAATCAATTCGCCTTAAACTCACTGCATTTTGAAATGGCGAGTCGCTTGGTTGTGGAATTTCTTGATTTGCTTTTCGCTCAGGGGTACGGTCGCCGCGCCATCGTGTGCCACGTGTTGCTGTGGTATCACGATTGTTATAGACGAAGGTGTCGACAAAGGTCTTTTCTACCCCCATGATTACATTGAGGTCAAAAATGTATTCGTTTTCATTGACAGGCCATGCGTAGGTTGGAAGCGTTGGGGCAATGAAGGTTTTCGAGCCGCTCAATCCGTCGTTTTGGAATTTCGTTTTGATTCGATTGCCGTTGTGCAAGCCAACCCGACGATTGGCGATGTTGCTTCGAAGATTGAGCGGAATGTTGCCGTCTTGTGCCAAAATTTCAAGGAGGAACGGTGCAATCATTAAAAATGAAAGGAGCATCAACAGCGACTTTCCGCCGATTTTTTGACGATTGAACTTCATTTTTACTGTATGAATGTTGTTGGATAGCATGCCTTTTGGTTCAAATTTCGTTTGTGAAAGTTCATTAGAGTTTTGCATTAGAAATAGAGCGATACACCTGAAAGGATTTGACGTGGCGGCGCAAAGTTTTGCGGTTGCCTCAAAAAGTCGCTCGGCGAATTGACGCTTGACGCAACGAAGGTATTTCGCAAAACCAAGTCGGGCGTTAGTTGTGCAAACGGGAATAAGCCACTTTGATTTCCAGCATCAAAGAGGTTATAGATTTGCACAAAGAATCCAACATCATACTTGTCGATTTTGAAGATTTTTTGTGCGCGCATATCGACGGTAAAGGTTGCTGGCAACAAGCGCGAGTTCGTTACGATTTCGCCTCGACTTCCGCGCGTGAGAATGGGAAATGGCGCGTTTAGGTCAGGCGTATAAGGAAAGCCACTTCCGTAGCGCATGATGCTGGAGATTTCCCACCCCTCAATCGTGTATGCCGCCGTAATGTTGAGCGTGTGGCGTTGGTCCCAATCAAGCGGAATTAATCGAGTCGGCAGAATCGGGTTTTCGGGATTGGCTTGAATGGCAAACGCCGCCGCTTGCGGGTCAGATGCATTGCCTTGTGCCACTTGGAAGGTGTAATCGACACCGAAGTTGAACCCACTCGTGAATCGTTTATTGACGGAGATGGTCAAACCGCGCACGAGCGCGTAGTCGGTATTGACAAACTTGGTATAAGCGCGTCCATCGAAGAATTGCTGAATAAATGCTGTGCCGTTGAGGTTACGAATATCGTTGAAGTAAAGCGCGACATCGACGGAAATATCATTTCCAAATTGTTGTTGCAATCCAAGTTCGCCTTTGATAGTTTTTTGTGGCTTGAGGTCGGCATTTCCAAACGGTCCGCTCACGCCTGCTGCGCTTTGTCGGAAATACGGATTGCGATAAAGGAATTCAAAGTTCGGAATTTGGAACACTTGTCCGTAGAAGAGGCGCAAAATGCCTTGTTCCGTAACGGGAAACGCCATGCCCAGACGCGGCGAGAGTTGCCATTTAACCGACGCTTTGCGATAATTTTCGCGCAAAAGCCGCTCACCATTTTCGCGATACGCGCGAAGCACATCGGGGTCGCCAGGTCGGAACTCGATGAAGTTTCCGTTTGCATCCCTTGGGCGGTTTTGGTCTTTGATGGGGTTGTAAAGGCTTGGGTCGCTTGGGTCTTTGGGCACAATGCCGTCGGGCTCAAACAAATCGAGGCGCAAGCCGATATTGACGATGAAGTTATTGATTTCAAACTTGTCTTGAACGTAGGCGGCAAATTCAATCGGGCGTCGGTCGTAGTACTCATAGCCTTCTTCGGCAAGTTGTGCGCGGCGAATCCCTGGTCTCACATTTCCCGATTCATCGGTGAAAAATGGCACGGCAGCACTCAGAGCGCGCTCGTCGGTGAGCAATGCTTGGTTTTCAAACTGCAATCGGTGAAATTTTACATCGAAGCCTGTCTTAATCAAGTTGTTCTTATCGATTTGAGAAGTGATATCGCCTTTGACGTTGAGTGTTCTTGTCGAGCGTTCAAAAAAGTTAGTTGACTTGCCTGCCACTAAAAATTCAAATCCGTTTTGTGCTTGTCCAGGTGAGAAGAATCCGCCGGGTATCGGACCGTTGAACCCACTGGCTATGTAGCGCGGGTCGAGCAAATCTTCATAAAGGTAACTGGCTTCTCTTGCACGCAAGAGCGAAACGCCGAATGTATAGAAGGTTGAACTGCTCAGCGTGTGGGTAGCATTGAGTATTGCTGTGTAGGAGTTCCTGAAATTTTTCGGTTGGGAATACGGAATATATGATGCACTGAAATTGAAGTTTTGGAATTCTTCATCGGAGTATAAAAACTGTCCGCTGATTTTGAAGGTGCCGACAGGGCGATAGGTTAGCTTGCCCATTCCTGAGAACTTGCGATAGGCGTTCATAGGCACGAAACTTCGGTCGCCAAACGCAAATCGGCCAAAATCATCATCGGTGCGGAGGGCTTGGTAGATTCGGGTTGAATTTTGAAGCAGTAAGCCTGTATTTGGATCGACTGGATAGGCAAACAACTTTTGTCTGTAATTTTCACGCGAAAGGGTCGCGTCGCGTGCCAGTTCACGTTGGTAGAAGTTTTCAAAATCAGGGCTGTTGAGAAAGGCTTCCAAACTTGGTGCAGTCGTTAAAAATCCACCGAATTGGTTGCCTGTGTATTCGCTTGCCGGCAGCACATCGCCAGGTCTGTATACATTTTGTCCGTAGAATCGTCCTTCATCCTCGAAGTATCGCGCATTGATGAAGAAGCTCATGGTTTCGCGCATGCCGGGCATCGGTCCGCTGAAACTACCTTGAATATCACGCGAGGCAATGGGGCTAATGGAATTGATGTTGGGGAAAAGCGAGGAGCGTCCGCTAACATAGTCGCCGAAAAAGGTTTGAAGCGAGCCTTCATATTTTGAGCCGCCGTCTTTGGTGACGATATTCACAATGCCTGCCATCGCTTGTCCATACTCGGCGTTGTATCCGCCCGTGAGCAACTCCAGTTCCTGAATGGCTTGCGACTCGACGCCGATGTTGTTGACGCCACGACTTCGGTTGCCGTCATAGACGTCATTAACGGCAAACCCGTCAACAATGTAAGCGACTTCTCCGCGTCTGCCGCCGCGCACTGTTCCTCCAATAACACCGCCTTGAATTTCCAAGACTTGCGACGGATTTTGAATCGGCAGCGCACGAATCTCTTCTGAACCCACCGCAGCACGCGTTGCCGTCATGTCTTTAATGACCAACGGACGCTCTGCCGTAACCACCACTTCCGCCGATTGAATTTCCTCAGCACCCATTTTGAAATCGGCTCTCGATGTCAAATCCACACTCACTTTAATGTTCTTGACCAATTTTGGTTGATAGCCCACATATGTGGCTCGCACTTCATAAACGCCCGGCGGCACGTTGAGAATCACATAGTTGCCATCAAAATCTGTCTTCGCGCCTAACTTCGTACCCACCACAATCACTGTTGCCCCAATCAGCGGCTCGCCTGTGTTAGCATCCGTAACCGTTCCTGCTATTTTTCCTGTTGTGCCTGCAAGCAGCGGCGAACTAATTGTTTGCATTAGCCATGCCACCATTACCAACACGGTGAGCATTGCCTTTTGAGTCGACCATGTTTGTATTGCTTTCATCATATGGAATAAAAATGCGTCGCACACACCCCATTGGACCGTGCGTTCGTTTGTTTTTTGATGTTCTGAGTAATTGAAACTCGATGAGTGCCGAAGATGAGACAAACCACCAAATCGATGTTTTTTCAGAGGAGAACAAACTGCTTGATTAGGGCGATGATTGAACTTCTTAAACTTTTGACTCATTGCCATTGGAACTACTAACTTACAAGGTTATATCGCCGCATCGGTGAATGTTTTGGTTCAGGTATGTTATGCTGTGCGGCTGATACGCAAAACAATTGTTGTGTAATTTTGACTTGCTTTAAGCGCTGCATTTTACGTCTTCTCTCCCAAAAAAAAAAGCCTTAAAAGGGCATTTTTTACTAAATCGTTTAACTGCCTTTCGTTCAACTTGGTTTTCCAAAACGCTATGACTTACCTGCGATTGTTCTTTCAATGCTGAACGCTCCGGCGCCCGATAAAAACAAGACAAGCGAGAGCATCGCATAGGTTAGAGGCAGTTCTTGTTTTGTGAAAGGCTCTGCGCCGTGTGCAACGAAACCTGCCACCAGCATTGTAATCAGCACGAGCATCAATGCAGGGCGTGTTAAAAATCCAATCACAATCAATATCCCGCCAAAGAACTCTGCTCCCCCTGCAAGCGCTGCCATAACGCTTGGCGCCGGAAAGCCAAACTTTGTTAGATACTCGATAAAGCCTGCATTGTTTGTAAACACCTTTGGGAATCCGTGATAGATCATCATTGCACCAAGCCACAGGCGCAAGAGCAAAATCGCCCCGTCAATCGTGATAGGTCTTGAACCGCTTTTGAAGCGCAACATTAGTGAAGTTTGTTGTTGGATTTATTTAACGACACGCCAAAGTGAGTCGGCAAAATACTGCCTTGAATCTTTGAAGGTCTCTACAATTTCAAAGCCTGTTTCGTGTGCGAGTTCTCTGATGGAAGTGTCTGAAAATTTGTAGGAGCGTTCGGTAAAAATTGCCTCGTAAGGCTCGAAGCGATACGTGGTTTTAAGCGCGTCAATATAGACTTCTTGCGCCTCCAAGCTTATCAGATAACTTTCCATCGCGCTTTCTTTGGGGTTATAGATTTCGTGGTGATAAAATTTTTCAACGTCGAATGTGCCGCCAAGTTCGCGATTAATTCGGTGCAAAAGGTTGAGATTGAAGGCTTTCGTAATGCCTTCTTTATCGTCGTAAGCGGCTTGCATGGTTTTGATGTCTTTTTTCAAATCAAATCCGATGAGCGCGAAGTCGCCTTTGTTCAAGCCGTGCCACAAGGTTTTCAGAAAGAGTTTCATTTCAGGAAATGAAAAATTGCCGATGCTCGATCCTAAGAAGAGCAGCACGGTTCTCGTCTCGGAAAACATGTCAATTTCTGAAACGCTCGACGCATATTCAGCAGAGTGGCTTTGAACCGATAGCGTCGGAAATTGCTCGGAGAGCGAAAGTTCGAGTTCCGAGAGTGCCGATTCCGAAATGTCAATCGGCACGTAGTGGAAGTCTAATCCTTTGGCAAGAAAATGCTCTAAAAGAATTTTCGTTTTCTCACCATCGCCCGCGCCCATTTCCACTAAGGCAAACGGCTCTGATGCGAAGTATTGCGATAAGGATTCTTTATGTGTCTTCAAGATTTCGGTTTCGGCGCGGGTGAGGTAGTATTCGGTCAGTTCGGTGATGCGCTGAAAGAGTTTGCTTCCGTTTTCGTCATAAAAATACTTGCTTGGAATAAACTTCTGCAGCGCGGAAAGCCCGAGATGAACATCCAGCGCAAAGGCGCGCCGCTGGTCTTGAGTCGCATTTGAGAAGGTAAAGTAGGACATCGTGTTTTCGGTTGTCAGTTGGACTTATGCATTTTCCGCTAAACGCACTCCTGAAAACTGCCAGCGTTTGTCGGGGTGAAAAAAGTTTCGATAGGTTGTTCGTATGTGCATCTGTGGCGAGGCAACACTTCCGCCGCGCAAGACCATTTGATTGCTCATAAACTTACCATTGTATTCGCCGATTGCGCCACTTGCATGTTGATAGCGCGGATACGGCAAATAGGCACTGTTCGTCCATTCCCACACATTTCCTAACAGGTCGTAGAATCCTTCATGCACCTCGTCGGGCGGTTGCGGGTGCAAGCATTCTGACTCCATGAACCATTGCTTTGATAACGGCTTAGCTTGGCTTGTGGCGACTTCCCACTCGGCTTCGGTCGGCAATCGCTTCCCTTTCCAACTTGCAAAGGCTTCGGCTTCAAAATAACTGATATGGCAAACGGGCGCGTCAAGGTTCAGAGGCTCAATGCCTGCAAGCGTGTATTCCACCCATTCGCCATCACGCTTTTCCCAATACAGCGGCGCGTTCCAGCCTTCGCGCTGCACCCACTCCCAACCTTCAGAAAGCCAGTGTCGAAAATCTCGATAACCACCGTCCTCGATAAATTCAAGATATTCGCGATTCGTTACAAGTCGATTTTGCAACTTAAAGTCGTCAATCCAAACCGCATGATGAGGCTGTTCGTTATCAAAGCAGAAACCTGTTCCGTTGTAGCCGATGCAATGCTTCCCGCCTGCTATGTCAATCATCTTTGATTCAATCTCGATTCCTTTTTGGCGCGGCGCATGGCAATAAGTTGGCTTTGTTGGATTTTGCGCAAGAATGAACTTAATGTCGGTGAGCAATAGCTCTTGATGCTGTTGCTCGTGGTTCAGTCCAAGCTCGAGCAGTCGAGAAAATTCGTCCCATCTTTCTTCGCTGACGGTTTGGATTAACTCATACATTGCTTCGGTAATAGCGTGCCGATACGCATAGACTTCTTTGACGGTCGGACGCGAAAGGTCGCCGCGCTTTTGACGCATCACTCTTTCCCCAAGGCTCTCGTAGTAAGAATTGAAGAGAAAATTATAGAGCGCGTGATAAGGCTTGTAGGCTGGCTGAAAAGTTTGAAGCAAGAATGTTTCCCAAAACCAAGTTACATGCCCCAAGTGCCACTTGGGCGGACTGACATCGACTATTGGTTGCACGACATAATCCTCAACTTCTAACGGTGCGCATATCGCTTCGGTTTGCTTGCGTACTGCCAAAAATCGGCTTTGATACTTGTTGCGCGCTTCTTCCATAGACAGTGTGTTTATCATATGCGCCTTTGAATGGCAATGGCTTGGCATTTCGGCTACAATTACTCGAAAAGCGTTATTTTTGTTTTCAGTTCCAACTGTTCATCTGCCTATACCGACTATGCTTTTTTCCGTTGCCGATGTGCAAGTGTTTGATTACGAAAAGTGGACTGCGCGTTTGCCTGTGCTCAAAGCGCAATATGCCTCAGCGCGTCCGTTTGCTCATATTGTTTTAGACGACTTTATCAACGCTGACTTTGCCAAAGCGGCATGCGACCAGTTTCCAAAACCTGATTCAGGCGAGTGGATTCAATACAAGCACATCAACGAAAAAAAACTTGGCAGGCGCGACCGCGCCACGATTCCTGATGTTCATCTTGCCATTATTGACGAACTCAACAGCCGACGCTTTGTCGAGTGGCTCTCTGAACTTACAGGCATTAAGAACCTCATTGCAGACCCCTCGCTTGAAGGCGGTGGCTTGCACCAAACTGAGCGCGGCGGCTTTCTGAACATTCACGCTGATTTCACCACGCACCAACATCAAAAAAATTGGGCGCGGCGTGTGAATGTGCTTCTCTATCTCAACGAATATTGGCAGGAAGATTACGGCGGACACTTGGAACTTTGGGCGCGCGATATGTCGCGGTGCGAAAAGAAAATTCTCCCAATTTTCAACCGTTGCGTGATATTCAATACCGATAGCGATTCGTATCACGGTCACCCGCACCCGCTCAATACACCACAGGGCGAAACGCGAAAATCCATCGCGCTGTATTATTTCACCGAAGAGACTTCCATTCCGAAAGCCCGTGCTACCGATTATCGCCCCCTTCCACAAGACCCAACCGGCAAACAGTTCGCCATAGTTCTCGATAATCTCGCTCTGCGCATTTATGATTTTTTCAAACGCAAGCTCGGCTTCAACGACACGTTCATCAGCAACATTTTGAAATCGCTTTCCAAATGAACTCTAAACGTTTCTCGAAAGCAGTTTGAACTGCGAGTTATCAATCGCACCTGCAAAGTCTCCACCATTCAGCACGCCTTTCAAGACAATAAAGTGCGCGACTTCAATCGGATAAACATTCACGAAAAACTCTCGAATTTTTGCTTCCGACGGTCGGCTGTTCAGCCAACGGAAATAACCTTCGCCTGCTTCATACTCGAGCGTCATGGCTAAACGCACAACATCATTTTGCGTTGAAGACGGTCCGAGCGTGCCGACACGCGGGTCAGGCTGAGCGGCGTCGAGATTGACTTCGGCTTGTCCGAATTCGCGCAAGAGCCGATTGAGGTCGGCAAGATGCCCTTGATGATGTCCTGCGAAACGCAGTGCGGCGTCAAGAATGCCTTGGTTGGTAATTAGCCCTGATGCGGCGGCGGCTTGATACGACTTAATCGCGACCGCTTCCAGTTGCGCACCTTTACGAACGAAAGAGAGGTCGTTTTCCAAACTTCCAACGCTTTCCGTCGGCGAGGTGTTGCACGCGCTTAGAATTGTTGAGCCTACAAACGTTGAGCCGATTGCCGTTGCCGAGAGTCCAACGAGTGAGGTTGATTTCAAAAAATGGCGTCGATTCATGGCTTATATGTTTTGGTTAGAAGAGAACGATGAGCAAGGTTCGAGCGGTCCAATCGTTAGGGTCTAAACGGCGGTCGCCGTCGGTGCGTTGGTCGGAATAGGTCGCGCGCAGAAGCACGTTGCGAGAAAGTTTATAGCCTGCGGCAACCGAAAGCCGCGTTACGCCCTTATCCCAATAGGTTCGTGCTTTTGTTATCGGGTCGTTGAACGGTTCAAAGGCAATACGCTCGGCGCGAAAAGCAAGGTAACTGCCTGTCAAAAACGGTGGCTCAATTTTGAAATCTACATACCCGCCTAAATTGGTTAGCGTGTATTCTTGAAGTTTTGAACTGCCTGCATTCACGCGCACGAATTGCCCATTTGCAAACTTCGGCACATTCCACTTCGACCACATCACTTCACCCGAGAGTTCAAACCACAAGTAAGAAAAAATGAAGTCTGTTCCGATAAGCAGTTGCCGATATTGCTCGAGCGGATTGTTTGCACGCGCACGCTCGTTAAGGGTATCGAGGTTCATAAAACTGCCGTAAGAGACGGAGAACCCTTGTTGCCACCACATGGCAGGCTGAACGCCGATACGCCCAACGATGCCTGCATTGGCAAGGTTTGTGTTTGGAAGTGTTGAAGCCAACGCGGCATTTGTTACAGCCACTTCCACATTCAGTCGATTTGGAACAAGAATCCAGTTCATCGATGCGCCTGTTACGTAGGCACCGAAATACGCCGTCGTTACGCCGACATCGGAACTGCCGTCGTCATAAATGCCGGTGTTTCCCGCAATAGGCCAGAACCCGCGCCGTTCCGAAATGTTGATGAAGTAGCCATACATCAGCGGCGCGGCGGCAAATAAATTTTGACTTAGCAATTGGCGACGCGCATACAGCCCGAACGGCGAAATCATACGCCCTGCTGAAAAGCTCAGGCGCAAGTTCGGCTCGTAGGTTACGGCGGCAAGCGTAATGCGCGGCTGATTCAAGCGTCCTGTTCCCCAAACGTCTAACTGCACGCGCCCGTTGAAACTCCACTTCTCTGCCAGTTCCGAAAAAAAGAACACATTGAATTGATTGATAACAGCATGCGGATAGCGGAACTCGTTTGGAATTTCATTGGTGATGAAATTGGATTCGCTTCCGCCCATTCGGAACTCAAAATCGAGCTCTCCGCTCACTTGGGTGCTTTGCGCAAGTAGCCCCGTCGTGAAGAAGAGAGCGAACAAGGCAAGTATGCGTTTTTTCATAACTTGGCTTTATTTGACGTTGTTGTAGGTGATTTCTGCAATGTCGAGCGCGGTTGAAAATCCTTTGAAGTTCATCGGTTTCACTTGTGAGATGTGGAACTTGCGATGGAGTCCGAATTGGTCGAGCAAATCTTTGCGCACGAGAATTTTTCCTGGTTCTGCGCTTGAGCAAAGGCGTGCGCCGAGATTGACTGCCGCGCCGATAACGGTGTAGTCGCGTCGGTCTTCTGCGCCCATGTTGCCAAGCACCATCGTGCCGTAATTGATACCGATTCCAATATAGACGGGTGCTGGGTCGCGCTTTTGCTCTTCATCGGCTCGTTTTTGAATGGCGATTGCGCACTCAATTGCACGCTCTAAGGCATCTTTTCCTGCAAAGAGCGCGACCATTTCATCACCGACGAACTTATCGACCGAACCGCCATACTCACTGACCAACTTGGCTTGAAAGCCGAGGTAACGGTTGAGCATATCGATGACTGCTTCAGGCGGACGCTTTTCGCTGAACGATGTGAATCCGCGAATGTCGCTGAAAAGCACAGCGAGTTCTTGCCGTGTGCCGCCAAGCATAGATTCCGCCCCCGATTCCGAGACGCGCCTGACCATCTCGAGCGTGTGGCTTCCAACATACTTTGACAGCTCGAACCGCTCACGCAGTCCTACAATCATTTCGTTGAAGTTTTCGGCAAGTTGTCCGATTTCATCTTTTGTTTTCGGCTCAACCGAGATGCTCAAATTTCCGCTTTTTACCTCTTTCATCGCGCTTGCCAGTTCCAGCACCGGCTTTGAAAAGAATCGCCCCGCCAGAATTGCAAGTGCAATCGTGAGAAGCAAACTGACTAAAGCGAAGAGCAAGATATTGCGTTGCAAGACACCAATAATGCGCAGTTCTGTTGATTTCGGAACAAGCACCAACAGCCACGCAGGCTCGCTTCTGCCCAACGGCGTGAGATAAGCAAAGACTTCAACGCCGCCAATGACGGCTTCGAACACTTCGCTTGCTTTGCCTGTTGAAACAACCTTCTGAATTTCGTTTTCTTTTTCATCGACGAATTTTCCCAAATCAAATTCGCTCAATGTAGAGTCGGTGCGCAGTATCAATTTTTTTCCGAGATAAAAATAAAATTGCGCGGAGGAGTTGCCTTTCAAATCCAACGCATCAACCACGGTGAATTTCGTGCCAAGCGTAACCGTGCCAATCAGCACGCTTTGATTAACGAGAATCGGCGCAGAGGCAACTTGATAAACTTCATCGTTGATTGCCCACAGTTCAGGCAGGTCGGTTTGCTCTTCGATTTTTCCTTCTAAAACATTTTTAATGCTTGGTCGCGCTGAAAGGTCGTTACCGTAGTTTTGCGGATTGGCGAAATCGGCAAGCAGAATCCCATTGCGATTGGTTACGATGAAAAGGTCAATCGGCGCAAGGTTGGCAAATTCGCGTACGGACTGCAAGACCGTTTGGTGGGAGATGTCGGAGACGGAATCCTTCGCCAAATCCACATTGGCTTTGAAGGCTGGGTCTTGTCCGATAATCGTTGCCACATCGACCAAGCGGTCGTAGCGCAGGCGTCTTTCTTTTTGTAAGACTTTTTGTGTTTGATTGAAATCCGAAACGATTTTTTGCTTGACGGTTTCGGTAACGGTCAGACTAACTGCATAAACGACAGCCGCCAAGACAAGCGTGGTCAATCCAGCAAGCAGGAGAAAGAGTTTGGCTTGGATGTTCAGGCGCATTGAATTTATCTCGAGAGTGAAAAATCTTTTTCTACAACACCTTTGAGTTCCATTTTTTCTATGACGGGCATCAGGTCAGGGTGATAGACGCGCACTTCGTAGCGTCCTTCGGGCAAATCTTTAAGCACGTAATTTCCGTTGGCGTCAGGTTTCGTGAAGTAAGGCGTATCGAGGCTTAAAATGACGGCGTTCATTTGCGTGTGAATATCGCAGAAGATTTTGACCTCGCCGAGTCCTTCAATTTTTCGCTCGCCGATTTTCTTTTGCACGACTTCGCCGCGCATTCTGCGTCCGATGTTAAACTCATTGCCGGGTGTGAGGCTAAAGACATTGTGATAAAATGGGTCGTTATTGACGAATTGAACCACCGTTCCTTGCGTAACTGGCAAGACGCGCGGAATGAACGTTGCGTCGCGCTGGTCAATCGTTCGGTTTTTCGTGAGCGGTTGCAATTTCGGTTTGAACGAAAGTGGGTGGGCACTCACCACCACATCGGCGTAGGCAGAGCTCGACATGGCTTTTGCCTCCATTGGTTTTTCAGGCGCAAGACGATTTCGGTAGGCTTGTCCGCGTGCCATGCGTTGCGAGACTTTCGGAACGGAGAGCGTGATTTTTCCTCTTAATTCTGCCGTTTGTCCAAACGCTATCGGAAGGTGTGAGAAGCATAATATCGTTAAGACGAGCGCAACCTGTAGAAAGTTCGTTTTCATTTCTTACGTTTGCATTCTGTTATTAGGCTTGTCTGCCATAGTTTGGCGATAAGTTTTGTAAGTTACGGCTTCAACAATTAAACTCACAATGCCAGAAATCACCTCTTTTCACGGAATCACTTACAACCCTGCTAAAATTTCCCGATTCGATGATGTGCTTTGCCCGCCCTACGATGTGATTTCTCCCGATATGCAAGATGAACTTTACGCCAAATCCGAGTTCAACGCTGTGCGCTTGGAATTGCCGAAAGAAGAAAACAAGTATGACGCCGCCGCAGAACGGCTCAACACTTGGCTTTCCACTGGGGTGCTCGTGCAAGATTCAAAGGAAGCAATTTATCCTTACCATCAAACTTTCACCACGAAAGACGGCAAAACCTACACGCGCAAAGGCTTCATCGCTCGATGCCGCTTGTATGAATTTGACAAAGGCGTCGTGCTTCCGCACGAAAAAACGCTTTCAGGTCCGAAAAAAGACCGCCTGCAACTCTTCATCAAAACAGGCGCAAATATCAGTCCGATTTTCGGGCTCTATGGCGATAAAGAAAAAATCGCGGACAAAGCCCTCGACGATTTCACGACGACACACGCGCCATTCATCGACGCGATGGATTACCAACACACACGCAACCTTGTTTGGCGGTGCAACGATAGCACCATCATCGAACAGGTCAAATCCGCTTTGCGCGATAAACAACTCTTCATTGCCGACGGACACCATCGCTACGAAACCGCCATCAACTACCGAAACCTGCGCATGTCCGAAAACCCCAATCACACGGGCAACGAGCCTTACAACTTCATCATGATGTTCATCACGAATATGTTTGACGAAGGGCTTGTGGTTTTTCCGACGCATCGGCTTGTGCATCATCTTGAACGCTTCGACCTCGACAGTTTGCTCGAGAATCTCAATCCGTATTTCGGCATTCAAGAACTTTCAGAGAAAAAGAAGTTGAAAGAGTTTCTCGCGCTCTATCCGCACGGCGCGTTTGGACTTGTGGCGAAGGATAAAATTTTCGGCATTCATTTAGCGTCCGACCTCGATAAAGCCATTCCCGATGCTATGCCGAGAGAATTAAAATCGCTCGATGTGGTTTTGCTTCATCATCTCATCATCGGCAAAATGCTTGGCATTTCGCAAGAAGCGCAAGCCTTGCAAACGAATCTGAATTACTCCAAAGATTTTGACGAAGTGTTTGAGAAGGTTCAAAGCGGTGAGGCGCAACTTGGGTTTGTGATGAATCCGACGAGCGTTCAAGAGGTTGAAGCTGTTTCAAAAATCGGCGAAGTGATGCCGCAAAAGTCGACCTTTTTTTATCCGAAAGTGCTGACGGGCGTCGTGATTAATCGGATTGTTTGATTTTTTTCACCATTCCCAAGGTGGTGAGAAATTCCTTTTGAGATGGAATACGGATAACGCCGATTCAACAGGCTGATACAGATGTGGCGCTTTGCTTCTCGTTACTCATTATTCAAATCTTCCTGCTCTGTTGTAACTTTGTGTTTTCAATTCATTAGGAACACCAAATGTGGAAACTCGCTCAATCTTATTCAGCAACACTTGAAGAGAAACTCAAAGGCATTGTCTTTTCAATGCAAGATTTTCTATTCTTTTCGTTGCGCGCGTTTCGTGCGCTTGGTGCAAGTAAACGCTATTGGCGCGATGTGCTCGACCAAGCCTACATTTGCGGAACGGAGTCGCTTCCGATTTTGCTGGTGAGCGCGCTCTCGATTGGCTCGCTGATTGTGATTGAAGTCGGTCATCAACTTGCGGAGTTTGGCGCGAAAACGATGACGGGTCGGAGCGTTGCTCTTTCGGTGGTGCGTGAAATTAGCCCGTTAGTTGCGGGTTTGATGCTTGCCGCTCGCGTGGGCGCACGCAACAGTTCTGAACTTGGTGCGATGCAAATTTCCGAGCAAATCGATGCCCTTCGCGCCTTTGGCACCGACCCGATTGCTAAACTTGTTGTGCCACGCCTTGTCGCCTCGTTTTTGATGTTCGTTCCGCTTATTGCCCTTTGCGATATTGTTGGTCTGATTAGCGGCGCATACCTTGCCGAGTGGGATTTGCATTTGGATAGAGGAATTTACTGGAACTCTGTCATAGACATTCTTCGTCCGATGGATTGGCTGGTTGGTTTTTCAAAGCCGCCTGTTTTTGCGATTGGCATTTCGCTCATTAGTTGCTACACTGGCTTTAGCACAACAGGCGGAACGGCGGGCGTCGGCAAGAGCACCATTAAAGGAATCGTATATTCTTCCGCTTTTGTTTTAGTGATGAATTTTTATCTCTCTAAGGTCATTTTGGATTTCATGCGTGGTTAATCGAGCGCTTTCACCATGATTGAACTTCGTAATGTTTCGCTTCGCTACGGCGCACGCGAGATTTTGAACAACATATCCCTTACGATTGAAGATAAAAAGGTCAAAGCGATTTTAGGACCGTCAGGCGTAGGCAAAAGCACAATTATCAAATTGATGCTGGGCTTGATTAAACCAACATCCGGTCAAGTGCTTGTCGATGGCGTCGATATTACCCATTTCAGCGAAGTTGAGTTATTTCCGATTCGTCAGAAAATGGGCATTGTCTTTCAAGGCAACGCTCTTTTTGACTCTATGACGATTACGGAAAATATGAGTTTCTTTTTGCGCGAGAACTTGAACTTACCTGAAGCGGAAATTGAGGCGCGCGTCAAAGAACAGATGAAGTTTGCAGGCTTGGAAGGCTTTGAAAACTACTTACCTGACAGTTTATCGGGCGGCATGAAAAAGCGCGTTGCAATTGGTCGCGCGCTCATCTTTCACCCTAAAATGATTCTTTTTGACGAACCGACGGCAGGGCTCGACCCAGTTAGTTCCAAAAAAATTCTAGATTTAATCACGCGACTTCAACGCGAAATCGGACTTGGGGCTGTGATTGTTACCCACATTTTAAGCGATGTGTTCGCCGTTGCTGATTCAGTTGCTGTTCTCTATCAAGGCAAAATCATTTTCAATGACGTACCTCAAAAACTTTACGAGTCAACACATTCATTCATCACATCATTTCTATCTAACCAAGAGGATTAACTTCACACTTATCAATGTCATCTTCACGCGGGAATCTTAAATGGAGTGACCTTCGCACAGGACTTATCTTTGTTATCGGGCTGATTACGGCTGGCGTTCTGCTTCTTATTGTTGGCAAGAACAGTCCTGTCATCAACAGGTTTATTGACCTTAAAATTTTCGTGCAGGATATTGAAGGGCTTGCCGAAAATAACTTTGTAGCAATTTCCGGCAAGAAAGTCGGAACCGTTCAAGCCATGACAATTAAGGAGCGAAACGACACAATTGGTGTAGAAGTAGTCATGAGTGTGCGTGCCGAGTTTCAGAAGGTGATTACCAAAGATTCAAAAGCCAAAATCAAACCCCTTGGCGTTTTGGGCGATAAATACGTCGACATCACGCTCGGCAGTGGCGAGTATGTTTCTGACGGCGACTTTTTGGCTGTTGAGAAAGATTTAGGGCTTGCTGACCTTACCACCGAGGGCGTTAAACTGATTCGCAGTTTGAATGAAACGCTCGATAAAATCAATCGCGGAGAAGGCACGCTCGGCAAACTTATCACATCGTCAGAACTTGTCGATAAACTCACGCGCACCGTCGAGAACCTAGAACGCGTTTCAGCCTCGCTTGCGTCTAAACAAGGATTAGCTGGACGCTTGATAAACGATTCTGAACTTGCCAATCGATTCACCCGAATTGTACAAGACCTAGAATTCATCACAGCGTCACTTCGCGACGGCAAAGGCTCAATGGGCAAACTTTTGGTCGATGAATCGTTTTATGACAACTTAAACACCACCACAAAGCGTCTGGACTCTTTAGTCTTTCGTCTGCAAAATCCATTGGGCACGCTTGGGAAATTGACCACCGATTCTCTGCTTTATCACAACCTCAACCGCTCTTCGGCTGCGCTTGATTCGCTCTTACGTGACTTAAAAACAAACCCAAATCGCTACATCAATGTGCGCGTGTTTTAGGTCTGCACACTCCTTACGCGTGCAGACCTTAACTTAGCTCAATTACTTTTTGTAGACGATTTTGCGAATCGTGTCGAACTGCAAATAGGGATACTCGCGCTGCACATACTCAATAGCATCGGCGGCAGACATGCGCCGCTCGCGCGCATCTTTGAAAATTTGTCGAATGTGGTAGTCGCGAAGTTGCTTTTCGTCGAGCAATCGGTGAGCACGCAGTTTCGAGAGGATTTCGTCAGGAACGAATTCACGGATTGGGTTTCGCATCTTTTTCTCCTGTTAGATTTCAGTTGATAATGATTGTTAAAGGAATCGGCGCATGCATAACCGCTCGCCGTAATGTTCAAAGCATTATCACTTGTTTGATGCGATGTTCTCCGTTTTAGTTGGGTTAAACTTTAGTCAGGTGAATATAGAACGACCGCTTTATATTTGCAACTACTTTAAGCAAACAAGACCGCATTTTCGGTATCACGCTCATGAACAAAAAAAATCTTCAACATCTTTTCCGCAGTTTTGAACACAAGCGTATTGCTGTTATCGGTGATGTCATGTTAGATAAATACATCTTCGGCAAGGTCGAGCGGATTTCACCTGAAGCCCCTGTTCCTGTGATTGATGTTTCGTCGCAAAGTTATCGGTTAGGTGGCGCGGCAAATGTTGCTACAAACCTTCGCTCGCTTGGCGCAACGGCGTTGCTTTTCGGTGTGATTGGCGATGACGACGATGGTAAAATCCTTGCTTCGCAATTAAATCAAGAATTTCTTTCCGCTGATTTTCTTGTTACCGAACATGTGCGCCCAACAACGGCGAAAACGCGCGTCATTGCTCAAAATCATCACATTGTTCGTATCGACTCTGAAACGCGCAAATCTATCTCGCGCACAACCGAACACACACTTCTCTCGCTTCTCTCTGAACATCTTCACACACTCGATGCAATCATTCTTGAAGATTACAACAAGGGGGTGCTCACCGCCTCGCTTATCAAAAAAGTTATTGCGTTTGCTCAACAGCATGACATTCCTATCACCGTAGACCCGAAAAAAGATAATTTTTTTGAATACAAACATGTTACCGTCTTTAAGCCCAACCTCAAAGAAATTTCTGACGCTTTTGGACGCAAGTTCTCAAATAGCGATAGCGATGCTACACTCGCCTGCCAGATGCTTCAGAAGAAAATTAAAGCCGAAAACATCGTTCTGACGCGTAGCGAAAAAGGCATGACCGTTTTCAATGGCACAGCAGAACATATTCCTTCGATGGCGTTAGATGTGGCAGATGTTTCAGGTGCTGGCGATACAGTCATTGCAACGCTAACGGTCGCCCTTTCAGCGGGGTTAGATGCCGTAACCGCCGCAAAAGTTGCCAACCTTGCCGCTGGTATCGTATGCGCTGAAGTCGGTGCCGTCGCTGTGGATAAACACAAATTGCTTTCGGCTTGCACAGGCTATTTTAGTTCAGAGCCTACTTCTTGATTTTGAAGTTGAACGGTATCACGATAGCCCCTGCAACGGTTTTGCCGCCTGAAATTTTCGCAGGTTTGAATTCTGTATCTTCGGTCAGAACGCGCATGACTTCGGCATCGAGAATCGGATTGATGCTTTTGAGGAAGTTGACTTTCACGATATTGCCTTGCTTATCGACGAAAACCTGAGCAACGACTTTTCCCTCCACACCTGCTTTTAGGGCAAGGTCGGGATACTTGATGTTTTTGTAAATCTGTTCAACGCCACCAACAATGCTAACATTGCTCTCAAGCGTTGCCACTTGCTCTATATCGTCGGCGTTAAGGTTTTCTTCGGTCAAACTGATTAGCTCTTCTGCTCCTTTGTCGTCTTCGTCATTGTCGCTTTTGAGTTGAGAGATAATCTCCTTTTGCATCTCTGGCGATTCCTCTACAGCCACGACTTCAACCGTCTCCTTTTTCTTGGCGACTGGCACTGTTTTCTTCACTGCTGTCGATGTAGATCTCTTTGTTTCGGCGACCGCGAGATTTTCTTCTACTTCTCCCACGCCTAACTTCACATCAACACGTGTAATTGAATTTGCAACAACTGACAGTTCAGAGTTCCACGCGCTATACCCACGCTTGTATGTTCTAATTTTGTAGTTTTCAGGTGGAACATTCAAGAAGGTATAGTAGCCCTGTGCATTAGAGACCGCCGCCTGCGTAACACTTGCCGATGTGATGTAGATTGTTGCGCCCGCCACTGGTTTGCCAGAACTATCTAACACTCGCCCCATCAGGCGTCCTTGCTGACCGAGCGCTTCATCGAGTACAGTGCAAAGCATCATCGCTGTTAGTGCCGCCCATAACAGCCGTGATAAAAGGTGAGCCTTTCTCATTGTCGAACAACTTTAAAATGCTGTGGTAAAGCTCCATCGACTTTGCTCTCCATCGATCTTCGCTTTACCGTGTTCCAAATTGCAGGAAAGTTATCTTCCGCTTGTCAGATTTGCAAGTGTGTTTGCTTTCGGAAACAAATCAAGGGCTTCTTTGAGAACAGCATCTTCTAAGATTAGAATTGATGTTTGCGCCTTATAGCCCCAGATTTGCCTTGCTATTGTGGCTTTGACCATGTTTTTGAAATAGCGTTCGTCTTGTTTGTAGTCGCGCTCGTTGTAAGGCACGCCTTTTTGTTCTGCAAGTGCAATCAGCGCTTGCATCATAGATTCAGAGACGACAAAGTTTTTTCGGAAGTCTTCTACTTTTTCGTAGGTCTGTTTGAGCGATTTGTTTTGGTCGAGATAGGCTAAGGCAAATTCATCAAAGAGTTGCTTAGAGAGCATTTGGCGGTAGTAGCGCGTGAGCGTATCGTTCCAGCAGAAGTAATCAGGAATAATGCCGCCGCCGCCCAGCACCACACGCCCAAGCGGGGTTCGAAAGACCTCGTGAGTTGAATCGCGCTCGACAAACGAGGCGGCTTCGATAGGCTTTCGGGTTATGCTCCATTGTTTTTTAGCTTCGCTTTCAAAGAAATGTTCGTCTTTATCGCGCTCGGAAAGTTCGTTGTAGTAATCTTCTCTGCCACGTTTTCCGCTTCCATACTTACGCTGAATCAGCCGCCCTGATGGCGTGTAATACTTTGAAATCGTTACGCGAATTGCCGATGAATCGGCCAATTCGAACTGCCGTTGCACAAGTCCTTTTCCAAACGAGGTTTCGCCGACAATAAGTGCTCGGTCGTAATCTTGCAACGCGCCAGCCACAATCTCCGATGCCGATGCACTGCCACGATTGATGAGCACCACAACCGATTCTTTCTCGAACATATCGTTCGGTTTTGAAAAGAAATCTTCGTCTTTGACATGCGCGCCACGCGTGTAGACGAGTTTTTTCATTCCGCCGATAAATTCGTCCGCAACTTTAATCGCTTGGTCTAAGTAGCCACCCGGATTGCCACGCAAATCCAGAACCAGTTGTGTCATGCCTTGCGCTTTGAGTGATTTCATGGCGTCTATGAACTCGTCGTAGGTGGTTTGCACGAAGCGGTCGAGTTTGATGTAACCTGTCTTCTCGTCGAGCATCATCGCTGCGCCCACGCTGTATGTCGGAATTTTATCGCGCGTAATCGTAAAGTTCAGCGGTATCGGTTCGCCTTGACGAACGACTTTCACGCTGACTTTTGTGCCTTTTGGACCGCGCAACTTTTTGATGACCTCGTCTCGCGTAATTCCGACTGCGCTTGAATCGTCAATCGTGATGATTCGGTCGCCAGATTGAAGTCCAATTTTTTCGCTCGGTCCGCCCGCAATTGGCGTTACAACAATGAGCGTATCAGCGATGACATCGAACTCTATGCCAATGCCTTCGAAATTGCCTTGAAATTCCTCTTTGGACTTGCGCACTTGTGCTGGCGTCATATAAACAGAGTGCGGGTCTAATTGCTCCAAAATCCCTTTAATTGCGCTTTCGGAAAGTTGCGCATCGTCGACCTTATCGACATAGTTTTTCTTGACAATTGAGATTACTTGTCCGATTTTCGCCACCGAATCCACACCACTAAACTGCAACTTGCTCCCAACAATGAGACCGAAAATGATTGCTCCTGCAATTAATAAAGCCCCCACAACGACTCTCATGTGTGATAAAATTGGAGTTAAAAATCTTAACAGAATCTCCCAGAACCGAATCTACACGGATTTTGCCCCAAAAAACAAAGCGTCCCGAAGAACATTTCGGAACGCCTTGCTCTAAACCAGAAACAACCATGAAAACGAAAAACTTTACTTCTTATCGCTCAGCGTTTTGGTCAGTTGCTCGTCAAGAAGTGCGCTGAAATTATCATCGAAGATATTGGAGAGATCGACCTCGACTTCTTCGGAGGCAATCACTTCCAAGAGTTTGGCTTTGGCTTGCTTGGAGTAGATACGAATCGTTCCAGGCGGAATTGAAGCCTTAAAAATAATTTCCAGCAAATACTTTTCGTTCAGGCTAATAAGGTAGATGCTGCGCGATTCGCCTTCGTGAAACAGCACTTCAAACGACGCCTTTTCACCAATTTGCTTTGCCATTTCGGCAGTGGCAACGAAGTTTGACGCGGCAAGCACGCTGAAAATCTCGAGGTCTCGGTCTAACAGTCCCCCATACTTTGCCAAAATTTGCCCCGTCATATCGCCGAGAATAACTGCGGAAGAACCTGTTTTCGCTGCAAACTCTTTCAAAATTTTTTCAGCTGCGCTGATCTGGGTTTCAGTCAACACAACTTTTCTAAATTCATCTCTTCCCGTAGCGCTCATGTTTGTTAGGTTTTAGGACTTAAAGTTGTTTTTGTATTTCGGGAACAAATTTTGACACTTGATACCGAATGTTTCCAAGCATGACATTTTGGTCAGCAATCACAGTTAAGATAATGTTTCCATCGGGGAAAATTCTCGAGAGGATAATTCCGTTTTCATACTCGACCATGCTTTGCTCGACCTTTCCGACATTAAGTTCATTGCCGATGCTTTCGGAGCTGTGCAAACCCCCAATCACGATAGCACCGACCGTTTCCATATCCACCTTACCGTTGCGTGTTTTTTGCTCAATGATAAAGCCATCTCGTCCGATAAGTGCCACCGCCTTTACGCCATCCACTTTGACAAGATTGCCGAGCAAATCCGATATTTCGGGCATATAACGTTACCGTATTGAGTGAACTTAAAATTCTTATGGTTACCGAATTAACGAGGTTGCTAATTTACTACTTGCAACTGTGTAGCTACATTTGTAATGCAATTTGGCTTCCAAAATATATCGGATTGCAGTAAATTTACAAAACTTCAAAGCATGCTTGCTTTTGTTAAGTTTCTTTTAACTGCTCATTCAATCGTTACGCTTTCACTCGAGTTTATGATGATTTTGAGTATATGAAACGATGCTTTTTCTTGCTCGTCCTTTTTTTGTTCTCGTTGCCGACATTTGCTCAGTCAGACTCCAGTTCGTTTTCATCGCCTCCACCTTCTGAAGCCGTTTTGCCCCTGCTTTCCAAGCCTGCAATAGCGTTTTTAGACTCAAGCGAGACGATTTGGGGCGAACTTCTGGCGAGCCTGTTTCAAGACACGACCTTACTCTCCGATACAGCACGGATTTCATTTATGAGCGCTGCACAGTCGCTTGATAGCGTTTTCAAATCTTCTCTTCTCGCTGCACGCCAACGGCTCTCTAATCCTTTCCTAACTTCATCGACAAACCAACTTGCACTTGAACAAGCCCGTTTAGCCGATACGATGCTCACCTTTTACGACTCGCTCGCACGTGCCTTCCATGCCTTGCGCGCGACTTCGTCGGCACGCTCCTCTCCCAACATTGACTATAAAGTCTTGTTAGAAAACTTGTTGGAAAAATCAACTCCGACGCATCGTTTTTCGTTTAGCACGGCGTATCAAAGCCGCTCGGTTTGGCGTGGGATTGAGCAAAATTCAGGCAAGGGCGTATACTCGTTTTCAGGATTGTATCAACATCGGTCGGGCATTTTCCTTTCAGCGAGCGTGCTTGGTCTTCAAGGGCAACCTCATGTGATAGACCAAGCCTCTGCCAGCATCGGAATGGATTATCAGCCCTTCGATAATTTTCTTCTTTCACTTGCTTATACGCGCTATCACTACAGCGATTCCAGCGTTCAAGTTCGCTCGACGATTAACAGCGACCTTACACTTTGGCTATCGCTTCAAACCGAATGGCTGACGCCATCTCTAACGCTTATTTGGGCAATCGGCGAGAGCACGAATGACTTTTTTTGCGCGTGGGAAATTTCTCGCGCGTTTTTTATCGGGCAATTTTCTTCGGGCAGATTGGTGCTCCTTCCCAGCATCAGCGCAGAGTATGGCACAATTTCCACCATTCGCGCCGTTACTCGACGCACCGGACGCAATTCAGAGCCACAAACTCGCATTGAGCGTTCATCGCCTTTCGTTCTCACAAACTACACGTTTTCGCTCTCTCTGCTTTACCGCATCGGAAACATTTCCCTCGCACCTGAATTTCTCTTGGCTGTTCCTATCAATGTTTCCAGCTTCACATTTACGGCTATCGGTTCAAGAAATTTCTCTCGTCCTATCACGCGCACCTTTGAGCAAGGCGGTAAATCGTTTGGGTATTTTTCGGTTCAGGTTTCTTACTCGCTCTAATTCCTTATCTTTGCACTGTTTTCGTCACTTATCAACCACTCAACTATATCACAACATGAAACTCACATCTTCATTCGGTTTTTATGCACTCGCTTTGGCTCTTTTACTTTCCGCCTGCGGACCGAGTGCCGAACAAACCAAACTTTTGAACGACTTCAAATCGACTGTCGAACAACTTGCTTCACAAGACAAGGCATTCGGCGAAGAAGAAGAGAAAATGGAAAAAATGCATGCCGAAATGGAGCAAAAGCACAACGACCTTAAAGCCAAAGGCGTTGAAATGCCCGCTCACGACTCGATTATCGCCGTCCATCAAAAACTCACCAAAGAGCATAAAGCAATGCATGAAAATCACAAGAAAGTGATTGCAGATCTTCAAGCCAAAGTTGAATCTTTTTCCAAGCAAATGCCTTCGGTTGAAGTCTTGAAGCAAGCCTACGCTACTGCCATGAGCGAGTTGGAAAATCTTCAAAAAGACCACGACAAAATGAAAGCCGAACATGAGCAGATGCACAAAGAGCATGCACAAATGGAAGCCGAACACACTGCACTCTCGACAAAATCAGACAAGAAAAAGAAGTAGCTTTTTCAATGCCAAGAAAAGCCTCGTTCAACGATTTGGTTACTTCGATTAGCAAGGGCAAAATTGAGCCTGTGTATTTTTTTTACGGCAAAGAAGATTTCCTGATGGAGGAGTTGATTGAACTGCTCCGCGCCAAAGTCTTTCGCACCAAAGAAGAAGCGCAAGCGAATTTCACGGTGCTTTTCGGTGGCACGGGCGCGGAGAAATCCATCTCGCTTGGCGACATTCTTTCCGCCGCCTCCGCCTACGGAATGTTCGCTGAACAAAAAATGATCGTCGTGCGTGAGTTCGACAAGGTTCAGAAGCCGAAGAAAGACCTTCAAAAATCCACTTATCAAGCCCTTGCCGAATATGTCAAACATCCGCTCGAGAACACTGTGTTAGTGCTTTGTGCAGGCGAATTGGATAAGAAAGACCTTGCCAAGGAGCCGTTCTCCATTTTGGATTCGGTCGGATACGAGTTTCCGCCGATGCGCGACATTTCAGGCTTTGCTGACGATTACGCCAAACGTTTAGGCTGGCGACTGACGCCCGAAGCCTTGCGGCTCTTGGTGATGTATGCGGGCAGTTCCGCGCGCGATATTGGCAATGAACTTCAAAAACTCACGCTCTATGCGGGCAATCGGGAAGATAAAACGCTGACGGAAAAAGATGTGTCGGAAGTTGTTGGCATTTCGCGCGAGTATAATGTCTTTGAACTTCAAAAGGCAATATGTAACCGCGACCTTCGGCAGTCTTCAGGCATTGCACTTAAAATTTTAGAGAAGGAAGAGCCTGTCTCTATCGTTAATGCTTTGACCGTCTTTTTCACGCGGCTATGGAAATTGCACTCCCCTGTCCTTCAGCGAATGTCAGAGCAAGATGCTGCAAAGGAACTTGGCATGTCGGGCGGACAAGTGCGTTTCTTACCCGATTACAAACAATATGCGATGCAATTTACGCCTGCTGAACTTGAACGGGCTTTAGTCGCACTGAGCCTTGCAGACCAAACGCTTAAAGGTATACAACCGCCGATTGAGCGGCCGCTCTTAATGCTGAAATTGATTCGCGAAATTTTGTCGTGAATGTTATTTTGCTTTTTATACTAAACACTTAAAACTCACGAATGTCAGCCATCCACCTCGTCAAACACATTCTTTGCCCTGTTGACTTTTCCGAAAAGTCGCTTCAAGTCATTGACCATGCCTTGCGATTAAGCGACGTTTTTGATGCAAGCATTTCGGTATTGAACGTCGTTGATGATTCTTTGCCTGAATACGCCTCGTATCGTCGCAGTGAAAAGGATATTCAGATGCTTCGTCGCACGCTCGAACAAGATTCGCAAAATCGGATGAAGTTGCATATCGAGCCGCGCTTGCGCAGTTTTCCTGACTCCAAAATGATTACACTGTTTGGAAAGCCTTCCGATATGATTGTCAAAGTTGCCAAAGAACAGCGGGCGAATTTGATTATGATGGCAACGCGTTCGCTCGGCTTAACTGGTCAGTTCATTTTAGGAAGCACCACCTACAAGATTCTTCGCACCTCTCCCTGTCCTTTGATGGTTTTTTCAAAACCCGAAATGAAGTTTCGCGCGCTTCGCATTTTATTCCCGACCGATTTTTCAGAAATTTCTCAACTCTCGATTCCCTACGTCGTTAAGTTAGCAGTCGATTATGGTGCAGATATTCACCTTGTTCACTACCGACAATTGCATAATTCGTTCTCCAAAGACCCCGCGCGCCATCTTGAACTCATCAAGCGTAGCATTGTCTCGAATCGCATTCCTTCTACTCGCATTTTTGCGAGCGACGATATTAAAGGGAGCACGCCCGGCGCGGCAATTCTCAAATACGCCAAAGAACATAGTGTTGATTTAATTATCCTTTCTGCACACGGCATATCAGGCTATAAGCAGTTTTTTCTCGGCACCACCGCCGTTGAAGTTTCCAGCAAAAGCGAAATACCTGTGTTGCTGATTCGCAAAATGGAGTTCTAATCCCTCTTTTCCCTGTCGCTTTCTTGCGACAACCTTCCTCATCAGTGTTTGCTTTTTCCGACACCTCCCCAGCGCATCTCATCTTTTTTGAGCAATTCCGCAAAGAATGCCTTTGGCACGCTTTTGGATTTTTGTCTCAACAGAGTTGTAGCACATATGCTCGCTCGTTTCTACCAACAACTTAAATTTGATAACAAACAATGAAAACCATCTTCACTTCACTTGCGCTTGTTTTGCTTCTCTCGCTTTCAGCCGTCGCACAAGAAGCCTCGTCAGAACAATCATCTGCCTCGAGCAACAACCTTGTTTTCTTGAAATCTGGCGACTTGGTCTTTGGCGGTCGTGTGGCTTTGGGCGGCGTTGCGGGGGCTTCATTCGGCTTTGCCGCAAATGCTGAATACGGATTTTCGGACAACATCGGCATTGGCGGATTCTTCGGCTATTCAGGCTACAAAGAAGACTTTGGCTTCTACGAAGCCTCTTATTCAAACATCTTGATTTTAGGCTCGGTCAACTACCATCAAGACTTTTTGAAGATTCAAAATCTCGACACGTGGGCGGCTGTTAGTATCGGCTACAATGTCGCAAGTGCCGAAGCAAAAGCAAAGCAAGGCGGCGGCATTGTTCCTGCGGTGAGTGCGGGCGGCGTGGTTTGGGGCGTTACCGCCAATCTGCGCTACTACCTGACTTCAAACTTTGCGATTGCAGCAAGCGCAGGCTACGGTCTCGGATACTTACAAGTCGGATTGGATTACAAACTTTAACCTTCCTTTGCTCTTTTCTCGCAAGATTCTTTTATCGTCATGCTGAGCCGTCTCTCAAAAAGGGGCGGCTTTTTGTTTTGGGCGAATTGTGTCGTAACTTTCAATCAAATGAACACTTTAACATTTTCAGGAGTAATACTATGATTGCACCTCAACAAAGCGACTTTGTCGCTTCCGATACACTCACCATTTCAGAGCCAACTCCTTCAAGAAAAAATCCTTCAAGGAAAAAGCGATGGCTTCTTGTTCAGCCGAAAAGCAAAACCAACCTCATGGTCGATTCGGGCAAGGTTAGCATTCCGCTAAACTTGATGATGGTAGGCACGCTTGCGAAAACCCGCTTCGATGTGGAGTTTGTTGACGAGCGCATCGGCGATGTTGTTCCCGAAGATTTATCCAAATATGATGTCGTTGCAATTACAGCAAGAACGCTCAATGTTTCAAAGGCATATCAAATTGCCGACCGCGCAAGGGCACAAGGCGCACGCGTCATTCTGGGCGGCACGCACCCGACCATGATGTTTGAAGAAGCCAAAGCGCACGCCACGAGCGTTGTCTTCGGCGAAATTGAATCTGTATGGGATTCGCTTGCGGACGATGTAGAAAACGACACGATGAAGCCTCAATACAAAGCAGGCGCGTTCAAATCCATGACGCAAATGGGCATGCCTGATTTCAGCATCGTTCTGAGTTCTCCAAATTCGCATCGTTATAGTTTTCGCATTCCGCTCCTTGCCACGAAAGGTTGTCCCGTCGGCTGTAACTTCTGCACCACGCCAACCATTTACGGCAAGTCGTTCCGCACACGCACCAGCGACCTTGTTGTCGAAGAAATCAAGTTTCATCAAAATCGCTTGGGCAAAAAAGACATTCATATTTCGTTTATGGACGATAACATCAGTTTTCGCCCTGCTTTTATGGAAGAATTGATGCACGCCATGATTGGTCTTGGTGCAAAGTGGAACGCGAATATCTCAATGAACTTTCTCGAAAAGCCCGAAGTGCCGAAACTTGCCAAAGAAGCCGGCTGCGAACTTCTGAACGTCGGCTTTGAATCTGTTACGCCCGAAACAATTAAGTATGTGCATAAAGGTTCGAACCGAATCGGACGCTACGACGAAGTTGTCGCTAATGTGCATAACGCAGGCATCGGCATACAAGGCTATTTCATTTTCGGATTTGATACTGACACGAAAAACAGTTTTCAAGGCACTTACGACTTCATCATGCGCAATCGCATCGAGTTTCCTGTTTTCACCATTGCCACGCCTTTTCCGGGCACGCCTTGGTTTGAAGAAATGAAACCACGCATCGAGCATTTTGATTGGGATAAATACGACACCTTCCACTACATGTATAAGCCGATGAAAATGGAGCGCGAGGAATTTTTGGAAAACTTCATCAAAATTCAACGCGAGATTTATTCGTGGAAAAACATTTGGCACCGACTTCACGGCAAGCCGTTTAATTGGATTTGGATGGTCAATGTTGCCATGCACTACTTCACTCGTCGACTCACTCCCCAAATGTTGTTGTGAGTTACGGCTCGACAAGAATCGTTACATCGCTTGTTGGAGCGCATTGGCATGCTAATCGTTCATTTTCTTTGAGGAGGTTTTGGGCGCGGAAGTTTTTTTCTTCACGAGTCAGATGGGAAAGATTTTCCGCGCCTTCTATGACGGTAACGCGGCACGTTGTGCAAAGCCCTATTCCGCCACACGCACCACCAATTTTTATTCCTTCGTTGAACGCAAGGCTTTGCAGGCTTTCACCTTCAAGTTGGTTTTCGCTCGCAATGACAATTCTTTCGCTCTTGCCGTCAGGCTTTTGCAGGAGAATGGTAATGCTTGGCATGTGGCGTCTTTACGCTAAAACTTTACACTAAAACGAAAGCGTTCGGTTGAATATCACATCGAAACGAAACGACTTTGCTTTGAGGCGGCGTTCAAAGTGCTGAATGACTTTTTCCAATCGTGAGGGAATCGCCATGATTTTTTCTTGCGCTTTACTTCCAATGTCGTTCAATCCCGTCAAGGCGTCTACTTTCCACTGCGCAATGAGTTGCTCGACGATGATTTTGTAATCGTTCATCGAGTAGCCGCCCGAGCGCGTAATCACTTCTGCATATTCGGCGAAATTCTTGATGGAAACGCCCGGCATATCAATCGATGGAAGCACTTCGCTTGCCGCTTCAAGAGCGGCGTTGGCGTCGCGCTTTAAGATTTCTTTGAAGACCGTCATGTAAAAGACGAAATGACGCGCCTCTTCGGTTGCAATGCGTTTCAGAATCGTAGAGATGGTCGGCTCGTTTTCGCCGATAAGTTTTGCAGTGTCTTCGTGCGAGATTTGGGTGGCGCGCTCTTGCGCGGAAGTATAGACAAAAGTTTTGTATGGATTGCCTGTCCAACTTGGCATGAAGCCTCTTTGAATGTAATCAAATTGTGCTTGCTCAAGGGCTTTGAAGTCAAAGATGTTTGCGTCGCGGCAGTAGTCGCGAATGACATTTCCGTGTCGGTCTTCTTCCGCCGTCCAAAGGAAATTCCACTTTGTCCAAAAACTATCCGTCCCAAATGCTTGCGCCAAAAGGCGATGGAAGTGAGGCAATCCTTCTTCGGTCATTAAGTTCAGCGCGAGCGAGACGCGGGCGTTGTCAGGAATTGATTTTGCTCTTTCGCGCAAGGCTTGCAGTTGAGTTGTGTCTTCGCTGTTGCTATATGGCAAGAGGTCAGAGGAAAACCAAAGCACACGTTTTTCTTCGTGCGAGGCAATTAACGATTCAACGATGGGTTCTAATTCAGAGAGGACTTCAATTTGAGAAGCAACAGAGACAGTCGGCATATTTTTACTTGAAAATTAGTTAAGTCTGCCAATATAGCACTTAATTTCCGCTTTCTCTCTTTCTTTTCAGAAGCCCTCTTTTTTTCATTTGAAACTTTACGCGCCCGAAGATTGCACGAAGTGCACCATGTTGAGAAACTTGAAAATCATTTTCGTAACATCTTCGCGATACATCACCACATAGTCTCCCCTATCAACCACCGAAAAGCCTTCGTGTTTTCGCTGTTCGTATTCGGCTTTGCTAATACAGGTTTTGAAAACGGTGGCTTTGCCTGTAAAGATAAGCCATTTGAGGTAGCCGTGCGTTTTGAGATAATACTCGCTGATGCGCACTTTTTGAACTTCGGGCGATGTATCGCGCTCGTGTCCGACACGACTCACAGCGGCTTCGCTCATTCGTCTTCGCGCTTCGGCGGCATTGATTTCAATAACGACAATGATGGCGTAGATATTATTGCGCTTCAAAAACTTTTGGAAATGCTTTACGTGCTCCACCGTGCGCGGATAGCCAACGACGATAAACGGGCGAGTGTAATAATCGTCGTGTACAACGAACTGATGATAAAATTCTTCCAATGCCCAGTCAGCAATTTTGACGCGCAAGTCGTCAGGCAGATACACTGCATGTTTCAAGCAGTATTGAATGGTCGCCGCTTCAATTTCATTTTCAGGCTTGTATTTGGCTACCCATTCCGAAAAAGAAAATCGTGGTAGATTTAATTCTTCACTCATGGCTTTGGCTTGCGTATGGCGACCTGCATAAGTCATGCCTTCAACCACAATGCATGTGTTCGCATCGGGCGGAAGATTTTTGAACTCCTCTGCCGTGAGAATGTTTGGCAGGTCTAATTCGGTGAGCACATTGCTGTAAATCATTTTTAGATTGTCTAATGGTTAATGGAAACCTATATTGCTGGTGTGTGCATTGAAAATACGCACGGTTCTGACTTATCGCCAATTCACTGCTGGCACAAAGTTTTTATTTTCACTATAACTTTCAACATCAACTCAACACCATCATCAGTTATGACACGCATTCTGTTTTTGCTCTTTGTTGCTTTTTCACTTTCAGCGTGCAATGCGCAAGAAAAAAAATCTGCGCTTCCGCCGTTAGATGAAGTTACCAAAAGTGCGATTGCACAAGATTCAAAAGCGAAGGAACTTTACGAGAAAGTCGAGCAAGCCGCTTCGTCAGGCGATAAGGTGAGCCTGATTGCGGCATATTTGAATTTTGGAAATTACATGATGTTTGAATCATCTGTGCCGCCGCGCCAGAAGTATCGCCCTGCGCTCAAAGCCTACAATGCAGTGTTGGCACTGCAACCCGATAACCCCGAAGCGGCAAAGAACAAAAAAACGATTGAGGACATCTACACACAAATGGGCTTGCCGATTCCGAAAGATTGACCATCTGCATATCGACCAACATGCACATCAACGCGATGCAAAGTCTTTGACAATCTCATCGGTCAAAGTTTTCCCCCACAATCGCTCTAAAATGTTTTCAGCCTGCCTGCGACACTGCTTGGCTCGATGCACATCGCCTAATTGCTCATATGCCTCGACAAGTTTTAGAATGGCAGGCACATAAAACGGGTCGATTTGCAAACACTCCTCCAGTTCCTTGATTGCTTCTTTTGGCTTCTGCACGCTAAGCAACGTTGCCGCTGCCTTCATGTGAAACTCGATTTGCGATATTTCTTCTTCAAGCCTTTCGGGAAGAAGCGTTTGCGCATGCGTTGTAACAAACGAACATGTCGCATTGCTAATGACCGATTCGGTTACGCTTCCCATCACAAACCGACTAATTCCCGTTCTGCGTGTTGTTCCCATCACCAACAAATCATAGTCCGCAAGAGCCTCGAGAATTTTTGCTTTGGCTTCACCTTGCAGTAACTCATACGAAAGGGTCTTTGAATCAAAGACTTGTAGGAATGTCGCAAACTGTTGCTCGGCATACGCATACCCTTCACGATTGACTTCTTCGAGATTGACTTTTACAAGCGTCGGCACATGCGTAATCGGTTCATAGACCAGCAACGTATGAACCTGTGCATCGTAGAGGCGCGCAATATCCAAGGCAACCTTCAACGCTTCTTTTGAGGCAGGCGAACAATCTACGGGACAAAGAATTTTTTTTATCGCTTTTTTAGAACCTTTGAGCACCGTCCAAACCGGAATCGGCGACCGCCGAATGACCTTTTTTACAAGTGAACTTACAAGATGTTTTGTTTCCGCATGCTTTTCAAATAGCACGATAACATCTGCATCGGTGCTCTTGGCGATTTGGATTAGCGATTGGACAATATCGCCGCGTTGTAGATGAACCGAAACTTTTTCAATGCCGCGCTTTGAGAGTTTCGCACGATGTTTTTCGAGCAATTCTGTTGCTTGCTCTGTGATGGCTGTGTCGAGGTCATGTTGAAGGTCTTTATTTGGCAAGATATACGCCAGCGAGAGAGAGGCTTGTGTGCGTTGCGCCAGTTCTGCGGCAACCTCGAGATGCTCTGTTTCGCCGCTGTTGAGGTCGAGCGCGACGAGAATGTTTTCGAATCTGTTCATTTAATGTGCTTGTTTTATATGTCTGCCATATTGCCAATACTTTTTCAAGCCGATGATGATGTAAATGGCAAGTCCGGGCAAAAGTGAAAGTCCCCAGTCGGTCAGTGAAAGCGGCGCGCTTTGAAATGCCACGTTGAACGCAGGCAAGTAAGTGTAAAGCACTTGAAACACAATCATCAAAAATACGCCGAGCCAGAGAATCGGGTTGCTGAAAACTCCCAATCGGAACATTGAGTAGCGCATTGAGCGGCAGTTGAAGAGATACATCATTTCGCCGAAGACGAACACATTGACCGCCAATGTTCGCGCCTCTTCATTTGAACGCCCTTCTCCTAAGCACCATTCGAAAACCCAAAGCGCGCCAATGCACAAAATTACTCCGACGATGAAGAGACGAACCACAAGTTCAGTTGTCAGTATCGGCTCATTTGCGGCGCGTGGCGGTCGGTTCATAATGTCAGGCTCTTTAGGCTCGAAGGCAAGCATTAAGCCAAGCAGAATTGCCGTCGTCATGTTTATCCATAAAACTTGAACGGGAAGAATCGGAAGCGTTAAGCCTGCAAACACAGAGACCATGATGATTAAACCTTCGCCGAAGTTTGTTGGCAAGGTCCAAGCGATAAACTTGACGAGGTTATCATAAACGCCGCGTCCTTCTTCGACGGCGGCTTCAATAGTGGCAAAGTTATCGTCTGTTAAAATCATGTCGGCAGTTTCTTTGGCGACGTCGGTGCCGGTAATGCCCATCGCAATTCCGATGTTGGCTTGTCGGAGCGAAGGCGCATCATTAACGCCGTCGCCCGTCATTGCGACAACATCGCCATTTTGTTGAACGGCTTTCACAAGGCGGAGCTTATCTTCTGGCGCAACACGCGCAAACACCGATGTGCTTTTAACGGCTTGACGAAGTTCTTCTTCTGAAAGCGTTGCAAGTGTTTTGCCATTTATCACCCCTTCGTCTTTCGGATTTTTGATAATGCCGATGCGTTCTGCAATCGCTTTTGCGGTGAGTTCGTGGTCGCCTGTAATCATTTTCACCTTAATACCTGCTTGATGACACTTTGCAATCGCTTCAATGACTTCGGGGCGTGGCGGGTCAATCATCGCTTGCAAGCCAAGAAAGACAAGTCCTTCCGACACATCGTCGTGCGTGATAGTTTGTTTTGTTGTTGGAAATAGTTTGTAAGCAAAGGCGAGGACGCGCAGTCCTTGCTTGGCTAAGGCATCGGCTTCGTGTTTAACGGTTTTGGCGTTGAAGTCGGAAAGTTCGCCGTTGTCGGTGTAGCGTTTCGCGCATCGCTCTGACACTCGCTCGACTGAGCCTTTGATATAGGCGATGTTTCCGCCAAGTTCACGGCTTTCGTGAAGGGTAGCCATGTATTGGTAATCCGACTCAAACGGAATGGCATCAATGCGTGGCATCTCGGCAAGCAGGGCTTCTCGATTCAAATTGGCTTTGAGTGCAGAGACAATTAGCGCGCCTTCGGTTGGGTCGCCTTCAATGCGCCATTGATTCTCACTTGAAACAAGATTAGCATCGTTGCACAGCAAGCCGCATTTGAGCGTCTCGACAAGGGCTTTTGAGTTGTTCGGCTCAATTGTTTGACCGTCTTGTAAAAACACACCTTTCGGCTCATAGCCAACGCCTGTTGCTTCGTAGTGTTTCTCGTTGGCATAGATGGCTTGCACGGTCATTTGATTTTGGGTGAGCGTGCCGGTTTTGTCGGAGCAAATTACAGACGCGCTTCCAAGCGTTTCAACCGCAGGAAGTTTGCGAATGATGGCGTTTCGTGCCGCCATTTTGGCAACGCCGAGCGCGAGCGTAATGGTTATTGCCGCAGGCAATCCTTCGGGAATTGCGCCGACGGCGAGCGCGACCGCCGCCATAAACATCTCTACCCAACTTTCACCGCGCATCAATCCAACCCAAAATGTCATTGCCGCAAACGCTAAAATCACATAGAGCAATACCTTGCTGAACTGTGCGATAGATTTCGTCAGAGGCGTTTCCAACACATCGGCTTCGGCAATCATTTGATTGATTTTGCCAATTTCGGTTTGACTGCCAATCGCCACCACAACACCGACGCCTGTGCCGTAGGTTACCAGCATTGACGAATACGCCATATTGGTTCTATCTGCCAAAACGGTTTCCGACTCAATCGGCTTGGCTTGTTTCATCACGGGCACGGATTCACCTGTGAGGGCGGATTCGTCGATTTGCAGTTCGCGCACCTGAACGAGACGCAAATCGGCAGGCACTTTATCGCCCGATTGCAAATACACAACGTCGCCAATCGTCAGTTCTGAGGCAGGAATGCGTTGTTTCTTTCCGTCGCGCAAAACGGTGGCATCGCTCGCAACGGCTTTGGCAAGTGCATCAATCGCCTTCAAGGCTTTGGATTCTTGCAAGTATCCAACAATCGCATTGATGAACACCACGCCGAAAATGACCGACGCATCAACCCACTCGTTCAACAGTGCCGTAATGACCGAAGCAACAAGGAGAATATAGACCAATGGTTGATTGAATTGTTGGAGAAAGAGTTCGAGCGGAGTTTTGCGTTTTCGCTTTGGAATGACGTTCGCACCGTATTTGGCTTTGCGCTTTCGCGCCTCTTCCGCCGTCAATCCTGATTGAAGGTTCGCGCCTGTTTTTTCTAACACTTCTCTTTCTTCAAGCGCAAACCAATTTCTTTTTTCCGAAACCGCTACTTCCATACTGCACAGTTGCTTAATGTTGAAAATTCAGGGAGTGTTTTTAGGTAGGAAAGATTTTCGTGAAAAGCAAACTTTTTTCGCTTTTATCAAGAAGTGTGATAGGAAAAAAGTCCGTGCTTTGTGGCTAAAAAGTGCAAGCCGCGTAATTCGTCGGGGATTGTATCGAGTGCGATGAAGTCGTTTTTTTCGGAGTTCCATTTGAGGGCTTGCACGAGTTCATCGCGCATTAAAGCGCGTAACGATTTATCCAGAATCTGCTCATTGATGTTTGTCTCTTGCAGAAGGTCATCAAACGAGAGCATAAAATGCAAGGCTTCAAGAATATCTTCTTCGTGTTTTGAGAGCGGGCGAATTTTGTTTTTTTCTTGCTCGGTCATTCGTTTCGGACGATTTGCTTGTGTGCAGTTGTTGAACTTTTCGCTTGGAAAGCCCTGTTGTTTTGGCGACGAGTTCAATGGGTAAATTTTCTTCCAACATTCTTTTTGCAATCTCTTCGGTCATTTGACGCTTTCCTTCATTCAAGCCTTGCTCTAAGCCTTCCTGCAAACCTTGGCGTAAGCCTTCCTGCAAGCCCTGCTCTAAGCCTTCCTTTCGCCCTTCTTTAATGGCTTCTTCGCGCGCTTGGCGATAGTAGCGCGTCTTCATCAAATTCGTTTCCAGTTTGAGCATTTTTTCTATCTCCTCTCGAGTTAGGTTTGAAAACTTCGACGCGAGAATCTTTTCCAAAATCTCCCAAAATTTCGAGCCTGTTTCAGACAAAATGGCTTTAACTGTTTTAAGCGTTTCTTGTTCATCGGCAATCATCACTCTAAAAATTTCGAGCTGCGGAAAGAGTGGCTCTGTTTTCGGCAGTTGGTCTAAATAAATTCGCCTCACTCTGCCGCTCTCGATGAACTCTTCGTAGTTCTTGAACGACGGCTCAATTTTTTGATTTGGGAAAATAACCACGCCACGCCAATCGTGAACTTCATACTGATGCAGATATAAAACTGTTTCTGCAAAAAAGCGTCGATAAAATTTCTCGTCGCGCTGAAACTGCACTTCAACGAAATACATCGGGCGCGCCTCGTCTTTCGGCTGAAAGGTAGCATCAATCCGAAACGCCGCTTGTTTTAGTTCAACGGACTTAAACACATAGCCACGCGCTTCGCTTTCAGGCAAACCGATTAAGGCAAAAAACGCTTCGGGCAAATCGTTGAAGATGTGATAGAAGAGATTATCGGTCTTCACGCCTTATCGGTATGTTTTTCTACGCTCCCAGTTAGTTGTTGGATAGTTCAAAACAGGTTGAGGCGTAGATTGCGGCACATGGTTCGAGGTTGAAGCTTTCTTTTGCTTCTCGGAAAGCAACGCCGCCAGTACCGATGCTACTTCTTTAACTTCGGTCGATGGTTCTTTTTTGGTTCTATTGTTGTAGAAGTTTTGAACGAAGTGCGTATCGAACTGTCCGCTTCGGAATGCTTCGTGCTCGAGCGTGAAAATGCAGAACGGAATTGTGGTTTCAACGCCGACAATTTCATACTCGCGCAACGCTCGCAACATTTTGTTGATGGCTTTTTCGCGGTCAGTGTCGTGCGTAACGAGTTTGGCAATCATCGGGTCGAAATACATCGAAATCTCGCCACCTTGTGAAACGCCTGAATCGACGCGTACGCCCAAGCCTTGCGGCTCGACATAGTGTTGCAGTTTTCCGATTGACGGTAAAAAGTTGTTCTCTGAATCTTCGGCATAAATGCGGCATTCAATCGCATGTCCATTGATTTTAACGTCGCTCTGCGAAAACGATAACGGTTTGCCTTCCGCAATGTGGATTTGTTCGCGAACAAGGTCGAGCCCTGTGGTCATTTCCGTAACGGGGTGCTCGACTTGCAATCGAGTATTGACCTCGAGGAAATAAAACTTCATGTGTTTATCGACCAAGAACTCACAAGTGCCTGCATTCGTGTAGCCGACTTCTTTGGCAAGACGAATGGCACACTCGCCCATTTCGCGACGCATTTCAGGTGTAACCACTGCCGACGGTGCTTCTTCAATCACTTTTTGATTGCGACGCTGAATTGAGCATTCACGCTCGTTGAGCCACACGCCGTTGCCGTGTTCGTCCAAGAGCATTTGAATTTCAATGTGCCTTGGATTTTCGAGATACTTTTCAATGAACACTCGTCCATCGCCAAATGCAGAAATGGCTTCGGCTTGCGCAAGTTGAAACATTGATTCAAATTCTTCGGCGCGCTCGACTTTCTTCATGCCTTTTCCGCCGCCGCCTGCTGAGGCTTTCACGAGCACAGGATATCCAATTTTATCGGCAAACGCTTTGGCTTCTTTGACATCGTCAATTGAATCGGGGGTGCTGGGTGCAACCGGCACGCCGGCTTTTATGGCAAGTTTCTTCGCTTCAATTTTATCGCCCAATGCATGAATCACGTGCGACTTCGGTCCGATGAAAATAATGCCGTTCTCTTCGCAACGCTTGGCGAACTCTGCATTTTCAGACACGAAGCCATATCCGGGATGCACAGCGTCCGCACCGCTTTTTTTGATTACTTCGATGAGCAACTCCTGACGCAGGTAGCTTTCGCGCGAAGTCGTTCCGCCTAAGCAGTAGGCTTCATCGGCAAGACGATGAAAGCGCGCATCTTTATCGGATTCAGAATAGACGGCAACCGATTGAATCCCCATTTCGCGCAACGTGCGAAAAACTCGAATCGCAATCTCGCCACGATTCGCTACTAAAACTTTCTTGATGGTTTTCATAAAATAACTGGAATGGAAAGGTTAAGGTTCGTTTGAACGCAAATGCGTTTAGACTGCCAAAGATACTGAAATTGCGCGGAGAGAACGCATTGAAACACCTTTGTTGTTACAAACCTCTCGCGCTCTTGCTTCGGATTGGCAACTTTGTAACTTCCGACGTTTTAAGAATTTATCATTGCTTTTTTGATGAAAATTGTTTTATCTTCTTTCACCGATTTATTGTTATCACACGCAACCGCAACTACGATTAACAACGATTTGCCCGAATGATTCCAAACTTGACACACTGCTCAAAAAGGAGTTTCAACAAAACAACTTTTGAACTCTGAACACACATGCACTGCTTGCTTCGCCTGAACACCAACAAACTTTTCTTACTTTCTTTTCTCATTTCACTTCTCGCTTATTCGTTACTCTTTGATTCATCGCTCTTTGCTTTTGCCGAGAAGAAACGCAAATCTGAATCTATCGCGCTCTCTGGCGCAACAGAAGCCGAACGCTTAAACGAATGTGCTGAAAAAATTGCACGCGAGTTGCGCTCCAAACAAAACGTGTTCGGCGTCTTGATTCAAACCTCTTCGGGTGAAGACCTTTACGCGCTCAACTCGAATCGACTTTTCAAGCCGGCCTCAAATCTTAAACTCATTACTTCTGCTGCCGCGATTGAAAAACTCAAACCTGACTTTCGCTACCGCACCGAATTTTACATTGATGGCGATGTTACGCCCGACGGCATTCTGCATGGAAATCTCATCGTCAGTGGCTCGCCCGACCCAATTCTTTCAGGCTTCTTCGACCAACGCATCAACGAGATTGTTCACTCTTGGATTGATTCGCTCAATGCGCGTGGAATTTACTCGATTCTCGGCGATTTAATTTTGGATAACAGCTACTACTTCGGAAATAACGTTGCGCTTGCCGACCAAGACACCTACAAGCCGCTCGAGTTTTTCACCGTTGCCAGTTTCAGAAATGCTGACGCCACACAACTTTCAAAGGCTAAAATTCGTCGCTACCGAACGGTTAGACTCAAAAACGGCAAGACGAAAAAAGTTGCTTATCGCTATCGCAAAAGAACGCGCCTTCGCAAAGTTACCGTTGAGCCAAACGCTTACATGATGGAAGTGATGATGAAGGAACTCCAAAAACGCCAAATGATTGTAAGCGACGATGTGAAGAAAATTGCTTACTCGACTTCGCTCGACCGAACCCGTTGGCGACACCTTTACACACATTTCTCTCCGCCGTTGTCCGAACTGCTTAAAATCATCAACAAACATTCTGATAACTTTTATGCCGACCAACTTCTGCGCACGCTTGGCGGTGAGTTTCGTGGCGAAGGCTCAATTGAAAAAGGGATTGATGTTGTTCGAGAGTTTCTCATCTATAATGTTTATGCGCGTCCCGACGAATTTCAACTTGTTGATGGGTCAGGACTTTCGCACGCCAATCTTGTTACACCTGAACTGCTCGTCAAGGTCATGCGCTATATGCGCTCGCGCGGCGAAAACTTCGATGCGTATTATGAATCGCTCTCGATTCCGACTGTTGACGGCACGCTCGGCGGCAGAATCCACCACGAACTTGCCAAAAACATTCGCGCTAAAACAGGCTCAATCAGCGGCGTCATTTCGCTTTCAGGCTATCTGACAAGCCGAAGCGGACAGCAAATTTATTTCTCCATCATCGGGAACAACGTCGGCAAGCGGCGCGCCAAAGCAACGGAAGATAAAATCTGTAAGTATCTGCTCGAGATATAACGGCATCTCAACTGATATTTCCCCCTTCACTTCTGTTTCGCTTAAGTCTTACATCGAAAATTTCTCGATACACTTTTTATCAATATATTCCTTCATCGTAGCCTACTCATTGGCGCATTCTAACCCGCAAAAGAACTTTATTCATCATCAACTATGACGACAGAAACGCTTGCTTCGCCAACCTTGAACGGCACATCACTTCACGACGGCACTGCGCAAACCAATCCACTTCGCACCAAGCGCGACTTCGACGAAATGCGCAAAGCCTGCGAAAAAGATTTAGGCAAATTTCATGGCGATATTGCCAAACGCGAAATTCACTGGTTCGACCCAAAACTCAACGCTTGGATTATTTACTCCGACACCGAAAAAAAATGGCTCGGCATTGATGCAAAAACCGGCAAGCCTGTCGACGTCAATTACCCCGAATCGCACACGCCTTGGAAAATTGCTTTCGATGACTCACGCGCCCCGTTCTATCAATGGTTCAAAGGTGGCTTGACGAACGCCTGCTTCAACGAAATTGACCGACACGTCGCTAACGGCTTCGGCGATGAAATTGCCTTCCACTTCGAAGGCGACCGCTGGGACGCCACCAAAAACAATGGCAAAGGCGGACCCGTCACGGCTTTCAGCATCACACGCAAAGCCCTCATGCTGGAAGTTGCAAAATGCGCCCTTGCACTTCAATCGCTCGGCTTGAAAAAAGGCGACCGCGTTTGCCTCAATATGCCCAACATCATGGAGCAGATTTATTACACCGAAGCCTGCAAACGCCTTGGCATTATTTACACCGCAGTCTTTGGCGGCTTTTCCGATAAAACGCTCTCCGACCGAATCCACAACGCCGGCGCAAGCGTGGTCATTACCAGCGACGGCTCTTACCGCAATGCGCAAGTCGTCGCATTCAAAGAAGAATACACCGATAAAGCCCTCGATAACTACATTCCGCTTGATGTTGCACTCAATATCACAACAGCAAAACTCAAAGCGTTGAAAGTCGCGCCGAAAGTTGCCAGCGCGATTGTTGAAAAAATTCAGTCCAATCTCAAAGACGAAATCACCACTGAACGCGCTGATGTGATGCGCGCGGTCGGACAAGCCCTCTCGCACTTGCGCGGACTTTCGATTCAAGAGAAATCCAAAATTCGCGTCGAACTTGCCAAAGCCCTCGTCGATTCACCGCCGCGTGTCAAAGCCGTTATCGTCGTCAAACACACTGGACAAGACATCAACTGGCGAAAAGAACGCGATAAGTGGTCGCATGAACTCTTGGCGCAAGCCACAAAAACCTTGATTGCTAACGCCAAAAAAGCCGGCATTTCCGTCTCCTCTGAAAAAGAGTTGCTTGCGCTCGATACTGAAAAATTCATCAAAGCCATTTATGCCTCTGTGCCGTGCGAACCTGTTGATGCCGAGTATCCGCTCTTCTTCATTTACACATCAGGCTCAACGGGCAAGCCCAAAGGTGTGGTGCATGTTCACGGCGGCTATGCGTCAGGCGTGGCTTACACGATGAAAGTTTCCTTTGATGCGCGTCCGGGCAAAGACACCATGTATGTGATTGCCGACCCGGGCTGGATTACAGGACAGTCTTACATGATTGCCGCTTCACTCTTAGCGCGCGTAACCGGCGTTGTCTGCGAAGGCTCACCGCTCTTTCCAAGCGCAGGTCGATATGCCTCAACCATTGAGCGTTATGGCGTTACGATTTTCAAAGCCGGCGTTACCTTTCTCAAATCTGTGATGACCAACCCGCTCAATGTTGCCGAAGTCAAGCAATACTCGATGAACACGCTTCGTGTGGCAACCTTCTGCGCTGAGCCGTGCAGTCCCGCTGTTCAAGAGTTTGGGATGAACATCATGACGCGCCAATACATCAACTCGTATTGGGCAACCGAACATGGCGGCATTGTGTGGACGCACTTCTACGGCAATCCTGATTTTCCGCTCAACCCTGACACGCACACTTACCCACTTCCTTGGGTTTTCGGCGACGTGTGGGTTTCGCAAGGCACCGATAAGCAAGGTCGACAAATCTACCGCTCCGCCGACTATGAAGAGAAAGGCGAAATCGTTATCACGAAACCCTACCCTTACCTTGCGCGCACTATCTGGGGCGATGCTGACAACTTCCTCAAAAAATTCGAGCAAGGCAAATGGATGGGCGATTTTGAGCGATATAAAAAAACCTATTGGGATAGATGGAGCGATGGTAAAAAACAAGTCTGGGCTTACACACAAGGCGACTTTGCAATGAAGTATCCCGATGGCTCCTTCACCTTGCACGGACGCAGCGACGATGTGATTAACGTCTCTGGGCACCGCATGGGCACGGAAGAAATCGAGGGCGCAATTTTGAAAGATAAATCGCTCAATCCTGATTCGCCTGTGGGCAATGTGATTGTGGTTGGCGCGCCGCATCGTGAAAAAGGTCTCACGCCTGTGGCATTTCTCTTGCCTGCACCCGGACGGCACATCACGCAAGACGATATGCGTCGGCTTTCGGAACTTGTGCGCAAAGAAAAAGGCGCAGTGAGCGTGCCAAGCGATTACATCGTGGTCTCGGCTTTTCCCGAAACGCGAAGTGGCAAGTATATGCGCCGTTTTCTCAAAAATATGATTAACGATGAACCGCTCGGCGACACGACCACGCTTCGCAATCCTGAATCGCTTGTCGAAATCCGCAAAAAAATCGAGGAGTGGAAGCAAAAGCAAGCGACGGAAGAATCGCAAGTGATGTTTGAAAATTTCCGTTACTTCCGCATTCAGTATGCGCCCGTCAAAGAAGGCGAAATGCTTGCGGTGGTAACGATTTCCAATCCGCCCGTCAATGCGCTCAATGAACGATGCTTGGATGAACTGAACACGGTGGTCGACCGGCTCTCGCGCAACGATGCGGTCAAAGCCGTGATTTTCACCGGCGCAGGCACAAAGTCGTTTGTGGCAGGCGCGGACATTAAGCAGTTCTACGAAGAAATTCAAACCGAAGAAGATGCGCTCACGCTTCCGAACAATGCGCACCTTGCTTTCCGCAAAATTGAGCAGATGAACAAACCTGTCATTGCGGCAATTAACGGCGTTGCGCTTGGCGGCGGCAATGAATTTGCGCTGGCGTGCCATTATCGCATTGCCGATGCAACGGCAACCTTCGGTCAACCTGAAATCAACCTGCGTCTTATTCCGGGCTATGGTGGCACACAACGCTTGCCGAGAATTTTGGGAGAGAAAAAATTGTAATGGGCTCGCTAACTAAAACTTACGATAATCAAAAGTTATTAGGGCAGGTTTACACGCCGCGTTTTGTGGTAGAAAAAATCCTGACCGATATTGGTTTTGATAATCGAAGTGTATTAGAAAAAACTATTTTAGACCCTGCTTGTGGCGACGGACGCTTTCTGACCGTAGTAGCCGAAAAAATTATAGAACTTTCACCAAAAGAAAAGTTACAGGAAAATTTAGAAAAAATTCATGGTTGGGATATTGATGAAAAAGCCATTGCCTACTGCGTTGATAATCTGAATGAATTGATAAAGCCGTTTGATATACAAGTAAATTGGAATCTTCAAATTTGCAATTCACTAAAAAAAATTACTGAGTTTGATTCGCCAAAATTTGATTTTATTGTTGGCAATCCTCCTTACATTCGCATACAGCATTTGGAAGAAGCCGAGCGAAAATTTATTCAGAAATTCTATAAATTTTGCAAGAGTGGCTCTACCGATACTTACATTGCGTTTTATGAATTATGTAATTTCTTGCTCAAAGAAGATGGCAAGTGCGGATTAATTACACCAAATACATTTTTTTACAGTGAAACGGCAAAATTTATGCGTGCCTATTTTTCCAGAAAGCAAACGCTCATCAAAATTGTTAATTATGCTGACATTCAACTGTTTGGTAATGCTACGACATATAGTGCTATTACAATTTTTGGAAAAGCATTCAATAAGACTTTCACTTATGAACAAGCGAAAACGCCAACGACTTTTGAACAGCGCATCATCAATTTCAGCGAAATTAAGAACAGGAAAATTTGGCAGTTAAGTGTTAATCCGAACCCAGAGCAAGAAGGCGTAAAACTGAAAGAGATTTGCCACATTCACGTCGGCATTACAACCCTTTGCGATAAGGCTTATATTTTTCCAATTCAAGAGATAGAAAATGAACCTGATTATGTCTTCGCCAGAACATACTTCAAAGGCTTAGTAAAATTAGAAAAGTCTATTTTGAAACCGATTATCAAAGCCTCAAAACTCAAAAGTAGTGCCGATAAAATTAAAGAATATATTTTGTTTCCTTACCAAAAAATAAATGGTAGACATAAAATTATTCCTGAAGATGTGCTAAAAGCCAAGTTTCCATTAGCCTACCAATACCTTTTGAGTGTAAAAAGCGAATTGGATAAACGAGATAACGGTAAACCGAATCCCGTTGCGTGGTATGCTTTCGGCAGAAGTCAGGGATTGGATACAAGTTTTGGTAAGAAAATTTTGTTTTCGCCGATGAACAATAAGCCTAATTTTATTTTGTCAGAAAACGAAGAAAGCACCTTTTATTCAGGCTACTGCATTAAATATGATGGCGACTATGAGTTTTTATTAGAGCAATTAAATTCACAGCGATTAGCCGATTTTATTGCGGTTTCAAGCCGTGATTTTCGTGGTGGTTGGAAAGCATACAATAAAAAAGCCTTAGAAGAATTTACGATAATCATACCGCACGATAAACTCGTGAAAACCCAAAAAGTAAACTTGCACTATGCGAAATGGGCTGAAAGCGAGACAAATGTGCTCACTTTGGACTTTGATGCTTGCTAAACACAACTGTAGAATTTGACAACAACTCGCTACAGTAGCACACAACGCTTGCCGAGAATTTTGGAGCAAAACGCAAAACAGTAGCCAACAGGAAAATCATTTTTTTACAGTCGTTTGTTTGATAATGCTATGACTCATCACAGTTAAACTACAAACTATGAAAACCTTAAAAGTTCAGAAAAAAGGCTTATTGATTCCGAAACGGTTGCTTAAAAATGCTAACAAGGTTCATGTTTTGGAGGAAAATGGGAAAATTATCATCATGCCAATTTTGCACGATGACCCGATATTCAATCTCGGAAAACACCCAATCCATTTAGGGATTCAAGACGCTTCTGTAAACTTGGACAATTATTTGTATGAAGGCAAATAATCACTACTTTATTGATACAAGTTACATCATCGCATTAGAGATTTCAGACGACCAACACCACTTGCAAGCCCTGTCGCATTGGAATCGTCTCATTTCAAAACCGATTTATTTATCAACTACCTCATATGTGTTTGATGAAGTCGTAACTTTCTTCAATACACGCAAGTATCATTCAAAAGCATTAGAAGTCGGTAGATATTTATTAGATAGTCCTTCTGTGAATGTAGTTTTCGTTAGTGAAGCTCTCTTCTACGAAGGCTGGCAATACTTTCAAAAGCATGCGGATAAAACTTTTTCGTTAACAGATTGTCTTTCTTTTCTTGTGATGAAGAAGTTTCAAATCAATACAGCCTTGACTTTTGACAAGCATTTTTCCCAAGCCGGATTTACAGTTCAACCAACAAAACGTTAAGTTTTTCACTTGTATACACCGTTACGGTCTTAACTTACGGATTTGAGTTCTACAAGTGCTCTCTCAAGTTAGACACAAAGTTTAGCCAATACAGATTCAAGTTCTTAACCTTTTCAATACTACGACCATGACACAACAGGAAGCCTTCAAAATTGCCCTTCAACTTCTTCTTTCAGGTCGCTCGATTGATGCCAATACTGCCAAAGAAATCGGACTTGTTGACGAACTCGCCGACAGCGACGCTGTTATTCGCGCCACAGAACTTGCACGCGAATTTATTGCAGGCACAAACGGTCAATCGTTGAAATCAGCCTTTGAAGCACGTCGCGCCGCCACTCAATCGTGGGAGTTGCCCACTCAATTTCCTGAATCGCTCTTGCAAGACCCCGATATTCAAACGTTGATTGGCTCGCTCAAACACTCCGGGCGAGAAAAAGCCGTTGAGAAAATTTTGCACGCTTTGCGCGTTGGCTTTGAACAAGGCTTTTCAAAAGGGATTGAAACTGAAGCCAAACTTTTTGCTCAAGCCGTTGTAGCACGCGATGAAGGCAAAGCCGGCATCGAAGCGTTTTTGAATAAGCAAGCCAAGCCACTTCCACCACGTCCGCTGCGCATTAAAATCACTCCTGAACAAGAACAAGAACTCCTTGCAAAGGGCGATTTGCTTCCTGTTGATGCACCGTTCTTTCCAGGCATAACGAAAATTCCGAAGTATCAATACGCACTTGCGGTCGTGCGCGATGAAAAAACCGGCGCGATTCCACACGGCGACCCGATTAAAGCCGAACAAAAAGTCATTACCACCGTTCCCGAACCTTCGCCGAATGAAGTGCTACTTTATATGCTCACCAGCGAAATTAACTTCAACGACATTTGGGGCATTCAAGGCATTCCCGTCTCGCAAATGGAGGCGAACGACCAAGATGTTTATATCACAGGAAGCGGCGGACTTGCGCTCATTGTTGCCGTCGGCTCGGAAGTCTTGCGCGAAGGACGCTTGAAAGTGGGCGACTTGGTTACGGTTTATTCAGGGCAATCGGATTTGCTTTCACCACAAGCCGCCTTAGACCCCATGTTCTGCGACTTCAGAATTCAAGGCTACGAAACCGGCGATGGCTCGCATCAACAATTTATGGTCTCGCAAGCCCCGCAATGCCACAAAAAGCCACAAGACCTCACACTTGAAGCGGCAGGCAGTTATGTGCTCAACGTTGGCACGGTTTTTCGCGCACTTTTCACGACACTTCAAATCGAGAGCAACAAATCCATTTTCATTGAAGGCGCGGCAACTGGCACTGGCAACGAAGCCTTGAAAATCGCCGTCAAATCAGGCTTGAATGTGATTGGGCTTGTCTCAAGCGATGAGCGCGGCAAAAGTATCGAGGCACAAGGCGCAAAGTATATCAACCGTAAAGACAAATCGCTTGAGAAGATTTTCACCAAGATTCCTGAAAAGCCAAGCGACATCAAAAAGTGGGCGAAAGATGGTGAAGTTTTCCTAAAAAAAATCAAATCGCACAACGGCGGCAAACTTGTCGATTATGCAGTCTCGCATGCAGGCGAGCAATCCTTTCCGCGCACGTTTCAAGCCTTAGCGCAAGGCGGCACGCTCACCTTCTACGGCGCATCGAGCGGCTATCACTTTACTTTTCTCGGCAAGAAAGGCACATCCACACCTGACGCCATGCTCTCCAAAATTCGCTTCCGCGCTAATGACTCTGCGCTGTGTTATTACGGCACAAGCGTCGATAAGTCGGGCATTGTTGACGAAGTCGGATTGGAAATCATTGAGACTTTGCGTGAGCGTAAGGCTCGCATTGTGGTTGCGTGTTACACCGATGCACAAAAGGAATTTATCGAGTCGCTCGGTTTTGGCGATTCCATCAAAAGTGTGATTTCACTTGAAGCAATGAAACGGCGTTACCAAGATGATTTTGAGTGGCAAGCACCAATGAAATCTCTACCTGACGCCCGCAAGGAAACAGCGAAGTTCAAACAAGCGGTGCAGGAGTTTAACGACAAAACGCTCAAACCCTTTGGTGGTGAAGTTGGCAAAGCCTTGCGTTCGCCTGATAATCCGCGCGGCAATCCTGATGTGGTTTTTGAGCGTGCAGGTCATGATGCACTTGCCGTGTCGACAGCGGTCGTTAAGCCTTTCACAGGCAAAGTGATTTATTCAGAGGAAATGAACGGCAAGCGATATAGTTTTTATGCGCCACAAGTGTGGATGCGTCAGCGCCGAATTTACATGCCTTCCGCCAACATCTTCGGCACGCACCTTTGCAACGCTTATGAAGTTTCCGTCATGAACGATATGGTTGACGCTGGCCTGATTGAAATCTCGGAACCTTATGTCGTTAGTTTCGATGAAATTCCGCAAGCGCATCAAGATATGTGGGAAAATAAGCACAAAGCAGGCAATTATGTCGGCAATCATTGCTTACCGCAAACAGGCTTGAAGACAAAGGAAGAACTTTTCAATGCGTGGAGTTTGAAGAAGTAGGCTGTTCTTGTCTCAATAGCTACGAAGCATTGTCTCTTATTGCGATTAGAGAAGGTTTTTATTTGCAAGCCCTTCTCTCTACATTCGCGCATAACTTAACTGAACAACTGATGACGAAAACTCTTGAAGCAATTTATGACGGCGAAGACTTGAAACTTACCGAACCGCTTAACTTGCCACCAAATACCAAAGTAAAAATCACCATTGATGTTCTAAGCGATATTGAGGTGAATGAAAAAAGAAAAGCACTGTTTGACGCATTAGAAAAAACACAGGGCATTTGAGCAAATCGCTCTGATAACGATAAAGTCTATCGAGAATTAGAGGAAAATTGGGAAAAATGGAACAACGAACTCAAATCCTTGTCGACACGACCATCTTAATTCCACGCTAATCGCTCAAAACAGAGTCCCAGACCTGTCTTTAATTCACTTGTAACTCTCTTCTTGCTTTACCAATCGATAAGCGTTTCTCGCGCTTCTTTTTTACATTTGCACGCCACAACAACTGACGCACGTATCTATCATGGACGACATACAAGCACTGAACCTCGACCTCTTTTTTGCGATTAACAACGGGCTTAAAAGTCCGCTCGGCGATGTGTTTTTAGGCTACACGACTTATTTGGGTGACGGCATGGTGATGTATCCGCTTGCAATTCTCGGACTGTTTTTGATAGACCGTAAGCGATTTTGGACGCACTTCGGATTTGTCGCCATAGCGGCGGTTCTTGGCGGTGTAGTTGCGCAAGTTTTGAAGTCTTATTTCAACGCGCCGCGTCCGCTTGCGTTTTTTGCCGAAGCGATTCAACATGGCGAGGTGGTGGTAAATGTGATGTTTGAGCCACTTCGTGCTCGTTCATTTCCGTCAGGGCACTCGCAGACGGCGTTCACATTTGCGCACATGTTTTCGTTTCTTCTTTCGCGCACTTCCCTTAACAAAAATCAAGTGCGTATGTTGCAAGTTGTGCTTTATAGTTTAGCCACATTGACCTCTCTTTCGCGCGTTTATGTCGGCGTGCATTTTCCAATTGATATTTTGGCGGGAGCGGCGATTGGCATTTTCTTTTCTCAACTTGTGATTTGGGGCGTTCGCTTTTATGAAACTTCAAACATTCTGAAACCTTCTTCCTGAATTAGCGATGTTTTTTCGTCTTCAAAGTCTTTACCTTTTGCTTGCGCTTTTGTGCGCGCTCTTCAACATGAATTTCTATCCATTTTGGCGATACGATTTTCTCGCGCCTGACGGCTCGGCAATCTCCGAACCGATGTGGCTGTATGGACTTTCAATTTTTGGTCGGAGTGGCGAAGTTAGCCTTGTTTTTTATGCGTTTAACATTGCACTGTGTTTGAGCGGTGTGCTTGCACTTGTTTCGCTTTTTCTTTTCAAGAATCGCAAGCGTCAAGCCTTGCTGTGTTATGTCGGGACGTTAGTTTCGTTTATCGCCGTTGCGTGCGCACTTCTTGCTTCGTTTGCGTTGAAGTCAAAACTTGGCAACGACGCCGTTGAAAGCACGCCTGAACTTGGCTTTTATGCGCTTGCGTTTATGCCGATTCTCTTTTTCGTTGCCGCACGCGCGATTTCAAAAGATGAAGAAATTGCAACCGCTTATCAACGGCTTTAACACACGATGCACACAAAGCCGATTATTTTACTCACGCAGGGCGATATTAACGGAATTGGGACAGAGCTCATTTTGAAATCCTTTCCGAAACTTCGCCGCTTGAACACTCAACTTTGTGCGGTTGGCTCATTGCGCGAATTTGAGTTTCATCGTCAGCATCTTGGCTTGTCCATTACGCTTTCTGAAATCGATTCTCTCGATAAACTTTCCTCACTGCCGCGCACAGCCCTTCCAATTTTGAATCTGGAACACAAGGCAAAAACGCATTTCGGTAAAATTCGCGCCGATGCGGGCGACCTTTCGATGAAAGCCGTCGAGCATGCCGCCATTCTTTGTCTCGAGCGCAAAGCCGACGCGATGGTAACTGCGCCGATTCACAAAGAAGCAATTTCAAAAGCAGGCTGGAAGTTTGAAGGACACACGGATTATCTTGCCGCGCTTTCAAGCCGACAAGTTCAAATGCTTCTTGTGGACGAGCGTTCAAAATTGCGCGTCGCACTTGCAACCGTTCATGTTCCAATCTCCAAAGTCTCGGAACGCTTGATTTCACAAGGGATTTCGGACAAGGTTGCGATGCTTGACGAAGCGTTGAAGCGCGATTTCGGCATTGCAAAGCCGCGCATTGCCGTTTTAGGACTCAATCCGCATGCCTCGGACGGTGGCGTGATTGGCAAAGAGGAAGAAGAGGTCTTGAAGCCGATGTTGAAAACATTGAAGCGCAAATATGCACTCGATGGCGTCTTTGCGGCTGATGGATTTTTCGGCGCGAAACACTATCGTAACTACGATGCGGTGCTGGCAATGTATCACGACCAAGCCTTGATTCCGTTTAAGATGTTGGCTTTTGAAACCGGCGTTAATCTCACGCTCGGCTTGCCGTTTGTGCGCACCTCGCCCGACCATGGAACTGCTTTTGACATTGCAGGCAAAGGCGTTGCGAATGCTTCAAGTTTCATTTGCGCCGTTGAACTTGCGCTCAAATTATCTTTTTCGCGCAAGGCACATGCTATGCCATTTCCAACCGACCAAGCGCATTGACGGTGTTCTGCAAAAATTCCGTCGCAATCGTCTGCATTTTGTTTTTCATCTGCGCCGACATAAACGCCTCGCCCATCAACATTCCAAGCGGATGCAGTTCCGTTCCTGAATTTCGATGCAGTTCAATCGAGAGGTTCATTGTAACCAGCGTCTGCTCAGGCGCAACATACTCAAAGGCAAGCGTGCAATCCATCAAATTCCTTTGTCCGTTGCGCAAGGCGTGATGATGAAATGTATCGTTTTCGTGATGATATTCGGTCAAAATCCGAAGGTTAATCGGCGCGGCGAGCGGCATTGGAATTTCATACTCCCACTCATAGAGCGGCTTTGCGTCAGGACTTTCACCGACAGGACGAACCGCTTTGACATTCGGCATATATTGCTCAAAGGTTTTGGGGCTTGCAAGAAATTCCATTAAGCGGGATTTTTCAATCGGGACATCATACACGGTGCAAATTTGCGCACCGACTTGAAACATGTTCGTTTGCATTGTCCGAAGTAAAATAAGTGTTGTCGGCGTAACCGTTCTTCGAACTTCTTCTTTGATTACGATTAAATTAACAAACTCTTTTCAATCTTGTATTCGTTTCAACCGTTTCGTTTTCAACCATCTCGACATGCACAAACTCACCTTGCGCAAAAACGAAGAACGCCGACTCCGCGCGGGGCATCAATGGATTTTCAGCAATGAACTCCTTGATGTTCCAAAGCATATTCCTGCAGGCGAAGTCGTCGCGCTTTATTCACACGCCAATCATTTTCTCGGCATTGGATTTTTTAATCCGCACTCGCTTATTTCGTTTCGCTTGCTTTCAGAAGTCCAACAAGAAATTTCACAAACCTTTTTTGAAGCGCGATTCCAACAAGCCTACGACCTGCGCAAAAAACTTTATCCCGAAAGCCATACCAACGCCTTCCGCCTTGTTCATGCCGAAAGCGACCGCCTTTCAGGCTTGATTATCGATAAGTTTGATTCCGTTTTTTCAGTACAAACTTTTTCGGCAGGCATGGAAAAACACTTGCCCGACATTTGCAATGCCTTGAACTCTCTTTTTTCGCCGAAGGCAATCGTCATTCGCAACGAATCCGAACTGCGCTTGCTCGAAGGCTTATCGCCATACAAGCGCGTTGAATACGGCTCTCTTGAAGGCAACATTGAGATTTACGACGGCGATATTTTTTATTTGGTTGATGTGTTAAACGGACACAAGACGGGATTTTTTTTAGACCAGCGCGAAAACCGAAAAGCCATTCGTCCGTTCGCTCATAACGCCGACGTGCTCGATGTTTTCACCAGCGACGGCGGATTCGCGCTCAATGCGTGTAAAGCCCAAGCCAAAAGCGTTCTAGCCATTGATGCCTCTGACGATGCACTCGCTCGCACCACACGCAACGCCGAGCGCAATGGCTTTTCACAACTGCAAACCCTTAAAGCCGATGCCTTCAATGTTTTGGAAGAATTTGTGAAAGAAAAGCGTCAATACGACCTTGTGATGCTCGACCCGCCAAGCCTGACAAAATCAAAGAAAACTGTTGCAACCGCTCTTCAAGCCTATCGCAAACTCAATCGATTAGGAATTTCTCTTGTGAAGCCAAACGGATTTTTTGCAACGTCCTCTTGCTCTCACCACATTGGCGAATCAGAGTTTTTCGAGACCGTTCAGAAAGCCAGTCGTGATGCCAAGCGCGAAATCGTGTTGCTTCAAAAAGCCTCACAAGCCCCTGACCACCCCGTCTTGCTTGCTATGCCTGAAACAAGGTATTTGAAGTTTGGTTTGTTTTTCGTTCGCTAAAACCGAGAACACCGATGAAACGGATTAGACGGACTTTCACGGATTTCTTTCTCAAAAAAATCTGTGTCCTTTCTGCAAAATCCGTCCAATCGGTGTTCCATCAGACTTATGCGCGGAGCAAATCGCGTGCAATCACAATGCGTTGGACTTCGGAAGTGCCTTCGTAAATCTCGGTGATTTTCGCGTCGCGCAAGTATCGCTCGACTTCATACTCTTGCACGTAGCCGTATCCGCCGTGAATTTGAATTGCTTCTAAGGCGGCTTTAACGGCAAGGCGAGACGCAAAAAGTTTGGCAATGCCTGCCTGACGCGAATACTTGACGTGGCGGTCTTTCATCCACGCGGCTTGAAGCGTTAAGAGGCGCGCGGCGTCGAGTTCGGTTGCCATATCGGCGAGTTTCATTTGAATGGCTTGATGCTCGATAATCATTTTGCCGAAGGAGTGCCGCTCTTTGGCATATTTGAGTGCGCGTTCAAGCGAAGCGGCGGCAATGCCGAGTGCTTGTGCAGCAATGCCGATTCGTCCGCCGTCTAAACTGCGCATCGCGATTTTGAATCCCTCGCCTTCCGGTCCGAGCATATTAGCGGCGGGAACGCGGCAGTCTGTAAATCCAAGCGAACAAGTATCGCTCGAGCGAATACCAAGTTTTTTTTCTTTCTTCAAAATTTCAAAGCCGGGCGTGCCGCGTTCGACGATGAAGCAAGAAATGCCGTGCGCTTTTTTCTCTTTGTTCGTCATGGCAAACACGAGATAGACCTCGCTTGTTGTGCCGTTGGTAATCCAATTTTTCGTGCCGTTGAGAATGTAGTGGTCGCCATCGCGCACCGCAGTTGTGGTTTGAGCGGTGGCGTCGCTTCCGGCATTCGGTTCAGAAAGGCAGAACGCGCCGATATACATTTTCCCATCTTTTAAGCCTTTGGCAAGCGGACGCAAGTATTTCTCTTTTTGTTCAGGCGTGCCGTATTCTTCAATGCCCCAACAGACAAGCGAATTATTGACCGACATAATCACGCCGACGCTTGCATCGGCTTTTGAAATTTCCTCCATTGCCAGCACGTAGCTAATTGTATCCATGCCTGCGCCGTCGTATTCAGGCGAAACCATCATTCCCAGAAAGCCGAGTTCGCCAAGTTTTCTGACAATCTCGTAAGGGAATTCTTCTTTTTCGTCGCGCTCGATGGCGTCTTTGATTTCGTTTTGAGCAAAGTCGCGCGCGGCTTGTTGAATCATTAAGTGCTCTTCGGTGAGTGTGAAATTCATTGTCGTAGAAAATTGAACGGTGATTGAAAACTTCAAATTGATTGAAGTGGAAAATAGAAGTTCGGCGGGGAAATGCGAAATGGTTTATTGCATGGCTTGAACTGGCAACTCGACAATGAAGGTTGCGCCTTTATCTTTGCCTTCCGATTCTGCCCAGATTTTTCCGCCGTGCAGTTCGACAAGTTTCTTGACGATAGAAAGCCCAAGCCCGGTTGAACTTTCGCCGCCGGTGGGTCGTGCAGAAAGTCGCTGAAATTTTCCGAACAGTTTTTTCATGTCTTCTTCGGTCAAGCCTTGCCCTTCATCTTGCACCGATAATCGCACGACGCCATTTGTGCCTCGTGCGACGGTTACTCGAACTGTTTTTTCAGGCGGGGAGTATTTAATCGCATTGCTAATCAAGTTTTCAACCACTTCCTTCATTCGCTCGACATCAATGCTCACGATGCAATTTTCTTCGATGCTTACTTCAAGTTTTTGGCGTTTGGCTTCTGCCATCAAATAAAAGTTTTCGCTAATGACTTGAACCATCAAGCCTAAATCGCTATTGGTTCGCTTTAACTCCAATTTACCTGCATCGATTGCCGCGGTTTGCAAAAGGTCTTCAATCAAGCCGAGCATTTTTTGTGAAGCGCGTCGAATAGATGAGGCTTTTTTGTTGATTGAGGCGAGTTGCTTGGATTCTTCGCTAATGAGTTCAGCAAAGCCCATAATGATTTGAAGCGGATTTTTGAGGTCGTGCGCCGCAATGGCTAAGAGTTCGTTTTTGAGTTGATTGGCTTGTTGCAGTTCTTCGTTCAGACGCACAAGGTCTTCGTTTTTGAGGCGATAGAGTTCGGCTTCGCGTTGCGATTTGTCCAATTCATATTTGAGCGTGAGTTTCTTCGTTTTTTCTTCGGATTGCTCGAGCAAGAGTGCTTTTTCAAGTTCATGAAATTTGACGAAATGCTCATATGCTTTTTGGTAGTCGCCCAGTTCGCGATAGGCTTCGGCGAGCAACTGTCGGGCTTGTTTTTCAATGATTTTTGTTCCGATTTCTTGCGAGAGCGTTACACTTTCCATCAAATATGTTATGGAGGCTTGATACTGTTTGCTGGTCAGCAAAGCGTGTCCAATAGCTTGAATCGTATGCGCCTCGCCGCTTTTGTCGCCCATTGCTCTGCGTCGCTCCAAACTTTTTTTCATCATCTCCAAGCCTTTCTCGACCTCACCTAAATCAAAGTAAGCCGCGCCCGCATTCAGTAGTGAGACGCTGATTTCGCGTTCTTGATGGGTTTTTGTTCTTATTTCAAGGGATTCTAAGAAGTAATCGAGGGCTTTTTGCTTGTCGTTGTTGTAGTAATGAATCGTGCCGATGTTGCTTAGCACTGTGCCCCACTCCAGATAAAGTTCGCAAGCTTTGGCAAGTTCTAAGGCTTCTTCATAGAACTCTTGCGCTTTTTCCAAATTCCCCATGGTTTGATAAAGCCCCCCGATATTGATGAGCGTGCCACACTGCTGAACTTTATCGTTCATTTGCATATTGATTTGCAATGCAAACATATAGCACTCCATCGCTTTGCTATGCTCTCCCAATTTCCAATACACCAAGCCTTTATTTGTAAGCACACTTGCCTGACTACGCACATCTTGCAAGTTTTGAAACTCGTCCAACGATTTATTCAAGTGATTGAGTGCTTCTTGGTAGTTGCCACGATTGTAGGCAAAGACGCCTTTGTTTCGGAACGACGAGGCAATTCCAAATCGATGTCGCAATTGTAAGGCAAGCGACAAGGCTTCGTCAGAGAGGATTTCCGCTCGCGCCATGTCGTTTGAGCGCAGTTGATAGGCAAGTTCATTCATCAGGTCGATTCTCTCCCGCTCATCACTCGCCTTCGAAAGACGCACTTCAAGCGAATGAATTTTCTCGTCAGGGCTCATGTTTGCATGTGCGCTAAAAATTCGGCGTGTATCGGTTTTCAGGATAAAATTGCTTGATAATATCCATTGCTTCTTCAGGCGAATCGACGAGGAAAATAAAGTCCATGTCGTTTTCGCCGATGTAATGATGTTTTTCCATCAGCGTTTTTTTTATCCACTTCCATAAATCGCCCCAAAATTCTTTGCCTATCAAGATGACAGGAAACATGGTGATTTTCTGCGTTTGAATGAGCGTAATGGCTTCGAAAAATTCGTCCATTGTACCGTATCCGCCGGGCATGACGATAAAGGCTTGCGAATACTTAACGAACATGACTTTTCGGACGAAGAAGTAGTCAAACCAGATGAGCCGCTCTTTGTCGATGTAAGGATTGGCTTCTTGCTCGAAGGGCAGAACGATGTTCAAGCCGACCGAAACGCCGCCTGCTTTTTTCGCGCCTTTGTTGCCTGCTTCCATAATTCCTGGTCCGCCGCCCGTAATGACGCCAAGCCCGTGCTCTGCCAAGAGTTCCGCCATTCGCTCTGCCATTTTGTAATACTTGTCCGTTGGCTTCACGCGCGCTGAGCCGAAGATGGCAACCGATGGTCCAGCTTCCGCCATTTTCTCAAAGCCCGTAACGAACTCCGCCATGATGCGAAAGATGCGCCAGCCGTCGTGGCTTAAATCTGCCCACTTTTCCATCTTGCTTCGGAACGCTTCAGAGACTTGCTCTGCGGCATTGACAACTTTTGGCGGCGCACCGTTGCTTTTTTTAAGCACGATGTTCCCTGTTCGAGAAAACTTCGTTACTGATTTTTTCTTTGTGCTTTTCATTTGTGCTACTGAAGCGTTAAAAAGTTTTTGAGAATTTTTTTGCCTTCGGCGGTCATAATCGATTCGGGGTGAAACTGCACGCCGTAAAGTTTTTTCTCTTTCGATTCTAATCCCATAATAGTGCCATCGTCTGTCCAAGCCGTCACGGCGAGGCTTTCGGGCAAGGTCTCTCTTTCGACGACGAGCGAATGATAACGCGTTGCCTCAAACGGATTTTCAACATCTTGGAAAATTCCCTCACGGTTGTGATGCACTTTTGACACTTTGCCATGCATGGGCTTCGGCGCGCGAATCACCTTTCCACCTAAGGCTTGCCCAATCGATTGATGCCCCAAGCAAACCCCGAGAATCGGAATCCGTGATTGAAACCGCTCAATCACACCCAGCGAAATGCCCGCTTCATTCGGCGTGCATGGACCGGGCGAAATGACGATTTTTTCAGGTTGCTTTTTCTCGATGTCGTCCAGCGTCAGTTCATCGTTGCGATAAACTTCCATCTCTGCCCCAAGTTCGCCGAAGTATTGAACTAAGTTGTAGGTGAATGAATCGTAGTTATCAATGACGAGCAACATAGGCTGGTTTATAGTTTTGAAGATACTCTGAATTTACGCAACATTTCCGCCGTTTAGAATATCTCCAATTCTTGATACCAAATTTTTCAAACTTCCCTTGAAATCATTTCTTGCGGCACGCAGGGCGTGTTTTTCGTTGCTATATTCGCACAACTTTTTTCAATTAAATTGCCTTTTGAATTGAACCGCATTATCGTTTGGCATCGACGCGATTTGCGCACGCACGATAACACTGCCCTTTACAACGCGCTCCAAGAAACCAGCGATATCGTTCCACTCTTTATTTTCGCCGATGACATTTTGAAACAGAGAAGCGACTTCTCGCCCGCATGCGTGAAGTTCATGACCGAATCGCTCAAAGATTTAGCCTTGCAATATGAACGTCTTGGCGGCAAACTCATTCTCCGACGCGGATTGTTTCTCGAAGTTTTGCACGAGGTCGTTCGAGAGTCCGAAGCGCGTGCGATTTATTTCAACGAAGATTACGAACCCGCCGCCAAAGCCCGCGACAACGACGTGATTCAAACTTTCACCAAACTCGGTTTGCAAGTTAAAGCCTTCAAAGACCAAGCCCTTTTCGCCAAACAAGAAATTTTAACTAAGCAAGGAAAGCCTTATACCATTTTCACGCCATACAAAAAAGCATGGCTTTCGCAAGCGCATCTTATTCCGACGCCCGTCCCTGCGCCGAAACATCTCACCACCCTTGCGATTCACTCCCTTCCGCCACTTTCACACGACGAACTCGGATTTCCATGCACACAGCAGTTGCTCGTTAAAGGCGGCTCAACCGAAGGCGAACGCCAACTCGAGCAGTTCCTTTCCAACAAAATTCGCCGTTACAAAGAACAGCGCGATTTTCCCGCTCTCGATGGCACGAGTTTGCTTTCGGCACATTTGCGCTTTGGCACCGTCAGCGTTAGGGAAATTGTTCGCCGCGCGTTTTCACTTTTGGAAGAAATCAGAAATGAGACGGAAAAAATCGGAATTGAAACCTTTGTGAGCGAACTGATTTGGCGCGATTTTTACTTTCAGATTTTAGAGAATTTCCCCATCGTCGAGCAAGAAAGTTTCCAGCCGTTGTTTCGGAATTTGCGTTGGGAAAATCGTGATGATTACTTTGAAGCGTGGAAATCGGGCAGAACAGGTTTTCCGATTGTCGATGCCGCCATGCGCCAACTGAACACAACAGGCTGGATGCACAACCGCTTGCGGATGATTGTTGCCAGCTTTCTCACCAAAGATTTGCTCATCGATTGGCGGTGGGGCGAACGATATTTTATGCAAAGGCTCGTCGACGGCGATATGGCGGCAAACAACGGCGGTTGGCAATGGAGTGCGAGCACCGGCACGGACGCACAACCTTATTTTAGAATTTTTAATCCTGTGTCGCAGTCGCAAAAGTTTGACCCGAGTGGAAAATTCATTAAAACTTTTGTTCCTGAACTTCGCGCCGTTCCCGAAAAATATATTCACGCGCCGCATGAACTTTTGCAAAAATCGCCACTTTTGGCAAAAGAACTTGGCGTTGAACTCGGAAAGGATTATCCGCTTCCGATTATTGACCACGCCGTTCAACGCGAGAAAGCCCTTGCGATGTTTAAATCAGCAAAGTAACCTTTTTGCACGATGAACTTTCGATACATTCTTTCAGAAAGCGTTTCAGGATTTCGGCGCGCAAAACTTGCCAGTGCGATTTCCATTTTCACCATCAGCATTTCGCTGGTGTTGCTTGGTATTTTTGCGACGCTTTCGCTCAACGCCTCGCGCGTTTTGTCGGAAATTCGCTCTCGCGTAGAAGTAGAGTTCTTTTTGAGCCAATCGCTTAAAGAAAAAGACGCTAAACGCCTTGCCACATCGTTGCAAAACGAAACTTCTGTTCAAATGGCATTGTATATTTCGCCTGATAGCGCGGCACAAATTTTCAAGTCAGAATTTGGCGAAGATATTGTCGCGATTCTCGGCACAAATCCGTTGCCTGCCTCGATTAAAGTGAGGTTGAAATCTGATTATGCGACGCTCGACAGTTTGGAGCAGTTCGTCGCCGAAGTCAAAACGCGAAACGGCATTTTAGAAGCGCGATACAACAAGGAGTTTTTGGCGGGGCTTGACCGCAATGCGCGCATTTTGTTCTATGTTACTTGCGGCATTGGGATATTGATTTCCGTTGCCGCGATTGCTTTAATTTCTAACACAATTCGGCTGATTATCTTAAACAAGCAAGAAATTATTCGCACGATGCTTCTTGTTGGGGCTACAAATGGCTTTATTCGCTCTCCGTTTTTGATTGAAGGCGCGTTACAAGGATTTTTAGGAGGGGTTTTTGCGATTGGCTTGCTTGCCCTCGTCAATGTTGCACTTTATCAAACTTATCCCGACCTCTACGCGGCAATCGCTTTGCCCGACTATCGCGTTTATGGGATTCTCGCCGTGTTGGGCTTGCTTCTGGGGCTGTTTGGAAGTTCGCTTGCCGTGCGAAAGTTTTTAAGCGGGAATTGATTTTTCAAAGTCGCTAAACCCTTGTATTTTCAGTCGCTTTTGCGGCGTGATATTGATCGGGCGTTGTGATAACTATCACATTCAACCACTTTGAATCGGCGTAATATCGGCTTGTAACTTTCAGAACCATTTATTCAACTAACTTATTCAACTAAACTGAGAGGATTAACGATGCGCTTCCTAAAACTTACCTTGCTTCTGCTGACGATGACGGTGCCGCTCTCCGCACAGGTTCAATTTGACCGTGCTCAAAGTCGCCTTTTAGTCGACCCTGCTCAAATGACGGTAGCGGCATTTGCTTCAATCGTTCTTGATGGGAACATTCCAACTGGTGCGCCGAACGTGTTTTTGGTTGCATACCAAAACAACGGACAGCCTGTCCCGACTCGCCTTTCTTTGAAATTCTCACGAAACGGACAACTCATTGGCTCAGGTCTTAGCCCTTGGGTTCCAAACTTTAGCGGCTCTGTGCGTCATACCAACAACACGCTTGCCAGTGGTCCATGGCGTCTGAGCGGCAAAACCGAAGATGCCTCACGCGATTTGCTTCGCGATATTATCACAAAAGCGGGCGGGCGGTTTCCATCAGGCACTTATACCATACTCTTTGAGTTGTTTACCAACAACAACGATTTGACGCCGGTTGATGCAATTCCGCTAACCTTCGTGATTCAAAATCAACAAGAAGCGTATATCGATTTAATTTATCCGACGGCAGGCATTGAGCCAACGGAAATCAGCAATCCTTATCCAACGATTCGTTGGCAAGGCAATGCGACCTCCTATCGCGTGCGGATTTTCCAAGATCCGACGTTTTCTGCCAACATCGCGCTCGTGCGCAACACCGTGCCGATGGTTGATGAAAACGTTGCTTCGCCAAGCTACCAATATCCAACAGGTGGCGTGCGTCAGTTGCAAGCCGGTCAGCAATATGTGCTCTTGATTGAAGGCGAAATTGGGGGAGGCAGACGCGCGGAAGCCATTGCAGTGTTCCGTATGTCGGAAAACCTTTCGGGCACGAGTGCATCAGCAACCAATAGCCCTGCTGTTTCCGACGAAATTCGTCGCCTCTTGCTCGAGAAATATGGTTCAGGCGCGCCCGATTGGCTTCGCGACCCGCGCACGCGCTTCGTCTCATTTGACGGTCCAATTGAAGGCGTTCAATACACCAACAGCACCGACGGCGAAGCACTCGCTCGAGCCCTAAGCAAGTAATGAGGAGGAACCAACAATGAAACCCTTAAACGCACTATCTATGAACCGAATTATTTTAAGCACGCTCGCCCTGCTCTTTTCTGCGAGCCTTGCAACCGCAAACACGAACAAGACAAAATCGTCTGAACCCAATCGCACACCTGTTGCCGATGTCGCGATTGTGATTAAAACGGTCAAAGATGTTCAAGCCAAGATTGGAAATATGCCGTTCAAGCCCGCGCAACGCGGTCAGAACTTGAACTCTGGCGATGCCGTCAAAACTGGCGATAAATCATTCTCGATTCTGCGCTTCGTTGACGGCTCAGTGATTCGCATTCAAGAAAATTCAGAAATCAAAGTGCGCGGCGAAAAAGCCGACGGCAAAATGGAAAAGACCGTCGACATCAACTTTGGCAAACTTGGTTTCAACATCAAGCAAAAGCCGGGCGAACAGTTCCGCTTCACTTCCCCAACTTCGGTTGCGTCTATCAAAGGCACAAATGGCGCATACACCAGCGACAGCGAAGGTTCTTCGCTCACGATTGTTGAAGGCAAAGGTGAATTCGAAACCAAAGACGGAAAAAAGTTCGAAGTCAATTCAGGAGAAACCGCTTTCGTTGATAACAAAGGTCAATCAGGAAAGCGCAAAGCCACACAAAACGAACTTAACAGCGCAACCACCAGCACCAAAACTGGTCCGTTCAAGGTTCGCTTCTTTGACGCCGACGGCAACGAGCGCATTATTGAAATCCCCGAGCAAAACTAACAGCGGCTTTTCACGCCGATAGTTCTCACAAAAGCGTCTGCCACAAACAGACGCTTTTGTATTTTAGGCAAATGATTTTCTATGACGCTTTCAACGCGAAACTGTTCTCATCGAATAAAAGCGCGCGCGCTTGAATTGGGATTTTCCGCCGTAGGCATTTCACGCGCCGAAGCCCTTTCCGATGAAGCGCGAAAGTTAGAGCAATGGCTTGCAAAAGGCATGCACGGCGAAATGCGCTATATGGAAGAAAATTTTGAAAAGCGCGTGAACCCCAAAGTTCTCATGCCCGAAGCCAAATCCGTTGTTTCTGTGCTTGCCAATTACTTCCCTTCCGACCTTTCTCCTTCCACCAATGGCAAAATTTCCATCTACGCACAAAGCAAAGACTATCACATCGTTGTCAAATCAAAATTGCAAACCCTCTTCTCGTTTGTCTGCGACTTGGTCGGAAATGTGAATGGACGCGCTTTTGTCGACTCTGCTCCGACAATGGATAAAGTCCTTGCACAGCGTTCAGGCTTGGGCTGGATTGGCAAACACACGAACCTCATTTCTCGACGGCTCGGCTCGTTTTTTTTCATCGGAAACTTACTGCTCGACTGCGAACTCGATTATGACGCCCCCTACCTTCAAAACTACTGCGGCACTTGCACTGCTTGCATTGACCTCTGCCCAACACACGCCATCACGCACGACGGTCAAGTCGACGCTCGCAAGTGCATTTCCTACCTGACCATCGAACTTAAACGCAACTTCACCGACGAAGAAAAATCCATGCTCGGCGAATGGCTTTTTGGGTGCGACATTTGTCAAGACGTCTGCCCTTGGAATCGCTTTTCAAAGCCAACCGCCATTTCTGAATTTCAGCCCAAACCCGAAGTTCAACGCCTTTCCGCCGACGATATTTTAGACCTCACCAAATCTTCTTTTCAGCGCATCTTTGGCGAAACGCCTGTGTTCAGAACAGGACTGCGCCGCTTGAAGCGCAATGCCGAAGCCGTCAAAGAAAATTTGCGTTCTGAAACGTTGCGTTCAAATGGTGAAGCACCTTAACGAAGGTATTGCTTGAATCGCTGTGGCGGGTCAATGTTGAGTTCTTTGTTGAAAGCGGTTTTGCACTCGTCGTAAAGTTTTTTGAGTTCGGCTGTTTGATTTGTTTTGACGAAGAGCTGAAAGAGTTGTTCATAAACAGGCTCATAGATTCTATCCATTTCCAATATCCGCCGCCCGATTGAAATCGCCTCTTGATACCTTTCTTCTTTTTGATAAATCGCTCCCAACTCTATTGCGGCAGAGAAAAATTTTTCATTTAGCGATTCGCGCTCAAATGCCGCCCAATCTTCGAATGCGTCTTCACTAAGAAAATAGCCTTGATACATCTGAACGGCTTGCTCTAACTTTTTTTCTTTTGCTTTGCCACTTTCTTTTTTCGCCGCGTTTAGGAGCGACTTAAACTCAATGAAATCAATGTTCGCTTCTTCTGCGAAGTCGAGCATGTAGGCATGGTCTCGGTTGGTGAGGTATCGCGAGGGTTGATAGGCAGAAAGCGTTGGCTCTAAGGCTTTTCGAAGATGAGAGATAGTTGTTTTGAGTGCAGTTGCAATTTCTCGTGGATTGCTTTGCCAGAGTTGTTCAGCGAGTTCTTCCGTTGTTACGATTTTTGTTCAACGCTTGCGCGAATTGCTTCTTGAAAAGAAGTGAGTTCGCTTGTTGGAATTCCGTATTTTTCCGCGTCGCGCCGGGCTTTTTCAAGTTCATACTTTTCAATCACGGCTTTGGTTTTTTGCTTTTCGTCTTCGCCGAAGATTTCTTCTTTGAGTTTTTGCTCCTGCTCTTTGAACACATTGCTTTTCTCGGTTTCTCCCAACCGTTCATAAATGCGTTTGAATTCCGTTAAGATTGCGAGTTGATTTTTCTTTGAGCCTAATTCTTCGGCAAGTGCATTGGCTTTTTCAAGCACGATTAAAGCGTTGGTTAATTCACCTTTGGACGCCAGAATGTTTGCAAGTCCCGTTTGAATCTCGACGGTGAGAATTTTATTTCCGATTTGCTCGGCAATCGCAAGCGCGGTTTGAAAATAAGGTTCAGCGGAAGCAAAATCTTTCATTGAGGCATAGTCAATGCCTAAGTTCCATGCGGCTTGCGAATGTTCTTTTTGATAGCCAATCGTTTCTGCAACAGATAAGCTTTTTCGGTGATAGCGAATCGCGTTTGCGTAATCGCCAAGCGCACGATAACGATTTCGACGTTGTTCAGACAAACGGAAATGTTGCGCTTATCGCCAATAGTTTCGTAAATGGAAAGCCCTTCGAGTTCGTAAGCCAATGCGGTTGCGTGCTCGCCCATTGCGCCGTAGACCGTTCCGATATTTGCTAGCGAAGCGGCTTGGCTGTGTCTGATTCCTAAATCTTCCGATGCGTTTAGACTTTCAAAGAGGTATTCAAGCGCGTTGCGATACTCACCGATGTTGAAGTAAATCGCGGCAAGATTATTGGCAACGCGAGCATATCCGCGCTTATCGCGCAGTTTTTCATAAATCGCAAAACATTTGAAGTATGCCGCCGCCGCCTCGTCTTTCTTGCCCAAGTTTTCTTGCACAATCGCAAGGTGCATCATTGCATCAGCAATACTTTTTGAGTGATTGATCGATTGCGCGATTTGAATACTTTGTGAGAGTTTCTCGATAGCCTGTGCATAACGCCCTTGATTACAAAGCGTCATGCCTTCGAGGCGAAGTGCGGCGCACAATCCTAATTTATTGTTGATGGCTTCAAACTGCTGTTGGGTTAGGCGAGCGGCATTGAGCGTTACCGAGTAGTCGGCGCGGAAATAGGAGGCAAAGCCTTCAATCCAATCGCACCATATCAGAGTGGGTTCATCGTTTTCGGCAAGTGCTTGCTTGCGTGCTTCTTGCATCAGGTTCAGCGCGATTTGCATGTCTTCCTGCATTCGCGCGATTGCCTGCGCAACTCTCGCATTCAGTTCAGCAGTCGGTTTTTCGTTGATTCTCGCTCTCGGCTTTTGCTTCGCCATTTCCCTTGATTACGGGTTTTGCATTGCTTTTTGAGCAACCTATTTAAGCGTCTTTATTTCGCATAAAATCTGCGGTTCTGAAAAAGGCTTGCTCGAGCGTTTGGCAGAGTTCTTCCGACAGATTGATTTTTTTCATGGCTTCTTTCATGCAGAGCATCCATTGGTCGCGCTCTTCTTCACCGATAGGGAACGGCAAGTGTCGCGCTCGCAAACGCGGGTGTCCGTATTTCTTGATGTAGAGCGGCTCTCCGCCAAGCCAGCCTGAAAGAAACATAAAGAGTTTTTCTCGAGAAACACGTAAATCTTTGGGGTGAAGGTTTCGGATTTTCTTGGCGCGTGGGTCGGTGTCCATGATGTCGTAGAATGTGTCGACGAGCTGACGCACTTTTGCTTCGCCGCCGAGTTGTTCATAAAGCGTTGTCATGTCTTGAAAAGACTTTATTTTGCGTTTTAACCGATTCAATCAACATTTTTCCAATTTCTACTCGAGCAATGCCATCTCGCCGTGATGTTCTCAAAACCACTTCGTTTGCCTTGACAGGATTTGCACTTGGAATTAACGATTTCAAATTTTCAGATACGTTCAAAAGCAATCGCCCCGAACGAAATCGGCGCAAATTTACGAGCGATTCCGTTGATGCCACCATTGAACGCATGAAAAAAACAATCGCCGATAAAGAACTGGCTTGGCTTTTTGAAAACTGTTTTCCCAACACGCTCGACACCACGATTGCGCATCATGGTAAGTTAAACGGCAAACTCGATACCTTTGTCATCACAGGCGATATTCCTGCCATGTGGCTTCGCGACTCGACCGCACAAGTAACGCCCTACATTCCGCTTTGCAAAGACGACCGTGCCTTGCAGAGCCTAATTCTCGGCGTCATCAATCGCCAAACCAACTGCATCTTGATTGACCCTTACGCAAATGCTTTCAATTACGACAACAAAGAACAATCGCGCTGGCATCAAGATAAAACTGCCATGCGCAACGAACTGCACGAGCGCAAATGGGAAATCGATTCGCTTTGCTACGCCATTCGCCTCGCTTATCTCTATTGGAAAGCCACAGGCGACTCATCGTTTATGGATAAAGATTGGCAGGCGGCAATGAAACGCATTTACGATGTCTTTCGCGAACAGCAACGCTTGCACGACGACGGCTCGTATCGATTCAAACGCGAATTTGCCGCTTGGTATGGCGACTTCATCGCCAATGACGGACTTGGACTTCCCACAAAAAAAGTCGGCTTAATTCACTCCGCTTTCCGCCCTTCCGACGACGCTTGTTTGTTTCCGTTTCTGATTCCTTCCAACTTCTTTGCAGTTGTCTCGCTTCGCCAACTTGCCGAAATGGTCTCTGTGGAATTGCGCGATAAAACCTTCGCAACTTCGTGCCGCGCGTTCGCCGATGAACTCGAGCAACTTCTTTACGAACACGGTAGAGCCTTTCATTTGAAGTATGGCTACTGCTACGCGTTTGAAACTGACGGATTCGGTAACCGCTATTTTATGGACGATGGCAATTTGCCCTCGCTCATTTCGCTTCCGTATCTCGGTTGTGTTCCGATTGACGACGAAGTGTATCAAAACACGCGCAAGTTTATTTTATCTGACGACCACATGTATTACTTCAAAGGCGAAGCAGGTGAAGGCTACGGCGGACCGCACGCCGGTTGGGAAATGATTTGGCACTTGGGCGTCATTGCTGTTGCGCTTACCTCAACACGCGACGAGGAAATTTTGAAGCAACTGTGCATTCTCAAAACCACACACGCGGGCACAGGCTTCATGCACGAAGCCTTTCACAAAGACGACGCCAAACGCTTCACACGCGCTTGGTTTGCATGGGCAAATACGCTCTTCGGCGAACTGCTCTTGAAACTCGAAAAAGAACGCCCGCACTTACTGCGCCAATCTATGTGAAAATTTGGTGTTTTAGTTCTTGACTTTCCACTTTGCGCAAAGTCTCTATTCTCGCTGTAAGCGTCTGCTACAGTTGTCTGACGAGTGAAATGCCAAAATAGGTCGCAAGAAAACAGACAACGAGGGAGCCTGCAATGTTTAGGAAAGCGGCGAAGTATTTTCCGTTCAGAAGCAGTTCAACAGTTTCAAAACTGAATGTGGAAAATGTGGTCAATCCGCCTAAGAAGCCTGTTGTGAGTGCGATTCGCAATGTTGGAGAAATCACACTGCCGCGCAAGGCAACTTCAAAAATAATTCCGATGATAAACGAGCCAATGATATTGACGGCGAGCGTGCCATATGGGAAGGCTTTTCCGAGCCATGCGTTTAGCCCGCTTGAAATCAAGTAGCGTGAAATACACCCTGCTCCACCGAACAAACCAATCAAAAGAAGTGTGAACGCTTTACTTTGCTCCATCTCTCAATCTTTACTTTCTCGCTGCTTGCGCTGATAAACGATTTCTTCGTAAATACTGATGAGTTCGTTGTAAATCCCAATGCCGATAATGGTTGGTGCCCAAAGTCCAACGAAAATGCCAGCAAGTTCATGGTTAGGGCTTGTTGCAAAGACAAAAAGGTAAATTGAAAGTGCGATTGAAATTCCTGCACCTAAGAAATAGTAAATCGGCTTCATGAGTTTTGCTTGGATTGATACAGTTTAAGAATTTAAGCAAGATTCGGTTCAGTTTTGTAACTTCGTTCAAGGCTTTTTACAACTCAAACATATTCCACACATGAAGGTTTTATTTTTTGTTCTCGCGCTTTTCGTCTTTATCGGTTGTGGCTCTGAAAAAAAAGAAGCCCCAAAAGCCAATGTCGTGAAAGTTTCTTTTAAGATTGACGGAATGGTCTGTTCGAGCTGCGAAAAATCGATTGAATCGAAACTGACCAAAATTGACGGCGTAAAGTCTGTGAATGTGAGCCAAGAAGTTGGCAGTGCTGATGTTGAGTTTGACGCATCCAAAATCAGCGCCGAAAAATTGATTGCAGATATCAGCGAATTAGGCTACAAAGCCTCTATCAAATCATCACAACAATAATTAGTAGTTAGTATGCAGAAAAACGAGTTTTACAAGGGGTTATTTTGGGGAACGCTTCTTGGGGCTGGAATCGGCACGGTAATGGGCATTTTGTTTGCACCGCGCAAAGGTGAAGACACACGTCGCGCCTTGTTCGAGAGCCTGAACGCAGGCTTAAACCCTGAACCTGATTTTCCGCTCGGCGATATGCCCGTTCCAAATGCTATTCCGCCCAAAGAAGGTGCAATGCCTGCTGATATAGAAAATGAAGCTAAACGCCGCGCCGACGACATCATCGACGAAGCACGCATCGAAGCACAACGCCTTATCCGTGAAGCCAATGCTCTGCTACGCGAAGCCGAAAAAGCAGGCAAAGGCAAAACAAACGGCTTGTAATTTTTTGATTGAATCTCTTCAAAGGTTCATTGGTATATGATTACGCTCGAAGAAGTCAAGGAAATGCAAATCAACGCACCAATGGAGCACCAAAGAGTGATTGCTAAACTCTTGACGCGCCTTGGCAGAATGTACTACGACCTCAAAACAATCTCCTCGAGCCGCTTCCTGAAACCATGCTTGATGAAACGAAAACAAGCCCCGTTCCCGATGTTATGCTCTGCGACCATGTTCATGATACCGTTCCCGTAATTATCGAGGTTACACGAACTCGCACGGTGCAAGCCGACATGAGAAAAATCATTTCGCTTATCACAGCAGAGGAATACGGCATTGTTGAAGGATTCGTTTATGATTACAAGAAAAACGAATGGCACAAGTATAAAAAGGAGACTGGAGAAGTAACGACCAACCCGTCGTTCTGCGATACGCTCAACTTAGGCTTAGCAACGCTTGTATGACACCGATTACAACAGCACTCGCCCATTCTTCTATCAATCCTTAACCAACTGCTTCGCCGTTCATGCTCACTTACGCCGCAAGAAATTTAGATAAGCGCGAAAAGGCTGTTATCCTTCTTCACGCCTTCCCGCTTTCTGCCGAAATGTGGTCGCGCCAACTTGATGCGCTTGCCGATAACGGCTACGCCGCGCTCGCACCAAATGCTTTCGGTTTCAACGATTCGCCACCCAAAGAAAATTGGACTTTTAACGACTACGCCGACGCGCTCAACGATTTGATGCACGCGCTCGAGATTTCACAAGCCACACTGGTTGGAATTTCAATGGGCGGATATAAAGCCTTCGCTTTTTGGAGAAAGTATCCCGAAAAAGTCCGCTCGCTCGTGCTTTGTGCTACACGTGCCGAAGCCGATTCACCCGAAGCCAAAGCGGCACGATACGAGTTTATCGATGCCGTTTTGAAAAATGGCAAAGAAGAAGCCGTTACACGAATGATTCCTAAACTTCTTGGCGAAACGTCTCATCGCACGCGCCCTGAACTTGTCAAGCGCGTTGAATCTATTATTCGCCAGCAATCACCTGCTTCGATTGCTGAAACCCTTAAAGCCCTTGCTATGCGCGAAGATTCAACCTCGCTTCTTGCATCTATCACCGTGCCGACACTCGTTGTTGCAGGCGCGGAAGACGCCTTGATGAACGCCGCTGTTATGAAAGTCATTCACGATGACATTCCAAACAGCCAAATGAAAATCATCGACGGCGCAGGCCACTTACCGAACCTCGAGCAACCCGACATTTTTAACTTCTACCTTTTAGAACACCTGCACAAACTTTAACGCATGTTTCTTTTCATTGAAGGCGCAACGCCTGCATTGAGCTTTGAAAATTTCTTGCTCACCTTTATTCCGCTCTTTGTTGCCATTGACGCGCCTGGCGCATTACCCATTTTCATTAGCCTTACCCAATCTTTTCCTGACAACAAACGTCGACGCCTCACGACACAAGCCGTGCTCACTGCCTTTGCGATTGCGATTGTGATTATGATTGGCGGACAGCAGATTTTTGGTTTTCTCGGCATTAGCATTTCTGACTTCCGAATTGCAGGCGGCTTAATTTTGCTCTTAATTGCCATTCGCGACTTGGTGCAATCGGGTGCCGATGAATCCAAACAGCCCGCTGACCCCGAAAATGTTAGCATCGTTCCGCTTGGCATTCCATTGATTGCTGGTCCTGCCGTACTGACCACATTGCTCATTCTCAACGACACATATGGCTTTTTGATGACGACGCTCTCGCTCATCTTGAACCTCGTGATTGTGTTTTTGCTCTTCTACTTTTCGGAGTATGCGCGAAACCTGATGGGACCAAACGGCGCGAAAGCCGTTGCCAAAGTTGCGTCGCTCTTCATGGCGGCAATCGCCGTGATGATGATTCGCGTCGGCATTTTAGATGTGATTGCGCAAATCAAGTAATCACAGCAAGCGTTTGAGCACGTCGGCAAAGCGTGCCGCCGCCTCTCGCACTTCCTCTATCGTGTTGAACTTTGAAAACGATACTCGCACGCTTGCGCGCGCTTCGTGTTCGGTTTTTCCAAGTGCCAAGAGCACATGCGACGGCTTCGCTGTTCCGCTGGTGCACGCGCTTCCGCTTGAAACAGCAATCCCCGCCGCATCTAAGGCGAGCAAAAGCACATCGCCCGCAAGTTTTTGTTTGTTTGGAATTGGAAACGAAAGGTTAATGATGTGCGGCAGTTTATTGGCTTCATCGCCGTTCAAAGAAAACGGCACATTCAGTTGAGAAAGCGAATCAAGAAATGCTTTTTGAAGCGACTGTACATGTAAGTTGGTTTGTTGGAGATTTTGTTGAGACTGTTTGAACGCTTTGGCAAGTGCAACGCTGAACGCGACATTTTCTGTGCTGGCGCGACGATTGCGCTCGTGCGTTCCGCCGTGCAAGAGCGATTCGAGTTGAACGCCCGTGCGAATGTAAATCGCCCCAATGCCTTTTGGCGCGTAAAATTTATGCCCTGAAATCGCCATTACATCTACGCCAAGTTCATCGACGTTGAGCTTCAACTTGCCCGCACTTTGAACAGCGTCTGTGTGGAAAATTGCGTTGTAAGATTTAGCAATTTCAGCGATTTCTCTGATGGGGTTGATATTGCCAAGTTCGTTATTGGCGTGCATGATGGAAATGAGGTTCAGGCAATTTGGACGGATTTTCTGTTTAAGGTCGTCCAAGTCCAACCGTCCGTACGCATCGTGCGCGACATATTCCACCGCTACGCCGAACTTCTTTTGAAGCCACTCGATCGTTTCCAAAACTGCTTTGTGCTCCAACTTTGACGTGATGATTTGAATCGGCTCGCCAAGCCTTGCTAGGACAACGCCTTTGAGCGCAAAGTTATCGGCTTCTGTTCCGCTCGATGTAAAAAAAACTTCCGACGGCTTCGCGCCGATTTCTTTCGCCAATTCTTCGCGCGCTAATTCGAGCGCGTTTCGTGTTTGCTGTCCGAATGCATGAATGGAAGAGGCATTTCCAAATTGCGTTTCAAGAAATGGCAAAAGTTCTTTGACGATGTCGGGCGCGACAGGCGTAGTTGAGGCGTTATCGAGGTAAATCCGTGTCATTCAAGTTTTCAATCTCTTTTGAGAAGTTTCAAACGGCTTTTTCATGTAGCAATAACAACGACTTTTTCTTTGAACTTTTCGCCGAGAAAATCAATCGAGTGTTGCTCGATGTGTTCAGGAAACGCGAGTTGCTCTGCGCCTTGAACTAAGGCTTGTCCGATTTCCTCTTCTAAATCGCCGCCTTTAAGGCAAAGCAGTTTGCCACCTTTTTTGAGAAGCGGTCGGCACCATGCGCAGAGTTCAGGCATTGCCGCCACTTGCCTGCTGACCACCACATCAAACTTGACATGCTTTAATTCATCAGAGCGCGATTTTTGAGCGAGCACATTTCTGAGTTCAAGTTTTTGAATCATATCTGAACATGCCGTAATCTTTTTTCCGATAGAATCAATGAGCAAAAAGTAGGTGCCGGGAAAGGCTATGGCGAGGGGGATTCCGGGCAAGCCGCCGCCCGTTCCTAAATCCAAAACGCGCTCTTTGGGCTTGAAGGTGTGAAAGAGTGCAAGCGAAAGCGCGTGAAGCACATGCTTTGTGAGCACAGCGTCTTGATCTTTTCGTGAAACAAGATTGACTTTTTTATTCCAGTCCAAGAGCAATTCCGCGTATTTCCATAGTTGCGCTTGTTGATGTTCGGTTAGTGAAAGTCCTCTTTCGCTTAGGAGTTTGACAAGATTTGTCAGTTCTGTGCGGTTCAAATCACATTGCGGTTTTGTTTCTGAAAGTTCGTTCAAAGATATGTATTTTTATCGTCTTATATTTTTACGCCAACGCATCTTGTTTATGCTGGATATGCCAAACAGATTTCTTCTTCTGCTCATTTTCGGAACGCTCCTGTTGCTGAATGCTTGTCGGAGCACCAAAGAAACGACGACGCTTGACGCCGAGTCCATCACTCGAGATAGCCTTGCGAGCGTGAGCGGCAAAGCCTTTTTCATCAAAGGAATTGACGCATACAACCAAAAGTCATTTTCAGAAGCACTGGCGGCGTTCAAATCGGCAGAGCCGTTCATTTTCACAGGCACGAAGTTCAACGCCAACGATAAAGCCTTGCTCTACAACGCGATTGGCAAATGCTTTTTCTTTTTAGGCAGTGCCGATTCCGCCTCTTACTACTTTACCGCCGCACAAATCCTCGAGCCACAGAACTACGAAGCCTATAACAACTCGGGCTACATCAAATTTATTCAACGCGAATACGATTTAGCCATTTCCGATTTCAAAAAATCTCTCTTGATTAAACCCGATTACGGCGAAGCCATCGAGAACCTAAAACTTGCCGAAGAGTTTAAGTCAGGCAAACTCACTTGGGACGCCGAAGCACTTTTTGAGAAAGCCGAACAAGCACAAGATGTTGAAGAGAAAATTTTACTTTACTCGCGCCTCTCACAGTTACAGCCTAACTTTGCCGATGCCAAAAATAATCTTGGCGTTTCGCTCTTTCGCGCCGGTCGCATTGACGATGCTTTGAAGGTTTTTACCGAACTTACGGCGCAACATCCTGATTACGCAATGGGCTATAACAACTTGGGCTTTGTTAGCGAAGCCAAAGGCTTAAAAGAGGAAGCCACTCGGTATTATCGCAAAGCCATCGAACTTGATTCGCAGTTTGTTTTAGCGTTGGAAAACTTATCGTCCGTCCTTTACGACCAAGCCGATTACGACGGTGCAATCAAAGCCGCCAAGGAAGTTCTGCTTTATGAGCCGAATAACACCGACGCCAAAGCGCGCATTGCTTTATGCGAAAAGCAACTCAAAAACAAACGAAAGAAAAAGTAACCTTATTTGCTGTATCATCATGGAACACGAACATGCTCTACCGATTGCTGCTGCGATTGAACGCACCTACGCCGACGCGCACCCAAACCTTTTCGCGGTGATTATGGCAGGCGGTTCAGGGACAAGGCTATGGCCACTTTCGCGTCGACACTTGCCCAAACAGTTTTTAGATTTCTTCGGCGATGGCACGATGATTTGCAAAACCGTTGAGCGACTTAAAGGTCTTGTGCGCGATGAACATATCATTATTGTTACCAATGCTTCTGGACGCAAACTTGTGCGCAAACAGTTGCCGAACATTCCGAGAAAAAACATCATCGTTGAGCCAACAGGCAGAAACACTGCGCCGTGTATTGCGCTTGCGACTGCCTTCATCAAAAAGCGCAATCCCAATGCGGTGATGTGCGTGCTTCCTTCTGACCATGTGATTCAAAATGTCGCGCGCTTTCAAGAAACCTTGCGCGCCGCCGTTGAAGTTGCGGAACGAACCGACGCGCTCGTTACCATCGGCATGAAGCCTACACGCCCCGAAACAGGCTACGGCTACATTCAAGCCGAAGATACTAACCCTGAAATTACAACTTCCATCAAAGTGCGCTTCGGCGTGAATGCGCACAAGGTTAAAACCTTCGCCGAAAAGCCCGATATTGAAACCGCTCAACGCTTTTTGGAAAGCGGCGATTTTCTTTGGAACAGCGGTGTGTTTATTTGGCACGTCAATGCCATTAGCCGTGAGTTCGAACGCTCTATGCCACAACTTTATCTCGATATGCAAACCATTCAGAACGCTGTCGGCACGCGCGCCGAAAAGAAAACAATTGAAAATGTTTATAGTTGGACACACCCGATTTCTATTGATTACGGCGTGATGGAAAAAGCCGATTCCGTCTATGTGCTGGAAGGCGACTTTGATTGGTCAGACGCAGGCAGTTGGGACGAAATCATGAAGTTTCGCGACCATAACTTAGAGCGCGAGGAAAATCGTAACCTCTTGCTTCAAGATTCTTCCAATACCGTTGTCTTCAAACCGAAACATAAAACCGTTGCAATTATCGGCATTGAAGACGCGATTGTGGTAGAAACCTCAGACGCCCTGCTTATCTGCAAACGCGGTCGCTCACAAGACGTCAAAAACATCGTCGACGCCTTAAAACGCAAAGAAATGGAACAATACATCTAACGCGATTACAACTATGAGAAAATTTGCTTTCGTCGTCGTGTTTCTCTTTGCTTGCGCTGGTCAAGGTTTTGGACAGTCGTCAAAAGTTACGCCTGCGCTTGCCACTCGGTTGAACACACTTGCAGAACAGGCTGATGTGAAGGTGCTTGTAACACTTTCGCGCAAATCGTCGGCAACTTTTCGCCCTGAAGACTTGCTCTCGGCGCGCGCCATTAAGCGGCGTCAAAAAATGGTTTCGGCAGGTGTTCTGCCAAGCATCATTACAAGCGAAGATTTGCCCTTTGAACCTGCGGATATACAAGCCCTCGAGCAAGCGGGTCTTCGCATCAAACATCACTTGAAAGGATTATCCAAAGTCAGCGGCACAATTCGCAAATCTGATTTAATTCAACTCGAGTCCATTCCATCGGTCGTTGAGATTGACGCGGTCAAAGCCTTTCGCCGTCCGCCCGAAATTGAAGAGCCTTCGTCGCCTTCTCCGATTCAACCACCAACAACACTCTCAACGCATGTGCTGAACTATGGCGCATCGTTTGGGCAACTTAGCCAAATCAATGTGCCTGCGGTGCATGACTTGGGTTACACAGGTCAAGGCGTCTTGATTGCAAATTTTGATGCAGGATTCAGCAACCTGACGCACGAAGCATTTAGCACGATGACGATTGTAGCGCGCAAGGATTTTGTTACAGGTCAAAACAATACTGTAGCACCACATTCGCACGGCACGCTGACTCTTTCAGCCATTGGCGGTTTCAAAGAGGGGCAACTTATCGGACCTGCATTCAATTCGCATTACGCGCTGGCTCGCACCGAAGACGCCGGCTCTGAAACACCTGTTGAAGAAGATAATTGGGCGGCGGCTGTTGATTGGGCAGATAGTTTAGGCGCGGATATTATCACCAGTTCGCTCGGCTACCTTGAGTTCGACCCGCCTTTTCCGTCATACACTTGGCAACAGATGAACGGACAAACTGCTATTAGCACGCTTGCCGCTCGCCGTGCGGCGCGTCTTGGCATTGTGGTTTGCAACAGTGCGGGCAACAGTGGCATGGTCGCGCTCCCTGCTAATACGCTCGGCGCACCTGCCGATGCCGATAGCATTTTAGCCGTTGCCGCTGTTACGAGTTCAGGTGTTAGAGCCAGTTTCAGTTCCGTTGGTCCAGCAGCAGATGGCAGAATGAAGCCCGACATTGCGGCGCAAGGCGTCGGTGTTCGCTCTGCCGCATCAAGCGGAAACAACTACACGCACGCGAGCGGCACGTCGCTTTCTTGTCCGCTCATTGCGGGCGTTGCTGCACTTGTGCTTTCGGCGCACCCGCACTTAACGCCAATGCAAGTTATCACCGCCATTAAATCTACGGCTTCAAACGCCGCCACGCCCAATCGTGAAATTGGTTGGGGAATCGCCAACGCGCTTGCGGCGATTAACTTCTTTCCGCTCTCTCATCACCAAACGCCGCTAGTGCCGAAGGACTTTGCGCTTCATCAAAACTATCCGAATCCGTTTAATCCAACGACTGTTATCAGTTACAATTTGCCGAGTGATCATGTTGTCAAGTTGGAAGTATTCGACGTGATGGGCAAAAAAATCGCAACGCTCTTTGAAGCACAACAGCCTGCAGGCGTTCATCAATTCGTGTTTGATGCACAACGCTTTGGGCTTTCGTCAGGTATGTATTTCTACCGCTTGCAAGCAGGCGCATTTGTGCAAACTAGGAAGATGATATTCGCAAAGTAGGCGCGTTCGTTGTGATTCTTCGCTTTGTTCCGTTCAGAACGCTACGCTCTGCCGTTCCGAGTGTAGCGTGGAATCGATCGCATTCTCTTTGAAAGAGATTGATGCGATTTGGAAAATTGGTTTTCGCGCAACTATATTCGCATTCAACAATTTGTTCATTCACAAGTTTTTATTTGAGTTGTCATCAAGAAAGGCAGAGGGTTCGCGCCCAATGAAGCCTTAGCAACCGTTCAAAGCAAGTCTCAAATCACAAGTTCGAAGTCTTGTTTGAAAATGGTGCTAATTCGCGCCCGTTCAACAAACGATGGGAAAGATGACAGAAAGAACACGCTCAACACCAAAGTTTTGAAGCCTCTTTCTGCACCCGTCGGAAAGAGGCTTTTTCGTTTCTCTCATTTTCGTCAATCGTAAAGCCGCTTTCCGATTGACGCACCCCAATGCCACTCTTGCTGACTTGCTCGTTTTTTCTAACAACTAAACTTACAACATCATGTCAGCATCAAACGGAAAGCCACGCAATTTTCGCTACGAAACCTTGCAAGTTCATGCAGGTCAAATTCCCGACCCAACCACCAACAGCCGCGCCGTCCCGATTTATCAAACTTCCTCTTATGTGTTCAACAACTCCGAACACGGCGCAAATCTGTTCGCGCTCAAAGAGTTCGGCAACATCTACACGCGCATCATGAATCCAACGAGCGATGTGTTTGAAAAGCGCGTTGCGGCACTTGAAGGCGGCGTTGCGGCACTTGCCGTCTCCAGCGGACAAGCGGCACAACTGATTGCCATTTCCACGCTCGCACAAGCCGGTGAAAACATTGTTTCAACCAGTTACCTTTACGGCGGCACTTACAATCAATTCAAAGTCTCGTTCCCCCGATTAGGCATTAAGGTGAAGTTTGTCGACGGCGATAATCCCGACGATTTCAAGAAAGCCATTGACGAGAAAACCAAAGCGATTTACCTTGAAACCATCGGCAATCCGAAATTCAACATTCCCGATTTTGAAGCCATTGCCAACGTCGCACACGAAGCAGGCATTCCGCTCATTGTCGACAATACCTTCGGCGCGGCAGGCTATCTTTGCCGACCGATTGAGTTCGGCGCAGACATCATCGTCGAATCAGCAACGAAATGGATTGGCGGACACGGCACAAGCATCGGCGGCGTTATCGTGGATTCAGGCAACTTTGATTGGGGCAACGGCAAGTTTCCGATTTTCACTGAACCCAGCCCCGGCTATCACGGCTTGAAGTTCAATGAAGTGTTTGGCAAAGGCAACGCGAATGGCTTTCCGAACATTGCGTTCATCATTCGCGCGCGCGTTGAAGGCTTGCGCGATTTAGGTCCTGCGCTCTCGCCGTTCAATTCGTTTCTCTTCCTGCAAGGGCTTGAAACGCTCTCGCTTCGTGTCGAACGAAGTGCTTCTAACGCGCTCAAACTTGCGCAGTGGCTTGAACAGCACGACGCCGTTTCGTGGGTCAGTTATCCCGGCTTGCCGTCGCACCCCTATCACGAAAACGCGAAAAAGTATTTGCGCAACGGTTTCGGCTGTGTGCTTTCATTCGGCGTGAAGGGCGGCTTTGAGGCGGCACAAGCCGTTATCAACAACCTTCAACTTACCAGCCACCTTGCAAATGTTGGCGACGCAAAAACGCTCATCATTCACCCAACGGCAACCACGCACCAACAACTCAGCGAAGAAGAACAACGCTCGGCAGGCGTTACACCTGAACTCTTGCGCGTCTCGGTTGGGATTGAACATATTGATGACATCATCGAGGATTTTGAGTATGCGCTTTCCAAAGTTGGCGTAACGGCATAGTTCGTTCTGCAATTTGACGCAAAGGGCGGAAGACAATTCCGCCTTTTTGCTTTTTTAAGTTTTGCTTTGAAATTCGTGCCGAAGTTCTCTATATTTGCGGCTCTTTTGAACAAATTTTTTTCAGATTAACGAATCAATGCCACAACACAAATCAGCCGAAAAGCGTGTTCGTCAGTCCAAGCGACGCAATGCTTACAACAAGCAAAATAAAGCAGAAATGAAGTCGCTCATCAAAACCGTCAAGAAGATTGTTGCCACGAAAGGTTCGCTCGAAGAAGCAAATAAAGCCTTGAGCGCAGCGTTCAAGAAACTTGACAAAATGGCGACGAAGGGCATCATTCATAAAAACAATGCGGCGAATAAGAAGTCAAAACTTACCAAGCTCGTTAAGACACTGAGCGAGCCTGCACAAGCCTGAACGATTTTCAACCGAGAAGCCGAAGCCCGCACTTCGGCTCTTTATCTTCCAACAATCCACAAGACGCCCGTCTTCCGATGCTTGCCTATCTTATCGGAACGCTTGCTGAAAAATCTCCCGTTGAAGTCGTTGTAGATGTGGGCGGTGTTGGGTATGCAGTCAGCATTACCACCAGCACGCATCAGCAACTCCCTGCACTCGGCGAAAAAGTCAAACTCTTTACTTACCTTCACCTCCGCGAAGATGCCGTTTCGCTCTACGGCTTTGCTACTGAAGAAGAACGCCAAGTCTATAAACTTTTGCTGAGTGTTTCAGGCGTTGGACCGAAAATGGCACAAACGATTCTTTCAGGCATGAACGCGGGCGAACTGCGCGAAGCCATCATCGCCAATAATGTTCGTGCGCTTACAAATCTTTCAGGCGTCGGAAAGAAAACCGCCGAGCGCATTATGGTAGACCTGCGCGATAAAATCACCAAATTGGATTTGAAATCCTCAATCGCGATTCCTGCTCAAAGCAATGCACAGCAAGCACGAAGCGATGCCTATTCCGCACTGCTCGCGCTTGGCTATTCAAAAGCCGTCGCCGAAAAAGCCTTGCGCGCCGCCATCGCCGAATCGCCGAACGCCAAAGTCGATGAACTTATCAAACTCGCTCTCAGAAACACGCAAGAATAACTCGCAAGAAAACTTAACGACACTTACACCGATGTTCACTTATCAAGATGCGATTGATTTTCTCTTCCCGCTACACCGATTTGGAATGAAGATGGGATTGGAAACGATGGACATACTTTGCAAAGCATTGGGCAATCCTGAACGCAAAATGGGCAAAGTGATTCACGTGGCAGGCACAAATGGAAAAGGCTCGACTTCAGCGATGATTGCGTCAATTGCCAAAGAGAGCGGCGAGAAAGTCGCGCTTTACACTTCCCCGCACTTGAACGATTTCACGGAGCGCATTCGCTTAAATGGCGTTCCGATTCCACAAGAAGCCGTTGCCGAATACACACGCTTTTTGCGTCCGCTTGCCGAATCGACAGGCGCGACTTTTTTTGAAGTTACAACCGCCATCGCCTTCAAATACTTTGCCGATAGCAACGCGACGCTCTCTGTTATTGAAGTCGGCATGGGCGGACGGCTCGACGCCACGAACGTCGTTCAGCCCCAGTTGTGCATTATTACGCCAATTGGTTTAGACCATACCGAATGGCTCGGCAATGACATTCCGACGATTGCCCTTGAAAAAGCAGGCATTATCAAGCAAGGGGCAAGAACGATTCTCTCGCACCAAACGCTCGACGCGATGGAAGTTTTAACGCGCGCCGCCAAAGAAAAAAAATCTAAACTCACGATTGCGCCGTCCATTACGCGCATTGGCTCGGCGACGAGCTCTATCGGCAAAATGCGATTCCATTTGCATAGCGCACGCCAAAGTTACTACGGCTTGGAAACGCCGCTCTGGGCGGAGTATCAACGCGAAAATGTGCGCACGGCGATTGTCGCCGCTGAATACTTGAACTTTTCTGAAAGCGCGATTCGCAACGGACTTCTGAACATTATTGAAAACACAGGGCTTCGCGCCCGATTGGAAGTCGTTTCGCGTCGCCCATTGATTTTGCTCGATGTCTCGCACAATCCACATGGCATTGAAGCCACGGTTGAAGCCTTGAACAAGCATCGGAAGGAGTTTGAAAACCTATTCGTTGTCTTTGGGGCAATGCAGGACAAAGACGCCAAAAGCATGCTTATGAAACTCGGGGAACTTGCTTCTCGATTTTTCTTTGCGACACCGCAAACTGAGCGCGCACTTTCAGCGGCATATCTTGAAAATCTCTCTCACGAACTTCAACTTAACGGAACGGCGTTTGCTTCAACCGTCGATGCAATTTCCGCCGCAAAGTCTCTTGCAAACACTTCGGATTTAATTTTGATAACAGGTTCATTTTACCTTGCGGCTGAAGCCATCGCTCAATTTCCGATTGTTCATCAAAACGCTTCGGCATGATTTCCCAAACTTTGTCATTAGTTCAATGTTTAGGCTCTATTGCACGAGCGGCAATTCAATCGTGAAACTTGCGCCTTTGTCTTTTCCGTCGGAGTGTGCCCAAATTGCGCCGCCATGCATTTCGACCAGTTGCTTGACGATGGAAAGCCCAAGCCCCGTGCTCGATTCGCCGCCGGTTGGCTTTGCTGAAAGTCGCTGAAAGCGTTGAAACAGCCGATTTTTTTCTTCTTCCAAAAAGCCCTGCCCTTCGTCGCTCACTGAAATTTGCGCGACAGGTTTATCGGTAATTTTCTCACCGCTTTCGCAACGAGCGACGCGCACACAAATTGTTTTTTCAGGATAAGAATACTTAATGGCATTAGAGATGAGGTTGTCGAGAATTTCGCGTAATCGGTCTTCATCTACAAACACTGTTACACTTTCGGCAATGTCTTCTTTTATCTCAATGCGTTTTTTTGCGGCGCGATGTTCATAACTGGCAACGATGAGCATGGCTAACTGCCCGACATCTACTTTTTTGCGATTGAGCGTAATGTTTCCGTTTTCGATTTCGCTCATCTCTAAGACTTTTTCAATACTGCCGAGCATGCGCTCTACAAATTCGATGATGAGATGAAGCATGCGCTCTTGCTGATGCTTATCGAGCGTGGCTAAAACGCCCTGCACAAGGTCTAAAATTGCGGTGAGTGGACTTTTGAGGTCGTGCGCCGCAATGGCTAAAAGTTCGCTTTTGAGTTGATTGGCTTCTTTGAGGGCAGTATTGGCTTCAGCGAGCATTTCATTGGCTTTGGCAAGTTCGATGTTTTTCAGGCGATAAATTTCAGCCTCTTGAAGTGCTTTCTGTAAGTTTGCACGCGCATCTAAGGCGTGAACGCGCTCTTCGCTTTTCTCTTCGAGCAGTTGTGCTTGGGCTTGTTGAAAAACTTTGAAGTGAGTAAAGGCTTGTTTGAGGTCGCCTTTGGCTTCAAAAATCGTAGAGAGTTCTTTGCTTATCTCGGCAAGATATTTTTTGGAGCGTAGTTCTATTGCCGCCTCACGGGCTTTGAGCAGATAGTCCAATGCCTTTTGCGTTGCTTGTTCATCTTGACTTTCTTGATTGTAAAATTTTCCGATGTTGAGCAAGGTTTCCACCTCAAAGAGTTTATCACCGACCTGCCGCGTAATCTCCAAGCTTTTTTCGTAATGCGAGAGCGCGTCGTTGTGTTTTCCTTTTTTGACAAAGAGCATCCCCAGATTGTTGAGCGCGTTGGCTTCACCTTGCTTATCGCCGAGTTCGGCGTAAATCTCGCAACATTCATTGTAAAATCGTATGGCTTTATCGTCTTCCCCAAGTTTGACATAGATGAGTCCGAGATTATTGAGCACATTGGCATAGCCTTGACGGTTTTTACATCGACGAAATCGCTCAATGCCGCGCAGTGCGTAATCGCGCGCTTCATGGTATTTTCCCAATCGGTAGTAAATAATGCCAATGTTTGTGAGCGTTGCCGCCTCGCCTTCTTCATCTCCAATTTGCTGACGAATTTCTAATGCTTTGAAATAATACGAGAGTGCTGTTGGATAGTCTTCTAAGCGGAGGTAAAGGTTGCCGATATTGTTTAAACTTGCACCGACGCCTTCCTTATCACCGTTTTTTTCACGTAGTTCGATGGCGCGCAAGTGGCAGTTGAGAGATTCAATATCATTTCCTAATCGCTCGTAGGTGTTTCCAAGCCAGTTGATAGCTTTTGCTTCGCCGAGTTCGTCGCCAATCTCTGACATTTCTTTAACGGCTTCCAACAGGCGCGTTTTTGCTTCTGCGATTTCTCCCAAAACCCAATATGCCACACCTTGATTGAGCAGACTATACGCTCTGCCTTTCGCATAATTCGTTTGCTCCGAGAGCGCAAGTGCCTCTTGACCAAGTTTGAGTGCGTGTTTGGGATTTTGAAAATGCGCCTCCCAACTTTGCGCGTTGAGCGCATCAATCTGCGCCGTTTTTTTTGACGACGAAAGTAACTCCGATTCAATTGGGTTTTGATGATCCATTCGTCTATGAATTTATAGGCTTTCAAACTTAACATAAGGATTTTTCACTTTCATTGGAAATAAGAGGTTTCGCTTGATGCTTTCGGCGGGCACAAAACAAAAAGCGCACGGCTTCATTCCGTGCGCTGGGCGATACTTTCCGTATCGCATCTGTATCCGTTCTTGCTCCCGAAGGATTACAACGGCGGATTAACCGATTCTCTCAACACTAAGTTCTTGACTTTCACCCCAATGACTTGGCTTCCACGAATAGGTTGTGTGAAAATTTGTCGGGCATCTACTTTGAAGTTTCCATACACATAATCTACTTCTTTTCCGTAAGGCAACCAATCCCAACGAGTGTTGATTTCAAGATAGAACTTTGCGTCTTGGTCGTAGTCGTTTTTGACTTCAAACTGAATGGCACGTTCGTTGAGATGCTGATAGCGGTAGGAAAGTAGGTTTTGATACCCATCTTTGATTGGAATCCAGTCGCTCCACGCGGCAGGTTCAGCGGTTTTTGCAGCGGTGAGCAGCATTACAACCGTGAGTAAGGCGAGAAACAGTGGAAATTTGACAATGCTTTTCATGATGACCTCCAAATACGAATTAAATTGATTTAATATGCTTTCGGAAGTCTGGCAGATAGAGGCAAAGTGTCGGAGAACAATATGAATTGCTCTCGGCAGGTTGCGTGTCGTCAGACACTTCAAACTTGTAAAGAACTTTTGACTATCTTTACGGTGCGTTCCTAAAAGAGTTCCCATTTTTCAAAAAAAATTTCAACTTTTTGCGGTTTGTTGCACATCGCTTGAATGAGTATTTTAGGGACGATTTCTTCGGGCTCAAATTTTCAAATTTCTCTTTTTTCCAATGCTTGCCGTGCCGAATACGCTGAATACCAGAGATTTTCGCGTCTCGCTTGTCGGTGCAGGCGCATTGGGCACGGCGATTGCACAGCGGCTCTCCAGCGTTGGCTACCGATTTCTTTCGGTCGTGAATCGCACACTGAGCGACGCGCAAGCCCTTGCCGAACAACTTGGCATTTCAGCGTATTCCGATACGCTCGAGGCGATTTCTCCGAACACCAACCTTCTTCTGCTTACGGTTTCCGACTCGGCGTTGCAGTCGGTTGCCGAAAAATTAGCGACGCTTCGCCTCCCCTTTCATCATTTAACGGTCGTGCAATTTTCAGGCGCGCTTACAACCGATGTGCTTCGTCCGCTTTCGCAGAAAGGCGCGCACACCATTTCACTTCATCCGTTTCAAACCTTTCCAAAAGGGATTTCGTCGCACGATGCCGAATCGCTCTTCAAGTGCTTTTTCGGCTTGCAATCCGATGAACTCGAGGGCATTGAAGTCGGAAAAAAAATTGCGCACGACTTAGGCGGAAAAGTGATGCTTGTTCCCAAAGAAGCCAAAACACTTTATCACATCGCCGGCGTAATGGCAAGCAATTATCTCGTAACACTTGCAAGTTTATCATCGGAAGTTTTCGCTGCACTTGGGCTTTCGCCGAAAGATGTTGCCAAAATTATTGAGCCGATTATGCGCCAAACGCTGAACAACATTGCTTCTGCTCCAACCATTGCCGATGCACTAACAGGACCGATTGAACGCGGCGACGCACAAGTCATTGCCCGACACCTGCGCGAACTTTCCGAACAAGTTCCTCACTTGCTTCCGATTTACGCCGCCTTCGCGATTGAAACCGTCCGCGTCGCCATTCACAAAGGCTCAATTTCACAAAGCGACGCTTCAGAAATTTTAGATATGCTTGAAGACATCACTCGCCGCGAAAGCACCTCTGAACAGTCCTCTTCCTCAATTTGAGTAGCCATTTATTAACGCAACATCTTTTCATCAAAAGGCGTAACTTCGTAGCGTTCATCAAAAAGAGAAGACAAAACTCATTTCAACCCTTCAAACTCATTTAGTTATGCGACACATCACTGTTTTTTCACTGTTTCTTCTTCTCGCTGTTGCTGCTGGTTGTGGCGGTCAGAAAGCCATTGAAAAAGCCGACCTCGGCGATGTTCCTGATTGGTTTATGAATCCGCCTCGCGATAACAATCCTGACAACCCTAAAATGCTTTACGGCGCGGCAACCGAAGTTTCCCAAGATATGCAGTTCGCTATCAACAAAGCCGAAACCGCCGCTCGCTCCAACATCGCCCGCCAAGTTGAAACTACCGTGCAAGGCTTAATGGCAAAGTTCCGCGAAGAAACAGGTTCAGGACAAGACCCACAACTTTTGCAAATGTCCACAGAAGTCGAGAAGAACATCGTTAATACGAAAATCACGGGCACGCGCATTGCCAAACAGCAGATTGTTCGCGATGGTAATCTTTTCCGCGCCTACGTGCTCGTTGAATATCCCACTGAAGCGGCTAAGCGTGCTTTGATTGATGAAATCAAGAAGAACGAACAAGCCTACACACGCTATCGCGCTTCCAAAGCCTTTGCCGATTTAGAAAAAGAAATTGAAAAGCAAGAGCGATAAGCCCGATAACTCTCGTATCAAAGAGCGACCTTCGTGGTCGCTTTTTTATTGGGCAAATGTGTGATTGTTCATTCGTGAGCGAAGCGTCAAGGAGTTAAGAGTGGAGAGTTCGCGTTCAACTTTTCACTCTTCACTTTCAACTCACTTGGATTTCTTACTCTGTTCGGAATGACCAACGACCGCACTCCGTCATTCTGAACGAAGCAAAGCAAAGAATCCATCTGTGTTCTTAAACAGTGCGCTACACAAGCGATGTGTCTTTTTTGCTCACGAGATTTTCTAAATCTTGCCGCACTTCCTCAATAGATTGATAGCGCATCGTCAAATCATGTTGCAAACACTTGCTCACAATGCGCTCTATTGATTTTGGCAAGTCGGGGCGCAGGTCGCAAATCGGGGTTGGCGTTCGGTTAAAGATGGCGTGAATGACTGCCATTTCGTTTTCGCCTGTGAAGGGCTGTTGATTCGTGCACAGTTCATACAGCACCACGCCAAAGGAAAAAATGTCGGTTCGCGCGTCGGTTATTGTGCCCGTAATTTGCTCAGGCGCAACATAGCCAAGCGTGCCGATAATGGTGCCGAGTGTGGTTTTCATTGAGATTAGCGGCGATTTAGACAGTCCAAAATCCATAATTCGCACATTTTCTTTCTCGTCGAGCATGAGATTCGTGGTTTTCAAATCGCGATGCACGATGCCACGTTGATGAATCTCCGCAAGTCCGTCACAAATTTGTAACGAAAGTTGTTGGATTTTTTCAAGCGGGATTGGGTGATGTGCGTTCAAATAGGCTTTGAGCGTTCCGCCTGCTAAGTATTCCATCACCAGATAGACTTGCTCTTGAGTTTCGCCGACTTCATAGACTTTAATGATGTTCGGGTGATGCAATTCGCGCAAGAGTTGTCCTTCGTTGGTTAATCGCCTTCGATTTTCGCTGTCGTTGAGCAGCGTGGAATGAAGCACTTTAATCGCAACAACCTGCTTTGTTCTGCGGTCTATGGCTTGATAAACTTTTCCCATTCCGCCCTCGCCCAAGAGATGTTTCAGTTCGTAGTGTCCGATGTAGCAGTTCTTGCGATTTTCCAAGATGATGTTCCAATTTTGAATCGTCCATCGCACTGCCCAAACTGCACCTATCAGCAATAGCACATAGAGCGCAAATGCCCATTTTGATTTCCATAATGGCGGCACAATCATAAATGCAAGTCTTGCGGGCATTTTTGATTCTACGCCGTCGGCGTTAATAGCAAAGACTTCCATTTCATACTTGCCGTCGGGCAAGTTGCGATAGACCACCGTTGGCTCGCTCGTCATTGACCAAGTTTTATCAGCCCCCTTCAAGCGAAAACGAAACTTCGCATTTTGCGGCTCTTTGTAACTATCACTTGCAAATGTGAAGGACACTGTATTCTGCCAATGCTCAAATTCTCCTAAGTCACTTGGTGATGAAAATTTCAGCGTATCGACCATCACTTTTGAAATGCGTGCTGTTGGCTGTCGCGTTATCGAAGAGCCACCTTGAAGCGAAATCTTCAACACGCCGTCACTGGTTGTTATCCACAAATTTTCCTCTTCAACATCATACCATAAGTTTGATAATGCCGATTCTGGCTTTGGACGAATGGGAATTGAACCGACCGCAACAAATCGCTCGTCTGTTTCCAACTCGTTTTCAAGCCGACACAAGCCTTTTCTCGTTACCGCCCACAGCGTTCCCGATTTTTGACGGAAGGCATATCGGACGGTCTCGTTACTTAACCCGTCTTGCACGGTGAAGACTTTTTTTCCACTCCGATTCCATCGTAAAAGTCCTTTGCCTGTGCATATCCACGCGGTTGTATCGCCTTTTTTGTCGACTTCTTCAAAGACGGAAAAAACCACATTTGACGGCAATCCGTCTTTTGTGGTGAAGGTTTGAATCTTGCCGTCTTGCAATTTTGAGACGCCGGCATTGCGCGACGAAAACCACATTGAGGCAACGCCTTCATCTATTGTTTCAATCATATCGCTTGCCAGACCGTCGGCGAGATGAAAAGTTTTTCGATTATTTCCCTCAACGCAATGCAGACCCGACCCATATGTTGCAACCCACAGCACGTTCGTTTTGTTAGCCAATCCTTTGTTCGAGTATCGTATCGCAGAGATGCCGCCAGTAATGCGTGGTGAAGTTTGCTCGTAGAGATTTTTTACGTTTTTCAAATCCATTTGAAGCCGAAGAAGGTAGTGCAAACCTGCAACAAGAATTATATTGCCCTGTTGAGCAAATGCGACGGTGTTGATTTTTTCGTTGTCGCTGATACTTGTAGGAAGTGCGAAAACGCCTGCCTCATCGATGAATGCGACACCTTGCGTTGTTCCAATCCAAATTCGCCCACGAGCATCTTTGAAGAGCATGTTTGTTTCGTCGCTCGGTAAGCCACTTGCTTTGGTGTAGCAGGTTACTTTGTCGGAACGCATTTTCTTCACGCCTTGTCCGAATGTGCCAACCCAAAGTGTGCCTTCTTTGTCTTCAAAGGTGCAATTCACCATAAAAGGCTCTCCAGCGTCGGTGTATTTGAATTGCGTTTTGCCGTTTTTGGCGTCGGGAGTTGTAAGTCGATTGATATTTTTGTCGTAGAAGCGATGCAGGCTTTGGCTTTGAAGCGATAAAGCCTTCTCTACTTCGTTTTCAGAAATTGGTTGAATTATGTTTGCTTCAAGTTTCGCCCAGCCTTTCTCAAAAGTTTTGAAATACACCACGCCGCTCGAGTCTTGGGCAATGGCTTCAACGAAGTCTTCAGGCAATCCGTCTTCGTGGTCAAAGCTTGTGAAGGTTGCGCCGTCGAAGCGTGCAACGCCTTTATCGGTGGCGAACCACATTATGCCGTCTCGGTCTTGAAATATGCTGTTAATGTAGCGGCTCGGCAAGCCATCGGAAGTGCTGTATGATTTCCACAACCGTTCTTGTGAAATCACAAGCCATGGCATCAAGAGGAAGAGAAACGTTAGGTTTATTGCTCGTATCACTTTTCTCAAATGTCAAATGCCTTTGTGTGATTCAACCCATACGTTCAGCGATGGATTTTCCTTGCAAGAAGTTCAAGAGGTAATCGCGCCCGCCCGCTTTGCTATCCGTTCCCGACAAGTTGAATCCACCGAAAGGATGCACGCCCACCAGCGCGCCTGTGATTTTACGATTGAGATAAAGATTGCCGACGAAAAATTCTTCTTTGGCGCGTTCTAACTTTTTCTTGTTTTTCGTGAAGACGCCACCCGTCAAGCCATATTCCGTATCGTTGGCGATTCGCAATGCGTCGTCAAAATTTGACGCCTTAATGCACGCAAGCACAGGACCGAAAATTTCTTCTTGCGCAATGCGTGCGGTTGGCTCGGCGTCAGCGAAAATTGTTGGCTCAATAAACCAGCCTTTGCTCGAATCGACCTTTCCACCAAAAACTAATTTCGCTTCCGATTTGCCAATCTCGATGTATTCGGAAATTTTCTTGAAGGCTTTTTCGCTCGAGACTGCCGATAGAGAGGGATTCTCAATGGCATCGCCAAGCGTGAGCGTGCCCGCTCGCTCGACCAATTTTTCAACGACTTCATCATAAACTTTTTCGTTGATAATCACTCGTGAACATGCGGAGCATTTTTGTCCCGAAAATCCAAATGCCGATTGAATTGTGGCTTTAACGGCTTCGTCAAGATTGGCGTCAGGCTCAATAATGATTGCGTCTTTGCCGCCCATTTCCGCAATGACGCGCTTTATCCACTTTTGCCCTTCGCGCAACTTTGCCGCCGATTCATTGATTTTCAATCCGACGGCTTTTGAGCCTGTGAAGGAAATAAATCGCGTTCTTGGATGTTCGACCATCGCTTCGCCAACTTCTGCGCCGCCATAAATCACATTCAGCACGCCTTTCGGCAATCCCACTTCTTCCATCAACTCAGCAAACTTTGCCGCCACAAAAGGCGCATCAGGCGAAGGCTTGAGCACAACAGTATTGCCTGCTACGAGCGCGGAAGTCGTCATGCCGACCATAATTGCCAAGGCGAAGTTCCATGGCGGAAGAATCGCGCCCACACCAAGCGGAATGTAAATGAGTTCGTTTTCTTCTTTGCCAAGCCACTTCGGCGATTTGACAACGGGTTGCGGCGCACACAAGCGAATGGCTTCTCGCGCATAAAATTCCATAAAGTCAATCGCTTCGGCAGTGTCCATATCGGCTTCCGCCCAATTTTTCGCGACCTCAAATACCATCATCGCTGAAAACTCATGCTTGCGCTTGCGCATTTTCTCTGCGGCTTTCAAGAGGTATGTTGCGCGTTTCTCGACAGGCACTTTTTTCCAAAACTCGAAGGCTTCGGTTGCAACGCCAATGGCATTTTCAACATCGGTTTTATCGCACAGTGGAAAAGTTCCAACGACTTCACGATGATTGCACGGATTCGTTGAAATGAGTTTTTGTTCCGACTTATTTCGCAGTTCCGAGCCAATTCGGGCAGGATAATCTTTGCCTAATTCGCCGCGAATTTTTTCAATCGCACGCCGCATTTCGCGTTCATTTTTTGGATTGCTGAAATCGGTTGGCGGCTCGTTTTGAAATGCAGGGAGTTTTATGGATTTCGTTGCTTTTGGCATTGTTAAACTTTGCTGTTGATTTTTTGAAAGATACTGTAAAATACACCGCGCCCGTAAAATGACAACTCGTAAAATTGACGTGCGATTGCTTAATTTCGCAAAAACCGTTTGAAGTTATCCGTCCTTAAAATGAACTTTACGCCATCGTCGGAAACCGACTTTCTCGCTTTTCTCATCGCACTTGCTTCTCTGATTTTTCTCATCGCTGTTAGTGAATCGCTCAAAAAATTTGCGGGCGTTTCGCCGTCGCACACGCGCAAAATTGTGCATATCGCAACAGGCGTTTTTATTTTTTTCGCGCCGTATTTTTTCAAAGAGAAATTCTATCCAGCCTTGATTCCTGCGCTCTTCATTCCCTTCAACATTTTCGCGACGCGCTTCGGCTGGCTTTCTTCGCTTCACGAACAGCACTCCGATTCAGACTCGCGCTCATCGCTTAACTACGGGACGGTCTATTTTCCGATTGCATTTCTCCTGCTCGTGCTACTCTGTTGGGATTGGAATGTTTGGATTCTGCAAACTTCCATGCTGGTGTTGGGTTTAGGCGACGCCGCCGCTTCGCTTGTAGGTGAGCATGTTCGCAATCCGCACCAATATAAGTTCAGCACCGTCAAATCGATTGAAGGTTCGCTGGCGATGTTTGTAGTGAGTTTTCTTGTTATTTATGGATGTTTGATGTTTTTCAAGCCTCAATCCGCCGTGCTTTCGCAGTTCAGTGGCACAGCCTTGATGAGTTTTGCGTTTGCGCTTGCATTGGTTGCGACGGCGGCGGAGTCGCTTGTGTCAGGTGGCGCAGATAATTTGACCGTTCCGCTCTCGGTCGCATTTTTTCTTGCTGTGCTCGAACGCTACGGCGCGCCGATGTTGCAAAATATCGTGCTTGGCGTTGGCATCTCGTTTATGTTTGCACGCCTTTCGCTGGGACTCAAATTCCTCAACGGCAGTGGCTCGGTTTGCACCTTTCTTTTAGCCTCAACCATTTTCAGCATTGGCGGCATTGTTTGGACAATTCCGATTCTGACTTTCTTTTTCCTTTCCTCGATTCTTTCCAAAGTCGGCAAAGCGCGCAAGAAAAAATTTGATTTGATTTTTGAGAAAGGCTCACAGCGCGATATGGGGCAAGTCATTGCAAACGGTGGCGTCGGGTGGATTTTAATGCTCGCATATCCTTTTCTTCCGAATGAATCGTGGCGCGAACTTTTTTACTTCGGCTATCTCGGCACTATGGCGGCCGTTCAAGCCGATACTTGGGCAACCGAAATCGGCACGATGATTCGCAATCCCAATCCTATCTCGATTGTTAATTTCAAACCTGTTCCTGCGGGCACATCGGGCGGCATTACGGTTATCGGCACATCAGGCGCATTCTTGGGCGCGCTCGTAATTGCGGTTAGCGGCTGGCTTTCCAACACGACGCTCGTTGAGTCTACGGGACTGCTCAAAGTCCTTATTGCGGTTAGCGTTGCGGGGCTTGTTGGAAGTTTGGTCGATAGTTACTTCGGCGGCACCTTGCAAGCACAGTATTACGACAAGTATCGCGACAAAATCACCGAAAAAACACATCACCTCAATGAAGACGGCACAACCGTTCCAAACCAACTCATCAAAGGCGTTCATTGGATAGATAACGACGTGGTGAATTTTGCTTGCGGCGTTACGGGCGCAGTGGTCGCTATGCTTCTTCTGCCTTGATGCTTCGTTTATCATTACTCACTACTCATTGCTCATTAGTCAGTCATTCCGAACGCAAGTGAGAAATCCAAGAGCGTGGAAAGTTGAAACGCATAGATTCATTCTTAACTCTTAATTATCACTTATGAACTCTCTTCATTCCTTCCACACGATTTGTCCGTCTCGTTCAGTCGTTTTGATGAGCGGTTGTGTTTTCGCAAAGCGATAGAAAAATTTTCTCTCTACCCTGCGCACAAACGGCGAAAGTTCCACCACAACAAGTTTCGGCTCTGCCTGTTGAATCCACTTTTCCAATGCCGCTTTTTCTTGCTCACGAAACCGCAAGAGTTTGAGAAATATCACATCGCTTTTGAAAAATTCACTTTCCGACCTGCCTTTCAAATACTGCGTGCAAACCAGCGTTGCCTGCTTCGTCAAGATTTTACAATGCTCTACGGACGGGCGAATCACAATCGCGCCGCTTGTTTTCATGGATTCACTTCGGCTTGCTTTCTTTTCAATCGGTACATGTTGCACGACACTATCGCTCGATGAAAATTGAACGAATGCCGTTGGCGTTAAGCCGAAGGTTTGAAGTTGTTTTTCAATTCGCGCCCAGTCTGACCGCTTCGCGCCTGCATCAATCAAGAGCGTTTCGCCGCCTGCATTCACGAAAATTGATGTTCCGCCATAAACCGCATTGAAGATGAATTTTGGCGTAGGTGATTTCGGTTCAAAAATCGGAAACCATACTGCCACATTGATTGCCACAAGTGCCGCAATTATCCATTTGGCGCGGGTTTTCGGGTTGCGAAGTTGAAGCAAGGCAAGCACTGAAAGGTAAAACGCCATCAAAACGGGAATGGTTGGTTGAATGGCAACTGCCACAATCGGCAACTCGCTAAACCACTTCGCAAAGAAGATTGCCCAATGCACGAAGTAATAAACGCTCACGGCGTAGGGCGTCGCCAAGGTTTGCCAAACAAGGTCGAAGAGAATCATCGGAATAGCGGCATAAACGGCAAGGCTTGTGAGCAACACGACGGGAAGATTTGCCAAGATGCCGAGAAACGCCGTTGAGCCGAAGTAATAAGCAATGAGCGGCGAAACGCCTATCGAAGCGGAAAGCGTCAGCGCAAGCGACTCCCACACATATTTTGCAAGTGCTACGATTGGCTTCAGCCATTTTGTTTCTGTTTCAAACGCAATCCATTCCGAGAGGCGCGGATAAACGAGCAAAATTGAGGCGACGGCACCTGTCGTTAAATGCACACTTGCGCTGAATAAGGCGCGCGGGTCAAATGCGAAAATCACAATCAAGCAAAACGCTAAGGTGTTGAGCGGATATGCCTTGCGCTCAATCACCTTCGAGAATCCAAAGACCAACGCCATAATGACGGCTCTGACAACGGGCGGCGAGTTTCCTGTGATGTTGCTGTAAAAGAAAAGAAGCACTGCCGCCAAGCCAAACGCAATCCACTTCCCTGCCTTCGTTGTTTTCAATCGCTTGAATACTAAATCCAACAAGAGCACTAACAAACCAATATGGAGACCAGAAATCACAAGCACGTGAATTGTGCCTGTTCGTTGAAAGGCAAGTTTAATTTCGTCGCTCAAATCGCTTCGCTCGCCGAGAATCAAGCCCTTGACGAACTGCTGTTCATCGCTTTTTGGAATGAGGGTTTGAATCGTTTTTGAAAGTCGCTCTGCGGTCGGAAGTGTGATGTATCGCTCGTAGAAGGAAAGGTTGATGGTGCCGGTTTTTTGAATGAGCGAATCGTGCTGAACGGCAAGCAGTGTGAAAATGCCTTGTTCGTCGAGAAAGTTGCGATAATTGAATTCGCCTGCGTTCATGGCTTTTTGTGGGAGTTTCAATTTGCCGCTTATCCAGATTTCGTCGCCGAGTTTCAGGTCGGTTTTTAGGTCGCTATAAAGCCTGACGCGCACTTTGCCGCTGACGACGCTTGTGTCGCTATTGCGCACAAGTTCTTGCGCATTGAGCGTCCATTGTGCTGAACGGTTTTTCGCACTCACTTTTGAGGCAAGCGTTCCTTTCAGCCAAACCGTTTGATTCGCAAAATGGACGATGTCGGTTTGAGAAATGTATTTCGTTTTGAAGTTGCTATAAGCACAAAAAGCAGCCGCAATGAGAAAGAGAACCGTGATGAGTTCAAACGCGCGCAGGGTTTTATTTTTTTTGAGCGTTGCAAGCGCGTGAAGCAAAAGCGTGAGGATTAGCAGTGCGAAAGCAAGCAGGAGTAATTGGTTCAGGCAAGCAGGAAGGCGTGCGCCGATGTAGATACCAACGGCAATCGTAGCAAGGGCATAGAGCGAGGGATATGCCATTTTACGGCGGGGTTATTCAATCCAGATTGACGAGATGCCGAACAAAATTGCCGCAGCAATCGCGCACCACGAAAGGCGAACAATCGCGCGAATTTGCTTTTCCATTTTCTCGATAAGCGCGTCGCGCTCTTCACGGAGCGATTCATATTCCAAAACAATCGATGCTTTTTTCAGAAAATCTTCCGAGCCTCGTTCCAACTCTTCAGCAGTAAAGTTCGCGCGTGGGTCTTGCATGTTTGTTACCTCCAAATATGATTAGATCCGATTCAGTCGCGAGAAGTTTCGAGCAAATTACGGTTGCTTTCGCGCCCTTACAAGCCGTTGTTTGAAGGGCAAACGGATATGTTTTCCGTCTGCCCTTGTTGCATTCGTTGCGTTTTTGTTATCGGAACGCTTCGACGCCAGTGATGTCTGCACCGACGATGAGCGTATGAATTTCGTGCGTGCCTTCGTAGGTTTTGACGGATTCCAAGTTCATGGCGTGGCGCATGACGGGGTATTCGCTCATGATGCCGTTTGCGCCGAGCACTTCGCGTGCAAGTCGCGCAATGTTGAGCGCGATTTCAATGTTGTTGCGCTTTGCGAGCGAGACTTGTTGGAAAGTCATTTTGCCTTCGTCTTTAAGCCGACCGAGCCGCCATGCCAAAAGTTGCGCTTTGGTGATTTCGGTAATCATATAGACGAGTTTTTCTTGAATGAGTTGGAATCGCGCGATGGGCTTATCGAATTGAATGCGCTTGCGTGCGTAGTCAAGTGCTGATTCGTAGCAAGCGATTGCCGCGCCGACCCCGCCCCACGCAATTCCATAACGCGCTTGCGTCAGGCACGAGAGCGGACCTTTCAAGCCTTTGATGTTTGGAAGCATCGCGTCTTTTGGAACACGCACATCTTGCAAGATGAGTTCCGACGTTACGGACGCACGAAGCGACCACTTATTTTTCATTTCAGGCGCGGAAAAGCCTTTCGCATCGTTCGGCACAATGAAGCCTCGCACCGCGCCGCCTTCGTCTTCATTTTTTGCCCAGACGATTGAAATGTCAGCAATCGTGCCGTTTGTAATCCACATTTTCGCGCCGTTGAGAATGTAGTCGTTTCCGTCTTTTGTAGCGCGCGTTTTCATTGAGCCAGGGTCGCTACCGCTGTCGGGTTCGGTTAAGCCGAAGCAACCGATGAGTTCGGCTTTGGCGAGCTTGGGCAAATAGTAATTCTTTTGTTCTTCCGAGCCGTAAGCATAAATCGGATACATCACAAGAGCCGATTGGACGGAGGCGAAACTTCTAATGCCTGAATCGCCGCGTTCTAATTCTTGCATCATCAAGCCGTAGGCGACGTTGTTCAGTCCTGCACAGCCATATTTTTCGGGCAGTGTTGCACCGAAGAATCCAAGTTCCGCCATTTCTTTGACGAGTTCGGTCGGGAAAGTCGCTTTTTGTGCGTGTTCATCGATGATGGGAATCACGCGGCGGTTGACCCATTCGCGCACGCTATCGCGCACGGCTTTTTCTTCGTCGGTATAAACACCGTCGTCCAAGTTGTAGTAGTCCGTATTGATGAGGGTTTCGACCGATTCTCCGTTGTGAAGCATAGTTTGACAAGGTTTAATTGTGTGAAAAATTTTGGCGCAGTGAAGTTACAAAAAGCCTTTTAGACACAAAGTCGCATGCAGTAAAATTTTCAACAAAAGATTTTCAACAAAAGAAAAAGGCGAATATGATGATTCGCCTCTTCGTCGTCCTTACTGTCAGCAGGTTGTGGCTTTGTGGCGCGATTAGTAGCGTTTGTTGAAGCCGCCACGGTCGTTGCCACGGCTGAAGCCACCACGCTCACCTCGGTCGCCGAACGGTTTCTTTTCGGGCGGTCGCGCATCGTTGACGCGGAGCGTTCGTCCGTCCAAATCTTTGCCATCCATTCCCGCTTTTGCTGCTTCCGCCGCTTCATTTGAACCATATTCCACAAATCCAAAGCCTTTGCCTTGAATGATTTTCACAGAAACGACATCGCCATATGATTCAAACGCAGAGCGAAGCGATTCTTCCGTCGTGTTGTAGTTGAGATTTCCGACGTAGAGTTTGAGAGCCATTTTAAGAAACAGTTGAAAGTTATCAAGATACAAGAACGACTGGACGAGGCGAAAACGAAGAACAAGGAGAGACCAGACCAGAAATTTAGAGGAGTGATTCTCAACAAATACCACGCTAACGACCCACACAGTCAAGAGTGAATCTACAACCTTTAGAGTGCCTATCCAAATTTGTATGAACTTATTTACCTTGTGATAACATTCAATTTTTGCACGCGCTTTCAGTGCTTCATTAACTCAATTTCACTGACTCAAAGTTTTATGAGCATTGTCATCACGAATCTCGTTTATGCTTATTCCAACACAGCCAAGCCGATTCTCAACATTCCTTCGTTTGAGGTTCAGGACGGTGAAAGCGTGGCATTGGTTGGAAAATCAGGAAGCGGTAAATCTACATTGCTCAACGCGATTGCGGGCATCATTGCCATCTCGCAAGGCTCTCTGAAAGTGAATGGCGTTGAACTCTCGTCGCTTTCCGAAACGGAGCGCGACGCCTTTCGCGCCGAAAACGTTGGCTACGTGTTTCAAACCTTCAATTTGCTTCAAGGTCTAACTGCACTTGAAAATGTGATGCTTGCGATGAGTTTCACAAAAAAAATTTCTGACCCTAAATCACGCGCCAAACAGCTGCTCGAGCGCGTCGGCTTGGGCGATAAGCAAACATATAAGCCACGCGAACTTTCCGTCGGCGAGCAACAGCGGGTTGCCATTGCGCGCGCTATCGCTAATGAACCCAAACTTCTTCTTGCCGATGAGCCGACCGCAAACCTCGATGAACAGAACACCGATTCAGTTTTAAGCCTCCTCAAAGAAGTTGCTTCGGAAAACAATCGGATTTTGCTTTTGGTTACGCATGAGCGCGATGTGGCAGCAAGCCTTCCCCGTTCGGTCGACCTTAAATCGCTCAATCATGCATGAACGCCCATCGCTTAGTTTTGAATCTTTTTTGAGAGGTGCTATGTTTTCTTGTTGTCTTAAACCTTCGTTGTCGGTTTGCGTAAAGCGCACTCCGTAAAAGTTAAAAATCTATCAACCCTTTGACCTTTTCAACGCGATGAACAAGAAAACTCTCTTTACGGCAATTGGCTTAATTTTTATTGGAATCGTCATCGGCGTTGTTGCCTTGACGGGCATGCAATTTACCGACATTGGCAGTGCACAAGAGCGTAGGGGTTCAGCCACTATTGGCAATACCACTTATGCGCCAACCCCCTCTATGACTTGGCTCAAATCCATGAATCAAGCTTTTATTGATGTTGCCAACATCGTTAAGCCGACCGTTGTCAGCATTGATGTTTCGGCAAAGGCAAGCACGGCGCGCGTTCCGAACGACCGCTTCCACAACTTTGAAGATGAAGAGGGCGAAAAAGAAGGCGACTTGTTCAGGTTCTTTTTCCGTCCGCCCGGCGGGCTGAATGAAATGCCCATTCGCGGCTCGGGCTCGGGCGTCATTATCTCTGCTGATGGCTACATCATCACGAATCACCACGTTGTTAAAGACGCCGCAGATAAAGGCACAATCACCGTTATTCTCGACGACAAACGCGAATACAAAGCCAAGTTCATCGGAAGCGACCCCTTAACCGACATTGCCGTCGTTAAAATTGACGCACAAGATTTACCTGTAATTGCGTTCGGAAATTCCGATAGCGTTCAAGTTGGCGAGTGGGTCTTGGCAGTTGGCAATCCGTTCAGCCTTGCCTCGACAGTAACGGCAGGTATTGTGAGCGCGATTGGCAGAAACATCGGCATTATCGGCGACAGTTACGGCGTTGAAAGTTTTATTCAAACCGATGCGGCAGTCAATCCGGGCAATAGCGGCGGCGCGCTCGTCAATGTTGAAGGCAGATTGGTTGGAATCAACACGGCAATCGCTACGCGCAACGGCGGCTATCAAGGATACAGTTTCGCCGTGCCTGTCAACATCGCCAAATCTGTTGCCGAAGATTTAATCAAGTATGGCAGAATTTCTCGCGGCTACATTGGCGTTCAAATCAAGCCCGTCGATGCCACAGCAGCAAAAGCACTTGGTCTTTCAAAGCCCGAAGGTGCGTGGGTTCAGCAACTTGTTAAAGGCGGCGCCGCCGAAGGTGCCGGCATTAAGGAAGGCGATGTGATTATCAGCGTTGACGGACGCAAAGTATCTGCGCCCAACGATTTGCAAGCCTACATTGCTCGCAAGCATGCGGGCGATGAGGTCGTCGTTAAAGTCTGGCGCGACGGCAGAGAGCGGGACATTCGCGTAACGCTCAAACCTCGCAGTGATGATCAACAAATCGTCTCTAATACAAAATCTGAGCCGAACGACACTGCCCCTCTCAAACTCAAAGAGTTAGGATTAGATGTCAAAGACTTAACCGAAGCCGATAAAAAACGTTACGAAGTTGACTACGGCGTGCGCGTCTCTGACCTTCAACCTTTCGGACAAGCGGCAACGCGCGGCATCATGAAAGGCGACGTAATTTTGGAAGTCAACGGCGATAAAGTTCGTTCCGTTAGCGAGTTCAAATCGGCGATTGCAAAGGTCAAGAACGGCGAAGCGGCATTGCTTCGTATTCGTCGCGCCGATAAATCCACGCAATTCGTTGCTATTGAAATGGGCAAGAGCGATTAACCGCAATCTCACTTCACGGGGCGCACACTCGCGCCCTTTTTTTATTTCGTCAACTTTGAAATTCAACTTTGCAGTATGCTCAATCAAACAAAGTCTCGTGCGCTTTTTGAACGCGCAAAGCAAGTCATTCCCGGTGGCGTCAATTCGCCTGTGCGTGCGTTTAAGTCCGTTGGCGGCACGCCCGTCTTTATGCAAAAAGGCGACGGTGCTTATCTCATCGATGCCGACGGCAATCGATACATTGACTACATCGGCTCTTGGGGTCCGTTCATTTTAGGACACAATCACCCCGCCGTTGTTGAAGCCATTGAACACGCGCTTCATCACATCGGAACAAGTTTCGGCGCACCAACCGAATTAGAGGTTGAATTTGCTGAACTGATTTCATCGCTCATGCCGTCGATGCAGATGGTTCGCCTTGTCAGTTCGGGCACGGAGGCGACCATGTCGGCAATTCGTGTGGCGCGTGGCTTTACAGGCAGAGAGAAAATCATCAAGTTCGAAGGCTGTTATCACGGACACGGCGATTCGTTTCTCATCAAAGCAGGTTCAGGCGCGCTCACGCTTGGCGTTCCTGATAGCCCCGGCGTTACCAAAGGCACCGCACAAGATACCTTGAACGCTACCTTCAACGATATTGAATCGGTTAGAAAACTTGTTCGAGAAAATCCCCATCAAATTGCGGCAATTATCATTGAGCCTATCGGCGGCAACATGGGCGTTGTGCCTGCGCGGCACGACTTTCTGCAAAGCCTGCGCGACCTGTGCACCGCAGAAAACATCGTTTTGATTTTTGATGAAGTCATGACGGGCTTTCGCGTTGCACTTGGCGGCGCACAATCGCTTTACGGCATTAAGCCTGATATGACCACCATCGGCAAAATTCTCGGTGGAGGCTTGCCCGTCGGTGCTTACGGCGGACGCAAAGACATCATGAGCCGTGTTGCGCCCGCAGGCGACATCTACCAAGCCGGCACACTTTCAGGCAACCCGCTTGCGGTGAGCGCAGGACTTGCCACGCTGAAATTTTTGCGCGACCATAACCCCTACCCCGACCTCGAAGCCAAAGGCAAAACGTTAGAAGAGGGATTCAGAGCGAATTTGAAAAAACTCGATTTGAATTTATGCTTGAAGCGCGTTGGCTCAATGATGTGCCTCTTTATGACAGAACAAGATGTAACAGACTTCAAAACGGCAACTTCTTCCGACACGAAAAAGTATGCGGCTTATTTTCACGCCATGCTCGAGCGCGGCATTTATCTTGCACCCGCACAGTACGAAGCCATGTTCTTTTCCATCAAGCACGGCGACGAAGAATTAGAAAAAACCATTCAGGCAAATTATGACGCACTCCAAACCGTTTATGAGCGCACCGTTTCAACTTCGTTATGACAAAACTCGTGTGAAACCGTTTTCCGTCATAACAGCGTCAAGGCGCACGTCGCTTTCGGTTGTTGGCACTTCGTCCAACACCTGAAACTCAAACGCGACGCCGAGTTTGAACGTGCTTGGGCTCAATCGTTTGAAAAATCGGTCGTAGTAGCCTTTGCCGTATCCGAGCCGATTTCCACGTTTGTCGACCGCCAAAAGCGGCACCAGCACAAGGTCAATTTCCTGCTCCAATAGCGAGGGCACACGCTCCGTCGGTTCAAGCACCCCAAAGGTGTGAGGCGTTAAGTCATTGAGCGAGGCAAGTTCAACGGATATGAGGTCATTTCTTTCAATGACGGGCACGAGCAATTTTTTCGGTGTTGAGATTATCCATTCCAATAACGGAATTAAATTTGCTTCTTGCCGCTTCTCGTCTGAAATGAACGCATGAATGACTTTCGCGCTTTGGAATTTTTCCAACGCTTTAAGGTTTTGAACAATGCGCGCGCTTCGCTCTTGCCAATCTTCTTTTGGCAATGCACTTCGCAACGCTTTCATCGTTTTTCGCAATCGTTTTTTTTCTTCGTAAATCAGCATCTTTAACATTTCAACGCTTAAACTTGATATGTCCTCAATTCAACTCGGCAGTGAAATCATACCTATCGGCACGATTTATTGCATCGGCAAAAATTACGACGCGCACGCCAAAGAAATGGAAAAATTAATTCAACTTGACGCCGCGCCCACCGAAACGCCGATTGTCTTTTCAAAGCCTGCCGCCTCGTTGATTCAATCCGGCAGCACGATACAGATTCCAACCTACAACGGCAAGCCCATTTCCAGCGACCTTCATCACGAAACCGAACTTGTTTTAATGGTCGGCAGAGATGCGGAAAACCTTTCCGAAGCCGAGAGCGCGACGGTGATTTCTGGTTTTGGCATTGGGTTAGATATGACGCTTCGCGATGTGCAAAGCACCGCCAAAAAAGGCGGCAATCCTTGGCTTATTGCCAAAGGCTTTCGCACGAGCGCAGTTGTTTCGCCGATGATTGTTTCAAACGACCTTCAACGTGCGCAATCCTTAACGCTTGAGCTCAAAAAAAATGGACAGACCGTTCAAAAAGGCAACACCAGCGAGATGATTTACAAGTTGGAAAAAATCGTCTCTTACCTTTCGCACATTTTCACCTTGCGGCGCGGCGATTTGATTTACACAGGCACACCGGCAGGCGTTGCCGCCGTCAAAGCAGGCGACGTGCTCGAAGCCACACTGTATGAAAACGGCACGGTTCTCACATCGCTGACAGCACACGTTGGCTGATTTAATCCCTATCGCGATAGCTTAAGAGTTTATATCGTCCGTTCATTTCAACGACCGAGCCAAAGACTTTGAGTTCTTCCTCCTTGCCTGTTGAATCGGCAACAACGACGCGCGTTTTCGTGTGAATGACAAAGGTTTGATACTTATCTTCTCCCTCTTCAAATCGGTGCGAAACATAGAAAAGTTTTTTTCCGCCATAATCGCGCAGTGCCTTTCGCAATCCTTTGCTGGCATTTCTTGCGTGATTCTCCCAAGCAAAGTCAATCGGGATATTGGTTTCAGGACGGCTTGCGGGAAACTCCCACCAGAGCCACTCTTTGAACTCTTTTTCGGAAATCATCATGCCGATTAAGGCGGCAGTGTCTTTCTTTTCAAGGGCTTCTAAGAGTTTATCAAAGAGTTCTTGTTGAAGTTTGAACGAGTTGGAAAGCACACGGCTCTTGACGCTGTCGGGAAGTTCATTCGGATAAGGACGCGGCTTTGGACGCTCGAGCGGCGCATCGTCCTTTTTGGGTTCGTCCGTTTTAGCGCAACCAATAGAAATTACAAGGGACATTGAAAAAAGTATAGCAAAGACTTTCATCGCAATCAAAAATTTGTTGTAAATGAAAGAGCGCAGACTTTTGCAAATCTGCGCTCCAAAATTTAAGACGGCTTGCAAGAGCTTAGTTGATTGCCCATGTGGTCCAGCCATCGGTCCAGTCGGTGTCCTTCATTGCACCGATGTAGTCGACGGCTTGGAAGAAGCCTGTTTTGTCGCCTGGGAAGCGCGCCGTTTGGTCGAGCGGATTTTGAGTTGGGTTTGCTGCACCGGTTAAAGCGGGCGAGCCTGCGGCGGGACGAAGGTCGGGCTTCGTGCCGTTCATCGGGTTGTCGTAGTTCACGTTTCTCAAAATGCCGTCGCGCGAAGTGAAGTTGCGATTTCCGCGACCTGCTGATTTTGTGAAGAAGTTTAAGCCTGTTGTTGCGTCGACCGTGTCGTAGCCTATTGTACCGCTGCGTCGGAACGCACCCCAAACACTTGGACCAACAGTATCCCCTGCTGTTGCATTGCGCAGACGAAGCAAGCCACGATTCGCAAAAATGCTGTTGCGCACTTGAAGCGAGTCGTTTTGATATTGCGTGATAGAACCAGAGCCGTCAACCACGGCACCGAAACCGCCGAAGTTTACGACAATTTGGTTCCAGTATTGACCTTGCGAGTTGCCGCGCATGTAGATGCCATCGTTGTTGTCGTCGTTTGCTCGTGCAACGCCTGCCCCGACCAGGGTTACGTTGTAAACAATCGGGCTGGTCAGCGAAGCGACAGGTGCGGAAGAACGGTTGCCGCTACCTTGTCCGTCGTTGTTGACTTCATAGCCACGATTTGCAAGCCCACGGTCTTGAACAACAACGCCAAACTGAATTTTTCCGCAGAAGCCATTATCAAGGTCAAAGTTATCGTCGTCGCAACCCGTTGCAACAAGGTATTTTGCATTTACCGTGCCTCCGAACCATTCAAATGCATCGTCGGCGATGTAGTGGGATTGCAAGTATTCAAGCACCGTTCCATTCCCAACGCTGTTAAAGGTAAAGCCGTTGATTTCGTTATCAGGCGTAATTTTTGTTCCACCGAACTCAAGGCGCACATAGCGCAAAATGCCGCTCGTATCGGTCGGAAGGGTTCCGCCGTGTGCACCTGTATTGCCTTCACCGATGAGCGTTCCGCCTGCACCGTTGTTCGGCGCAAGACCGTTCAAAACGATTCCGCCCCAGTCGCCACGGCGACGGCTACCTACTGGACGTTCGCTGGTGAAAACAATCGGCTCTTGTGCCGTGCCATTTGCAATAATGCGTCCGCTACGGCGATTGCCTCCACCACGAACCGTCAACAATGCACCTTGCGACTCAAAGTCACCTTCGATTCGCGTGCCAGCAGGAATAATTAATTGTCCATCAGGCTGAACATTGACGAAGCCTTTCAGCAAATAAACCGTGTCTTTGCTCAAGGTTCTTGTGCCTGTGATATTTCCGACTAATTCAGCTCGGTTACTTGGTGGTGGTGGTGTAACTCCTCCGCCGTCATCTTTTTTGTCGTCGCTACAACCAATGTTGAGCGCGAGTGTTGCCATCAGCAGAAGCGAGGCTAATTTCTTGAGATGTGTCATTTGATTTGTCTCCAATTTAAGGTTAAAGAGAATGAGAATTAAAGAGAATAGGAAAGTGCTAAGGAGTAGATTTGTCCGATTTTGAATCGCTCCGTCTCAAACTCACCTGCCGTGAATAAGAATCGGTCATTCAAGATGTTTCTGATGCTCAACTTTGCCGAGAAGTTTGGCACGAAGAGCGTTTTCGTCATTGAAAAATCTAATTGATTACGCGGCTCTTCGTAGGTGTCAGGCAAGCCACCGCCACCTACCCCGTAAATTCTTCTACCGACAATGTTGTATAGCAGAATCGCTGAGAAGCCTGCGTCGGGATTATTGTAATCCAATTTGAAATTGACGATATAAGGCGATTGCCCTTGGAGCGGTCTTTCAGTTGATGTGAAGGTTTGTCGTTGGAGCAAAAACTGACCACCAGTTTGCACGTCATACAGCGGAATAATATCCGGCAAAATGGCTTCGGAGCGGTTCAGGGTTACATTCACGCCAACACTAAAATCTTTGAGCAATGACGCAATCACATCAAGCCGTTTGCGGGCTTCCAACTCAACACCAAAGTTTTTAGCACTTTTCGCATTGATGGCCGTGTTTTGAAGGACGTTGCCTTGATTCGTAACAGTGGGTGCAAGCGTTACCCGTTCAATCGGGTTTTCGAGCGTTTTGTAGAAGAAGCTAAACGCAATCAACTCACCTAATCTTGGAAACCACTCAACACGAAAGTCATAGTTTTGCAATGTGGTTTGCACCAAGAATGGATTACCAATCGTGCTGGTTCGGTAGTCATCAAAGCGGAATGGTGCTAATTCGCGAAGTTCCGGGTTCGCAATGGTTTGGCTAAACGAGAGCCTGAAATTGATTTCCTCGTTTGGCGATAAGATGAAATTGGCTGATGGAAGTAAGTTTAAGGCATCAAACTTTTGTAGCAGTCTTTCGCCAGTTTGGTTGCGTGATTCAATGCTAAATTGGTTTTTTTCAAGGCGCAAGCCGCCAACAAGGCGCAGTTTTTGGGTCAATGGAAGTTCAGCCATCGCATATCCTGCCGCCACATTTTCGTCAGCCGTGTAAGTGTCTTGATTGTTCGTCTGGTCTTGGATTCGTGTTAAGCCTTCACGAACAAAGGCTTCGGAGAGCACGGTATTTGGAAAGCGGTCTCTTATTCTTTGAAAATCGCTTCCAGTTTGATAGACAAATCGGCGTGCCGCGAACTCTCGATTTTTGACGTTGTACAGTCCGCCAAATTTCGCTTTGGATTTCATTCCATTGAAAAAGTTAAACGGAACGGTCAAGTCGGCTTTGCCCTCGATGACGCGGTCGTCTAATTCCGCAAAGAAGCGTAGGTTTCTACCTGCGCTATTGTCAAACGAAAACCCATAGCCTTCACCGCCAGGCACCACTTCAACTTCCTCAATGAACGCCGTTTCTCGGTTATCTGGCTCATTTCTCATCGCGGTTGAATAAGCCGCAATCCAGTTCAACTCTGATTTGGCAAGCCAATTCAGGTAGTGATTGCCTGAAAGTTGAGAAGAAAGTAACTGTCGCTCGATGAAGCGCAGACGTGTTGTCTTCACTCTGCCTGAGTTGGCGAGGTTCTTAATTCCAATCGCTTCGAAAGTTTCATCTTCCATCGTGCGATTGTAGGTGGTTTTCAATGAGAGTTTATTGTTGTCGTTCAAGCGGGTTGTGAAGTTGAGCAGTGCGCCCCAGCTCACATTGTAGGTTGCAATTTTCGCATCTGGGTAGTTGTAAAGTGCTTCGCCCCCCTGTTGAATCGTCTCTAAACTTGGGAAGAAAAACTTCGTTCTTTTGAAGACGGCATCGCTTCCGTATCCTAAACTTGCGATATATCCAATCGGAATTGAGCCAAATCTAATTTGGTCGGCGGCAGCAAGGCTGAAACTGGTGTTCGGAAAATAAGCCCCCGTCGTCGGCTGAAAGTTATTTCCGAGCAAGCGTGCAACGGTTACTTCATCATTCAATGTTGCACTTCCCAGCCGTAAATTCGGCAAACCGCTTGGCAAATTGCGCGTCCCATCATCAATGCCTAAAAAGTCTAATTTTCCGCCAGGGTAATTCGGGATATTGTTTTTGAAGTGCGTTTGCGTATTGAACCCTGTTCCTGCTGTGAAACTCAACACAAATTGGTCAGGGAACTCTTTGGTTTTAATGTCGACCAATCCGCCGCCAAAAGAGCCGGGCTGGTCAGGCATGAAGGTTTTAATTGTGATGATGTTTTCAATCATGTTGGCGGGAATCAGGTCGAAGGGCACTATTTTCTTTTCAGGCTCGGGGCTTGGAATGGTTACGCCGTTCAGACGCGCGTTGCTGTATCGCTCGCCAAGACCTCTGACGAACACATACTTTCCGCCAACAAGCGAGACGCCGGTCACACGCTTAACGGTTTCACCTGCGTCGCTATCGGGCGTTTTTTTGATAGTTTCAGCACTAATCGCGTCTTGAACAACCAACGACTTGCGTTGCTGTGTGAGAAGCGCGCTTTCGGTCGCATTGCTGATTTCGGCTTGAACGACAATTTCTTCAGCCTGCGCCGCTTCAGCCTTCAATTCAATATCCGCACGATTAACCTGCCCTGCCTTGACTTCAATTCCCTTAACCGTGCGCGTTTGATAGCCCACATATGAAACACGCAAATCAACTTTTCCAACTTTGACATTCAAACTGAACTCGCCGTCGATGTTCGTCTTTGCGCCCAATGAGGTGCCCACTACTACGACGCTTGCACCAATGAGTTCTTCGCCGGTGGCTTTATCCGTTACTTTTCCAACCAATCTCGCGTTATCTTGCGCCGAGAGAGAAAAATTTGCAGTGAAGAGAAATAGCGTGGTAATAAAGAACTTCAATGACGGTGTGCGTAGTGCGCGTTTCATTTCAGATAGGTTTGTTGGTAACTCTTTTGATTTTGAACGGGCGCAAAGATAGGCGGACTACATTATGTAAATGTTAAGAGAGCGTTAAGGTTGAGTAAAGAAAAGCCTGAATGTCAAGTTTGAATTTTAGCCAATCTTGCGGCTTTTTTCTCATTCCGAACGATTTGGAGGGAACACAGATATGGAACTTGAATGAGAATTGCTTTGTCGTTCCGACTTTTTGTTCTTCATCACTCGTTATTCATTATTCATTAGTTAGTTCACTCTGAACACAAGTGCGGAATCTGGCAATCAATATGAATCGTGAGAAGTGCAGAATGACTCGCTTCCCGTTACTCATTACTCACTACTCGTTACTCATTAGAATTTGTATATTTCAAATCGCAACTTAAACCGCACGTCTTGTGAGCAATTTTGTTTTTTCATCTTATCGCGATTTACGCGACGCACTTCTCTCAAAATCCATCTCGGTTGAATCAGTTGTTTCCGCCTACCTTTCGCGCATTGAGGCGAAAGCACATTTGAATGCTTATCTCGCTGTCTTCAAAGAATCGGCATTGGCGCACGCAAAGGTGTTAGATGAGAAATTGTCGTCAGGAAAGCCTATTGGCAAACTCTTTGGCATGCCGATTGCCGTTAAGGATAACATCGCCATCAAGGGCGAAAAACTCACCTGCGCCTCAAAAATTTTAGAGAACTTCACGAGCATTTACACTGCAACCGCTGTTGAACGACTTCTTGCCGAAGACGCCGTCATTTTGGGCAAAACGAACCTCGATGAATTTGCGATGGGCAGTTCGAATGAAAACTCGGCGTTTGGTGCGGTGAAAAATCCAATCAATGAATCGTGCGTGCCAGGCGGCAGTTCAGGCGGCTCGGCGGCGGCCGTCGGTGGCGACTTGGCTCTTGTCGCGCTTGGCTCGGACACAGGCGGCTCGGTAAGGCAACCGGCTTCGTTCTGCAATGTCGTCGGCTTGAAGCCCACATATGGACGCATTTCGCGTTACGGCTTAGTGGCTTTCGGCTCATCGTTCGACCAAATTGGCGTGCTTGCCAAAACCGCTGAAGATGCCGCACTCGTGCTTGAAGTAATGGCAGGCGAAGACACAATGGATTCCACTTCTTCCAACAAACCTGTCGAGGATTACGCGCGCGCCACGCTCGACCCGAAACAACTCCGCATCGGCGTCCCGAAAGAATTTTTTACCGACGCGCTCGACCCTGAAATCAACGCCATGATTCAAACCGTGCTTGAAAAGCTCAAAGCGCAAGGCGCAACGCTGGTTGATATTTCTCTTCCGCATTCTGAATACGCGCTGGCAACTTACTACATTCTCGCCACCGCTGAAGCCTCGTCAAACCTTGCTCGCTACGACGGTGCACGCTACGGCTATCGCGCAAAAGAGATTACCGACCTTACCGATATGTATGTCAAATCGCGCTCCGAAGGTTTCGGCAAAGAAGTCAAACGCCGCATTATGCTGGGCACATATGTGCTTTCCGCCGGCTATTACGACGCTTATTACCGCAAAGCGCAAAAAGTTCGCCGCCTTATTCGCAACGATTACCTCAACGCCTTTGAGCAAGTCGATGTGATTGTTTCGCCCACTTCGCCGGTGCCGCCGTTCAAGTTCGGCGAAAAAATGCATGACCCGCTCACGATGTATCTTGCCGATATTTACACCGTTCCGATGAGCCTTGCAGGCGTGCCTGCTATTAGCATTCCGATTGGCTTCAATAGCCAGAAACTGCCGATTGGCTTACAACTTGTTGGAAATTTATTTGCAGAATCAACCCTAATTGGGGCGTCAAAACTTGTGGAGGCAGTCCGATGAAAAAGCGACAGATTGAACTCACAATAGAGGTTTTCAATTCGTTTGAGGAAGCGGAAGAATCCGATTTGGATTACTACGCTAAACTCTCACCAGAAGAACGCTTAAAACACTTACAAAAAATGCGCGAGCTTTGCTATGGATACGAAGACGCTACCGGACGACTTCAAAGAGTTCTTGAAATTACTGAACGAACACCATGTTGATTACCTCGTGATTGGCGGCTATGCGGTTGGTTTTCACGGCTATGTGCGCACCACTGGCGATATGGACATTTGGGTAAGGGCTTCTCAGGAAAATGCGGCGAATCTTTATCAAGCCCTCGTCCGCTTCGGCTTTGCTCAATCTTCATTCCAAAAAGAATTGACTTTAACAGAAAAAACCTTAATTCGCTTCGGCGTTCGCCCGATGCAAATTGAAATTTTGACGACGATACCGGGAATCGAATTTGACGACTGCTATCAAAGAAAATCCACCGAGATTATTGACGGCATTGCCATAAATTTTATCAATCTCGACGACTTGAAAACAAATAAGTTAGCAACAGGACGCCTCAAAGACCTTACCGATGTAGATATGCTCCAAAAGTTAAATCGCAGAAGAAAGTAGTTCATCATCAAAAACCATTTTTCACAACTCATAAACCGAAGTTCACCATGAGCATTTTAGTTGGAAGAGAAACGCGCCTTGTCGTGCAAGGTATCACAGGCAGCGAAGGCACGTTCCATGCGTCGCAAATGCTGGAATACGGCAAGCAGTTCGGCGTTGATTACCTCGTTGCGGGCGTTACGCCGGGCAAAGGCGGCATGATGTATGAAGGCAACGAGAAAGACCGCTTCAACCGTCCGATTCCGATTTTCAACACAGTTGCCGAAACGGTGCGCGATAAGAAAATCAAAGCCAATACATCTATCATTTATGTGCCCGCCGCATTTGCCGCCGATGCCATTATGGAAGCGGCGGACGCCGGCATTGAAGTCATCATCTGCATTACCGAAGGTATACCCGTTGCCGACATGATGAAGGCTTTTGCCTTTGTTAAACAAAAAGGCGCGACGCTCATCGGTCCGAATTGTCCCGGCGTCATCACGCCTGAAGAAGCCAAAGTTGGCATTATGCCCGGCTTCATTTTCAAGAAAGGCAATATCGGACTCATTTCTCGAAGTGGCACGCTCACCTACGAAGCCGTTAGCCAACTCACGAAGGCTGGGCTTGGTCAAACCACGTGCGTCGGAATCGGCGGCGACCCAATTATCGGCACGAAATTTATTGACGCCATTAAGATGTTTGCGAAGGATAAAGACACCGAAGCCCTCGTCATGATTGGCGAAATCGGTGGCAGTGCCGAGGAAGAAGCGGCGGTTTATATCAAAAAGAATTTCAAGAAGCCTGTTGTCGGATTCATTGCAGGAAGCACTGCGCCGCCCGGTCGCCGTATGGGGCACGCAGGCGCAATTGTTTCAGGCGGCAAAGGCACAGCACAAGAAAAATTCGCCGCCATGAAAAAAGCAGGGATTCACATCGCTGAAAATCCCGCACACATCGGCGAAGTGATGCTTCAAGCATTAGGGCGATAATTCGCTCACCGAAGGTCAAGGCGGATTCAGCAACTTGGCGACGCGATACGCCTTCTTGCTTTCCTTCTTGACCTTTTTTCATCGAGCTTTTTCTCACTTAATCTGTTTCGCACAATGAACACTCCTTTTGATTCAGTTGAATCAGCGATTGAAGACATTAAGAACGGCAAACTCATTATCGTCGTCGACGACGAAGACCGCGAAAATGAAGGCGACTTTTTGACCGCCGCCGAAAATGTTACCCCCGACATGATTAACTTCATCACGAAGGTCGGTCGTGGCTTGATTTGCGTGCCCATGACACGCGAGCGCGTTCAACGCTTAGAGCTCGATATGATGGTCTCGCAAAACACCTCACTTCACGAAACTGCCTTCACCATTTCTGTCGACTCGCGCTTGCCTGGCACTTCAACAGGCATTTCAGCTTTTGACCGCGCCATTACCATTCAACAATTAGCCGACGATAGAACCAAGCCTTCTGACCTTGCGCGTCCGGGACACATTTTTCCGCTCCGTGCAATGGACGGCGGCGTGCTTCGCCGTGTCGGACATACCGAAGCCGCTGTCGATTTAGCGCGTCTTGCAGGCTTTAAGCCTGTTGGCGTTATCTGCGAAATTCTCTCCGAAGATGGCTCAATGGCGCGCCTGCCTGAACTTATCAAAATCAAAGAGAAATACGGACTGAAACTCATCACAATTAAAGACCTCGTGGCGTATCGCATGCAAAAAGAAAAACTCGTCAAGCGTGCGGTCGAAGTCCGTCTGCCCACGCACTTCGGCGAGTTCAAATTGATTGCCTACGAAACGCTCATTGACGATAAAAATCACCTTGCTTTGGTCAAAGGCGATGTTGCCAACGGCGAACCGGTTCTGCTTCGCGTTCACTCGAGCTGTGCTACGGGCGACCTTTTCGGCTCTATGCGCTGCGACTGCGGCGAACAACTCGCCACTGCCATGATGATGATTGAACGCGAAGGACGCGGCGTTTTGGTTTACATCATGCAAGAAGGGCGCGGCATCGGTCTTATCAACAAACTCAAAGCCTATAACCTTCAAGACCAAGGGCTCGATACGGTCGAAGCCAACGAGAAACTTGGCTTCAAAGCCGACTTGCGCGATTACGGCATCGGTGCGCAAATCATCTGCGATTTAGGCGTCAAAAAAATGCGACTTATGACCAACAATCCGAAAAAAGTTGTCGGTCTTGAAGGCTACGGGCTGGAAGTCGTCGAGCGCGTGCCGCTCGTTATCAATCCTAACGACATTAACAAGGGTTATCTCGAGACCAAACAGAAAAAAATGGGACATCTGTTCGGCGGTCAAACTGCACACGACCAACTGATTTTTAGCAAAATTTTTGGCAAGTAGTTTTTCAGTAATCTCTTTTCCAATAAGAACTTTAACAACAGCGGTTCAGAGTTTCCATGACCATCACGCCAACCTACAACGCCCCCGATTCACGCGGACACTTCGGCATCTACGGCGGAAAGTATGTTCCCGAAACGCTCATCAAAAACGCGGACGATTTAGAACGCGAATACAACGCCGCCAAACAAGACCCGTCGTTCTGGCAAACGTTTCATGACCTCTTAACGCATTTTGTCGGACGACCTACACCGCTCTATTTCGCCAAACGCCTAACCGAAACGCTCGGCGGCGCAAAAATTTACTTGAAGCGTGAAGACCTCTGCCACACTGGGGCGCACAAAATCAACAATGCGATTGGTCAAGTCTTGCTCGCCAAGCGTATGGGCAAGCGTCGCATCATTGCCGAAACTGGGGCTGGACAACACGGCGTTGCAACCGCAACCGTCTGCGCGCTCTTCGGCTTGGAATGTATCGTTTATATGGGCGAAGAAGATATTGCTCGACAAGCCCCGAACGTGGCACGCATGAAGTTGCTCGGCGCAAGCGTCGTGCCCGTTTCATCAGGCAGCAAAACGCTCAAAGACGCTACCAGCGAAGCCATTCGCGATTGGGTTACGAATCCTGACGATACCTTCTACATCATTGGCTCAGTTGTCGGCATGCATCCTTATCCGATGATGGTGCGCGATTTTCAAAGCGTCATTGGCAAGGAAACTCGTGCGCAAATTCTCGAGCGCGAAGGCAAACTTCCTTCGCTCATTACGGCGTGCGTCGGCGGCGGCTCAAACGCGATGGGCATGTTTTATCCGTTTTTGAACGATACGCAAACGGTTAAACTCGTCGGCATTGAAGCGGCAGGCGAAGGCTTGAACGGACGACACGCGGCAACGCTTACCAAAGGTAAGCCCGGCGTTTTGCACGGCGCGATGATGTATCTCTTGCAAGATGAAGACGGTCAAATTGACCTTGCTCACTCGATTTCTGCAGGCTTGGATTATCCCGGCGTCGGTCCCGAACACAGTTACTTGAAAGATTTAGGCTTGGTGCATTATGAATCCGTTACCGATGACGAAGCCATGCAAGCCCTCAAATTCCTTGCACGCACCGAAGGCATCATTTGCGCGATTGAAACCGCTCACGCCGTCCACTATGCGATTCAAACTGCACCCAAATTGAAACATGATGATGTTCTCGTCATCTGCCTTTCTGGTCGTGGCGATAAAGACCTGAACACGATTATGCATTATTTTCAGATGTAACGCGCAACCTGTTATCACGCAACACACGCGCCGTTGCATCGGTTGACGGCGCACAGTTAGCCCAACCCTCTATCCCGTTTTTTGTTCAATGTTAATTCACAACTCACAATGACCACAACACATAAATTCACCAACCGCCTCATCAACGAGAAAAGCCCATATCTTTTGCAACACGCGCATAATCCTGTCGACTGGTATCCGTGGGGCGAAGAAGCCATTGAGAAAGCTCGCAAAGAAGACAAGCCGATTTTTCTCTCGATTGGATACTCCACTTGCCACTGGTGCCATGTGATGGAACACGAATCGTTCGAGAACGAGGAAGTCGCCAAAATTTTGAACACTTATTTCGTTCCGATTAAAGTCGACCGTGAAGAACGCCCCGACCTCGATAAAGTCTATATGACGTATGTGCAAGCCTCAACTGGAAGTGGCGGCTGGCCAATGTCGGTTTGGCTCACGCCCGACCTCAAACCGTTTCTTGGCGGCACTTACTTTCCGCTCGAAGACCGCTACGGACGCACCGGCTTCAAAACCGTTTTAGAGCGCGTGGCTGAAAAATGGCAGTCGGAACGCGCCGCAATCGTCAATGTCTCCGAAAATGTTGTCGAGCAATTAAAGTCTTACACATTGCAACTCGATAGTGCCGAAAAAGTAACCCTGACGCCGAAAGTCTTCGATAAAGCCGCTTCTCAATTCGCCAATCAATTTGATTCAGAATGGGGTGGGTTCGGCGGTGCGCCCAAGTTCCCGCGTACAGTTATTCTCAACTTCTTGCATACCTACCACGCCCGCACAGGCGATAAGCGCGTTTTAGACATGTCGTTCTTCACACTTCGCAAAATGGCGATGGGCGGCATGCACGACCTCATCAGCGTTGAAGGCAAAGGCGGCGGCGGATTCGCACGTTATTCAACCGACAAATACTGGCACGTGCCGCACTTCGAAAAAATGCTCTACGACAACGCGCAACTTGCCGTCTCTTACCTCGAAGCCTTCCAACTTTCAGGCGAACATGAATTCGCCGACGTCGCGCGCGACATCTTCAACTACATTCTTTGCGATATGACCGATAAAGCCTCTCAGCCTCTCGGCGGCGCATTCTATTCAGCCGAAGATGCTGATAGTCTGCCAACCTTTGAGAGCACTCACAAAGCCGAAGGCGCGTTCTATGTGTGGGAACAAGCGGAAATCGACGCCCTCTTAGGCGCAAGAGACAGCGAGATTTTTTCTTACATCTTCAACATCAAACCCAGCGGCAACGCACCGAGCGACCCGCACGGCGAATTCATCAAGAAAAATATCCTTATCCAACTTCACACCTTCGAAGACGCCGCAAAGCGATTCAACACAACCACAGAGGACATCAAAACGCTTGTCCACTCTGCCAAAGCCAAACTCTTCGAAGCACGTGCGAAACGCCCGCGCCCACACTTAGACGACAAGGTTCTCGTCTCTTGGAACGGCTTGATGATTTCTGCCTTTGCCAAAGGCTATCAAGTTTTAGGTGATGACAAATATCTGAACGCCGCCACAAACGCCACCGAGTTCATTTTGAACAAACTCTACAACGCCGAAACGCACACGCTTCTGCGCCGATACCGACAAGGCGAAGCCGGCATCGACGGCAAACTCGACGACTATGCGTTCTTCGTCCAAGCCCTTTTAGACCTTTACGAATCATCGCTCAACCCGCGATACCTCACGCTCGCAATTCGCTTGACCGAAACGATGCAAAAACTTTTTGAGGATAAAGTGCATGGGGGATTTTTCAGTTCACAAGAAGGCGACGCCTCGATCATTTTGCGCATGAAAGAAGACCACGACGGCGCAGAGCCTTCACCGAACTCCATCGCCGCGCTTAACTTGCTCCGACTTGCACAAATGACCGACCGCCAAGACTTCCGCCAATCTGCCGAAAAGACGCTTCTTTATTTCAGCCAACTGCTTGAAAAAGCCCCAAGCTACTTGCCACAAATGCTTGTCGCGCTTTCATTCTACCTTCAAAAGCCGAAGCAAATTATTTTGGCAGGCTCGCTTGAAACGCCTGAAATGAAGAGCCTTCGCAGGGTGATTTATGAAACATTCATACCGAATAAAGTCTTGCTTCACGCCTCGCCCGAAGCGGCAACGCATTTAGACTTTCTGAACACGCTCACGGTTGAAAAGCCGACGGCTTTTGTCTGCATTGATTATGCGTGCCAACTTCCAACGAGCGACCCTGAAACGCTCCGAGCGCAACTAACACTTCGCTAAACGCGCAATTGGTTATTGAGTATGTGCTAACAAGATGGCTTCAATGAGCGTTGAAAATTCTTTTTGTGCGCGTTGCGCCACACGTTGCACATCGTCGTGCGAAAGTATCTCGTCGGAAAGTCCCGCCGCTTTGTTGGTTACGAGTGAAATTCCGAGCACCTTCATGCCCAAGTGCTTTGCGGTTGTGGCTTCAAGAATGGTTGACATTCCGACCAAATCGGCGCGCAAGGTTTGAAGCATTCGAATTTCAGCGCGCGTTTCGTAGGAAGGTCCAAGCACGCCTGCATATACGCCTTCCTTGAAATGAATCCCGCAGGTGCGCGCACATTCTTTTGCAACTTGCTGAAAACCCTTGTCAAATAAAGGCTCGTGCGCCGTTTGCAAAATTGGCAGGTCTGGATTCGGCGTGAACATCAGGTTTATCACATCAACAATTAAGCACAAGTCGCCTGCTTCAAAGAGCGGATTAACGCCGCCCGCTGCATTTGTGAGTATCAATGATTTCACGCCAAGCAAGTTGAGCAATCGAACATAAAAAGTTACTTCGTCGGCGTCTCGCCCTTCGTAAAGATGCACGCGCCCTTTCAGAAGCACAATCGGCTTCGACTTCACGGTGCCGAAAATCAATTTGCCATGATGCCCTGCTACGCTCGGCGTCGGAAAGTGAGGAATCTCTTTGGTGTCAATCACAATCGGATTTTCTACGCGCTCGGCAAAGTTTCCTAAACCCGAACCCAGCGTAAGTGCCACTGTGCCTTTGGGAACAGCACAGCGCGATTCAATCATTTTTTTTGCTTCTTGCAGTTTCTCTTGTAGTTTTTTCATCGCCAAAGTGTTGAATGAAGCAAAATACAATCCTATCTTATCATTCTTTACTTTTGTTCTAAACTTCGAAAAGCATGACCACACAACTTGTTCCACCGCACATTGAAAAGTTAGAGCCGTATAAGGCAGGCAGAAGCATTGAGGAAATCAAATCGCTTTACGGCTTACAGGAAGTCTATAAACTTGCCTCGAACGAGAATCCGCTCGGCGTTTCTCCCAAAGCGATTGAAGCGATGCAAAAGGCAATGCACGATGTGAACTATTACCCCGACCCTGCCGCGCTCAAACTGCGCACAAAACTCGCAGAACGCTTTAAGCTGAAGCTCGACAACGTCGCCGTTGGTGCAGGCTCAGAAGGCATTATGGCAAACATTCTGCGCACATTCGTTTCCGACACCGACGAATTGCTTACTTCCGAAAATACCTTCATCGGCTTTTACGTGCTTGCCAACGCAAGCGGCTTAACCTTGAACCGCGTTCCGATGAAAGACGGCTATCGCTTTGATTTACAAGGCATTGCCGACCGCATTACCCGCCACACAAAAGTCATTTACCTCTGCAATCCGAATAACCCCACGGGCACAATCTTCACACGCGAAGAGTTTGACGCCTTCATGGCGCGTGTGCCTGAGCGCGTGATTATCATTTTAGATGAAGCCTATTTTGAATTTGCTTCGAGCGATTTGGACTATCCCGACTCTATGTCGTATCGCTACGATAATGTGATTACGCTTCGCACCTTCTCAAAGGGCTACGGACTTGCGGCGTTGCGCGTCGGCTACGGCTTCGCTCACGAGAAGTTCATTACGAATTTGATGAAAGTTAAACTTCCTTTTGAGCCAAATTCGCTCGCGCAAGCAGGCGCACTTGCCGCATTAGACGATGACGATTTTTTACGCCAAACCATCGACAACAACACGCACGGCTACAAACTCTTTTCCGAAGCCTTCACCGAACTTGGCTTGAACTGGATTCCTTCGTGGGCAAATTTCGTGATGATTGATTACGGCAGTGAAGCGCGTGTGAATGCCGTTTCTGAATACCTTTTGCAAAACGGCGTCATTACGCGCCCGCTCAAAGCCTTTGGCTTGCCACATTGTTTGAGAATTTCAATTGGACTTCCACATCAAAACGAAAAGTGTATTGAACTGCTCAAAAAATTTGAGACTGTTTCTGTATGAAGCACATCGTCATCATTTACAATGCTGTTCCCGACCGATTCTCGCTCAGGCACGACATCAAATCGGAAATGGACATTTTAGCCAATGTCGATACCATTAGTGCCGCACTCTCCGAAGAATACAAAGTCAGTCCGCTTGCCTTCACCGGCGATATTATTTTCCTGATGGAGCAACTGATGGAAATCAAGCCTGACGCGGTGTTCAATTTGTTTGAAGGAACTTATCGCATTTCAAAGAGCGAAGTTTTTATTCCAATCGCGCTCGATTTGCTCGGCATTGCTTATACAGGCTCGCAGGCAAAAACGCTTGAACTTTGCGTTCAGAAAGCCAAGACGAAAGAAATTCTACTTCGCCGTTCTGTTCCAACGCCGCGCTTTGCTGTGTTCAAGCCGTCAGAAGAAATTTCCACGACCATTCCCTTTCCGCTCATCGTCAAGCCTGAACACGAAGATGCGAGCATAGGAATTTCAAATAACTCCGTCGTGCATTCCGAATCGGCACTCAAAGAACAAGTTGAGATGATTTGGCACACCTACAAACAGCCTGCGCTTGTTGAAGAATTTATCGACGGACGAGAGTTCAATGTAGCGATTTTAGGCGATAGCGATTTCGAACATCAAATCGGACACCCAAATGCGCCGCGCGTGTTGCCAATTTCTGAAATTAGTTTTGAAACCATGCCCGAAGGCTTTGCGCGGATTGTAACCTATAAAGCCAAGTGGGAAGAAGAAAGCGTAGAATACAAAGAAACAAAGCCCATCTGCCCCGCACCGATTGACTTGAAACTCGAACTTGAACTCAAACAAATTGCGTTGCGCGTGTTCAATGCGGTTGGCTGTCGCGATTATGCGCGTGTCGATTTTCGCGTCTCAAAAGAGGGCAGGCCATTTGTCGTTGATGTCAATCCAAACCCTGACATTTCGCCTGATGCCGGTCTTGCACGTTCTGCAAAAGCCGCTGGATTGGAGTATCCCGCTTTGATTCGCAAAATTGCTAGTTTCGCGCTCTCGCGCTTGGCAAGTTGATAAAAGAGAGAACACAGATTCGACGGATTAAATCAATTCTCACGGATTTTCAACCAAATAAAAATCTGTGAAAACCCGCCTAAATCCGTTTCATCAGCGTTTCTTTTCAGATTCTTCACTCCGCTTTCGCTTCGTTCAGAATTACCCCACAACACCCCGTCATTCCGAGCACAGCGAAAAAGTCTTCACTATTCATTACTCACTATTCATTATTCACTTCTGCGCTTTAAAGAGCATCACTGCACCGACGATGAGGAAAATCATGTTCGGCATCCACGCGGCTAAAACAGGATTGACTGCACCCTTATAGCCGAGCGTTCCGAAAACTTGCTGAACGCCCATATACAAAAATCCAACAAGAATACTAATTCCTGCTTCAAGCGCGATGCCACTTCGCTTCTTTTGCGCCGAGAGCGGCACGCCGATGAGAATCACAATCAGGCACGCAAACGGAAAAGAAAGTTTCGTGTGATACTTCACGATGGCTTCATCAGACGATTCAAATCCGCCACGCTCACGTGCCTTCAAAAACGCACGATGCTCCGGAAGCGTCATCAGTTCAAGGGCTTGCGTCGACTCGCCGAGTTCTTTGGCTGTAAAAGAAAATGCAAGCGTATCGAGCTGCTCAATGCGTGTGATGAACTCTTTATCGCTACTGAAGACGCGCAGGTATCCGCTTTCAATCACCCACTTTTGAGCGGTCGTGTCGTATTTCATTCGTTCTGCATCTAATCGCCAAATCAACTCTTTTCCGTTGAAGGCTTGCACACCAAGCGCGTAGCAGGTTTTCGTATAGTCGTCGTAATAGCCAATGCTGACGAGTTGCGTCGGCGAATCCATGATATTGACATTTGACCGACTGCCACTAACCCAAAAATTTTTTCCGAGATTGATTGATTCAAATCGCTGTTTTTCTCTCGTCGTCTGTGGCACAAGCCAACCTGAAAGGTAAAAATCCAACAAGGTAATTAACATGGCGATTGCTAAAAACGGCACAAGGATTCGGTAGAGGCTAATTCCGCCCGATTTCATCGCCGTTAGTTCCATCTGTTTTGAGAGCGCACCGGTTACAAACAATGCCGAAAGTAGCGCGCTAATGGGGATAATCAGTTTCAGGATTTCAGGAAGGAAGTAGCCGTAGTAAGTCAGAATCGGTAAGAGCGTCAGTTTGCGGTCAATGAAGTCGTCGATATGCTCGATGAGGTCAATCAAGACGAAAAGCGCGATGAAGGACACTGTTCCGAACAAAAATGCCGTGAGGTATCGGATTGCAATATATCGGTCGAGAATTTTCACGAATTGAAATTGACGGTTATTTTGTTTGACTTAACACGATTTTCACAAAGCATAATGACTTTTGTCGCTTCATCACTTTGGCTCTTATTGCTCTTTGCACTTCTTGCCGTTCTGCTTGCCTTTTGGACATACCAGCGCGCCACGCTCTCCACGCCGATTAAAGTCGCATTGGTAAGTTTGCGTGCGCTTGCCGTTTTCCTTACGCTCTCGCTTTTTCTTGAACCGATGTTGCAATTTTTTTCAGAAGAAACGCGCAAGCCCAAATTGGCATTGATTATCGATAACTCCGAAAGCATGACGATTCGCGACAACGGACTTCGGCGCGATAGCCTACTCCAACAACTTCTTTCACGCTATCAAAGTAATCTTGAAGACGTCGTTGATATTCGTTCGTTCGCCTTTGGCGAAACGCTGCAAGAGCGTGCATTAGGCGACTTTTCGTTCAATGAAAAATACACCAATCACTCGCGCGCGATTGAAGCACTTAATCGCATTAGCATGCGCGAAAACTTCAATGCCGCGTTGTTGTTCAGCGACGGCGCATTCAACGCAGGCGAAACCCCACTCTACGAAGCCGAGCGTTCGCCGATTCCGATTTTCACCGTGCTGTTAGGCGATAGCACTTCGCGCAAAGATATTGTGCTTCGCCGCATTTACGCACCCGAGCAAGCGATTGTCAATACCAAAGTTTCGGTTTCAGCCGTGGTTGCACAAGAAGGCTTCACAGGCAAAGTTGTCGAGGCACTCCTGAAAAGTGGCGAAACCGTTTTGGCACGCAAGCAGTTTGAACTCGCCGTTTCTGAGCAGTCCCTCGCGTTTGAATTTGTGCCAAAAGAAGTCGGCGACGCCAAATACAGCATTAGCATCTCGCCGCTTCAAGGCGAATTTTCGGCAAAAAATAATTCGCAATCTTTCTTCGTGCGCGTCTTGAAAAACAAGAAGAAGGTTTTAGTGATTGCTGGTCTTGCCGACCCTGAAATTTCTTCCGTCCGTCAAACGCTCGTGCAGTCTGAAAACATCGATGCTGTTTTTTTTACGCAAAAAACGTCGAGCGAATTTTTTGAGGGTGCACTCAACCTTACGGCTCATCAAGATGCCGATGTTTGTTTGCTCATCGGCTTTCCAAGCGCAAGCATTAGCGAATCAATTTCCGAGCGTGTGTTTGGGTTCTTGAACGCGAATAAAATTCCTGTCTTTTCATTTGTCGGCTTGCAAAGTTCGGGCACGAAACTAAAACAATACGAGCCAATTCTCGCCGTCAGCCTTGCGCGAACAACTCCTGCCGATGTTCTCGATAACAATGCGTTCATTTTGCCGACACCGCAAGGTCAAAGTTTCGTTGCTTTTAAGCCTGTGGCTTCTCTTTTGCAGACCGCTTTTCAAACCGCGCCGCCGATTTCTTATTTGGACTTTAATTTTCAACCCAAACCCACAACGCAAGTTTTGTGGAAACTTTCTGTTTCAGGCAGAGCCACCGAGCGTGTGGCACTTGCCGTTGCGCAAAGTTCGGGCAAAAAATATGCAACGCTTTGCACGCCTCAGTTTTGGCGATTTTCACTTTCGCCTGACGAAAACGTGCGCAAAGTTTATGCACAAACCTTGCTTGGCACAATCGAGTGGCTTTCGGCAAAGGAAGATTCAAAGCGGTTTCAAGTCTCGACATCGCGCAAACTTTACGACGAAGGCGAAACCGTTTTCTTCACTGCTACTTTGCAAGATGAACTCTTGAACCCTGTCTCGACCGCCGAAATTGCCTTGGGCGTCAAGCACAAGCAAACGGGCGAAAGTTACAACGCCACCTTTGAGCGCGCCACCGAAGAAGGCGTCTATCAAGCCAAGTTCGAGGGATTTGAGAAAGGCGACTATACTTTCACCGCTGAAGCCAAAGAAGGAGAAACCGTGTTAGGCACGGCGAGTGGCATTTTTTCAGTGAGCGAAACCAGCGCGGAACTGCGCAACACTGCCGCAATTCCCGAAACGATGCAGAGCATTGCCGAGCGTAGCGGTGGCAAGTTCTACACACCGCAAACTTTTGCACAATTTTTTGACGACATCAAGCGCGAGCCGTCATTTCAACCCGTCAAGGTTAGCACTACATCGTCTATTGAATTTGCAAACTTGTGGTCGACTTTGATGGTCGTGGTTTTGTGCCTTTCGGCGGAGTGGCTCTTGCGAAAACTCAACGCGCTTCCTTAAACTTTCACTTCTTCTTCTATTGGCGAGGCTTCTTTCTTTTCTTCTTTCGGTGCAAAGAGAAGCGAAAGCACAATGGAAAGGAGTAGCACGCTGGCAATCACCGCAAGAGAAATCGGTGATGGAATGGAGAACGATTCGCCTGTAATCCAACGCGAAATTTCAGGTGTGAGCATTTTTATCCCCACAAATGTGAGAATAAATGAAATCCCTTTTTTGAGGAAGACGAACTTGTCGATAATATCGGCGAGCAAAAAGTAAAGCGAGCGCAAGCCCATAATGGCGAAGATATTCGACGTGAAAATGATGAACGGGTCGTTGCTGACGGCAAGCACGGCGGGAATGGAGTCGACGGCGAAAATGAGGTCAGTTATTTCAATGACAATCAAGACGAGAAAGAGCGGCGTGGCAACGCGCTTTCCGTTTTCAATCGTGAAAAATTTTTGTCCGTCGTAGTTCCTCGAGATAGCAAAAAATCGCTTCACCAACTTTATTGCGAAGTTTTCGGCAACTTCTTCGGTTTCTTCTTCGCCCTCTTTTTCAAAGAGCAGTTTCAGCCCTGAATAAATGAGAAATGCGCCGAAGAGATAAACGATCCAATGAAATTTTTGAATGAGCGCGACGCCCGCAAAAATGAAAATCGCGCGCATAATCACTGCTCCCAAGACACCCCAAAAGAGAATCCGATGTTGATACCTGTCCTCGACCTTGAAGTGGCGAAATACCAACACAAAAACGAAGAGATTATCGACCGAGAGCGATTCTTCAATCAAATATCCCGTCATGAACTCAGTCGCTTTTTCAAAGCCATAAAAGTGCCACACGGCTCCTGCAAATCCAATCGCGAGCGAAACCCAAAGGCAAGTCCACATCAAGGCTTCTTTGCTTGAAATGCGATGTGCTTGCTTGTTGAAGACGCCCAAATCCAGCGCGAGCACAACCGAAACAAGCGCGAAAAATCCGAGCCACATCCAAATTGATTCTTCTCCGAACATTAACGTGTTAGTTCAATCGTTATTAAAATTTATTTTATCGCAGTGTGCCGCCGCCGTCGGCGATAATGGTTTGTCCGTGAATCCATCGTGATTGGTCGGAGCAAAGGAACGCGATAATGTCGGCAATGTCTTCGGCAGTTCCCAATCGTCCAAGCGGCGTGCGAGCAATCCATTCCTTTTTCATTTCGTCTTGATTTTTGAAGTCGTTCAACGCTTCGGTGTCGACTGCACCGCCAGAGACGGCATTGACGCGAATTTTTTTCGCGCCTAATTCCGCCGCAAGGTAGCGAACAATCGTTTCTAACGCCGCTTTTGCTGCGCCCATTGCCGCGTAGCCGTCCAAGCAGCGAATGTTGCCAATGCTTGAAACTGCCACAATCACGCCGCCCTTTTCGCCAAAGAGTTTTGCCGCTTCTTGCGCACCTAAAAGTAAGGCTTTCGGACCGGTTGCCATCGTTAAATCAAATCCGTTTGAACCAATGCGAAGAATCGAGCCAAAGACGCCCTTTGCGGCATTGCTCACAAAAATATCTAAACGGTTGAAATGACTTTTAACTTCGGCGAAGAGCCGCTTGATGTCGTCGGGCTTGCTGATATCGGCTTGAACGGCGATGGCTTCAACACCAGTTGAATGCAGTTCCGATACCGTCTTTTCAGCTTCGGTTTTGTTTTTGAGATAATTGACCACAATGGAGATGCCTTCACGCGCCAAACGCAGGGCGGTTGCTTTGCCAATGCCGCGTGAAGAGCCTGTGATTAGAGCCACCCGCTCTCGAAGTGTGTTCATTTGAAAAAGTCAGTGTTATTTCGTCAAAATCATTTTGCGCGTTTGTGCAAAACTTCCTGCGCTGATTTTGTAAAAATATACACCACTGGCAAGATTAAATTGAGCAGAATTAAAATTGACGGTATAACTGCCCGCCGATTGCCTTGTATTGACCAGCGTCGCCACTTTTTTGCCAAGCACATCGAAGACTTCCAACTTAACATCGCTCGACACAGGAAGTTGATAAGTAATCGTTGTTGTTGGATTGAACGGATTGGGATAGTTCTGCTCGAGCACAAATTGCGATGGTTTTTGGGCATCTGTTGGTGTTGAAAGCGGCGAGCGTTGATAAACGCGCACATAATCCACCACCATTTCTTGTGGAAATACGGTCGTTGAGTCTGGACTGCCGGGCCAATTTCCGCCAACCGCAACATTCAAAATGATATGAAACCGTTCGTTGAAGGGCCAGTTTGAAGTTCCTAAATGTGCTGGCACGCGGAAGAAGTAAATGATGGAGTCGACATACCATTTAATTTCGTTTTGCCCCCACTCAATATGAAATGTGTGAAAATCGTCGTTAAATGTGCCTTGTGAGAGTAAATATGATGTGGTTTGAAACTGGTGCTGGTATAAACTATTGGCAAAGTGAATGGTAGCGTGAATACGGTTTGGCTCATGTCCAATCAGTTCCGTGATGTCAATTTCGCCGCTGCGCGGCCAGCCGCCGAAGACTTCGTCAGTTGGCAGCATCCAAAATGCAGGCCAAATGCCTCTCCCCCTTGGCAACTTTGCTCGCATCTCAATTTTTCCATACCGCCAATCCCCTTTGTTCTTTGTTCGAATCCGCCCTGATGTGTATTGCATGCCGCCAAAATTTTCACGACGCGCGATAATGCGTAAATACCCCCCCGACACATTGACATTAGCAGGACGATTCGTGTAATACTGCAATTCGTTGTTTCCCCAGCCCACCATCAGCGGCGCACCTGTTCCAATTTGGTAAGACCACTTCGAAGTATCGAGTGATGAACCGTTGAACTCATCAGACCAGACTAACTGCCACTCCTGTCCGTAGAGCGAATTTGACAGACACAGCAGCGAAATCAGTAAAAAATACTTTTTCATTGCTTCTTGATAGAATTATTAAGGATAAGTGGACGAGTAAATTAAACAGATTTGTTACATATTTCGTTACTCAACGTATTTCAAGATAAAAAAATTCCATCGGGAAAATAGACAAAGAGGAAAACACTGATTTCTCGTTTTGAAACGATGAGCGTAGATGGTATGATTATTGCGCCGCTTTCGCAGACTTATCGTGCAACTGATAAAATCAAACGGTTGCATCAAATCATGATTTCCGTATTTGATGGCGTCGTATATGAAAGTGGCATCAATGGCAAGCATTTATCATGTGAGAACAGGCTTTCACGGCGCAACCGACCTCTCGCCCATCACGATGGCGGCGGCTCTTCATTTTGATTTAGCCATCAATAACTTTGGAATTCAAGACCCGGCTTAGGCGTGGATTATGATGAAAAACAAGCCGAGAAGTTTCAATATGAACGCGCCTATTTGCCTGTTAATCGCAAACTTGACAGCACAATGTTTAATTGATAAAAACCATGAACGAACCTGTTCTCTATCCATCATACCGCCGACTTGGCTTGATATTGGGCGTATTGAGTTTCGCCATGTTGCTTCTCTTACCTGCACCTGCCGGCATGAGCGAGCCGGCTTGGAAAACCACCGCACTCGTAACGCTCATGGCAATTTGGTGGATTAGCGAAGCCGTGCCTGTTTTCGTAACCGCACTTCTGCCGATTGTGCTCTTGCCTGTTTTAAACATCGCGCCGATAAAAGACGCCACCGCGCCTTACGCCAATCCGATTATCTTTTTGTTCATGGGCGGTTTCTTTATCGCACTTGCGGTTGAATCGCACGGCTTGCATCGCCGCATTGCGCTTTGGCTTCTCTCAAAAATCTCTCCCGAACCGAACTTGATTATCGGCGGATTCATGCTCGTTACAGGCTTCATTTCAATGTGGGTGAGCAACTCTGCAACCACTTTGATGATGCTCCCGATTGGGCAATCGGTTGTCGAGCTTGTGTTAGGCGAAGAGAAAAATGAAACGACACGACAAAATTTTTCCGCCGCCATGATGCTCGGCATTGCTTATTCGGCAAGCATTGGCGGGCTGGGCACGCTTGTTGGAACGCCGCCAAACGCGCTCTTCGTTGGCTTTATGAACGAGACTTACAAAGTTCAAGTCACTTTTGCGCAATGGGCAATGATTGGCGTTCCGCTCGTGTTTCTCTCGCTTCCCCTCTCTTGGCTGTTGATGACACGATTCGTGTTTTCGTTTCCTACGATGCAACTGCGCTCGAGCCAACACTTAATCCAATCGCAATATGCATCGCTCGGAAAAATGAGCAAGGGCGAAAAATTAGTTAGCATTGTTTTTATCATTACGGCTTTGTTATGGATGTTTGAGCCTCTGCTCAGTTCATGGTTTCCAAACATCAAACTCTCTGACGCTGGCATTGCGATTTTTGGCGCAGTCGTTCTCTTTCTCTTGCCTATCGACATCAAGCGCGGCGAATTTGCCTTGAGTTTAGAGCAAGCCAAAAAGTTGCCTTTTGAAGTATTGATTCTCTTTGGCGGCGGAATTAGTCTGGCGCAGGCGATACAGAAGTCGGGTCTCTCAACCTTTGTTAGTCAATCGCTTTCAGGGTTAAGCGATGTATCGCTCGTTTTCGTGGTTTTGATAGTCGCGCTGATTGCGATTTTCGCAACGGAGCTTATCGGAAACACTGCTCTTGCCGCAACGCTTCTACCGATTTTGGCACCGGTTGCTGTTGCAATCGGCGAAAACCCTTACTTGCTTTTGCTCCCTGCGACGCTCGGCGTTAGTTGTGCGTTTATGCTTCCTGTTGGGACGCCGCCAAATGCGATTGTTTATGCAAGCGGATTCATTACAACAACCCAAATGGCGCGTGCAGGGTTTTGGCTCAACGTGCTATTCACCGTTCTCATCACGCTTCTTGTTTTCATGCTCGCGCCGCTCGTTTTCGATGTTCAATTCGGCGCGCTTCCCGATTGGGCAAAAACGAAATAGCATCATTTTCAAATCACGACAACGATGAAAGCCATACAAATACACGAACACGACACGGTAGCCGTTGCGCTTACCTTGCTTCATGCCGGTGAAGAAATTACGGTCGGAGCAAAACGATTGCTCGTTCAAGAAGAAATTAACGCAGGACACAAGGTCGCGCTTCGCACAGTTTCCAAAGGTGAACCGATTATCAAATACGGTCATCAAATCGGATTAGCGACGGCTGAAATTGCTCTCGGGGCGTGGGTTCACGGGCATAATCTCAAAACCGCGTTGAGCGGCGAAGAATCATACAAGTATTGCCCAACGCGCTCATTTGCCGCAACCTTCTCGGAAATCATCAAAGACAAAACATTTCTCGGTTATCGTCGCCGAAATGGAAAGGTCGGCACACGCAACGCTGAACACTTGCCTCAAATGCTTTTTCAATAAAGCGGCTCTGCACCAAAATGCTCGATGAGATATTTGATGACGGGATTTGTTTCCGAAAGTTCCTTGAAGAGTTCCGCCGCACTTTTTTCAGATTTCATCGCTTCGGCAACGCTGGCTTTATCCAACACGATTTCAATTTCCAACAAGCCCCCAAAAAAATTAACTGCCTCTTTGTGCAAGTCAGTTGATTCCGCATGGAGCGACTCAAACGAAAACTTCTTGGCACATTTGAGCACGACTTTGCCATCTTGCATGGCTTCTACTTCGCACATTTTCAAGTTGGAAACGAGAAACGACTTGCCTTCATTTTCGAGCGATTCAATAAACGCGCCCCAATGCGCCATCAGTCTCTCTTTTGGAATCAACTTTTGCGCATCACTTTGCCCTTGCACTGCACTTTCTTTGACAAGCGGACGCGAACTGGCGTAACGCGGTCGGTAATTGGTCTCCTGAATGAATCGTGAAAACCGCCCTTGCCACGCGGCGACATTGAGCGATTGATTCACACGCTCCAAAGTTCTGGATTGGATGATGGGCTTTGGGGAAGTTTGCACGGGCGTATCGGGTTGTGTTATTGCAACGCTTTCGTCAGCGATTTTTTTTTTAGTTCTTGGCTCAATGCTTGAACGGCTTTTTCAAGTGCGGCGATTCGCTCTTCATAATTGCCAAGTTCTGCCACCTTGATGAGTTTCAAGAGCGTGAGTTCCAATTTGAGTTGCGGCTCGCGAAAGGTTTTGATTTCTTTTTCTGCATTGGTTACAAGGTCGACGAACTGTAAGAGCGTATCGGCTTCGAAGTGTTGCGCGCCTTCTTCGTATCGCTTTTTGTAGACTTCGGTCGTCTCGATGAGTCTGCTCGAGCGCAAATTTTTAATGATGAGAAAATTGCGGAAGTGCCCGATAAGTTTTTGAAGGAAGTCAGGAATGTCGAAGCCGTTTTCGTAGATGTAACTTGAAACGCTGAGCATCTTTTCAGGATTTTTCTCGACGATTGCATCGGTAACAGCGAAGAAGTATTCTTCGTCCAAAATGTTGAGCAGGCTGGAGGTTGTCTCGTAAGTAATCTTGACCGATTCTTCTGAGGCGTCTTGAAGCGAAAACGAAATGACTTGGTCTAAAAGGCTTTGCGCGTCGCGCATCGCGCCGTCGGCTTTTCGCGCAATCAGGTTAAGCGAATCGCGGTCGATGATGATATTTTCTTTTTTGCAGATTTCCTCGAGCGTATTGGCAATGTCTTGAACGGAAATGCGTTTAAAGATGAAGCGTTGGCAACGCGAAGCAATGGTTGCGGGCACATCTTGCAGTTCGGTGGTTGCGAAAATGAAAATCGCGTGTGGCGGGGGCTCTTCGAGGGTTTTGAGAAACGCATTGAACGCCGCTGTGGAAAGCATGTGAAATTCATCGATGATATAGACCTTATACTTTCCTTTTTGTGGCGCGTAGCGGACATTTTCGCGAAGCAATCGTACATCATCGACGCTGTTGTTGGACGCGGCGTCAAATTCATAAATGTTCAGGCTTGCGCCGTTATCGAAATCGCGACAGCTTTCGCACACGCCGCATGGCTCAGCGACTTCGTTGCGATAAGTTTCGTTCGTCAAAATTTTTTCGCAGTTGAGGGCTTTGGCGAGAATACGCGCCGTGGTTGTTTTGCCTACGCCACGCGAGCCTGAAAAAATATAGCCGTGCGCAATTCTGTCTCTGCGAATCGCGTTTTGCAACGTGCGTGTGATGTGCTCTTGTGCTGTAATATCGGTGAACTTTTGCGGACGATATTTTCGCGCGATAACAGTGTAGCTCATTCCATTTTTAACTTGGTTTGTAACGCCACAATTTCGTCGCGCTGTTCAGGCGTGATAAATCCTAAATCTACCATCATATCGCCCAAAAAAGTTTTATGCTCGTTTTGAATTGCCATAGCCTCACTGACCTGCGCGTGCGTTACATATCCTAACTCAACCGCACAATCGCCAATGCGCTTTCCAGGGTTTGCTTCTTGATACGCGACAAGCGTTTTGAACTGTTCAAAGTTGATGTAGTTTTTTTCCAGCAAAGTTCGCCCCAATACATCGCGCATTGCCATATTCAAACCTAATGCGATTTCTACTTGCTCCTCAGTCGCATATCCCTTTTCGACGACGAGTTCACCAAATTTTTTCATTGTTTGTTACTCCTATTTTAGTTTTTGATAGTCGTAAACTTAATGCTGTTAAGCAAAAATTGCACCTTCTTTGACTTCGGCAAAAAATGCCTCGTGAAGCAAACGCACGGCTCTCTCCATATCCGATTCATCAACGGCAAAGCCAATGTTAATTTCCGACGCGCCTTGTGAAATCATCTTCACATTGATGTCGCCAATCGCTTGAAACACACGTGCGGCAATGCCCGGTGAGCGACGAATGCTATCGCCCACCACGCTAATCGTTGCAATGTCTTTTTCAATTTCAACTTCGGCAATCGGTTTGAGCTCCTCGACAATTTTGTTCAAGTTTGTTTTATCCCCAATCGTCAGCGAAATAGAAACTTCGCTTGTAGAAATCATATCAATTGCCGTTTCATATTTTTCAAACACTTGCGCGACCTGACGCAAAAATCCAAATGTGCCAAGCATTTGCGTTGTCGTCAGGTTGATAATTGTTTGTCCTTTTTTGTGTGCGATTGATTTTACCATTCCTTCAAATGAATCTACGGCGTTGGTAATCAGCGTGCCTTCACCATCAGGACGCTTGGAGTTGAGCACATAGACGGGAATATTTTTCGCGACGGCAGGACGAATCGTTGAAGGGTGCAACACTTTCGCGCCTGAATAAGCGAGTTCTGCCGCTTCGTTGAAGGTCATCACTTTTAGTCGGCGTGCGTCAGGCACAAGGCGCGGGTCGGCAGTCAAAACGCCGTCGACATCAGTCCAGATTTGAATCGCCTCTGCGCCAAGCATTGCGCCGAAAATTGCCGCCGAGTAATCCGAGCCGCCGCGTCCAAGCGTTGTGGTTTTGCCCGATACGGTCGCACCAATGTAGCCTTGCGATAACACCACAGTGCCTTGATTAAGCAGGGGTAAAATCTCTTCTCTTAATTTGGTTTCAGAAATCTCCCAAAGCGGCTGTGCTTTTCCGAAATGGTCGTCAGTGATGAGAAACGTCCGTGCATCTTTCCATTCTGTTTTTACGCCTTGCTCGTTCATGGCTTGGGCAAGAATGAACGACGAAAAAAGTTCGCCGTGTGCCGCAAAGGCATCAACGACACGCGGCGAAGCATCGCCAAATATATCGGCGGCGGTAATCAGCAGTTGAAGATTGTTCGTCAGTTTTTCAATAAATCTCGTCGCGTTCTTGCTGTTCTTCAAAAGTGTTTCGGCAAGTTTCAAGTGATGCGCGTTGATTTCGTCCAGCACAACTAACGCCTCGTCGCGTCGATTGCTGACGGCAAGTTCTGCAAGTTTGATGAGTTTGTTTGTAATTCCTGCGCACGCGCTTACTATCACCATTGGCGCAGGCGAAGCATTGTGGCGCGACCGCTCGAGTTGATTTCGCACAATGCCAATCACATTCTGCATTGCAGTTGCGTCTTCAACCGAAGTGCCGCCGAATTTCATTACGAGCATGTTGAAAATCTGACAGGTGAGTTGAAAAATTGTGCAAAGGTAAAAAGAAAAAAGGTCGAAGTGAAATCTTCGACCTTTCTAAAAAAATTGATGCTTGCAATGCATTATTGCGTTGGTCCGTTATCAACGCGGCTTTCAATGACGGCTTGAATGCTTGCGGGCACGCGCGAGAGCACATCAACGCCTGCCGCCGCTTCGATTGCGTCAACCGTTGTGCGGTAAGTTCCCCAATTATTGTTGCGAATACCTTGTGTGTTCGGCATATCAACAGCAATGACGCGGGTTGAGGTTGTTAGTCGCGTTGCATCGTCGCCCGACGCGGCAGGAAGCACAACAATCACTTTCCAAATGCGATTCGGAACGACTTCGGCAGTGGTATGTGATGCTTTCGCGCCTTGTGCGCGTTTGGTCGAAGCATAGCCCCTCGCAGGAAGGTGAATCATTCCCGTAACAGAATGGGTATGTTGTTACAGAATTGTGAAGTTTGAATGAAGTTTTCTTTAAGCGAAGCCTTTTCAGACGGCAATACACACCGCCATTCCGAGCACAAGCGAGGAATCCAAACCAGTTGAGAATTAAGAGTGAAGAATTAAAAGTTGAACGCACGGCTCACTCTTAACTCTTCAAACTCTTAACTCTTTGACGCTTCGTTCAGAACGATAAGACGTTTCACTTCTCAATTCCCAGCATTGCAAGCATCACACAATACTCAAACGCCAATTCTTTGAGGTAATCGTAGCGACCGCTTGCGCCGCTGTGCCCTGCGTCCATATTGATTTTGAAAAGCAGTTTGTTGTTATCGGTTTTCAGCGCGCGCAGTTTTGCGGTGTATTTGGCAGGCTCCCAATAGCCGACTTGGCTATCGTTCAGTGATGTGGTTACTAAAATGTTCGGATAATTTTTTCGCGCAAGGTTCGTGTAAGGACAATAAGATTTGATGTAATCATACTCCGCCTTGACTTTCGGATTGCCCCACTCTAAAAATTCCCCGACCGTTAGCGGCAACGATTCATCAAGCATCGTATTGACAACATCGACAAACGGCACGGCAAGATGTGCAAAGTGGCAAATATCTGGTCGCATGTTCAGCACTGCGCCAATCAGCAAGCCGCCTGCACTTGCTCCTTGAATGGCTAATCGACTTGGCGACGTGTATTTTTCTTTGAAGAGATGCTCGGCGCACGCAATAAAGTCCGTGAAAGTGTTTTTCTTATTCATCATTTTGCCGTCGTCGTGCCATGCTTCGCCGAGTTCGTTTCCGCCGCGAATGTGTGCAATCGCAAATGCTACGCCACGATTGAGTAGCGACAGCCGAGAACTGCTGAATGTGGCATCAATCGCAATTCCATATGAACCGTAGCCGTAAAGCAAGAGCGGCGCGTTGCCGTCGCGCTGAAAGCCTTTTTTGTAGACAATTGAAATTGGAATTTTCGTGCCGTCTTGCGCCGTCGCCCAAATGCGCTCGGATTGATATGCCGATGCGTCGTAGCCGCCCAACACCTCTTGCTGTTTGAGTAAGCGTGATTCGCCTGTATTCATATCGTATTCATAAACCGAAGACGGCGACACCAGCGATTGATAGTTGTAGCGAAATTTCGTCGTCTCAAATTCGGGATTGCTCGCGCTGTATGCCGCGTAAGTCGGTTCAGGAAAGCCAATTCGCTTTGTTTGCTCCGTAGCAAAGTCCAGCACCTCAAACTGCACCAAGCCATTTTCGCGCACAACCAAGACCATGTGTTGCGCAAACACTTCTACATTTTCAATGAGCACCGTTGCTCGATGCGCGATTCGTTCTTTCCAATTTTTTTCAGACGGATTAGACACAGGTGCTGTGAAGAGTCGGAAATTTTTAGCCTTCTTGTTGGAGAGTATGTAAAATTCTCCGTTGCGGTGTTCAACGCTGTATTTATGCTCCGTTTCGCGCGGGTGAATGAGTTGAAATTCGCCCTTTGGCGTCTCACTCTTGACGAACCTGACCTCGCTTGTTGTCTTGCTTTTAATGTTGAGAAAAATAAACTGCCTATCGTGCGAGCGTGATACATAAATGCTATAGAGCGCGTCAGGCTCTTCGTAGACGAGTTCGCCCGATTCGTCGCCGAGTGTTCGTCGATAAAGGCGATACGAGCGTTTCGCCTCATCTTCAACCGTGTAAAAAAAAGTTTTGTTATCCGACGCCCATTGAAACGAGACCACAAATCCGACATCGTCTTTGAGCAGTTCGCCGGTCCTTAAATCCTTGAAGTAAAGTTTGTATTGCCGATAGCCCGTTTCGTCGACGGAATAGGCGAGCAGGTTGTGGTCGTCGCTCACTTGAATCAATCCGACATCGAAGTAGGCTTTGCCTTCAGCGAGTGCGTTTTCATCGAGCAGCATTTCTTCGAGGGCATTAGGCGTGCGGCGTTTGCGGCAGAAGTAAGGATACTGTTTGCCTGCTTCGGTGCGCGTGTAGTAGTCATAATCGCCTTGCTTGGTCGGCACGCTCATATCGGTTTCTTTGATGCGCGAGAGCATTTCTTTGTAGAGTGATTCCTCGAAGCCTTTCAGATTTGCCGTCATTGCTTCGGTGTAGGCATTTTCCGCTTTGAGATATTCAATCGTCTCGGGATTTTCTTTCTCGCGAAGCCATGCGTAATGGTCAAGAATTTTTTCTCCGTGAAGTTCTGTGATTTTGGGAATCACTTTCGCGATTGGAGGCTCTGGCGTTTGTTGATGCGCACCATTTGTGAAAGCAGATAGTAAAAAGAGCATTTTGAAAATCATTTTAAGTTTTCGCTTTTTTCATTATGGCACGAAAACTAATAAATCTCTCCACAACTATCGCACATAAATTCTTATTTTCCATCAAACATCAACACTCACCCAAATGAAAACCTTTGAGACGAAAAAACTTTACTACTCCATCGGTGAAGTGAGCAAAATTGTTGGACTTCCCACCTACCTGCTTCGCGCGTGGGAAGAAGAGTTCCCGCAACTCTCCCCGAGCCGCAATTCCAAAGGCAACCGCGTTTATACCAACAAAGACATCGCCACGATTCTTTCCATCAAAACGCTTGTCTACGAGCAAGGCTACACCGCCGAGCGCGCCAAAACCTTGTTGCAACAAGAGCCTCTCCCTCAAGCCGAAAAGCAAACGCACGACGTCTTAAAAGAGTACCAACCACCGGTTAAGCCGACACGGGCGTCCGCCGTTGTTCAACGCGAGCGCAAATTGCTGTTGGAAATCAAACAAGAACTTGAAAGCCTACTGGAACGCTTCAAGTAGGCGACAGCAACATATCACACAGACTGTGACATTCTTATCCGTCCATTCACAGCCCAAACAGAAATCCCATTTTTCAGATGGCACACCGATTGAACAGATTTTGTACAGATAACCGCTGATGCCTTCTGTGTCGTATTGTTTTCTCTCTGTTCCCCGTTTCCCTGTTAGCACTTTTTTTCGCTCAGAATGACTTGTTGAGATATAGCAGAAACCGTCGCATAACGTATTATTTTAAGGAATTTAAGGGGTTGCTTCATTTCGGTGAAGTGTGTGTGAAAAAGGCAGGAAACATTACGAAAGGTAACGCGGAGAGGGTGGGATTCGAACCCACGGTAGCCTTGCGACTACTTCGGTTTTCGAGACCGACCGATTCAACCACTCTCGCACCTCTCCAAAACTCTGACAAACATTGAAAACGAAGAGAGCCTCTTTGTTGAGGCTCTTGGATTTATTGAGCGAGAGACGAGGTTCGAACTCGCGACCCTCACCTTGGCAAGGTGATGCTCTACCAGCTGAGCTACTCTCGCATTGTGTCAATTGCAACTGCAAAGATAGCACTTTACGAGAATTTGTCAAGCACCTTGCTAAAAAATTGTTCCCGGTTTCTTTCTCAACAGTCTGCCTTCGCTCGTTGAAGGAAACATCACGTTGCGTTATATTGGCTTTTTCAATTTTTCCGCCCGTTAAATCCATGCTCAAAGAAGTCGATACCGCCTCAGTTCACCTTGCCGCTTCGGAACTTGCGTGCATCGTGGTACGTGGCGCAAAAGTTCACAATCTCAAAAATATCGATGTTGATATTCCACGTGGCAAACTTGTGGTGATTACAGGGCTTTCAGGCTCCGGCAAATCGAGCCTCGCCTTTGATACGATTTACGCCGAAGGTCAGCGTCGATTTATGGAAACGCTTTCTTCTTATGCACGGCAATTCGCAGGCTCAATGGAACGCCCCGATGTCGATTTCATCGATGGACTTTCACCCGTCATCTCGATTGAACAAAAAACGACTTCACGCTCCCCACGCTCGACCGTCGGCACGATTACCGAGATTTATGATTTTATGCGGCTCTTGTGGACGAAAGTTGGAATCCGCTACGACCCTAAAACCAATCGCAAACTTGAAAAGCAATCCGAAGAGGATATTCTCAACGCCGTGATGGCACTTCCGATTGGTGCAAAAGTTCAGATTCTTTCGCCGCTCGTTGTCGGACGCAAAGGGCACTATCGCGAACTCTTTGAAGACCTCATGAAACGCGGCTTTGTGCGCGTGCGCGTCGATGGCGAAACGCTCGAGATGAAACACGGCATGAAACTTTCGCGCTATGAACTGCACGATATTGAACTTGTTGTCGACCGATTCGTCATTTCTCTCGAAGTCAAAGACCGCCTCAAAACGGCAATCGAACTCGCCCTTAAACTTTCCGACAACAAAGCCTCAATGATATGCGAAGTGCAAGAAGGCAACAAAAAACGCGACCTTTATTTTAGCAAGAATTACGCCTACTCCGACGGCACAAGCGCACTGCAAGACCTCGCTCCGAACAACTTTTCGTTTAATTCGCCTTACGGCGCATGCCCAACCTGCAACGGCTTAGGCGAAGTCTCCGAATTTTCCGCCGACCTCATGACGCCCAACCTCTCGCTCTCTATCGCCGAAGGTGGCTTGCTTCCGCTCGGCAAAGAAGGCAACAACAACACTTGGCAAGTCATTAAAGCCATTGCAAAAAAATATAAATTCTCGCTCGAGACGCCCCTCGAAGACCTTCCCAAAAAAGTCTACGACCTTCTGCTCTACGGCTCAAAAGATGAAACCTTCCCGATTCAATACGGCTTTGCATCACGCGCCTACACCTACGACGCACCGTTTGGCGGCGTTGTCGAGTATGTGAAATCGATTTATGAAAGCACGCAGTCCCCTTCCGTGCGCGAATGGGCGGAAGGCTTTATGCAGAAACAACCCTGCCCGACCTGCAAAGGCGCACGGCTCCGACAAGAAAGCCTCTTCGTTAAAATTGATGACAAAAACATCGCCGAAGTTTCGAACTACTCCATCGAAAACGCGAAGAAATTTTTTGAATCGCTCCCTTCGAAACTTTCAGGCAGAGACCTCGCCGTCGCTACGCCGATTCTCAACGAAATCATCAAACGGCTGGGCTTCCTCATCAATGTTGGATTAGGATACCTCACGCTTGCGCGCAGTGCCGATACGCTTTCCGGCGGCGAAGCCCAACGCATACGCCTTGCCGCTCAACTCGGCTCACAACTCACAGGCGTGCTCTACATTCTCGACGAACCCTCGATTGGACTGCATCAACGCGATAACGCTCAACTCATCGACTCCTTGCTCCAACTGCGCGATTTGGGCAATACAGTTATCGTCGTCGAGCACGATAAAGAAACGATGGAAAAAGCCGATTACATCATCGATATGGGACCGGGCGCAGGCGAATTTGGCGGCGAAGTCGTTGCGCAAGGCACAGCAAGAGATTTAACGGCATCGTCTATTACGGGCAAGTATCTTTCAGGCGAACGCTCCATTTCAGTTCCTTCTTCGCGCCGTGAAGGCAATGGCAAATTCATTGTGCTGGAAGGTTGCACCGGGCATAATCTCAAAAATGTTACGCTCAAATTGCCACTTGGCAAGTTCGTTTGTGTTACGGGCGTTTCAGGTTCGGGCAAGTCGTCGCTCATCAACGAAACGCTCTATCCGATTTTAGCCAATCATTTTTATCGCTCGAAGTTGCTCACGCTTCCCTACAAAAGCATTTCAGGCATTGAGCATATCGACAAAGTTATCGATATCGACCAATCGCCGATTGGCAGAACGCCGCGCTCGAACCCCGCTACTTACACTGGCTTGTTCACGCTGATTCGTGATTTCTTCGCGTCGCTTCCTGAATCGCAAATTCGTGGCTACAAGGCAGGACGATTTAGTTTTAATGTCAAAGGCGGACGCTGCGAAGTGTGCGAAGGCGACGGCATGAAACGCATCGAGATGAACTTCCTTCCCGATGTCTATGTGCTCTGCGACGCCTGCAAGGGCAAACGCTATAACCGCGAAACACTTCAAGTGCATTATCGCGGCAAAAACATCGCCGACGTGCTTGCCATGTCCATCGACGAAGCCACAACTTTTTTTCAAGACTTTCCACGCATGCGGCGCATTCTTGAAACCATGCAAAGCGTGGGCTTAGGCTACTTACGGCTCGGTCAATCCTCGACAACACTTTCGGGCGGCGAAGCGCAACGCATTAAACTTTCCACTGAACTCGCCAAAATTCAAACCGGCAAAACGCTCTACATCTTGGACGAACCCACAACAGGACTGCACTTTCAAGACATTCAGCACTTGCTCGATGTGCTTCAACGCTTGGTCGATAAAGGCAATACGGTGGTCGTGATTGAACACAATTTAGATGTGATTAAACAAGCCGACTGGATTATCGATATGGGCTACGAAGGTGGCGCAGAAGGCGGAATGATCATCGCCGAAGGCACGCCTGAAATGATTGCAACCCACAACCGCTCCGCAACGGCTAAATTCTTGCGCAAAGAACTGCAACACGCTTAACGCTACGCCGACTTTGCGCGCTCAATAAACTGCTTCATTTTTTTGGGGTCTTTTTTGCCAATGTCTGATTCAATGCCGCTGGCAACATCAATCGCGTAAGGTCTGACGGCTTTAACGACTTCTTGAACGTTCTTTTCGTTTAATCCGCCTGCAATCACCACATAGCCATATTTTTCAACTGACGCCGTGAGTTTCTTTGCAAGGTCAATTTGAATTTGCTTGCCTGTGCCGCCGAGCATTTTTTCGTGATAAGCATCAAAGAGAAAAGTATTGACGCCGGTTTTTTCATAAAACCATTTGACTTCCGAGACTTGAAATTTCGCATGCACGCGAAAGGTCTTGACAATTCTTGGCACAACTTTGAGCGTGTCTTTGAGCGACATGTTTTCGTCGTGCAGTTGCGCGGTTGTAATGCCTGCGTAGTCGCAAATCTCATTGATTTCTTTGGGAGAATCGTCAACGAAAATGCCAACAGTTTGAATAAACGAAGGAAGTTTATCGATGATTTGTCGGGCTTTTCGTGGCGAGATGTATCGCAGGGAGCGTTCATAGAAGTTGAATCCGAGTGCATCTGCGCCGAACTCCGCCGCCAAAAGTGCGTCGTCTAAATTTGTAATCCCACAAATTTTAACCTTAACCATTCCTGTTGGATTGTTGAATAGAGATTGAAATTTACCGAAACACATCGGAAAACGTCGAGATAGCAAGATGACGATAGACTAAAAATCCTTCGCCGTATTTCGTGCCAATCATTTCGCCGAATACTCTTGCCTTCGCATCTAATCCTTCCAAAAATTCCTTGCGACTGATGAAGGTCTCTGGCTCTGTTGAATCGGGGTTGAAGAACTGGGACTTATAAGCCATAATCGCCTTTCGAGATTCTTGATAAGTTTGACTGACGTCGAGAATGAAATCAGGCTCAGCAAAACGGTCTTGAATGTAGTAAAGCAAATACTTTGGGCGGTGGGGCGTTTGGGGTTGATTGTTCCAATATGTTTCAATCTTTTGTAAGCCTGCATAAAAACAGGCTTCTGTAATCATTTGGGAGGCGCGTATGTGGTCGGGGTGTCGCTCGCGGGGCTGTGTGGCGAACACAACCGTCGGCTGAAAGTATCGAATGACGGAAATGATTTTGTTGCGATTCTCGAGGGTGTTTTCAAACGCGGTGTCGCCTAAGTTCAGGTTGATTCGCTCCGTAATGCCGAGCATTGATGCGGCTTCTTGGGCTTCGTGTTGGCGAATTTCTCTTGTGCCGCGCGTGCCTTTTTCGCCTTCGGTAAGGTCGCAAATGGCGACGGATTTTTTTTCGTAGTGCAGTTTGAGCATCGTGGCGGCGCACGCCAGTTCAACATCGTCGGGGTGCGCGCCAAAGGCTAAAGCGTAAACAGGGTTTGAACTTCTTGATGATGGCTCGATGGTCATTGATGTGCAGTTTTACTGCCTCAAATTTACATCTTTCCGATTTCATTTTTTGAGCAGTTCATCTAACAACTCACGCGCTTTTAGTCGTCCGTCTTTGCCGATGAAATTCTGTCGCACAGTTTTGTAGCGTTGCAGTGTTGCGGTTGCCTTGCGATAGAGTGCGGAGTCGACTTCGGTTGGCGTGTAGCCTTTTGGAATCGCGTAAGTAAAGTGCCCCGTTTCTGACGAGAAGACAGGAATTTGAAAGAAGTCGCGCTTGACGAACTGCTTGGTTGAATCTTCGCTTCGCGCCGCTTCGACGAAAAAAGTAATCGCGTGTTCAGGATAGCCGAAGAGATAGCCATAGCCGCGATAACGGTCTAAGCGTTCTTCAAACTCAATGGTCGTGAGCACGACGGCGGGATTGGCATTTGGCACAAATCCCCATTGCGCCCAAAAAGATTGGTCGCGCCCAATGATTTTTTGTAGCAACGCGGTGTTGATGGCAACAACTTCAAAATATCGCTTGCCTTTATCGGCAATCTTGAACGGAATGAGCAAGAACTGCACATCGCCAAAGTGCAATCGGTTCAGAACGGTTTGCAGTTGTTGAAGTCTTTGCAGGTCGGCAGGGCTTGGCGCGCTTGCTTCTCGCACGCCGCTGGGAATTGAATCAGGTCGCGCAATGGGCAACGAGAAATTCATTACGGTGCTAATCGGCTTAATTGGCTCAACGATGGTGTAGAGGGCTTCACTATCGAGCGCAAGCGTCAGGACTGAATCCGCCAACCGCTTTTCTTCATTTGATAACTTGACTTCACTTGTTGGACTGCTTGTTTCAAGGCTTTTGCAAGCACCTACAAGCAGCAGCACGGCAATGATGTAAGAGCGTTTCATGTTGATTTGAGATAAGTAAGTGAGTTTTTGAAATGCACCGCGTTGATGCCCGCTACGAGCGCAAGCAACATAACTTGATGCCACTCGATTGGCGAGAGAAAAAGATGCACGCCTGCGTGAAGCGTGTTTGAGATGAGAAAAAATCCGCTTGCCGTCAGGTTGAGCCATTTCAGCCAACGGACTTCTGAAAGCAAGACGATAAGCGCAAGCGCGAGATAAGTCGCAAACACGAGCGTCAGTTGCCACAGCAATCCTTGCAGATTTTCGGATTGTTTAAGCGGCTCGCCGCCATAGAGCATTGGCACGAAGCCTAAAACACTATGCGCTAAAACGCCCAAGAGCACCAAAAGCCAAAGCAGAGCCAGCGTTTGTTTCATCAGTAAAGCAGTTGCAGTTCGAGTGAAATGGTGCGGCGCAATCCGACCTTTGTGCCGTCGTCGTATCGTGCAGGCGAATCGGAATAATTCAGGCTTAAAAATGTTCGCAGCGCAGATGCGCGAATCCAAATAGCAGTGGTTTCAACGCCGAGCAAGAGCGAGATAAATCGCCGTTCCGCACTCATGACGAGAAAATCGGGTCGCACTAAAATCGGAGTGAGCACGGTTGGGCGGTCAGCACGATAACTTGCGCCGCTTGACGACGTGTAAGCCACACTTGCGCCTGAAAAGAGCAAGGCGTTCCGAATCGGAATGGCGGAGAGCGCGCCGACTTGAAGCGTTTGCAGTTGCACGCGCCAATCGGTTTCTGCCATAATATCGCGCCGCAATAACTTTCGTGTTTGCCATTTCGCAAAGAGCCTTAACGGCGAAGTAGCGCGCTGTTCGTTGAGCCAGAGTTCTACTTCAAAGTTTGTGCTCTCTTCTTGGTCAATCACATTAACGGCGAGAAAATCAGGTTCGGTTTGGCTACTTGTAATGGAGGCGTCGAAGTCGTCTGCACCACGTTCATCTCGTTTTGAATACGCACCGCGCACTTCTACGCTCACTTCTTTTGACAAGCGTTGAACGGCAATACGATAGCCTTCAAGGTTGTGAATCACGCGCCCCGAAAATGAGGCAACCGAGACGCCGTCGATTACATTGGTTGTGCCCGTTAGCCAAGTCGCCGATGCACTCCACGCCCACGCATCAAGTTTTCCTTCGTAGCCAATGTCGATGCCTTTGAACTCGCCCGTTGCGTTTCGCTCTGCACTGTTCACGGTGGTTCGGTTGAATGTTCCGAATCCTTGCAGGAAGTAAAGTCGCCAATCGCTTTGCGTGGTGAAGAACGCAAATTCGTTTTCTTCTTTTCGCCAGTTCCAGAGCGGTGAAAGCGAAACGCGTTGCGCGTCGAAGAGCCGCAGGGCAAGAGCCGTTTTAAGATTGATGCGCCGGGTTCGGTAAAGCGGACGCGCGCCATTGCGCCTTGCGCCTTGTCCAACATCATAGTCTAACTTTGCTCCCACCGACAGTCGTTCAAACCATTCAGGCGAACCAAGCGACGCCGAAAGCACAAATTCATCACGAAACCAATCGCCGCCGACCGAATCCGCATAGAGAAACGGATTGCCACCGTAGGCACTTTCCGCCGCAAGCCATTCTACGGCTTTGTCATTCACACGGCGATACAGAAAACTTCCTGCCGCCAACCACGCTCCCACGCGACTTCCGCCTTTGGCATTGAACCTATAAATGCCTTGCTCCATCGGCTCTTGCGGACGCTTCAATGCACCGAATCGATTCAACCCTGTGAGCGACGTGATTGCATAGTTCATTAAGCCTGACGAATGAAGCAACGCAGGATTTTCTCCCTCTCGCCACAGTGAAGGCGATAGCGACACAAGCGGCGAAAACTTTTCCGAATTCAAAACTTCTTGCGCATCAGCGATTCCGCCGACGATTAAAACGCCAACAAGAAGTGTTACATAGTTGAGTTTAACCGCTATCCGCCTCACCTTCACTGAAACCATATTCACGCTCACTTACTTAACGAGCATCATTTTTTTCATCTCGATAAAGCCTTCGCCCATTGCGCGATTGAGCGGTGTGGCTTGCAACCGATAGAAATACATTCCGCTTGTGAGCGATGACGCATTGAAATTGGCTTGATAGCGTCCTGCATTCTGCGTTTGTGAAACCAGCGTTGAGACTTTTCTACCGAGCATATCAAAGACTTCCAACTTCACATTGCTGACAGTTGGCAGTTGATACGTGATGGTTGTTGTTGGATTGAACGGGTTGGGATAGTTCTGCTCGAGTGCAAAGCCTTCGGGCTTCGTTGCATTTTGGCTGATTTCTCGAACCGAGAGCGGCGCACCGATGATGAAATCTTCGCCGCTGTCGTCCGTGTCTTGCAAAACTTCGCGACCGTTGACAATGCTTGCCACTTTTCGGCGTGCCGCTTCGCGCGTGTAGGTGCCGCTTGCAAATGTGAAGCCTGCATCGAGCGCAAGCGGGATTCGTTTGAAAGAACCGCTGTTAGCATCGCGTAAGGCTTCAAAAGCATCAATGACGGCAGACACTGGCACTTTTTTTCGCGGCTCGCTTGAACCTGTTGGCGTTGCCGATTCAAGTGCGGTTGGGTCAGGCACTTTGAAAATAATCATACCCGGACCGAACACGGTTACAAGCCAATCAAACCCAGACACCACATGAATCTGAACCATATTCGGCACATCAGGATTATCTGTATCGTTAGCGTTGCCGCCTGTTTTGTAGGTTTCCCAATCTGCATTAGCAAGGTTGATGCTGTTTGCGTTGAACTCCAAATGGTTGACGCCATCTTGCGCAATAATGATGCTTCTTCCAGGCGGAAGTGGGTGTTCTCTCCCTGTTCCGGGAATCATCCAAATGTTATTCACATACACGTTGTTTTGGTCGTTCTGAAATTGCGAGGGCTGTGTGGTCGGACTGATTTGACCTGACGCACCGAAGGCATCGGCAATACAGAGGCTATCGACATAGACCGTATCCGCCGAGTTGTTGTAAATCTCGTGGAACTGGTCGGAAAAGTAGGTCGTGTTTGCAGGCGTGCGCGAGCCTGTGTAGTAGCATTGCTTGATAACGAGTTTGCCTTGAAGCGATTGCGCATGCAATTCATTTGCAAGTGCAAAAAAGACAAGCAAGAGTAAGATTGTTTTGTTCATGGCTATAAAAGTTTAGCGTTGATGGTTAAAGAAGTTTGAAAGAACAAGTCAAAGCAGTTGAAGTCGAATCTTGGCTTCTTCGGCGCGGCGCATGAGCGTATCAAGCATGACGCCGTTGCGATTCGAGGCGCGCGTGCGAATGTCGTAGCGTCCCGGTCGCACATCGTAAAAAATTGCCAAGCCTAAGGAGTCTGTAAAGGATGTATCAATTTTGCCCGTCTCTAAACTGCGCAAGCGCACAATCGCATTAGCGATGTTCAAATTGGGGAACGCTTGCGGACGCACTAATTGCACCTCGACGTTGAACGTGGAAATTTCCGTCGGAAACTCCGTCTTGCACGATGCAATAAGCAATAGCAAAACGAGCAGAATTTTTCTCATGCTTGTTTCAACTCCTTTCATAGCGTCAGCACCATTTCCGCTCCGAAGAACAAGACTTGATTTCGCCGTTGGAAAATGGGTCTTGTTGGATTGGCATTTCGGTTAATGGCGTAAAGCGGTCTATCGGCGAGCGCGTTATTGGCATAAAACGACACTTGCAAGAGTTCAGAGAGTTCTTTCGTGATGCGAATGTTGAACAGCCAAAGTGCAGGCGGATTTTCTTCACGGAACACGGCTTCGTCCAAACCTCGTCTCAAATCAGCAAATTCATCGGACTGTGCTTGTTCTTGGGTCAAGAGCGTGCGGTTGCCGTCGATGTCTAAAAATCCGATGGGGAAATTGCTAATGCCAATCGGTCTATCGCGGTCAATCCATACAGTTTGCGCAAGGAACGAGACGACAAGCCCAACTTCAGGCGCACGATGAATGAATCGCAAACTGGTTACCAAGCGTCGCCGCTCACTGCCATTGCCCGCATTGAAAATGCCAACTCTGCCGCGCGCACTTGCGCTCAGCAAAGCATCAGTGTTGACGAAAATTTCGTCGTTTGTCGAGCGCGAGTAAATCCATGCCAAATTCAGATTCAGTGCGGTGCGAATTGGCTTCCATTCGGCAAAGTCGGCGGTCAGTTCTACCCCTTGATTTTCAATTCGCCTCGAGTTAATCGGCGCATCGTATTGACCTAAAAATTTTCCTGTGGAGTCAAAGGTGTAGGAAGGCGGCGCGCCAGGATTCGTTTGCGTTACACGAAAGACGGGAAAGGTCAGCGGAACGACTTGTCGCCCCAACGCAAATCCCCCTATGGTTACTTCATCAAATACTGCCGCCGTCAGCGTGAGAAACGACGAGTTCCAATCTAACCCAAACTCAATTTTGCGATTTTCAGCGGCGCGCAAGAATGCGGTGTTCGGTTCAATGCGGCGCGTGGTAACAATCAAGAGACGCTCGGCAGGATTATTGGCGAAGAAGTTCAATCCGACTAAATCAAAAAATCGCGGGTTCGGGTAGAGATATGCCAACGGCGGTGCTTTTGCTGTAACGCCATATCCTGCGCGTAGCCAAAGTTTTTCAACCGGCTCGAGCGCAACATTGATACGCGGCGCAAGCACTGTTCCAAACTTGCCTGTGAAAGGACTTGTTGGAGAAATGTTATCGAACCGAACCCCAACCTGCGCCAACAGATTGCGATTGAGCACTCTTCCCGAAAGGCGTTCTTCAAGGTAAAACGAAAGTTGATTGAGTGCGGGAATATCATTGAAAGCGCGTGGTCTATCGCCGACGTTGTAGTTTTGGCGTGGCGGCGTGCTCAGGTCGAACTGCCGACCGCTTCCGCTGTTTGCATCGGTTCGCCACTCTGAACCGACAAGCGTTTTGAATGTCCATAGCGAAACATCTTTTGAAAGCGTCGTTTCTAATCGCGCATAAACATTGAGCGGATTGCCTTCGACAGTTGTGCGATTGAGATATTCTGCCGCGCCGTAAATGCCTTGCATCGTGGTATCGGTTGTTGCAATTCCAAGTGCGACAGGTCCGTTTCGGCTCAATTTTTCTTGAAAGGCGGCGCGCTGTTGGGTGTAGGTTACGCTCGAGACGAACTCCACTTTTGAGGCTTGCGTTTCGCCAAACTTCCAAACAATGTTGCTGTTGTAGCGAAAGCCTCGTTCACGCGCAAATTGCTCGCGCTCGAATTGCGCGTCTTCGGGATAGCGTTGCCGCTCATCGACCGTTGAAAAAAACGACAATCGCAAGTTGGAATTAACAGATTCTGTCCAACGCTCCGACCACGTCAGTTGTCCTGTCAAGCGGTTGAATTGTTCCTCAATGCGGCGCGGGTCATCAAGCGATTCAAGATAATTCAGGTCGAAGGCTAATGCTGTTCTTTGATTGCGGAAGGTGAAGCCTTGTCCGATTGCCGTTTCAAAAATGTTGGGGTTCAATCGTGCGCGCGTCTGAAATGGAAACGCACTGGCGCGAGTTTGCACGAGAATTGCGCCTGTGGTTAAATCGCCATGCCGCGCCGACGGAATGCCGCGAATAATTTCAACGGATTCAATGTTGTTCGTTGCGATTTGTCGTAAATCCAATCCGCGTCCAACAACAGAACTAAACGGTGGTTGTGCAGTTGGTGCGCTGTTGAGAATGGTTACATTGCTCTGTAAGTTCGCATTGTTGGAGACTGGCGCATCATCGAGCACGATTGATGTTCCAAAGGCGTTCATGAACGCGCCTTCGGCATTGGTTGGCACTTGACGCAGCAAGACTTGTCGCGGCGATTGCAGGTTCGGATTTTCGGCAAGTTGTCCTGGTGCGAGTTGCAGAATGTCGGCAAGTGAAAAAGGTTGAACGTGTTCAATCGCGCTGCGCTCAATGCGCGAAGTTGTGCCGAGTTCCGAGCCGCGCGTTTCTTCTTTTGCCGTTACCACAATTTCCGCCACGCGCAATCCTTTTTGCGTCAAAGCAATGTCCACTCGCGTTGTTTGATTCGCCCTGACCACGATTTCTCTTTTTTCAGTTTGAAACCCAATGCGCGAAACAACAACTTCAAACTTTCCTTCGGGCACTCGCTCGAACTCGAACACGCCGTCTTTATCGGTGAATGTGCTGAGGCGCGTCGCGCCAATCAAAAATGCCGTTGCATCTTCAATCGGCGCGTTTGTTTCTTTTGAAACAATACGCCCTTTCACAATCCCTGTTTGCGCAACAAGCGAAACCGTGCAGAGCAACGCACAAATGGTTAGAGTAATCTTAAACATCAATCCGAAGTAAAACTCGAAATTCGTTGGTTGCTTCAATCGGCGGCGAGCGGTGGAAAATCGCCTTACCGACATTTTCGCCATGCTCGCCTTTGAGAATCGCAACCTCAAAGGCGTTCAGCCGCTTGACCTTGCACCAATCGCACACAATTTCATCGTTTGTTTCGCCGTCGCGATTGACATTGTCGTTTTCCAAATACTCCGTGCCTTTGCCAAGGTAAGTACATAGAAGTCGGAGCGGATAAAAATCGCGATGAAATTTTCGGCACTGGTCGGTGCGAATAATCTCTAAATGCAAGTGCAACTTATTTGCGTTTGTTAAGTGCGCAAAAAAATTTGCCGTCTGTGCGACATCATCAAACAAAGCCCATTTGCCTGCTTCATCTTCAAACTTGCGCATCTTGTCGCGTAAGTAGGCTTTGACTTCGCTTGCGCGAAGCGTTTGGCACAAATGAAGTTCTTCGTGCGCGTGTCGTTGTAAAAACGCTACGATATTGGCATCTGGCTTGCGTTTCCAAATCGCAAGGTTGCAGTTAGAGTCGTGAATCTCTTCGAGCACCTCGCGCTGATTTCCTATTGCGATATGTAACGATTCAGTTGCAATCATTTTTCCTCTACGATGGAATAAGTTTTGAACCGCACAGTTGACCACGCCAACAGTGCCAGCGTCGGAATGAGCAAGAGCAAGAAAAGTTGAAGCGTGCGCGTTGCAACTTCGCCTTCACTTTCTTCTTGATATGAAAATGTGGGAACTTGTGTGTAAGCCGTGAACGCCTTGCGTTGATAAATCATCGGCTCGAAATACTCACACCATGCTTTGTGAAATGCTCTGGCTTGACGCACGAAATCGGCATACCGCTCGTCGCTGGTGCCTGCAAGCGTGTTCATCACATTTTGCATCACTAATGCAGGCGATAAAATTTGAAGCGATTTAATCAAATTGTTTTGTCGCTCTCGCTGTGCATTGAACGCCTCGCGCACAGGCTTTGTGGAGTGTGAAATATCCTCGAGCATGAGCAAATACTCAATGCCAAAATCGTTATCACGTGCGGCAGTGTCTTTGGCAAGTTCGGGGTGGTCTTGATAAAATTGCTCCATTCGCTTGGCGGCTCTTCGCTCGGCATCTTCCCCTGCTTGACGCAACGCATTCACATAACTCACGCGCGACGGCAACGGATACAACACATTCGCAACACCATTCAACACCGACGGCATAACGACCAAAAATACTAACCAACACGCCGCCAAAATCAACGCATTCACCGCTGAACTTTTCCCTAACGCACTCACCAATAACGCCAACGCAAACCAAAATAGCCCATAAAGCGCAACCGCAATCATCAACAACAGCAGTCGCACGATGTCAGTCTGAAATGACCCACCTGCAAGCACAAACGCAATTACGACGACGACTTCCACAAAGGCTAATAAAATCAACCCTCGCAAAAACACCTTCACACGCACCAACTCGGAAAGCGACACCGGTTGCGACAGCATCAGCGATAAAATGCCCGCTTCTTTTTCACCCGAAAGCAAATTGAACGACAAGGCTAAAATCAAGAGCGGCAAAAGGTAAATCACAACAAAGGCGAAATCGAGCGCACCGATTTTCATCATCAAAGGATTCTTCAAGTCTGATTCATCGTGGTCGAAGACTTCGCGCTCGCTATCCAATCGAATTAAAAGCATCTTGTTTTGCAAATCACTTTGACCGATAGAGAGCGCGGCAAGATTTGAAATGGGAAGCACAGCGTAATCCGCGATGCGAAAATTGGCAAAATACGGATGGCGCACGCCCCACGATGGCGGTTCAAGCGGCTTTTGCTGCGACGCTAACTTTGCCTCTTCTTTCTTTGCCATCTGCTCGAGCGAGTCTAAAAAGGCTTTGCGTTTATCGCTGTTTTGCGCTGTGGCTTTTTTTTCCCGCTCAATGACTTCTCGTCCGTTTTGAACAGCATAAAGTGCGAGCACAAAGAAGAGCGCGAAGAGTATCCACGTCTGTTTTTCACGGCGAAAGAGTCGCCACTCTTGTTTCCATTGGCTTGCGCTCATGCGACACCCTTCAATTTTGAAACTGCAAGATAAAGCGCAACCAGCGACGCCACGAGCCAACTTATCAGTATCACTACACTTTCACTGACATTCGCTATTGCCCACGCAACTTCAGGCGGCGTGTATTGAAACTCGGGAATTTTTTCCCACAATGCTTTTCCTACTTTGTATTCTGAATCGCCCGTTTTTGAGTGATACGCCATATCCATGTTGAGTTCCCGCACCAGCACACGACGGTAGGCTTCGGCAACTTCCGCAAAATGCCGATGATGCCACACATCCGTTCCTGCGCTTGCCATTGAAAGCACTTGAATGGAAATTGTTGGCGACACGAATCCCGCAATTTGATAGAGGCGATTTTGCTTTTCGTAGCGTTGATGCAAGTCGGAAAAATGCTTATCGAAGACGCGGCTTGCATACGCTTCACCTTCTTGCATAGCGATTGCATCGAAGTTCACAGGCAGTTTGTGCACAGAGTCGACACCGTATTCTTTGAGCAAGCGCACTTCGAGCTCTTTACGCCGCTTATCGGCAGGGTTGTGTCCATCAATTCCGCCGCGGATTTCTTTACGAATTTCTTCATTGTAAGCGCGAAGTGAAGGTAAGGGATAGCGTTCGTCAGCCACTTCAATTGCCACTCTTGGCACAACAAAACTTTGCACAAACCACAGGCTTAACAGCACCACCAGTGCCGCACGCGACGACTTCGCCCACGCAGAGACCGTAAGCGAGAGTGCACACCACATCAAGAAAAATGCAAGATAGACGGCGACCATCACGCCGTAGCGCGCACCGTCTAACTTCATGTCCGAACTCTGCCACAAAATAAATGTGCCAATTAGCGTCGCAGGCACTACGATAAGCAACACTGTGCCGAACACACCAAGCAGTTTTCCAATCATCAACTTGTTTGGCGGCACACCAAGCGAGAGAAGCAGTTTTAAGTTGCCCTGCTCACGCTCTCGCGTAAAAGTTGAAAAGGCTAAGAGCACAATCAGCAGTGGCAGTAGAAGTTGCATCGTAACGGCGGCGGTTACATCGCCGAAACGTTGAACAGCAGTGGCTTCTGCGGCTTTGCGGTATTCAAATTGATTTTGTCGGTGCGCTTCTAAGAAAACGGCAACGCCTGTGTAGGGGTCGGTGCCGTCGTCGAGTGTGCTTAGCAGATGTTTCGGTTTGAACGCATAGTTGCCGTAGTGCGCCGCACTGTGTGGATTTTTCTCGTCTTGACTCACCCATCGCTTGCGCTCGCCTGCTTTTGCCGCCTCACGCTCTTTGATTTCCGAATCTACGGCGCGCCAACTGGTAAAGAGTGAAGCAAGTAGCAGCACAAACACCACGATTGCGCTCCAACGGAATCGCCCGTCGCGCAAGGCTTCTACAACTTCTTTTTTAGCAATGGTCTGTATCATCTTCGAGTAATTTTGCTTACTGAAAAACAAACGTAAAACTTCTTTCCGCTATATGCAAATCATTTGCAAAGCGCAAGTAAGCAAAATTTCTTCTACTCGTGTTGGCATCAGCCGTTTGGCAAAGTGCTTCGCGCCGCACGGTGATGATGCCAACACCTAACTATGCAAGCCAATTAAACAAGTAGCCAATGATGATAATGCAGACCGTAACGGTGCCGTAGAACACGGCAAGCAATTTTGCGGTCATCACCTTTTTGAGCAACGCCGCTGCGGGAAGCGACAATCCAACTGCCGCCATCATAAAGGCTAAGGCGGTTCCAATTGGCACGCCTTTTTCCACGAAAGCCTGCACAACGGGAATGATTCCTACCAAGTTTGAATAGAGTGGCACTGCCAGCACAACCGAGAGCGGCACCGCAAGGAGATTTTCTTTGGTGATAATGCTTTCAAAAAAGCCGGTTGGCACGTAGCCGTGTATCGCCGCGCCGATGCCAATGCCTACAATCACATACCAGAAAACTGTTCGCATAATACCGACTGACTCTTTCACGATGCCGGGCAGTCGTTCTCGGAACAACATGCTTGCAAGTTCAAGTTGCTCGTTTTTTTGCGCATTCATTGCCGCCTTTACCCAATCCGAAAGCAAGTGCTCTAAGTGCAGTTGTTCCAGAATCATTCCCGCTACCACGCCCAAGAGAATGCCCGTCAAGGTATAGGCGATTGTAATTTTTACGCCAAAGAGTCCGATGAAAATGGCGAGCGCAACGCCATTGACGAGCGGCGAAGTAATCAGGAAAGAGAGCGTCATGCCCAGCGGAATGCCGCCCTTTACAAAGCCGATAAAGAGCGGCACCGAAGAGCACGAGCAAAACGGCGTGATTGCACCGAACAGCGAAGCCAGCACGTAGCCGCCTCCACGCCATTTCTTTTCCGAGAGAATTTTACGCACGCGCTCTATCGGGAAGTAGGAATTGATGATGCCCATCACGAAGGAAATCAAAAACAGCAAGATGAAGATTTTGAGCGTGTCGTAGATGAAGAACGTGAGCGCATCGCCTAACCTTGAAGGATTTTCTATGCCCATGGCGTCATAGACGACCCACGCCGCCATGGCTTCTAACCAGTCGAACATACTGCCTCCTGTTTTGTTTATGCTGTAAGCAAGGCTTTGAATTCTTCCGTGCTTACAACTTTACCTTTTGTTTTGACGACTTCATCAATCACGACGGCGGGCGTTTGCATTACATCATATTCCATGATTTTCGCAATGTCTTCAACTTTGATAATCTCTGCTTCTATGCCCAGTTCTTTGATAGCAGCTTCGGCATTGGCAATCGTGGCTTTGCACTTAGCGCAGCCTGTCCCCAAAACTTTAATGGTTTTCATTTTTTTCTCCGTTTTAAGGTTCTCAAGAATTAAATAGATGCGAATAACTTATTCGCTTTTCGTAAAAATACGAAATACGCATACAAAAGTTAAGCCTTTTGCTTAAAGAATTCCTCGAAGAGCGTTTTCGCGCGTTGCCAATTTTTTTGGTTAATGCAGTAGGTAATGGTAGGAGGTTCTGCTTTGCCTTGAATGAGACCGGCGTTTCTGAGCACTTTGAGGTGTTGCGAGACGGTAGAAGCAGCAAGCGGCAACTGCTCGCCGATGTCGCCTGCAAAACATGTGCATTGCTTTTCCAGAAAGCGCAGAATTTGCACGCGCGAAGGATGTGCGAGTGCTTTCGCAAATTTGGCGAGTTCTTTATCGCTATCTTGTTGCATTTTGCGTTTCCTCATTTTGATTGGATTTACTTCCCATCAAAATTGGAAATTCTCTTCGACTTTGAAAACGCCCTGTGCTTTGTTGTTTTCTACGCTATGCTGTAATGTTTTTTCGTTTGAACTCTTGTTTGAGTTCCCACAAGCAGTTTGCGCAGAGGCAATCTTGAAAGCGCGAGGCGATATAGGCACGCTCATCATCATCGAGCGGCACGCTCGAGCATTGGCAAAGGGTGATGGTGCCCATTTTGCACTCAAAGTGCGCGCCGCAGCGTGGACAGACTTTTTCTTCGTGATGTGGCATAATGAAGAAGCAAGTTTTCAAACTCACAAGCAAGAGAGAGGATTTTTCACAACTGACAAATATAGTTGATTTTGAAAACGACCTGCTCTTCTCGTATGAACCTGCCCCTGTTGAAAGAGATGCGGTGCTCACAACGACGCAACTCTTAAAACGATGTCAGTTGTGCTTTGCGCTTGCGTGCATGCGACTCTGCATCTTGGCTATCGATTTTGCCTATGCTGGCTGTTTCCCAATCGCCATACATTGGATTTGGCAACACGATGAAACGCTTGCCGAATCGGTCTTTGAGCCGCTCAACTTCGCGATTGCGTTCATCTGCCGACTTATGCTCGAAGGCTTCGCTGAAATCGGCAAGGTTATCGCCACAGAGCAAGATGACTTCGTAGTTTTGAGCCACTTTTTGCCTTCGTGCTTCTTTGCTCGGATAATCTGCTCTCAGTAGCAAGTGCGCGCTATCGGCAAATGGGAATTTCCACAGTTGAAGATTTTGCAAGGTTGCGGCAAAAAGCGATTGGCTTCGATTCGAGATGTAAAAGACCTCCACGCCTTTTTGCTTTGCCTCATCGAGAAATTCCAGTGCGCCCGGCGTCGGTCGTGCCTTGGCTAAGCGGCACCACTCTTCCCAATATGCAGGGTGCGTTGTATCGCGCTCAATCAACTTCGCTTGATGTGGCGAATTATCCAGCACAGTTTCGTCGATATCGACGATGATTGCTTTAGGCTTTTGCGTTTTTGTTTTAATGGCTTCGTTCAAGCGCAACGCGGCTAATTGATAGGCTTGGTAGTAAAGGGCTTTCGCTTCGCCTGACTGCTGTTGCCACAGTGTCGCCATCACGGTTTGCTCTGCAACTGACTCGTGCTTTTCAACCATAGACGTTTTCACAAGTGCGCGCGTCGGCACAGGCTCAGATTGGTCTCTCGCCAAATAAAACACCAAGAAAAAAACGCCGATAGCCAGCGTCATCAAGAGCGTAAATGTTGTTCGGTTCATGTGAGCACTTCTGTTTTTAGTTACACAACGACTTAGCGGGCTTCGCTTAACGCTTTTTCAAACCACGATAGCACATTGCGCCAATGGGCTTCACCATAACAGCGAATGAAGTGAAGGGTATGCTCATTGCGCTTATCGCGCAAGGCTTCTATGCGTTGTTGGATGTAGGACTTCGTCAATGCGATGCCACAATCTTCTGTAATGCATCGCCGCCATTCTGAATAACTTTGTGGAATCATTTCTCGTCCGTTTGTGCGGTTTTATAGATGATTTCGTTTCGCTTAATACCGTTTTCATACTCTTCGACTTTCAGGACTCTGCCACGCTTATCCCAAAATGTCCAGTTCCCGATTGCAGTGTCGTTTTGATAGTGCGCCTCTTGGCAGAGCACAGAATCTTCGTGCCAATAAAGCCATTTGCCGTGCTTTTTGCCGTTGGCGTAAGTTTCGGAGCGGCATCGTGAGCCATTTTCATGGAAGAATGTCCAAACAGAGAGCAAGTCGTTGTGCTCTTGTTGATACTCGCCTTCGCAAAGTTTTCTACCGCTGAAATCCCAGTAAGTCCATTTGCCTGTGGGCAAGCCGCGCTCGTCGTAGTGCTCAATGCTTTGCAGTTGTCCATTGGCAAACCAGGTCGAACAGATGCCAATCTTGACCAATCGTCCGTCCTGCAATCGCTTTGCTGTAAAGACGGCTCTTGGCTGTCCGTTCAAGTAGAGCCATCGATTTTCGCCTTCTCTCACACATGCTGACAGCAGCATCGATAGGCATGCCAAAAGCCAAATTTGTTTAGTCTTTGCCATCTTGCTGTGGCTTTCGTTTTAGGCAGTAGTTTTTTGCCGCTCCGACGGCAATGCCGAAGGGACAGAGGTAATGACAAGCACCACGTTTGCCGAACAGCATCACTGAAAACCCAATCAGCGTCAGAATGATGAAGTGTCCTGCCTGAACGAAGAGATTATCATCGCCTTGCAGGGGCAAGTGAATTGGCAGTTCACCTTCGCTGAACATGGTGTCTGTAAAGAGCCACACGAGCGGCGTCCAAATGACGAGCACAAAGAGCACGAGATATTGAGAAATTTTGGGGTTAAACGAGACACGTTTTTTGGCAATCGGCTCGAGCCAATCTTGCACGCCGCCGAGCCAACAGAAATTCGCGCATACCCAGCGTCCACTTCGCGCCGCCCAAAGAATGACCGCTGTCCAAAACGCTAAGCCAAACAATGCCCACCAGATATTTGGAACGGTAAACTTGATGATGAAAATATGCACAATAACCGTCGTGGCTTGTAGAATCAAGCGTCGGCGCAGGTCTTTATGCCGTTTTTCCGACACTTTCGGCGTTACTGATACGTTCATTTTTACTGCAAACGATTTGCATTTACAAAAAAAGTAAAAAAAATACTTGTTGCTCTAATCGCGCATATACTCGAGATAAAGTTTTTCTAAATCGGCGTGGCGTGCATCGTCAGCGTTTAAGATGGCAACGAGTTCGCCATGTTTCATAATGCCCAAGCGCGCCGCAATTTCCTTTGCGCGAAAAAGGTCGTGCGTTGCCATCAGCACCGCGACGCCTCTTTGAGCAAGACTTTTCAAGCGTTCAGAAAATTCGAACGAGGCTTTCGGGTCTAAGCCGCTGGTTGGTTCGTCGAGTAAGAGTGCTTTGGCGTCTTTGGCAAGCGCAATCGCAATGCCCACTTTTTGTCGCATTCCTTTCGAGTAGGTGCTGACGCGCTTTGAGTGGACTTCCTTCTCTAAACCTGCTTGCGAAAGCAAGTCTGAAAGGGCATCGATCGAATAAGTTTTGCCTGATAGAGTGGCGAAGTATTCCAAATTTTCAAGCCCTGTAAGGTTGGGGTAAAGCATAACAGTTTCGGGAATGTAGGCAAGGTGCTTTTTCGTCTCCAAGGGCTGTTGATGGACGCTAATTCCTGCAATTTTCGCCTCGCCGCTTGTTGGCGCAAGAAAGCCTAAAAAGAGATTGATGGTTGTGGTTTTGCCCGCACCGTTTTGCCCAAGCAAACAGAAAATTTCACCTGAATTTACTTTCAGATTCAATCCTTTAAGTGCGGGCGTTCCGTTGTAAGATTTCGTTAGGTCAATTGCCTCGAGCATGGTTTTTGAGTGATTGTTCGTGTGCGGCTTTGGCTTTGATGAAGTCGCCTATGTTGTTAGCATGTGCGCCTGAATGTCCCATCATCAGTCCGCATGCGCATCGCAGTTGGGACGGTCTGCCGAATCCGCCGCTTTGCATTGTGCCGCACCCAGCCAGCAGTGCCGCACCGAGTATCAACATCACAATTTTTTTCATCATCGTTTAGCGGTTGTGTGTTCAGTTATGCTTCTTGAAACTGCCAATCGGGGAACGGGTCAATATAAGTTTCCCAAACGGATTCGCCTTGTGCCATTTCGTCAGGCGTGAGCAAGGCTTCTTCAAGGCGCGCGATGATTTCGGCTTTGTCCATACCCACGCCAATGAACACAAGTTCTTGGCGTCGGTCGCCATACTTACCGACGAAACTTGCTTCAATTTCGCGTTTGAGTTCATCGTCGACGCCCCACTGCGATTTTGGCACGCTTGCCCACCACGAGCCTGCCGACGAGAGATTCAGCGCGCCACCGGCTTGCGCCCATTCGCCGACCGTTTTCATGCGCGTTGCAAGCCAAAAGAATCCTTTTGAGCGAACCACGCCTTTCCATGCGTCAGCATCTTGCACCAAATTCCACAGCCGTGTTGGGTGAAACGGCTTTCGCGCACCGAATACAAAACTTGAAATGCCATATTCTTCCGTTTCGGGCGTGTGTTCGCCGCGCATTTCTTTGAGCCACATTGGCGCGTTTGCCGCTTCCTCAAAATTAAACTTGCCTGTGTTCAAGACTTTCTCGAGCGGAACTTTTCCAAAAACGGCTTCAACAATTTCTGCGCGTGGATTCAAGGCATGAATAACGGCTTTCACTTGCGCCTTTTCCGACTCTGAAACGCGGTCGAGCTTATTGAGCACAACTACATCACAAAACTCGACTTGTTCGACGAGCAGGTCGGCAATGGTGCGATGGTCATCTTCTCCCAACGCCTGTCCGCGTCGTTTCAAGAAGTCGGCACGCTGATATTCGTAAAGAAAATTAGACGCATCGACGACGGTAACCATAGTATCGAGGCGTGCAATATCGGAAAGGCTTCTGCCTTGTTCGTCTTCGAACGTGAAGGTTTCGGCGACGGGCAACGGTTCAGAAATGCCTGTGGATTCAATCACAAGGTAATCGAAGCGACCTTCGCGTGCGAGTTTGGCGACTTCGATAAGCAAGTCTTCGCGCAAGGTGCAACAAATACAGCCGTTCTGCATCTCGACGAGTTTTTCATCGGTGCGCGAAAGTTTTGCTCCGCCTTGTTTAATCAACGCGGCATCGATGTTGACTTCGCTCATATCGTTGACAATCACGGCAACCTTTTTGCCTTCGCGATTGGCAAGAATGTGATTGAGAAGCGTCGTTTTGCCCGCGCCCAAAAATCCTGACAAAACCGTTACGGGTAGTTTCTTTATGGGTGTGATTTTCTTTGCCATTTGAATAAACTTTTCTTGCACTTTTCCGAAAGGTAACTGTGATTTTTAAGAATTGCAAATCATTTGCATTTTCAAAATTAGCGAACAAGTCTTCTTCATTCAAGCCTGATTATTTTGGAAACTTTATTCAACAAAAAAGTTTTTTCTTGCTTGATTTTTGATTCCAAAAGTCGTTTTGGGCGACTTCACTTTTCTCAAAAACGCTTGTAAACACAAGGAGATTCGGGGCATCGAGCGTATTTTACCGATGTCAAGTTTTTACTTCAAGGAAGGAGTTATACAATGAATAAGCAACAAATTCTGCTCGCACTTGCCCTGCTTTACATCATCTCGCAAGTTGTTTTGCTCGTTACCGTCGGCAAAGATTTAGAGTTGATTGTAATTTCGCTCGGCGTATTTATCGCCAGTGTCGTCGTGGTGATGATGGTCGGCGAAATTTCAATCGGTCGCCCTGTCATAGAGAGCGTCTCGATGCGCCGTGCCGAACGCCCCAAAGCCGAACAAGAAAAAATGATTCGTGAAGGCTACCAAATTGACGACGAATTTTTGAAGAAAAAGCGTTTTGATTTTTTCCGAGGACACGAAAAATATACAGCACCGCCATGTTCATCATCGGCTTCGGCTTCTGAATCTGCATCAGAGAAAACACCACAAGAAAAGTTGAGAGCGGGCTTAATCGCACAAGCCCCCATGTTTGGCGGCATTGAAAAACTTGGGGCGATGCTTGAAAAAACTGATGACGCAAAAGTGCTCAAAATGCTCCGGCAATTTGGATATCAAGATGTAAGCGCAGCGGAAGTGCGTATCATTGTGGCTGAGATTATCAAAGGCGAGACGAACGCTCCTGAATCTGGAAGTGGCAACGGCACTTACCGCTTACCTACATCGCTCAACACGGTTGATTTTTATGACTACATTAAGCGATGCATGTCGGGCAACGATATGGAATCTAAACGCGAAGCACCGACGATTACAGGCATGGAGATTTTAGAACAAGCCTCTGCAACGATTGAGGGCAACTCTTTACGTGCGATGGTCAGAATGCGCGGCGTTCATAAGGGCGGTGGCGTTAGGAAGTGCAACTCCTGCCAATTCTATCAAGCCAACACGATGCTCTGCACGAAAATCGGATTGGAAGTCGAGCACAACGATGTTTGCGATGGTTGGACAGCGAATGTGGCTTATCAAGCGTTTCGCTAAGCGTTTATCGTTTTTGCGATTAAATGCCGAAACCGCTTTCGCTCGCTCAACATAAGTTTTATGTGCGCCTGCGCCGCGAAAAAAAAGTGCGCGACGCAGAGCGTTTATTTCTTGCCGAAGGCATACGCACGATTTCCGAACTGCTCAAAGCCGCGCCACAATCGCTTCTCGCGCTTATTCAAACTCAATCCTCTGATTTCATAACAGTTCCGAGCGAAAAAGTTTTCATCGCTTCTTCAAAGCAATTTTCTGCGCTCTCCGACACCGAACATTCACAAGGCGTGATTGGCATTTTTGAGCAACCGACTGTTTCGCCTCAAACTCTTTTCAAAACGCTTGAAACAAAAGCCTCGTCGGTCGTGCTCGTTCTTGACGATGTGCAAGACCCGGGCAACCTTGGCACACTAATTCGCACGGCGGCGTGGTTTGGTGTCGATGCCGTGATTGCAAGCGGCGGAACGGCAGATTTTTTCAATCCGAAAGTCGTGCGCTCAACGGCGGGCAGTCTCTTTGCGCTTTCGCTTTATCGGAGCGCGTCTTTAAGCGATGACCTCGCCAGTCTACAAAAAATTGGATTCACGATTTATGGCGCGGCGATGGCGGGGGAAGATTTTCTTGCTACGTCCTTTTCGGCAAAAACAGCTCTTGTTATCGGCAATGAAGCCAATGGCATTTCCGAACATGTTCGTCAGTCTCTTCACAAAGAAATTACCATTACGGGTCATCGCAACAAGGTCGAATCGCTCAACGCCGCCGTTTCAGCCGGAATTTTACTCTCTCGAATTTGCCTGCACAAATAAGCCTCGCAATGCTTAATTTTGACGCAAGTTTTTCAGATAAACCTTCATTCAAATTCAACCTTATATTCAACATGAAATTGACTTGGAACGACGCCGAAGAAATTGGCATCGCACTGCAAGAAAAATATCCCAACATCGACCCGCTCACCGTCCGTTTTACAGATTTGCATCAATATGTGTTAGGATTAGAGGGATTCAGCGACGACCCGAAAGCCTCGAACGAGTCGAAGTTAGAAGCGATTCAAATGGCGTGGTATGAAGAGTGGAAATCCAATCATTAATTCAACAACCCAACTAGGATTCGAGTCATGACAGAACGCGAAATTCAAATGAATCTTCTGCGCACCGTTAAATCTTATCAAGACTCCAACAACGGCGCACACATGCCGTTTGAACTGCTCTGCTCTCAACTTCAACTTTCAGCCGAAGAAGTGCAAAAACACTTACGCGCACTCAAAAACACTGACTGCATTCGCTACACACAAGACGATAAAACATATGTGCCTTTGCTCGTCGAGATTTCACGCAACGGCATCAATCGCCTTAAAGGCTAACCTCTTTACGGCTAATCTCTTCACGCCTTTGCATCTTGATTGACTGCCGACATTTTCGACAAAATCTCATTGGCAAAATCAATCGGGCTTTGCGGATTATTCTTTTCGGCAAGTCCAAAGATTTTTTCTGCGATAATTTCAGAACGAAGCAGTCGCAACTTTAACTGTGGCATGTAGAGCAACGCTGCCGAGAGTTCAGGTCCGCCACAGATGATAAACGTGGCGACTTTTTTTCCTGCCAACATTTTCAAAAGATTGCTTTGATTGAGCGCGCCTGAAAGGCTTGGAGAGAGTTGAAGGTTATAAATCGGCGAGCCAAGCAAAACGAGGTCGAACTCTTCTAAAAAACTGTAATCGGCACGTGGTGGCGTTTTGGCTTTCTCAACGTAAAATCCGTTTTTAACCAAATGCTCGCCGATGGCATCAATAATGCGGTCGGTCGAGCCGCCTGTGGAAAGAGCATCGTAAAGAATAATTGCTTTCATCTTTGTGAAGTTTAGTGATTTTCAGTTCGAACAAGTTTATTGCTTTTTTGAACGTTCTCCAATCTTCATTGCTCGGGGCGAAATTTGAAAAGAGAATTGCGTATCTTCGATTCTTAAAATTCACTTCGCAGAAATCACTCGTAGTATGACCGACCTCTTGCAATTAGCGCTTTTGCTTTCGCTCTCGCTCGGTGAGCGTCTTGCCTTGATGGGCGTGGTGCTCTTTGTGCTTTTAACGAGCGTAGCTTATACCGTTTATGCCGAGCGCAAAATCGCCGCCGCCATTCAAAACCGAATCGGACCGAACCGCGTCGGCTTTGACCTCATTCCGCAACTCGGATTTCTCAAAGGCTTAGCAGGACTCGGACAGCCCATTGCCGATGTGCTCAAACTTCTTTTCAAAGAAGATGTTGTGCCGAGTGCCTCAAACGCTTTTTTTCACCTGCTTGCGCCGATGATTTCACTTTTTGCTGCGCTCACCACGATTGCCGTTGTGCCTGTGGCAGGGGGGCTTGTGATTGCTGATGTCGATATTGGCGTGCTCTACATTCTCGCCATTACCTCGCTCGGCGTTTATGGACTCACGCTTGCAGGGTGGGCGTCGAACTCGAAGTATTCCCTTTTGGGCGGCTTACGCTCGTCAGCGCAAATGATTAGTTATGAAATTGCGATGGGACTTTCTATCGTCAGCGTTGTCGTTCTTGCCGATTCACTTTCAATGACAAAGATTGTTGAATCGCAAACTGCCAATCCGCTTTATTGGAATTGCTTCCGAAATTTTCTTGGATTTATCTGTTTCGTTGTCGCGTCTTTTGCCGAGTGCAATCGCGCGCCGTTCGATTTGCCTGAAGCCGAGCAAGAACTCGTCGGTGGCTACAATACGGAATATGGCTCAATGAAATTCGCGCTCTTTTTCCTTGCAGAATATGCGAACATGATTGTTGCCTCTGCCGTCATTGCCACACTTTTTCTTGGCGGCTATCAAGTGCCATTTTGGAGCGACGCGCCTTGGTGGTTGCAAGTTGGCGCCTTTGTTACCAAGACGCTCTTTATGATGTTTGTCTTCATTTGGGTGCGTTGGACGATTCCACGCTTCAAATACAACCAACTGATGGATTTGGGTTGGAGAAAACTTTTGCCACTTGCGCTTTTCAATCTTCTCTTGATTGCTATCGGCGTCCTAGTTTTTGGAGCGTAATGCTCGGCTAAAATTTTGATTCAAATACAAAAGCCCTTCACTCGGAAGGGCTTTATTTTTTATGCCTGCTATGGATTTATGGATTCACAATGCTATTCACAGCGCGCATAAATTCGGAACGGGTTGCGCTGTTGAGCAAGAACACGCCGCCGAGTTTGCTTGTAACGGTATCGGAATTGACATCTTCAACACCGCGCGATTTGACGCAATAATGCTTAGCGTGAATGAGCACCGCAATATCTTCCGTGTCCAAAATGTAGGAGAGCGCGTAAAAAATTTGTTCCGTCAGTCGCTCTTGAATTTGCGGACGCTTGGCGAAGTATTCCACAATGCGGTTGATTTTGGAAAGTCCTAAAACTTTCTTTTTGGGAATGTAAGCCACGTGCGCGCGCCCGTCAATAATGACAAAGTGATGCTCACAGTTGCTTTGCACGTTGATGTTTCGCTCGATGACCATTGAGCTATATCCCATCTTGTTTTCAACGGTCGTGCATTTTGGGAAATTGCGCCAATCGAGACCGAAGAAAATTTCGTCGACATACATTTGCGCTACGCGCTTTGGCGTATCGGCGAGGCTGTCGTCGGATAAATCTAATCCGAGTGTGCGCATGATTTCGGCGAAGTTGCGCGCAATGATGGTGCGTTTTTCGTCATCGCTCAAACCGGTATCGATTTGAGGCGTCGCAACCCCTTTTTCAATCAAGAACTGCGCCACACGTCTGCCGAGCTCGGGGTCGGTCTTTTGGCTTCGCCGAATCGGTTCATCGTCCAAATAAAGGTCAGGACTTGAACTATTGACGACGATGATTTCATCTTCATCGTGAAAGCCGTTGCCGTTTATCTTATTCGCCACGATAGACGACGAAATTTCGCTCGGATTCGAAGACTTTGATTTCATACAAGTCTATTCCTTTCAAATTAAGTTGTTTGAGTTTTTCGTTGATTACTTCCCAAAACACAACGGCTATCACTTCCGCTGTCGGCACCGTGTCGCGGAACATTTCAACATCAAAGTTCAGGTGCTTATGATCGACTTTGGAAATAATTTCTTCCTCGAGAATTTTTTTGAGGATTTTCAGGTCAAAGAGATACCCTGTTTCTTTCTCGACGATTCCCGTCAAGGTTACTTCTAACTCGTAGTTATGTCCGTGTCCGTAGAAATTGTTACAAATGTCATAGACTTCGCAATTTTTCTCGTCTGAGAAAGTCGGATTGAACAGGCGATGCGCAGCGTTGAAGTGGACTTTGCGCGTTACATAAACCTTACGCGGCTTAGAGAGCACTTTATTGATTTCGCGTTGCTCGCTTGGTGCTTGCCAAACTTCTTTGGCGTCAGGTGTGTGTTCTATAAGGTCTATCATAAAAGTTTTACGAGTTAAAGTTTTTAGAAGCCTTTTTCGTTCCGAATCCGTCATTTTTTTCAACGACTTCATATACAACAGGTTTCTGTGGCGCAATGCCTTTGCACGAAGAGAGATAGAACTTGCAGTCTCGGCATCCGAGTTCAATCCAATCGGGCTTGCCTTCGTAGTCGAGCCAAGCAGGCACGATTTTGCCGTCTTCTTCTTTTCGGATTCCGAAGCAGTTCAGGTAGCAGTCGGGCGTGTAGTTGCCGTTTTGACAACCGCGCTCTTCGTGCCAACGGCACAGAAAGTCTTCGCAGATTCTTACATTTGGGTTCGGGTGCGGGATGGGTTTGCGGTAGCCTCGCATTTCGCGCTTGAGCGTCGTCCATGCGCGTTGGAAAATCACGGTTGAATTTCGCAAATGCCAAAGTGGGTTATACCAACTAATGCCGAGCGTTTCCGCAACCAATAACCCCGTAACGGCTTTACGCGCCGATTGGTGATTTCCTGCAACGCGCAAGAGCCAATTCAGAAACTTTACTCGTATCTTTTTCATTAGAAATTTCGTCTAAACATTGCTGATAACTTTTATCCATAGTAGTTCGTTTAACCCAACGCCGACTTAACATTTTCCCAAAATCTTCACTATGCCACCATTGACCGTTGCACGCATTGCACTGATTCTTGTTCTCTCGCTTCTTGTGGGGATGTATGTGTATTCAAAATTGCTCAAACTCATCGCAACGCTGAATCTCAAAAATCCTAAACCAGTTCAGGTTTCATCTGCCGTTGTGCTTTGCGCGCTGATGGCAACACCTGCCCTCACGCTCTTTTTGCGTTCAGAAATGGATTTGCGCGAGCACGGCGCGATGTATGCGCTCTTCACGCTCTCGAGCATTTGGTTTATTTGGGTCGTTGGAATGGTCGTGGTTTTCGTTCCGATAGATGCTTTCCGTGCGGTTAAAGGCTTTTTTCAACGCTTCGTGAAGAAGCCTGAACTTATCGGCGCACCTGACAACGACACCAACCTTTCACGGCGCGACTTTTTAAGCAAAACGACTGCCCTTGCTCCGCTTGCCGTCGGCTTTGGATTTCCAAGCGTCATTACCGCTTATAGCCTCATCAACAACCGTTCCGATTACATCGTCAATTCCATGACGCTTCGTTTTCCCAACTTGCCAAACGCACTTCGTGGCTTGAAAATCGCGCAGATTAGCGACATTCATTCGGGCTTGTATATGCCGCAACGCAAAATGGAAGAGATTACCGAAGTCGTTAATTCGCTCTCGCCTGATTTAATCGCGCTCACAGGCGATTTCGTCTCGAGCTTCCCCGAAGAAATTGAACCGTTTGCAAAAGGCTTTCAAGGCTTGAAATCCACCTTCGGCACGTTTTCGTGTGCAGGCAACCACGACGAATGGGCAGGGATTCGCGCGATTGAATCGGCACTGAACGAGAAAAAATTGAACCTTCTGCGTAATCGCACCGAAACGCTCACGATTGACGGCGTAAAACTCAATGTGATTGGAATGGACTTCACGCGCGAAAAAAAATACTACCTTGAACGCGCACTTACCAACGCCGATAAAGAAGGATTCAATCTGCTTTTGTGCCACCACCCCGATTTCTTCACGCATGCCAAAACTTTCGGTATCGACCTCATGCTCGCAGGACACACACACGGCGGACAAATCGCACTTGATTTCGCAGGATTTGAATTTTATCCGATTGACCTTTTCTACAAATATCCGCGCGGGCTGTTTGAAGAAGGCAATAATCAATCGCAGAAACTTTACGTCAATCTTGGCATTGGCATCACGGCGACGCCGCTTCGCACCGTTCAAGCCGAAATTGCTTTGATTACGCTTGAAAGGGCTTGACTTTCAGCAACCTAATCTCTGTGAAAGAAGATTTGAAACTTGCTGAAATCTATCGCCGAGAAAAGCCCATAGCCGATGAAGATATTCGATAAGGCGTGAGGTGGGAAGACTTAAAATCTGAACTTACAGAGTGGAAACGCACAAAGCGGAACGGAAGGGCAAGAAAGTAATGTATGAGATTATCGTTACACATACTGCTCGCAAACAGATATTATCGCTTTCACCAAAAATTCTAATTCGCGTTTCCAATAAGTTATCATCGTTTTTTGATTATGACGACTGTTCCTTGCGTGGCATGCGCTGCACGTCGGTTAGGGGAAGATTCAACTCCGCACTGATTTGCTCATCGCTCAAGCCCAATCGGCGCAAGAGCGGAACAGTTGCAAGTTTTGCTTTTACTTCGCCTTCTTCGTAGGCTTCTTTGTAGAATGCCGTCTCTTTTAATAGTTCTTCCTGAATCTTCAACATCTGTCGTATCTCCTCGCGTTTTAAGGTTCTAAACTTGTAAGTTAGGATTTGTTCAATCAAATTCATTAAACTTGCTTGCGCCGCCATTCGTTCAGCCATTTTAGCGACTGTTTGCTCAGGCTCTACCAAGAGTTTGAACAGACCAACAGAGAGCGAATCCAATTTTTCAAGTTCATCTAAATATATTCGTTGAATCCGCTTCAGTTCAAGCAAGTCTTGATAGTTCGTCAAACTTTTCTGCTCGACGCTTCTTGAAGCATAAATTACAATTGCACGCCAGTTGCTAACAGGATACTGTTTAAGGTAGAGAAAAATTTCCGCGAAGAACCGTGCATAGAATTGTTCATCGAGTTGAAATTGAACTTCAACGAAATAGGTGATGTCGTCATCGGACTTTGGAATAAATACGCCGTCGAGGCGAAATGCAGTTTCTTTAAGTTCGACGGACTTGAACTCGTAGCGCAAAGCGTCGTCAGGGCTTCTCCCGATGAGCTCGGAAAAGCCTTGCGGCGCAAGTTGAAGAAGTATGTAGGCGAGTTTATCGGTTTTCACTTTTCACCTCACCACAACCATTTTCCTCGTTGCCGAAGCGCGCCCGATTTGAAGACGATAGAAATACACGCCAGTTGCTAATCGGCTTGCGTTGAAGTCCAAACGGTAAGCTTCTGGCTCTTGAAAGCCGCTCACCAATGTTGCTACTTCCCTGCCCAACACATCATAGACTTTAAGCGAGACAAAGCCTGCTTGAAGCACACGGTATTCAATCGTGGTGATAGGATTGAACGGATTCGGATAATTTTGCGAGAGTTCTAAAATCTGCGGTTCAGACGAAACAGGTTTTCCGCTTTGCAAGTCTGTTAATTGCTCGAAGAGTTGACCGCCTTGTGTGAGTGCTAAGGCGCGCGCGTTACGCCCTTCTTTTGTCGCCAAGAGTTGAATGAGTTTATCTTCGCCTTCGATTGGCAGAGTTTCTTCTCGAAAGGTTGTTCCGCCGTCGGTTGAGTTCCATACTCGTTGATTTCCGCCAACCCACATACGAGCCGTCTCACGGATTCCTGTTGCGGTTTCAAGCGGCGCATTGATGGCTGAAACCTCGCGCCACGTGCCTTCGGAAAATCGTTGCAAGTAAGGCGGATTGTTGGAAACGCGAACTCCGTTCTGTTCATCGCGAAAGAAAATTGCGCCGACATAGCCGCCGCCTGTTGATTCTTTGCGCCATGAAGTTCCGCCGTCGCTTGTGGCGTAAAGATTACCGTTTGTTGCGCCGCCAAAAAATCCGACAAGAGAATTAACAAAATTGATTGAGCGCGTCCAGCCGAAGTCGCCGTTTGTCAAAGGGGCGTTTGGCAGTTCGTTCCAAGTGTTGCCACCGTCGGTTGTCTTGACGATGAGAAAGCGTGTGCGGTTTTGCGGCGCATCGCTTACGGCGTAGCCTGTGTCTTGGTTTGTCATTGCAATTCCGTTCCACCACGCGCCCAAGTCGCCTTGATACACCACGCTCCAACTTTTGCCCCCGTCAATCGTTTTGAACAATCGTGCGGCGATTGCGCCCGATGTCGAACTTTCGCCTTCTCCAACAATCGCCGTTAGCGAATCGATTGCCGAAACCGCATCGAGGTTTTGCGCTGTCGGTGCAATACATCGCTGAAATGAAGTGCCACCATCTGTTGAGCGAAACACTGCGCCGCTTTCGCCAACCAACCAAAGCGTTTTGTCGCTTGCCATGCTGATTGCGCGTGCGCGCGTGGAAACAGACGAGAGAAATTTCCATGTGGAATTGGATATGCGAAGCACTGAAAAATCGTTGTAGCCCGCAATGGCGTCGCTGAACGAAAGTCGGAGCAAGCGAGGCGAGGCATCGGGCGTGCGAATTGTGAGCCGAAATACGAGCCGAAGCGTATCGTTTGTGTTTAGACGTGGCGAGGATTGAAACGGATTGGTAATCGTAACGCCACCGTTGAGCGATTGCAATTCAAACGAAATTGCGCTCGAGGTCGGCGCATTGTGATTGACAAGCGTAACGACAAGCGACTGCGTCAGGCTTTCATAATCGTATTGCGCCACTTCCAAGCCGGGCGTAGTGCGCGTTAAGGCTTGAAAGGCGTTGAGCCGACCTTTGCCCAAGAGATTCGCATTTGCAGGATTGAGCGCATCGAGCGATTCTGCGGTTGCGCGAAGTTGTGTGCGAATGCGCGCCGCCGACCAATTCGGACGAAGCGATTTCAACAGCCCCGCCACACCAGCGGCAATCGGTGCCGACATCGACGTGCCCGTCAGCAATCCGTATTCACCTTCAAAGACCGTGCTTAAAATGCCGTTGCCTGTAGTGAGCACATCGAGCGCAATGCCATAACTTGAAAACGACGAGCGTTGATTGATTAACCCGCCGAAATGATTGACCGAACCAACCGAAAGCACATTTTGATACGAAGCAGGATAAACTAAGTCCGTTTCCGCCACTGTGCCGCCGTTGTTTCCCGCCGAAGCAATTACAACAACGCCTTGCGCCGAAGCAAAATTGACCACTTCATTTTCAAACGATGAAAAGCCACTTGCGCCCCAACTGCAATTCACTACGGACGCACCATTTGCGACGGCATAAAGCATTGCCTCAAATCCGAAGCCGACGGCAGTTGGCTCCGCTTGTGTGCCGCCCGCTTTGAGATTCATATACCGGCAATTATAGCCAATGCCGGCTATGCCAATGCTGTTGTTGGTTTCCGCCGTTGCAATGCCTGCCACGTGTGTGCCGTGAACGAAAAAGTCTCCGCGTGGGTCGTTATCCTGCACAGGATTCGCAACCGTTCCATCTTGCCAAAAGTCCCAGCCCATCACATCATCGATGAAGCCGTTGCCGTCGTCGTCGAGGTTGTTGTTTGGAATTTCGCCTGTGTTTATCCACATCTTGCCTGCAAGGTCGGGGTGAAGGTAGTCGACGCCGCTGTCGATGATGGCGATAATCACATCACGGTTTCCTTGTGAAATATCCCACGCTTGAAAGAGTCGGTGATAGTCGAGGTAATTTTGCGAAGAGAACGATGTGCCGATGAGCGGGTCGTTAGGCACAACGTGAAGCGTGTGAATGTATTTCGGCTCAACCCACTCGAAGAGGTCGAGCTTTTGGAGGCGTGAGGCGATGAGCGATTCATCGAGATGTTCAGGAAAGGTAAGCGTGTAAATGCGCGAAATGGATTGCAGACTTTTCGATTCGAGTTGATTTGGCGCGTTGCGTGCGGCGGTTTTTTCTAATGCGTGTTGATGTGCGGCAGTCCAAATTGGCGCAAGTTGAATTTCTGTTGATATGCTTTTGAGTAATCTTGTTGGAGTTTCAGTGCGAAGCGCGTCGCTCGATTTGAACTTCACCATTAGCACGCCTTTTGCAACCTGCCTCTCTTGGCTCTTCGCCGTTATTCCAATTAGCAGTATTCCAAACAGAGTGAGAAAAATTTTCATGACGAGTTATGTTCGGCTTAATGAGGCTTGAAGATACAGCCTTACTACCGTAGCATTAAGCCCAAAATCTCTCTCACGGCTTGAATGGCGCGCATTGGCGAATCTTTGTAATTGTGTTCAAAGGTGATGTCGAGTTTCAATCGCTTTTCATTTTTGAAGATGGGCTGATACTTTTTCATTTCGTTGGATTGAATCGCATCGAGCACTTTGCCAAAAATTTCGCTTTGATAGTATTCTCTATTGACATCGCCGTCGGGGAAAATGAAGACGCATTTTTTTTCAGCGATTTCGATTCGCGAGAGCGAAAGCCGCGTTGCCTCAACACGCAACGTGCTAACGGCAAGCAAGTTTTTGACATCGTCAGGCAGTTTTCCAAATCGGTCTTCGAGTTCGTTCTTGAATTGTTCAATCTCTTCGTGTGTAGTGGCTTTGGAAAGCTTTTCGTAGAGCGCGAAGCGTTCCGACGCCGATTCAACATAAAAACTCGGAATGAGCGCGTTGAAGAAAAAGGTAACTTCGCACGGCTTCTCTGCCGATTCTTTCCGCTTCTCTGCTTCTTTGAAGAGGTTTTGAAACTCCGTTGATTTGATTTCAGCGACGGCTTCCTCGAGAATTTTTTGATACAAATCGAATCCCAAATCAAAGACGAATCCTGATTGTTCTGCGCCGAGCAAATTGCCTGCACCGCGAATGTCCAAATCTCTCAGCGCGACGTTGAAGCCCGAACCGAGTTCGGTAAATTCTTCAATGGCGGCAAGGCGTTGGAGCGCGTCTTGTGTGAGCGTTGAAGGCGGCGGCGTGAAGAGGTAGCAATAGGCTTTTCGGTCGCTTCGCCCGACGCGCCCACGCAGTTGATACAAATCCGAAAGTCCGAACATATCGGCGCGGTTGATGATGATGGTATTGACATTGGAAATATCCAACCCCGATTCAATAATCGTGGTGCATATCAGCACGTTGAGTTCTTTTTGCAGAAAGTCGAGCATCACTTGCTCGAGTTCTTTGGTCGGCATTTGTCCGTGTCCGATTCCGATACGCGCTTTTGGCACAAGGCGTTTGACCGTGTCGAGCATATCGCCGAGCGTGTTAATGCGATTGTTGAGAATGAAGACTTGCCCGCCGCGCCCTAACTCGCGCAATACGGCTTCTTGAAGCAGGTCTTCGTCATACTCGTGCACGATGGTTTCAATCGGCTGTCGATTTTTCGGCGGCGTTGAAATGATAGAAAGGTCGCGCGCGCCCATCATTGAAAATTGCAGGGTGCGCGGAATCGGTGTGGCGGTGAGTATGAGCGTATCGACGGTCGGAAATTGCTCGCGCAGTTTTTCTTTTGCCGCAACGCCAAAGTGCTGTTCTTCATCGATGATAAACAAGCCCAAATCTTTGAACTGAATATCTTTTGAAATGATGCGATGCGTTCCGATGACGATATCGACTTCGCCCGATTTAATTCGTTCAGCAATTCGTTTGGCTTCTTTTGCAGAAATAAAACGCGACAGCACTTCAATGCGCACTGGGAAATTCTGGAAGCGCAACTTGAAACTGTTGAAATGTTGGTGCGCAAGAATGGTTGTCGGCACAAGCACGGCGACTTGCTTTCCTGATTCAACGGCTTTGAAAGCGGCGCGCATGGCGACTTCCGTTTTTCCAAACCCTGCATCGCCGCAGATGAGCCTATCCATTGGCGAAGGCGACATCATATCGGCTTTGACGGCTTCAATGGCGGCGAGTTGGTCGGGGGTTTCCTCGAAAATAAATGCCGCTTCAAATTCGCGTTGCCAAATGCTATCAGGCTTATGTGCGAAGCCTTGCGTGGCTTTGCGCTTGGCGTAAAGTTGAATCAGGTTGCGCGCAATATCTTTGAGCCGCTTCTTGATTTTTTCCTTTTGCGCGTTCCACTTCTCTGAGCCAAGCCGCGAGAGCACAGGCTTTGCGCCTTCCGCCGAAGAATACTTCGAGAGCAGATGCAAGTTTTGAAGATTGACGTAAAGACGGTCGCCTTTGTCGTATTGCACCAGCACGGCTTCTTGCTCGGAATTGCCCGCCGAAATGCGTTCCATGCCCATGAACACGCCAATGCCGTAATCTTCATGCACGATGTAATCGCCAACTTTGAGCGCACGCAATTCGCGCAATGAAATTTGACGACGCTTGCGCTTTTTGTGCCGCTTACGCGAATGAAGTTTTCCGAAAACATCAGATTCCGTGTAAAGCGAAACGCCTTCAAAAACGAAGCCTTCGTAGAAATTTTCAGCAATCGTGTTAATCACCAACTCTCTTACTTCGCTCTCTTGCTCGGAATCTCTTTCGGTTTCGGCTTCTAAAAACTCGATAATTTCTTTTGTCTCTTTTTGTGATGTTGAGGCGAAAACTACGCTTCTTCCACGCTCGGCATCACCGCGAATCGCTTTGCCAAATTCCGAAAAGTTTGAGTTGAATTTTTGTTGGGTGCGCGCGCCGAAATCAATTTCACCTTTTCCGATTTTCTGAATTTCAAGTTGTCGGAACGCCTCCAATTTCGCCACGATTTCATCTCTTTTGAAAAAGTCAGATTCTTCCACATCAGCACCGTAGTCGAGCGTGTTGTCTGTAATGACAAGGCTTTGCGAGCGAAGGTAATCCAAGAGCGACTCCGATTCAGACGCCGCTTGTGCCAAATTAGCGACAAGTTCCACTTCTGAAGTTTTCTCTTTTGAGAGTTGCGACTCGACATCAATAGTGCGAATGGAGTCCACTTCGTCGCCGAAAAATTCAATGCGAATCGCCTCTTTTGCATCAAACGAAAACACATCAACGATAGAACCGCGCACCGCAAAATCGCCCTCTTCCTCGATGAAGTCTTTGCGATTGAATCCGTTTTTGATGAGAAACTCTTCCAAACGTGCGTAACCAATCGTTTCGCCTTGTTTGATAGTGAGTTTTCTTGTTTGAGAGACTGTTTTCGGCAAGACTTTTCGGCACAGTTCCGCAGGCGTGCTTAGAATCAATTTCTTTTCGTTGGAAAGTAGCGACGAAAGTGCCAGCGAGGTTTCGGCGGTAAAATCAATTAGGGTTTCTTTGCCTAAAAGAATCGGCAGGTCGTTTTCGTATCGCTCAATGTCTTCGTCGTTGCAGATGAGTAGCATTGAGGCTTGTTCTTGCTTAAAGACTTCGGCAATTACCAACGACGAGAGCGAGCCTTGCAAGCCTGAAACGGTTAATTTTCTTGTTTGAAGTTGTAATTTATTGAGAAGTGCAAGCAGTAAGGGAGAGCGTGAAATTTTTGAAATGAAACTCGCGAGCGAAATTTTTTCGCTCTCAATGCGAAGGGCTTCTGTTGGAGAAGCGGCGTGATTTGGATTCATTCGTTGGTTTGTTCAAATTGAATCGTGCATCAAATTGAATTGTGCAATTATACAGATTTGCGTTGAAAGACGTTCCTTTGCTTTTGCGATTGCTTACGAGTTGCGTTTGCCTAAAAAAAGGCTAAATCGTCCGAATGAAACGCGCTTGAAGTTTGAAAACCTTTTTGTGCGGCGTAACTTTGAATGAAGCAGTTTAGACATACCATCACACTTAACGGCTGTTCAAAAAGGAGATTTGAATTATGGCAGAGCCAAAGAAACTTTCCCCGATGATGCAAAAGAAATTGGCAGAGCAGCAAGCCAAAGGTGCAACGTCCGAAGCCAAAGCGGATACGCCTGCTGAAACGCCTGCCGCTGCACCGAAACCTGCGCCCGAGGCTGCAGCACAACCCGCAACGGCGGTTGCTAAGCCTGCGCCAAAAGTTGAAGGTGCATCAACCATGCCCAAAATGACCACCGGCAAACTGGAAAAAAATCCAAACGGAGAACGCTACGGCTACGGCGATGGACTTGCGTCCACATTTGGCACGCCGCCCGCCATCGACGACGCTTACGACGCCGTGCGCATCGTCTCGAAAATTCCTGCAACGATCTTAGACGGCGTGATTACCTTCTTCAAGAAAGTAACGAGCTAATTGAGCAACGCTGACGCTCCAAACAAGCGTTCAGCGTTTTTTATGCGCGGATACACTTCCAAATCGCACGAAGCACACTGAAAGTGTCGTGCCACCGAATTTTTTTCCTTCCTTAAAACTTCGAGCACGATACTCGATTTCCACTTCTGCAATTTTCATATCCTTTTCACAGGCGGCGATGTCGGAAAATCGCAATCCCGAAAATTGAAAAGAAATGTGAGCAGGCGATTTGCCAGCGTGTTGAAAAAGTATGCGCCGCTTTGTTCCTCGCGTTGAGTTTGTTTGAAGCAGAGAGCCGAAGACATGTCGGCTTGGTTGTTCAAAATTGGGGCAAGCATTTTGCCGTAATCGCTCGGCGCGTATTCAAGGTCGGCGTCTTGAATCAGTACAATTTCTTCCTGACGCGAAACGCAATTTCTCGCGCACGGCTCGCCCTTTGCCTTGATTGGTTGAATGCTTGTGCAGATGTTGGATTTTGTGGTCGCGTAGCAATTCAAGCGCAATGTCGGCGGTGCTATCGGTTGAGGTATTATCAATCACGATGAGTTCTTTTTCAAGTGGAAGGGCAACATGGTGAATGCGCTCGATGAGCCGCGCTATCGTTTTGGCTTCGTTATAGGCGGGAATGATAACGCCGAGTTTCACAATTTCGCCATCAATTATGACCAACCATTTTTAAGTTTGTGAAATATACCTTCTTCTTTCGGGCTACGGTCGGGCTTTGTGATTCGGCGCAAATGCGTATTTTAATTTTACTTTACACATCTCACCAATTGTTTAAAACCAATTTGTTTAACATTTTTAACCAATGTCTGACTTCAAAGATTCAGGGATTCGCAAAGCAATTTTAATGGCAGGAGGATTCGGAACGCGCCTGCGCCCACTCACCATCAACATTCCCAAGCCGCTCGTTCCGATGATGAATCGCCCCATGATGCATCACATCGCCAACCTGCTCAAAAATTATGGCGTTAAAGAAATCACCTCGCTTCTTTACTATCAACCCGAACATATTCGCAACTACTTCGGCGACGGCAAGAAGTTCGGCTTCAAGATGAACTACATTCAAGCCGATGCCGATTACGGCACAGCAGGTAGCGTGCGCAACGCATATGACTTCATCGATGGTCGCTTTATCGTCATTAGCGGCGATGTGCTCACCGATTTCGACCTTGCCAAAGCCGTCGCCTATCATCAAGAGCGTGGCGCAAAAGCCACGATGGTGCTCACGCGCGTCAAGAATCCGCTTCAGTTTGGCGTTGTCATTACGGACAAAGATGGCAAGGTTACACGCTTTCTCGAGAAACCTTCGTGGGGCGAAGTCTTCAGCGACACGATTAACACCGGCATCTACATTTTAGAGCGTGAGGTGATGGATTTGATTCCCTATCGCGAAGATTACGATTTCTCAAAAGACTTATTCCCGAAAATGCTTCGCGAAAACTTAGGGCTTTACGGCTACATCGCCGATGGCTATTGGCGCGATGTTGGCACGCTTGCCGAGTATCAAGAGGCGCACTTGGATTGCTTGCACGGGCGCGTTGCGATTGATTTTTATGAAGGCTATGAAAAATTGGCGACGGGAATTTATGCACATAAATCCGCCAAAGTTGACCTTGCCAAGTGCAAACTCTCGGGCACCGTTTTGATTGGCAAGAATTGCAAAATTGGCGATGGCGTTGTGCTTCATAATTCCGTTGTGGGCGACAATGTTCACATTGGCGACGGCACTCGTCTTGATAAGACGGTTATATGGGAAAACACACGCATCGGCGAAGGGTGTAAAATTACGCTCGCCGTCATTTGCGCCAACGTCAAAATCGGCGACGAAGTTAAAATTGAAGAGCAAGTCTTTATTGCCGATAAATGCACGGTTGGCAACGGCGCATCGATTCGCTCCAACATTAAAATCTGGCCTGAAAAAGACATTGAATCCGGCGCAATTCTCACGCAAAGTTTGATTTGGGAATCGCGTTGGTCGCGCGAACTTTTTGCTGGCTCGCGCATCACGGGTTTAGCTAATATCGAAATCAACCCTGAATTTGCCGCCAAACTTGGCGCGGCTTACGGCACGATTCTTCCCGAAGGCTCGAGCGTAACGGTCAGCCGTGATGTCGATAAGGTTTCGCGCATGATTAACCGCGCGATGATTTCAGGCTTGCTTTCCGCCGGCGTTACAGTCAATGATTTGCAAGCCACCCCGATTCCGATTGCACGACATCGCCTTAAAAACGGCACGGAAATGGGTGGCGTGCATGTGCGCAAGTCGCCGTTCGATAAACGCCTGTGCGACATCATCTTTTTTGACAAAGGCGGACAAGACCTTTCCGTCGCCAAATCCAAGAGCGTCGAGCGTACTTTTTTCGGAGAAGATTACCGCAGAGCCAATTACGAGAACGTCGGCAATCTCAACTTTCCCGAACGCACGCTTGAAAGTTACACTGACGCCTTTCTCAACAACATCGATGCCGAAGCGATTCGCAAAGCACGACTTCGCGTCGCGATTGATTACTCCAACGGCGCGGCGGCGACGCTCTTCCCAAGCATTATCGGCAGTCTGGGGCTCGACATCATCTCGCTGAATGCGTATTTGGATTCATCGAAGTTCACTCGAAGTGCGGAAGAATTTTTCGAAGCCGCCGATAAACTCTCGGGCGTGGTTTTGCAACTTGGCTACGATATTGGCTTTATGCTTGACGGCGGCGCAGAGCGCATTTTTGTTGTCGATGAGCGCGGCAAATTTTTGGAGCATCAGCGATTGCTCACGCTCGTAACACTGCTCTATCTCGAAACGCACCCTGAAACGAAGAAAATCGCCGTTCCCATCACGGCGTCGCAACAAGTTGATGACATTTGCCGCGAGCGCAATGTGAGCGTGGTTCGCACAGGCGATAATCACTTGGATTTAATGCGCGTGGTGCTTTCCGACCCGGAAATCGCCTTTGTTGGCGGCACGAAGGGCGGATTTATTTTCCCGAAATTCCTCTTCGCCGTCGATGGCATGTTCTCAGCAGTCAAAATCATGGAGTTAATGGCAAAGTCCAAGTTGCGCATTGCTGAACTTGATGCCCGCTATCCTGAACGCTATTTCATTGTCAAGCGCAACGTGGCTTGCCCGCGCGACTTGAAAGGCAAAATGATGCGCAAAATTATGGAAGATACAGCGGGTAACTATCGCGTTTTGATTGACGGCGTGAAAATTATCTACGACAACGAAACCTCGCTCTTGCTCTTGCCCGACCGCGAGCGAGATATTTTCCACATCAACGCCGAATCGCGCTCGAAAAGCCGCGCCACGCGCCTTGTCTCGGAGTATGAAAAAAAATTAACGGAATGGATTGCCGAGTAACCGTTGTGGCGCGATTGCGCCCTTTGACGCCAAAGCGCGTTTCGTAACTTCAATTCAATTTGAACGGCTTCAATTTCAACGGCAATGCGCCTCACTTTTTTCTTGCTATTGACTTTGCTTTTTTCGAGCGTTTCGCTTTTTGCTCAACCAGGTTCAGAGCAACATCCTGTGGTTACTGAGCCTTTTCGTTCTTCGCTTCAAGCCTCTGTTCAGCCGAAGTCGGCTCTTGTTGGTGCGGCTCTTTCGCTTTTACTTCCGGGAATGGGCGAAGTTTATGCAGGCAATTTCCAGTCGGGGCGATACTTTCTCGGTGCAGAGATTGCAATGCTCTTAGGCATTGGCACACAGTATGTTCGCGGCTCGAGTTTTGAGTCCGACTACAAAGTTTTAGCACGCACTAACGCTGGCGTTTCGGGGGATAAGGACGAACAATTTTGGCGCGATATTTCCTCGTTCAGCAGTATTGACGACTTCAACGCCGACCGCCTGCGCAACCGCGACTTCGGACGGCTCTACAACCCACAAACGCACTTCTGGCAATGGAACAGCGAAGTCGACCGTAGGCAATTTCGCGATTTAAGAATCCAAAGCGATAAAGCCTATCAATCCATTTACTACTTCTTTGCCGCCATGGGCATTAACCGCGTGTTAAGCATGATCAACGCTGTGCGCGGTATTAACGCCTTCAACGAAACGCACGGCTTTTCCAACGACGATGGTCTTGGAACATCGCTCTATTTTCTCCCCGAGCACCGCACCGTTTCCCCGATTCCTGACGGCATACGCGCCGAGTTTCGAGTCGGATTTTAGGCGAAATTGGCTCAAAATCGCCAACCGACCTAAAATTTTTGACTCGGTCGCGCAAAAATGTGCTTAGTATTTTGGAAATATCGTGCTTAGATTGCTATCTTTGCGTTCGTCAAAGCGCAATGCTAACGCGCTTCGCCAAAACAGAATCGGCATTAACACTGAAATGCGTCTATTTTCCAGTCAGCAAAGTAGCGCATTGGCTCTCCAGTCAGCAGAGCTCAAAAGACCGGTGTTTAACACTATCATCTCGCATTACTCGCATTAAAGAGTTTTCAAGCAAACTTCACAGAATTAGGGATAGTTGTGCCAAGTTGTTGGGTTTGAATCGATTAAGTCGCAGGTCAGGCATAAGCCAAAAAACGGTAACGATGCGCGAGTTGAGAAGTTTATGTTCTTTTGGTTGCACGAAAACATTGAATTCAAAACTGTAACACCACTACAACCAAATTCTACTCTATATGCAGAATGCTAAAGCAAAAACGATTCTTATTGGCGATGACGATTTTCAGTATGTGAATTGGCTTCGCACAACGCTCGAAAAAGAAGGATACAGCGTTGTTTGGGCGCAAAATGCGTCGGAAGTTATGTCCAAAATCAGCACGAAACCGACTGCCGTTATTGTCGATTTTATGCGTGGGCAATCCGTCGGTCTCGACCTCTGCCGCGAACTTCGCAACCTCCCTGAGTTCAAACATCTTCCTATCATCATGCTGACACGCAAACGCGAAGATTCCGACGAAGCGATGGGTTTGGAAGTCGGTGCTGATGATTACATTCATAAATCTGTGAGCAATCGTGTGCTATCGGCGCGTCTTCGCAATGTCCTCAAACGCAGCCATGCTCTTGAATCGGACAATGTCGAAGAAACCGCCTCTGAAATAACACTCGGCGATCTTGTCATCAATCGGCAAATCCATACCGTTTTGCTGAAAGGCAAAGAAGTTTTCTTGCCCCGCAAAGAGTTTGAACTCTTGTGGCTTCTTGCTGCCAACAAAGGCAAAGTGTTTTCACGCGAAATTTTGCTTCGCCGCGTTTGGGGCGAAGGCGTGTATGTAACCGACCGCACTGTCGATGTTCATATCTGCAAAATTCGTCAGCGGCTCGGTGAGTTCGGGCAAGAAAATTTGGAAACCATCAAAGGCGTTGGCTACCGAATTAAAGCCTAATGCCTGCTGCGCTTTTTTTCCTGCAAGCGACTCTTACAGACGACGTGAATCTTCACAGGTTCTCGTCGTCTTTTAATTTCAACAGATTGAATTTGGAATGTCGTTTTCTATCAAAAAACTTTCGGAAGAGGATTTTGAAGCCTTTTTCTCGCTCATCGTTGCGCTTGCCGATTACGAGCATCTTGAGCCACCTGACCTTGACGCCAAAGCCCGCTTAAAACGCGACGCCTTTTCAGAACGCCCGAAATTTGAAGCCTATCTTGCCTTTCTGAACGCTGAGCCTGTTGGGTATGCGATTATTTTCGAGACCTATTCGAGCTTCCTTGCAAAGCCAACGTTGTATTTGGAAGATTTATTCGTTTTGCCTTCCGCACGCAAGCAAAAAGTTGGATTCAGGCTATTCAAATTTTTGATTGGGCTTGCCGTTGAACGCGAGTGCGGACGCATGGAGTGGCAAGTCTTAAACTGGAATCAACTTGCAATTAACTTTTACGAAAAACTTGGCGCAACCCACCAACACACATGGCTTCCCTACCGCTTGACCGAAGCACAACTGCACGACTTACATCGACAATTTTCAACTTGATGCAAAACGCCGACGACTTTCATCATCGGCGTTGCATTCGGCGTTCTTGGCAAACTTTGATTAGTGCATGAAAAGTAGCTCGAGGTAGTTCGGCATGGGATAGAGCGATTTATCCAGGTGTCCTTCGAGTTCGTCAGCGACTTTGCGCACGGCGTTCATAGCGGGCATAAGCGTTTCGGCGCAATACTTTGCGTGTCCTTCCACGCCTCCTTTTGTGTGAGGCAATTCTTCAATCAACTTTTCAAGGGATTCGGTTTTAGCAATGAGTTCTCCGATTCCGCTTGCAAATGTTTGAAGTTGCTTGGCTTGCTTGGCTTTTGCTGAAGCAGGAAGTTTAATGCCTTTTGAGGCTTGAAGCAATTTGGAATACGACTCTGCAATTTCACCTTGATAGCGTATAGCAGCGGGTAGCACCATCGTGCGAATCATCATGGCAAGCGTTTTGGCTTCGATGTCAATGGCTTTGATGTAACGCTCTAAACGTACATTGTAGCGCGATTCAATTTCTTCTTCGGAAAGCACACCGTATTTGATGAATGTTTCGCGCACCGATTTGTCCTTCCATGCTTTCATGGCTTCGGGAAGATTTTTATTGTTCGGCAATCCGCGCTTTTTGGCTTCTTTATGCCATGCTTCGCTGTATCCGTCGCCTTCAAAGCGAATCGGCTTTGTGGCTTTAATTTCTTTGCGAAGCACGGCGAAGACAGCGGCTTGAAGTTCTTTGCCGGATTTTATTTCAACTTCAATCGCTTCGCGCATTTCGTCAATGGCTTCCGCCATAATGGTGTTGAGGACCATATTTGGAATGGCAATCGGCATAGATGATGGCACAGCACGGAACTCGAACTTATTGCCAGTGAAAGCAAACGGCGATGTGCGGTTGCGGTCGGTGTTGTCTTTGTTAAGCGTTGGGATATGCGAAATGTCTAAATCAATGAACTGCTTTTCACTGACCTTTTTCATATCGCCGGTTTCAATCGTATCGAGAATCGCGCTGAGTTGGTCGCCCAAGAAAACAGAGATAATTGCAGGCGGGGCTTCGTTTGCGCCGAGTCGGTGGTCGTTGCCAGGGTTGGCGATGGCGGCGCGCAACACGGCGGCGTGTTTATGAACCGCTTTAAGCGTTGCGACGAGAAAGACGAGAAAGCTCAAATTTGATTCGGGCGTTTCTCCAGGGTCGAGCAAGTTTCCGCCCACATCTGCGCCCATTGACCAGTTGTTGTGCTTTCCGCTTCCATTGATGCCCGCAAATGGCTTTTCGTGAATGAGCAGCGCAAGCCCTTTACGCTCGGCAACGCGACGAAGCATTTCCATCACGAGCAGGTTGTGGTCGGCAGCAATTGGCGTTTCTTCGTGAATCGGCGCAATTTCAAATTGATGCGGCGCAACTTCATTATGGCGTGTTTTTGCAGGAATGCCAAGCAAGTAAAGTTCTTGTTCTAACTCTTGCATAAAGTCTAATACTCTATCGGGAATTGAGCCGAAGTAGTGGTCTTCAAGCTGTTGGTTGCGCGGCGGAAGCGTGCCCAAAAGCGTCCTGCCCGTCATGATAAGGTCGGGGCGTTGTTCGTAAAGATTGCGGTCAATCAAAAAGTATTCTTGCTCTGCGCCGAGATACGTGGTTACGCGCGTTGCTTTTGTGTTACCCAACAGATGAAGCATCGCCACGGCTGACTTTGAGAGCGCACGGGCTGAACGCAAGAGCGGGGTCTTTTCATCCAACGCTTCGCCGTGATAGGAAATAAAGACTGACGGAATACAGAGCGTTGTGCCTTCTGCACCTTTCATTAAAAATGCCGGTGTGCTGGGGTCCCAAGCCGTGTAGCCACGTGCTTCAAAGGTCGAGCGCATGCCGCCCGAAGGAAAGCTCGAGGCATCTGGCTCACCTTGAACTAATTGTGAGCCTGAAAATTTTTCAATTAAGTTCCCTTCTTTATCAAAGGCAATAAAGGCATCGTGCTTTTCGGCGGTCGCGCCAGTCATCGGTTGAAACCAGTGGCAGTAGTGCGTCGCGCCATTTTCTATCGCCCATTCTTTCATCGCATTCGCAACCGTTTCAGCAAGGCTATCATCTAAATCGTGTCCTTCTTTAAGGGTTTTCATTAAAGAGTCATACACTTCTTTTGGAAGCCGCTCTTTCATCACGGCGTTGTTGAAGGTGTGTTTGCCGAACATTGCGGCGTTTTCGGAGAGCATGTTGTTTGCCATGTTTGGAGTTTAATCAGCGGTGTTGGTTAGGTTTGACGTGTTGAAGATTGAGAAGACATTTTATTGAGAAGACATTTTGTGCGCTTGACTTCGCTATTGATGCTCCTTGCCATTTTCTACAATTTTTAACGCTTTCATGGCATTGATGCGCGTAGATTTCTTATGCTCGCTCAAAACAACACTTGTCGATGTGCCTGTAACCCCTTGCCACGATTGAATTTTCGCCAGCAGGGCTTCGAGTGCGGCTGTGTTTGCAACGAGAACTTTAAGAATGTGAGAGCCATCGCCCGTAATCGAATAACATTCCAAAATCTCATCTTCTTTTTGGACATGAGCGACAAACGGCGCGTAGTATTTCGATGATTCCATCGTAACGCGAATGAAGGCTTTAATATCGTAGCCGATTTTCTTTTCATCTACCAAGACCGTGTAGCCTTTGATGATGCCACGATTTTGCAGTTTCTCTAATCGCTCGCTCACAGAAGGGATTGAAAGCCCGACGGCTTCGGCAAGTTCGTTGCGGCGCATTCTACCGCGCTCACTCAAAAGTTCAAGAAGTTTTAGGTCGGTTTTATCAAGATGCCACGACATGAATCGCTGAAAGCGTTGCGTTTTTGGAAATATAACCTTTAACCTTACAGTTTCGCCTAACAAAATTAGGAAAAACTTCCTTTTAAGCAAAAACTTTTAAACAAAATTACGCTTGCTCGCTATTTTTCTTCAAAACGACAAAGCCATTATCCGATTTCAAAATGGCTTCGCCCGATGCTTCCGCATCTTTTTTCGCCGCTTTCAACTCCTCTTCCATTTTCTTGATTTGCGGCGGATAGTCGAATGTTTTGCGATACTGAACCGTAAAAACATAGTCTTCAAAGACGACTTGCTTTTCGCCTGTTTGTTCTAACATTTCGCTCACCGTAAAAAAGACATTGCTTTTGAGCGATTCAATTTGCTCCTCGATTTCTTTGGCTTTCTCTTTGAGCGCAATGTATCGGCGAAGCAGTTCTTCGCGGTCGTTGATTTCATGGTTCATCATTTGTGTTCTTGTTTGAGGTTGCAAAAATTATATGCCGCCCACGCACCTGAAACTTCAAGGGTCAGATAAGCAAAAGTTTTTTTCAACGATTCTACTTCTTCAAGAAACTGCTCGCGCGCTGTGGCTTCGATTAAAAAGGCGGCGTTCAAAATCATTTCGTCTTCGCGCTCGGTGAGGGCTTTGGGTAGAACGGGATTGCGTTTATGCTGAACGGCTTTTTCGCGCAAGCGTTCATAAAGCAACTCCAACGCTTCTTGAAGCGACGCACTTACGTTTTGACCTGCAAGCGACTCACGCTTTTTTTTGAGCAAGTAGGCTTTTCCTGCTGACGCTGTTTTCAACGCCTCGTCAATTTCTTGAATCTCTTTGCTTTCCGCAAGAAATGCTTGCAACTGTTCAGAGCCGATGTAGGCTTTGATGCCCCATTCTTCTTTGCCTTTCAGAGTTTCTAGCAAGTGCTTTAACGATTCTTTGTGAGCTTGTAAAAACTCTTGTAAGGAATTTTGAGAGAGAAAGAGCGTCGGGAATCGGAACGGCACAATGCTCGATTGCACGCGCATGGCTTCCATGACGCTCTCGTGATGTCGGACGGTCGCTTCAACCCACTCCAATCGCGAAAGATTTTTTTTCAGATTTTCTTCGCCAAATTCTTCTTCCGAAACTTCGGCAACGATTGCCGCCAAGCCTTCAAACTCGACTTCTTTGACTTTTTCGGGAAGCACTTTCGAGTGCGGTTCTGCAACGCAATAAAGGTAGGTGAGCATGAGCGTTTTATTTTCAATTTATCGGGTTGGCTTCGCTTTTCAAACAAAGCCGTATCTTCACTCGGCTTTCAATTCAACTTTGCCAAACAACTAACTTTTTCGCAATGAGATTCTGCATTATACTTCTCGCTTTGTTTTTCTGTTTAATGGTTTCCTCTTTCGCCCAACAACGCTCGCAAACCCTTAAATCGCCCAACGGCAACCTTACGCTAACCTTTGAACTGACTGAGCAAGGCGCGCCACGCTATCAACTTTCTTTTGGTGGCAGAATTGTGATAAAGCCAAGCGCGTTGGGCATTAAACTTAGAGACGCACCACATTTTGAACGTGGCTTCCAAATCGCCGATGCAAAGACGCGCAAAATTGATGAAACTTGGTCGCCTGTTCTCGGCGAAGAAAAATCAATCCGAAATTATTGTAACGAACTTTTAATATGGCTCGAACAGCCTGCTGAAAAAAATCGCGCCTTGCTCTTGCGCTTTCGGCTCTTCAACGATGGACTTGGCTTTCGCTATGAATTTCCGAATCAACCTGAACTCAAATACTTCACTGTGATAGATGAACTGACGGAGTTCAATCTCACAGGCGACCACACCGCATTTTGGATTCCGGGCGATTACGACTCGAACGAATATGTTTATCACACCACACGGCTCAGCGAAGTCGATGCCTTCGAAGGCAAAAAAGCAACTGAAATTGGAACGCGCTCGCTCATCGCGCCTAATGCGGTGCAAACGCCGCTCATGCTCAAAACGTCCGATGGGCTTTACATCAACCTTTTCGAAGCCGCGCTTATCGATTATCCTGCGCTCAATCTTCTTATCAATCAAACAACCTTTTCACTTTCGGCGCATCTTGTTCCTGATGCTTTCGGCAACAAAGCCTATCTGCAAACGCCGTGCAAAAGCGCGTGGCGCACCATTATCGTGAGCGAGAGCGCCGCAGGCATTTTGGAATCGCGCATCACGCTCAACCTCAACGAGCCTTCAAAAATTAAAGATGTCAGTTGGATTAAGCCGATGAAGTATGTCGGAATTTGGTGGGAAATGCATGTCGGAAAATCGTCATGGAATTATGCCGATGTCGATAATGTCAAACTCAAAGAAACGGATTGGAAATCCTTGCGTCCGAACGGTCGGCACGGCGCAACGACAAAGCGCACGAAAGCATACATCGACTTTGCCGCTAAACATGGCTTCGATGGCGTTTTGGTTGAAGGGTGGAACATTGGTTGGGAAGATTGGTTCGGCAAGATGAAAGAAGAAGTGTTTGATTTCGTAACGCCGTATCCTGATTTCAACATTGAAGAAGTTGCGCGCTATGCAAAAGCCAAAGGCGTCAAAATGATTATGCACCATGAAACGAGCGCGTCGGTTTCAAACTACGAGCGGCGTATGGACGAAGCCTTTCGCTTGATGAAAAAATATGACTATCCTGCCGTTAAGACGGGTTATGTAGGAAACATCTTGCCGCGTGGCGAGCATCACGATGGGCAGTGGATGGTCAATCACTACGCGCGCGTTGCCGAAAAAGCCGCCGAGTATGGAATTATGGTCAATGCGCATGAACCGGTTCGCCCGACAGGATTAGGGCGCACGTATCCGAATTGGATTTCCTGCGAAGCCGCTCGAGGCAACGAGTTTAACGCATGGAGCAAAGGCAATCCGCCCGAACACGAAACCATTTTGCCCTTCACGCGCCTTTTAGGCGGCGGTATGGATTACACGCCCGGCATTTTTGAAATCAAACTGTCTTTTTACGACCCGAATAAAACCGAACAAGTTCATACCACGCTTGCCAAACAACTCGCGCTTTATGTAACGCTTTACAGTCCGCTACAAATGGCGGCAGATTTGCCCGAAAATTATGAGCGATATTTAGATGCGTTTCAATTCATCAAAGACGTGGCATTGGATTGGGACGAGACTAAAATTCTCGAAGCGGAAATTGGCGACTACCTGACGATTGCACGCAAGACCAAAGGCAAGGAAGAATGGTTCATCGGCGGCATTACTGACGAAAATGCGCGCACATCTTCCATCACGCTTGATTTCTTGAAAGCAAATGTGCAATATGAAGCAACAATTTATAGCGACGCGCCCGACGCACATTGGCAACAGAATCCGAAAGCGTATCAAATCAAAAAAGAAACTGTTGGTTCTACTTCAACCTTGAACCTTCAACTTGCGCCTGGCGGCGGCTATGCGATTCACATCAAGCCTTCAGCCAAATAGTTCTTACAACTTCTTTGCATGAAGGTTTTTCGCGTTTAATTGAAAACTTTTATTTTCAGTCTTAAAAACATATAAACCCAGAAGTTATGTCCGTGATTGCAGGCACACCTGATATTACGATTATCGGCGCTGGTCCGACAGGACTTTACGCCGCTTTTTATGCAGGGCTTCGCTCCATGCAAGTGCGCATTGTTGACAGCCTTTCCGAGATTGGCGGACAGCTTACTGCGCTCTATCCGAAGAAGAACATTTATGATGTTGCAGGCTACCCCGCTGTGCTTGCCGAGGATTTGGTCAAAAGCCTTTACGAGCAATGCAAGCAATACAACCCTGAAATTTTCACCGATACGAAAATCGAGAAACTTGAACGCGAAGGCGACTTGCTCAAACTTACTTCTGCCGATGGGCGCGTGATGTATTCCAAAACGGTTTTAGTTGCTGCGGGCGTTGGTGCGTTCACGCCGCGCAAACTCGAACGCGAAGGCATGGAGGCTTGGGAAGGTAAAGGGCTTTATTACTTTGTCAAAGACCCCACCATTTTTTACGGCAAGAAACTGCTTGTGGTCGGTGGCGGCGACAGCGCGATGGACTGGGCAATGGCTCTCGGCGATAAATCTCAAATGCTTCTCATTCATCGACGCGATAAGTTTGTCGCGCATGAAGATAGCGTCAAGAAAGTTCGCGCAATGGGCGTGCCGATTCGAACCTTCTGGGAACTGAAATCGATTCACGGCGAGAACGGTATTATTGATCATGTCGTTATCTTCAACAACAAAACCAAAGAAGAAGAGGCGATTCAAGTCGATGCCGTGCTTTGCAACCTTGGCTTCTTGACCAATCTTGGCTCTATCAAGGATTGGGGTTTAGAAATTGAAGGCAGCGGTATTCGTGTCAATCATGCAATGGAAACAAACATCAAAGGTGTTTATGCCGCAGGGGATATTGCTTCACACCCTGCAAAATTAAAACTCATTGCCACAGGCTTTGGCGAAGCCGCAATTGCTGTCAATCATGCCAAAACGGTCATCGACCCGCATGCGTCGTTCTTTCCAGGGCACAGTAGCAATAAGGACGATAAGAAGGAAGAGAAGGCTCATGCAACTGCATGATTTTCCGTTGCCGCTCATCCGATAGCAGCATGAAGAATTCAACAAGTTCATTGAACAAGTTAGATTTGGAATCTCGAGAACGAAATTAACTCCTGAAGTATGAACAAGACAGATACAAAGCCTTTGGCAGATATTCTGATTGTGGACGACCAAGAAATCATCTTGAAGTTGCTTGAAGAAACGCTACGAAGCGAGGGGTATTCGGTTCGCGTTGCCTATAATGGATTAGACGCGCTCGACGAGATTCAGAAACGAAAGCCAGACCTCATCATCACCGACATGCTCATGCCGAAGATGAACGGCAACGACATGGTCGCCAAGCTTAAAGAATCTGCTGATACGCGCCTCCTTCCCGTTATTATGCTTACGGGGCTGTTTGATTTTGAAAACAAAGTGCGTGCGCTTGAAATCGGCGTTGATGATTTTCTCGGCAAACCGTTCAATCGCATTGAACTGATTACCAAAGTTCGCGCCCTCCTAAAAACGAAAACTTACATCGACCAACTTGAGAACGCTGAAACAGTTATTTTCTCACTGGCTTTGGCAATTGAAGGTAGAGACCCCTACACGAATGGACATTGCCATCGCCTTTCGGACTATGGCACGAAACTCGCTCGCAAAATCGGTCTTTCCGAATTTGAAATCGATGCTGTGCGCAAAGGCGGTGTGATTCACGACATTGGCAAAATCGCTGTTCCAGATAGTATTCTTTTGAAGCCGGGAAAGTTAACGCCCGAAGAATACGACATCATGAAAATTCACCCCGAAGCCGGCGAAAATATCTGCAAACCGCTTAAATCGCTCGCACCCGTTCTGCCGATTATTCGCGGACACCAAGAGCGTTGGGATGGTACAGGCTACCCTGATAAACTTTCTGGAACCGATATTCCTATTACTGCCCGCGTAATTGCTATCGTCGATTTTTATGACGCACTCATGACCGTACGCCCTTACAAACGAGCTCTTGATGTCAAACAAGCCTTAGAAATTATGAGCAAAGAAACCCAAGAGCACAAGTGGGACCCAAACTTGATGCGCGTTTTCCAAGACATGATTATCAATGAAGAACTTGAGCGTCCAGTCAGCGAAATTCAAGTTCTAAACTACGAATATCAATAATCGCAAATCCACAGAGAGACTGTAAGCCGAATGAAATGGAACATTCTGACTCGCGCCGACCTTGATGGCATTGTTTGCGCGGTGATTCTTAAAAACACCGAAGACATTGATAAAATCCGATTCGCCGAACCCAAATTCGTTCAAGATGGCGAAGTAGAAGTATTTCCAAATGATATTATCACCAACCTTCCCTACGACAAACGTTGCGGCATGTGGTTCGACCATCACATCGCTAATGTCAAACCGAAAAATTTCAAAGGCGCGTTCAAACTTGCACCTTCTGCCGCTCGTGTCGTTTATGACTACTACTTCCCCAACTTTCCGTCTCTTTCCAAATATGATGAGTTAATGCAAGCCACCGATAAAATCGATGCCGCACAACTCACCTACAACGAAGTGCTCGAACCCGAAGGCTACCTCCTGCTCTCAATGACCATCGACGGTAAGTTTCACGAAGATGAACCCTACTGGCAACACCTCGTCAACTTGCTTAAAGACAAAACCCTGCCCGACATCATGAACGACCCCATGGTCAAAGAAAAAGTTGCCAAGTTCAAAGAACAAGATTTTCTCTTCCGACAAGCCGTTCAAGATTACTCGCGCGTAGAAAAGAACGTGCTGATTACCGACCTACGAAACTATGGCGACCTTCCGAACGGAAATCGCTACTACGTTTATGCCTTTCAAGCCACGACGAATCTCTCGATGCGCATTACCAACGACCGTGAGCGTCCGGGCTATGTTTCCATCGGCGTTGGCTACAACATCTTCAATAAAACGGCGAACATCAACATCGGCGAATTGATGAAAAAATATGGCGGCGGCGGACATAAATCTGTCGGAAGCACAAAAGTCAAAGCCGAAGACGCCGACCGCGTCGTGAAGGAAATGCTTGGCTACTTAACGCGCTGACCCCATGCCACCTCGCACCTTTACGCACACAGTTCGCGTTATTTATGCCTACACCGACCAAATGAGCGTCGTTTATTACGGACGATATTTCGAGTTTATCGAAGCTGCTCGCAACGAACTTTTGCGCGAATGTGGCTTCACTTACAAAGAACTCGAATCGCTTGGCATTATGCTTCCTGTTGTTTCCGCCCACTTGGATTACTTCGCGCCCGCACGCTACGACGACGAAATTGAAATTCACACGCACATCGAAAAACTTGAAAACGTCCGTGTAACAATCGCTTACACGGCGTTCGAAAAATCCTCCCGCCAAAAACTTTTTTCAGGCTACACCATTCACGCTTTTGTGAACACAAACGGCAAGCCCACTCGCCCGCCCAAAGCCTTTTTAGAAAAAGTTCAGTGAGAAAGTTCAGTGAGAAAAGTTTAATGATGCCTTTCAGGCTTTCTTCTTGGCTTCAAAATTTTTGAGGTAAAGCGGCGAGGCTGTCGAAAGGTCGGCAAGTTCCCCGCGCAATCGTTTTTCTTTGGCAATCGCGAGCAGGCATTCCGCCGTGAAAAAATCTGCGTTAATTACTTCTTCTGCCTCAAAGGCAGATGCCCAACGCGCAAGGTTGCGCCCGACGACCGCGACCGACTTCATCGTTTGAAGTTTTTGATTGAGTTGCGAGAGCGAAAGGTAATCGTATTGAATCGGTGTTGAGCGCGAGATGATGCCCACATAAAATTCATCGGCTTTGGAATAGGCAACCGTAACAAGACTCTGGGCTTGGGTTTTCGGGAAGGTTGCATGGGCAAGGGCTTCAAAAGTCGGAATCAGAACAAGCGGACGGTTGTGCGCAAAACACAGTCCTTTTGCGGTCGCAATGCCGATACGCAAGGCGGTAAATGAACCCGGTCCTGACGAGAGCGCGACAGCGTCAAGGTCGCTCGGCTTGATGGATAACTCTTGCAAGGCTTCAGCAATGAGCGCGACAATCTGCTCACCGCTCTTTTGCCAATGTTCGCCACGCTTTATAGCCGTGCGCTCTACATTTGCTGATGCAATCGTCAGTGGAAACTCGGTGCACTCAATCGCAAGCAGGTTCATCGTAGCGGAAAAGATTGTTCGAAGGTGATAAGCCGTTCCGATTCTGTTGCGCGGTGCAACTCAATTCGCTTTGCCGTTTTCGGAACAAGGTCTGGAAATTTATCTGCCCACTCAATCACCGAAACGCCATTGCCATAAAGATATTCCTCAAAGCCGATGTTGTAAAGTTCTTCGGGCGAATTAAGCCGATACCAATCGAAATGATGAATTGTAAAAGGCTCTCCGCTTCGCGAGCCGTTGTAGATGTTGAGAATTGTAAAGGTTGGACTGGTAAGTTGTTCGGTGCAATTAAAGACATCGGTAATGCCGCGCGTGAATTCCGTTTTGCCTGAACCGAGCGTGCCGACAAGGGCAACGCAATCGCCGTGCTTCAAAGAGCAGGCAAATTGACGGGCAAGTTCGCGCGTCTCTTCGGTTGATTTTGTTAGAACTTGTTTCATTTTTTTTCGATGCGAATTGCGGTCGCTGTAAATATGAGGCTGTCGCCTTCGATGGTTTGTGCAAACTCTGCGAGCGCATTTGCATTGCAATCGAGCGCCATTGCTTTGAGTTGAATCATGGCATAAAACCGCTTGTAGCCTGTGTTTTCAAGCGAATCGGGCGAGGCGAGGTCGGCAAGGCGAAGTTGCTTGATGATTTGAGCATTTTCAGGCACGGTGTCTAACATTGCAACGCCTGCAGGTGTGAACCCAAAACGCCGCTGTGTGTTTTCGCGTGCCGCCATGTGTCGCGGGCACATGCAATTGGCTTCATCGGGCAATCCTGACGGCAGAAGTTTATGCTGTTTAGCTGTGTCAGCGGGCGGCTCGTCCGCTATCGGAATCTCTTGCGCTTGCAAGGACGAGACGAAGAGCAACAGCGCGAGCGGCAATAAGGCAAAGTGCCACCGCACTGGCGCAATAAGTTGAACAGAAACCTTATCCATCAAAATCCATTTGGCGTTGGCGTTCCTGCTTGGTGTTGCATAACGTCTTTATCTTTCGGGTCGGTCTCTTTGACTTGTGAGGCTTCGATTTCATAAACGCTCACCACAAATCCGTCAATTTTCGTCTCTTCAATTTTGAACTTCCCTGTTACGCGAATCGGCGAATAAACATATGGCGTCGACTTGCCTTTTTGCATTTTCACCATCACCGTTTCGTTTGGCTCAGGCGGCACGGAGTAACAGCACCCGAAGAACGGCACTTGCACCAGCATAAACTCGGTTACATCTAAGGCTTCCGACATTGGAATCATATAGCCCGCAAGGCTGACTTCTTTGCCTTGTAAGGCTTTGAGTTTTTCAGGAATGGGATTGTTGGCTTTTCGGCTGAATCGATACTCGCGCAAGTCGTTGAACGTGATGCGAATGGCGTTTTCCAAAAAGACTTGACGAATGTTCGTTTCGGGGTCGCGCTCTTGCTTTGGCAGTTGACGGTGCTCGGCTCTTAATTTTTTCAATGCCGATGCGAAGGCTTCTTTTTCTGAGACCTGCGCCGAGACAATCAGATTGATGATGACAATGCCGATGATGATTCCGATTGAGGATAAAAACTTGCTCTTCATTGTTTGTATGTGCCTTTTACTTTCAGTTAAACTTTTCAATTAAAGTTACGAATGTTTCGTTTCTCTCGTTCATTTTACGACGAGCGACGCAATTTTCTCTGACCTCACTTTTGCCTAAATTGCATTTCCTTGTTTGAGTTTGCCTTCGACCATCAACGCATGAAACGGTTCATCTTTTGTTTCCTCCTCTCCTCGCTTTCCTCGCAGGTGCTTTCGCAAGTCAATAGCGAAGCCTTAATGCGTGGCACTGAATTAGGCTTCGGCACACGGCTCGGCATTGACTTCGGATTTAATTCAGGCAACACCAATTTTTTTCGATGGCAACTCGACGCGCGTTCTGACTACCGCATTAAACACTTTTACACTTTTCTCGTTGGCAATTTAGAGCGCGGCACTGCAAACAATGAGATATTTCTCTTTCGCGGATTCTTGCACTATCGCGCCATCTGGCAACCCGATACGCTCTTTCAACCTGAATTTTTCACACAGCGCGAGTTTAACGATTTTATCTTGCTCAAAGACCGCATTTTGTTCGGTTCAGGCGTGCGGCTCAACTTGCGTTACCTACAACCAACCGACACCGTCATGGCGTTCAAACTTACGCTCGGCATCGGCGCAATGTGGGAACAAGAACGATTCACCGAACGCGATCCTGAAACGAAACTCTTTCGCTTAACGAACTACCTTGCCTTTTTATGGCGAATCGTTCCGCGCACCTCGCTGCAACTTATCGGCTATTATCAAGTTGATGTCAATCGTTTCTCGGACTATCGCTTGCTTCTCGACGGCTTACTCACCATCAATATCACCGATAAACTTGCAGCGACCGTAACCATGATTTATCGCTACGATAACGAACCTGTCCGAAATGTCGCTCGATTCGACCTCGATCTTCGCAACGGCTTTACTTATACTTTTTAACCAAAATTTTGATTTGTTATGGCAATCACAAAACGCCCAACGGCTAAATCCAAAAACACCGCAAACGGCACTTCAACTCGAGCCTCGCTCCATCACATTCAAAACGGCAAAATGCGCGCCGTAATTGATAAAGTGTTGCCTTGTATTGACGGTGGAACTTACCCCATCAAGCGTGTCGTCGGAGAATCTGTAACAGTCGTGGCAGATGTCTTCGCCGATGGACACGACACGATTGTCGTTACGCTTCGCTATCGCAACAAAGGCGAAACCGCATGGCACGAACTGCCGATGGGATTTTTGGGCAACGACCGATGGCAAGGTGAGTTTGTTACCTCTCTTGTTGGAGAAATGGAATATGCCGTCGCCGCGCGCGTCGATCATTTCCTTTCGTGGCAACTTGGCTTCAAAAAGCGTGTTGAAGCAGGGCAAACGGCTGAATCCTTAAAAACCGAAGTGCTCATTGGTGCCGACCTTTTAGGCGAGATTGCTAAACGCGCCTCCGCCGACGACGCTAAGAAAATCAAGTCTCTGCAGACGTCGCTCAAAAAAAAGGCAGGGACGGCTGAATGCGTTTCCGAAGCACTTTCCGATACGCTCACGCGCTTTGCCGCACAATATCCCGACGAATCTATTACCACGCAAAGTCACATTTATCGCGTTACGGTCGATCCGCCCAAAGCAGGCTTTTCAACTTGGGTTGAAATCTTCCCGCGCTCTTGGAGTCAAACGCCTTACCAACACGGCACCTTCAAGGATTGCGAGCGACTTTTGCCTGAATTTGCTGAAATGGGCTTCGATGTGCTTTACCTTCCGCCGATTCACCCGATTGGAATTACCAAACGAAAAGGCAAAAACAACAGCACTGTCGCACAAGCAGGCGATGTCGGAAGTCCTTGGGCAATTGGTTCAAAGGAAGGTGGGCACAAAGCCATTCACCCTGAACTTGGCACGCTTGAAGATTTTCGGCACTTGGTTCAAACGGCAAAGTCGTTCGGCATTGATATTGCGCTCGATATTGCTTTTCAATGTTCGCCCGACCACCCTTATGTTAAAGAGCACCCCGAATGGTTCAAGTGGCGACCTGACGGCACAGTGCAGTATGCCGAAAATCCGCCGAAGAAATATGAAGATGTGTTGCCGTTCAATTTTGAGACGGACGATTGGCAAAATCTTTGGCTCGAACTCAAATCTGTTTTTGAGTTTTGGATTCAGCAAGGCGTAACGATTTTCCGCGTCGATAATCCGCACACAAAGCCGTTTGCCTTTTGGGAGTGGTGCATTTCGGAACTCAAACGCAATTATCCCGAAACGATTTTTCTTTCCGAAGCCTTCACGCGCCCGAAAGTGATGTATCGCTTAGCGAAACTTGGCTATACGCACTCCTACACCTACTTCACTTGGCGCAACAACAAGCGCGACCTTCAAGCCTATTTGACCGAACTGACCACAACCGACGTCAAAGAGTTTTTCCGTCCAAACTTTTGGGCAAATACGCCCGATATTTTGTCGGAAGAATTTTTGCACTACGCGCCGCCCTCTGCCTTTATGCTTCGCTACGCACTTGCGGCAACGCTTTCCTCAAACATCGGCATTTATGAACCGGCTTTCAGCCTTTGCCTCAACAAGCCACTGATGAAAGGCAAAGAAGAATATCTGGATTCAGAGAAGTATGAAATCAAGGCGTGGGATATGTCGCAGTTCAACATTCGTCCGTTCATCAAGCGCATCAATCAAATTCGCAAGGAAAATCCCGCGCTTCAACAAACGAACAACCTTACTTTCACCCAAGTGGAAATTGCACCACAAGTTGAGAGCGAGTATTTGATTGCTTATTTGAAGTCGAGTGGGAACAATCACCTTTTGACTGTTGTGAACCATCACCCGTCGCAAGCGCAGGAAGGCTGGGTTCGCGTGCCGCTTGAACGCTTGGAGATTCAGGAAGGGGAATCATATCGCGTGCGCGAACTTATCACAAACACGGAGTTCGTTTGGAACAAAGCGTGGAACTACATTCGCCTGAATCCAAATGAACTCGTCGCCGCCATTTTCCGAATTGAGCCGGAATGAATCTCGAAAATTCGGAACACGGATTGAGCCGATTGAATGAGTTAATGAATAATGAAGAGTGAGGAGTGAAAGATTGGAACACGGATTGAACAGATGACGCGGGTTTGCACAGAGACAATTGAGACGAATCAGTGGCGAAAGAATGGCTTGTGTCTCGTTCATCATTACTCATTACTCGTTATTCATTACTCGTTATTCACTATTCATCAAACTGACGGATTACAAAAACTTAACTTCGCCGCTTTTTTGCCAATGTCTATATTGCGTTTCTAAATCTGCTTTCTTCTAACCTGATAACGAACACACCATGAAGAAATTTCTCTTACTGTTGGTCTCTGCTTTTTCTCTTCCCCTTTTCGCTCAAAGCGTGGTGGTGAATAAATACTTCAATCAAGGCACGACTGCACCAGGTCCAGCGGGCGACGTGGTCGAGCTCTTGGTGATTCAAAACAACCTCGACATGCGCGGTATGATTGTTAAGGATTTCACCACCAGCATGACAAACGACGGTGGCGGGAAATTTACTTTTACCAACGTTTCACTTTGGAGCAGTGTGCCGTCAGGCACGCTGATTGTGTTGCGCAACGATAATTCAGCGGCAGATACCGACCCTTCTGATTTTGTGATCGATGTTGGGCTTCGTAATACGACTTATTTCACGGGCGATAATCCCACAGGCTTCGACATTGCCACAACCGAGATGATTATGATTAAAGCCGCAGGAAGTGGCACAGCGGGCGTCAATGGCAGTATTCACGCGCTTGCAGGTGGCACAGCGGGCGCACAGTTCAATGCAACGGCACCTCCGAAATTGATTGCCTCCCAAACGGTGGGCGCACAGCGTTTTGTCGCCGCGAATAGCTCCACGCAATCGCTTGCCGATTTCAACGGCACAGATGCAACAGGCAACTTGCAGAACTTAACCTTTGGTCAAGGCAATAATCCGAACAATACGGCGTTCATCACTTCGCTTCGCAGTGCCAATCCGAATCCGTCGCTCCAAGTGGTTATTGACGGCGTTCCGATTCCGAAGGATAGCAGTTTTTCATTTCCAACTGTTACGGCGAATACTTCTCTGACACGCACTCTCGTGGTGAGAAACACAGGTCAAGCACCGCTCATTATTGATACGGTGGTGCTTTCTGCGCCGAATGGGGCTTTCACTCTGCAAAATTTGCCGTCGTTTCCTGATACGCTGTTGCAAAGCGCGCAATTCACTGCACAGATTGTTTTCTCACCTGCCGATACAGGCTCGTTTGTAGCAGGTTTGTTAATTGATACCAACGACCCATTAAACGACCCCTACACCGCTAACATTTTTGGACGCGCACAAGGCACAGGCGGACTTATCACGATTGCGGCGGCACGCGCCTTGCCACTCGGCTCAGTTGTTACCGTTGGCGGACGCATTACTGTTGCCAATCAATTTGGCGGACCTGCCTATTTTCAAGATGCAACCGGCGGCATGGCGGCGTTTATTCCCGCGCTTCATGCACAAGCACAACTTGGCGACTCGGTTGTGATTACAGGCGCAACGACAGAGTTTCAGCCAGCACCTAATCAACCGGGCACAGGCTTGTTTCAAATTTCTGAAGTCAATAACATCACGCCGACCTTTCAAATTATTCCGGGCGGACAAGTGCTCGTTCAGCCGCGCGTCGTTACCAATTCGCAAATCAACGAAGCCCTTGAAGGCACGCTCGTTGTTGTTGAAGATGCCACGATTCGTCAATTAAACTCCACCGCTGTTCCCTTCGCATTTCAAGGAAATACAAACTATCGTTTCACCGATGCATCAGGCGAAATTCAACTTCGGATTGATAACGATGTAACCTCGCTGATTGGCGCGACCGCACCCATTAACCCCGTTACCGTTACAGGCGTTGTGAGCGAGTTTCGTGGCACACGCCAAATTTTGCCACGCTTTGCGCAAGACATTCCCGGCGTGTCTACTTTTGTGATTCCTTACGAAAACATTCCGCGTGATTCGACATTTGAAGTGGCAACTTGGAACATTACCTGGTTTGGTAGCCCGACCAACGGTCCGCAAGACCGCGATTTACAGTTGCGCAACGCCGCACGCGTGATTCGCACGGTCGACGCCGACCTTTGGGCGTTGCAAGAAATCAGCGACAATTCCTATTTCAGAGGCTTGCTCGATACGCTTGGCACCGGTTGGAACGGCTTTGTTGCGCCGATTACGCAAACACAACGCACCGCCTACATCTACAAAACATCAACGATTGATAGCGTCTCGGCGTCGTTCACTTTCACCACTGGCGATTGGGCAAATGGACGCTGGCCTTACGAATTTGTGTTTGATGCTACCATCGGCGGCATTACCAAGCGCATTCACGCCGTCAACATTCACGCAAAAGCCACGCAGGATAATCCCATCAACGACTACAACCGTCGCGTTGCCGATTCACAACAACTTAAAACTTGGTCTGACGCCAACCGCCCCACGCAGAACTACATGATTTTGGGCGATTACAACGATGATGTTGATGTTTCAACCGTCAATAATCTTCCCTCGCCATATGCGAATTTTGTCAACGATTCGCTTAACTACAAGGTCGTTACGAAGTCATTGAGTTTGCGCCGATTGCAATCGCAAACATCGGGCGAAATGATTGACCACATTATGATTTCCAACGAACTTTATGGCGTGCACATGGACAGCACCGAGCGCGTTGAAAATCCGTCGTATATCGGCAGTTATCTTTCCACGACGTCTGACCACTACCCTGTTTGGACGCGCTTCGATTTCAGACGGCTTTCTTCAACACCACGCGAAAATGCTTCGCCAAAGGCTTTCGCACTTGAACAGAATTATCCGAATCCGTTTAATCCTACAACAACCATCGCTTATCAGTTGGCTTCTTTTAGCGATGTGAAGTTGGAAGTGTTTGATGTGCTTGGGCGGAAAGTCGGAACGCTTGTGAACTCGCGCCAAGCCGCAGGTGCATACCGCGTGAATTTCAATGCAAGCCATCTTGCAAGCGGGGTGTATTTCTATCGCTTGCAAGCAACGGCAACAAATGGCACGTCAAACGCAACCTTCGTGCAGACGAAGAAAATGATGCTGGTCAAGTAATGAATAATGAATAATGAATAGCGAGTAGTGAAGAATGACGTTACTCATTAGTTCGTCGTTGCAAACAGAGTGAGGAATCCAAGTGAGTTGAGAATTAAGAGTGAAGAATTAAAAGTTGAAGGCATCTGCTCACTTTTAACTCTTCACTATCAACTCTTAACTCATTGACGCTTTGCTCCGTTCAGAATGACAAATTCGTTCATCATTGCTCATTCCTCATTCCTCGTTACTCATTTTTCATTAGAATGGCTTTGCTTTTCAATCTTGGTGAATCATTTGAAATTCGGGAATTGGAACTTCAAACGGCTCGCCGTGAATGAGATAGATATTGTTCTCATTGAAATAGCCTTCGGGCTCGGATTCGTAGGTGAATGTTCCGTAGTAAGAGCCATATGCACTGCCGTAGCGCGAGAGCATGACCATGTAGCTGCGGTAAGTAAATTTTTCGCCGGGTTTGAGAATTGGAAACTCACCGACAACGCCTGCTCCCTCGACGATTCGGTCTTTCATATCGCCGTCTTTAATCACCCACTTTCGTGAATGAATTTGAACCGTGTAGGGCGATGAATTATGAATTGAGATGGTATAAGCGTAGGCGTATTTGTAGGGTGGCTCAATATGCTCTGGCGCGATTTCAACCAGCCTATCGAGTATAACTTGGCAAATATCTGTCATTTGTAAATTTGAGATAGTTAAGTGAAAAGCTCGCTGATAAGTTTGCGGCACTGAATTATTTCAGCCCTTTCAGTAAATTTAAGCGCTAACAAAACACATCTCTTGAATGAAAATTGCAATTGTTACCGATTCTTCTTGCGATTTACCCCAAGACATTCTCTATCAATACAACATCCGCGAAGTGCCGTTTAAGGTCATTGTTGATAACACGGTTCGCTACGACAATCGTATCGACATTGACCGAGAGTCTTTTTACGACGAGATACTCAAAGGTCGGCACTCAATAAAAATCGAGGAGCCGAGCGTTGACGATTTCATTCAAGTCTACAAAAAACTCGCGCCGAACTACGATGGCGTGATTTCAATTCATCAATCGACGCAATTTAGCAACACAATTAAGAACGCACGTGCAGCAGCAATTCAAGGTGCAGACATCTACCACAAGCTCCGCTCCCAAAAAAACATCACGACACGATTTCAAATTCGCATTCTCAATTCAAAAAGCACTTCTATTGGCTTGGGACTGCTCGTGCTTCGCGCCGCCGAACTACTTTACGACGAAATCAACTTTACGAAATTCACCAACGAATTGGAGTCGCTTGCCGACAAAACTTTTTTTTACCTCGTTCCGTCCGATTTGTCTTATTTGCGCAATGCAAAAGAGATTACAAAAGTCTCAATGCTTGAAGCAAGTTTCGCGTCGGTATTAGACCAAAAAATGATTCTCATCTTCAATAAGAACGACATCGCAAAGCAAAACAAGTTTAAAGGCTTCGATGCCGCCCTGAAAGAAATGCAAACCCTTGCGATGAATCGCTTGCAGGCAACACAATCTTTTGATAAAGTCGGAATTGTTTTTGCTGGAAACACACGCGATATGGAGCAACTTGCGCCGCTTACTTCGTTTCGTATGGAACTTGCTTCGAGCGGACTGGGGTCGGTGGTTTCAAGTTTATGCCCCGCAGTCGGTTTTTATGCAGGACCAAAAGCCGTTGGCGTTGCTATTCTTAACGGCGACTTAAATGTGATGCAACTTATCGGACGATAGCGTCGCTGTTTTTCTCCCATCTTGCTCTTAATCCAAATCGCTGGTCAGAATCATGCGCAAAATGCGCCCGTTGTTGGTGTCGGAAATGTAGAGATAAGGGCGTAAGAAGCAAACGCCTCGTGGGTTGCTTAGTTGGTCAGGATTTCTTTCGTCCACACCAAACTGGCTAAACGAGACGATGACATTGCGGCGGTCTTCAGCGTTTGGCGGCGGCGGCACACCTTCAACGCCTTGCGAAGTGAATTGATAAAATTTGTTTTGTTCGGAATCCACAATGAAAATAAAATTTCCTGCAACGCTAATATCGGCAGGGCGCACGAAGCGGTCAGGCTCTCCAAGAAAGCGCGTGCCTAACGCAGGATTTTGATTCAGGAGCGATTCGTCAGGTGAGAACACATCGCCCGAGGAAGATTGCACGAAGCGTATTCGATGGACTTTGAACGGCTGGGTTGGCACAGTCGTCGTGAAAAGAAAATCAAATGAACTATTCACATCGGGCGACTGCGGCGGCACGGCTAAGGTCGTAACGCTTGAAACTGAATCGGCAAATCCATATCCATTCCCATTCACACGAAGCGGCACATTGCCCGGCTCGCGCAGGGCAGGATTCGGACTATTGACATCAAATCCGCGCGGAAAGAGCAACATCGCATTGCTTGAAACAGCAGGATTGTCGGAGCGAATCGCGCCGGTTCGCGAGACGATGAAGGAATTATCAAAAAATGTCGCAATGCCTGTATAACGCACATTTGCATTGGCTTGCGCAATTGATGGCGTCGGATGGCGAAAGACAACTTCGGGCACTACATCGCTCAAATTTCTTCTTCGCGGAACGCCGCCGACGGTATCGACCAAATTAAGCCTCAAAATCACGGCTTGCTCGACGAGCGTGCCGCCCAAACGAATCGTATCGACCGCCGTTACCAACAGTTGCATGTTGCGCGTTTGTGCAATCGCCATGGGCTTACGAATTGGACGCGAAGTGCTAATCACTTCTCCCGACGCATCAAGATTGACAATTCGGCTTTCGCCTTCTTCGATGAAATAAAACGTGCCGTCGTAGCCTGCAATCACATCGGTTGGTCGGTTAAACGTGTTTCTTGCAGACGCCGCCCATGGCAGTGGAATGTAGCGCACTGGCACAGGGTCGTTGACGTTTGTTGCAGGAAATTGACTGAAATCCAATTTCTCGCCGCAACTTGCCGAAAGCAAGGTCAGCACGGCGAGGCTGATGATGTTTCGTATCGTCTTTGTCATGAGTTTGAACATATCCTTACAAGTTGAATCCGCCGAGCGAGAGCGTTAGTCGATGCGTTGCGCCCAGCGTTTTGAAATTCACAAATGCGTAATCGAAGCGGAGCAAGGCGAAACCGATGTTGTATCGCAAGCCTGCACCTAAATCGGGAAAGGTTTGTTCTTCGCGTCCGGTGTTGTAGCCTGTGCGCAGAAACAGCAGTTGCCGCCATGCATATTCGAGCGCGATAGAAACCGTCTCGACATTGTCGTTGGGGTGATTGAGTTGCGCGAAGACGGTCAGTTTTTGTGTCGGCGCAGAAATCGGGTCTATTGAGACGGCTAATCGGAAAAAGGTTGGCGGGTCGATGTCGTCAAATGAATCGCGAATCTCTGTGCCGTTGAGCGACGGGCTAACGACTTCCGCTCTGCCCTTTGTGCTTGCACTTCCGCCGAAGTGTTGAAAGACGGCGGCAAGCCGCATGCCTGCAAATGGAATTTTGTAGCACACGCCTGCATCGATGAGATACGTTCTGAATTGAAGCGAGGCGATGGTTTGTTGAACGAAACTTGCTGTTACGCCAAAACTAAATTGTGTGGTCAAACGTCTTGCGAGCAAGAGCGAGGCGGAAATGTCGCCGTAAGCAAAGGTTTCGCCTGTGCCATCAGGATTGAGTTCCGTCGTTACGGGCATATTCGGCGTATTGAGCGCGATAAACCCCAAGCCGACCGCCCAATCGCTCGTTGGCTTATAGACCATGCTTGCCGACGAGTGCGCAAGTTCCGCAAACCAAGGCGAATATGAAAACGAAAGGCTATTGCGCTCGACTTCAACTGCGGCGGCCGGATTGATGAACATTGCCGACGCATCGGACGCGGTCGTTGTATTTGCGCCTGCAAGTGCCGCCTGTTCGGCACTGATGGGAATTTTGAGAAACTGCAATCCCGAAATGCCCGTGCGCTGTCCGCCCAAATTCGGAAACAGTGATTGTGCCCTCGCATTAAGCGAAATAACCATCAGCAAAAGAAAAAGTAGAACTCGCGTCATCATCAAGTTTTGTAAAGTTTCTTGTTGGACTTTGCACGCACCGTGTTTCATTTTATTTCCTTTCGCGCCCTCTGAATCACGCCTTAAAAATCAATGGCTAATCCGAACAGCACTTGCGTGGGTGGCAAGTAGCGCGCGGGGTCAAACGGCGGCGGCGATACGCCTCCCAGCCCCAACGCATTTGGGAACAGCGGGTCTTGCTGATTCGCGGGCAACGGGTCGCCAAATTCGTAAGCGCGTCCTGTTACAGGGTTGATAATTGTGGCGTTCTTGTTGTTGAGCAGGTTTCGCACTTGCAGTGTGAGTTTTCCGTTCGTCAGCCCAAGCGAGACGCTTTTTTCTACGCTCAAATCAATCCAAAACCATGGCGTTCCGAGTGCGCTAAATCGCTGTTCTAAATCGGCGGTGTATCGCAGTCGACCGTTCGGAAAGAAAATCGGCTCGCCGCGCGAATCGCGCTCAACCACGGCAGGCGTGTAGCGCAATCCCGACGAATACTGCGCTTGAACCAAAATCTTGAAGTCGTTGAGCCACGACAATCCGAACAGCCCAACCGGCTCTTTGTATTGGTAAAGAATTGAGCCTTTGACATCAATCGGTCTATCCCAAGCAAGGAAAAATTCTTCGTCGTTGCGGTCGTTGCCTTGAATAATTTGTGCGCGTGTTTCTTCGGCGGAGTTGCTTTTGCCTGTGGCGATTTGATAAGCAAACGAGGTGCGCGCCTCAATCTGCTTGCCAATGCGCTTGATGTAGGAAATTTCAAGTCCGCGCGTGCGTGCGTAATCTTGATTGAAAAAGGTCGAGCGTGGCGATGTGCTTCCCGTTCTTGGGTCGGTGTAGCGAATGGTGCGGCTGACGATGAAGTCAAATCGGTCGTTGTAAAACGCTGTCAATACGAGCACATCGTTTGAGGTGATTTGATTGCGTAATCCAATTTCGTAAGAGACCGTCGTTTCAGGAAGCAAGGCGGGATTGCCCAAAACAGAGTTCGCGGAGTTATCCAAAAAGCGTGTATCCAATCCGCTATAAACCCAACGCGGGTGTGGCAGTCGGGACGAATGCACATAGTTCAGATAAAGCATTTGATTGTCCGACACCGGGAAGGAAATGTTGACTTTCGGAAGCAATCGCAGTTGATAACGCCGACCAAAGAAACTACCTGTCTGGTTGGAATAGGCTTCGCGAAAGGCGTCAATGACGGGGGCTTCGGGATTATTGACGGCGTCGTCAGCAAATTTGCCCGGAAACCAATACTGCAAGCGTAAGCCGAGCGTTACAATTAAACCTTTGTATCGAATTTTATCGCTCACAAAAAACGCCCCTTGCGCAGGATTAACTTGCCAAATATCAAACGCGCTTCCCAATCGGCGCGACGGCTCGCCGGGCAAGACGGGCGCGCCAACCCATGGGCGCAGAATATCAATCCATTGATACTCGGAAAATTTCGTCTCCAAGCCGAAGAGAAAGTTGTGAACTTCGTCGTCGGTTTTGTAGTCGACTTGTAAGTTGAGCGTGTAGTCTTCAACATAGTGGTCGTGCCAAAGCGGCGCAATGCCAGTGTTGATGAAACCGTCAGGTGCGATGGAATACAAAACGGAATCAGGCTGACTCAGCGGCGGAAGAAGCAAGTATTCAGGATTGCGAATAATGCTTCGCGGGTCTAAATCTTCTTCAATAAAATCCGGTCGCCACGCTCGTCCATTGGCGTCAGCGCGAAGATTGACAAACAGCCGATTGAGTTGCAAACGCACAGACGCATTTTTGGAAAAGAGGTGCGACCATTGAATCGATGTCAAGTGCGTTAGATGTGAATAGGTATTAGCGTTGTCGGGATTAAGCAGGAACGCATATTGATAGCCGGGCGCAAGTTGGATATTGTTGCCCGTGATTTGAAGCATCTGCGTGTTTTGATTGATATTCAGCGAGCCTGTGTAAAGGAAGGTGAGTTTATCGGTGTTCGTCGCCTTCCAAGTGAGTTTGAACATGCCCGACCAGCGGTTGTCGTTGAACGGCGTAAAGAAGTCGCTTGCGATACTTGAACGCAATTTTTTGGCAGGGTTTTGCATGAACTCGTCAGAAAATTGCGTGTTGAGCGAGGTAAAGAAGAAGAGCTTATCGCGAATTATCGGACCGGAAAACGCGACGTCGTAAAATGTGGTGTTCCAACCAAGACCGGGCAAGTCGAGGTTGTTTGGGCGAACTGGGGTTTTATAGTTGCTGAATCCGAAGTTATCGCGTCGGTGCGAAAACGAACCGTGCCAATCGTTTGTGCCTTCTTTGGTTTTAAGCGCGATAACGCCTGCGGGCGATTCGCCATATTCTGCGCCTGCGCCGCCGGTTGTGATTTCAACTTCTTCCAATGCTTTCGCGCTCAAATCAACGCCGAAGCCTGTGCCTGCCAACGGGTCTGTTGCGGAAACGCCGTCGATGTAAGTGCCTGTCTCGTAACTTCTGCCGCCACGAATAAAGACGCCGAAGGGCGTTTGCGTTACGCCGACTTGCGACGCCACAACTTCCTTAATGTCTCGCGCCGCCGATGTTTCCAGCAAGTCTCTTGAAATCACGCTCGAAGTGCTGGCTTGTTCAATGTCAATCAGCGGTCGGTCACCAATCACAACCACTTCTTCCGAGCGAACAGTCGCTTCTTTCATCTTGAAATTATGCACTGACGTCTCGCCCGCTTTGACTTTCACGCCTGTTTTCTGAATTGGCGTGTAGCCGACGAGCGAAATTTCAATCGTGTATTCGCCCGGATTGACATTTGCAATTTTGTAAGTCCCGTCAACCTTTACCGTTGTGCCATAGTAAGTGCCTTTCAAACGAACCGTTGCGCCAACCAACTCTTCGCCTGATTTTTCATCGACGACCGTTCCTGTAATCGTGGCTTTCTCTTGCGCGTATGCCATGATGATACTACAAAACAGGGCGACGAATAGGGCGTATATCTGCTTCATTTTCTAATGCGTCTCTAATCGTTTAGTTCTCTTGTTGGAGTTTTATCTCGTTCAAATTTTACTGTCCAAATTCTTTTTCAAACACGGCATCGTAAAAGCGTCGGAGTGCCGTTGTGTCGGTAACTGTTGGTGCGTCGGCGCGCACAATTACGCGATACATCGGAATGGAGCAAAAGACAATTTTTCCCCGCGCTTGTCCTGCCTGCCGATAGGTGCGGCGCGAAACCACAAAGCGCGACGCCGTATCAAGTTGATTCTGCACAATCATCGGAAACGAAAGCGGAAGGCTGTAAAGCGGCACAATGTCGTCAGGATTCTCTACGCTGAACTGCAAGGTATGCGCGCTGGTCGTGTAAGTGCCTGCGCGGAAATTGCCGTTGTAGGAAAGGCTTGGGAAGGTCGTATCGGCGACATCGCGCACGAGCGTTGCAAACTGCGGATTCGGCGTTTGAAATTGTGCTTGTGGCACAACCCTCGCTGAACTTGCGGGCGAAAACGAAAGCGAAAGCGCGTCTCTATCGCTTGAAGTGCCAATGGTCATCAGCACATCAACGCCGCTGCTGAGCACATCGGGCAATGCTAATTGCGCCGTCAGAAAAGACGGATTGTTGTCGGTATACCAAAACACTACATCGTAAAGCAACAAGAGTTTTTTGAGCACGTCGGGCGAACTGTTTTGAATCGCCTGCCTGCGCAATCGCTCTAAGGTTGCTGAGCCTAACGGGTTCGGCGAAATGATAGGGACTTTGAGCGTAATGACTTCATAGCGCGTGGGATTCACATAGCGTCCGCCACGAATTTGATTGAACACTTCGGGCAGAACTCTTTCGGCGGGAAGCGGCGTACCTGCGGACGTGATAGCATCAAACGGGTCTCTATCGGCGGGTGCGAAATCGTCAATCATCACAAGCGGCGAACTTGAAAGCACTTTTGGCACCCAAACTGAATCCGCTCTTGGAATCCGAATGACTGGGCTGGTTGCACCGGGCGCATCGACGGCGCGCGCATAAAGCACATTCGGCGCGTTCATTCGGTAATCAGGAAGGCGCGTTGGGAGCGGCGTATTGCTCGAGCCAACATACACTTTGGCTTCGGTTACGCCTGCACTTTTTGGCGTCGCGCTTTCCAAAATCACGGTTAAATCTTGTGAGAAAATTGGAATCTCAATCGTCTTATTTGTGGGAAAAGTAGAATCGTTGAGGCACAGTTGAACGCCACGAAGCGTGTTCAGTCCATCTCTATCGCTGGCTCTGAACTCAAATTGCGTTACGGGAAGCGAAGTATCGGGAACAAGCGTCAAAAATCGTTGAACTAATTCAGGCGGAGAATTGCGCACGGGAAAGGTAACGCGCGCAGGCGTTTCATCAATACTGCCAATATCGATAAACGGCTCGCCTTCGTCATAGCGTCCGTTCCGATTCGCATCGGTGAAGGGCTCTCTGCCGAAATTGATATTGCCGCGAATGAGCGCAGTGTCGTAGCGACCATTTCCGTTGTCCAAACGCACGGCGGCAACAAAGAGCGTGAACGTCGTGTCTAAGGAGAAGAAGGTTAAGCGAAATGTGCTGTCTTGGCGCGTCGTGAAGGCTGAAGAAGTATCTGTTCCCCAACGCGTTGAGTCAAAGGTGAGCATAAATCCGCCGACAAATCCGTCAGCCACTGCTCCCGACCAGTTCAGCGTTACGGTGCCTTGCAAATTCACAAAAATGCGTTCGGTTACGACGCTTGTTTCAGGATTCGAGAACGTGTTTGGCTTGTTAATCGGATTTTCTTCGCACGCCGAAAGCGCAATCATCAAAAGAATCAACAGTCCTACGATGCGATTTTGGCGATAGGTGTTCAGGCACATTCTTGTTCAAATTGAATTTTGATACCTTTGATTTGCACATCGGCTTGGTTCAATAGGAGCCGCCCCCTCCTTTGAGCGACTCCCACGAACACATTTCCTTTTCGCTACTCTGAAGCGAAGCATTAAGGAGTTAAGAGTTGATAGTGAAAAGTTAAAAGCGCGTTCAGCTCTTAATTCTTCACTCTTAACTTTGAACTCACTTGGATTCCTCACTCCGTTCGGAATGGCAACTCGCCGCACCGCGTCATTCTGAGCGAAGCGAAGAATCCAATCTGGTTTTACTTCATTAAAAGACTTTACTTCACCAATAGCATTTTCTTCGTTTGCATAAACGAGCCTGCCTTCAAGCGATAGAAGTAAATGCCGCTTGCAAGGTTTGCGGCATTGAACGGCACTTGATAAGAGCCTTGTCCTTGCGCCGCATTGACGAGCGTTGCGACTTCGCGTCCGAGAACATCATAGACTTTAAGCGTTACATCGGCGCGTTCGGGCAATTCGTAGCGAATCATCGTGATGGGGTTAAACGGATTCGGATAGTTTTGCGCGAGTGAGAATTGCTTCGGCGTTGGGTTGACTTTTTCGTTGGTGAAGAGATAGCCTGCATAGTCGCCTGTGCGGCGCGGCGTGAGTTTGTATTGGCTGAACGAGAAGAAGTGAATGCCGCGTAATTCTGCAAATCGGTCGCCCACGCGCACCGTGTCTGCATTAGGATTAACAGGAGTGGCTGTGCCGCCGCCACGAAAATCCCAGCCTGAAAGGTCATCGACCAAGTAGTCGTCCGTCGTGGTAGCGTTTTGTTGGCGAATGGCAAATTCTTGTCCTGCCAGTCTGGTGCGCGTTACTTCGACGTTATTGACTTGAACGAGCATGCCTTCGAAGCGTTCGCTACGCACGCGAAGCGTATCGGTGGTCAGCACAAGCGGCGTAATCGGTGTGGTGGCTGTTCCGATTTTCGTAATAGAGCCGCCTGCTGATTGGCGTGCGTCGATTTGCGTGTAGTTGAACGATTCGCGCACAATGCCTGTAACTTCCACCGAGTCGTTGCGCACGATTTGTCCTGCGGGCGTTGTGTAGCCGTTAAGCACCACGCGCACGCCGCTAAAGATGCCGCGTCCGTCTTGAATGTGAATCGCAATCGGCGCATTAGTCGGCGTTTCATTAAGGTTATCAAGCGAATCTGCCGTTACGGTGCCGCGCACGGTTACCGTTTGGTTAAGAAGTGGCGAGACGACGTTGCTCGTTACAGGGTTGTCGTAAGGCGAAAACTGCACATCGAAAATGCCTGTGGAGTTCGCAAAGCGGAAGAAGTTTTTCGCTTGCGCCGTGTCTCTATCCAACACCGAAAGATTATTGCTTCCAATGGCTTTAACGAAGTAATTGACAAATGTGCCTGCAGGAAAACCGGGAATGATTGCCGTCCAAACTGAATCATTCGTGGTGCTACGGGTTGCACTGACCGTCGTGTAAGGTCCAGCAAAGTTTCTATCGGGCAATGTGGTTGTGGTGTTGTAGAAGACTTGCACTGCCACCACGCTGTCGCTTGCATTTGGCATAGAAACAGTTGTTGTAATGGTTACAGCGGTGTTGGGTGGTGGCACTGCCAAATTGCGAACCACAGAGGCAATCACAGGCGGAAGCGACGGTGCCAGCACAATGTCGGTTGCTCGGAAGGGGTGCAGCCGCCAAGTTCTGCCGCGCGGACCTGATGGTGGTGGGTTCCAAGTGTCGACCACCAACGCACCATTTGAGCGCACTTTGGAGAGAATACCTGTGATGCTCAAAATTGTCGCACCGTTTGGCGGAAGTGGGTCAGGATTAGCAACGCCGCCCGCATTTCCTGCGGTGCTTCGGAAAAATTTGGAGTTGTCCCCTATTGGAAGCGCAAGCACGCCCGTTTGCGAGGTTGCAAGCGGTTTCGTTACATACCATTCAGGATATCGCCCATTTGAACCAATCACTTGGCTTGGCACGACGGCTGTCATCGGACCGGTAATGCGCACAATCGCACCGTCATATTTTTCAGCCAACATATCCATGTTACCATCTGTCTTAAAGAGCGAATCCAATGGAATTTCAAGCGTATCGGGAAGCGGAAGCGGATTGGAAAGCGGATTATCGAGGTCGAGCGAGGTAAAGTTAATTTTATCCAATTCAACCGTGTGATGATAGCCAAGCGGCGAACCAAACGCACTACGAATTCTCGCCGTCAGTTTAATCACTTCGCCGCGTGGCACATTGAAGAGGCTTGAATCTCGGTTGCCCGCTATGCCAACATCATCAGAAACTTGAATCGCACCGAAGTTCGGCAGTTTATTTCCATTGACGCGCGCCGTATCGGCAATGTAGATAAGCGCACGGCTTGTACTTCCACCTGTCAGAACATCAAACGATTGGTCTGCCGACCAAATCACTTGTCCAATCACCGTTACGGTATCGCCGTAGTTGTTTGAGAAATATGGTGCCAGCGGTGTTGCATTGAACCAATTTGCCAGTGAATCGGGGTTTGTCTGTTTGAGCTGCGTAACGGGCGTCAAGGTTTGCGCCATTGTGCTCAGGCTCATGAGCGTCAGCAGAGAGATAAGGGTTACAAGTTTTCGCATTGTTCCGAAAGTTTAAGTTAAAGAGAGATTACCTAACGACTGCAAATCGACCTGTTTTCACATCGCCGTTGCGCAGATTTTTCACGGCGACGATGTACAGCCCTGTCGAGAGGGCTTGGTCAGATTTGCTGAAAATATCCCAAGCCGCTTCGCCACCTGAAAAGGCTCGGCGGTTGGATTGATTGCCGAAAAGGTCGTTCCAGCGGTTATCTCCGCCAGTATATGTTTTTGCATTATGGGTAAATCGGTCAATCACATCGCCTGCCACCGTGAAGATGGTAATTTCACATTCAGGTGGAAGGTTCGTGAAGTAAATTTTTTGTTCGCGTCGATTCGGTCCGCTCCACGCCGCACGCACGTAGAAGGGGTTCGGATAAATGCCAATCGCATCTTCCTTGCGCTCCGTTGGCGTTTTGCCCGGAATTGCCGTCGTGAAGTTTGTCGAGCGAGCGGATTCTAAACTTTCCAAGCCAATGGCAGTATTGCCTGAATCAAACGCCGTTACATTGAACGCATACTGCCAACCGTTCAAGAGGTTATTGAATTCATATTTGTAGAAATACTGATTGGTGTCGCCTTCGAAGGTGATGGGCGTAGGCAGTTTGATGGCGTTGAAGCCGTTATCGAAGCCGATGTTGTTGTTGGGTTGGTCGAATTGTGCAACGAGTCGGAGCGAGAAGGCTAATCCTTCGCGGCTGCGGTCGTCGCCCGGATTGGTGCGGTAAATGCGATAGCCTTCAAAATCTCTGACGCCTGAAAGCAAATCGACCGATTCTTCGGCAGATTTATCCCAATAGAGCGTAACCTTGCGGTCTTCGGGCACAACGCGATAGCGCGGCGACTTAGGCGGCGAAGGCAAAAGGAATCGGCGAATAATGCCGTCGCCGTTCAAATCTTCTTCGGGCTCGAGAATGCCATTGCCATTTCGGTCGTTACCGTTGAAGGTGCGTTGCGCAAGGTCAAGGTTATTGATGAGCGTGAGGCGGGCTTCGGGCTTATCGTCGACATAGTCCGCAACGCTCGACGCATTTCGCGCAACCACAGCGGCAAACGAAATCGTAATCGTGTCGCCTGGCATCAAGGTTGGGAACGGTCCAACGGATAAGAGTTCCAGGCGGTTGCCCGGCTGAGTGCGCAAGGCTTGACGAATCGAGGCACTGTCGGGGCTGTCAAAGAGCCGTGTGCGCATGCGATTAAATCGGTCGAAGTCGTCGCTCGGCGGACCGGGCACAAACGGGTCTGTCGCAAAAGCCCACGCTTGAAAATTCGCTCTGAACCCATCTACAAGTCCGGGACGGAAGAGTCGACCTTTATATTCCGCACCTAAAAACTTCATTGAAAAGTAACTTTGCGTTTCTGATGGTTCGCCTGCGAGGTCAAATTTGTAAGTCGCATCGAGCGAATCGAGATAGCCACCTGCGGCACGGTTGAAAAACGCCGTTCCTTGTGGTGCGACAAGCCGCGTGTTTCGCACAATCGAGTTTTGGAACATTCCAATATGCGGCAACACTAAGGAATCGTTGCTTCGGTTGACAATCGTATAGTTCAAAATCACGAAGAAGTTAGCGAACTCAAAATTCCATGCGTAATGCTCTGCTCGAACCGCAATGCGCAAAGGGTTGTGCTGTGGAATAGCACCTGTTGCACCGGGGCGAATCAAAACCGAATCGGTAAATTCTGCAATCAAATCTTGATGGCTAATCGCGTTGGGATTGAAGAAGGGACTTTCAATTAACGATGAGCGTTGAATCAAGCCGCGTGCGGTGGCGTCAGTAAATTCGTAGCCTGCGGTGTTGGGGTTTCCTGTGCTTGAGCCTGTTTGAACGACTGCGCCCGTCGTTACTTTGGAAATGCCGCCTTGAATTGCGCCAACCCAAAGCCCCGCGTTGAACAAATGCTCAATTTGCGAACCTGTCGGATATTCACACGATGGAATTTGAGGAAAAAATCGGAAGCCGTTTCCAATCACGCCGTAGTTTGTGATTCCAAGTCGAATCAACCCTACATTTGTTGTTTTCTGTTCGTCAAACAGTTGCGCGAAAGCAACCTGCCCGAAGAAAACACACCAAACCAAAAGTGTGCAGAATTTCAAGTATAAACTCTGAAGTCTCAAAGTTGGCGATGCTGGTTAGGTGAACTGCAATACGGCATTCAAGATAGGAAAGCCCTCTGAAAAATAAAGTTAAGGAATTGTTAAAAGTCGGGTGATACTGGCACAGGATTTCTTGATATGGCTTGAAATTACACAGCGATGCACAGTGTTTAATCTCAATCTTTGATAGTTGAAGTCCATCAAAATACAGTCATCTTGACCATTGACGAAAAACGCGCTCGCCTCTTTCTCATTCTCGGAATGTTTTTCATCACGAATGCGCTTTTAGGTGAGTTTGCTGGCACGAAAGTTTTTTCGCTCGAAGCCACGCTTGGGCTTTCGCCGGCAGATTTATCGCTCTTCGGTATTGAGCATTTGTCGTTCAATCTCACGGCGGGGGTGATTGCGTGGCCTTTGGTGTTTGTGCTCACCGATATTATCAATGAATACTTTGGACGTCGCGGCGTGCGCATTATTTCTTTCATCGCCGCCGGCTTGATTGCTTATTCCTTCATTCTCATTTACATCACGATTCGGCTTTCGCCTGCCGACTTCTGGCAGTTTCGCGTGGAAGAGGGGGAACGGCTAAACATGAGCCTCGCCTACAACGCCATTTTCGGACAAGGCTTGTGGATTATCGTCGGCTCATTGGTTGCGTTTTTGATTGGGCAGTTTCTTGATGTTACGGTATTTGAATTTTTCAAGTCAAAAACTGGTAGCGCAAAAATTTGGCTTCGTGCAACCGGCTCAACGCTTGTTTCGCAACTTGTTGACAGTTTCGTTGTTTTGTTCATTGCGTTTTATCTCGGTGCGGGTTGGTCGCTTTCACAGGTGCTTGCCGTTTGCACCATGAACTACATTTACAAAGCCATCATTGCCATTTTCAGCACGCCTCTTCTTTACATTGCTCACTTCGCGATTGACCGCTATCTCGGTATCACGACTGAACAGGCTTCATCTGAACCGCTTCTCGATTCCGAAACCGATATTGCGCCTAAAAAATTAAATTAACAGGCTAAACTGAATCGCACCGTGTTTCGTTATATTTCACTGACTGAAAGAAGTTCATCTTCTTCAACGAAAAACCTAACTACAACTATGGGCAAATCATTTGCACAGCAAGCGGCTGAAAATAAACCAAGCCTTTGGATTAATGTGAGTTTGATGTGGGGCACGGTTTTCTTCATTACGTCTATCTTCATGCTCAAACTCGCCAGCGCGACCTCTTTCTTGCCTGATTGGACCGATTCGCTTAAAGCCTATCTCTTTTATGTTGTTATGATTGTCATTGTCGCGCTTGGCGGCTATGGCGTGAACAAACTCTACGACCCAAAAGGCGAAAAGCGCGCGAAGCGTCAAGCCGAAGTAAAATCGGGAATGAAAGAGCAGGTTTTTGTTTCGCTTTTTGGCAGTATCGCAACTGGCTTTGGGTTTTGCTTGCTCACGGCACTTTCGTTTTTGTGCGCAAAGTGGGCGATGCGTGTTCCAGCGGATTTCTCGATGCAACATGTTTTTGTTGCTGCTATTTACAACATTGGTGCAGGTCTTGGCGGCTCGCTCTTTACGGGACTTATTTTCGTAGTGCTTAAAGCGATGGGAAAATTTCCGACCGAGCAATCGGCATAAGTTTTTTTAACCTAACCTTTCAAACCTAACTTTATTTCAATGGCATCGCTTATTCTTCTGGCCGTCATTCTTCTTGTGATTAGTTTCACCGCAGGTTCATTCAATCCCGGCTTGCAGCGGTTTGCAATACTTTTTCGGATTGGCGGCATTGTTGTTTTGTTGCTTGGTCTTTCTTCCGCCTGTTTCCGTGTGATTCAGCCGGGAACGGTCGGCGTTCAAGTCTTTCTTGGAAAAATTCAAGGGGACGTGCTTACCGAAGGATTGAATTTTATTATTCCGTTTGCAAATGTCGACGAGTTCGATGTCAAGACGCGGAAAATTACGTTCTCGAGTAGTGAAGAAAGCGGTGATGGCGGTGGTGCAATTGAAGTGCTCAGTGCCGATGGACTGTCGGTTTCGATTGATATGACGCTCAACTATAAGCTCAATCCGTCTGAAGTGATGCGCGTTCGCAAGGAGCTTGGACCTGGGACAACGTATGTTGATGTTATTGTTGTACCGACTGCGCGCACACGCATTCGCGAAAATGCTGCGAACTATAATGCCGTTGAACTGTATTCTGCTAAACGTGAAGAGTTCCAATCCAGAATCTACGAAGGCATTAAGCGCGACTTCGAAAAGCGTGGCATTATTTTAGAAGAGCTTTTAATTCGCAATATCGTTCTGCCCTCTTCTGTTAGAGCCGCGATTGAAGCCAAAATCAACGCTGAACAAGACGCGCAAAAAATGCAATTCGTGCTCCAAAAAGAACAGCAAGAAGCCGAGCGCAAGCGCGTAGAAGCGCAAGGGATTGCAGACTATCAAACCATCATCAGTCGCTCTCTGACCGATAAACAACTTCAATACGAAAGCATCAAAGCCATGCAAGAACTTGTCAAATCACCGAACTCAAAAGTGATTTTTATGGGTGGCGGCAAAGGCGCAGGCGCGTCGGTGCTTATCGGCGGGAATTAACTTTTCAAGGCTAAAAAAATTTAGGGCGAGCCTCTCTCGCCCTTTTTTATTTTTACTCCATCTTTTTATTCCACCTTTAAATCACGCAGACGCAGTTGAAGCGTTGTTATTCCGTTCCACTCTCTTTCATCAATAGAATAGATAATACTGACACTTCGCTCTGGTTCTTTGAGTGCTTCGAAGTAGTGCGCCATGCCGAACCCAATGACATCAAATATTCTTCTTTGTTTATCGCGCACAGCAAATTTGAGATGTTTATCAATTTTGAGACGCTTATCTTCAAGCAGTTTTGGCGGATAGGCGAGCGTGAGGTTGCGGGTAAGAAATAGCGGGTGCATATTTCCTGGACCACAAGGCTCAAATTGTTTGAGCACGTTGTAAAAGTTCGATGTAATTTGTTCTAATTTTAACTCCGAATCAATTTGAATGGTGGGCGTGCGTAGTTCAAACGCTAAGTTTTCGGCGCAGTAGTTATCAAATGCTCTTCGAAAGTCATCTAATTGATTGATGTGCATCGAAAGCCCTGCTGCCATTTCGTGTCCGCCAAATTGAATCAAGTGGGATTGGCAGTTAGAAATCGCGTTGAAGAGATTGAAGCCCACGACGCTCCTGCCAGAGCCTTTGAGAATCCCCTCATTTTCGGTGAGAATAATTGTGGGCAAGTAAAATCGCTCTACAATTTTTGACGCCACGATTCCAATCACGCCCAAATGCCAGTCAGGCTTATAGAGCACAATAGACGAGGCATATTGCGCGAGCATTTTTTTTGCATCTTTTTCGGCTTCTTCGTAGACATCGTCATTGATTTCGCGTCGCGTTTCATTTAAGTCTCTTAAGCATGCCGCCGCTTTTTTCGCTTCGTTTTCGTCTTGGGCGGTAAGCAATTTAATGGCTTCGCGTGCGTGGTCTAATCGTCCCGCCGCATTGATTCTCGGGCTAAGCTCAAAGACAATAGATGAAGATGAAAGTTGTTCAACATTCAATCTTGAAATTTCTGCAAGTGCTTTCAACCCGGGACGCTTTGCAAGTTGTATGCGTTTAATTCCTTCAGACATCAGCACGCGATTTTCGCCTACAATCGGAACAATATCTGCGGCAACGGCGAGCGCGACGAAGTCTAAAAATTCAAAGGCAAGTTCTCTATCAATTCCACGCACAGCGCACAGCGCACATGCCAATTTGAACGCTACACCACAGCCCGAAAGCTCCTTGAATGGATAAGTGCAATCGTCTTGTTTGGCGTCGAGAATCGCGAGTGCGTCGGGGCGTTCTGCTTTTGCTTCGTGGTGGTCGCAGATAATCACATCAATTCCGTTTTGGCGACAATAGTTAATAGGCTCGATTGATGTAATGCCGCAGTCGACCGTTACAATCACTTTGACGTTTTGCGAAATGGCATAGTTGATTCCCGTCCGTGCAACGCCATAGCCTTCGGTTTTTCTATCATTGACGTAAAATTCAACCTCTGCGCCGAGTTTTTTGAGAAATAATAATAAGAGCGATGTTGCGGTTGTGCCGTCGACATCGTAATCGCCGTAAATCAAAATTTTCTCGCATCCGTCAATGGCTTTTGAAAGACGCTCCGCCGCTTCTTTCATTCCGTTCATCAAAAACGGCGAATATAGATGTTCAATCGATGGTCGGAAAAAGTTTTTCGCTTCGTCGTAATTTGTGATGCCACGATTGACGAGCGCACGCGCAATCGGCTCACTTACTTTGATTTGCTGCATGAGCGTTTGAACCTTTTCTGTATCAGGTTCGCTCATTATCCAACGATATTGTTTGTATGGCGTCATGTCAGAGCGGGGTTTGTTGTTTTAGGATTTGAAATTCAATATCTACATCATTTGAAAGGGGTAACGCTTGTCGTAAACCAAAAGCGTCGGACTTTTGCCGACGCTTTGATGCAAAGATAAGGTTATGGCTAAAAACGTCAAGAACGCTTCAAATATCGTTCAATCTTGCTTATTCGTAGCTTTTGATGAGTTCTGCAACGGCTTGTCTGCCTTCTTCACTGAGCTCTATTTTTTCTTTCAGGTCGAAGACGCTGAAGAAATTTTGACGACGTTCTAAATTGACCTTGATGTTCGTATCTAAAATGCCGAACTCTTTAAACTCTTGCTTGATTTCGTCTATTGATGCGCTAAACGAGCCATTTGCAAGGGCATTAGCGACCGTTCTAAGAAGCGCTGCATTGACTTGTGCTTCTGACTTTTTGTTGGTTTTCAGTTCCATGTATTTTCCAACGATGCCTCGCTCGGTATATGCATAGAGCTTTTTCAGCATATCGGGCGATATTTGGTATTTCGCCATAAACTCGCCCACGTTTTCAAACGGCAGTTCTCCGATTTCTACGATTGGGCTCACTTCGCCTAAGTTTCGCTCTAATTTTGTATCGCTACTTTTTCTTTTTTTTTTCTTTTTTTCTTCCTTTTCGATTTTGCGACCGTTCTTTTCTTCTTCTGCTTCTTCCTTACTTACCTTCATGGCTTTTTTGCTCTTTTTCTCAACGGTCGTTTCTGGCACAGTTAATACTTTGCTATTTACGCCTACGTTTGCAAGCGCGTGGTCAATAAGTGCTCGCAACACTTCGTCGCGCATTTCGCCTGCTTGTTCAGCTGTTTCGAGAATTTCGGGGAGCAGATGTGCAATTTGCTTGTATCCTGCCATTTTACTTTACTTTTTATGTTTGATTTATTTGTTTGTTTAAGAAATTAGAACGCACAAATATAAAACACTGTATTTTTACTACAAATTTTTTATTCGTTTATTTTTCGCTCTAAAATTGATATTAGTATCGATTTTGCCTATTTGCTCCAATGCTGCGATGTGGCACATTTGTTGTTAGTTTCGCGATGCGTTTGACATCTTCCTTTGTCAAAGTCCTTTGTGCAAGTTACACTCCCCCTTCCCTGTGCTGATGATTGCACTTGCCACACTGCCCTATGAAAGTGTGCTTTCAAGATACACCTAAGGAAATCGTTTGGCGATGTGTGCTCACGCATTTGCCATTGTTGTTGAAATCTGTAAATTCATTTTGGTTGTTACCTTACTTCCAAACATTGACAGAGGAGAAACCATGACAGAATTAATCACAATTGAACGGCACATTATTGAACAGCAGAAGAAGTATCCTTCGGCAACGGGTGAGTTTTCTCAACTTCTTTCGGATGTTACTTTTGCGGCGAAACTGGTTCGCCGTGAGGTCATTCGCGCAGGATTGGTCGACATTCTCGGCGCGCACGGCACTATGAATGTGCAAGGCGAAGAGGTCAAAAAATTAGATGTGTTTGCTAACGAAAAATTCATTCAAGCGATTGGGCATCATGGTCGGTTTGCGGTCATGGGTTCAGAAGAATGTGAAGGCATTATCACGCCGCCTGAGGGCAAAACATCGGGGAAATACGTGCTACTTTTCGACCCACTCGACGGCTCTTCAAACATTGATGCTAACGTGGGCGTCGGAACGATTTTCTCAATCTATAAGCGCATTTCCGACCCAGCTAGCGGACCTGGCACACTTCAAGATTGCTTGCAAAAAGGCTCACAGCAAGTTGCCGCTGGCTATGTGATTTATGGCTCGTCGGTGATGCTCGTCTATACAACAGGGCAAGGTGTTCATGGATTCACCTTAGACCCGACTATCGGAGAGTTTTTGCTTTCACATGAAAACATCACGACGCCCAAGCGCGGCAAAATTTACTCGATGAACGAAGGCTATTATCGCTACTTCTTTGACGGCATCAAGAAATACATCAAGTATCTTCAACAAGAAGACAAAGCCACCAATCGCCCTTACTCTGCGCGTTATGTCGGCTCGCTTGTTGCCGACTTTCATCGCAATTTGCTTTATGGTGGAATTTTCATTTACCCGCGCACGAAAAAAGCCCCGAACGGAAAGTTGCGACTGCTCTACGAAGCCAATCCTCTTGCTTTCGTGTGCGAACAAGCAGGAGGGAGAGCCACTGACGGCTATCGCCGCATTTTGGATATTGAGCCCGAAGAACTGCATCAACGCACACCGCTCTTTATCGGAAGCGAAGAAGACGTGAAAATCGCTGAAGAGTTTGAGCAAGGGCTTCGCGAATTGGAGCACGACACGGAACTGATTCCGAAAATGCTTGCCGAAGTCAAGAAAGCCGAGTCACTGTTGGTTAAGTAACCTTGTTGGTTTATGGGCTACCAACCTTCTGTTCCCCGCTCGCCTTTGAACGGACCAACAAGGTCAGCAGTAATCCAGCCGCCGTAGAAATCCCCCTTCTGCGCTCTTACGCGCTCTCCCTCGACAAAGCACGCGTTGACGCGGCTTGCATAAAACGCGAAACAATCTTTTATCGCTTCATATTCTTTTGGCGGGTTCGAATAACTCCATGCAGCATTTTCCGATTTTCTTTCTCCGACCTTAATTGTCCAGTAAATCGCGCGCCCTTTGAACTCACAAAATGTCGCATGCGTTGTGAGCAAGAGGTAGTGGGTTTTCACATCGTGTTTAGGAATGTAGTAGGTGGGTGGGTGTGAGGTTTCCAGCACTCGAATTGCGTTGCGCGTTTCAGCAATTAGAACGCCTGAAAACTCGACACGCACAAGTTTCGAAGTTTGCTCTAACTTCGGCGGTCGTGGATAGTCCCAAACTGATTCAGACATGTTTTTGTCTCACGTTGATTGCAAATTGTTGCAGATTGATTTTCTGCAAAATTGTGATAAATTCTGCTCATCTCATTTAGCAGACTTCGCAGAAAAGTTTTTAGAGAAAAGCGTTATCACTCAGTATTTTCAGGAAAACTTTCGGAAAACATATCGAGGCATCATATGGCAGAGTCAACCGTTTCAATACAATTTTCAAGAGTCGGAATTCGTTCAAAACTGCTGCGCGATTTTCTCATCGCATCGGCTGTGCCTGTTCTCCTTTGTGGAATCATTTTCCTAACTGTGGTTAGCATCCACACCAGTCAGCAAGCTGAGGAAGCCATGGAAGAGGCTGAGCGCGTTGCGCAGTCGCGTATTGCTGAGCACTCTCAAGTTTTCAAGCACACGCTGAACGCTCAGTTGGCGCTCTTGCAAAGCGAAGTTGCTAATGCGGTTACATCGCCGCAGTATATCTCTGGATTTACAACGCTTGTCTTTCCGTCCAAGAAAACAGACGAGCAAATGCTTCAGGCTGTTCGGGAAGATTTGCAAAAGACTGCCGCCGAAGTGATGTCGTCGCTTTCGCTCAGCATGATGACCTTTGTTGGACTTGACGGAACGGTGCTGCTGCGTGGTACTACGCCAACTAAGTTTGGCGATTTTTATTTCAAAGATTTCAAACAAGCCGTCTCGAACCCAAACTTTATTCCACTCAAGAAGCTTTGTGAAGCGGCGTTTCGCGGTCAAATAACTACATCGGTTGAACTTTTTCCTGCTTCGCTTCTGCTCGAGGAGCCTGTTACTACCGTCAATGCAATTAGCAATATTACAGTTGCAGGTAAAAGCACGCTTGCCGACCAAGCCCGCGTCGATGGTTCGAGCTTAGGAGAGAACGCTGGCAAGGTTGAGCACGGCTTGATGCTGACCACGATTCAGCCTATTTATGGAAATGATGGGCGAACAATTGGTTGTGTTATTGCGGGAAAGATGATTAATCGCAACGACCGTGTGGTTTTGCGCGAGTTTGGTTCTCTTATCTCTCGCGAAACCGCTCGCCCATCAATTACGATTGGCGATGTCCGTGTTTCGACATTAGAGCAAACCCCCAGCGGCGGTTCAGCATTGAGCTACAAAATTCCACAAGAAACATGGCAACGCATTCTCGCAGAAAAATTCGTTTTCGTTAAAGGTGACAACAATGTGAATGCAAAGTCCTACAACTACTACACCGCCTTGCAAAACAGTGCGGGACAAGTGTTAGGCGCGTTGTGTCTATCTTCTGACCAAAGTCTTTATGTTGCCTCAGCACAATCTTGGATTGCTTCTAACACGGGACTGATTTTTTGGAGCGTCTTAATTCCACTATTGCTTCTTGGAGGGGGCGTTGGATTAGCATTTTACTATGCCAATCGCCAAAGTGGTCAAATTCTCGCATCGCTTGGCGAGATGAAATCGCTCACCGACAGCGTGCTTTCGGGCGACTTCAACGCGCGCGCAACACTCAACACTGGCGACGAGTTCGAGGAAATTGCTAATCAACTTAACGAAATGATTCGCCGTCTTTCTGCACTTATGGATACCGAAACCGCCCGAGATGCAATTCAAAAACAATTAACCGATTTGTTGATTGTTGTGTCGAACTCTGCCGAAGGTGATTTTACACAGCGCGCTGTGGTTACCGAAGGCGCGTTAGGCGCACTTGCCGACTCGTTCAACTTGATGGTCGACGACCTCGGAAACCTGATTCGCGAAGTTCAAAACGCGGCAATGCAGGTCGGTGAGGCCGCATCCGAAATTCTTGCAGCAACCGAACAAATGGCGCGTGGTGCGGAAGAACAATCCGTTCAAGTTGCTAACGCATCAGCAGCGGTCGAAGAAATGGCAGCGTCCATTCGTCAAGTTGCGATGAACGCAGACTCGGCTTCGGAAGCGGCACAACGCGCTACACAAGTTGCACAAACCGGCGGCAATACCGTTATGGAAACAATTGAAGGTATGAAACGCATTCGCGCCACCGTGCAAGACTCTTCGCAAAAGATTAAATCGCTTGGAGAATCATCGCTTGAAATTTCTAAAATCGTTCAAACGATTGAAGACATTGCCAACCAAACCAACCTCCTTGCTTTGAACGCGACAATCGAAGCAGCACGCGCTGGCGACGCTGGACGCGGTTTCGCCGTCGTTGCCGACCAAGTCCGCGAACTAGCCGAACGCGCTACCAAAGCCACCAACGACATCTCCCAACTTGTGCAAACGATTCAATCCGAAACCCAAGAGGCTGTGTCTGCAATGGAACGCGGAACTATCGAAGTGGAGCGCGGCACGAAACTCGCCGACTCTGCCTCTCGCGCACTGGTTGAAATTCAAAGCGTGGTGCAACAATCGACCGAACTTATTCAAGAAATCTCGCTTGCGGCAAAACAACAAGATGTCGCCTCCTCAGGCGTCGTGTCTGCAATGACTGAAGTGAGCCAAATTGCGAAACAGTCGCTTAACGGCTCTAAGCAATCCGCACAACTTGCAATGCGCCTGAACGCCATCACGCAACAACTTGCACGCTCGGTTTCTCGCTTCAAAATCCCATCGTCCGGCGTTCAAAAAATTGGCGACGCAATGCTTGATTCCGCAGACAACCTAACAGCAAGTAAAGACCAAAAAATGCTTTCTGAATCGTCGTCTCCGTTCAAATCCGATAACGACCTGTTCGTAGAAGACGACCTTTCTAGCTTCGGCAACATCAAACTCAAGTAGCATGCTTTCATGACCAATTTTTTGATGTTTGTGCAAAAACATCTATCATCAAATCATACACAAGAATGTATGACCAACAACAGCGTGCTGGTATCTCACAGCGTATCGTTGCCAACGACATACACTCATAAATAACTAAATCGACAAAGCTAGATTATGACGGGTTCAGGTATTTCACTGGGTAACGCCAAAACCAAACACAAATTTCTGAGAGGCACATCACGCGCAACCTTAACGCCTGAAGTTCAGGCAAATACGACCATTAAACTTTTCATTGCAGACGTTTCAGGTCGCTTGAAATCGCATCTCAAAAAGCATAAGAGCAAACACACCAAACTTTTTGTCTCGTTTTTTTCGCGCCTCAGCGCTGAGCCTGCACCGATTGAAACCCTCTCCTCACTTCACCTTGATGTGTTCTCGGACTTTCTTGGGTTTTTAGAAAGCACAAAAGTGAAACTTGCCTCTTCTAATGCTGAAGCCGTTACAGAAACTTATCAACTGCTCACAAAAAATCTTGATTCCACTGCCGACTTTTTAAGCCAGCTACTTACAACCATTGAAAACAATGAGTCCGTTCTGAATGTCTTGCGTCAATATCTTTCAAGCGATTCGCCGCCAAAATCTTCTTCAAAACGTTATCAAGAAACCTCGCCCCCTCAAACACAACCTTTGGCGCAACCCTCGCAAGCATCGATGTTTTCATCTGTCGAAAAGACCAAGACAAATGGAAACATTCGCGTTTTCCGAAAAGGCAAGCGCGTGATTCATTACTATAAGGAGTCGGTCAATAGCGACCTTGGGTTTGACCTGTCGTTTTTAGCGTCGCTTTCTCCAACAAGTATGCTCACCAAAGATACGCATAAACCATCGCCGACAATTCACATTTCGCCCGCGCTTCGAGCGTATTTCAACATGATTGCGTCGTTCTCGCGCGAAATCGTCGCCGAAAAGTCTTATCCCTCCACGATTGCTGACGCGCTGGAAAAACTCGCCGCATCATCTGATGTTTTTTCCGATTTGGCTTTATTCACGTCTCTTCCAGGCATTGCAGACTTCATAGAGTTTTCAAAGACTTTGAACGAAGAATCTGTCAAGACACTTGGCGAAGAAATCATACGCGACATTGCCAGCCACCTTTGCGACTCCTTCGTTTCGCAAGAAGCACAATCCTTGATTGCATCGTATCTTTCAACGCCGTCAGATGCCGATGTTGATTCGGTTCTCGAGTCACTTAAACCTGAGCCGATTCCCGAAGAAGCGCCCATCCCAAAACTTCCCCTTGAAAAATTTACCGAAGAGATTGCACTCGAAGGCTCAACCGAACCTCCAACAGAAGCCGATTACATTCAATTCGCGAACAGCACCTTGCGCAAAGCAGAGCGACTTCTTCAAGCACGAAACGCATCTGATGCTTCTTACAACTATTTGCTCAATTTGCTTGCCCAACCTGATGTGCTCACAGCGATTGCGCAATCTGAACTTCCGTTCTTTCAAAACTTTGCTGAATTTCTCGGTCAGTCGTGGGTCAATCAAACGCCGACCGCAACCCTTCTTCAACATCAAGACGAAATTGCTGACGCCATCGTTCAAGCACTTCAAGAACGATTTCCTATTGAGGCAGAATCTTCACCAGTGTTGCTCGAAGCCGAAAAAGCATTGCAGGATTTGGAAGCACATATTGAGCCGATTAAAAACGAAGAACCCTCAATCCCCAAACTTCCTGACCTGTCCGATTTTATTTCCGAAGTTGAAGAAGCTGTGCCCGACGAACAATCCTTGCACACTGCACCGACCGACTTGGCTTCTGGCGACGTCAATCATCCGCTTCCTGATATTTCCGAGTTTGTATTTGAAAATTCAAGTTCTGATGAAACTGCTGGCTCTGCTACCGATGATTCCAGCCTCGCAACAGCGCAAGACCATACATCTGCTTTTGATTACACGACTTGCGCCGCCAACTTTTTGCGTCAAGTTATCTTGTCCTTGCCTAATTCTGCCTCTGGTCTTGAAGCACAATCTTATCTGCAATCGCTCCTGAACGCACCTGATTTGCTTTACGCACTGGCTACTTCAAACCAACGTAACTTGGTTGAGCTGGCTTCTACATTAGAACAAGCTCGACTTTCAAATACGCCGGTCGACGCGCTCACCGAGCCGCTCTCGGAAGCCGTTGGATTGGTTGCTGGCGATTTACTTCAACATTTCGGCTCAAAATCTTCTTTGGAGTCGCCCGACGACGACGACTTGACCTTCACCTTCAGCGAACTCGTTCCGCTGTCTTCCTTCAAAAGCAATACCCCTGAACTAGATGCTGTCATTTCGCTTTCCGAAGGCGAATCTTCGTTCGAAATACCGTCGCCCTCAAGCACCCCCGAAGCACCACCAACCGATGTCCCAACTCACGCATTTCACGAGTCTCTTCCCCAAGAAGACCTTCACAAAGAAAACCCAGTCGTTGATGCCACTCCCCCCGATACGCAGACGACCGACACCATCGACGATTTGCTTTTGCTTGATGATTCTACACTCTCGCTCGTCGAAGAACCTTCAGCACCGACACTTGACGAACTAAAATTAGATATACCTCAACCCGATGACAACTTAGATTTTCAAGCCGATGATTTACTGCTTCCCGAAGATGACCTTCTTTCAGAGACCTCGTCTCTATCAAGCACGCCATCGAACGAACCATTGAGCGAACCATTCACTGAACCATTGAGCGATTCGTCTGCCGATTTGCTTTCAACATCGCCAACGTTCGATGCGCCTCCTTCCACAGAAGTTGCTCAACCTGATTCAAGCGTAACCTTCGACAATACGCTTCTGACAGAATCAACCTCAGAACTTGCATCGCCTAATGCAGAATTAGAGCTTGCAGAATCATCCGAACCTGCAAAAATCGATGATTTGCCTGGTTTGACAGAGACCCTTGATTCGACAGAAAGTGTTGACACAATTTGTGAACTCACTTTCAACGACGAACTCTTGCTTGATGAATCGGGCGTGGGCGATACGCTTGATACGCCAACATCGCATCAAGACCTTTCACAATTGTCGTCGCTTTCCGATAAAGTCGATGCCCAAAATTCCGATGACCTTTTGTTTGCTGATACGCTCGATGAATCACTCGATACATCAATGCTCTTAAACGATACTTCACCCAGCGACGCACTTCTCGACTCGCCTGCTCTCGAGGCGCCATCGCAACTTTCATCTCAATCAGAACCATTGCGCTCGGAGGCGCCAACAGAAGCCGAACCCACATTGGAATTGCCCGATTTGGATTTCTCGTTCAGCACATCTACGCTTGATGACACACTTGCGCCTACAAACGAGACTGCGCTAAGTGAATCACAACCAGCCTCGACAGCCGATGACCTTGCATTTAGCGATACACTTTTGCTCGATGAGCCAACCAACGCCACCACACCCGCACAACCGGTCAATGAGCAATCCAATTCAGCATCGTTTTCCGATTTTCTACATCAAGAATCATATGAAAGCGAGCTTGTTCCGATTAGTGATTTTCAACTCGACGAACTCCAACAAATCTTCCTAGACGAAGCACGTGAGTATTTGGAAAAATTGAACACGGACCTGCTCGAGCTCGACAAATTTGCTGGCACGGTTCAGCCCGAACTTGTCAACCGTGTTTTGCGCGGAGCGCACACGCTCAAAGGTTCAGCGGCGATGGTGAATTTGCACAACATTCGAGATTTGGCACACAAGATGGAAGACTGCCTGCAAGTTGTGCGCGATAACAACCTCAAAGTGCCTCGCCCGCTTCTCGATGTCTGTTTCAAATCGCTTGACGCCATGGGGGTGATGGTTGAGAACTTCCGACGTGTAGGCGAAGACCGCTTCACAAAAGCGCAACCGTTGATGGATTTGTTTATCGACTACACCAAGCAACTTCAGGAAACTGGTGAGATTAAAGCCACGAACCTAACCGCAGCCGCACCTGCCGCTGAAATTGCAGAAACAGAAACTGACTTTCAACTCTCCGAAATTCAACAAGCCTTCTTGGAAGAAGCGAACGAGTATCTGGACAAACTCAATGCCGATATGCTCGAGCTCGACAAACTTGCAGGCACGGTTCAGCCCGAACTTGTCAATCGTGTTTTGCGCGGAGCGCACACGCTCAAAGGCTCAGCGGCGATGACCAACCTGAAGAATATCAGCGAACTTGCGCATAAAATGGAAGACTGCCTGCAAGTTGTGCGCGATAAGAACCTCAAAGTGCCTCGTCCGCTGCTAGATATTCTCTTCAAGTCGTTCGACGCCATCAGCGTCATGCTCAAAAAGTTCAGAAGCACAGGCAAAGATGAATTCGATGTATCGCGCTATGTTTCAATTTTGAAGGAGTATATGGCGCAACTTCAACAGACCGGCGAAATCAAGACGCCTCTATCGCTCGACACACAGCCGACGCCAGCTGCGCCCACGCTCAAAACCTTTGCCGAAGAATACGCTCGTGTTGACATTCGCTCGCTTAACAACCTCATTAACATGTCGGCAGAACTTGTTATCTCACGCAATCGCCTCATCAATGAACTTGCAGGCATTACACGCCTGATTAGCAAGTTCGCGAAAGAGCGTAACCATCTTGCCCAAGTCAATAAAAAAATTCTGACGACGATTCAGAAAAACGCCGGCGAACGCGCTGACACCCATGCAGGGTTTAGCGATATTCTCAAAGAGTTTTCTGAAACGGAATTCGACCGATTTAGCGACCTTGACATCATCTCGCGCGATGTCCGCTCCGCTATGCTCAACCTTGACGAAACGATTAACGAACTGCGCAATTTGAGTTCGGTTCTCAGTCAAAACGTCACCAAAGTGAGTAGCATTGCTAACGATTTGAACCGCGAAATTGTCGGCATGCGCATGGTGCCGATGCGCCAAATGTATACACGCTTCCAACGCAGTTTCCGCGACATTGCCAAAGCAGAAGGTAAGGAAATTAACCTCATTACTGAAGGTGAAGACACCAAGATGGACAAAAGCGTGATGGAAGAAATTGTCGAGCCCGTTCTGCACATGGTTCGCAACGCGATTGGACACGGAATTGAAACGCCCGACGTTCGTATTGCGCATGGAAAACCCCCAACCGGCAACCTTTACTTGCGAGCCTACCAAAAAGGAAGCCGAATCATCTTGGAAGTTGAGGACGATGGCGCAGGCATTCCGATTGATAAGGTCAAAGCCAAAGCCGTCCGACAAGGTCTCCTTTCGCAAGAAGAAGCCGACGCAATGCCTGCAAACAAAGCCACCGAACTTATTTTCTTGCCCGGCTTTAGCACGGCTGAAAAAATTACTTCTCTTTCTGGACGTGGCGTCGGAATGGACGTGGTCAAAAATACAATTCACCAACTCAAAGGCACTGTTACGGTTGAAACGCGCGAAGGCAAAGGCACAAAGTTTACCATTTCACTTCCCATCACGCTTGCAATTAGCCAAGCCCTGCTCGTCAGCGCCGGCGACCACATCTACGCCATTCCCCTCGAACTAGTCCTTGAAACCTTAGCAGTCTCATCGGACTATCTGACGACCGACGAAGATGGCAACAAGACGATTTCCATTCGCGGCGAAGCATATGAGTTTCGCTATCTCAACGAACTTTTAGGTTACAGCACCGAGCCGCTTGAATACAAAACGATACATTCCGTCGTCGTAATTGGACTTGACGAACGCAAAGTCGCTGTCGCCGTTGAAAAGTTGATTGGAAAAGAAGAAATCGTTGTCAAATCGCTCGGACGACATTTGCGCAACGTGCGCGGTATTATCGGCGCAACGATTCTGGGCGACGGTCAAGTCGTCATTATTTTGGATATTGAGTATCTTTTACGCCCGATTGGCGAGCGAGGCGAAGAGGTGCGCATTCAAGCCCTTCCAGCGCCCGAAGCCGAGCCCGAAGAAATTCAACCGACGATTACCAAACGCAAGCGCAAAGGCGCCAAAATTACCGTGCTTCACGCTGACGACTCGCCGAGCGTGCGAAAATATGTGCAATCAGTCTTGAAAGGTGCTAACATGGAAGTCATTTCTGCTGATGATGGTCTGAATGCTCTCAATCGTTTGACACAGCCTAATGCCAACATCGACCTCATCGTCAGCGACCTTGAAATGCCTCGCATGAACGGTTTTGAATTCGTTACAGAGGTGCGTAAAATGGACGCTTACAAAGACATTCCATTTATCATCGTTACCGCGCGTGCTGGCGATAAGCACCGACGCACAGGCTTGGAATTAGGTGCAAATGCGTTTCTCAACAAACCCTTTGACCCATCTCAACTGATTGAAACCATAGAAAGCTACATTGCTTAATCAAATTTTTTCTCAAAACTATGCCTGCTACTACTCCACGCCGCGTGTTGGTCGTCGATGACGAACAAAACATCGCACTTGGTATCTTAAAGACGCTCGGACAATCTCCGATGTATATTGCCAAACATGCGCCGAGCGGCGAAGCCGCCGTTGCTGAACTTGCTAAAACACCTTACGACTTGGTGATTACCGACATTCGCATGCCTGGCATGAGCGGCATTGATTTGCTTCGCCATATTCGCGCCAATCACGCCGATGTGGGTGTGATTATCATGACCGCATATGGCTCAACCCAAGTCCAAGAAGAAGCCTCACGACGCGGCTCGCTCCTCTACATCGAAAAACCGTTTGATTTTGCACAAATGCAAGCCACCATTGAAGATTTCTTCAAACGCAAAGAAGAAGCTTCTACTACTACCGAAAAGGAAAAAAGTGTTTCGGGCGTCATTCCCGGTCTTTCCTTGATGGATGTCATTCAAATGAACTGTCTCGCTCGCTTCACAGGCACACTTCACATCAAAACCAGCAGCGGCGAGCAAGGCATCATTTGCTTTAACAAAGGCGAAATTACCCATTGCGAAACGGCAACCCGTTCAGGCAAAGATGCGTTTTTTGAAATTGTACAATGGCAAGGCGGAAGTTTCGATACGATTGAACAAATTCCACCGACCGTTACCATCGTTGAAAGTTGGGAGCAATTGATGATGGAAGCCGCCATGATGATGCCAGATACACCCGTCCAACAACAAGAACCCACAAAACCCAAAGTCGTTGCAAAAGCTCCAACGCCCAAAGTTGAACCTGCTCCTGCCGATACCTCCAAAATGCTCGATCGTGTGATGGAAGCTGCAAAAGCAGAAGTTACCTTCATCGTCACCCACAATGGCTTTGTTATCGACAAGCGTATTGCTCAAACTTCTAAAATCGACCTAAATAAATCGGGCGATGAAATCTCAAAACTTCTTCCAGGCATTTTCAGTGTTGCTAAAACGCTCAGTGCTGGCACGCTCAATGAAATCACTCTTCGCTTTGAGGGCAAAATCGCAATGATTCGCAATGTTGCTCAAAGCGATTTGCTTTTCATCGTCATTTCACCGTCTTCCGTTTCATCGGGCGACATCTTCAAAGCCATTGAACGCGAGTCTGAAAACATCAAGAAAATTTTGTAATCTTCGTTTCAAAATTGCACCTGTTTTTGTAATTTTGCCATCTCATTTAGCGTTTAGTTAAGTCGTCAATGCAAAATTTTAGCGATGTTACATCTCTGTTTCAAGACCTACCCTATGTTACAGGTGTTTTAGTGGTTGATGGAGATGGTCTTACGCTCGCCGGCTCGTTAGGCGATAAAGCAACTATGGAAGCGTTCTCGCCAGTGTTTCATACACTCTTAAACGATATTTTCAAGCACTTTGCAACGCTCGGTGAAACGACAAATCAAGTTTGTTTTGTTCAAGATTCACGCATCATCATCGCACAACCCGTTTATGATTTGATTCTTATTGTCTACGCGGAAAAACGCGGTCTTAATGATGCACTGCAATCTCGCTTTTTAAAAGCAGTCTCAATTTTACAGCGCATCGCTGCGCCCGATTTTTCAAACACTTAAACTCACAGGCATCAACAATGGCGAACATCAACTATGCAAACAAAGAGATTATTATCAAGATTGTCTACTACGGACCTGGCATGAGCGGCAAAACCACTAACTTACAAGTTTTACATCAAATGGTTCCTAAAGATGCCGCAAGCCGAATGATTTCACTTGCGACCGAACAAGATCGCACGCTTTACTTCGACTTACTTCCGATTTCGCTCGGCTCAGTTAAGGGCTTCAACACCAAGTTCCAACTCTACACTGTTCCCGGTCAAGTTTATTACAACACAACACGCAAGCTCGTGCTCAACGGCGTCGACGGTGTTGTGTTCGTTGCCGACTCACAGCAAGGCAAAATGCCTGAAAACAAAGAAAGCCTTGAAAACCTTCGCGAAAACTTAGCGGAATACGGCATCGATTTGAACACCTTCGCTGTTGTTATGCAATACAACAAGCGCGACCTTACGCCTGTGTATAGCATCGAGGAACTGCAGCGCGAACTCAATCCGATGGGTTTCCCATATACGGAAGCTGTTGCTTTCAAAGGCCAAGGCTTGATGGAAACGCTGAAACTCATCAGCAAATTGACCCTTCAACGCATCGGAAGCAAATCGGGCGCACAAGTGCAATACGCCGATGGCGGCACTGCCCCTGCACCGTCCACCGCGCCAGCACAACAAACTCAGCCTGCAACCAGCAGCGACTTCTTCAAGAACCTTCAAAACAAAATGAAGTAATCTTTCTTTTTAGGCATGGCAAAACTTGAAGGGCAGGCTTGAACCCCCTGCCCCGCTGTTCTTTATTCTCCTTCTCTAAACTCAAACTCGCCTACTCTTTCACGCTATTTTTGCGCGAGCCATAGTTCAGGGTCGTATTTATTGCGCCCGTGCCATACCTCAAAATGCACCAACCCACCACCTTGCGCCGATTTTCCCGCCAAGCCCAATGACTGCCCTGCCGACACGCTTTCGCCCTTGTTAACTTTCACTTCCGAAAGATTTGCATAAACTGTTAGGTATGCATTGGCATGACGCACAATCACAATGTTGCCGAACGTGGGCAGAAATCCTATTTGCGACACCACACCTTGCGCAACGGCGAAAACAGTTGTTCCAACTGATGTTGAAATATCCACGCCGTTGTTGAACGTAACGATTTTCAATTCTTTGTTTTCACTTTCACCGAAGGTTTTAATAATTACGCCATCTTGAACAGGCCAAGGCAGTTTGCCTTTATATTTTTCAAAATCGCCTTTGATTTCGGAATAGGCAATCGGGTCGCTTATACTTGTGCTCTGCCCTGATTGCAATTTTGCCTTGCTTTCACGTGCACGTTGAATCGCTTCTTCTTCGGCGAAAAGCATTTTTTGAATTGCATCTTGCAAGGCTTTGGCTTGAGCTTGGCGTTGTGCGATTTGACTTTGCAAGCGTCGCTTATCTCTTCGCAACCTTGCAATCAACTTTTCGCGCTCCATGCGTCGCCCTTCCATCACTTTGGCTTGATAGCGTCGCTGTTCAAGCAGTTTTTCATTTTCAGCAAATCGAGCGTCGAGCTCGGCTTGAAGTTGAGCGATTTGCTCCTGCTTTTCGGCAATGTCTTGAATTTTAATTTTCCCTGCTTCTTCAAAGCGCTTGATGTATTCGGCACGAACAAGGGCTTGATTGAACGAACCAGACGAGAAGAGCACCTCTAAATCGCGTTTCACGCCGAATTTGTAAATACCGACGGCATAGCGCGCAAATGAATTTTTCATTTCTTCTAGTTCGCGCTTCGTCTCTTCTAATTCACGCTTGGTGCTGGCAATTTGTGCAGCGAGTTTTTTCTGACTGATTTCTGTTTGGCGAATGACTTCACGATGCAGTTGAATTTGGTTATCCAAATTTTCAAGCGCTTTCAGAGAGATTTTTTCTTCTTCATCGGCACTGCTTAATTCCCGTTCAAAGGCTTTAATCTGCCGCTCAATCGCTGCGATGTTCTTCTCAATCTCCTGACGCTCTTTGGTGAGTTGAGAAAGTTCAGCATCACGCGTTTTGAACCTTCCTTTTTTGTTCTGCGCCAAAAGTTGCACGTCGTTTAAGAAAACAACAAGGCTAACCAAGAGAATGTAATGCCACTCTTGTTTCATCTGATATGTCGGCTTTTGAACATGTGTAAGTCTCAGACTTGCTTTTTGATAATAAAAAAGGCTGAACGTTCTATTCAGCCTTGCAGATGTTTATCGTATTGGGTTTGCTGTGCCTATTGATGCAAGTTGCTGTTGCGTCATCAAAAAAAGTTATTGAATCTTGAATTTCACAGGAATTGTGATTGCACCACGAACTGGTGAATTTCCAACCATAGCCGGCTTAAATTTCGTTTCTTCGGTGAGCACTCGAATCACTTCTTCGTTCAAAAACTTGTTTGCAGGCTGAATCAAACTAATGCGAAGCGGATTTCCTTGCTCATCGACAAAAACACGTGCAACCACAGTGCCTTCAATTTTGGCACGTCTCAATGCCATCGGATACTCAATTTTCGATTGAATCGCCTCGATGCCTCCTACGATTTCGACATCAGTTTCAGGCAAATCGGCTTGAGCGGCGTCTAACTGGCTCAGGCTTTCGCTTTCTTGAATCGCTTCCTGCAACTCTTTTTCTTTGGCAAGGTCCTGCGGGCTTGCCACAACCGTAGGTGCTACTGTTGGCGGTTTTTCTTCTTCCTCTTGTTCTACCTTTTCTTCTTTCTTGGCTTCTTTTTTCGGCTCTTTCAATTTCCTTACATCAGCAGTTGATTTAGCGGCGGCTAAATTTTCTGCTTTGTCTCCCAGTTTCATGTCGATGCGCTGCGTTACCCCCCCAGCAATCGTTACACTTCCGCGCCAAACCGGCTTACCACGCTTCGTGGCTTTTATTTCATAAACACCTTGCGGCACATCGAGCATCACATAATAGCCTTGTGCGTTCGAAATCGCCACCATTGCTGTTTGCCCTGAAACTGATACGGTTGCTCCCGCAACAGGTTGGCTATTTTCATCGAGCACACGTCCAATTAAGCGACCTTGCGCCCACAAAGATGACGCAAATAAACAACACAGAACCGCAAGAATGATTTTCTTCATCGCTAAAAGTTCTTTCAAGTTTTGATGATAGTTCATGTAACTTCTTTTCGCCTAACGATGATGAGAAATTTGAACAAGAAATTTGATTTTTCAAAACGGCTCACTGCTCTTCAACGATGATCTTCGGAACAGCATTTTCCTTGCGCATAAGCGCGGGAAAGTATGCCACAACTTCCGACGGCTTGGGTCTTCCACCCGCAAAGCCCGTTACGCTTGGCGGACCGGTCAAAATCAACGGCGCAATTTCATAACCGAACCGCTCGACTTTCTTCTTGTCGTGGTCTCTAACCCCAACACGCATTTGAACTTCATTGACATGGCTCAAATTTTCTAAGTGTTGATGGCATGCGTTTGCGCCAATAAATTCAGTTCGTATTTCCTCGAACGTCAAGCCAAGATTTTTCAATCGTGCTCTTAAAATTTCATCGGCGCGTTTTGCCTTTTTGAGTGCGTCCGGTGCGGAATAGGTCAAAGAGCCAAACGCCGTCCAACCGTCGGAATACGAAATGGAGACTTTGTAGAACGGCGTGGCGGGCTTGCCTTTAATGCCGAAAACACGCACTCGATTTTCAGCCACATCTTCAAGATGAATCGTTGTAAAATCAGCAATGCAGTCAGGCGTGATGTATTCCGATGGATTGCCGATTTCATAAAGCAGTTGCTCTTTGAGCACGTCGCTACGAATCAAGCCGCCGGTGCCTTCATGCTTGGTGATGAAAAATTCGCCGTTAGGATAGGCTTCGGCAATGGGGAAGCCAATGTTTTCAAGGTCGGGCACGCTTTCCCAGTCGCCGAGAAAATTACCGCCGCTGGCTTGTCCGCCGCATTCCAAGAGATGCCCCGCAACGGTTCCCGCCGCAAGTAAATCCCAATCGGATTCTTTCCAATCAAATTCATGAATCATCGGCGCGAGCGTTAAGCCTGTGTCGGTGCATCGCCCCGTAATGACGATTTGCGCACCTTGTTTCAAGCACGCTACAATGGGAAATGCGCCGAAATAAACATTCGCGCTTAGCACACGGCTTCGCACTGCCGCAAGTGGTTCGCCTGTTTCCATGTGCGTGAGCGGTTCGCCTTTTGCAATCAGGTCGTCGAGTTGCGCCATAATGTCGTCGCCCATCACCACGCCAACTTTGAGATGTTTCACGCCTAATTGTTTAGCGATTTCAAAAATTTTGTCGCGACACGCAAGGGGATTAACGCCGCCCGCATTTGAAATCACCTTGATGTTTTTCTCGAGAAGTTCAGGCAGAATTTCTTTGATGACTTCGGGGAAATCACGTGCGTAGCCGAGCGATGGGTCTTTTTGGCGTTGCTTCTGCATAATGCTCATGGTTACTTCGGCGAGGTAGTCGAGCATCATGTAGTCAATGGCAGTCTTGCCTTTGGAGCGGCGCACTTGGTCAATCGGAGCGCGCTGTAAATCGCCCCAGAAGCCTTGTCCCGACGCGATACGAATCAATGGTTTCATGACACTTGGTTTTGTAGTTATTCCCACTCAATCGTAGCGGGCGGCTTTGAACTAATGTCGTAAGTAACACGATTGATGCCGCGCACTTCGTTGATAATTCGGTTAGAGACATGCGCAAGAAAATCATATGGCAATCTTTCCCAATCCGCCGTCATGCCGTCGGTAGAGGTTACGGCGCGAAGCGCGACAGCATTTTCGTAGGTGCGATTATCGCCCATTACGCCGACGGTGTTTATGGGCAAGAGCACCGTAAACGCTTGCCAGACCTTGTGATATAGCCCTTGTGCTTTGAGTTCAGAAATGAAAATTGAATCGGCTTCGCGGAGCAAATCGCATCGCTCTTTGGTTACTGCGCCCAAAATGCGCACCGCAAGACCGGGACCGGGAAACGGATGCCGCCCTAAAATTTCGTCAGGCACGTCGAGCAACTTTCCAACTTCGCGCACTTCATCTTTGAACAATTCGCGAAGCGGCTCAATGAGTTTGAGTTTCATTCGCTTTGGCAATCCGCCAACATTGTGATGCGTCTTGATGGTTTGCGAAGGACCTTTCACCGAGACGCTCTCAATCACATCAGGGTAAAGCGTGCCTTGCACTAAAAACTTTTCGCGGTCGATATGCGCCTCGAAGACTTCGATGAAGGTTTTTCCGATGATTTTTCGCTTCTGTTCAGGATTGGCGACGCCTTTCAATCGTTTCAGAAAAAGGTCGCTTGCGTCGACGAAATCCAGCCGCAAGCCTAATGTTTTCAAGGCATTTCGGACTTCTTTGGCTTCGTTTTTTCGGAGCAAGCCGTTATCGACGAACACGCATTTCAAATTTTTTCCAATGGCTCTCGACACCAGCACCGCCGCCACCGTTGAATCCACACCGCCTGAAAGCGCACAGACAACTTTTTCTTTGCCCACGCTTTCTCGCACTTTTTGAATTTCTTGCTCGATAAAATCCTTCGTCGACCAATCTTTTTTCAAGCCTGCGATTTCAAAGAGAAAATTAGCGAGAATCTCTTTTCCATACTGCGTATGATGCACTTCGGGGTGGAACTGCACGCCGTAAATTTTTTCGGTGTCGGAAATCATTTCAACCGCACACATTTCCGCGTTTTCGCTTCGCGCTGTTACGGCGAAGTTTGGCGGCAGTTTTGTAACCTTATCGCCATGCGACATCCACACTTCTGAATCGCTGATATTTTTGAACAGGTGATTTTTTGACGCGCCGTTCAGTTGCATAATCGAGATTTTCGCTCGTCCGAACTCACGCTTTCGCGCGTTCTCGACTTTGCCGCCGAAGTGTTGCACAATAGTTTGCAATCCGTAGCAAATGCCGAGCGTTGGAAGATGAAGGTCGTAAATTTTTTCGTCGGGCTTTGGGGCGAATTTTTCATAAACGCTCGACGGTCCGCCTGAAAAAATCAAGGCTTTTGGATTCAACGATTTAATTTTTTCGGCAGGCGTGTGATAGGGAAAAATTTCGCAATAGACGCCGAGTTCGCGCACACGCCTTGCGATGAGTTGGGTGTATTGCGAACCGAAGTCAAGCACAATGACAGAAGGAAGCATGGTTTTTTTGATGTGTTGATATTGATTCAGAACTGCCCTTCGCCGCGCTTTTTCGTCGGAATTGCTTGCGGCAACGAGAGCGTATCCGATGAGCCGTAAAGCGACGCATAACGTTTTAGACTTGCATCGGTGAAGTATTCCACATATGCGTCGGGCGTGGCTGATTCAGTAAAGCGTCCGCTCTTTTTCGAGACCAGCCTGCCTTGCACTCGTTCAGGCTTCAAGAAGTAGCGTGGTTGCAAGCCGAGCGACTTATCTTCGTAACAGGCTTTCATGAAGTTTGCCCATATCGGCAAGGCGGCACGCGAGCCTTGACCGTATTCCATTGAGGTATATTGGATTCGCATGTCGTCGAAGCCTGTCCAAACGCCGCAGGCTAATTGCGGTGTAATGCCCATGAACCAAGCGTCGGCGTTGTTTTGCGTGGTGCCTGTTTTGCCGCCTGCCTCTAAACGGAAGTTGTAGCGGAATCGCGCTGCTGAGCCTGTGCCACCATCCATCACCGATTTGAGCATTGAAACCATTACATAGTTCGTCTCTTGACTGATGGCTTCCCATCGGTCAGTTTTGTAGCTGGCAATCGTGCTTGAAAACTTATCATCAATTCGCAAAATGGCGATTGGCTCGACGTGAACGCCGTTGTTGGCAAAGGTGCTGTAGGCACTGGTCAGTTCAAGCGGCGTTACTTCTGATGTGCCAAGTGCGAGTGAAAGGTCTTGTCGGAGCGGCGAACTAATGCCCATTTTTTTAGCATACTTGATAATTTCTTCGGGCGGAACGTGTTGCTGTGCCAAGCGCACCGTTACATAGTTAAGCGAATTTTTCAGCGCGTCGCGAAGCGAGGTAAATCCGCCAATTTCGTTGTCAGCATTCTTCGGCGTCCAAACGCGGTCTTTAGAGTTGATAGTCGTTTGAATAGCAATCGGTTGATTGAGCAGTTGATAACTTGGCGGAATGCCTTTGTCAATCGCAACCGTATAAACAAACGGTTTGAAGGTCGAACCAGGCTGACGACGCGCCTGCCAAACGTGGTCGAGTTTATATTTCTCAAAATCTCTGCCGCCAACCCATGCTTTGATGTAGCCCGTTGAAGGCTCTATGGCAACCAACGCGGCTTGAACAACCAACTTTTCAGCAAGCAAACTATCGAGCCATTGCTTATCGCTTTTCAACTGCTCGAAGGCTTTCTTTTCGGGCACACCGCTTTCAACCAACTGCTTGAACCGCTCCGACTCTTTCACAAATTTTTCTTGCAACTCCTGACCTTTCCGCGATTTCCAATTCCATGACTTTTCGATCTTCTCTTGTAAAAATTTCACATGCTCATTGTAGGCTTTTTCGGCGTAAGCCTGCATGCGCGAGTCGAGCGTTGTCGTTACGATTAAACCATCTCGGAACACATCAAACTTAAACTTCGCCGCTTCTTTTTTGAGTTGCTGTCGGACATACTCGGTGAAATATGGCGCAATCCCTCTATCGGTAACGGGCGTGAACTTCAGTTCGATTGGCTTTAACTTTTCCTTAGTGGCTTGTTCTGGGGTCAGAAAGTCTGCCTTGACCATCAAGTCTAAAATCACATCTCGCCGCTTTTTTGACACCTGAATGTTATCGACGGGGTTGTAATCTTCGGGACTTTTGAGAATGCCGATGAGCGTTGCGCTTTCGCCGACAGTTAGTTTGGAAGCAGGCTTTGCGAAGTAGGTCCAAGCCGCCGCTTCCGCGCCGTAAGCCCCTTTGCCGAAATAAACCGTGTTGAGGTAAAGTTCGAGAATTTCATTTTTGGTATAGGTGCGCTCGATTTGAATGGCAATCATCAGTTCTTGCACTTTGCGCTTGATGTGGCGCGCAGGCGTGAGCCATAAATTCTTTGCCAATTGTTGCGTGATGGTTGATGCGCCGTGCGCGCGTTTGCCACTGGCAACCCGACCAATGTTTTCAATCATCGCAATCGCAAGGCGGCGCAAGTTCAATCCCCAGTGATTGTAAAACTCAACATCTTCCGTTGCGATTAAGGCGTTAATTAAATTTTTGGAGATGGAATCCAACGGAACGGCGGTGCGATTTTCCATGAAAAATTTCGTCAGCAACACACCGTCGTAGGAATAAACTTCGGTCGCTAATTGCGGCTTCGGATTTTCCAACTGTTCAAGGCTTGGCAGGTCGGTAGACCAATAAATCATTATTCCGATAACAGAACCCAAAATCAGAAACACAGCGGCAAGCGAGGCGATGTAAATTCGTTCTCTCCACTTGCGACGCGCGGCAAGTCGCCGCCGATAGGTCGGGTCGTTGAGATAACGTTCTCGCAAGTCAGAACTGTAAGCGTCGTCTTTTGGATTATGTTCGCTTTTATCGTTCATGCTTCAATCAACTTTTTGCTCAAAATTTTTGGCACAGATAGGTAACTTTTCCGCCGATTTTATTTCGGCGCAAATTTACATTTTTCAAGGACAATCGTTAGACTTTTCGCTCCGCCCAAAGCCCTGCGATTGCCAACATCAAACACAAGGCGCACAAGAGCCTCACGCTCGTGTCGTGTTCAAGATGCTTCATCTCTGCACTTTGTTGCTCAACGCGATTGTTTTGAACGGCTTTCAGAGTTTCTTTCCGACGCCTTTCTTTTTGCAACGATTCAAACATCATTTCGTCCGAAATAAACGCCCAAAATTCTCCTTTGCCATTGACTTTGAACGCAATCCAACCGCTTTTGCTTGCCCAATATCGCCCGCGCCAAACCGTCGGATTTAGCACGTCTTGGCGAAGTGGCACAGGCGTTTCTTGTAAGCCTTCTTGTATGATAAGACGCGGCGAATTTATCACGGTTTGAATCTGAAATTCAATCGGCTCGTGTGCCATGTTAATCGTTGAGACCGTTATTGCCGTTTCGCTTGTGCGTTTTGCAATGGCAGAGAGCAGATGCGCCCAATACGCCGCATAAACATTTGCCTTTCCCGCCAATCGCCATTGATACGCATTCTCAACAAGGCTTATTGCAACTCTTCCGAATCCCTTTTGATGAAAGGCGGCGACGCTCCACCCGTCTGAATCTTCAAGTAACGATTGCATGCCAAGTTCCGGCAGAATCACGACGAGGTCTAACGAAATGGGCGGCGATTCGAGTTGATTCCAACGAATTGATTGCTCTCTTGCTTGATGCATGCGAAATCGGAACGGCTGAAAAAATTTGAGCGACGGCTCTCGCAACAGCACACTATCCCTCTCGGTGATAAACACGCCTAAGCCTTCTTGCTCAATCGCCTTTTCCAACGCAATTCGCTCCGACGGCGTCAGCGATGCCAATGTTTCTGCGTCAATCATCACGACGTCAAATCGCGACAGTATTTTGCGCGAGAGCGGCAAAAGCGATTGGCTTTGCATATTCCAAAACTCTTCACGGTATCGCTCCTTTCCAACCTTGACACGCATTGCAAAACGGTAGCCTCTTTCGGTCAGAAAATTTTTCAGATACTTGATTTCAAAGGTTGGCTTTGCTTGCAGAACAAGAATCAACAAAGGCTTGGCGGGCAACACATAAACGCCCCACTTCTCTTCCTTGCCATCAAGCACGAGCGAAAGATTCTGTTTGCCCAACTGCTTAGGCGTGAATGAAAATTCAAACGGCGTTTCTCCGTTCAAATTTGAAAGCGAATCAATGAGCATTTCATTTGCCCGAAACGTTAATCGCTGAAATGTTCCTCGAACAAGTCCTTTCACTCGCAACACGTCGCCAAGCGTAAGGCTCTGAACGGCTTGCAGGTCGACAATGCCCTTCGGCAGTTCAGATTGATGAAAAAAGAGTTGCCGTCCGCGAAGCCTTGTTAAATCAGCCTTATTTAGCCCATTGCCGAAGATGTGAATTTCACTTGTTGGAAAATTTCTCGCTAAAACGCCCGCATCTTGAATGTGCGTCGCTTGCGGATTCGGATTGAGCGAAAAAAATTCAAACGCATCATTTTTGATTAAAGAATCCAACAAATCGGAATCGACTGTATCAGTAAGCAATGCAATTTTCTTTGGTGTTGTCGGCACAAGGCGAACGGGTTCAAGCCCTAACAGCGCGAGCGCGAGAATGGCGATGACACTTAGTCCTAAACGAAGCCCCAAGCGTTTTTTCGCCGTGCGGCGCAGTTCTTTCGTCAACATCATGGTTGCAAGCAGTGCGCACAGCGAAAGCACAACCGCGATTTGCCAACCCTCTGCTTGAAAGACAATCGGCATTATTGTTTTCCGTTTAGCGATTGGAAATAGCGTTGCATCAGTTGCGACTTTCCTGCGTGTTCCGATTTCGGCAGTTGATACGGCACAGGAAGCACATCGCTGAATGCCCGTCGAACGCGCCGCACATCGTCTTCTGAACAGGCACGACTCGCTTTCGCATCGGTTATGATTTGTCGGAGCGATTGCAACGCTGAAAGTTCTTTCAAGCTTTTTTCAAGCGCAAGTTGCACGAAAGTTTTTCCCGCCTCTTCAAGCATTGCGCGTTCATCATTTGAAAATGTCTTTTTGCCGTCGTTCAAAATGTTGAGCGCGTTTTTTATCACTTCCAAAGAATCGTTCAAGTTGCGCCTTTCAACGCTTCGAGCAGATTTGATTTTGGCGTTATCGCCTGTCAAGCGAAAACGCGCTTCGTCAATCGGCGTGGGCTCGAAGCCTGATTTTTCAACATAGACGCGCGCTTGTTGTTGAAGTTCTTTTAAGCGTTGCAAGGCTTTGTATTCGTGTGGCAAAGCACGTTCAGGCTCAGAAAGGCGCAGGAATTTTTCCGCCTCCCACATTTCGGCAAGCGTGGCTTTGAGTTGTTGCTTGATAGGTTCAGAGAAAAACGTGGCGGCTTCTTCGATATCGTGTCGGTGCATATACGGCTCGGCAAGTGCTTCAACGCTTTGCGTAAGTTGTGTTTGTTCGTTGTGATTGTGTCCATCGTCTGCTTTTGGCACTCTTGCCGCCGCTTGCTTTTGCAGTTTCACGATTGGGTTCGTTGAAGTGTCGCGCATGATTTTCGCGCGTTGTTCGTTTTCCGTTTCGCCAATGCTTATCGCGAGTTCTTCACCGAGAAACTTTCCGTAACGCAGGCGCAAGAGTTTCTGCTCAACTCCTAAATTTTCGCTTCGCGCTCTGAATTGCGATGCTTCAAGCGATTTTTTTTCCGAGATGAGTTTTTCCGTATCGATAATGAGTTGCCGCTGACTGCGGAAGTAGGTCGGAAGGCGCAAAACGGGCATTGCTATGCTTTCGCTTGAAGTCGTTTGAAGTGTGTCTAAAATTTTCGCGAAGTAAGTTTCAGAGCGGGTGCTGTTCGGCTTCGGCTCGCGATTGTCGCGGGCTTCGATGAAGAAGTAACATTCGTCGCCGTAGGTTAGGTCGTAGTTTTTCAAGTTGAGCGTTGTTTCGTATTGCTCAATCGTGTTTTCAAGTTTTGATGTTGGAGAGAGTTGAATCGTATCGCTTTTGAACTTAACGGCTTCGCCTTTGCCTTTGGCTGTGGTTAGCACGAGATGTGTTTTTCGGATTTTGTAGTCGTCGCTGATTGCGACTTTGACGAACAGCCGTGCGGAATCGGGCGACGCAAATTCCATGCGCGAGGTCGGCGTAAGCACGCTTACAACCGGCGGCAAATCTTTTTGCACATCTATCGTTGAGACCTCTGAAACAAACTCGTCTATCAACAGCGTGTAAAGTTGGCTTTGTTCGACTTTCATTTCAGCGCGATAGGTGCGTTCGGCTTCTTGTTTGAAGCGCAGGGTATCGCCTGAAACTGTCGCCAATTTGACTTGCTCGCAGTCGCGATTGAGTTTGAGCGTCCATCGAACAATGGCATGTTCTTCGGCAAGCACATTGAGCGAGGCTTGAACGCGCTTAGGTTTCGCGGTGTATGCGGGCGGCTCAATTTGCACTTCGAGATTCTCGATGTTCAGAGACGGCGCGGTGCTTGTGAATGTTTGTTCGTGGGATTGCGGTTGCTGCGATTCCGTTTTCGGAAGAACAGTGATAAGTGCCGACAAAGCAACACTCGCTCCAAACCACAATAAATTTTTTCGCCACTTGTTTGGACGCACGCGCTTCCCTGCTTGCTTTTCCAACCACTCCGATACTTTTCGGCGTTGAAGCCTTGCAAGCAATGAAAGTTCTTCAGGCGCGTTCAAAAGCAGTTCCGCACTGTGCTCACATTCAGGCAATCGGTTGAGTTCGCGAATAATCGTTTGAGTTGTTATTTGATGCTTTTCACAGAAGAGCGCGAAGCCAACTACAAACAAGATTGCCGCAAAAATCACGGCATCGGTTTCGCTCAAAAATCGCAACGCCAACGCACCGAAAAAGAGCGACAGCGCAAGGCTGTTCAAGAGTGCGTTCAGCCGCAGGGCATTTCGCCAATCGGTTTCTATTCTTTTGAGAAGGCTATCCATCGTTCAAGTCCAACAAGAAGCGTTACAAGAATCCAAATCGGAAACACGAGCGAATGCTTTCTCTCTTCAAGGGTTTTTGACGTTCGGCGCGTGATTGGCTTTGCCATTTGGCTTGACGCTTTGCGCACGTCGTTTTCGCTCACACTTTCGGGAAGCAGTGATTCAGAGAGCGCGTGAATAAACTTTTCATCAAAAAATGATTCGGTGTTAAAGGCTCGCGCATCAAGCAGTTTCGGGTATTCGGGCGGCTCGCGCTTGCATAGCCAAATGATTTGCGACTCCGCTTCATGTTGCCACTCTGTTTGTTTTATCACTTCCACTGAAATTTTTATCGGCGAAAATTGTGCGATTGCTTTCACGGCGCGTTCAATGTAAGGAAGCATCGTCGCGAAGTGTTCATCATAAACAATGCGCCATGTTTCTTTTTTCGTCAGCGAAAGCCATCGCTTTTCGTTCGGCTTTGAAATGAGATTCACCGAAAGGCTGTCGCCTTGTCTTGTTAGTTCAATTGGTGGAATGACGGTCGTTTTATCGGGGTTTGGCGTGATAAGATGCTCGAAGCGTGTTTCGTTTGCCGAACTTATTCCAATCGCAATAAAGAGCGAATCGTCTGAAAGTTGTGCAACGCGTTCAATCCAAGTTGCTTCACCTGCGCTCGCATCAATCCAACGAACTTCGCGCGAGAGCGTCGGACGCTTTCCTTGCAGTGAATTTTCTCGCAGCGTTGACGCGATATAAAACGTGAGTGTATCCGCATTTGCCTTATCGGCTTCGGCAAGGAGCGACCATAAATCCAACTTTGTGTTGGCTCTGTTCTCTACAGTTTTCGGAAAGGCGTTCGCAAGCGCACGCATTTCGTATCCTGCTTTTTGCAGAGAATCGAGGTGTTGATGAAATTCTTTTGGCTGTTCATCGTGGCGAATTGATGGCTCAACTAAAATCCAACCACTCCCAGAAGCCTTGTATTTACAAGCAATTTCAGGCGACGCTATTAAAACAGAAAGCAGTGCAAAAATCAGCGCGCGAAGTGCGAACAGCATGCTGTCATGAAACTTTACGCGGCGAAAGGTTCGCGTTTCGGCTTGCTCCAAAAACTTTACGCTTCCGATTTTGATTCTTGCAGGATTGTTTTTTGAAAAGAGATGAATGGCAATCGGAATGAAGAGCAAAAGAAGCGACCACAGATAAATCGGATAAAGCAGGTTCATTTCGGAAGGCGATTTCTGGCAGTTAAAAATTTGCGTAAGGCGTCGTCGAGTGGCTCTTGAATCATAAACCGTTGATAGGCGATTTGCTCCGCTTGCATTGATTTTTCAAGGGTTTGCATGCGATTACGCATGGCTGTTTGATACTGCGCTTTGGCAGTTTCCGCGTTGACTTTCACGATTTCTCCCGTCTCCAAGTCCTCGAACTCAACCTCGCCCTTGTAGTTAAAATCGTGTTCTTTTTCGCCGACAAGATGAAACAGTAGCACTTCGTTTTTAAGTCTTGAATAAGCGTAGAGCGTGGAGACGATTTCATCGGCATGTTCGTTCATATCGCTGATGAAAATTGTGATTTCACGTCGTTTTGAACGCGAGAGCAATGCTTCGAGTTGGGTTTGTTCCGCCCATCGTCCTTGTGGGGTCAGCGTTTCTAAGGTGCTAAAAATTTTTTTGAGTTGATTTTTATCGTGATGCGCAGGCACATGGGTGATGTGGTTTTGAACGGCATACAGTCCGATTGCGTCGCCTTGTTGGTAGGCGAGATAACAAAGCGATGCTGAAAGCCAGCGAGCGTAATCAAACTTCGTAATGCCGTCTTCTTCGTGTTGCATGGAAGCACTTGCGTCGAGCAGAATCCGAACCGCGATGCTGGTTTCCACTTCGGAATTGCGCACGAAAAATTTGTCGGAGCGCGCAACGAGTTTCCAGTCAAGTCGCCGCAAATCGTCGCCAATTTGATACGGGCGATATTCGCTGAACTCTAACCCTGCACCGCTTCGTTTGCTTTGGTGCAAGCCGAGCATAAAGCCGTCAACGACTGTTTTTGCAATCAAATTCAGCCCTTTGAGTTTTGCGAGCATCTTCGGCGAGATGTAACGAGACGTCATTTTACGATTGTTGATTCTTCGTCCATTACTATACTCAATTTTCGTATTTTCGCGCTCAAAATTTTACGACCAATGTTTATCCATAACCATGTTCACTGACGCACACGCACATCTATCTTTTCCACAGTTTGACGAAGACCGCGCTGATATTATCAAGCGACTTCAAGAAAGCCAAGTTTCCGTTCTCATCAATCCCGGCACTGATGTTCAGACAAGTGAAGGGGCGATTGCCATCGCGCAAGCCTTGCCTTTCGTTTATGCCAATGTGGGACTTCACCCCGGCGATGTGAATCATTTTGATATGAATGATTTGGAGAAATTGGAATCGCTTTCTTACCGTGAAAAAGTCGTTGCGATTGGGGAAATCGGTTTGGATTATCACTATCCCGACCACAATAAATCGATTCAAGAAACTTGTTTTCGCGAGATGCTGCGTCTTGCGAAACGCCGCGATTTGCCTGTTGTGATTCACACGCGCGACGCTTGGGCAGATACGTTCCGAATTTTAGAGGAAGAAAAATCCTCCAATCTTCGCGGCATGATGCACTGCTTTTCAGGCGGGATTGACGAGGCGAAACGCAGTTTGAAGTTGGGGTTCAAGATTTCTATTCCGGGCGTAATTACCTTTAAGAAATCAACTCTGCCCAATGTGGTTGCCGCCCTTTCGCTTGAAGACTTGCTGACGGAAACCGACTGCCCTTGGCTTGCGCCAACGCCCCATCGTGGCAAGCGCAACGAGCCTGCTTTTGTGGTTGAAGTTGCTAAAAAAATCGCGGAGGTAAAAGGGATTTCCGTCGAAGAAGTTGCTTACACAGTTCACCGCACACTTACTTCACTAATGAATATCAAACCGTTAGACTGACTTTCTAACCTTTTTCAAATCGTTGCAGGCTTAAAAATTTTATGGGCATTTGCGTTTCCCCATTGATGACGAGGTCAGCCATGATTTCTCCTATTGCGCTAACGAACTTAAAGCCGTGTCCGCTGAATCCTGCGGCGATGGCTACGTTTTTATCAAAATTGGGTAAATAATCTACGATAAAGTTTTCATCGGGTGTGTTTGTATAGAGGCAGGTTTTTACTTCGAGCGTGTTTTTATAGCCATCGGGTATAAACTTATTTAGGAATTGAATAAGCACTTGTTCATCGGTTTCTCTTCTATTTCTATCTACACTATCTGGGTCTGTCATATCGCCGCCGGGTGTATGCAAGGCAAGTTTCAGCCCCAGCGGTCCTCCGAACTGACCTGCAGGCAAAATCGGAAATCCATAAAAGTGATAGCCATTATCTAACACATTCCAGCAAGGAAATTTTCCGAGAACAAAATCTTCCCATTTTTTAGGTTGAACCCATGCAACTGCTTGCCGAGTTACTTTTAGTTTCTGAGCGAGACTCGGTATCAATTTTCCTGCCCAAGGTCCTGCTGTGATGACTATTTTTTTTGTTTCGTATATGCCTTTATCGGTTTTTACTGTAAGTGTTCTATTTTGATATTTCCATTCTAAAACTTTTTCTCTTGTGCGAATTGTTGCACCGTTCAGTAGTGCCTGTTGCACGAACAAAAGGATAGACTTTTCAGGCGTTAGAAATCCTGCATCGGGCTCAACTAACCGTTCGAAATTTGAAGGCAGTTTAAATTGCGGATATTCTTTTCGGCAGTCTTCTTCGGTTAGTTCTTGAATTGGAATGTTGTATTGAACAGAAGATTTGCGAACAGTTTGTAGAAAGGCATGATTTTTAGGCGCAAAATAGAGAAGACCTGTTTTGTAATACACTTGATATCCTGTTTCAGATTCTAACACATTCCAGTTCTGATAAGATTTCTCAAGTAGCGGCACATAATCTGATGCCTCGCCATATGCTTTTCTGATAATGCGGCTTTGCCCTGAATGTGAGCCAAACTCGTGCGGAATATCAAACTGTTCTATTCCAAGAACTTTGTATCCTCTTTTTGCTAATTGATAACAAGTTGCCGACCCCATGCTACCTACGCCCAGCACAATAACATCATAATTTTTCTGCACTATTCTACTCTCAATTTCTTTGGAAACCTTCGCGTATAATTGCGAATAAGACAATGTTGCGGCAGAAGCAAGCACCGTTTTGATGATAAACTCTCTTCGGTTCATGTGCTTTTATTCTGATAATCTTTATGTTCGTATGTTTATGCTAATCATCTAATTGGACTCTTAATTTTCCATTCGTTGTTCTAACCCAAAAACCGCCAACTTTATACACATCAACAAAAATCTCTTGCTTTTGCAAGCGGTGGTCTAAACTTCTACTTTTCACTTATTCCAATAAGTTCAAAAATTAGTTCTGCTAAGATGTTCACATCACCCTCAATCGTTCCTTTCATATATCTTTCGTAGACACTTTTATTATCTGGCGGGTTAAGATTTAAGCTCAAGCCTTTTTCTAATGCCAATACTCTTAAAAACTCTCTTTGCGCCCTTCCATTTCCTTCTCGGAAAGGGTGAAGATAATTCACATTGTCCAAAATTTCTGCCATCTTTTTGGCTAAACTCCTCTTATTATCTTTCGGAATTCTTCTGAACTCTGCTATTAGCTGGTCAATGTGCTTAAAGGCATTGTCAAAGTGTGAAGTCGGGAAAAATTGTTTTCCATCTTTGCTGATTTCTACAATTCGTTTTTTTCCTGCCCAAGCATAAATATCTTGAAATAAGTATTTATGAATTTCAAACAGACTATCTATCCCTTTAACTTTTATCGGATTTTCGTAAAGTTCTTGAAGTCGTTTAGTTACAACACTGCTCTCAACAAAAAGTAAAACATCTGAATCTGAAATATCTTGTAGATTCCTTAAAATTCCTGTCTTCGGGTCAGTGTAGATGTAATCAGGGTCTATGTATTTATAGGAGTTAGACATATGCTTTTTGCTTAGCTAATGTCACAAGCTCGCTTAATGAAATTTTTCCTGTTACATAGTCCCTTATTATTTCAATTCCTTTCGGTGTCGGCTTAAATCCTTCAAACATATTACTTCCTAAAGCATTGGCAGTGTTTTCAAAAGTTTTTAGGTCTGAAAACTTAACGCCCATTATTGTCAGGTTAATTCTATCTATCTCGATTGGATGAAGCATACCTTTGGTTGTTAGTTCTTTTTCGTGTAAGCGAAATCCGTTTATGCTAATCATCTAATTGGACTCTTAATTTTCCATTCGTTGTTCTAACCCAAAAGCCGCCAACTTTATACACATCAACTCTAAGCTCATTAGGCGATGTTATTCTTACATTGATACTCCCATCAGGATTCACAGGCACTAATCCATAGTTTAACTTATCCACTGCATTGACCGCAGGTGTATTTGCGTGCGCACTTGGAATTATCTCCACTTCTTTGAGCACAAGGATAATTAAACATATGGCAATTACCGTCAACACTGCTTTTGTGTAAAAATCAGTTTTCATTTTTCATTCATTTTTATTTCCTACTCGTTTGGCTTTTCGGTTTCGCCCCGTTTTTGGTGGTCTCTGGTCTCCACTTTTTGCTTTTGTAGTTAAAGAAATTTTCACAAGTTATTATCGTTTCTGCATTATTACAATATATTCGTTATTCATGGTTTCATCTTTCTTTCCTGTTATGTTTGTCGGGCTATTTTTGCTGGGCATTCGCTTGTTAGGAATGTTGCGAATAATTGTTTCTATATGCGAAAAACCTTGACTTTCAAAAAAATGTTTGGTTATTTCGTCTGTCAGTAAAATTTCTCCTTTCACTTTTCGGTTTCCCACAACATAGCACGCATAGCCACCTTTTTTGATAGTTTTAGCAACGTTTGCAATAGATTTCTGATAGTCGTAATAAAATGAAGCCACTTCTTTTGCTCTTTTTTCGTCTACACTTGCAATTTTTTCAAGGTTTTTTTTGAGCACCGAACTACCCAGATTGCTAACTTCCCGCTGACGTTTTCCGCCCATCAAATTGTTATCTACTTGGTTTGCATTTTCTATCTCTAACCACTCATTAGAAAGCCTTGAAAATTGTCCATATGCAACTGTTGTTCGGCTATCGCCATATGGTGGCGAAGTCAGCACAATATCAACGCTTTCGTTTTCAATATATTTCACTTCGCTACTTGTATCAAAATCGTAAATTTGTGATTCTCCTTTCGGTTTTTGTTCTAAAAATGCCCTCAATCCTCTATAATTTCGTGCTAATTTACTTTGCATTATTCCAAAGACATCAGGATTAAATTTTTTCATTTGTTCAGTTCTCATTCGGAAAAGTTTAAACTCGCCATTTCGTGTAAAACTGCTTTCCCTAACAGTTTCGCTAAATGCGACTTTGAAAAAATTACTTACATTTTCTTCTTCTATCTTGTCAATGAAGGTTTTGATAATGGCTAATTTCTCTTGAACGCTTTTGTCAAACCAAAAATCTATATTGTTTATTTTTGGAATAACGATGCTTACTTTGCTATTGAAATTAAACATCAAGGAAAATAGGTAGTCGTTAAAATCTTTCAAGTATAAGTCTAAAACCTGCAGGTTTATTTTTGTTGTTTTTGTTTTCGCTATCAATCTTGCTAAGGGATTTAAATCAGTTCCTATTGCATTAATACCTTTCAAATTAGCCTCTACTAAACTTGTTCCTGTTCCGCAATAAGGGTCAAAAAGTAGCCGACTACCTATACCATATTTTGTTAAAATACGCTCTGCTATTTGCGGTATCATCATTGCAGGATAGTTGTGGTAGCAGTGCGTAAATTTCTTGGTATCTGCACCAACGAAATCCCATGAAAAATCTGCATATTTTTTCTCTTTTTTTTCCTCTGTTTTTATCATTTGTAGAGGCTTTTCAGGTTCGATACAATTTTTGAAAACTCTCTGATAGGCGATTTGAATTTTCCTGGTTTAGTAAGATACACAAAATCAAAGAAATTCAGTATTCCTATTTGTTGCGGCTTCATGATTTCGTCATAGAAGTTGGTCGTAATGAACCCTACTCTAAAATCTGCTTTTACTTCAAAACTTAAGCCATACTTCTGCTTGATTTGCATGCAGTCCTTTGATGTGGCAATATCCATTAGAAGTTTCCATTTATAGGTTTGTCCTGCTCTTTCTCTCAAAGATGTTTTTATTGAGAAAATCAAAACAGGTGCTTTTTCTAACTTCTTATTGTGGTAAATCACCAAATCTGCGTCAGGCTTCTGCACATCGTCTCCTACTTGAATAGTCGCATAATCTTCAATGAGTTTATGCTTCTTTGGTTTTAGTGTGATGACTAATTCTCTATTTATCAAACCTTTATTCTGCAAATAAATCAGTGCATATACGACTAAACTCTGAAATCCATTTCCTGCAACAGCTTTTCTTGTTTGCGAAGCGTCTTTATCTCCCCAATTTTTATGCGTTTTTGGATAATCTTTTCAACTTCTGCTGTTGAACTTTGCATAACTTCGGTCAGGTAGGAAATAGCTTTTTCTTCACCTAATTCATTTACCTTCTTCTCAAAGTTCTTTTTAATAGGAGCAAAGTAGTATCGTGTTGCAACTTCTTCAAATTCTTTTCGGTTGCTCTCAAGCATTAGCGTTTTTCTGTTTTTTTTGTGAATGCTTTTTCAGTTTGAAGGGCGAAAATTTCGGAGACAAAAACACAACACAACTATCTCTTACTTCGCCTTTGGCATCATGTTTGGGAATGTCATTCTAAAACTGTTGAGAGAACAGGGTTGGACATTTCGGAACGGTGAAGGTTCAGCAGTATGCCCATTTCTCGAAAACATAAGCAATTCACGCGCTTTTTTCCAAACACGCAATACAAGCACATTTCCTATATTCGCACACGACATAAAGCCTATTCAGCCATGAAACACTATTTCATCGCTCTTTTCCTTTCGCTCTCTTCGCTTGGCTGTGCCTCGCTTGGCAAATCGGTCAATTTCTTTTCGCTCGAGGACGATATTATTCTCGGCAAGCAAGCCGACGCCCAACTCAAAGCCGATACGCGCTACAAATTCCTAAAACCTACGGATAAAAACTACGATGCCATCACGCGCTATGTGAATCGAATTAAAGATAAACTCCTACAAGCCAACGATATTCCCCATGAGCAGCAGTTTAACTACACGGTTCAAGTCATTGACGACGATGTTATCAATGCCTTTGCAACCGCAGGCGGGTATGTTTATCTCTACACAGGAATTATGAAGTTTTTGGATAACGAGGCACAACTGGCAGGCGTCTTGGCGCACGAACTTGCGCATGTGGCGCATCGGCATGGTTCAAATCAAATGGCAGTCAAAGGCATTACGCACGCCATTTTAGCCGAAACGCTGAAAGGAAAAAACGAAGCCATACAAGCCTTGGCAGGCATTGGCTATCAACTCGCGATGCTTTCTTATAGCCGCGAAGATGAAAACGAAGCCGATGAATCGGGTGCGCTGTGGATGAGCAGAACGGATTACAACCCCTACGAATCACAAGCCTTTTTCAAGAAAATTCGTGAGATGAAAAACGCCTCCAATCCGCCTGAATTTCTCTCAACGCACCCGAATCCCGAAAACCGCATTGCCAACATTGAGCGCGTCTTGCGTTCACTCAACGCCAAAAATGAAGGCAATACTTACGAGCGCGACTATCGCGAGTTCAAAAAGTTGCTTTCGCGATAAGCTGCTTCGCGATAAGTTGCTTCGTGATTAGTGCAGTCTGAAGACGACGGAAACGACCACTTCTTTTTTGGCGCAGTCTGCCGCCTTGAACTCGGTTTCCGATGTCAGCACGCGCAAGGCTTCTTTGTCCAAAATTGGATTGCCATCTTGAAGCAACTCGGCTCTCACCACTTGACCGTGTTCATCAAGTTGAACTTTACAGAGCGATTTGCCTTCAAGCCTTGCCAGACGCGCTAAGACGGGATACTCCACTTTGCCACGCACAATGGTTTGCACGCAATTTTCTTTCATGGCAATCGTGAGCATCTCCCGCGCTTCGTCAGCCGAGACTTCTTGTGCGGAAAGGCTTTCTGAAATGCCAAACAGCAGAATCACTACAAAAAGACGCAAGATGTTTTTCATTTGCGAGATGTTTTGTTTGTATGTTTGAGTTAAAAATGAAACTGCGATGGCTTCTCGGAAGAATTGGAAGGAAGGTCAAAGTTGAACCAGTGCCATTAACGCAAACCCATTGAGATTTGTTTCACCATGCATGATTTGGAAATGCCGATTGAGGCTCGCCAGAAAATACGGCTCGTTGTGCCAAACATTCGCGAGCGCGAGCGCATAGATAAGTTTCTTTCGCGCCAAGTTGAAAACGCTACGCGCACCAAAGTTCAACAAGCCATTGAGGAATCGCGCGTTTTGGTGAATGGCAATCCTGTGAAAGCCAATTACAAAGTGTCGCCGAACGATGTGATTGAAGTAACGCTTACGCGCCCGCCTGCACCTGAAATGAAGCCCGAAGCCATTCCGCTCGATATTGTCTATGAAGACGACACGATTTTAGTGGTCAATAAACCTGCAGGCATGGTCGTTCACCCTGCATTCGGAAATTGGACAGGCACGCTTGCCAATGCCGTGCTTCATCATACACAGCATCACCTCTCCAACGCACACGGCGACAAATTTCGTCCAGGCATTGTGCATCGCTTGGATAAAGACACATCAGGGCTTATGGTTGTTGCCAAAGAAAACGAGGCGCACTTCGCATTAGCAAAGCAATTCGCACAGCGCACCACAGAAAAGCAATATCTCGCGCTCGTTTGGGGCGTTCCGAAAGCCAAAAGCGGAACGATTCGAACCAACATCGGACGCAGTAAAAAGAATCGCAAACTCATGGCAATTTATCCGTTTGAATCCGACGAGGGCAAAACCGCCATCACCGATTACACTGTCAAAGAAGACTTTCGCTACTTTTCACTCTTGGAACTCAAACTGCACACAGGACGCACTCACCAAATTCGCGTGCATCTGCAACATCTCGGACATCCGATTTTGAGCGACGAAGCCTACGGCGGGAAACACATTCGCGCACTTGGCTTCTCACAAAGCGAACACTTCGTAGAAAACCTTTTTGAACTGCTTCCGCGACAAGCCCTGCACGCCGCCTTTCTTTCGTTCATTCACCCGAAAACGAAAACCAAAGTCTCCTTCGAAGCACCCTTGCCACGCGATATGCAACTTGCGATTGATAAAATCAAACGACTTCCACAATGAAACCGATGTTCCAAACGCTTCGCAACGATGACGCCTTTTTGCGACGCTCACTGCGAGCCACGCAAGGAGTTCGTATTTTTTTATTTCTTAGTTTTCTTGTTGGACTTTCCGCATGCCAAACTTCCGAGAAATCCATTTTCACCATTAGCGAGCGCGACCGCCCAATTTATGCACGCCTGATTGCCGAGCCTGACTCTGTTCATTACTTCACTTCATTTGATTTAACGCGCCTTGCTTATCGCGAAGTTTTACCTGCGTCTTTCAATACTCTGCTTGTCTTCATTCACGGCACAGCGGCACAGAGCAAACTCTACCTGCCACTTGCTGATACGCTTCGCCAATACGGCATTGCAACCGCTCTGCTTGATTTGCGCGGACACGGACTTTCCGAAGGCAGACGCGGCGACGCCAAAAACACAACTGCTCTCGCACGCGACCTCAAACTCTTTCTCGATACGCTTCGTGCAAAGTATCCTCAAAAGAAACTTGTGCTGGGCGGACACAGTTTGGGCGCAGGCGCGTGTCTCAAATACATTTCGTTTTTTTACGACCGACCGTCTCACTACCGTCCGCCTGATGC
>JBKBRB010000003.1:0-232634 GCA_046292465.1 Chloroherpetonaceae bacterium
AGCGGCGCGAAGTTGGTTGCCGTCGGTTTTTTGGAGCGCGTCCAAGATGGATTTGCGCTCGATGTTGTCGAGGTATTCTCTCAAAGAAAATGGCAGGGTGGTATCGAGCGTGTGTTCGGCTTTAAGTTCACCTTGCGGCGAAGGTTGAACGGCGGAACTCGTTGTGCTTTTACGGCGCGTGTCGAGCGAGAGGTGATGCGGCTCAATGCGTTCGCCGTTTTGGGTGATAATCGTGGCGCGTTCAATCACATTTTTGAGTTCTCTCACATTGCCTTTCCACGAGTAGTTCAGCATGGCTTGGAGTGCTTCTTCCGAGAACTCTAATCGTTTGCGCATGGTTTGGCAGAAATTTTTGAGGAAGAAGTCCGCAAGTTGAAGAATATCTTCGGGACGCTCACGAAGCGGCGGCAGTTCAATCGGAATAACTTGCAAGCGATAGTATAAATCTTCACGGAACTTGCCTTCTTCAATGAGGCGTGCAAGGTCGCGATTGGTTGCGGCGATGATGCGCACGTCGCTTTTCATATCGCGCAATCCGCCGACACGCCGAAAGGTTTTAGTTTCAATGAGTTTGAGCACTTTGGCTTGTGTTGCAAGTGGCATGTCGCCGATTTCATCGAGGAAGAGCGTGCCGCCGTCAGCATATTCAAACAGTCCGATTTTTTTACTCCGTGCATCGGTAAATGCGCCCGGCTCATAGCCGAAGAGTTCGGCTTCAAGTAAGTTTTCAGGAATGGCGGCGCAGTTGATTTCAACAAATGGCTTGGCGTGCCGTGACGAGCTATGATGAATAAACTTAGCGATATGCTCTTTGCCCGCACCGCTTTCGCCGAGAATGAGAACGGTCGTGTCGTTGGTTTGTGCGACTTGTGCGGCAAGTTCATAGACCTTCGTCATTTTCGGAGAAGGGCAGAGAATAAATTCCGATTCGGTGTATCGGCGCAAGGTTTCTTTGCTCAAAATTCGGATTTGATTGCGAAGCGAGATTTTTTCAGCGACTTTGGCAATCGAGAGTTTGAGCGATTCCAAATCAAAAGGTTTGAGGATATAATCTGCCGCGCCACAGCGCATGGCTTCAAAAGCCGTTTTCACGTCATTATGACCCGTGAGGATAAGCACCTGGATGCTGCTATCTTGCTCACGCAATTTTTTGAGAATCTCAACCCCATTCATGTCAGGTAAATGGTAATCGAGCAAAACGATGTCGGGAAAGGATTGACGAGCGACTTCAAGCGCACTTGCGCCGTTGGACGCAGTTTCAACAGCGTAACCTTCAAGTTCGAGAGATTCTTTAATGAACTCAACAAGAAGGGGCTCATCATCGACGACTAAAATTGAGTACATGTGAAGTTCCTTTCAAGTGTGAAGTTGTTCTCCATTGGCGAACGCCCAATTTTCCCATTGCGTCTCTTTGAATACAACCATCACATTCTTGGGTGAAATTGAAGCGCGTGCTTGGAGATTGGAGATAATGTTCTTCAAAAGTTCTTTTTTCACTTTTACGCTTCTGCCGACCGAAAGCAAAATTTCAATGATGATAAACTCTGCACTTCGCGCATCAGCAAGGTTTGGATAAGTCAGGTCGTAGATGAAATCATCAGCATTAAGTTCGAGAAAGCGTTGAAATCTATCCTTTTCAGGGACGCCCGATTGAACGAGTGCATTGTGAATTGCATCGGCGATGGCGCGCTTCTCGGAGGCGGTTCTGCCTTTATGTAGCGTGATTGTAACGAGCGGCATTGAAATTGTTGATTTTTAAGGTTGTGCCCTTGGGCAGAGTCGAACTGCCGACGCAGAGTTTAGGAAACTCTTGCTCTATCCGTCTGAGCTACAAGGGCAGATGTGATGAAGGTAAATTTCTCAAACAAAGTTACAAAGTGTTTAAGTCTTTTCCTTGCCTAAGGCTTCGAGCATAAGGGCAACGGCTTCGTCAATCGTTAGTTCAAAAATTCCTGCTTCGCCTGCAAAGAAGGCTTGTTTCCAAATTGTGTAGGCGTTGAGTTCTTCTTCTGAAACATCTTGATAGGCGATGAAGGTTGCGCCCGATTGCCTCACGCCTGATTCCATAATCGGCAGATGCGGAATGAAAACTTTGGCATCAGGCAAGTAAGCGACGTTCGGCGGAAAAAGGTTGCGCAAAGAATAAATCAAGAAGTGATAGACGGGTTGCGGAACAGGCAACTCGCTGTGCGTATCAATGCGCAAAACTTTTGCCATGCCAAACGCCCCATCTTTGCAAACAAAGGAGATTACATCGCCGGGCTTGAACATCATTCGTCGATGCGGCTGAGTTCTAAGAAACTGCGGTAGCGGTCGTCAATTTCCAAAAGGCTCAAATTGAGCAAGCCTTCGGTGCCGAATTTCTCGACGCAAAAACTTGCCATTGCGCTTCCGTAGAGAACGGCTTTGCGCAGGGTAATATCGTTGATGGTATTAACTTTGGCAAGATAGGCAGTGAATCCGCCTGCGAAGGTATCGCCTGCGCCTGTTGGGTCGACGATGGTCTCGAGTGGATAAGCAGGAGCAGAGAAGACAGAATTTTCAGTGAAGAGCAATGCGCCGTGTTCGCCTTTTTTGATGACGAGAATTTTCGGACCCATGGCGCGAATGAGGCGAGCGGCTTTAACAAGGTTTGGACTTTGCGAGAGTAGGCGTGCTTCGCTGTCGTTGATGATAAGCACATCAACAAGTTTGAGCGTCTCTTTCAGGTCAGGCAGTTTGCTTTCAATCCAGTAGTTCATCGTGTCGCAGACGGTAAGTTTGGGCGACTTGATTTGCAGAAGCACATTGCGCTGAATGACAGGGTCTAAATTTCCGAGGCAAACATACTTCGCTTCTTTGAACGATGGGGGCAAAGATGGATTGAAGTCGCCGAGCACATTGAGTTGTGTGTCGAGCGTGTCGCGGTTGTTCATGTCGTAGTGATAGCGACCGTGCCAACGAAAAGTTTTTCCGCCTTTAACGATTTGCAAGCCGGAAAGATCGACGTTTTTTTCTTTGAGGATTTTCAAATTTTCTTCTCCGAAGTCTTCACCAACAGCGCCAACGAGCATCGGCTTATCGACGAAGTAACTTGCCGTGATGCTGATAAAAGTTGCCGCGCCGCCCAAGACATTTTCGCGCTTTTCGAATGGCGTCTCGAGGTTATCAATGGCAACAGAGCCAATTGTAAGGAAAGACATATATGTTCAGGAAAATTGAGTTAATGGAAAAATAATCATAGTTCAAACCATGTGCTTTCGCCTGCGCCGAGCCGAAGGGTCAGCACGTTATCGGCGATGCGATAACAATCACCTGAAATTAACTCTTTGAGTTCAGGCTTTGCGCTTTGAAGCGGCACGGAAACTTCCGTTGTTTGGTATGGATTCGCATTGGCTAAAAAGAGTAGTTTTTTGCCGTAGCCGCTACGCACAATGCCAATCACAGGGATGCTTGGAACATCTATGAAGGTAATGGTTTGGGGCGAAGGGTCAGTGATGAGTTTCTCGTATTTCTTTCTCACTTCAAGCACGCGCTTGATGAAGGGAAGGATAGGCGCGACGCCATTTCCGCCCGTCCAGTTGTAACTCTCTTCGCTAAACAAGCCAAGTTTATCCGATGGAAATTGTTGCAGTTCAGAAGGCGAAAAGCCAATGCCAGTATTGACCGGATACCATTCGCAAAGTTCCATGCCTGAATGAATGAACGGAATGGTTGGGTAGGCGCAGGCAACAGCGAAAATGAACTTTGAGTAGTTTGCGCCTGCCTCGCCGCCGCCGAAGCGTGAAGCATTGCGCGGCGTATTGTGGTTTTCTGCCGAGCCGAAAAAGGGAATCGGTACGCCTTGTTGTGCGAAAAACATGAGAAATTTTTTGAGCTCGTCGAATTGATGTCCGACAAAGATAAGACTGCCCATCACGGCGTTGTAGCCTTCGGCAACGCTCTTAGGCGTGATGTCGAAGTTTTCGTCCCAAAACGCGAAGTCGGGATTGTTTTGGCGTGCGACGCGCACGAGTTCTCGTTTAAGGTCAGAAGGAAGCGCATGCCCCATGTCAATCATCACGCCGTCGATGCCAAATTTTTCTTGATAATGAGGAATGATGCCAATAATTTTTTCCCATAGTGGTTTATTGGCAAACTTTGGTTGCGCAAGTTCTGCCGAATACATACGAATCGTGTTGTAAGCGATGTAGTTAAATGCAGGGTGGTCATACATTTTGAGATACGTTACATCGCCCCACGGGGGTTGTGTGTCGTCCGGAGGCCAGTCAGCAAATGCGCCCGGAATGCGGCACTCGCGTCCATCTTTGGTTTTGCCGATGTATTGCCCACGATGATTCAACTCAACGCTTTCGGGCGTATCGGTAAAAAACGAGCGATAAAGGTCGCTCGGCGGCGGCAAGTCGCTAAAATCACCTGAACTGACTTTGGCGTTGATGACAGCAAGTTCTTCACGAGAAAAAATCGGATTGCCATACACAAGTCCGCTTCGATGTTGCGCACTTCGGTCTTGCAAACGGTTATCAATCCAATAAAACCATTCGGGGTGTTCTTTCACCCAATCGCTATCTTTTGCTGCCGTTCTAAACACAAATTCTAAAACCACACGCAACCCCAAGTGATGCGCCGCTTCGACAAAAGCGACAAACTCCGTTTCAACATCAAGATTCAAGGCAGGCTCTGAGAGTCGTTCGTCGAGTTTGTAAGGATTTTTAATGGCATAAGGCGAACCGAGCGCGCCTTTATTGCCGTCTTTGCCAATGGACGTAATCGGAAGCAAATGCACCACCGTTGCGCCAAGCGATTTAATGTAAGGCAGAAGCGCGATGCACTTTAAGAACGTACCTGTCTCACGCAAGGCTTCATCGGGCAAAACATCGATGCGCTTGTTTTGATTGTGGTCAAACGCCGCAGTCAGGCGCGGAAAGAGGTTGTATATCACGCACGTGCGCGACCACTCGCCGTTCTCCGTCGGCACGATTTCCACTTTCGGAGAGGCAAGAATCGAATCAATCACGTCGCTATAAAATGCTTTCGGAGAAACTTCAATCGCCGTTAAGGTTTCCGATGTTGGATTTTTCCAAAGCGATGGAATGAAATAGGGCTTATCATAGGTGAGCAATTGAAGTGCGGAACGAACTTTTGACAACGACATTGAGGCACATGAGATGTTAAAAATTAGACGACTAATAAACCTGAAGTCATGTTGCGCTTATACTTGAAGCACACAAAGCGCGAAGTTGAAAAAGAAGTGATACCGAACTGCGTAGCCATTTGAAACACAAAGATAGGAAGTTCTAACGGGATTTTGTATAGTCTTTGCGTGTTCCTGGAACAATGATGCCATTTTTGAAATCGGCTTCCCACAAAAGCGCGCCGTTCTCGTCGTAAAACTTGCAATGACCATCGAGCATGCTGTCTTTGTAGTATTCATCGGATTTGAGGATGCCGTTTTCGTAGTAGCTGAGGGTTTGTCCTTGCTGTTTGCCATCTTTGAAGTAAGCAATGCGGCGCAGATTGCCGTTTTTGTAGTAAAGGCGCACAGTGTCGTCAGGCAAGCCGTTTTTGAAGATGACCTCAGAGCGAAGCGAGCCGTCAGGGTAATACTCCTTGACCAATCCTTCGTGGCGATTGAGTTCCCAAAACGAATACGCGCCCAAAGTGCCGAGCAAAATCAGAGAGCCGAGAAAGAAAAAAATTGTATTTCGATGCATATCTTGAAACTGAAAAAATGCGATACGAAATTGTGCATGATAACTTGAACGACGACGAAAAGAAGCGTGTTCTTTCAGTCGCGTAATTTAATCAACAAACACCAATGATTTCCGTTGGCACAAAAGCACCTGATTTTGCGCTCCTCGACCAACACGGCAAGAGCGTTTCGCTTTCATCTTTCAAAGGCAAAAAGGTCTTGCTTGTGTTTTACCCCGGCGATAACACGCCTGTTTGCACGGCTCAACTCTGCTCATATCGAGATAACTTTTCAGCCTTTGAGCAAGCAGGCGTTCAAGTTCTCGGCATTAGCACAGACAAGCCAGAGTCGAAGAAAAATTTTGCAGAGAAGTATCAATTTCCATTTCCGATTTTAAGCGACAAAGAGAAAACCGTTTCCAAGCAATACGATGCACTGAGTTTTTTCGGCGTCTCGCAACGCGCTTACGTGCTGATTGATGAAGAAGGAACAGTAGTTTATGCGCATAGCGAACTTTTGCCTGTTGTGTATCGCTCGGTAAATGAATTGCTTTCACAAGTTCAAAGCCTTTCAAAATGATGCGCTGGTTGTGGTTGCTGACCGTGTTTCCGTCGGTGCTATTGGCGCAAGATAGTGTGATAACGGCGTTGGAATCACGCTTAAACACGGCACCCGATTCGCTCAAAAGTGAAATGCGGCGCGAACTGGCACGACAGTATTTTTTCTATTCGTTCAAATATCCTGATAGCACCGAGTTTCGACAAGCCGCGCTGGCAAAGGGGCTTGATATAGCGCGTCAAAATCAAGACACACTGCTGATAGCGGCGCATCATCTTGAACTGACGCACTTTCTTCCGAATGACTCTGCCGTCAAAACGCTGAACTTTTACAAGCCAATTTTGGATAGCCTCTTAAAACGAGACCCCTCGAACATCATCGCCTCGCTCATTTATGCCACGATGAACATCGAGATTTTGAAACTTGGTGGGCTGAAAGCCTTTCTTGCAAAAATCCTTTATGGCGCGCTACCTGAATGCGATTACGACCGTGCCTTGCTTTATTTGCTTCAAGTGAAATTGGAAGGAGAATTTTTAGCCGTAACTTACTATCGACTCTCTGAGTGCTACTTTGCCTTACGCAATCACCGTGATGCACTCGGCTCTCTTTACGCATGCCTCAAAGCCGAAGAGCGCTATCCCTACATTGACGCTTACTTCAAGCGCGAAGCCAAAGCACGTTTAGAGCGATACAATCGAGAACGACGTTAAGCGCGAAACGCTGGTGTGAGCGTGGCGCATTTTCTTCCAAAATCGGCGAAAATTCTGCACTGAACGGTGGCTAAAAAATGAAACTAAAAACGTTTTCAAAGTTTCCAACGCTTTGGCACATCATTTGTCCTTATCGATAATTTGAATTAGTTTTCGCAGGTAAAAATTGCTAACACATCCAAGAAACGAAAGGCTGTTCAAAAGTTCTTAACACTCCAACTCAATGGGCGAGCAAATGTGGTTGCGCGCTCTCCAATTACAAACCTGTTGAACTATGATTGACTACAAAAAAATCAAAAAGTCACTTAAAAAAGCGTTGAGGTCAATTGAGCAAATGGAACTGCTCGAAGAGCTCATGAGAGCGCAACAAACGGGGCAACTGCCGCCAAATCTTTCGCCACGCATACTTGCATCAGAATTTGCAACAGCAACGCAGCAGTTTATGCAACAACTACAACTGCCTGCGGGACATGAGCAACAAACGCCGTCCTCGTCAACGGCAACAAACGGCGAACCGCCGCCAATGGGCTACGACGAGTGGCTAAAAAAACTGCAAATGCGACAAGGCGGACAGCCAATTGCGCCTGTTTCGCCTGTTTCGGCGACTCCTTCAATTTCATCAGGAGCAGGTGTCGATGAAGCCGTCCGACAAAGCGAAGCCCGCTTGCGTACCATCATCGACTCAACGCCGCTCGGCATTTGTATCACCAACCAAGATTACATCTTTGAGTATGTCAATAAAGCATATGCAGAGATTTACGGCTACGACCCTGCCGAAATGATTGGCAGACCATTCACCATGATTGTCCAACGCGAAAAAGAAGCCTTTTGGCGCGATTTGCACGACAAATACCTTGCAGGCTATAAAGAAATTCGTGGGGAATGGACTACCGTCCATAAGTCGGGAAAATTGCTCACGATTCTTGCTGATGCGGCGCGAATTGTCGGAACCGACGGCAAGCCGAAAAAAGTAACCTTTGTTATGGATATCACGGAACTCTCAAAACTGCGCGAAGAATCGCGTCAGAACGAAGTGATGATGATGCAAACCGAAAAAATGTCGTCGCTCGGTCAAATGGTGGCAGGGCTTGCGCACGAAATGAACACGCCGCTCGGATTCGTTAAGAACAACATTGAAATGCTGGAAGCGAAGAACAAAGAAACCAAAGAGCTCATCGCCCTCTATGAAAAACTCCGCTCCCAAATTATGTATGGCAGTCCTAACGATGTGGCGATGCTGCTGTCGCAAATCGATAACATGGCTCAAAAAGTGAAGAATCGCGTGTGGCAAGAATCCGATAACCTTTTCCGCAGTGCCGTCGAAGGCATTGACCGAATTCAAGACCTAGTGCTCAACCTCAGAAACTTCTCACGCCTAGACGAAGCTGACTTCAAGCCGACCGACATCAACGAGAACATTGAAGCCACGCTCAAAATTGCAGGGCACTTGTTCAAAGGTGGCATTCAACTCATTAAAGAATTCTCGCCACTGCCTCTCGTGCAAGCCTTCCCCGCACAAATGAACCAAGTCTTTTTGAACTTGATTACAAATGCAGTCCACGCTGTCGATGAACGCACAGGACGAATTACCATCAAAACCATGACACAAGGCAATCAAGTTGTGGTGAAGGTGATTGACAATGGCAAAGGTATACCGCCTGAAAACTTGAAGAAAATTTTTGACCCGTTCTTTACGACAAAACCTGTCGGACAAGGCACAGGGCTTGGACTTTCCATCGCCTATAAAATCATTGAAAAGCACGGAGGCAAAATTGATGTGCAGAGCCAAGTGGGACGCGGAACAGAGTTCACCATCACTCTACCTGTTTCAAGCGCGGCATTAGCGACACCAGCACGACAAAGTGCAAGCTCGCCCTTTGCTGATTCGCCGTTTGCTGAATAAACACCCACAACGGTTGCACTTTCGCAAAAAGCGGGTTGAAGTAAACAAAAAGCGGGTTGAAGTAAAGTTCAGCCCGCTCAAACCGTCAGAAGTCAGAGTTAAATCGCCAATCTAAATCACCAACCTACGATGTCAAGCCAGTCCAAACTTCTACTCGTTGATGACGAGCCGCTGATTCTGCAGTCGCTCAGGGTTTTATTTGACGATTACACTGTTTTCACGGCAGAAAGCGGTGCCGATGGATTGGAACTTCTCAAGCATCACACGATAGATGTCATTATTAGTGACCAACGCATGCCGAAAATGTCAGGCGTAGACTTTCTGCGAGTTGCCAAAGAAATTTCGCCAAACGCCATACGGATTTTAATGACAGGCTACGCCGATTTACAAGCCGTTGTCGACTCGGTCAATGTCGGAGAAATTTTTCGATATGTCAACAAGCCATGGAACGCTGAAAAACTCAAAGAGACCGTCCGATTTGCGTGCATGGTTGCCCAACAACGCCGCAATCTGACCACAGCCAAACCGTCCATCTCTACTATTCCCGCACTTCAAACCCCGAAACATGAAGAGGTTTCCGAATATGAACTGCTCTTCGTCGATAGCAACCCAAAGCACTTAGAGCAATTCAAAACCTTCTTTGAGCCGAAGTATAAAACGCATATTACTACGAGCGTAGCCCAAGCCTTTGAGTTGATTCCCAAATATAACATTGCCGTCATCGTTGCTGATTCATCGCTTCCTGAAATCGATGGGGCAGATTTTTTGATAGCCGTCAAAGACAAATACCCGAACATCGTAACAGTGTTGATGACTGGGTCGCAAGATGCAAAACAAGCCATCAGAATGATTAACGAGGGAAATGTTTATCGCTATCTCGTCAAGCCATTTCCGCGCGAATCCCTGCGCCTGACGATTGAATCGGCAATTATTCACTTCAAAGTTGCACAAGAAAATCCGTCGGCGAACATCAAAGCAATGGAGAAATCATTTTTCAGAAATGATAATGCTTCCTCGCGCAATGTTGAAGAACTGTTGAGAGCGTTGCGAAGCGGAGCCAATACCAGAATTACTCTCTGAACTTCGACAAAACGATTCACCAAATAAAAAAAGGGCGAGCAAAACGCCCGCCCCAAAAGCGCAATTTCAAAACCTCCAACAAGTTACTTCACGAGCATCATTTTCTTCGTTTCAACAAAAGAACCGGCTTGCAAGCGGTAGAAATAGACGCCGCTGGCGAAGTTCGCCGCGTTGAAGTTGATGCTATGCGCGCCTGCCGTTTGGCGTGCATTCACAAGCGTTGCAACCTTTCTGCCGAGCACATCAAAGACTTCCAACTTCACATCGCTTGATGAGGCAAGTTGATACGTGATGGTCGTTGTTGGGTTGAACGGGTTCGGATAGTTTTGAGAGAGTTTGAAAGTTGTTGGTTTATCCAAAACAGTGCCGGTGCTGGCAGTTGGAACGGTTGAAGGGCTGTATTTGACAATCATGCCGTTTGCGCCGCACGCCCAGCCATTTCGCTCGTTAGCAAAGATGAGAAAGTTTAGCCCCGTGATGGTGGGAGGAATGGCTTGTGCCTCCCAAGTATTGCCGCCGTCGGTGGATTTGAGAATGCTGTTCGCGGTCGTTACATAGAGTTCGTTGGTATTTGGACGTGCGGCAATCGCTGTCGGAACTGTTGAAAGTCCGGGCGTTGGGTTCTCAAATGTTGCGCCACCATCTGTGGAGCGGCGAACGGTCGGCGCAGCTTGTTGCATCATCACGAAAACATTGTTGGCATCAAAGGCGGCGATGTTGATGTTGAAGCCTGTGCCTTGTGGAAGCGTTGCAAATGACCACGAATTGCCGCCGTCGGTGGTGCGATAAACGCGGCTGGGCGAAGTTTGCGGAGTATTTCCAATTACACCTGTGAACCAGCCCACATTTTCGTTGAGGAAGAACATGCCTGAGTTTTGTCCAAACTCAATATCAGGTCCTTGTTGCAAGGCGTTGGGCGTGTTGGTAAGCGTCCAAGTTGCGCCTGCGTCGGTGGTCTTATAGACAGGCCATTGAAGATTGGGTGCCGCCGCATGGTCGCCTTGTGCGTAGCCAACCGTTGGGCTGACAAAGAGAATTCGGTTCATGAAGGTGTTGACGGGCGGAGGCCATGTAACCGAAGTCCAAGTTGTGCCACCGTCGGTGGTGCGGAATGCTGCGCCGCTTTCAAAGCCAACAACGGCAATTTGGGCGGTTGCCGCGCCAATCGTGAAGGCTCTTCCTGCCGTCGTGAGGTTGCCGGTGGCGTTTATCCAAGTCGCGCCGCCGTCAGTTGTGCGCATCACGCGCGTCGGTCCAGATTGAAGCGATTGTGAACCGACTGCCCAAAGATTGAGCGTATCTGACCCGCCTGCGGGAGCCACTTCGTAGAGTTGAAAGTTTGCAAGTTGTGGAGCAGGCGTTTGTCGACTCCAGTCGCTATCGCGCAAAAGCAGGTTGAACTCTTGTTGTGCTACGCCTTGTGAGTTCTGTGCTTGCAAGAGAATGCGATACGTGCCGGGCGTTGCAGTTTGCGTGTTCCAAGTAAGCACGCCTGTTGTGGCGTTGAGCGTCATGCCTTGTGGACCGTTGAGAAGCGAAAGCGTTGGCGTAGGATTGCCCGCCGCAATCACTGTATAAGAAAAGTTAGAACCACGAATCGCAAATGCGGGAGGCGTCGAGACGAAAATCGGAGCAGCAAGTGCGGGTGCTGCGTTAATGATCAGTCCGACCTGTTGCAATGCACCTGTATTCGATGACGCAACGTCGGCGACGGTAACGGTCCAATTTCCGTCAAGTGCTTCGCCGAAGAACGCAAACGTATCGGGTGCAGGACGGAAGTAGCCGATGAGATTGGCATTGGTTTGTGTTGTTCCGATGGAGACAAGGGCTTGATTTTCTAACGCGATGTGTGCGCGTTGTGCCGTAGAGCCGCCAGGCGTTGCACCAGAGCGATTTATAAGCGTACGTGTTGTGCCGGTTGGCGAGCGGAGCGTTACAACTAAATCGCCGAGGCGGGTGTGCGTTGTCGAAAGGCTTAAAGCGACATAATTCACCGTGCCCGAGCCGCTGACGTTGATGGTCGTGCTAACGCCGTTCGGATCGTTATCAGGAATAGCCAAAAGATTTTGATTTTGGTAAATGGCAATGCCTTCCATCACGGAAGTGACGGCACTGTAAGCGTCGGCGCGTCCAAATCCAAAAGTTGGGTCGTAACCTGCGGTGCCCAAGTCGACAGCGGTATTGCGAATGATGTTACGCACCTGTGCTGAGGTTAAGTTGCGGTTCGCCGAGCGCATTAAAGCGGCAATGCCAGCCACGTGCGGTGCTGACGCCGAAGTGCCATCGAAGACGGTTGGAAATCCGCCGTTGCCTGTAACGCGTATGCCGTCAAAACTGGTGATGTCGGGCTTATTGCGCGTTTCTAAGAGGTTCGGATAGCCACCGTTGTAAATCGTAACCGGACCGCGTGCGCTGTAGTTGCGAATCACGGAAGGAGAGCCTGATGTGACAGTTGTGCCACCGCTCACCGATGCACATCCGAGTGCGCCATTTGCGCCAGCGTGTCCGCCCGTGTTAGCAATTTGTGGTGCCGCAGGCGAGGAAAGTGTGATGGAAGCCGTCCCGGCAAAGGAGCGATAAAAAATTTTGAACGGAACCGGATTACCGCTCTTCAAATGAACAACAGCACGGAAAGTGCCACCTGCGGGGAGTGTGGCAAATTCTAACGGGTCTTGTGTGCCGTTCTGTGTGCTGGTGCCGCTGGCAACGATGGTGTTGTTATTGTTATTGATGATGTAGAGGTCGTAGTCGTTGCTCGAGGCACCGAAAGCATCTGCCCATTGCAGCTCGACCGAGACCCCTGCGCTGGTGGGCGCGGTGAAAGTTTGGTTATCGTCGGGTGCGGCTTGTGTGCCGAAGTTATGAACCGTGCCAACCAACTGCGTGAGGGTTGCAGGGGTCATGCCGACATAAAGGTCAGTTGAGTAAGTTTCAAGGTTGTTGTTGCCTGCCGAAGAGGTATAAACAACGTCGTTAACGGTTGCAACTTGGTCAATTTTTTGGGCAATCGGACCGTCTTCATAGACGGGCTCGCCAAAGTAGCGCACATCGTCGGTGATGACTTTGCAACCAGCATCAGCAAGGGCTTGAATGTTGTTGATGAATCCTGCAACGCCGCCGAATGCCGTTGCGAAGGCAAGGTTCGCCAGCGGCGCCATGTCTTGAATAATTTCAAGCATCGCTGTGCCTTCTGCGCCACCTGCGCTGTTATCAAGCACTTGTAAGCCAAGTAAATCGCCAGAGGCAATCGATTGTTGGTATCCATCACATCCGTCGGAAAGCACGCCAACCTTCACGCCTGCACCGCGCACATTGTAGCGCGTGTGAATCGTGTTAGCGCGCGATTTATCGCGTCCTTGCGAGACCACGCTACCCACATTCGTAACGGGGCGCAAGACCGGTTGAATTGAGGCAATCGCAGATTGAGCGGCAACATCTTCCAACTTCTCAAACGGAATCCAGGCTTGAACGACTTTGAACTCTCTGTTGGTTGCGCCGAGTTTCGCGCCATTTTGGAGAGCGATAGATTCAAGTTGCTCAAAGGTTGTGCTCTTCATCGGACGCAGATACACATAAATTCGCCCTTGTTCATCGACCTGAACACCGTGTTTATCGCTGAATTGAGCCGCATTGCGCATCAAGGCATTTTGCGACGTTAGCCCTGCTTGGCGCATTGCCGAAATTTTTTGCAAGAGATTGGATTCAATTTTCTGTTGTGCAGGTGTGCGCGCATTTTTTTCAGCAATCAGTTGCTCAAGCGTTTTGGCAGAGTTTGATTCTTGTGCGCCAACAGAGGCAGAAAAGTGCAAGAAAAGTGCCAGCAGAAACAGTAGCAATCGTGTGTTTTTCATTGGTTGAACAAAGTTTGAGTTAAAGAAGTATTAAAAAAACAAACCTGTGCGTGCAAGTTCTTTGGTTACAAAAGAGAAGTTTTCTTCAAATAAATTTTGCTTGCGGTTTCAATCGTTTGTGCCATTCGCTCCAAGACAAAAGGCTTGTTAATGAATTGATAAATCAAGCGCGATTTGAGATGCTCTTCAATCGTCGGAAAATCAACAAAGCCCGACATGAGCACAAGCATAATGTTGGAATCAACGGCGCGAATTTTTTTAGCCAATTCTATTCCATTTGCCGTTGGCATTTTGTAATCGAGAACACATACTTCAATCAACTTTTTGTTGTCCTCGATGAAGCGCAAGGCTTGCCAAGGCTGGTCGAAGGTTTTTACTTCGTAGAGGTCGCTGAAAAAATCGTTGAGAACTTCCAAAATCTGCGTGTCGTCGTCAATAAAAACAATCATGGTTGAAGTTTTTTGAAGTTAATCAACAATCCGTTTGCCCAAGGCAGATTGGACGAGTTCGACTGCGGTTTCCGCTGTTCGGTTGCGAATGTCTAAAATTGGGTTATGTTCGGCGACTTCCATTGACGCGAGTTTACCTGTTTCCGCAATGGTTTCCATAATGAGGTGCGCTTCGCGATAATCTAAACCGCCTTTGACAGGCGTGGCGACGCCGGGCGCGATGTCAGGGTCTAATCCGTCTAAGTCGAGGCTAATATGAATCGCATCAACGGATTTGACGAGATGCGCGGCGGCTTTGCTGATGATTTCTTGAATGCCGCGCTTATCGATATCCGTCATCGTGTAAAAATTAACGCCCATTTTTTTGAGCAGAGTTTTTTCGCCTTTATCGACCGAGCGAATGCCGATGAGATGGACATGCTCAGGTAAAAGTTTTGCCCCAGGTTCGCCGATGCATACTAATTCAGGTAGACCCATGCCGAGAACCGTTGCCAAGGGCATGCCGTGAATGTTGCCGCTGGGGGAGGTTTCAGGCGTGTTGATATCGGCGTGTGCATCAATCCAAATCAGCCCGATTTTTTGCTCATGCTGTTTGAAAAACTTGGATACGCCTGCAATCGTGCCAATTGCCATTGCATGGTCGCCACCAATCACGACTGGAAACGCTTGTTCAGACAAGGCATTGAAAACGCGCGCGCAAAGGTCAGTTGCGACTTTTTCAATCGTGTCAAAGAACTTTGCATGAACTTTTCCAATTGAAAGCGATTTACGAGGCGGAACGGGCAGGTCGCCGTCGTCGTGCACATCGTGCCCAAGTTCTTCAATTTTTTCTTGTAAGCCAGCAATGCGAATGGCGGCAGGACCTAAATTCGCACCTTGATAATCCGAACCTAAATCTAAAGGAACGCCGATAATGCGAACTTTCATAACCAAGCGGTCAGGTTAATCGCAAACAAGGTCGAAAAGTTGAGATAAAGTTCTTTTGAGTTCGCGACGAGGAACAATTTTATCGACAAAGCCATGTTCTTGCAAAAATTCAGCGCGTTGAAATCCGTCAGGCAATTCACGGCGAATGGTTTCTTTGATGACACGTGGACCTGCAAAGCCGATGAGCGCGCCCGGCTCAGCAAGGTTAAAGTCGCCAAGCATGGAAAATGACGCTGTAACGCCGCCCGTTGTTGGGTCAGTCATGAGAGAAATGTATGGGATGCCTGCTTTATGAAGTCGCGTCAATCGAGCGGCGGTTTTTGCCATTTGCATCAATGAAAGCGCGGCTTCCATCATGCGTGCGCCACCTGATTGTGAAATCACCACGAGCGGAGCTTTAAGTGCAAGGCTTTTATCAATCGCACGAGCGACTTTTTCGCCAACAACCGAGCCCATCGAGCCGCCAATAAATCCGAAATCCATCGCTGAAACGACCGTTTCCCGCCCTGAAATTTTCCCGACGGCATTGCGGCATGCCTCGCTTAGCCCTGTTTTTTTTATCGTGCTGTTAATGCGGTCGACATATCGCTTGGTATCGACAAAGTGAAGTGGGTCGGCTGAACGAAGGTTCGCGTCAAACTCTTCGAACTTTTCGCCGTCGAAGAGAATCTCAAAATACTTTTGAGGTGAAATGCGAAAATGATTGCCACAACTGGGGCAGGTGTAAAGGTGGTCTTCCAACTGTTTGCGGTGAATGGTCGCGCCACATTCGTCGCACTTCCACCATAATCCTTCGGGCATGTCGCGCTTTTTTTCCGTCAGAACCGAAGGACGCTCTCGCTTATACCAAGACATACTAAGCTGGAGTAGTTAAAATTTATTAGGAAGATACGAAATGCACTCTCATGTGCAAGCACTGCTTTGGAAATCAGGAAATAAATTCTTTTTCCGATGCTTTCACAACAAGGACAGGGCAAGCGGCATGTCGAATCACATTCTCTGCCGTGCTTCCCATTAAGAGGCGTGAAAGTCCCGACCGCCCATGCGTGCCGAGAATAATCAGGTCGACATCTTCTTTCTGCGCTTGTGTAATGATACACTCTGACGGCAAGCCAAATGCTATCACATGCTCAACCACAACACCGGCTTGTGCTTCATCGTTGACAATCCGCTCTAAATCTTCCTTCGCGCTTTTTTCAAGATCGACTTCAAGCGGAACATATGGCACATTGACATCGGCGGCAATGGGCTGAGGCTGTATGACGTGCATGACGGTAATTTTTGCGTTCATCGCTTTGGCAAATTCATGAGCATAACGAAGCGCATTTCGAGACGGCGCAGAAAAATCAACCGGACAGAGAATTTTTTGAATCCGAATCATCGCAAAACTCCTTTGTTCATTTAACACAAAAGCCCTCCATCACGAAGCGAAGAGGGCTTGTCAAAAAGCGAGCAATTAGCCTTTGGCGGCAATGTATTTGAGCAAATCGACAACGCGATTCGAGTAGCCCCATTCATTGTCATACCAACTGACGAGCTTAAAGAATCGGCTGTTGAGTTCAATGCCTGAACCAGCGTCGAAGATGCTCGAATGCGCGTCGTGAATGAAATCGCTGGAAACAACTTCATCTTCCGTATAAGCCATAATGCCTTTAAGGTAGGTTTCACTGGCATTTTTCATGGCGGCGCAAATTTCCTTGTAAGACGTTTCCTTGACGGTGCGCACCGTGAGGTCGACGACCGAAACCGTTGGCGTGGGCACGCGGAAACTCATGCCTGTGAGTTTGCCTTTGACTTCGGGAATGGCAAGCCCGACTGCCTTCGCTGCACCGGTCGTTGAAGGAATGATGTTAATTGCCGCCGCACGTCCGCCTTTCCAATCTTTCTTTGAGGGACCATCGACGGTTTTTTGCGTGGCGGTGTAGGAGTGAACGGTCGTCATTAAGCCTTCTTCAACGCCGAAGCCTTCTTTGAGCAACACATGCACCACCGGCGCAAGGCAGTTCGTCGTGCAAGAAGCATTTGAGATAATCACATGCTTGGCGGGGTCATACTTTTCGTGATTGACGCCCATGACGATGGTAATGTCTTCATTTTTTCCCGGTGCAGAAATAATCACGCGCTTTGCGCCCGCCGCAATGTGCCCTTTGGCTTTTTCGGCTTCGGTAAATAAGCCTGTGCATTCGAGCACAATCTCGCAACCCAATTCCTTCCAAGGCAGGGCTGCAGGACCTTCCTTGACCGCAAGGCACTTAATTTTATGACCACCGACGACTAACAGGTCATCTTCGGCAACTGCGGGGCTAGATTTTTCGCTTGTAACGCTGTGCGCAAATCGCCCTTGTATGGAATCGTATTTGAGCAAATAGGCAAGGTTATCGGCGGGAACAAGGTCATTGACGGCGACGACTTCGACGTCTTTCTCGAGAAGCCCTTGCTCGGCAATGGCGCGAAACACAAGGCGACCAATCCGACCGAACCCATTGATACCGACTTTGATTTTTGACATAACGAATGGTGTGAAAAAGTTAACGAAGTTACTGCTTGACGATATGGTCTTTTGCAGAGTTGAAATTATTGTGAGAATCAATAATACGAAACTTCGCCCTGAATTGCGAGAACCTGCTAATTTGAGTATGTTTCCCAAAAGCATGTTCCACGAAGACTTGTTCCATAAAAACATAAACCGAAACAGAACCGATGGAAACCACAACGCTTGAAGCCCACCGCACGCGCTCGCAATACGAACTTGAACGCGGAAAACCCATGCCAAGTAAGAACCATTCGAGAATTCAACACCGTCTTAATCTTTTGCTCATGCCTTTTGAAGAGCGATACGATGTGATGAACGAAATCACGATTGAATTCCCAACAGGGAGCAGAATTCCAGATGTATGCTTGTATGAGAAAATGGAATATGATTGGGAGCGCGATGAGGTGAAAATGACAACGCCGCCGATTACGACGATTGAAATTCTTTCGCCCACTCAGCCGCTCAACGACCTTGTAGAAAAAATTCGCGACATCTACTTTCCGGCGGGCGTCAAGTCATCTTGGATTGTTATTCCACCACTGAAAACGGTTCACATCTTCTATCCCGATTCACCGACGGAGACCTTCACCAAAGGTGTTATTACCGACAAAGCCACAGGCGTTGAACTGCGTTTGGAAGAAATTTTCAAGTGAGAAGCAGTTTAATTTTTGCGCTCACCCCAAATATCCTCGTCATCGTGTCTGTTGTGATGGTGTCCATTGTGTTCGTGCGTATTGTGGTTATGTTCATCGTGATCGTGCGCGTCGTCATTGTTCTCAAAAAAGCCTTGTTCTTCGGCGAAGTGTTGAAAGCCTGAAGTGTTTTGTAGGTCGATATCGGTGCCAAAAAGGTCGCGCATTTTGACCCCGCTCGAGGCGTCGAGCACTTTGCCGATGATATGAACGTCTTTGAACAGAGAGAGTTTATCAAAGTCGTTTGGCGAGATAGTAAAAAGCAGTTCGTAGTCTTCGCCGCCGAAGAGCGCGTAGGTAGTCGCGTCATCTTCAAATTCGTCAGAGACCTCGCGCGTTTCGGAAAGAATTGGGAGTTTGGATTCTTCAATCAAGGCGCCTGTTTGTGAGTTTCGGCAAAGGTGCTTGAGTTCAGAGCCGGTGCCGTCCGAAACATCAATCATAGAAGTGGGAACAAGCCCGACTTCGTGAAAAAACTTCACTGCATCAACGCGCGCTTTGGGAAGCAAATGTTTTTCAATCACGACTTGGTAGTCAGAGAAGTCTGGTTTATAGGTGGATTTATCCATGTCGGGATTTTCAGCGAATAAATCAAGCATGGTTTGGCGCTCACGCATTAGCACCTTTAAGCCGGCAAACGAGCGTCCGAGGTCGCCTGTTACACAAATCAGGTCGCCAACTTTTGCGCCGCTTCGATAGGTAATTTTATCTGCATCAACTTCGCCGACAATCGTAACGGAAATCACTAATCCTGTAACGCTTGCTGAAGTATCGCCACCAACAATCGCAATGCCATATTGCTTGGCTACATTTGATGCACCTTTATACACCTGTTCAATCATCTCAACCGAAATGCTGTTTGAAAGTCCAATGCTCATGGTCGCATAAAGCGGCTTGGCGTTCATGGCGCAAATGTCGGAAACATTGACGCTAATGGCTTTTGCCCCCAAGTGCTCGAGCGGCGTGGTGAGCAAATCGAAGTGAATTTGCTCAATGAGCAAGTCAGTGGAAATCACTTGCAGTTTGCCGTTGGGAAGTTCAATGACGGCGCAGTCGTCGCCAATGCCTTTTTTGAGCGTGGAAAGTTGAGATTCGGTTGGTCGAACAAGCACAGCGAGTCGGTCAATCAGACCAAATTCGCCGATTTCAGAAATGCGTGTAAAGGACATTGCACAAGGAAGTTTTATATTCCAACAAAATAACGAAAAAGATGGCTTTGATTGTCAAAGAAGTTGAAGATGGTCAAGTTAAGCGCAACACTGCCCTTGATGGACTTGCATTGGCGATTCTCGGAGAGATTCAGCGCGTGTTGTTGCCCGTGAAGGTTGTGCTGTTTGGCTCGCGTGCGCGTGGGGATTACGACGACGAGAGCGATTACGATGTGTTGGTGGTGCTTTCAGACGAAGCCGATGTAAAAGCCGAGCAAGCGAAGTTGAAGTTGGCGATGGGGAAGATGCCTGTGAGGGTTCAACTGTTGGTCAAGCGTTGGTCGGAGTATGAAGCGATGAGGAATGTAACGGTTGGGCTGTGGCAGAACATCAAAGCGGAGGGAGTTGTGCTTTATGAGCAAGCAGGCGTAAGTGCAAGCAAAGTCTGTGAAATGAAAACCAATCAAGATGTCGCCAAAACACTCTTGCAAAAAGCCAAAAAGGACAAGGAACGTGCAGAGATACTTTTCTCTGCAAGCCCAAGCGATATGGAAGGCATTGGATTTAATGCGCAACAAGCAGTGGAGAAGGCGTTGAAGGCGGTGTTGGCGTCTCGTGATGTTCATTTTCCGAGGACGCACGATTTGGGGGAGTTGCTGAAACTGCTTGTGGCAAATGGGATTGACTATGACGAGCGGTTGAACGAATCAGAGAAGTTAAACGACTTTGCCGTAGAGATGCGCTACGAGAGCGCAGAGTTTGACCTTGATGCAGAAACCGCGTTAGAACTTGCCGAGCGCGCCATAACTTTTGCAGAGACCGTGATAACACAAGGAAGTCCGAAATGAAAACAGCGGCACAATTCAAATCCACAGAAGTAAATCCGAAAGAGAGATTTGCATTGGCGATTCTCGGAGAGATTCAGCGCGTGTTGTTGCCCGTGAAGGTTGTGCTGTTTGGCTCGCGTGCGCGTGGGGATTACGACGACGAGAGCGATTACGATGTGTTGGTGGTGCTTTCAGACGAAGCCGATGTAAAAGCCGAGCAAGCGAAGTTGAAGTTGGCGATGGGGAAGATGCCTGTGAGGGTTCAACTGTTGGTCAAGCGTTGGTCGGAGTATGAAGCGATGAGGAATGTAACGGTTGGGCTGTGGCAGAACATCAAAGCGGAGGGAGTTGTGCTTTATGAGCAAGCAGGCGTAAGTGCAAGCAAAGTCTGTGAAATGAAAACCAATCAAGATGTCGCCAAAACACTCTTGCAAAAAGCCAAAATTGATTGGAGAGCGGCGGTTGTATTGAGTGAGCATTTCAACCAAATAGAAACGATTGGCTTTCACTGTCAGCAAGCGGTGGAGAAGGCGTTGAAGGCGGTGTTGGCGTCTCGTGATGTTCATTTTCCGAGGACGCACGATTTGGGGGAGTTGCTGAAACTGCTTGTGGCAAATGGGATTGACTATGACGAGCGACTGAACGAATCGGAGAAGTTAAACGACTTTGCCGTAGAGATGCGCTACGAGAGCGCAGAGTTTGACCTTGATGCAGAAACCGCGTTAGAACTTGCCGAGCGCGCCATAACTTTTGCAGAGACTTTCATAACCTTAAAACCTTAACCACACCGATGGGCTTTTTTGATGCCTTCAAACTTTCACGACTTAAAGAAGGTCTTGCGAAAACAAGAGAAAATTTATTTGGAAAAATCTCGCGCCTTGTGAAAGGCAGAACGAAGATTGATGATGAATTTTTAGAGGAGTTGGAGCAGATTTTGATTTCGGCTGATGTTGGTGTGCCGACAACGCTAAAAATTGTTGAGGCAATTTCGGCGCGTGCTAAGAAAGAGCGATACATGAATGAGCAAGAATTAGGTGCGATGTTGCGCGAAGAGATTCAAAAATTGATGCGCGATGCGCGCGAGGTAACCGTAGTAGATTTTGATGCTCCACTGCCAAAAAAGCCATATGTGATTATGATTGTTGGCGTCAATGGTGTTGGAAAAACGACCAGCATTGGAAAGATGGCATATAACTACAAGAATGCGGGCAAGAAAGTCCTAATTGCAGCAGCCGATACGTTTCGTGCGGCGGCAACCGAGCAGTTGGAAATTTGGGCAGAGCGCGCAGGCGTGCCGATTGTCTCACAAGGGCGAGGCGTCGACCCCAGTGCTGTTGTCTTTGACGCCGTTAGTTCCGCAGTCGCCAAAGATGTCGATGTTGTCTTGGTCGATACAGCAGGACGCTTGCACAACAAAATGCACTTGATGGAAGAACTCGCCAAAATTAAGCGCGTGATGAAAAAGAAACTGCCTGATGCGCCAAACGAAGTCCTGCTGGTCTTAGACGGCTCAACAGGGCAGAACGCGCTTAACCAAGCCAGAGAATTTACCAAAGCCGTTGATGTAACAGGCTTGATTCTCACTAAGCTCGACGGCACAGCAAAAGGCGGCGTGGTGATTGCCATTTCAAATGAACTGAACATTCCCGTTAAGTATATCGGCGTCGGTGAAAAAATTGATGACCTGCAACTCTTTGACCGACAAAAATTTGTTGAGGCACTTTTTGAGTAATTTTGAAAAACTATACGACGATGAGCATTCGTATTCTCCATTTCGAACCCTCGCTGCTAGATGCACAAATGACGTGGCTGACACTGAAAAGCGACGAACTCCAACCCGAAGTTGAGCATGTCGAATCGTTTGAAGAATTTGAAGAAGCGTTGGAAGAACAATCGTTCGACTTAATCCTATGTGAATATGCCCTTCAAAAGCGCAAAACTGCCTGTGATGTGATTGCATACCTGAAATCAAAATCAATTTCCATTCCCGTCATCGTTCTCTCAAAAATTACTGAAGAAGGTGTTGTGGAGCAGGTTTTGAAATGCGGTGCATCGGATTATGTATTCAAGACGCATTTACAATTTTTACCAGCGGCGTTGAAAGAATTGTTAAGCCAAAAGCCCAACAAAACACTTCAGGCACAAGCACTGCCATCACTGCCAGAAGATTTCTTGAAAAATCTTGCAGCAGTTCGAGCACAATTAGTGCGCTTACAATCTCCATTTATTGAATCTCCATTTCTTGAAGAAGACAAGCAAGTTCCGATGCCAATAGCCCAAGCGGAACTGCCAAAACCCATCTTGCCTGATATACCAAGCCATGCTTCTTCCTCTCTCGTGATAGAAGACATGCAAAAGAAAATCGATGAACTCAACGAAACTGTTGCAACGCTGAATGCTAATAACTTCAACCTCCAAAATGAACTTGAACAAACGCGCACAGAAGTTCAGGCACTTAGAGAAGAGTCAAGCAAAATTGCACAACTTGAGTCGCAGCTCGAACAGGCGCGCCAAATGTTGAACGAACTCTCAGAAGCGTTGAAGTTAGCACAAGAGCAGGCGCAAACAACAGCAGAGGCATATGAAGAGGAGCGTCAAACAACTGTTCGGCTTAAAGCAGAATTGTTGGAAAAAACAGAGCGCGAAAAGCAGTTGATAGATGAACTCGAGAAGGCACAAGAGACGGAAATGCAACTGCGAATTGAACTTCAAGATGCAATCATTACAGGCAATCAACTCCAAGAAGCCGTCAGTGCAGCAAGCAATCAACTTGCTCAATTCGAGGCGATGTTTAAGCAATATGATGCCGCGCTTAATCAACACATGTCTCAGGCAAGTGCATTTTCTGAACAAGTCGAGAGTGCAAAAGCCGAACTGGCACAAGCAGAAGAAGAAAAGCAAAGCCTTGAATCAAAACTAACAGCAGCGCAAGAAGCGGCGCAATCTCTGGCGCAACGCTTCACCAAAGAACTTGCCGACCTTCGTGCAAAGCTGGACGAAGAAATCCACAGACGACAAAATATCGAGCAAGAACTTTCACAAGCAAATCAAACGATTCAAACGCTTTTAGCCCAGCCAAAAGCTGATCCCGAAAAAGAAGCGAAACTCGAAGCCGAAATTACCAAACTTGAAGCAGAACTTGCCGAAGCCCAAAGCACCATTTCACAACTGCGTGCCGATTGGGAACAAGCCGACCGAGAAGTCGAGCGTCTTGAAGAAGACATCAAAATTTTAGAAAGCAGTTTCCATGAAAAATCAGGTCGACTGCTTGAAGCCCAAAAAGCGTTAAAAGCGAAAGAACGAGCGTTGGCGGAAAAATCAGCAATACTCGACGCAATCAATCTGAGCGTGGTGATGGTGAGTGTTTCAGGAGAAATTTGCTATTGGAACGAAGCAGCAGCGGTTTTTCACGGCATTCCTGCTGGCGAAGCGTTAGGCAAAAAGTCCGACGAGGTGATGAAATACAAATACGCCTCCTCAAAAGAACGAAAAATGGCAATGGAATTATTGCAAAGTGTCGGACGATGGAACGGCAAAATTAAATACCTTACCCCCGATGGGGAACAAAAAACGGCAGAAGCGTTCATCTCGCGTCTTGATGACGAAGTCGGAAATCCGCTCGGTATCATGACCATTCTTACAGACACAACAAAGCGCGAAACGATGGAAAGCGAACATCGTCAGTTCAAACAAATCATCGAGCCGATGCTCAACGCCGCTCCAGTTTCACTCATTACCTTTGACGATGCCGGTATCATCACGGGCATCTTCGGAAAATCAACCGAACAACAACACCTCATATCGTCGCTTTCAAAAGGAAAGTCCATCTACGAACTTTATGGCAAGTATCCGCAACTGCTTGCCGCGTTCCGACGCGTTTTGTCAGGTGAACCAGTTACAACATCGCTCACGCTTGCCGAGTTACAAATTGATTTTCATTTCTCGCCAATAGTTTCAAATGGGCTAGTTGCAGGAGCCGTCGGCGTGCTTGTTGAAGTGAAGTTGCCAGTCGAACAAGCATAAAAGCAGACGTAAAAACTTAGCGTTTCTTCTTACCTTTTGGCTTGGCGGGTGGTTCAGAGTCGTTCAAAATGCTTTTGAGAATCGCCGCCGCCTTATTGGCATCGTCGTGAGTTTTGCGCATCTCTAAAAGCGGAGCGTAATACGGCGATGGCTCTTCGACAAATTGAGAAACCAGCCCGTAAATACGCTGTGATTCAGCATTTAGCACATCTTGAATGCGTTCGGTCAACCCCGGATTTGTTTTCTCCAACTCTTCAAGCAATATCAAAACCAACGCACGATTGAGAGCAACTTCGTAGATGAGGTTTTCAACTTCCATCGCGGAAGGCTGTTTGGCATATTTGTTTTTCATTGAGGTGTTGAAGTTTGAGTTCTACGTTTTTGTTTGGCTTCGGCACGGCATCGGTCGGAGCAGTATTTCACTTCGTCCCAATTTTTCGCCCACGCTTTGCGCCACACCATTGGACGCTGGCAGTTCTCACAAGTTTTCTCGGGAAGCGTAGACTTTGTGTAGCGCTCTTTTTTCATGGTAATTCCTTGGCAACGGCGATTGTGAAAGCAAAACTAGGAAAGTCTCTTCGGAAACGAATCCGATATTCTTATTCGTTCTTTCAAACGACTGTAATGCCTTATCCAATCTACTAAATCAATCCATTCCAATGCCATCAATTTTTGAATCCATCAATCCAATCAATGCAAATTTTATTGCGAATTTTGTGCCTCGACTTGCCGAAGATAAGTTTCAAATCGGAGAAATCGCACCCGATTTTGAACTGCCTGATTCAAATGGCACACTGCGCAAACTCTCCGACTTCCGCGGCAAGCCACTCTTGCTGGTTTTTACAAGAATTTTCACCGATAAAATTTTCTGCCCGCTTTGCTTTCCGCATTTGAACAACCTCAAAAACGATTATACAGCCTTTCTTGAAAAAGGCGGAAATGTTGTGGTCGTCTCTTCAACGAACGTCGAAATGACGAAGCAAATCGTAACCGAACAAGCCTATCCCTTCCTCATGCTTTCCGATTCGGAGTGGCGCGTGTTCAAGCAATACGGACTTGGCGCGGCACTCGGCGCACCGCTCCCCGCACAATTCTTGCTCGACAAAAACGGCGCAATTCGGTTCAAATACATCAGCGGACTTTCGCTCGAAACCCAACTGCCCGCTCACCCCGAAAACGCACAAATGCTGGCACTGCTGGAATAACAACGCGCAAGAGAAATGCGTGAAGCGCAAAACGATTGCTAAAAATAGCCGCAAATTGCCTGACCGAAAATTGCCCTTGTCGGCACGATTGGCGTAAAAATCTTGCTCGCGCTTCGCTCAAACTTCGTGATATTTGCAGAAGTGATAGTTGCAGAGATTTTTTGCAGAAAAATGCGGTCAAATGAAAACCATTGTGATTTTCGGAGCGACGTCGGCAATCGCCAAAGCCGTCGCCAAACTTTACGCCAAAGAAGGAAATAAACTCTTTCTCGTCGGGCGTAATCCTGAACAAACTCAAACCCTCGCAAGCGACCTGAAAGTGCGCGGCGCAAAAGAAGTCGCTTACGCGGTCGCCGATTTATCCAAAATTGAAGAACACCCAACGCTCATCGCAACGATTAAACAAACCTGCGCGCAAATTGACGTCGCGCTTCTTGCGCACGGCGTTTTGCCCAATCAAAACGAGTGCAATCAAAATGTGGAAAAAACGATTGATGCCATGACGGTCAATTTTATCAGTCCCGTGTCGCTTCTCACGCTGTTAGCCAATGAAATGCAAGCGCAAGGCACAGGCACAATCGCCGTTATTTCATCGGTGGCAGGCGATAGAGGACGGCAGTCAAATTATGTGTATGGTGCGGCAAAAGGCGGACTTTCCATCTTCTTACAAGGCTTGCACAAAAAAGGCGTCGCAGTCTTGACTATCAAGCCCGGCTTTGTCGATACGCCCATGACGGCATCGTTCAAAAAAGGCGCGCTCTGGGCAAAGCCTGAACAAGTCGCCAAAGGCATTGTGAAAGCGATTGAGAAACGGCGCGATGAAGTTTATCTTCCTTCGTTTTGGAAGTGGATTATGTTCGTCATTCGGCAAATTCCTGAATCGCTTTTTAAGCGGCTCTCGCTCTGAAAAACAACTGTCAAAACGCAATCAAAAACCGACACTGAAAATGAACAACCTGACTAAACTCGCATCGTGGAAGGCACTCCAACAACACTACAAAAAAGCAAAGAAACTTCACCTTCGCGACCTCTTCGAAGAAGACCCCAAACGCTTCGATAAATTTTCCGTCCGCTTTGGCGACATCTTGCTCGATTACTCCAAAAATCGCATCACCAGCGAGACGATGAAATTGCTCTTTCAACTCGCCCGCGAAACAAAGGTTAAGAAGTGGATTGAAAAAATGTTCAACGGCGAGAAAATCAACTTCACGGAAAATCGTGCGGTGCTACACGTGGCACTCCGAAACCGTTCAAAGCGTGCAATTTATGTCGACGGCAATGATGTAATGCCCGCTGTTCGTGCCGAACTTTCCAAAATGAAATCCTTTTGTGAGCAAGTGCGAAGCGGCAAGTGGACAGGCTTCACAGGCAAAGCCATAACCGATGTGGTCAATATCGGCATTGGCGGCTCTGATTTAGGTCCGTTGATGGTAACCGAAGCCCTGAAGCCATATGGCTCAACGCTCAACGTGCATTTCGTTTCAAATGTCGACGGCACGCACATTGCCGAAACGCTCAAAAAAGTCAGCCCCGAAACCACGCTCTTTTTGATTGCCTCGAAAACATTCACAACCCAAGAAACGATGACGAACGCACAAACGGCAAAGGCGTGGCTTTTGAACGCCGCAAACGATGCCACCGCCGTCGCCAAACATTTCGCCGCGCTTTCAACGAATGGCAAAGCCGTTTCAGAATTTGGGATTGATACAAAAAACATGTTTGGCTTTTGGGATTGGGTCGGCGGACGCTATTCGCTTTGGTCAGCGATTGGACTTTCAATCGCGCTCTTCATTGGCTTTGAAAACTTTGAAGAACTTTTGCAAGGCGCGTTTGAAATGGACGAGCATTTCCGAACAGCACCGCTCGAGAAAAATCTACCCGTCATTCTTGCGCTGTTAGGCATTTGGTATAACAACTTTTTCGGTGCGGAAACTTACGCGCTCTTGCCTTACGACCAATACTTGCACCGATTTGCCGCCTACTTTCAGCAAGGCGATATGGAATCCAACGGAAAGCGCATTACGCGAAGTGGCGAAGTCGTTTCGTATCAAACAGGGCAAATTGTGTGGGGCGAACCCGGAACGAACGGACAGCATGCTTTTTACCAACTCATTCATCAAGGCACGAAACTGATTCCGTGCGATTTTCTTGCACCTGCTATTTCGCATAATCCTATCGGCGAGCATCACATGATTTTGCTCTCAAATTTCTTTGCGCAAACCGAAGCCTTGATGAAAGGCAAAAACGAAAAAGAAGTTCGCGCTGAATTAGAAGCGCAAGGCTTGAAGAAAAAGGAAATTGAAAAACTCTTGCCACACAAAGTTTTTGAAGGCAATCGCCCGACAAACTCCATTCTCTTCAAGCAACTCACGCCGAAAACGCTTGGCAGTTTGATTGCGATGTATGAACATAAAATTTTCGTGCAAAGCATCATTTGGAACATCAACGCCTTCGACCAATGGGGCGTCGAACTCGGCAAACAACTTGCCAAAGCCATTTTGCCCGAACTTAAAGACGAAACGCCCGTTAAAACGCACGATGCGTCAACAAACGGACTGATTAACTACTACAAAACCTTGCGCGCCTCATGACAGAAGAAGAGCAAGCCATAATTGTCAGCGAACTCACGCGCGAACTTGCGCCGAATAAAGTGTTGGGAATTTATCTTTATGGCAGTCGCGCCGACGCAACGGCAAGAGCCGAAAGCGATTGGGACATTGGCGTGCTAACCGAAACGCCCACCGACGCCGTTCATCGTTGGGAAGCGGCGCAAACGCTTGCCTTGAAATTAAACGCCGACGTCGACCTCGTCGACTTGCGCCAATGCTCAACCGTGATGCGCTTTCAAATCGCAGGAAAAGGACGGCGCATTTACACAGCAAATCGTCTTGCATGCGAAACCTTTGAATATCAATCGCTTTCGATGTATCAACGCTTTCAAGAAGAGCGCAAGCCAATTATGGAGGAGATTTTCAAGCGTGGAAAAATTTATCGATGAAATTTTAGTCGGAAAGGCGCGCGTCATTGAGCGTTTCGTCTTGCCGCATGGCTTTTGAAGCAAGGTCAAAACTGAAAACAATTCAACTCATAAACTGCAAATACAAACCATGCCGATTCAAACAATTCTCTTTGTCGCCACAATTATGGTGTTGATGGTCGTTTTTGCGCGTCTCGTCAATCAACTTTTGATGAAGACGCATTTAAGCGATGCACTCATCAAAGCCGATAATCCTGCGCTGGGCGTGGCGATTGCAGGCTATGTCTTCGGCGTGGTCATCATTACAACAGCCTTACTGCGCGGCGAAGGAAGCGGCGATATGGTTCAAGACGGGCTTGTTGCCTTAGCCTACGGTGTTGGCGGCGTGCTTTTTCTTGCCTTTATCTCGCTATTTGGATTCAAACTCTTTCATGCTGTCGATTACCTCGAGGAAATTGAAAAGCGCAATGTTGCGGTCGGAATTGTCGCCGCAGGTCGGTTCATCGCCACAGGCTTGGTGATTGCAGGCACGATTTCGGGCGACGCTAAAGGCGGAACGGTTCTAACCTCAATCATTTTCTTTTTGGTCGGGCAAATCGCGCTCATCTTAATTGCGCGCCTCTATCGACTGCTCACCAACTACAACGACACGCAAGAGTTCATCAGCGGCAACATTGCGGCGGCAATGAGTTATGCAGGCGTGATGATTGGCATTGGCATCGCAGTCGGAAGCGGGCTACGCGGCGACTTCATCGATTATCAAACGAGTTTTATTGGCTTTGGGAAATCGCTCTTGGTAGTGCTGTCGTTCTATCCGATTCGACAATTTTTGGTGCAAGGCGTGCTGCTTGGCGGCGGCTTCGCGCCCTACGGCGGCAAGTTGGACGATGAAGTGTCCAAAGACCATAACATTGGCGCAGGCGTTATTGAAGCAACGGCTTATATTGCAACGGCAATTTTAGTAACAGAACTTTCTTAACAAATGTGCCGAGATAGTCGACGAGTAAGACAAGTGCAGTTGAACTATGAACTACAACGCGAATCGCCCAAGAAGTGTAAATGACCTACAATGAACTCGCCAACGCCCTTCTCAAAACAGGCATTATTTCCGACGCTTGGCTCAACGGCGCAGAGCGATTCCGACTTGAACCAGTAATCCTTTCCAAAAAAACTTACGAAGCACTTTGCCTCGCCGCAGAATCCATCGGAAAAGCCTACAACGAACTTGCGCAAATCGTCTGGGACAATCCATCATATTTGGACGATTTTTTTCACCTCACGCCGTTTCAAAAACTCATGTGGCTTTCATCGGGCGGCGCGTGGCACACAATCGCGCGGCTCGATGTTTTTCTCACCACCGATGAGCGCATTCAAATTTGCGAAATGAATAGCGATACGCCCAGCGGCGAAGCCGAAGCCGTTCTCCTAAATCAAATTCTCCAACAAGAAAACTTAATAAACCCAAACGAACAATTTGAAAACGCCTTTTGTGAGGCAGTCTTGCGATGCTATCGGCAATCGGTCTCTGAAATCAAGCCTGCGCCAACGGTCGGAATTATCTATCCAACCGATTTGCCCGAAGATTTATCGATGATTGAACTCTATCGCCGTTGGTTTGAATCGCGCGGCATGAAGGTCGTCTTAGGCTCGCCAAGAAATTTGGGAAGAAATGCACAAGGCAACATCACGCTCTTTGAGACGGAAATCGATATTGTGTATCGGCACTACAAAACCGATTGGTGGGGCGAGCGCGAATCGGCATGGCTCAACGGCGAACCCTACGAAGACCCCGACCCGCTCGCAACCGAACTCCTTTGGCTCATCGAAGCGGAAAAGTCCAAGCAAATTGCCATCATCAATCCGTTTGGGGCGGTGCTCACTCAAAACAAACTCACAATGGCGTTTATGTGGAAATATCTCGATTTGTTCAGTGCGAAAAACCAAAATGCGATTCGTGCGTATATCCCCGAAACCCAGCGTCTCATCGATGTGTTAGGCAAAGCAACGCTCAAAAAAAACGAGTGGGTGCTCAAATCCGATTATGGTTGTGAAGGCGACGAAGTCGTTATCGGAAATCACGTCTCGGAAGAAATCTGGAATGCGTCGCTCGAAAACGCAAACCCAAACCGTTGGATTGTGCAACGCTATTTTGATGCCATTAAAGACGACACAAATACGAACTACGGGATTTATCTTGTGGCAGGATGCGCCGCAGGAATTTTTACGCGCATTTCTAAACAAGCAACCGACTACAACGCGCAATGTGCCGCAACATTTTTGAAAGACTAACTTCATGCGAATGATGAGCGAAAACAACAGTCAAAAATCGTGGTGGGAAGAATCTATCACGCGCCGTGAAGCAAATCTGCGCTTGGCGAAACTCGGCACGCTTGCCGCCTTGCTTTCTGTTTCAGGCATTGTGCAAGGGTGCGATAACGATGACGGCGTGGTCGAAGAAAACGACGCGCTCGAACTGCAAAAAAAGGAAGGCTGGAACGTCGGCGCAGAATCCAACACGATTTCATTGCCGAATGTAAGCGGCACAGATAGCAAAGGCTCGCTCTCGTGGTCGACTTATCTCGACTCGAGCGAACTGCTCAAAGCCTACGCGCCAAAGCGAAGCGAATGGAATCCCTTTGTTGTAGCAACGTTGGTGCAATCCTTATCGCAACCGTCGCTCAAATCGCAAATCAAGCCTATCTACACGCCTGAAATGAAAGAGGCATACTCGCGTGGCTTGGGCATGAGAGAACTCATCAAGCGAAGCAACAATCCCGAAACCATTTTTCTCGTGGCGGATTTAGATGGCAAAGAATCGGTTGCCTTTGCAGCGGCCATGAGCGAAGTGGCGGATGTGGTGCTGGGGTTTGATAACTATCCGCACCCGAAAGGCACGGTAAAATCGCATGAAGTGTTGGCCGCGCTTGTCTATTACGCCGCCGAAGTCGAAGCCAAAAGAGAAAAGCGGAGCGATAAAGCCGCTACCGTGATGATTTTAGACAACCGACGCTTGAACGCGCCACAAGATGTGGAAAGAGAATTTGATAATCGCTATGTGGCAAAACTGCCGTCAGCCGATAAGTTGCAGTCGCTCGGCGTAAAAAGCGTGATGTATCTTTCGCCGTCTGAATCGCAATCCGTAGAACTGGACGATTTGAATGATGATTTTGCCACCTTCAAAGAAAAAGGCATTCCTGTAACCATGCTGGCGGCAACAAGCTTCAAGCCTACCGTGCCAATCAGCGAAGCCGTCGCGAGCGTTCCCGACGCAAAGCCCGAAGAGATTGAACAAGCCAAAAAAGTGCCAACCACCGAAACAACGCCGAGCGGACAAGTTACCAACATCTATCACTATGGCGGAAGTCCGTTCTTCTTCCCATGGTTTTTCTGGGCATTCCCGATGTTCATGCCGTCGCCGTTTTTCTTCCCTGCATTCAGTTATGGCTACTACGGCAGTCGCGTGCCGTCAAGAATTTCAAGACCGGCTTATCAGCCTGTGCGCCGTCCGACTGCCTTTTCCTCGCGCACAACGGGCGGACTTGCGGGCGTTGGCAAAACAAAACCAAGCGGATTTGGGCGCATTTCAACGAATGTGAGTCGTAGCGGCTCGCGCTCGCTCGGCACGAGAAGTTCAAGCCGTTCGGGCTCGCTGGGACGAAGCGGCGGATTTTTAGGCGGCTAAAACTTGAACAAAACTATTAAATATGAGCACCATAGAAAGAAATAATAGCCTTGTAGATGGCTACTTACGATTGCTTGAAAATCTCGAGCCTTCCGTCAAGATCGATTTAATCGCAAAATTATCGATATCTCTAAAAGGTGATATTGACAATGAGAAAAAAGACTTCTACGCCGCCTTTGGCAAATGGGAGTCCGCCGAGACTGCCGAGCAACTTATTTCTCTGATTGAGGCAAGCAGAAATTTTAACCGACAACGTCAAGAGATGTGAAACAGTATCTAATTGATACCAATACTTGTATCTACTACATGAAAGGAAAATTCAATCTCAAAGAAAAATTTGAGAAGGTCAATCCAGAGAATTGTTTCATTTCTGAAATAACGCTTGCCGAACTCATGTTCGGAGTTGAAAACAGCGAGCAGAAAGAAAAAATCGAAAGGTATTGGAGAACTTTTTATCAGGCATAAAAATCATTCCGATATTTCACGCACTCGATTTATATGCAAAGGAGAAAGCACGATTGAGAAAACAGGGAATCGTAATCGACGACTTTGACTTGCTTATTGGAACAACCGCCGTCGCATACCAACTTACAATGGTTACCAACAATCAAGCCCATTTCGAGCGATTGATTGGTATTGAACTGGAAGACTGGACAAAAGAAGCGTAGGCATATTTCAAACTCAAAATGAATCGCAGAAACTTTTTCTCAAGCCTGTTCGGAAAACGCCGAGGCGAGAGCATTTTCGTCGGCATTCAGGTGGCTATCAATGCCTTTGGTGATGAAGGCTTGCGCTCAAAAGTGCATCGCATCATCGAAGAAAGTGCCGACGACGAAACGCCCGAAGAAAAACGACGTTTCTACAAACGCCTCGCCGCACTCCTCGTTGAAAATCAACACTTTTTTGAATACGGCTATTGGGACGTTATCACCGACGCCGAAGCCGCCGAAACTGAGTTTGAGAACTGGGTCGATGAAATCGAAGCCAGCATCGCGACCGAAGAAGAAGAAATGGGCGAGCGCATCAACGAAATGTATCGATACAGCAATAGCAAGTATTACGTCGTCATCACGCTTTGCTTTCTCTTTGAAAACGACCGAAGCCTCGACCGATTCTTTGAAGTCGTTGATTCCATTCCCGAAGCAGACTATTGGCGACAAGAGACTTTCGGCAGGCTATTTGCCGCAATCAATTACTTCGATTTTGAATTCTGTTTAGGCGACGCCGCCTTCATTATGCCCGGCAACGAAGAAGACGGCATTTCAATGGAAGACATTATGGGCGAAGGGTGGAGTTATCTCAAAAGTTTATCCTGATACTATCCTGATAAAGCAAATCTATGAGTAGCGTGCTGAAAAGGTTATGGCGAATCATCGAAGCCAATCGCGCTTCTGCAAACGAATCGTTCAGTCGTGATTTTCTGCGCGAATTCGAAGTGTGGGAAGAACGCTTACGCCACAAAATGAAATTAGATGACGACTTCGAGCCGTTTCACAAAAACTACCGAACAGACGAACCACCGCCAAAACGCGAGCCGTCGAGAGATGAAAAAATCGCAGGCTATTACGCAAATTTAGAAATACCTTATGGCGCGGATTTAGAAACCGTGAAAAAAGCCTATCGCAAGTTGATGAAGCAATATCACCCCGATAAATTCGCAGGCGACCATGAAAAACAAAAAACCGCAACTGAAATCACGAAGCGGCTCAACGAAGCCTATCAAGCCTTAGAGAAGTATTTGCAGTCTCGTTCAACTTAAACTAACCACATCATGACTGAAATCACATCGGACAAGTTCATTCAAATCAAAGACATTTTGCTTGAAATGGATTTGAAAATCGTCAAAGAAGACGAGCAAAACGAACTCGTCATTGTCGAGAACGAAGAAGAAGGCATCAAGAATTTGATTGTCGACTGTGAGCCGCCGCTTCTGATTTTGGAGCAACTCATCATGCACTTGCCGCACGACAAAGAAAAACGCCATGAACTCTACAAGCGATTGCTTCAAATGAACCAAACGCTCGTTCACGGTGCCTTCGCCATTGACGACGAAGAAAAAAATCTCTTCTTCCGCGATACGCTTCAATTAGAAAATCTCGACGCCAATGAACTGCAAGCCTCTATCAACGCGCTTTCGTTTGCAATGGCGGAGCATAGTGCAGAACTTCTCAAATACGCCAAACAGTAAATCACCATCAACGCAAAAATTTTAAGGAGAAAAAGTTTATGGCTGGATTATTCAAGCGCATTTTCCGTGTCGCTCAATCCGAAGCGCACGCCGCCGTCGACAAGCTCGAGGACCCTGTGAAAATGACCGAACAAGGCATTCGCGAATTGAAGCAAAATTTTGCCGTCTCGATGCAAAGCCTTGCACAAGTGAAAGCCTCTGCCATTCGCCTCAAAAAAGATGGCGAAGACCAACTGCGCATCGCGCAAGACTACGAGCGCAAAGCCATGTTGCTCTTGCAACGCGCCTCAAAAGGCGAAATTGATATGGCAGAAGCCGAGCGGTTAGCAACCGAAGCCTTAAACAAAAAGGCTGAATTTGAAGCACGCGGAAGAGACCTCTTGAGCCAACACGTTACACAGCAACAACTTGCCGACAGCCTGCAAGTCAAAGTCGATAAACTTCGCCAAAACATTACGAAGTATGAAAACGAGCTCATCACGCTCAAAGCGCGCGCACGAACAGCAGAGTCCATGCGCAAAATCAACCAACAACTTTCGGGCGTAGATTCCGACGGCACTGTCGCCATGCTTGAAAAGATGAAGGAAAAAGTCAGTCAAGAAGAATCGCTCGCAGAAGCCTACGGACAAATCGTAGATGGAAGCACCAGCGTCGATGAACAAATCGAGAAAGCCTTGAAAGCCCCGTCGGCATCGGGCGCGCCAAGCGATTCACTGCTCGAACTCAAACGCAAAATGGGAATGCTGCCAGCAGAAACGCCCAAAGCAGGGTAACGCGCAATTTGAAATCATGACCATTGAAAGGGCTTCCAAACAGAAGCCTTTTCTCGTTTAAGGCTGATTCAAACAGAAAATTGCCGCCGCGTATTGTATTTTGCCGCTCACAAAAAACAAACTTCAAATGAACATCAAATTCGGAACAGACGGCTGGCGCGCCATCATCGCCAAAGATTACACTTTTGAAAACCTCAAACGGGTTTCGCTTGCAACCGGCAAGTATTTTCTCGAACATCAAAACCTCAAAAACGGCGTGTGCATTGGCTACGACACGCGATTTATGTCGAAGCAATTCGCCAACTACGTGGCCGATGTGTTTTCCTCAATGGGCATTCGAACATTTCTCTCTGACACCTTCGTGCCGACGCCGGCAGTGTCGATGTATGTCAAAAAAAACAACCTTGCGGGCGGCGTGATGATAACCGCCTCACACAATCCGCCAATTTACAACGGCTTCAAAGTCAAAGCCGATTATGGCGGCTCGGCGCACCCTGAACAAGTCGCCGAAATTGAAAAACGTCTCTCGGATATCGACGCGCAAAAGGCGATTGAAAAAAATGCCGCGCTTATTGAGCACATCGACATGAAAGCCTTTTATGCCAATGCGCTCAAAGCCGAACTCGACCTCGACGCAATCCGACGCGCAAAATTCAAAATCGGACACCACGCCATGTTCGGCGCAGGGCAAGGCATTGTGCGCGAACTCTTGGGCGAGCAGGTAAGTGAGTATCATTGTTCGATGAACCCAACCTTCGATGGCATTAACCCCGAACCGATTCCAAATTACTTGCAAGACTATTTCCCTGTTTTCAAATCGGAACGCCTCGATGTCGCTATTCTCAACGACGGCGACGCCGATAGAATCGGCATGATAGACGAACACGGCAACTACATTGACTCGCACAAAATTTTCGCCGTCATGTTGAAATACCTCGTCGAAGAAAAAAAGATGAACGGCGAAGTGGCGCGAACCTACGCGCTTACACAAGTCATTGACAAACTCTGCCACAAATACAATCTCAAATGCCACAACCTGCCGATTGGCTTTAAGCACGTCGGCAAATTGATGACAACCCATAACATCTTGATGGGCGGCGAAGAATCAGGTGGAATTGGGGTAACAGCACACCTGCCCGAGCGCGACGGCATTTACATTGGCTTGCTGGTGCTTGAAATCATGGCAAAGCGCAAGAAAACATTAAGCGAACTGGTTCAAGAACTTTACGACGAATTTGGATTTTTTACTTACGACCGAATCGACGCACATTTGAGCGAAGCAGAAAAACAACGTGCGATTGAGCGCGCAAGCAAAGGGGACTTCAAAGAAATTGCAGGATGCAAAGTAACGCGCTTTGAAAATCTCGATGGTTACAAATACTTCTTTGAAGGCGGTTGGCTCTTGATTCGTCCGAGCGGCACTGAACCTGTTCTGCGGCTTTATTGTGAAGCCGATTCAGAAGAGAAAGTCAAAAATGCCTTAGTGTTTGCGCAAAGTTTGGCGAAGAAGGAGTGAGGAGTGAGAAGCGAGGAGTGAGGAGTGAGAAGCGAGGAGTGAGAGGTGAGAAGCGAGGAGTGAGAAATGAAGGAATCTGCACAATCCGTTCAATCCATGTTCTATCTCAAAATGGACACCTCACGCTGTCAAAAGCGAAATTAGCACAGGTGCTATGCTTTACGACGATTTAACGGCGGCGGCGATTTGTTCGGCTTTGGCATTAGGCAGGTAGATGTAGCGTCCGCCGAGTTGTTCAGCAAGGCGTTTAGCATCGCCACGCGAAAGGTAGCCCGTTTGCGTATCAATGACGACCGAGTTCAAACCTTCAAGGTTGATGGATTGAGCAAGTGCGGCAATTTCAGCCGTGATTTTTTGTTTGTCGCTGGTGTCCGTATTGCTTTGAGAGAGCGGCACATTGCCTCGCCCGTCCGTGATGAAAATGAGCATCGTTTGCGAGATGCCTTTGGACTTCATTTGCTTTGCGGTTTCTAATCCGAGCAACATTGCTGAAGCCAGTGGCGTGCCACCACCGGTTGGAAGCACATCTAAGGCGCGTTTGGCTCTATCAACGCTCTGCGACGGCGGAAGAAGCATTTCGGCTTGTTTGCCACGAAAAGCAATGAGCGCGACTTGGTCGCGATGCACGTAGGCTTCTTGCAGGAGTTTGGTAACTGCGCCTTTGGCTTGCTGCATGCGGTTGAGTGCCATTGAGCCAGAAGCATCGACGATGAAAATAAAGAGCGTTCCGGCTTTATCGCGAAAGCGTTTAATGCGAATATCATCTTTGGTGATGATGAGCGCAGAGTGATGGCGTCGGTTGGTTTTCTCGCGCACACGTTGAAACGGCGCGGCTTGAATCATTGTCGGAACAAGCGCAAGTTTGCCTTTTCGCAAGGAGCCTTGTTCAGAGCGAACATACCGACCATGCCGATAATTCAAGGCTTCGCCACGACTGCCGGATTTGCTTCGGCGTTTGGCAGAGGCGGCAAGGTGCATCAAGTTTTCGGGCAGTTCCGACTCGACCGCATCGAGCAAGAGTTCTTCAATTTGGTCGGGCGTTTGTTCTGGATTGTTCTCGTTGTTGCTATCGGGCGAATCGTTTTGTGATTCCGATTCGGCAGATGGCGGTGCTTCGGGCGGTTTCGGCTCTTTTTTTGTCTCTTCGCTTTCGGGAATGCGCGTCGCACGAGGAAGAAGAACCAATCGCGCGGCAAGTTTCAAATCTTCTTCATCGACATCTAATCGACCTGAAAGTGCCGCAGAGGCTAATGCGGCTTTCACAGCAAACACATCGGCGCGATTGCCTTCAACGCCAAGCGAAAGCGCAGTTTGAACCAGTCCTGAAACTTCTTCGTCGCGAATCTCAACGCGGGGTAAAATCTCTCGTGCTTGAAGAATTAAGCCTTGCAGGAGTTTATCGTCATCTGCATCGCTATCGTGCGTTTGAAAATGCACGCGTCGCACCACTTCGGCTCTGAATTTTTCATCACTATTCGGCGTGAATGGCACGATGAGACCAATTCTATCGAGCAGTCCCATACGCACCTCGCCTTCAGCAGGATTGTAAGTGCCAACGAGAATAAATCGCGCCTCATGCACATCGCTTACGCCATCGCGTTCAATCAAAACTTTTCCGCGAGAAAGGGCATCAATTAAATACGCTTCGCTGACGGAATCAAGCAGGTTGAACGAATCGACATAAAGCACGCCGCCGTTGGCTTTGGCGAGCAAGCCTTTCTCAATCACGCGCTTTCCTGTGGCAAGAGCAACTTCCAAATCCAATCCGCCGAGCAATCGGTCTTCGGTGATATTCAGAGGTAGTTCAACAAAGGGAGTGCCGTCGGGAAGAATGTGCGCAAAAGCGCGTGCGAGCGTCGACTTGCCTGAACCAACCGTTGCAGGAATCAAGACGCCACCGAGCGAAACATCAACCGCGGCAAGAAGCAGGGCTTTTTTGGCAAGGTCTAATCCTAAAATGTCGGTAAAGGAAAGCATATCAAACCGTCTCTTCAACTTTGAGAATGGCTTGCAGTTCGCGCTCGACTTTTTCGCCTGCATCGATGGTCTCGAGCGGGTCGCGTCGTAAGCGGTGGCGCAAGGCAGGCACGGCAATCGCACGAACATCGGAAAGCGTTACTTCTAATCGCCCTTCAAACGCGGCGTAAGCCGAAGCGGCGCGCGTAATCGTCAATTCGCCACGATGCCCATCAATGCCAAGCCGCATACACAGCGTTGCGACTTTCATTAAGACTTCATCGGGCATGGTAACTTTCGGCACGAGCGATTGGGCTTGCACCACTTTTTCACGTAAAGCATCTTGTTCGGGTTTCCATGCGTCTAAAAACGCTTCGGGATTAAGGTCAAACTCACGACGGCGTTTAACGATTTCGACACGGTCTTGAATTTTGTTAATCGTGGTGATGCGTGCGTGCAATCCGAATCGGTCTAAAAGTTGCGGGCGAAGTTCCCCTTCTTCGGGGTTGCCTGAACCGACGAGCACAAAGCGCGCAGGGTGGCGAATGCTAATGCCTTCACGCTCAACCACATTCACGCCGGACGCCGCCACATCGAGCAACACATCGACCAAATGGTCATCGAGCAAATTCACTTCATCAATGTAGAGAAATCCGCGATTGGCTTGGGCAAGCAAGCCGGGCTCGAAGGCTTTAACGCCGCTGGTGAGGGCTTTTTCAATATCAATCGTGCCGCAAACGCGGTCTTCGGTTGCGCCGAGCGGCAAATCCACAACAGGCACAGGAATAAGTTCCGTCTTTCTTGTATGCAATTCTTGTTTGGGAATTTCAGAGAGCGGACGATTATAGACGTCGCCTTCTGCACGCTCAATCATCGGAAGCACATCGGCAAGGGCGCGCACGGTGGTGCTTTTGCCTGTTCCGCGATGTCCCATCACCAAAACGCCACCAATGCGCGGGTCAATCACATTCAGGAGCAAGCAAAGTTTCATTTCATCTTGTCCGACAATAGCGGTGAAAGGAAAAACGGGCGATTTCTTTTTCTCGATTGATTTTGAAGCGTGAGAGCGAGATGCCGATTTCTTCTTCGGCGGCGATGTTTTTTTCATAGTCATTTGAATGTAGAACAAAACAACTTTGTGCAACTTGCACCTTGCAATTTACGGCGATAAAAAGGTTTTGCAACATCTTTGCTGTTTCAGCACAGGAAACGATTTGTTAAAAGTGGAAATTTATTTAGATTGTGTCTAAACAAATAACCATGCAATCTGTTCAATCTAATTTGATTTCGCTTCGCGCCGTAAAAAAGGGCGAGCAGTTCATCGTCAGGCAAATTGACGACAAAGACATGCGCACGCAACTGTTGCGATTTGGGCTTGCCGAAGGAAGCGAAGCGATGTGTTTCGAACGCCTGCCGTTTGGTCCTGTGGTGATTAAGCATCGCAGGCAAGAGGTCGCCATAGGCGAAGAACTCACGAAAAAAATTTGGGTTGAAGTGATTGCAAAGCAGAACCGTGAAGAACATTAACATTTAACATGGAAACGCTTACAATAGAATCCGCGCCGCCGTCGTCGGCAGTTGAAAAAACGGGCAAGAAAAAGTTAGTTCTCGTTGGAAATCCGAACGTCGGAAAGTCTCTCTTCTTCAATCATTTCAGCGGGCTATATGTCGATGTCTCAAACTTCCCTGGCACAACGGTTGAAATCACCGAAGGCAGTTACAAAAACTTTCGTGTGATTGATACGCCGGGAATTTATGGCGTCAGTTCGTTCAACGACGAAGAGCGTGTTGCACGCGACGAAGTGCTTTCCGCCGATGTAGTGCTGAATGTGATTGATGCGACAAACTTAGAGCGCGATTTATTTCTCACGCTTCAACTCATTGACATGCAGTTCCCGATGGTCGTTGGGCTTAACATGATGGACGCGGTCGAGGAAAATGGCATGGAAATCGATGTCGCAAGGCTTTCAGAAATTCTCGGTGTGCCGATTGTGAAAGTAACTGCTGTCAAAAAGAAAGGGTTTGACGAGTTAGAAAAAGCACTTGAAAATGCGACCGTCGGCAACGCCGATAAAACGCTCTTGCACCAACTTGAACCGATTCTTGCAAGGCTCAAACAAACGCCAAACCCAATCGCTGATGCGGTGATGATTCTCGAGGGCGATGAAACCGTTGCAGAGCGGCACGGCATTGCGCCCGAAGATAAGCGCGAAGAAATTTATGTCGCTCGCCGAAATCGCGTCAATGAAATTGTGGCGGAAGTCATGCGTGAAAAATCCGCCATGAAAATTGGCGCAGTGATTTCAGAAAAACTTGGCAAGTGGACGATTAATCCAATTTCAGGCATTCCGATTCTGATTCTTGCGCTGTGGCTTATTTATGAAGTCGTCGGCGTGATGGTTGCACAGCGCGTTGTCGGACACACCGAAGTCGAACTTGGCAACAAACTCTTTGAGCCGTTTGTCAAACATCTATTCGCTACCATTACGCCTGTTGAAATTTCCGTCGATGTGCTCAACGGCGAAGAAGTCATTGAGACAAAATCTTTCGTGTTCCCCGAAGGCACAAGCCACGACAAAGACCGATTCAACGAGTTCAAAGCCTTCATTGAGGGCAAAGATGTAATGCAGAATTTCGCCTTTTCGCAAGAAACGCTATGGGGAAAAATCGTAACAATTTTTGCAGGCGAGTTCGGCGCATTCACCATGACTGTAACTTACCTTGCGTTCTTGTTGCTTCCGTTGGTGATTGGGTTTTATATGTTCCTTGCGATTTTAGAAGACTGCGGATACTTGCCGCGCCTTGCGACGATGGTCGACCGTCTCTTCACTGGCATTGGGTTGAATGGCCGCGCCGTGATTCCGATTATTCTCGGCTTTGGGTGCGTTACGATGGCAACCGTTACCACGCGCTTGCTTCAAACATCACGCGAGAAAACGATTGCCGCCTCGATTCTGAATTTCGCCATTCCATGCTCGGCGCAATTAGCCGTCATTACGGCTTTGCTGACAAAAGCGGGCGGATTTTATACGCTGGTGTTCTTCCTGATTATTCTTTCAAGCCTTGTGGCGATTGGCACGATTGTCGACAAAATTCTTCCGGGAAAATCCTCGGCACTGCTCATTGACCTGCCGCCGATGCGCCTGCCGCGTCCAACCAATGTGCTCAAAAAAACGTGGATTAAAACAAAGAGTTTTATGCAGGAAGCCACGCCATGGTTTTTCATCGGCGCGTTGCTTATTTCCGTGATGCAAGTTACAGGCTTGCTTGAAGGGTGGGTAAAACTTTTTGAGCCGATTACCACGCATTGGCTTCAATTGCCTGCAGAGTCCGCACGCGCATTTGTGATGGGCATGGTGCGGCGCGATTTCGGCGCGGCAGGCTTATACGACCTTAGCCTAACGCCAAAGCAAATTGTCATTTCCCTGACCGTGATAACGCTCTTCGTGCCGTGCATTGCAAGTTTGATGGTCTTAATCAAAGAGCGCGGCGTCAAAGAAGCGATGACGATTTGGGCAGGAAGTTGGATTTTCGCGTTCAGTGTAGGCGGTGCGGTCGCGCTGATGGTGTAAAAATTAAACGCAGAAACTCATGTCAAACTGTTCAAAACAAGATATTCTCAAACTCCCGGAAACGGCGTTTGAGCGCACCTGTCCAACGTGCAAGTTCAAAATCACGAATCAATTCATTACGAAGTGTCCGCGCTGTGCCACGAAGTTAAGCCTTGCCGAACTTTGCACGGGTTGTTTTCAAAGCGGCGCGTGCCATAGTGGTGATTCACAAAAGAAATCACCGCTGATTTCAATCATGCTTCCGAAGTAATCTCTCGATATTCTTTCCTTGCGCGGTTTCATAAAGCGCATTACCTTTCTCTTTGTGGCTTATCACACCTGCTTTTTTTCAACATCAAAACCAAATACCATGAAAAAAACGAAACTTCTCGTTCTGCTGGCACTTCTTGCGCTGTCATCATCGCTTTTGGCGCAACCTTACGAGCCGATTGGACCGTGGGGCGGAAGAGTGAACGCCTTTACGCGAACTGCAAATGGACACATTTACGCCGCAACAATTGGCGCAGGATTTTTTAAGTCGACCGATAATGGCAACACATGGCGCGAAGCCAATGTGTTAGGCACGGTGCGAAGTGCATTTGCGATTCAGGCGATTGGCGATACGGTTTGGGGCGCGCCGTTTGGCACTGGCATCTTCAAAACCACAGACGGCGGAAATACTTGGGTTGCAGATTCGCTTGGCGGATTGGGCGGACGCACCGTCTTCGCCATTTACGCTGATGCAAACGGCAATCTTTATGCAGGCGGATTAAACACTGGTGTTTTCTTCAGACCGCCGGGCGCAACATCGTGGCAAAACATCACAGGCGATTTGCCTGCGGGAACAGGCGGAAATCCGCGCACTGTGCGAAGCATTTTCAAGGACAGTAACGGACTGTTATACATCGGCACGGAAGGGGGCACTGCGCCAAACGATGCAGGCATTTACACTTCAACCAACAACGGCACAAACTGGGTGCGCAATAGCACAGGGCTTGGCACAACCTCGCCAAGCGTAAGAGCCTTTGTGCAACGCGGCGATACGCTCTTTGTCGGCGTTTTTTCAGGTGGCGCAGGCGTTTATCGCAAGGCGTTAGCGGCAACATCGTGGACGATTGACACATTAGGACTTGGCGCAAGAGGCATTAACGCGCTCTATGTCGATGGTGCAGGAAATATCTATGCAGGCTTAAATCCGACAACGCCGGGCGGCGTATTTCGTCGTGCCGTCAATAGCAGTTCTTGGTCGCAAGTTGCGCTTGGCGGACAATCGGTTTGGGGATTTATCGGTGTGGGAAGCGAAGTGCTGATTGGATCGAACTTATGGGCAGTCTCGCGCACAACGAATTTTTCATCGGTTAGCATTTCAAACACAGGCATTAACGCTTTGAGTGTGCTCGCATTAAAAGTCGGCTCTGATGGAAATCTCTATGCAGGAATCAATAACAACGGTGGGGTTCAACGAAGCACGGATAACGGCGCGACATGGCAAATGGATACAGTCGGGCTTGGTGCAAGAACCGTTTGGGCATTGGAAGAAGTGAGCGGAGTGATTTATGCCGCCGTAGGTTCTTCGGGCGTATTTCGCCGAACGGCAACAGGCTGGGTCGCTGCAAATACCGGCATTGCGACACGTACCGTCGATTGCCTTTTAGCAAATGGCGACACACTCATTGCAGGATTAATCGCCTCGGGCACAAACCCTGTTATCTACCGAACTACAAATGGCGGCGTAACTTGGTTGGCAGGAACCGTTATTTCATTGCCGTCGCTCGGCTCGGTTCGCGCACTTGGAAAAGACAATGCGGGAAATCTTTACGCAGGCATGTCAAGCACGATAACCGTCTTGCGTGGCTTGCTCAAATCGACCAACGGCGGCGCAACTTGGTTTCAAGCCAACGGCATTATGAATCCGCTCAACGAAGAGTTTTACGCGATTGCGTTTAACCCTGTAACCAATACGCTCTATGCCGCGCCAAATGTGAGTGGCATATTCAAATCAACCGATGCAGGCGCAACGTGGGTTTCCGACTCAACTGGAATGAGTGCGACGGTCGACGATATTCTTATCCCAACAACGCTTCCGCCCTCGAGTGGCTTGCAAGGCTCAATGCTGGCGGCATGCTTGGGGCAAAACACCGAAGGCGGCGTGTTCGTCCGACGCAATACGGAAACGGCTTGGAGCCGGTCGGGGCTGGATTTATTCTCGGTCAATGCGTTGGCGGAAAAAAACGGAGTGCTCTATGCCGCAACCAATCACAGCAGTATTTACAAAGCCAATTATGTCAATATCGGATTGCCTGTTGAACTGATTGAGTTTGGCTATCGCAAAGCTAATCAAGGCCTTGAACTCTTCTGGAAAACGGTTTCAGAACAAAACAACGAAGGTTTCCAAATCGAACGCCGACGCGATAGCCAAGAGTGGCAAACGATTGGGTTTGTCAGAGGAAAAGGCACAACTACCGAAGTGCAATCTTATTCGTTTGTCGACGAAAAGGCAAGCGGAAAACTCTTTTACCGATTAAAGCAGATTGATTTCAACGGCGCATTTCAATACAGCAACGTGATTGAAGTCAATCTTGTTGTGCCTGAAAAATTTGAACTCGCGCAGAACTATCCAAATCCCTTCAATCCAACAACCGTGATTATGTATCAACTTCCGCTGTCAAGCGATGTGAAGTTAGAAGTCTTTGATGTCTTGGGTCGGAAAGTGGCGACGCTCGTCAATGCAAGGCAAGAAGCAGGGAGTTATGTGGCGAACTTCAATGCTTCCGCCTACAACTTGACAAGCGGTGTTTATTTTTACCGACTGCAAGCAGGAAACTTCACGGAAACGAAGAAAATGATGTTGGTGAAGTAAATCAACTCAAATGTGAAAAGGGGCAGGACTAATCTTGCCCCTTTGAACTACGAAGCCTAAAGACGGTTGTTCAAAAAGCGATGGAACTCGTTAAAAGTCCTATTGAAAACACTTTGCAAGCGTTACTGAAAAAAGCTACGAAAGAAATTTTGATAGCAAGTCCTTACATCAACATTGAGGGTGTGAAATCCATTAAAAACGAAGTTCAAAGTAAAGGCGAACTGAAAATTTCAGTCTTGACAAATTTGTCAGTGCAGAACGTTACTTCAAATGTAACTCAGCCGAAAGCGATATTAAAATTATGTGAAGGATTCAAGGAGGCAAGCGTGTCGAGTTTGCATCGTTTGCACGCAAAAATTTACTTGATTGACGGACAGATTTCGCTCATAACATCGGCAAATTTGACGCAAGGCGGCTTAAAAGATAATTACGAATATGGCGTCGTGATTGAAGATGAAGCAATGGTTCAACAAATCAAAAACGATTTAGTCGGTTATCGTCGATTGGCGAATCAAATTTCGTTGGAATTGCTTAAAGAAATTGCAGAGGAAAACGAAGGCATTCAAAATTTGAAAAGCGAGCACTTAAAGGCAGTGGAAAACGATAAACTCACAAAAGCACTCAAAAAAGCCGAGCAACAACTCAACGATAAACTACTTTTTAGCAGGGTTCAGCACGGACAATCAATAAATGCGATTTTCTCGGAAACGATTTTGTATCTCCTTGAAAAACATGAAAGTTTGACGACAAGAGAGTTAAACAAACTGATTCAGGAAATTCACCCCGACATTTGCGATGATAAAATTGACCGAATCATAAACGGACAACGCTTTGGAAAACTATGGAAACACGCAGTCCGTAACGCACAGCGACATCTCAAAGAACTTGGAAAAATTGATAATCTCGGTCAAGGAAGAAAAACCGTTTGGTTTCTAAAACAGTGAAGGTTACTGCGCATATTCCTTCTTGAGCTTGCTCTTATACTCCTTTTGCAACTTCTGAATTTTCGGACTAATCACGACCGTGCAATACGGATTGCGATTGCCGACGCGGTTGTAGTAGTTCTGATGATAATCTTCGGCAGGATAAAACGCCTTGAACGGACTGATTTCAGTTACATACTTCCCATTCCACAATCCCGATTTTTCAGATTCCGCCATCGATTTCAGCGCGATTTCCTTTTGCTTTTCGTCGTGATAAAAAATCACGGAGCGATATTGCGTGCCCACATCATTGCCTTGTCGGTTGAGCGTGGTAGGGTTATGTGAGTGCCAGAACACATCGAGAATTTCGGCGAAGGAAATTTGATTAGCATCAAAAGTAATTTGCACAACTTCGGCGTGTCCTGTATTGCCGTCGCAGACTTCGTCATATGTTGGATTCGGCGTTTTGCCGCCGCTGTATCCTGAAACGACCTTTTCAACGCCGTCAATGCGCTGAAAGACGGCTTCTATGCACCAAAAGCAACCGCCGCCGAGCGTAGCGACTTCCAATTTTTTTTCTTGTCCGTTCATTGAACTTGCAGTAAGATTGATTAAAAGAATGGCAAAAATAACTTTCATCACAAATTTTGTTTGGCTTGGCTTATTTTACGAGAACTATAAAACCGCTTAATCATCTATCACGTTTTATCTGATGAAAATTGTTGTGGTAGTTCAAGCGCGAACAGGCTCAACGCGCCTGCCGAATAAAGTAATGATGCCACTTGCAGGAAAGCCCTTGCTGATTCGTCAGTTGGAAAGAATCCAAGCGGCGACGTCGTTTGATGAACTCATCGTGGCGACAACGACCGATAAATCCGACGATGTCATTCGCGACCTTTGCAAAGAAGCAAACATAAAATGCTTTTCAGGGCACCCGACCGACTTGCTCGACCGACACTATCAAGCCGCACGACAAGAAAAAGCTGACGTCGTGGTCAAAATCCCTTCCGATTGCCCGCTCATTGATTCGCGCGTGATTGATAAAGTCTTGAACTACTACAAAGCCAACGCCGATAAGTTTGATTACGTCAGCAACCTTCACCCCGCAACATATCCCGACGGAAACGATGTGGAAGCCATGCCCATAGATGTATTTGAAATCGCTTGGCGCGAAGCCAAAAAGCCCTACGAGCGCGAACACACCACGCCATTTTTTTGGGAACAACCTGAACGCTTCCGAATTGGCAATGTTGTGTGGGAAACAGGACTGAACTATGCCATGTCGCACCGATTCACGATTGATTACAAAGAAGATTACGATTTCATTAAGCGCGTTTATGATGAACTTTACACCGAAGCCAATCCGAATTTTTCACTCGCCGATATTTTGAACTTGCTGGAGCAAAAGCCTGAGATATACAGCATCAATGCAAAGTATGCAGGCGTGAATTGGTATCGCAATCACCTTGGCGAGCTGAAAACGATTTCAGAGAAAGATACAAAAGCGCAACCAAGTTAAACGGCGATTGACACTTGAAGGCTCATGTTGTGTTGCATACTATTTCAGGATTATTGGCGATGCAACTGTCGCTGATGGCAGTGTTAGCACAACCTCGCTACGAACTGCGTGGCGCATGGATAACAACCGCCTTTGGCATTGACTTCCCAAAAACAACAAACCCTGAACAACAAAAAGCCGACCTCGATGCCATCTTCAAAGATTTGAAAGCAAAGAAGTTTAATGCGGTGTTCTTTCAAGTGCGCGTGCGTGCCGATGTGCTTTATCCGTCGCCTTACGAGCCCTATCACGAATACATTGCAGGCAAAGGCAAGTCGCCGAACTACGATGTAACGCAATATGCCATTGACCTTGCGCGCAAATACGGCTTGGAGTTTCACGCATGGTTCAACACGATGATTTTGCGTGGCAAGGAAGCCTCCGAACAAGCCGAACAAAATCCCTCGCTTTGGAAAACGCACCCCGATTGGATTGACCCGCGTGCGCGCAAAAATCCGAAACTCAAAGATGCCTACCTCAACCCTGCAAAGCCCGAAGTGCGTGCCTACCTCGCAACACTCATTGCTGACTTTGCGCGACGATACGACATCGACGGAATCCAACTCGACGACTACCTTCGCTATCCCGACAAAAACACCTTCGCCGAAGACTTTCCCGACGACGAACTCTTCCGACAGTTTAATCCAAATCAACGCTCAAAAGACGAGTGGCGCCGCGAAAACATCAACCTGCTTGTGAAAATGATTCACGATAGTTTGCACGCCATTAAACCGTTTGTAAAGTTCGGCGTTACGCCCATCGGCGTTTATCGCAAAGTCGATAAAGAGCCTGCAATGGAAAGCGTGGTGGAGGTGTATCAAGATTCACGCGAGTGGACAAAGCGCAAGTACTGCGACTACCTTGCGCCGCAAATTTACTTTCACATCGGCACAACGACCGACGAAGAGCGAAAGGCACGAAAGTTCAATCCCGATTTTGAAAAACTTCTCGGCGATTGGGCGATGAACAAAAACTTTCGACATCTTTACATCGCAATCGGCACCTATAAGCCTGCAATCAAACAAGAATGGAAAAAGCAAGTTGAACTATGCCGAAAGTTCGGTGCAGAAGGGTTCATTTTTTATCCATACAGTTCAATCGCCGACCTTGACGAAATGTTCAGCGATTATGCGTTGATTCCGCCGATGAAATGGAAGAGCAGTGCAAATCCACAGCCGCCCGTCGTGCAAGGCGTAGCGTGGCGATATGGCAAGGTTGAACTCACATGGAAAAAGCCAAAAGAAGCGCGTTGGGTAAATATCTATCAGCCGAGTTACTCGATGCTCGTTCCCATTCGTCAAAATGTGTTTGAAGAATCGGCGGTGATTGACGCCAAGCCGGGCGACCAATTTTACCTGACAACGATTGACCGTTACGGCAACGAAAGCAAATTCAGCGACGTCATCATCGTGCCATGAAATAGGAAAAGTGAATCCGCAATTTGTTAAAAAAGCATTGCGTATATTTGCCCCCTTGTCTTAAACAATGTTGAAGCAGTATGAAACTTACCAACATCATCTCGGAAAAGTATATCGCGTTGGGCATGGAAGCCAAGTCCAAAGGTGATTTAATTGATAAAATGTTAGCGTTGGTTGGCTCACATCCGAATGTTGCCGATGCGGGAAAGTTGCGCGACGATGTGTGGAAGCGCGAAAAGGAAATGTCGACCGGAATCGGAAAAAAGGTCGCCTTGCCACACGCGAAAACCAATGCGGTTACAGCCCCTGTGCTTGCCTTCGCCACGCTCAAAAAAGAAGTTGACTTCGACTCGATTGACCAAGAGCCTATCAACATTGTCTTTTTGCTTGCCACACCTGAAACCATGCTCACACAGCACCTCAAACTGTTGAGCCGCATATCTCGGCTCGTAGCAACTGAAGCCGTCCGCGAAAAATTAGTCAGCACGGCTGAAATTGCCGAGGTCATCGAGCTCTTTCAAGAAGAAGAAAAGGCTTATCCTGAAATCTAACGGCTCAAATAGCGTCAATGAAATTTCAAACCATCACGGGCACGAAAGATATTCTCCCGTCTGAATCTCCACTTTGGCAACATATCGAGCAAACGGCAAGAAGCGTTTTCAAACGGTTTGGTTATAGCGAAATTCGCACTCCGATTTTTGAAGACACAAATTTATTTCTACGCGGCATTGGCGAAACGACCGACATCGTCGGAAAGGAAATGTATACCTTCAAGCCGACAGCGGAAAGCGATGAATCGCTTACGCTTCGTCCCGAAATGACCGCCAGCGTCATGCGTGCTTATTTGCAACACAGTCTTGGCGCGCAGTCGCCCGTTGTGAAGGTCTATTACATCAGCGAATTGTTCCGAAAAGAAAAGCCGCAGAAAGGACGCTATCGGCAGTTTTGGCAGTTCGGCGCAGAGTGCATTGGCAGTGCGAACCCCGAAGCCGATGCCGAAATCATCGCCATGATGATGATGATTTACGATGAACTCGGAATCAAAAACACGACGCTCAAACTCAACAGTTTAGGCGACATTGAAACACGCAAACGCTACCGCGCCATACTGCAAGATTACCTTCGCCCGCACTTCGATAAACTTGATGCGGTTTCAAAAGAACGCTTTGAAAAAAATCCGCTTCGCATTTTAGACTCCAAAAATCCCGACCTGAAAGAACTCATTGAAAATGCGCCGCGCATTTTGGAGTGTCTTGACGAAGTCTCAAAATCTCACTTTGAAACGGTTAAAACTTATCTCGACGACTTTGGCGTGAAGTATGTTATCGACCATCGTTTAGTGAGAGGGTTGGACTATTATTCGCGCACGGCGTTTGAATTAGTGAGTTCTGATTTGGGGGCGCAAGATGCGCTCGGCGGCGGCGGACGCTACGATGGGCTTGGCGAGCAACTCGGTGCTGAAAAAGAAGTTCCCGCAGTTGGTTTTGCCTCTGGCATTGAGCGACTGCTGATTGCGTTGGAAAGCGCAGGCATGAGCGCGAAAATTCAACCGCCAAAGCCTGATGTGATGCTGGTGGCGCAATCGCCATTAGCGCGCGGCTGGATTATGAAAACGGCTCATGCGTGGCGAAAAGAAGGTCTCGCAGTTGAAACCGATTTGCTTGCACGAAGCCTCAAAGCCCAAATGCGCGAAGCCAATCGGCTCGGCGCAACCTTCGCCGTCATCGTCGGTGAAAACGAACTGCAAACAGGCAAATTTCAACTCAAAAACTTGCTCACATCGGAGCAAAAAGAAATCCAACAAGAAAACTTACTAAGCGAAATTAAAACCCAAACCGCTTAACCGTGCTAACAAAAAAATGTCAACTTACAAGTTGACAAAAGCCTGTTTGAGATTTAACTTCAACGCATCACAACACGAAGACGAAAGGGAGCCGCGGTGTATCCAGAACTCTTTTCAATAGGACCGATTAAATTCCACAGTTATGGCGCGATGCTTGCATTGGCGTTTCTGGTTGCCAACTACTTGCTCACCAAAGAAATTGAACGCAAAAAGATTTACCCCGACGTCTCTTCTACCGTTACTTTTCTTGCGATTGTGCTCGGCATTGCAGGTGCAAAGTTGTTTCACCTCTTAGAAAATTTTGACCGATTTTTGCGTAATCCGATTGGCGAAGCGTTCAACGCAGGCGGGCTGACTTTTTACGGGGGCATGATTGTCGCTACGCTTGGCAACTTGATTTATTTGCGCTCTCAAAAAGTGCATGTGCTGAAGTTTTTAGACGCCGTCGCGCCCTCGCTCATGATTGGATATGGCATTGGGAGAATCGGATGCTTGCTTGCGGGCGACGGCTGCTACGGTGAGCCGTGCGATTTGCCTTGGGCAATGACCTTTCCGAATGGCTATGTTTCTACGCTCGCCTCTGAAAACCCACAATTAGTTATGAAGTTTAAGCAACTCTTTCCTGGCGTTCCTGTGCCTGACGATATTCCTGTTCATCCAACGCCTTTGTATGAACTATTTTATTCCGCAATTTTTTTCACCTTGCTTTGGAAATTGAGAACGCTTCCCAAGCAAGCAGGCTGGTTGTTCTTTGTTTATTTTATTCTACAAGCGGTTGGAAGATTTACTGTAGAGTTCATTCGCTTGAATCCGCCTCTGTTGTTCGGACTTTCAGAGGCGCAAGTGATTGCCGCCTCGATGATGCTGATTGGCATCTTCGGGCTGTGGCGTGTTTCCAAAAAGCCCATTGACACACCGCCGAAAGAGGAGGCGACGGTGAAACAAGGAGCAAAAGAAACGCGCAAGAAAAAGCCGATGAGCAAGACGGCGTAAAGCGCAAGAACCGACGATGAGAGCGCATCGAATCTTGCTTTAAGAAAAAGAGAAGTATTAACATTATATCCTAACTATCCCTAATGGTCGTAGTTGAAATTTTCTCGAAAGATGATTGCTGCCTTTGCGATGAGGCGAAAAGTGTTTTGCTCAAAGTGCAAAGGGAAATTCCGTTCGAATTGCATGAAATTAAAATCCAAGATGATGAAAACTTGATTCGTGAATACGGCACGAAAATTCCTGTTGTGTTCATCAATGGACGACTGGCGTTCAAGTATCACGTCTATGAACTTGAACTCAAAGAAAAACTTAGACGTGCGGGCGCAGTAGCAGATAACTAAGCCACACTTAAACACTGTCAAAAAACAACGACGGCTGCCGAATAAGCTCATGCAACAGACGCCGAAGTATATCGCCATCGAAGGCGTGATTGGGGTCGGAAAAACAACACTGGCAATGCTTTTGGGCAAAAGACTAAAAGCACGCATCGTGCTCGAGGAGTTCGAAGACAATCCTTTTTTAGAACGATTCTACGAAAGCCCAGAACGCTATGCGTTTCAAACTCAAATGGCGTTTCTGACCGCTCGCTACAAACAACAACAACAACTCCGAAACTTCGACCTCTTTCACGATTACCTCGTTAGCGATTACATCTTCGACAAAGATAGAATCTTCGCTTATCTCAATCTGCAAGATGACGAACTGCGGCTCTATGAATCTATCGTCAACTTCATGGAAAAAACCATCACCTCGCCCGACCTCGTCGTCTACCTGCAATCCTCGCCTGAACGCTTAATGGAAAATATCAAAAAGCGCAAGCGCCAAATCGAGCACGGCATCAAAGAATCTTACATTCGCGACTTGCATGACGCTTACAATTACTACTTCTTCCGCTACAAAAAAACGCCGCTTCTCATTATCAACACAACGGAACTCGACTTCGCCAACAGTGCCGAAGATTTTGAACTGCTATACGATTTAATCTGTAACAAAATCCACACCGGAACAGAATACTTTACGCCTGAAAAACGAAAAACATTGATTTAAGGTTAAGTACCACTCTAACATTACTCAACGCAAACTGAAGACAGTGATGATTCGATTTCTGATATTTCTCGGCATAGGATACCTGCTCTATCTTCTCTTTCGCTACATCTATCGCTTGATTAGCACACCACCGCAAAGCCGCTTCGAAACATATCATCAAACAAAACCGAATGCTCGCATTGACGAGATAAAGGAAACAGATTTCACAGAAATAGAAAGCAAGTTGCACGAGAAAAAGTGAACTCGCAGAGAAAAACAAAAGTGGCTAAGAGATGAAGCAAGTTTGCTTCACTTTGCAAAGTGCTATCGTTTTTGACGTCCAAGCAACCCGCGAAGAAGCGCTACGCAAACATCGCCATCTAAACTCATCGGGTCAAAAGAATCGTCGCCGCTGTATTTGATGTATTCGGGATAAAAGTCGCGCGAAGTCGGAAAAAAGACAAGCGACATCTCCCACCCTTCAAATTCACGTTTCTTGACGCGTGTGAACTCAATCAAATTCACATTCTTGTGGCGCGGGTCGCGAAGAATCGTTTCAAAAAGCTTATTGACTGGTCTGAGCCCACCCTCTAAAACTTGTAAGAATTTCCCTTCACAGTAAAGCAATCCGCCTGAAACTAAAAGTGATTCGTTCTTGATGCTGGCTTTCGTCGCTATTGATTTGACATCTTGAAGGGTAAGGTTTTCTGCCGCTTCACTGTAATAAACTAAACGATAAAGTTGCATCTCTCTTGGCTGTTGGTATTAAAGTTTTGAAAAAGAAAATGTTTGAGCGAAACTAACGCACGATAGCAAGTTTCTCTATTCGCTCTGCCCGAAACTTTCCGTCCTGACTGCTTAAAATGACTTTGTAAAGATAAATGCCGTTGGCGACGTCGCTGCCGTCGTCGTCTTTGCCGTCCCAAGCAATGTTGATGCGGTGTGCAGCTTGAGCGTCGCGCAAGGTTTTAATCAAGCGCCCTGCAACGGTGTAAATTTTGATTTGCACATTCAGCAAGTCGTTCGGACGATTGTTTTCAATAACAAATGTGGTGCGGTCGCGGAAGGGGTTCGGGTAGTTCATCACGCGATTGCCAAGCGTGAGTTTGGACGAATCGGCGACGGTGAAATCCAAGAACTGCTCGACGGAGTTGTTGAATGTATCCCACGCTTTGAAGCGGAGCGAATAGCGTCCGTCGCGCAAGTTGCGGAAGGGATAGCGAATTTCGCCTTCGGTAAAACTGCCTTCTCGCGCTTCATAAAATTCATTCAAAATAATCGGATTGCGCTCGTCGCCGTTGAGCACAAGCGTAATGGCGCGTCCAATACTTTGCGTAAGGTTAATGCCGTTTTCGTCTGAAAGTTCAGCGATGAAGATTGGATTTTGATTCGTTATGCCGCCTGATGTGAAAGTTCTATCGTTAAGGAAAACCGTTGCGTTGGGCGGTGTGTTGTCGGGCTGTGCGTCGGGATTGGTGCCAGTGAAAAGCACTTGTTCGGTCGCGCCCGATGCGGTTGCAAAAACATCGCCAAGAGATGGTGTTCCTTTCCAAGCATAAAGGCTGATTCGCCCTGAATTCAGGCTATCATATGAAATATCTTTAGGCACAACGAATTGAATCGTGAAGCGACCATTGCGCACATCGACGGTGCCTCGATAAATGAGCGCATTACGCACGTCGTAGTAGTTATCGATGGTGCCGTCGCCTTCGTGGTCGGCAGGCGTAGAGCGAGCGGCGTCAAAAATGATGAGGGCTATTTTGCCGTTGAAGTCGGAAAGCAAACTGCCTTGTGGTGAGCGCACCGAGCCAGAAATGCGCGTGCGGCTTAATGCGGGAACCGTCAGCGATGTAGATTGAAGTGCATTGCCGTTGATGGAGTCAATTTGTGCGACGGTTCTCCCTGAAAGAAGGCGCATGGCGGGGTCGCCGAGCAAAAAGAAAAATCCGACATCGTTGCCGACAGCGTTATTGAGTTTGAATCGGTAGAGCGAAAGTCCAACCGGCGAAGCAAGTCCATCGGATTGTCGTGCTAAAAGTTCGCGTAAAAGTGCAGGCGGCGCGTTTGAGCCGCTGGTTACTAAAATCGCACGCGAGGTTGTGAATAATCCAACCGCACCGCCATTCGGCGTGATGAACATTTGCTCAGCACCGCTTTGGAAAAACGGGTCGTCGGCTTTGCCGAAGTCGCACGTGGCGGTAATGCAGAAGGTCAATCGGCGTTGATTGTTCAGCAAGCGCAGGGAAGTAGCAGGTTCAAAAATGCGCTCTGCCGTCCATACATTCGGGTTGCCGTGTCCGATAAAGTTGATGATGAGCAAGCCGCTGTTGAGCTGGTTAATAATGTCGTTGTAGAGCGCGGGAAAGCGTCTGCCGCCTGCCGCGCTTTCAGGACGATAAAACGGCGCGTAAAGTTTAACAGGGTCGATGTAAGGCGCGCTGGTGCGGGCTTGTTGCAAGGTAAATTCGCTGTCGCGCGTGAATTGGTCGCGGGCGTGTCCGGGATTGCGGATTGCGCCATTTGGATAATCATCAGCCACTAACCCAAACCGATTGCGCCAATCGCCAAAGTCGGAGTTTGTTTCGTAGCCAATGATTTTTTCAACGGCAAATTCGGCTTCTTGTGCGGATTGAACGGTCAAGCGACCAATCGCTAATTCAGGTCTGAAATCTTCGCCTTGAACACTGACAAAAAAGTCGTCTGAACAGTTGAACGAGGCAAGTTCGTTGACACGGTCAGTGGAAGCAAAAGCAGGCACTTTCGGATAGGTGCGACCAACAAGGTTACGAAAATCCCAATCGCCATCGCCTAAAAGTAAAACATATTGCGGGCGCAGGTCGGCATTAGGGGCGTTGTCGTAAAGAAATTTGATGAAGTTGCGAATCGCGGTGAAATCTTGCTTGCCGCCTGAAAACTCGTTGTAGATTTGTTCGGTTGAAACCATAGCCGAGCGCAAGGCAAGCGCGCCCCAGCGAGCATTGTCGCGCCGATAGTTGAAAATCTGCGTTGCCGCCGATTCATACTCTTTCGGATAAATGACAATGTATTCAGGGCTTTGTGCGACGAGACTGCGAATGTTTTGATTCGCAACCAGCGTTGCCGAAATCGGACGCTTGAACGAGTAGGAATTGTCAAAGGCGATATACTCTCGAAACGCGCTCGGCGATTCTTGGCGTTGAAATGCACCCGTAGGAGAAATGCCTGAAATCATTTTCCCCGAAGTGATGTCCCAAACCATAAGCGACGGCGCAAAGCCCACTAAGCGATATTCTACGGCTTGCTCTGATGAAAGTCCAACAAGAGAATTAAAAGCTAAATATCCGCTTTCTGCCTCAAAGCGTCGCCAATAGTCAACTTCAATCCAATCGGGATAAAGAGAACCGATTGCGCTATTGCCTGAAAACTCGATTAAAAACGATTGGCTGGTTTGGGCGGCGGCTTGAAAGGAGTTCACGTTCATGAAAAAGGTCGTGCCCGAACGATATGGACCGACGGTGCTTCCGAAGGTGCTGAATTGACTAAGCGTTGTGCTCCCATAGCGAAGAGAAAAGTTTTCAGGTAAGTTGCTGGCAAGCACATAAAACGCACGAAGCGCGGCAGGGCGCGAAGCATCAAGGGAAGGCGTGAGTAAAGTGTAAGTCGCATTTCGGCGCGAAGAAGTCAGCGGAACATCATAAAAATGAATTCCAAAACTCGTGAAATGAACGCGGTCGTTCTCGACGAAACTTTGTGTGCGAAACGATTGAGCCACAAACGGCGACGACTGTTGGAGCGAGGGCTCGGGTGTCAGACGCTTGCCATTTTCGCCATCGAGCGAAAGAAATGCAAACGATGAATTGGTAAAGTGATTGTTGTAGTGCGAAAATTGTTGTATGACAGAGTTGAAGCGCAAGCCTTGCGTGGCTTTGGCATAAAAGAGAACGAAATCGCCTGAATCGAACGAGCCATCGGCTTCGCCTGAAACGAAAATCGCTTGTTCTTGCAGGTCAGGAATTTTGACAGAATTGACGCGCGTCTCTAACTCATCGCCACCGTTGAAGTAAATTTTCAGTTTGCGCGGGTCAATCGTGTTTGGATTGATTCCGATGGATTCAAGGTATTGACGGTCTAATCGATAGATGCCTTCTTCGCGCAGTTCCAACTTGTAGAACCGTCCTGAACGCAAAACGCTTTGTGTAACGGTATCGGTCGTCGCGTTGCGGAGTGGAGGAGCATACCACGATTTTCCAACATCAAAATTAACAAGATGAGCGAACATTTCGTCAGATTTCGGAGCAAGGCGACTTTGAAGGAGTGATTGAGAAGCAAAGCGTTCAAACGAAATACGTGCTACGATTTTGGAAAACTTTTGAAGCGATTTTGTCTTCGCGCTGTATTGCATAGGCGTGATGGCAATCGTCGAAATGAAGTAGCCACGCGCAATTTCAGGCGTCGAGGCTTCGACAAGTTTGGGGAGCGGGGCAGTGTCGTAGTTTGGTGCGCGGTCAAAATTGGCGTTGCCGTCTTTGTCGAACGAAGGTGTCGGCGCAAGGTCTATGTTTGAAATCGTTACGCTTTCAGCAGAAAGAATTTCAACGCGCGGCGGTTTTGGAGAACCGACGAGAATCGAAAAGAAAAATGTTTTCACATCGGGCAATCCAATGCGTTCTGAACTTGGCGAGCCACCTCTGAAATGAAACTGCTGGTAAAGAAAATTGTTGAATTCGATCGTGTCGACTTCTTGCCACAAAGGCGTGAATGAAAAGGTAAGGCTGGTTTCATCTTTGCTTAAGACTTGCAAACCGTCCTGTGCGAAAAGCGACTGAAAGGCGAGCAACAGCACTGTAAGCAATGCAAAAAAATAGCGCATTGATTAATGGATTAAAATTAGCAAGCAATAGCATCAATATACGCCATCGCTCAAAAGCGTGTCAAGGCAAAGCGTTGGGGAAAAAATGCGAGCAGATGTTGAAAGAGAGAAAAACATTTCACAAATTGAGCCTGTCTCAATTAAGATTAACCGTAGTATGTAGTATGTTTCAGTATTCCCGCCGAACACTCGCCTCGTTAGACCAATCACCGTCGACAAATTCTGCAACATCAGGCGAAGAATCTTCTGCCGCGCCGATGTGGGCAAGAAACACATACAACGATTCAAAAAGCATTGTCGCGCAAATCAATTTAGCGTCGGCGTGTCCGTATTGCGTCAATTACAATCTTGTTTTACATCACTGCGATTTATACGGTGAGCCAATTCCACAGCGTGAAAACGTTGCCAATCCTTGCAAAGGCAATACTTTTAATCGCAAGCAATACAGCGGCAATCGCTTGGCGCAACTTCGCGCATTGCGTAAAGATTTTTGATTCAAAGGCTAAACTTGTGGCGAGCCTTTTTTGAAGAGCGAAGCCCCGATAATGCCGCCAAGCCCTGCAAAAAGCGGATAGATAATTGCCGTTGTAATCGTGGCGATAGCAATCGCGCTTGCGCTTAACGCATTTGTCGATTGCTCACGAAACGATTCTTCCATCTGTGCTCTGACGGCGGGGTCGCTGCCGAAAATGTTAAGCATGAATTCCTGCAATTCTTCTTTGCCCGGTTGATAATCGAACAAGGCAATTAACACATAACCGACGACTAAACCTGCAAGTCCGCCAAGCAAACCTGCCAACGCACCAAGTTTGAAGCCTTCGCCGCTCGTGAGCGTGAGATTGTATTGATGGGTGTAGTGCCAAACCGCCACGCCGCCGCCAAGAAGCATGCCCAAGCAACAGCCGTTGATAAGATTCAAAAACGGCACTATGCCAATCACGAAAATGACCGCACCGCCAATTAAAATCGAGTTGAAATTATCGGGCGATTCAGAGTGCGATTCTGTGGTAAATTGTTCCGACATAGCGACTGTGTTTAAGGTTGAAGAAGTTTATGGTTGAAGAAAAGTTATCGTAAAAAGTCAGGCTGAAAAATGAAGGTTATCCAATAACCTTACCTCGCCGATGCGCACGGCTAAGATGAGAAAATAACTTTTGCCGCTTTGAAGCGAAGTAGAAGGCGAAAAAGTGTCATCGTCGACAATATCGACATAATCAATCAACGCGATTGGCGAGGCTTGAATCGTGCGGGCTACAAGCGTTTTGAGAGCGTCAACATTTCTTTCGCCTGCATCGAGTTGCGATTTAGCTTGCATCAAGGCGCGATATAAAACCGTTGCTTCCTTTCGCTGTTCGGGAGTTAAATACACATTGCGCGAACTCATCGCCAAGCCGTCAGGCTCGCGCACAATCGGCGCGCCAACGATTTCTACATCAAGGTTAAGGTCGGTTGTCATTCGGCGAATAAGCGTGAGTTGTTGCGCATCTTTTTCACCAAAAACAGCAACGTGAGGCTTTGTGATGTTGAAAAGTTTGAGCACCACCGTTGCCACGCCACGAAAATGTGTCGGACGAATCGCGCCTTCAAATCCCTTTGAGACGTGCTCCACTTCGACAAACGACTGAAATCCCTGACCATATAAGGCTTGAGCAGAAGGTGCAAAGAGAATATCAACGCCCGCAAAGCGTGCAAGTTCAACATCGCGCTCGAACGGACGCGGATACTTGCCGAAATCTTCTGTTTTCCCGAATTGAAGGGGATTGACAAAAATGCTCATCATCACCACATCGGCGCGCGATTTGGCAATTTTCACGAGGCTCAAATGTCCATCGTGAAGCGCGCCCATCGTTGGCACAAAGCCGATGCGCTTTTCCTGCAAGCGCAACGTTTCTGAAAAAGATTGAAGGGTTTTCGGGTCGTTAAAAATCTTCATGCGCGTTAGGGCTGTCTTCTGAAAAATCGGTTGTTGAAGAATGTGCTGAGTGAACAATCACGACAAATTCGCCCAAAATTTTTTTTGATGAAAATTTGGCTTTGAGTTCGGAAGGCGAGCCGAGCAAAATTTCTTCGTGCAATTTCGTTAGTTCGCGTGCAATCATCACCGTTGGATTGCCGAAGTATTCCGTGAGTTCATCAAGCAATTTCAAAAGCCGATGCGGCGATTCATACAAAATGACCGTTGTGCTAAGCGACGCAAGATATTTCAGGCGCGTTTGTCGACCTTTTTTCTGCGGAAGAAATCCCTCGAAGTAAAAATAGCGAATTGGAATTGGCGAGACGGAAACAGCGGCGGTCAGAGCACTAACGCCAGCAATCGGCACAACGCGAAGCCCCTGTTCATGCGCGGCGCGAACAAGAAAAAATCCTGGGTCGGAAAGCGAAGGCGTGCCTGCATCGCTGACGAGCGCGACCGATTTGCCTTGCAAAAGTTCGTTGATGAGGCGTTCGGTTGCGGTGCGCTCGTTGAAGGTGTGATAAGCAAAGAGCGGTTTGTCGGAAATGTTGTAATGGCGGAGCAACTTCAAGGTGTGCCGTGTGTCTTCGCAAGCGATGAGGTCGACCGTTTTGAGCGTATGAAGTGCGCGAAGCGTAATGTCTTCAAGGTTGCCAATGGGGGTCGCGACGATGTAAAGCGTGCCGCTCAATCTTCTTCACTCCCAGTGTTTGAAAAAGTGATGCACAGGTCCGTGTCCGTGTCCGAGTTGATAAGTTGCGCCGAAGCGAATCGCATCAGAAATGTATTGTTTGGCGGAGGCGATGGCGTTTTCAAGCGTGTAGCCTTTGCCTAGAAAGGTGGCAATGGCGGAAGAATAGGTGCAACCGGTTCCGTGCGTGTTTTTGGTTTCAATGCGTTCCGCCTCGAACCACAAGGTTTTTCCGCTTTCAGTGAGCAGTAAGTCGGAACTTTTGTTTCCGCCCAAGTGTCCGCCTTTGAGCAAGATGTTGTTCGCACCGAGCGATTGTAAATCTTTTGCTGCTTGAGTCATGTCGGTTTCAATCGCCACACTGCGCCCAAGCAATACAGAGGCTTCGGGAAGGTTCGGCGTGATGACAGTTGCAAGCGGAAGCAGTTTCGTGCGCAAGGCTTCGATGGCGTTATCCTGCAAAAGTTTATCGCCACTTTTCGCGACCATGACGGGGTCTAAAACGATGTTGTTTGCGTTGTATCGCGTGAGCGTTTCGGCAACAACCGTGATGAGTTCAGGCGTGGCGAGCATGCCGATTTTGACCGCATCGACGCCGATGTCATCGAAGATGGCTTCAAGTTGCTTTTGCAGAAAGTCGGGCGGAACAGGGTGAATCGCCGTAACGGCGAGCGTGTTTTGAGCGGTGAGCGCGGCAATAGCACTCATGCCGAATGCGCCAAGTGCGGAAAAGGTTTTCAGGTCGGCTTGAATGCCCGCACCGCCGCCGGAATCTGAACCTGCAATGGTAAGCAAGCGCGTGTAATGTTTGACTCCAGTCATAGTTGAAATGTTAGGTAGAATTGAATCTGTGAAAATGCCCAATGTTTATGCGTGTTCTGACGCAATAAGCGTTGAACTGGTGGCAAGTTCGCGCAGTTCTAATTCCATATCGACGATTTGCTTGATGTTGTGTAAGAACCACTTATCGATTTTCGTCGAGCGATAAATCTCGTCAATCGTTGCGCCTGCTAAAAGTGCGTGTCGGATGTAGAAAATGCGGTCAGAGGTAGGAATGCTAATGCGCTCCAAAAGTTCGTGTTTGGCTTTGAACTTGGCTTCGGGCGAAAGGTCGATGATGTTCATTAAGTCTTTGCCGTCTGCGCCTAAGCCAGCACGACCGATTTCAAGCGAGCGCAAGGCTTTTTGCAAGGCTTCTTTGAAGTTGCGTCCGAAACTCATCACTTCGCCGACGGCTTTCATCTGCACGCCGAGACGGTCTTCGACGTTTTTGAATTTCTCGAAATCCCATCGTGGAATTTTCACGACGCAGTAATCAATTGCGGGCTCAAAACTGGCGGGCGTCGTTTTGGTAATGTCGTTCTGAATTTCGTCGAGCGTATAGCCGACGGCAAGTTTGGCGGCGACTTTGGCAATCGGAAAGCCTGTGGCTTTTGAGGCAAGGGCGGATGAGCGCGAGACGCGCGGGTTCATTTCAATGACAATCATTCTGCCGTTGTCGGGATTGACAGCGAATTGAATGTTGGAGCCGCCGGTTTCAACGCCGATTTCACGAATAATTTTAACTGCCGCGTCGCGCATGTGTTGATATTGGCGGTCGGTCAAGGTTTGTGCAGGCGCAACCGTGATGCTATCGCCGGTATGGACGCCCATCGGGTCAAAGTTTTCAATCGAGCAAACGATAATGACATTGTCGGCTAAATCGCGAATAACTTCCAACTCAAACTCCTTCCAACCGACGATAGATTCTTCGACGAGCACTTCGCCAATCGGACTGGCACTCATGCCGCGTCGGACTGTTTCCCAATAGGCTTGTTCGGTTTCGGCAAAGCCGCCGCCCGTGCCGCCCAGCGTGAACGAGGGACGAATGATAATCGGCAAGCCAATTTGTTCGAGCGCGTGTTTGGCTTCTTCTTCGCTTCGGACGAAAAAGCCTTTGGCGACTTCCAAGCCGAGTTTTTTCATCGCGTCGGCGAAGAGTTCGCGGTTTTCGGCTTTGCGAATGGCGCGCAGTTTTGCGCCGATGAGCTCAACGCCGTTGCGTTCCAAGACGCCCGATTCAGCAAGTTTGACGGCAACGTTGAGTGCGGTTTGTCCCCCCATCGTGGGCAAAATGGCATCAGGTTTTTCGCGCTCAATAACTTTCTCGACAAATTCAGGCGTGATTGGCTCGATGTAGGTGGCGTCGGCAACGTCTAAATCGGTCATAATCGTGGCGGGATTGGAGTTAACGAGAACGACGCGAAACCCCTCTTGCTTTAAGGCGCGGCAGGCTTGTGTGCCTGAATAATCAAATTCGCAGGCTTGTCCGATGACAATCGGTCCTGCACCGATAACGAGAATGGAATGAAGGTCTTTGCGCTTTGGCACGTGCAGATGAAATGGTAAGCGTTGAAGTGAATAAAGTTCAGCGCAAAGTTACAACTTTTCAACGGAATGTGAATTGCAAGTCAAATTTGGTGAAAGTAACTTTGTTTATTGCGTGAAAGAGCGTATATTTGCGCCTTTTTTAAGGCAACGCAATTCAGGCAGTTCATTTTTGGAATGGCAAAATTCAAAGAACTTTCGTCCGATTTCAGTTACAGTGCACTTGAATCCGAAATCCTCAAATTTTGGAAAGCAAACGGCATCTTTGAGAAGAGCATCATTTCGCGAAATGACGGAAAAGTGTTTTCGTTTTTTGAAGGTCCGCCCACAGTGAACGGCAAGCCCGGTGTTCATCATGTTTTTTCTCGCACAATTAAAGACCTCGTTTGCCGCTATAAAACGCTCAAAGGCTATCAAGTGCGCCGCCAAGCCGGGTGGGACACGCACGGTTTGCCTGTTGAAATTGCGGTCGAAAAAAAACTTGGCTTGAAAAATAAATCTGCTGTCGAATTATATGGCGTTGCGGAGTTCAATCAAGAAGCACGCGCCCTCGTTTATCATCACATCAAAGACAATCAAGAAGGGTGGGGAAAACTGACCGACCAAATGGCGTATTGGTGCGATTTAGAAAACGCCTATATCACTTGTACCAACGACTATATCGAATCCGTTTGGTGGGGCTTAAAGCAAATTTTTGAAAAAGGATTCATCTACAAAGACTATAAAATCGTCCCGCAAGACCCCAAATCCGAAACCGTTTTAAGTTCGCACGAACTTGCACTTGGCTATAAAGAAGTTAGAGACCCAAGCGTTTATGTCAAGTTCAAGAAGAAAAATGCGGACGAGTATTTTCTGGTTTGGACAACGACGCCATGGACGCTGATTTCTAATGTTGCGCTGGCGGTCGGACCGGATATAGATTATGTAAAAGTCAAAACCAAAGACGGCGTATTGATTCTTGCTGAAGCGCGTTTGTCAGTGCTTGGCGCGCCTTCCGAAGAAAATCCGATTGAAATTCTCGAAAAGTTCAAAGGTAAAGCGTTAGAGTTTCAGGAATACGAACAACTCTTGCCCTACATTTCGGTTCAAGAAAAAGCCTTTTTCATCTGCGTCGGTGATTTCGTTTCTACATCGGACGGCACGGGCATTGTGCATTGCGCACCTGCCTTTGGTGCAGATGATTACGAGCTTTCTAAAAAATATCATCTTCCCATGCTTCAGCCGATTGCGCGGAACGGCTGTTTTACAAAAGAAGTCCCGCTTTATGAAGGCGTATTTTTCAAAGATGCCGACAAGGGCATTATGGAAACGCTCAAAAAAGAGGGCAAACTCTACAAAAAAGAAACCTATCTACACACTTATCCCTTTTCGTGGCGATATGATGTTCCAGTGATTTATTATGCGCGCGAATCGTGGTATATCCGCACGACTGAAATCGCTAAGCGAATGGTTGCGCTCAATAAAGAAATCAATTGGGTGCCGCCAGAAATTGGCACAGGACGTTTTGGAAATTGGCTCGAGGAAAATAAAGACTGGGCACTTTCGCGCGAGCGTTTCTGGGGAACGCCGCTGCCAATTTGGGTTTCGGAAGATTTCAAAGTCGGCGATGACTACAAGAGCGGTAAAATGTTCTGCATTGGTTCGGTTAAAGAACTGAAGGAAGGCTTGATTGATATTGATGGCAAAACCTATAAAGTTTGGGAAGCCCTCGAGAAGGGGTTAGTAGAATTAGATTTACATAAGCCATTTGTTGATAGAATTTATTTTATCAAAGAGGGAAAACGATTTAATCGCACGCCCGAACTCATTGATGTGTGGTTTGATTCAGGTGCAATGCCGTTTGCGCAGTTTCATTATCCGTTTGAAAACGTCGATCTCTTTGAAAAGCATTTTCCTGCAGATTTTATTTGCGAAGGTGTCGACCAAACACGAGGTTGGTTCTATACCCTGCATGCAATTGCAACGCTTATTTTTGACAAGCCTGCATTTAAAAGTTTGATTGTGAATGGGCATATTTTGGATAAAGACCGGCAAAAAATGTCGAAGTCCAAAGGCAATGTTGTCGACCCATTTGTGTTGATGCAAAAATATGGTGCGGATTCGCTGCGGTGGTATTTAATACTTTCCTCCCCGCCGCATTTGCCGAAGGCGTTCAATGAAGATGAATTAGTAGAAGGTCAGCGTAAGTTTTTCCGTGCGTTAGTGGAAAGTTATAAGTTTTTCTCACTCTACGCTAATGTTGATGGGTTCGAGTATAAAGAACCTCGTGTTCCAGTAGAAGCAAGAAGTGAGTTAGATAAATGGATTATTTCGTCGCTTAATACGCTGATTAAGCAAGTCGAATCGGCAATGGACGCCTATAACCCGACCGAAGCAACGCGCTTGATTGAAAGTTTTGTTGTAGATAATCTTTCTAATTGGTATATCCGACGGAGCCGTCGCCGTTTCTGGAAAGGCGAGATGAGCGCAGATAAACTTGCCGCTTATCAAACGCTTTACGAGTGCTTGGTAACGGTGTGCAAATTAGTGTCGCCTTTTACGCCTTTTATCGCCGAAGAAATTTACCGAAACTTGAATACAGTAACGAATCTCGAGGAATTTGAATCGGTGCATCTGTCATTTTTCCCAACGGTTGAAGAAACGGCAATTGATAAGGAATTAGAGATACGAATGAAAAAAGCACAAGTCATTTCGTCGCTTGTTAGAACGATGCGTGAGAAATCTAACTTAAAAGTGCGCCAACCGCTTCGCCGTATTTTGCTTCCAATCGCCGATGCCAAAGAACGACGCGAATTAGAAAAAGTACGCGATATTATCCTTGATGAAGTCAATGTAAAAGCAGTTGAATACGTCAATGACGAATCGGGAATCGTGAATAAAAAAGCGAAGCCGAATTTCAAAACGCTTGGCAAAAAGTTTGGAAAAGATGTGAATGCAGTTGCTGCGTTGATACGAGAGATGACGAGCAGCCAAATTTCAGCACTTGAAAAAAATGGAGAATGTGTGCTGGACCTTGCAGGTAAAGAAATTAAAGTTCAGTCAGAAGATGTAGAAATTTTACGCGAAGATATTGAAGGCTGGTTGGTGGCATCTGATTCAGACCTAAAACTGACAATCGCCCTTGATACCGAGCTCGACGATGCGTTGAAAAACGAAGGGATTGTGCGCGAACTTGTTAGTCGGATTCAATCCATGCGCAAAGATTCGGGACTTGAAATTACCGATAGAATTAAACTTTATTTAGCCTTACCGACCCATATTAAAACCGCCGTTGAATCCTATAAAGAGTATGTGATGAACGAAACGCTGGCAGTGGAACTCAATTTTGAATTGAATGGAAAAACAAAAGTTGCAAAACAGGACGAGATTAACGGAGAAGCATTCCGTATAGCAATAGAAAAACAATAATCTATCTTAACTCTAAACGCCTTATCAGCATGGCTAAGTCGACTGCGAAAGCAAAACAAACTAATAAAACTAAAAGCACCGCAAAGCCAAAGGCGAACACAACTGCAACGAAAGCAACGGCAAAAAAAGCGGCGACAAAAACAAAAAAAGTAAAAGCGGTAACCGCTACGACGAAAAAAGCCAAACAAGAGTCATCACAACCGGTCAGTATTGTGCGCAAACCGACTGAAACAACTCCCCAAAGTGAGTTGCCCACTCAACGCTTAACTAAAACTTATCTCAGCAAAGAAGAACTTAAACATTTCCAACAAATTTTATTGGAAAAACGCGCCGAAGTTCTCAGAGACCTTGAAATCATGCGTGCGTCCTTGCAAGATGAAAATAATAGCGAAAATATCAATTCCAGCTACTCTATGCACATGGCAGACCACGGCACGGAAACGCTCGACCGCGAACAACGCTTCATGTTTATTGCCCGAGACGAGCGATATCTCAGTTATATTGATAAAGCCTTAGAACGAATTAAAAACGGCACCTACGGAATTTGCGTTAAATCTGGTCTGCCCATTCCCAAAGAACGCCTCGAAGCCGTCCCGCATACTGCCGTTCGCATTGAGTATAAAAATCGCTGACCGAAAATCATAAAAAACAAAAAGCGTCTTGCAAAAGACGCTTTTTTAGTGCATCAATCTTTCAAGCGGAACTCGCCGAAAACAGGGTAGTGGTCGGAAAAGATAAACTCTTTGATTACTTGATAATTCTCGACTTCCCAGTGATGTGTGTAGAGAATATAGTCTAATGTGCGATTTGGCAAGCCCGTAGGGTAGGTGTAAAACTGCTCGGAGTCGTCGTGTTTGATGAGTTGTAAGCCAGCGTCAGTGAGAATGTCAAAAGTTTTGTCGTTTTTGTAACTATTGACATCGTTATCGCCAGCAGGAAATCCTGTAACACGGCATCCGGGAGGAACGGTGTTGAAGTCGCCCATGAAAATAATCGGCACATCACCGTGTTTTTTAATTTCGTTAGCGATGCCACGCGCTTGTGCCTCTCTATCGCGTGGGTTAAACGGGTGAAGGTGTGTGTTGCCAATCCAAACGACTTGACCATTAAAGACAAACGGCACAAGGGTAAATCCGCATGCGGCAAGAAAAGCAATTCTGCCGGGCAAAAGATAATTGATTTGAACCTGTCCGATTTTTTGAAGTTGCGAAAGCATTAAATTTTCATATCGAAATCCTGCAAAGCCAACCCCATGTGCAATGACAGAACGATAGCCTGCAATGACGCGATAGTGGTCGCGCTGACGATATTTGCGATACAACAAGTCGCCAATGCCGAGAATGCCATTAAAAACCTCCTGCAATCCAACCACATCATACTGCTCGCGATGTTGGTGCAGCCATTCAGCAATGTAATATGTGTAGGCGCGTGTGTCGTGGAGAAGTTCAATGCGCTCGGCTTCATCAACGGAAGCCTGAGCAAGTAAGTAAGGAAGTTTTGGACCTCTGCCTCGATGCGTGTTAATGGTAACGCAACGAATCGTTTGGCGTTGAGACATTCAGCGTTGTAAAGCGTTTATTAAAGATGCGATAAACACTTGTCGGGCTTGAATTTACGATGTGCAAAAGGTATGAACTGTTAAGTTATTGTAAAGCCAATGTGTGCAAGCTCGTAACTGTCCACTTAAGTCGAAATCAAAGAACATTGTATTTTGCCGATTCAACGAAAAACCTTGCCAATGAAAAACGAAAAATTTATTGAACAAGAATTTTTAGAGAATATCAATCCTGCTGTGCGCAAGATGTCGCCCTATGTGGTTGGCGGCGGACAATCGGCGGAAATCAAACTCAATCAAAACGAAAGTCCTTACGACCTACCCGCGCCGCTCAAACTTGAAATTCTCAATGCCTTTTATAGCGAAGCATGGAATCGCTATCCTGATGTGTTTCCAAGCCAAGCGATTGAACGCTACGCACAATTTCTCGGCGTGCCGAAAGAATGTGTGATGATGGGCAACGGCTCAAACGAACTCATCTACACGATTTTTTTAGCAACACTTCGTCGAGGCGCGTCAGTATTGATTCCATCGCCGTCGTTTTCGCTCTACGAAAAAGTCGCCACGCTTCTTGAAGCCGATGTGTTGAAAGTGGCAATGACACCGAAACTTGAATTTCAAGTCAACGAGATTATCGAAGAAGCCGCGCGTTCAAGACCGAATTTGATTGTGCTTTCAACCGCCAATAATCCTACATCAAAATCCATGACGATTGAAGAAATCGAGGAAGTGCTCGCCAATACGCACGCGCTTGTGCTGGTTGATGAAGCCTACATTGAATTTTCCAAACAGCAATCCGCACTCAAACTCATGGAGCGATATTCAAACTTGATTGTCTTGCGCACGTTCTCAAAAGCGTTTGGACTTGCAGGCATACGAATCGGATTTGCAATCGCCAATGCGCCACTCACGGCTGAACTCTTGAAGCCGAAAATTCCCTTTGCGAGCAATCGACTTGCGGAATTAGTCGTGCTCAAAGTGTTGGAGAACTATCACTTGGTTGAGAAAATTGTCAGAGAAATTCTTGCAGAGCGGGAAAGGGTTTATGGCGAATTGCAAAAAATTCAATCTGTTTTTACGCACAACTCCGATTCCAACTTTTTTATTTTGGAAGTGGAAAATCCAACAAGTGTATTTACGGAACTCAAAGCGCGAGGCGTGTTGGTGCGCGATGTGTCAAGTTATCCGTTGATGGAAAAATGTTTGCGTGTCAATGTTGGCACAAGGCAAGAGAACGAGCGATTTTTAGCCGCGCTAAAAGATGTGGTGAATTGTTAAGGCATCTCGAGTTTGAGCGAAGAAATTGGAACGGCGACAAGTTTTTTTTCAGTGAGCAAATAAAGGTCAGACGCGGTAACGCCGACGTCCATCAATTTGCCCGCCTTTTCTCCGACGAACGACGAAACCGTTGCCGCATCAAGTTTTCCGATGAAGCGAAAGCCATTCTGTTGAAGCGCGTCAAAAATGAAAACTTCGCCTGCATCAACAGTCAGTATCCATTCATTGAGTTTGCGCTCGCCGTTTGGCAAAATCTGCACAACTTCTCCCGAACCAAGCGCGACGGGCGTTTTCAGCAATCCTTTTCCAACCTGCGCAACGAAATTTCCGAACAAATCATAAACGAAAAGGCAACGCGCGCCCTCGTCAGAGACGAAAATTTTTCCTGACTTTGTCGCTTGCAATCGATTCGGCTCAATCAATCTGCCTGCGCCGCTATTGAATCCGCCGAAGATAAATTGAATCGGATTTTGCCGTTGCTGTTGCATAGAGGCGAAGGTGAAAGGGTTGATACGTAAGGCTTGTTGTTGGGCTTCATCAAGCAAAAACAGGTCGCCTTGCGGAGAGACGGAGACGCTAATCGGTCGCCACACTTGGGAAGAGAGACTGCCCGAAGTTTCAGACGCTTGCACAGACGCATCAGGACGATTTTGCAGAAGCGCGATAAAGTTTAGGAATCGGTCGAAATGCGAAATGCGTTGGTTGCCTCTATCGGCGATATAAACGTTCATGCCGTCGGTTGCAAGGTCGCGTGGTGAATCAAAGCCTTCGCGCTGAACGCCAAATCCGCCAATGTTCGCAAGAATTTTTCCTTCCGAGTCCAATCGCAAAATTTTGTTTGTTGCGCCTTCTATCACATAGCAGTTGCCAAGCGACGCATTAACGGCAAGGGCAATCGCGCGTTGAAATGAGGCAAGTGTGCGAGCCTTTTCTTGCGCGTGTGCCAAGGAGAACGAGAAGCAAATCAATCCGATGAAAACTGTGCGAATCATTTTTCCACCAATCCTTTTGCAGGGTCGGTTGTTGGAAAATCGATGTAGTCCGAAGTGGCAATCGTGCTTCCGTTTTTGGGAAGCAGAACTTTGAAGCCGCGCGAAGGCGGTTGTGGCAGAGACTTTCCGCGAATCCAAGGGTTGAGATACTTGACCATTTTGAATGTTGTGCCTTGTTCAATCGCCCATTGTGCCAAGTTTGGAATGGAGGTCGTAACGAGAACGGCTTTTGTTTCTATTGGGCGATAGGGTGCAATGGACTCGTAGCCATATTTGGCGGGGTTTTGCATACACTCTTTGATAGCGGCAATTCGAAACACATAACGCGCCGTCTCGCGATTGAGCCAAAGGTCGTAGTAGTTGCTGGTTTGCTGCATTGTCATTTCACCTGAAACGCCACCCATGCCCATGTTGTAGCTTGCCGCCACGACCGACCAATTCTTGAATCGCTTATAGGCTTGAAGCAAATACTTAATGGCGACATCAGTGGCTAATTCAAAATTGTAGCGTTCATCAACCTCGTTATTGACAATCAAGCCGTATTCGCGTCCCGTCGTAGGCATAATTTGCCAAATGCCTGCCGCCCCTGCAGGTGAGCGCAAGTCCATCAGTTTGCTTTCAGCAACGGCGAGGTATTTGAAGTCATCAGGCAAGCCGGCTTCGGCAAGTTTCGATTCGATGTAAGGAAAGAAGCGACCCGCGCGTTTGAGATAAAGCATGATTTGAACGCGGTCATTGACGTTGATGAGAAAATCGCGCTCGAAGCGTTCGAAGACTTCGGCATCTTCAAGCGGAATGCGCTCGCCGAAAATGTAAATCGAATCGGTGGGGTTGAAGTTGTAATAAAATTCAGGCTTCGGGGCTTTTGTGGCAACGCTTGTCGTATCGGAGAGGCTTGGAAGCGCATTGCTGTTTTGGAAGTTCAAAAATCCAACAAGAAGCACTAAAAGAAACAGCACAGGAAGCAAAAAGAGCATTGGTTTTAAGCGGCTGGTGTCCATCGTGAAGAGATTGCGTTTGTGTTAATTGTGATTTCGAGCACCGAACATCGTGATAAATATCGTATCTTTACGGCTGAAAAATCGCCAAGTGCGACTTGTTCATTTCGTTCATTTCTATCAAGTTCATTAACAAATAAATGCTGTATGGACAAAATGCAAAATACCCGCAAAACTGCTGTAACCGTATCAAAGAAAGACATTTTTGAGATTATTGTCTTAGCACTCCTCGTTTCTGTTTGGGCATTCATCGGCTTCTGATACCTCACGTCCTATTCGTTGCCAAGCCAATTAACATTTCTTGACAAAAACTTAACACAGGCTTAACCTTCACCGTAAAGGGGTGGGGTTAACTTTTTATCAAGTAAAACTAATTTTGAACCGAAAAATCGGAGAAAAGTTATGTGGTCGAGAATGCGCTCAAAAGCCTCGCAATTCAAAGCCCTCAAAGAAATCAGCAAGGAAGATGTAATTGAAACCGTGCTGCTCATGGTGGCGTTGTTGATGTTTATCACGGCGAACAGTTGCCAATTCTGATAAACGGCTCAACGCTTCGTTTTCATCAACACGTTTTTATACTTATCCAAGTTCTCCAAAATGCGACCCGTGCCACGTGCGACAGCAGTGAGCGGGTCTTCTCCGACAAAGACGGGGAGTTTGGTTTCTTCGCTGATGCGCTTATCCAACCCTTTGATAAGTGCTCCGCCACCTGTAAGCATAATTCCTCTGTCTAAAATATCTGCCGAAAGTTCGGGCGGTGTTGATTCCAAGCATCGACGCACAGCATTGACGATTTGTCCAATGGGTTCGGCAATGGCTTCGCGAATTTCAGGCGAACTGACGTCGCGCTGTTCAGGCAAACTCGTAACCAAGTTTCGTCCCTTGACGGTTGCAATCAATTCTTCTTCCAATTCGTAGGCAGAGCCAATTTTGATTTTGATTTCTTCGGCGGTGCGCTCGCCAATGGCAAGGTTGTAAGTTTTTCGGAAGTGTTGAAGAATCGCATTGGTGATTTCATTTCCCGCAACTCTGATAGATTCCCCGGAGGCAATTCCTGAAAGTGAGATAACGGCAATGTCCGTTGTGCCACCGCCGATATCGACGACCATATTGCCGAAAGGCGCATCAACATCGAGCCCCATGCCGACAGCCGCCGCCATTGGTTCGGCGACGAGGTAGACTTCCTTCGCGCCTGCATGTTCGGCACTGTCGCGCACAGCGCGCTTCTCGACTTCGGTAATGCCCGACGGAATGCCAATAACCATTCGGCGAATGGAACTGGAAAAATCTTTGAGCGTCTTGCGAATCAAGCCTTTGATGAGTTCTTCGGCGGCTTCGTAGTCAGCAATGACGCCGTCGGCCAGTGGCTTAATCGTGATAATGTCGCGGTGGGTTTTTTCATGCATCTGACGCGCTTCGTTGCCAAGTGCGACCACCTTGCGCGTGGTGCGGTCTAAGGCGATGATGGAGGGTTCGTTCAGCACAATGCCTTTGCCTCTGACGAAAACGAGCGTGTTTGCTGTGCCTAAATCGATTGCAATATCTTTGGATAAAAAATCAAATAATGCCATTGAAAGAAGTGAAATAAAAATTCGAGATGAGCAAATGCTTGAAGACCTTGAAATTCCTTATCGCAGATAAAAAATCTGCTTTTAATTTTGGCGGCAAAGATACAAAAATTCCAATGCTAAAACATGTAGCGAGTTTTATGTATATTGCCAAATTTTTCATCTAAAACAAAGCATTTCATCGTAATGAAGATTCTCGTTATCGGAAACGGCGCAAGAGAACATGCGCTGGCTTGGTCAATCCTCAAAGACAATCGCGTTCAAAAACTCTATCTCGCCTCTGGCAACGGCGGCACGCGCGAACTCGGTGCAATCGCCGAAAATATCCCCATTAAACCTACCGATATTGACGCCTTGCTTGCATTTGCTGTTGAAAAGAAAATTGATTTGACCCTTGTCGGTCCTGAACAGCCACTTGAACTTGGCATCACCAACCGATTCGAAGCACAAGGATTGAACATTATCGCGCCAACAAAAGAAGCGGCGCAGTTAGAAACGAGCAAAGCCTTTGCAAAAGCCTTCATGCAACGCCATAACATTCCGACAGCGGCGTTTGTAACCTTCACCAATCACCATGATGCAAGAGCCTATATCGAGAAGCAAACGGTGTTTCCCCTCGTCATTAAAGCCAGCGGGCTTGCGGCAGGCAAGGGCGTGGTGATTGCCTTGCACAAAGGTGACGCATTGGAAACACTGCGCGCCATTTTTGAAGAGCGTGTGTTCGGCGAAGCCGGTAACGAAATCATCATCGAAGAATTTATGCAAGGCGAAGAAGCCAGCGTCTTCATCATTACGGACGGAACGGACTATAAACTCTTTCCAAGTGCGCAAGACCATAAGCGTATCGGTGAAGGCGACATTGGCAAAAACACAGGCGGAATGGGGGCTTACGCACCTGCACCGATTGTTACCCCTGATGTGATGCAAAAAGTAGAATCACGCATTATTCAGCCAACGCTGCGCGCCATGCGAGAAGAAGGAACCCCGTATCGCGGATTTCTCTACATCGGCTTGATGATTAGCAACGGCGAACCCAAAGTCGTTGAATACAATGCGCGGCTTGGCGACCCTGAAACCCAAGTCATTTTGCCGCTCCTGAAAACAAACTTTCTCGATGTGCTCATCGCCGCTAATGAACGACGGTTAAGCCAAATCGAGATGGCAGTTGCCGATAAGGTTGCCGCAACCGTTGTGATGGCTTCAAAAGGCTATCCCGATAACTATACGGTCGGAAAAGTGATTACAGGGCAGTGCCATTTCGAACTTGGGTGCTACACTGATGTGCGCGACGATGTGATGATTTTTCATGCAGGAACAAAATTTGAGAACGGGAAACTTTACACAAACGGTGGGCGCGTGCTTTCTGTAACGGCTGTGGCAGATACGCTCGAGGAAAGTTTGAAGCAGTGTTATGAAGCCATCACGCAAATTCACTTTGAAGGTGCGTATTTCAGGCGCGATATTGGTTGGCGAGCCTTAAAGAAAAACACGGTTCAAGTATGAAAAAACGAGTGGTTGTATTCAGCGGTGCAGGGCTTTCAGCCGAAAGCGGAATCCCAACGTTCAGGGGAAGCGACGGACTTTGGGAAAATCATCGCATTGAAGATGTCGCTTCGCCGGATGGATGGGCGCGCAATCCAAAACTTGTGCTTGAGTTTTATGCCATGCGTTTCGAAAAGATTCATAGCGTTCAGCCTAATGCAGGGCACATGGCGCTTGCTCAACTTCAAGAAAAATTCGACGTCATTAACATCACACAAAACATTGATAACCTTTTAGAACGCGCAGGCAATAAAACCGTTTGGCATTTGCACGGACGAGTCGATTGGCAAAAGTGCGAGCGTCACTACGACATTTTTGGCTTTCGCGATAGTTACTTCAACTGCGACTTCAAATCTGAAATCTCAAAGCCTGTTCAGTGGGGCGATAAGTGCCCGAAATGTGGCGCGCAGCTTCGCCCCGACATTGTTTGGTTCGGCGAAAGCGTCGATATGCGACGCAAGGATTTGGAAGAGCTCATCGATACGGCGAGCATTTTTATCGGCGTGGGCACATCGGCGCAAGTCTATCCTGCCGCAAACTTACTTTCGCTCTTTGCAAACACAGAACAAAAATTTTTCATTGACCCTAACCCCGCCTACGAAGCCTTGCGTGGCTTTAAAGTCATCGAATCCACAGCCACGAGCGCGCTGGTGAAACTTGTGCAAGATTTGATGCAAGGCGTGTAGCAGAAAATCAAATCTCAACTTAAATTCACATAGTCCTTGTCCGCTGCTGCCATCACTCAACACAAAGCGCTCATCAATGTTAGTTTATCCGTTAACATGCATCAGAGTTACACTGTCCTGATTATTGACGACAACAGCGACGACATTACACTTTTAGAGCGGTTTCTTGGACGAAACTTAATTCCGATTCGCTCCATTATGGTGGCTCGTAAAGGACAAGAAGGGTTGGACAAAATCCGCGACGAGCTTCCAGACTTTATCATTGTCGGCGACAACTGCCCTGATATGGGCATAAGTGAATTGTTCAAACAATTGACTGAAATTGCTTCACCAGAAACATTGCCGATGCTGTTTCTCATCAACGATGAAGCAACTTCACTGATTCAGTCGCTTCGCGCTAAACAAGTGGGCGTTATGAAAAAATCTATGCTTACGCCTGAAAAATTGCGCGATGTCATGCAAGTGCTCATTGAAAAAGCCGAAACAAAACTTGAAAGAAATCGCGCACGAGCCTTTTTCGCATTGCTTGCTGAACATTCTAATGACGCAGTTTCACTTACAGACGCAAACGGCGTGTTAATCGACGCAAATCAAAATTATTTCAATCTCTTCCAGTTAGATGCCACAAGCATCGGAAAACCGGTTCAAATGCACGACTACAGCGAAATCTTCTTCAAATCCGCACATGCGTCTACCTCGAAAATGTTCCACGACGATGTAGAAGGAAACCGATTTGAACTTGAAGTCAAACGGCTTTTCATTGAGGAGCGCGGCAAGCGAAGTTTTATGCTGTCGATACACAAAATCACGAAAAGGACAACCCTGATACAAGTGCCTGACATTGGCTCAATCAAGGAGCGTTCTGAGAATGATGAAATTCAACTGCTCCGACAACTTGAAAGCATTCAAACAAGTGCGTTTCAAACTGTATTGACGATTCTTCGGGCAAAATCTAAACGACTGTCGAAAGGTCAGCACGACCATCTTTTAGAAGAGCATACTCGACGCTTGAAACTCATTGCTGCCGCTTCCAAATGTGCACGCGTTATAGAGTCGCAACTTAAAGTTAGCACAGCAGAATATGTCGAGAACATTTTTGCGATTTTTCAAGCATCGGCTTTGATACAAAACAATGTGGTGGTGAAATACGAAGGCGAAACGCTCTGGATTGACTTTCACAGTGCGAATTTGATTGGATTGATTTTGGGGGAACTGATTACAAATGCTTTGAAACATGCTTTCACGACGCGAGGCGGTGTCCTGAGCGTATCGTTTTACAGAGAAGGTGAAAATTTAATCGGCATGACTGTAAGCGATAGCGGTGTCGGCATGCCGTTCAGAGTGGAAGCAAAGCCGCCCGACTCTATGGGATTGATGATTGTGAGCAGTCTGACGAAAAAGTTAAATGGTAAAATCGAGGTCAAACGCCACATGGGAACAACGGTGCGTATTATCTTTGCGCATAATGTGCAACAGCCGCTGTCCCAAGCAAACACAGAGACGGTAAAACTGTCTTAAACATTCACCAATCACTTCAATGTCAAAGAAAACAGCCATCATAACCGGCGGCGCAGGAAATTTAGGGCGCACCATCGTGAAGAAATTTTTAGAATTGGATTATCGCCTTGCTGTTACGCTTGAACCTAATGTGCAAATAGAAGAGAACTTCCGAAATCAAAGTCCTCACTTAGAGTGCTATGAACTTGATGTGACAAACGAAGACAAGTCGGCAGACTTCGTAAAGAAATGTGTGCAGAAATACGGAAGGCTTGATGCGGCTATCATGCTCGTCGGTGGCTTTGCGCTGGGCTCACTTGCCGACCTCACTCAAGCCACGATTGAGAAAATGCTTCGTCTGAATTTTTATTCAGCACTCGCGATTGCCAAGCCCGCTTTTGAAGCGATGAAAGCGCAAAAGAGCGGACGGCTAATTTTCATCGGCGCGCGCGCCGGGCTAGACTTGAAGAACGGCACATATTCAGTGGAATACGGACTCTCAAAGTCGCTGTTATTTCGGCTCTCGGAACTTTTCAACGCAGAAGGGAACGCGCATGGTGTGGTCGCATCGGTTGTTGTGCCAAGCGTGATTGATACGCCTGCCAATCGCGCCTCTATGCCAAATGCAAACTTTGACGATTGGGTCAAACCTGAAGTCATTGCGGAAAGCGTGGCATTTCTTTGCTCCGACGCAGGCGGTGCACTGCGCGACACAATTTTGAAAGTGTATCACAACGCGTAAAAGAAATTTCATCAAAACGCAATTTTAGGGGAAGCCAAAAGGCGATGAACGGTTTTCAAAAGCATTTCACCTGAACGGCTTTGTGATAAAAGCGTTACGTTCAACGCCTGTCATCTTCATCAACTTTTCTTATCCATTAACCACTCATCGCAATCACTGTTGCCAGAGAGCTGCTGGTAGATACGATGTTGTCAGACTCATCTGTGATGCAATCTGGAACGCCATCCGCTTCCAAAATCAAGTGATGCAAATGATGATCAAGCCTAACAAGTCTTGCCTTAGACCATTATGTTAGTTAGGCAACAAAAACTTCAAAGCAGTGGGGGGCAAGCGATTAGGTTCTGCTTGAAGGTCAATTTACTATCTTTTGGATTCATTAAAACAAGATGAAATGACAGCCATGCGGCACATCTATTGCACTTTATTGATATTGTTCTTTTTCGCGCTTGAAATCAAGGCGCAACGCTATGCGTTTGACCAAGGAAGCGTTCGGCTGAGCGTTTCGCTCAACTATGCCAATTACGGTGGCGACCTCTATCAGCCTAATCTCACTGCACGAATTGCCTCTGACCGTGCTACGGAATTTGCTGTGCGTTCCAGCATAGCATATTTCTTTTTTGAACGGCTCGCGCTGGGTATAGACTTCACTTACATCACGTTTGGACAAAACGACAAGAACAATGTTGTAACGATTTTTTCACGAACAACTTGGAGCATTGGACCGAGCATTGCCTATTTTTTCGGCGAGCGGCAAAGCCCAATTTTTCCCTTTATCTCGATGAGTTATTCCTATCTGAACAGCACAGAGCAAGAGTTTGAGCGAAGCATCAATATACGTGCAACGGGCACGAACTTTCGTGTATCAGGTGGAATGGCAATCATGTTCGGCAAGCAAGCCTCGCTCAATTTAGAAGCCTTTTATCGGGTAGATAATCGAAAACTAAGGGGCATCGCGCAAAGTCAAAGTGGCAATGTGTTTGGGTTGGAAGTGGGTGCGAGTTTATTTCTCTTTTGATGAAGAGCCAAAAAAGAAACCAAGTTCGCGTTCCACTTCGGCTGGTAGCGGTGGTAGAGCCGAACGCGGAATAAGAAAGGTTGAAAGGTTAAAGAAGTCTAAAAAAATCCGATGCGCTTCGACCGTATTTTTCAGATATGCATGTCCTGACGAGCCGCCCGTTCCGATTTTCGTGCCAATCATGCGCTGAACCATAATCGAGTGACGGTATCGCCAAGTAGAAAAGAGTTCGTCAATATCAATGAGAGCGGTCAGGAAACGAAACGGCAGGTGAAGAATCGGCTGGTCGCGATAGAGCATAATGAGCAGTGCGGCTTTGAAAGCCGTGTAGGAAAGGCGCCGCGCGCCTGCACGGACAAGTTCGTTGTGCTTTTCTTCGCTAAAGAGTGCTGCAAAGTTTGCTTGTGTGCGCGAAAGTTGTTCGAGTTCGCGTAGCTTATCTGTGTCTGTGAGCGTTGGGTTTTGCTCAATAATTTGCCTATCGTGTGCGAGCATTGCATCGACGGCATGTTTGTAACTCTCCCAAAAATCAAAATTTCCAAAGTTCAAGAACGGCGTGCGTTCAAGCCATTTTTGGGTAAGTTCAAAGAGCGAAGGTTCTTGTTCAGATTTCAAAGCAAGCGATTGATGTGCGTCGGAAAGGCGTTTTTCATATGGGGTTTGGTTGAAGTTTTGCCGAAGGTCGCGCCTTAAGCCGAGTTTATTTTCAATCAAACGAAATTGCAAACTTTGAAAGCCTGAAGCAGGAGAGAGAAAATCGCGAAACTCTAAAAAATCGAGGGGCGTCATGGTTTCCAAAATTCGAAACTGCTCAATCATCACTTCCTGAATCGTGCTGATGCGTTCAAGACGAGCGACCGCAACGCCGATATTTTTTTCATCGACATAATTTCCTAGAAACATTTCGCGCACAGAATCCAACTCGTGCAAAATCTGCTTGAACCAGATTTCGAAAACTTGATGAACTGTAATGAAGAGCAGTTCATCGTGTGCAGGTTTCCCAAAGTCTGCGCTACGGGGCGTTTGGGCATTAAGAATTTGCTCAAGATGAAGATAGTCGGCGTAATAAGCAGGCGGATACTTCATTTGTATTAAGGCTTAAATTCCCGACGATAAATTTTGACGGGGTCGACTTCAAAGCGTGGCTCAAGTTTCTCGCGAAGAATTGCCTCAAAGGCTTCTCGTTGCCGATGTTGAACGCGAATAATCACCACGTTCCAAGCATTGATTTTTCCTTTGGGGGATGCAACCTTGCTACCTAATGGCTTGCCGTAAAAGAAGTGATATTCGGTGTAAAACCGTCTGGGTTTAGCGAAGTAATCAGTGATGTCGTCCCAGCCAAGCAGAGACTTTTTCGCATGATGAATGTTTTGAACGATGCCTTCGTCAGTGATAAGCCGTTGCTCCGAGGCGCCTGCACCGACGAACCAGAAGAGACTTGCAATCAAATAAAGTGAGAACTTCATCACGGATTCATCATCACCGATAGCGAGCCCAATCACAATACAAGCAAGTTGAACAAGGCTGTAAATGCTTGGAAGAAGAGGATAACCGAAAAGCGCACCATGCCAAAGGCTGAGACGAACGTGTGGGACTCGCAATCGATTAACCAATGCAACCATTGCAAACAGCGGCATCAGCAGCACGACCGCGTAAAAAAAGTAACTCTCAATAACAAGAATGATATGTCTAAATTCGTCGCCCATCGCTATACTACTTCATTTTTGTTCTCGAAAACTGTAATCTGAACGATGCCTATTTCGTGAAAATTTTGCGAATTACAAAAAGTCATTTGTGAAGAGGGTGAAAATCGTTTTTGCTGGTTTTCTTAATTGTTGCAGCAACATAAAACGCAGAGCGGTTTAATTCGTTTCAGAAAGGTGGCGTTTCAGAAAGTTAGGTTTGGCGAGCCACAGCAAAGTTGATGAAGAGCTCAAGTGCGGTTTTGCTCGGCGAGGCAGGGAACGAGGAGAGCGCGTCTAAGGCTTTCTGAACGAACTTTTGGGCGGTTTTTTCGGCGTATTCAATCCCGCCATATTCGGTGGTAAATGTGATAATTTCTTGGCTGAAGAGCGTTCGCTTTTTGTCGCTTTTGAGCATAGCAATGATTTGCTTGCGTTTTTGTGTGTCGGCGTTCTCGAGCGCATAGATGAGCGGCAGCGTAATTTTCTTCTCCTTGATGTCGCCGCCGACAGGCTTGCCCGTCTTTGAACTTTTGCCGAGATAATCGAGAATATCGTCTTGAATTTGAAAAGCAATGCCAATGGCTTCACCACAAGCACGCAATTTTTGTTGGACGTTGAAATCAGATGAAGCAGAGACTGAACCAATTTCACACGAGGTTGAAATGAGGGAGGCGGTTTTATCAGAAATGATTTTGAAGTAAGTGGCTTCGTCGATGTCGAGGCTTCGCGTTTTTTCAATTTGCAACAGTTCGCCTTCGCTCATGCGTTTGACGGCGTCGGAGATAATTTCTAAAAAACGGTAGTCTTTGTGTTTGAGCGCCAAGAGCAAGCCGCGCGAAAGGAGGTAATCGCCCATAAGCACGGCGACTTTATTTTTCCAAAGGGCATTGATGGCGGGCAAGCCGCGACGCATATCGGCAGTATCGACCACATCGTCATGAATCAGAGTGGCTGTATGGAGAAGTTCAACGAGTGCGGCGGCGCGGTAGGTGCTGTCGTTAATGCCGCCTGCAATGTTGGCTGAAAGCAACACAAGCATCGGACGCGCTTGTTTGCCTTTTTGTCGGAGAAGATAACCTGCAACTTTATCAATCAACCCGACTTCCGACGTCATCGTTTGTTTGAAGACCTCGCGGAATCGAGCTAATTCAGATTCAATAGGTTTGGTGATTTCATCGAGCTTCACGCGAAAGAATCAAAAATGAGTTAAAAGCAAAGCCAAGAAAAAGTAAAGTGAGTGGTGGGTGCATCATTTTTTTCCGTCGCGCTTGACCAAAACTTCTTTGCCTGTTTTTGCGGATTTGTAAATCGCATCGACGATGTTCATGCGTTCGTAAGCGTCTTTTGCAGTTGAAGAGAGTGGATAAAGCCCCGCGACAGCATCGATAAAGTGCCGAAGCTCGTTGTAGTAGGAGCGTTTGTAGATATCTTCAAGCGAGCCGATTCGTTCAGGCGTAACATTGACAAGTTGGTCATTGATTTTTTTATGAAACTTGAGCGGATAGACGCGCGCAAATCCACCATTGCCATAAACATTGCAGAACAGCAAATCGGAATCGACCTCAAAGTTCCAGCCCGTATCAATCGTAATTGCTTGACCGCTTTTAAGACGAACTAAAACGGACGAAAAGTCCTCAACGCCAGAGGAATCATCAGGATGCGCCTCGCGCTCGAAATTGACAGCAGAAACGCTATGTGCTTCAGGAAAATTGAGAATCCACAAGGCAAGGTCGAGCACCATAATGCCTAAATCCAGAAACACGCCGCCGCCCGAGACTGACTTTTGCGTTTTCCATTGACGGTCAACTGGATTTTTTTTCAGCCAGCCGCATTTGACAAAAAACACATCGCCGATTTCGCCGTTCTCAATAAAACTTTTCAGCACCATCGCGTCGGGGCGAAAGCGTTGGTTCATGCCGACCATCATTTTCACATCGGACTTATTAAGCACGTCTAAAATTTCTTTGGCTTCTTTGGCAGTGCGGGCAAGTGGCTTTTCAACAAGGCAGTGTTTGTGGGCTTTGATGGCCGCCGTTGCGATTTCCTTGTGTGTGTTGGTTGGCGTAGCGATAATGACAGCGTCAATCTCGTTCATCGCCAGGAGGTCTTGATAGTCTTTGAAGACGTGTTTGACTTTATATCGCTCGCCCAAAAGTTTGGCGCGCTGAAATTCCATATCGCAGAGTGCAACGAGTTGAGCGTTCTCGAGTTTAGATAAAATCGGAAGATGAATGACCTGTGCGATATTTCCTAAACCGATAACGCCGACTTTAATTTTTTCCATGGTCGTAAAAGCGTTGGGTATAAAAAATGAAAAATGAAGTTAATCATTCCGAAAGGCTTTGCAAATCGAGCATTCGCCGCCGTGCTGCGCATTGGTCTTTTCTACAAGTAGGATTTTGCGAGAAGCAGACATCGTAAATTTCTTCGTAATCGTAATCAATCGTGATTTCTTCGCCTGCCTGAATCGGGCGCAAGGCAACCAAATAAAGTGACTGATGGTCGCGCTCTTTAACTTCTGCATTCGGCTCGCAGCTATGATTGATGTAGCGAATTTTCGCCGTCATGGCCGTGTCGATATATGTGTCGTCATTGTTGTAAAAGATATACACATTGGCTTCTTCCGCTTCGCGCCGCAAGCACTCGTCGGCATTGATTGTCTCGCCTGCGATAATCATCAACGCTTCACCCATCTCGCAAGGCTTTGTCGTGAAAATCCCTTTGCCTTGAATCGGCGAATCTAAAACGACAATGTAATCAGGATTGTAGAGTGCGGAATCAGGAAGACTCTGAAACATCGAAAAAAGAAAATTGCGTATTTTGCTATAAAGGTAAAACAATTCAACATCTCCATAAACACAAATCTTGTGAAACAAAAAACGAAGTCTGCTTCCAAAGAAAACGCTCCCGAAAAAAAACGACCGAAGATTTTAGTGTGCAACGACGATGGCATTGATGCAGAAGGATTAGACGCCTTAGCCAAAGCCATGAAAAAAATCGGCGAAGTAACCGTTGTCGCGCCACTCACGCACCAAAGCGGAATGGGACACGCTATGACGCTCGGCAAACCGCTTCGCATCAACAAGTGGCATAAACATAAAAAGTTTTTCGGCTATGCTGTCAACGGCACGCCTGTCGACTGCGTCAAAACTGCCATGACGCAAATTTTGAAGCATCAAAAGCCTGACCTCATGGTCAGCGGCATTAACTACGGAAGCAATACTGCAATCAACATTCTCTACTCAGGAACAATTGGTGCAGCGATTGAAGCCTCGTTTTTTGGTGTCCCCTCTATCGCATTTTCCCTCACAACCTACGAAAACGCTGACTTCACCTACGCGGCAAAGTTCGCTCAAAAACTCGCCAAAGAAGTGCTTAAACACGGCTTGCCTGCCGAAACTTTGCTCACGGTCAATATCCCAAACCTGCCTGAAAAAGAAATCAAAGGCGTGATGATTACAACGCAAGGAAAATCCAAGTGGGAAGAAGAAATGGTCGAACGAAGCGATACTTACGGACAGCCCTACTACTGGCTTCGTGGCGTCATGACGCTCTACGATAGTTCATTAGAAGCCGACGAATACGCCGTTCGACACGGATACGTTTCCATTACGCCCATCTCATATGACTTGACGAATTATCGCTTCATGGAAACCTTGCGCCAATGGAACATAAAAAAATAAAGTCGGTGCAAAATTGCTTCATTCAGCATGCTAACTTGGTGAGAGACAGGGCGAGAATGGCTGAAAATTCAAAAGAAAATTCGTATCATTGACGCTCTAAATTTTAATCAGGTATTTAAACCAACCGTTTTCAACAATGAACAAAAAAGACAAACTCGTTGCCAAGAAGCATCGCAAAGCAATTGCACGCATGAAAGCCAAGAGAAAGGCTGCAATAGCACAAGCGCAAAGCAAGAAAAAATCGAACTAACCCGGTTATCTTCTCAACTCTGCCACGTCGCAGAGTTTTTCATTCGCTTTCACTATCATGTTTAATTTTGATTCACAATGATTGATTACAAATCACTACCAATCGGAAAGAAAGCCCCAAAGGAAGTCAACGCCATCATTGAAGTGCCCAAAGGCGAGCGAAATAAATACGAATACGACCCTGAACTTGGCGTTTTCAAACTCGACCGCGTGCTTTATGCGTCGGTGCATTATCCAACGGCTTACGGCTTCATTCCAAACACGCTTGCCGAAGACGGCGACCCGCTCGATGTGATGGTCATGACGCATGGCGCAACCTTTACAGGCTGTTTAATTGAAGTGCGCCCCGTCGGCTTGCTGAAAATGCGCGACGATAAAGGCATGGACGATAAAGTGCTCTCAGTGCCTGTCAACGACCCGATTTACAACAACGTGCGAAAATTGGCAGACCTGCCGCCGCACCTGCCGAGCGAAATTGAGCACTTCTTCACGGTCTATAAGCAATTAGAAGGCAAGCACGTAGAAAGTTTCGGCTGGCACGATTTCTTTGTCGCCGAGCGTGCAATCATCACAGCAATGGAACGCTTGAACGACTCAAAGCCAAAGAAAAATCAAAACGGAAAAGCATTGAAGCCCGCCAAGCCTAAACTGGTCAAAAAAGCATCGGCATAATGTCGGAAAACAAGCCTGAACGAAAACGCTTCGAAGACCTCTCGCCAGCAGCGCAAGAGATTATCCGAAAAAAAGCCTTAGGCGCAATTTTCTTCGCCTCGTTAATTATGGGCATCATGGGCGCAACCTGTGTGATTGAAGGAATTTATATTCTCACGCGTGACGACGCCTTTCTCATCGAGCAACTGAAAGTGAGCGATTCAGAGAAAGCCAAACTCTCCTCGCTGATGATAGCGGTAACGGGCGCATTAGAAGTCTTTTGCGCTGTCGGCACAATTCGCCTCTCCATTACACCCTATCGCGTTGGATTTTATATGACCGTGCTGGTTGCAGGAAATCGGTTCGTAGATGCGATGGTCTTTCACGGCACATTCTTTACCTTCGGCTCAATTCTCAACCTCTTTTTGGCACTCTTTGCTTTGATGTTCCTTTTTGCAGGGCGTTATGCGGTGCTGACAAAGCCGCCCGCCTCACCTGAATCTTAATCGCCTCTCTCAACAATGTCCAACAAGCAAACTTACATCTCACATCTCCGAAACCACGTCGGCGAAACCGTAACCATAAAAGGTTGGCTCTATAACATTCGTTCATCAGGAAAACTCATGTTCCCTGAACTGCGCGACGGCACAGGCATTGTTCAGGGTGTCGTCTCAAAAAAAGATGTGAGCGAAAAAGTATGGGAAGATTTCAGAAAACTCACACAAGAAAGTTCAATCATCGTTACAGGCATCGTAACGAAGCACCCAAAGCAGGAAGGTGTTTATGAACTGCAAGTGAGCGATGTTGAAATCGTTCAAATCGCCGAAGATTATCCCATCACGCCAAAAGAACACGGCATAGAATTTCTCGCCGACCGTCGGCACTTGTGGCTTCGCTCCAAACGCCAATGGGCAATTATGCGAATCCGCCACGAAGTCATTAACGCCATTCGCGATTTCTTCAACGAGCGCGATTTCACCTTGATTGATTCGCCTATTATTACCCCAAACGCCGCCGAAGGCACCACCACGCTCTTCGAGATAGACTACTTCGATTTAGGCAAAGCCTATCTCACCCAATCAGGACAACTTTACGGCGAAGCCAGCGCAATGGCATTCGGAAAAATCTATGTCTTCGGTCCCGTCTTTCGCGCCGAAAAATCCAAGACGCGCCGACACCTCACCGAGTTCTGGATGGTTGAGCCCGAAATGGCTTACTATGATTTAGAAATGAATATGGACTTGGCAGAAGAATTCGTGGAATACATCGTGCAGCGCACCATAGAGCGAAGAAAAGAGGAACTTAAAATTTTAGAACGCGATATTTCCAAACTCGAGAAAATCACGCGCCCGTTTCACCGCATTTCCTACACCGACGCCGTCAAATGGCTCAACGAAAACAATGTCAAACTCATCAAGAAAAATGATGACGGCTCGGAAACGCAAATCGACTTTCCATGGGGCGAAGACTTCGGCGCGCCACAAGAAGAAGCCCTCATGAGGCAATTCGATAAACCTTGCATCATTCATCACTACCCGACCGAAGTCAAAGCCTTTTACATGAAACGCGACGAAACGAACCCAAAAGTCGTGCTTGCAATGGATATGCTCGCGCCCGAAGGCTACGGCGAAATTATCGGCGGAAGCCAACGCGAAGATAAGTTTGACCTCTTGTTGGAAAGAATTAAGCACGAAAACCTTCCTGAATCGGTGTTTCAGTGGTTTTTGGATTTGCGCCGCTACGGAAGCGTGCCGCACGCCGGTTTCGGCTTGGGCTTGGAGCGCACAGTGGCGTGGATTTGCGGCACAGAGCACATTCGCGAAACCATTCCCTATCCAAGAATGATTTATCGCAACACGCCTTGATGAACTACCGTGGCAATGAACGATATACACGCCATTGCTTTTGCCACAGGCTATCTTGAACAGCGCGACTTTCGCTTAGGTGGAATTTTCTTTTTAATTCTTGGACCGCTGACGGCGTTCCTCATAGCAACGCTGTGGGCACTCTTGAAGGTGTGAAGGTTGAAGGACTAAACTGGAAGGGCTAAACTATTCGCCGCGCCGCATCTCGCGCTCCATGTCGCGCTTTTTAATGCTTTCGCGCTTGTCGTAAAGTTTCTTGCCTTTGGCGAGCGCAAGTTCAATTTTCGCTTTGCCTTTGTCGTTGAAGTAAAGTTTGAGCGGAATGAGCGTTAAACCTTTGTCGGAAATTCGAAGACGAATGCTCTCAATTTCATCGCGATGCAAAAGCAGTTTGCGTGTGCGCTTCGGCTCGTGGTTTTCAATCGTCCCAAGTTCGTAGGGCGTGATTTGCATATTTTCTAAACGCACTTCTCCCCGATGAATCACAGCGAAACTTTCGTCTAAACTTGCCTTGCCTTGCCGAATCGATTTAACCTCCGTGCCTTTGAGTTCAATACCGGCTTCCCAAGTGTCTAAAATTTCATACTCAAATCGCGCCTTGCGGTTATGAATCGTTTTGATGTATGTCGGCTTTGTTCCTGCTTTTTGAGCCATGTGAAAAAGTAAGAAAAATGTTCAACGAGATTGAAAAAAATTACACAGATGCTTCGAGCGTGCGCGAAAAAAGTTTGCAATAATAGCGAAAAACAAAGGAATTTGTGACGGCTTACGCTACAAACAACAATTGGCACGAAAGTTGATGTTTTGCGTTTCAGGTTCTTTTTACACTTCTCTCCAGCCGCAGTGGGTAGCCTAGTTAGGGGGGCTACCCACTATTTTTTTGCAAAACTCAATCTTTGCAAAACTCAATCAAAAAAGCATGTGCAAATCGCCCTCGATTTTTCGTATTTTCGTTTCTTAATTGACAAGCGATTACAGCCATCAAATGACCCGATTGTTCGTATCACTTTTCCTCTTAACGGCTTTTAACGGCTTCGCAGCGAGTGCACAAGAACGCTATATGGACATTGTGCAAAAGTATCGCCGCCCGCAATTCTTTGCTGAGTTTATCGCCCTTCCAGCCACGCACAGCGACTCGCTCAAATTGATGGGAAACATTCGACTTTCTTACGATAACTCATTCTTTGTAAAAACGCCTGACGGAAAATTCGCAACGGATTTAACCTTCACGACCGAACTGCTTCAAAAAAACATCGCCGTTACGCGCAGCATTCGACGCAAAATCGTTACCGTCAATACGCACGAGGAAACCTTAAACCGAACGGAATTTGTCGAAACCATTTTTACATTGCCCTTGAAAAAAGGCGACTATGAAGTGGCGGTTGAAGTAACAAACAACGACCTCCAAAAGTCGCTCCGAATGGAACGCCAACCGCTGAAATTTTCAGCCGAGCCCACAACCAGCAAGCAAGGCGGAATCAAAGCCTCACAACTTTTATTCGTTGAACGCCCCAAAATTAACGACGACTCGATTAGTCTTCAACCGCTTGGGGTTTCGGGCAATGGCGTATTTGGTCGAGACTATGTAGCCATGCTCTATGTTCAGCTCAATGCGGATTCCGTAAGCGAAATTTCCTATCAACTCTTCGAAAAACAAGACCAACGAGAATTTCTTGTGTCATCAGGAAAAGTTTCACCGAGCAACCTTTTTTACACGAACACACTGCGCGAATCAACCGAAGACGCTCTGTTGATTGCAGACCGAGAGAAAAAAGGAAATGCACAGATGCTCGCGTTTATCGATTTCAACGCCAAAGCGATTGCAAACGCAAGGTATGTGCTCAAAGTGAAGGTTGTCTCTGAAAAGGGTGGGATAGTGGAGGTCAAAAAAGAATTCGACAACGCTTGGATAAACATGCCCTATCCGCTTTACGATATTGAACTCGCCGTGCGCTTGATGGAAGGCATTATGATTACAAACGACGAATTAGGAAAACTTTTGGAAGGCAACGCCGCTGAACAACGCCGCAAATTTCTTGCCTTCTGGAAAACACATGACCCAACGCCCGATACCGAGTTCAACGAAGCCTTAGAAGAATTTTTCAGACGGGTTGATTATACCTTTTTCAATTTTTACACCAACCGTGAATTTGGCTGGCGCACCGATAGAGGGCGCGTTTATATCCGCTTCGGAAAGCCAACCGAAGTCTCGCGCGAGTTCCCGCTCAACCGTCCAACTCGAGAAATATGGATTTACAAAAATCTCAACAAGCGATTTGTTTTCTCTGACATTACCAACACGGGCAATTACGAACTCGTCTCTGAATCCCAACTCGAAAGCGAATAATCATTTTCAATTAAACAGCTATGTTAATTGTCATTGACGACGACCCAGCAGTGGGCGAAACCATATCTGACGTGTTTGATGAAACCTACACGGTCAAATACTTTCAGTCGCCGATTGAAGCCATCAAGTTTGTTCAGGCTGAACCGTTTTCTGCGCAAGTTTTCCTCGTGGATTATCGCATGCCTGAAATGAACGGCGGAGAAGCAGCACGGCAAATCAAAGCCATCAACAAAGACTTTCAAGTGATTTTGATTTCAGGCTTTACTGATTTCGAGGATATTCAAATGATGCTTCGACAAAGAGATATTGATGAATTTCATCGCAAACCGTTGGATTTCAATGCGCTCAGGAAAAGCGTGGAGTTTCGCAGAAAATTGTTTTTGAAGAAAAGCGCGATATAATTCCACATAAACAAAAAACGCCGATTGGTGGTCGGCGTTCTGAATCTTGAATTGAGATTCACTTAATACTTGATGCTGCAGCCGTATTGCTTCGTAACTTTTTCCGAGACTTCTTTTCCCGCCAAAAGTTCTTCGACAGCCTTTTTGACATAATTGACTTTGGCATCTTTACCGCCGTTAGTGGAGCGGTCGTCATCAATTGCGCCCATGTAGGCAAGGATTCCATTTTTGTCGATGACGAACATGTGCGGCGTGGTTTTCGCATCGAACATCTTTCCGACCTTTCCATCTTCATCAAGCAAGTAGTGAGATGCGTGGGCTTTCCATTCTGCCATCTGCGCTTTGAACTCTGAAGCGGTTTGGTAGTCTTTATGATTTTTATTTGTTGAGTTAATCGCAAGCCAAACCACGCCTTTGTCGGTCAGTTCTTTTTGCAGTTTTTGCATATTGCTGTTCTTGTAATGACCGACAACGAATGGGCAACCCGGATTCGTCCATTCAAGCACCACAACTTTACCTTTGAAGTCCGAAAGGCTTACCTCTTTTCCGTCGACATTTTTAAGCGTGAACTGAGGCGCAGGTTTGCCGACTTCCACCGAAGCCGTAGATGCGGCATTACTACTGACCACAGAGCCAACAAGCAAGCCAAGAATGCCAACTTTTGAAATTCCGATTAACGCCATGACAAGATTCACAGAGATGCTGATGAGCATAGTAAGTTAGGTTTAGGTTGAATTAAGTGATGAATTGTTCCGAACTTAACTCGATAGCGAGCGGAAAAAGTTTCAGGAGAGAAAAGATGAGCCCCCATAAAAAGTCGGCTCAACTTGCGCTGAGCCGACAACCAACAAAGGAAAGAAAAAAAGAACAAAAAGAACTCACTACTGAATCCTAACAGGCAAGACAATATCCAAGTCGGTATCTCCGTCCGTAGGGGGCTCGCTGATGGTTGTGTTTTTCGTCGCCTCGTGCTTCAAAATAACACGTAAGGTGCCGGAATTTGAAGCATCGGTTGTAGCCATGATTTCTAAGCCGACCGGTTTTCCGTTGCTATCTTCATCGTTGTATGCCAGTGTGAGATTTGCCCCTGAAACGATGTAGAAAAATTGATGCGCTTCGTCTTCCTTCTCAATTTCTTCGGTAAGGTCGACAACAGGGTTCTTGGTCTCGTCAAGGACTTTCACCGTGCCTTTGAATGATTTATTGGCAGGCAAGGAAAAGCCGGTAATTGTTGGCGGATTGGGACCTTCACCGTCGAGGTCGCGCCATTGTGCTTCAAAAATTCGCGTGGTATCATCTTCTTGAACAAGGCGAAGTTTGAAGGTCGTAATCGTTTCGGATTCATTGCCGGGATTGGAAGGGTTGGCGGGGTCTTTGGAGCAACCCACTACAAAAAGCGAAATAGTGAAAGCCACAGCAAGTAGCGAAAGCGAATTGAACTTCTTGTTTTGCATAGTCATAACAGTTTAGTTAGAAGTTGTTTTAAGGTTGTTAGAAAAAGAACACGAGAAAGTTTAAGTCTTACCAATCGGCACATTCAGGCGTAGCGCGATGTTGCGTCCAGGGTCGTCAGCGAAGTAGCGAAAGCGACTCAAATAATCGCGATATTGTTGATTGAATACATTTTGAACGGAAAGATTGATGACGAATGACTGTTTGCCGATTGAAACTTGTGTGCCAACTGAAACATTGAAAAGTGCATAGCCGGCGGGTGGCTGAACAATTAAGCGCAAGTAATTGCGGTATGTGTTTTCATCAGGAAAGAAGGGCGGCAAAGTTTCAGGCTGTGGAAGTTTGGGATATCGATATTGGCGGCGAACAAGCGTAGCACCGAGTTCAATAAAATTCGATTTGAAGAACCCGACATCATCGAAATGATAATGAGCCAAGAGCGTTAAACGGTCTGAAGGCATTTGATAAATTGGCTCGTTGGTTTGCAGGTTATCGGCGCGAACCACTGAAAGCGTGGCATCAAGGCGTAAGTCGCTGAATACAGACCACTTCACGCTGGCATCAATTCCATAAAGGCGTGTATCGGCTTGTTGATAGCGAAAGGACGGAAATGCACCACGAAATGTGACAGTAGGCTCGGAAAGTGGAAAAAGGTAAATGAAGCCTGAAATTAGATTATGATAAAGAGCAATTTCTGTGCTCACTCGAGAAGTTTCATATCGCAGTATTCCGTCAAGGCTCAGGCTTTTTTCAATGTTCAAAGTAGAGTCGCCAATTTCAAACTGTGCCGTGCCGTGATGAACGCCGTAACTGTAAAGTTCATTGATGCTCGGCGGTCGCCAAGCCGTGCCAAGATTGAACGAAAGAGAAAGATTAGAAAAGAGTTGATAAATAATGCCGCTGCAGAGTGTTAGCGTTTGAAAGTCTCTTTGAGCATTGGCTTGTAAAAAACGACTGCCTTGAAAAGTGTAGGCAATTTGTGAGCGATAGTCATATCGAAGCCCCGCGTTGAGCGTCCAATTTTCACGGACAAATTCCTCGAACAAGAAAATGCCGACGGTATAGGCTTCAAAATTGGGAATCAAGTAAGCGTCGCCGCTATTGACGTTAAACTGTTTTGAGCCTGAAATCCCTAATGTTCCAATGAATGCGCCAATCGGTTGATGATGAAATTTTATCTCTCCGTTGTAGGTCCATAGGTTAAGATTGTAGGCGGGTGGGTCTTCGGGTGTGGCACGGCGTCTGCCTCTGTGTAAATCAAATTCGCTGCGGTCGTTGTATTGCCAGCCATACATTGTTTCTATTCGTCCAATGCGCAAAGGAAATTCGCCATGAATCGAGAGCAAGTAGTGCGTAATGGCTTGCTTTGGAAAATTGATGGTATATGAGAACGAAGGTTGAGAGGCAGGTGCGCCACGCAAAATGGCATTCACCAAGTCAGTCGTGTTGCTAATATGAGCACCTGAAAAAATGCCAAGTTCTGTATTAAAGCGAGAGAAGTAGAGCGTCAGCCGTCCGAAATCTTTTGATAATCCGAGACTTGCACTAAAATCTTGCTCTTGAAATCCTGAGTTAGCGAGCGTGTAGTTCGGTGCCGCATAATCGCCTGCTTTGCGAAAACTGCCTTGAATCCGCCAACCGAAGCCATTATCAAAACCGCTTTCTAAAAAGCCAGAGACAGCACCTTGACGATTGTTTGAGAACAAGTTCAAGGACAATTCGCCTGCTAAGGAGGGTGAAGAAGGAAGCGGTTTGGGCACAAGCCGAATGACACCGCCAATCGCATCTGAACCATACAGCACGCTCGAAGCCCCTTTCAAAACTTGAATTTCATTTGGCGAAAACGGATCGATTTCAGGTGCATGTTCAGCACCCCATTGCTGTCCTTCTTGGCGAATCCCGGAATTGATAATCAGAACCCGTTGGCTATGCAAGCCACGAATGACAGGTTTAGAAATTGATGCGCCCGTCTGCAAAACGCTCACGCCCGCAAGGTTTTTCAGGCTCTCGCCGAAAGTCTGTCCGCGATGCTTGTCTAAATCTTCTTTCGTCATCACATCAAACGATTGAGACGACTCCATCAACTTTTCTTTCTCGCGGTCGGTTGAAATAATCACTTCTTCGCTTTCAATTGCGTCGCTTTCAAGTGCGAAATTCAGTTCTTTGTCAGCGTTCAACACCACTCGAACCAACTTTGAGCGATAGCCCACAAAGCGAACGCTAATGTCATACTCACCTTTTGGAAGCCTAAGCGAATAAGTGCCATTTTCTTTTGAAAACGTACCGCGCTTCAAGGGCAGAGCCACAATGCTTGCGCCAAAGAGCCGCTCTTGCGTTTTCGCATCGAGGAGCGTTCCATAAAGCCGATATTCTTCAGGCTTTGCAGGCGAAGAAGTCTGCGCGTTTAGCGTTATGGCAAACTCCAACAAGAAAACTAAATAAATCAAACGCCGCATGGGTTGAAGCGATAAAAACTCAAATCACAAGACTTAAATCAAGTGTCTTCATCAAGGTTGAACGGTGGGAGAAGAAAAGTCTCTAAACACGAGGCGGCGCACGCGAGGGAAGGTGAGGCGAGAGGTAAAAAACAAAATCTGATGTAAAGGAAGGCTGAAATGAAATTGATTTTGGAAGGGAAGCCGTAATCGTTGTTGGCTCGGAAACTTGGCAATTTTGAAGTGCGGATTTCATCGCGCAAAGGTCGCAGTGCGCGTCGCTGTCCGAAATGTCCGTAATCGCGACGGTCTCGAAGTGCTCGTGATAGTGCGCGCTCGTGAGCGAAGCAAGCGAGAGCAGGAGCGAGAGAAAAATATGAAGCAAAACTTTCGACATCGAGGCAGAAGTTAATGCACGCAATTTTTTTCGTGTTTCATCAAGCGATAGTTCAAGACGTGCGACGTGGCAACAAGGCTTGCGCCGAAAAAGACAATCAGAAATTCAAAGTCTTCAACTTGTTCCAAGTGTCCAATCGCAATAATGCTAAACCCAACGCTAAGCGTCAAAATCGGCAGAAGGTTATGATGATGCTTCAAGTAACCGTGCGAAAGCGAGAGTGCGCCGATAATCAACCCGGAAACAATCAAGGTGGCTTCAAAAGCAGGGTGCGCCAGAAAACTAAGTCCAATCACAGGCAAAAGTGTAATGACAAAAGGCATCAAGAGGCAATGCACGGCGCAAATTGCCGACGCTGAAAAGCCGAGCGCGTCCAAATTGATAAGGTCAAAAAAGCGGTGTTTCATTTGAGGTAAATATCCATCGGTAAAATTTGCAACTCATTCGCATTTGCTATCCGAACAAAAAAGAAGGCATTGAAACACAATGCCTGAAAATCGTCCGACGGAAATTACGCTTTCTTGATTTCTTGTTCAAGAAATTTCACATCGTCCATTTCAACTGGAATTTTGACGAACTTTTCGTTAAAACGCCACTGTCCCGTTTTTGAAGAGCGTGTGGAAACGACCATTTTCACAGACTTAAATTTGAGGTCGGCTTTCTTTTTTGCGGCTTTATCTCCGAACGATTGCTGCTTCGCCATAGTGCGTGTTCAAATAGAGTGTTAAAAGTTTGAGCCACGAATATACGCTTTTCAAGGAAAGCAAACAAACGGTTTTCGCAAATGTTGTAACTTCACGCTGTCATGTCAATGATTCAGCGAAGTAAAACCCATGATGGATTTTTTCGGACATCTCGCCTTTGCCTTGATTGCGCTATCGTATCTCGTTCGGGATATTTTCTACCTGCGAATGCTTTCGGTGGTGGCATGCACGGCGGGCATTATCTACAACTACTTTGTGCTTCCTGAACCGCTGTGGACGCCAATTTTTTGGAACGGCGTGTTTATGGCGGTTAATATCGTTCAACTCTTCATCATTTGGCAGGAGCGCAGAGGCATTGAGTTCAGCGAAGAGCAAAAAGAAATTTACCAAATGATTTTCAAGAATTTTTCGCCGCTCGAATTTGCAAAACTCATGCGCCTTTCAAAGTGGCTAAACCTTGAAGAGGGCGCAACGCTCATTACAGAAAAAAAGGAAACCAAATTTGTCTATCTCATTTACAACGGAGAAGTGAGCATTCTTATCAACGGCAAAGAAGTGGTGCGTTTGAAAGACGGTGCATTCGTTGGAGAGATGAGTTTCATCACGGGAAATTTGCCCTCGGCAACGGTCAAAACCACGAAGCCAACGCGCGTAATCGCATGGTCAAAAGAAGAATTGCGCGACCTGCTGCACCGCAATCCCGCAATGGAAAGCACAATGCATGCAACCCTCAGTGCCGACCTTTCCAAAAAACTTGCGCCATCAGCATCGGTTAAATAGACCCTCAAAAAAAGTAAGCAACGGTAAAAATGCCAATCATCGCGAAGTTGATGCCAAGTTTGGCGGCAATGGCAATCACCATGCCGAGCCAAGTGCCTAAGCCAACTTTGCCTGCCTGAATCGCGTCGCGTTTGATGATGTATTCGCCTAAAACCGCGCCGACGAAGGGAAAGACGAACACCCCAATAAATCCGAAGAAAATGCCAAGCACCATGCCAATCATGGCACCAATTGCGGCAAGCGATGACGCGCCTGTTTTTTCAACGCCGATTTTCGTGGCGATAAAATCAATCACAAATGTAAAGGCGGTGAGAATGGCAAGAATCGTGAGCGGAATCCAGCCGACTTTCTCGAAGTCCTCAGCCCACGCGCCGAAAAGCAATCCGAGAAAGACGAGCGGCGCGCCGGGAAGCATCGGCAAAATTGTTCCAACCACTCCAACAAGAACACAAACAAAACACAGTATCCAGAAGAGAATCTCCATTGCGGCGCATCAGTAGGCTTTTGCAAAAACAACTTTCATTTTAGATGGCTTGCCTGAATAAATGCACTTGCCTTCTTCTTGTAAGTTATATTGTTGGATGAAGGATTCATCGGTCGGAATACAGCGAATTGTGGCTTTGGTTTCTTCTTTGATTTTGGCTTCGGTTTCGGCAGTGCCGTCCCAGTGAGCAATGGCGAAGCCTTGTTCGACTTGAGCTTTGAACTCGTCGTAGGTTTTGACTTCTTTGGTTTTCTCGTTGCGATAGGCTAATGCGCGCGCAAAGAGGTTGCGCTGAATATCAGACAGTAGGGTTTTGATTTTTTCGTGCAAGTTGGAATCAAGCGGGAGAAAGGTTTTTTCGCCTGTATCGCGCCGAGCGACGACGCATTGATTTTTCTCGATGTCTTTTGCGCCGATTTCCAAGCGAAGTGGGACGCCTTGAAGTTCGTATTCGGCGAATTTCCAGCCGGGCGTTTGTTGGTCGCTATCGTCAAGGAAAACGCCGATGCCATTGGCTTTAAGTTGCTTTTGCAGTTCGCTTGCTTTTTCAAGCACGAGCGTTTTGGTATCGCCTTTAATGATGGGCACAATGACAAGTTGGCGCGAGGCAAGTTTCGGCGGAAGCACCAAGCCTTTGTCGTCGGAGTGTGCCATAATCAGCGCGCCAATGAGCCGCGTCGAGACGCCCCAACTCGTTGCCCAAACATACTCGAGCTGCCCCTCTTTGGTTTGGAATTTGCAGTCAAAGGCTTTGGCGAAGTTTTGTCCTAAGTGGTGCGATGTGCCGGATTGCAAGGCTTTGCCGTCTTGCATCATGGCTTCAATGCAGTAAGTTTCTTTCGCGCCTGCAAACTTTTCGGATTCGGTTTTGCGTCCCACAATAACGGGCAAAGCCATGAAGTCTTCGGCGAAACGGCGATAGACTTCAATCATGCGCAGAACTTCTTCTTTGGCTTCGGCTTCGGTGGCGTGTGCGGTGTGTCCTTCCTGCCAAAGAAATTCGGCAGTGCGTAAGAAGAGCCGCGTTCTCAATTCCCATCGCACGACGTTTGCCCATTGATTGATGAGTAAGGGCAAATCGCGATACGATTGAATCCATTTCTTGTAGGTCGACCAAATAATCGTTTCGGAAGTTGGACGCACGTAGAGTTTTTCGGCAAGTTCTTCGCCGCCGCCGTGCGTAACAACCGCACATTCAGGCGCAAAGCCCTCGATGTGCTCAGCTTCTTTTTTCATAAACGATTCAGGAATGAAGAGCGGGAAATAGGCATTGACGTGTCCTGTTTCTTTGAACATCGCGTCGAGTGCGGCTTGCATTTTTTCCCAAATGGCATAGCCGTTGGGGCGAATGACCATACAGCCGCGAACATCGCTGTAGTCGGCAAGTTTGGCTTGGAGAACAATATCAAGATACCATTGGGAGTAATCCGAAGAACGAGGCGTGAGTTTCACAGTTGAGCGATAGCAATTAGTTTTAGTTAGCGGTTAGCAGTTTGTTGTTGGAAAAGGTGAATCTGAATTAAATCGTGTTATGGATTTCTCGCTTCGCTCAAAATGGCATGCTTTGATGCACAGGCGTGCGATTCTGAACGAAGCGAAGAAAAATCTTTTACTTTTCGTTGAGCATCTGTTCCATCATTTTGCGCTGTTCAGGCGACATATTTTTCATGGCTTCTTTCATCTGCTTTTTCTCGGCGGGCGACATGTTTTTTATGCTTTCGCGCATTTGGGCTTTGGCTTCGTCGGGCATCATGTCCATGCCGGCGCCCATCAAGCCGCCTTCGGTTTTCTTGTAGCCTTGAGGAATTTCAAAGGTGGAGGCAGGCAGTTTAGACTTATTGATTTTAACGACCTCCATTTTCGCTTCTTGTGCAGTGCCTTTGTTCGTGATTTGTTTGAGTGGCATGCCCAAAACGCCTGCATCTTTCAAGGCTTTCTCGAGCCCATCGGCTTGCTGACCTTGATTGAATTTTTTGAAGGTATCGTAATCGAGAATGCCTTTGGCAATCCACATTTCCATGTCGCCATCGGAGTCGGAGACGCGCACATGGTCGCAGTCGTAGCCAAGGATTTTTTCTTTGCCGAGCTTTTGAACTTTATACGTGTCTTTCGTTGGAGACAAGCCTTGAGCCATTTTTTCCATTTCCTTCAAATCGATTTCGCTGTATGACTTGGATTTATTGTTGATGATGTAAATGATATTTGGGTTATCCAATTTCATCAACGATGTGATTTGTATCTGCATCTTCTCGGCGGACATGTTCATCTCGGTTTTGACGGCGTTTTTGCCGACGAACATGGTCATCGTGCCGCCGCCTTCTGGTGCTGTAATTTTCATTTGAACTTCGCCTTCAAATTGCCCAAAAGCGGAAAAACTGAAACAGCAGAGAAGCGAGAGGAGAAACAGTAATTTTTTCATCGAGCGGTATTGGTTGAAGTTAGAGAAAGGCAAAGTTCGCATAAAAGGCTCGAATAAAAAAGCCGCCCAAAATAGGCGGCTGAAAGATGCTTGCTATGTCAAGGTTAGAAACTCAAGCCTGCGCCTAAGTTTGCCAGCACCACATTTTGGCTATTGCCGAGCATGCGATACTTCACTTCTACGTCAAAAATGATAGGAAGGACGGGCAACTTAATGCCGGTACCAATCCCAATGCCAAGCCCACTTCCTGAAACGCTGGACTCACCACCGGGAATTGTGATGTTTTGAATCGTTACAGCATCACGCTTTTGTGTAACGGAGTTCAGCGTGTAGTCGAGGCTCACGTAGGGGTCGATAATCGGCAAGAAGCCAATCGGAATAACTTCAACACCAATCCCATACATGAGTGCCGTGATGTTCGTTTCAGGAAAAGTTACACCCGCAGGAAGATTTGGAAAATTGTTGACTTGCGACTTACCTGTGGCGTAGTTGAAGTGTCCGACCGCATTCACGCCGAAAAGCGGAATGGGCAATTTGTATTTGTATTTCACGCCAAAGTTGAAGCCTGCACTAACTTCAGCGGCGGCTTGGGCTTGCTGTTGTTGATTGCCGCCACCAGACGTTGCGGCTTGTGTCAGTGCGTCGCCACCGAAAGCGGAAATGCCGCCCGTAACATAAAGTTGGGCATTGGAAATTGCAGGCACAAAGAGCAGTGCGACGAGAAAAGCAAAAAGTTTTTTCATAGATAGTGTTGGTTAAGTTAAGTGGATAGCCGTGCAAACGGCGTGTTAAGTTAAAAAAAGTAAAACTCAAACGATAACGAACTTGTCCAAAGTCGTGCCAAAAAAAGGAACGGAAAATGGCGGAAAAATTAGGTAAAGCAAAGTTGTTTGTTGCTTATGGACAACAGAATTTTTGTTGAAGTGTCGCAAAAATGCAACATAAGGGTGCGAAAGCAGATGCCTATGTGTAAAGTTGAAAAAAGGATTGAACGGATTCAGCCGATTCCCACGGCGTATTTGCAAATGGAAAGCGGTTGAATCCGTTGAGTTTGTGTTCTTTATTCTGCTCATTTTGAAAGCGCAAGGTTTGGACGCTGTTTGAAGTCGGGCAACTTAGGCGGATTATCTTGAATTGCTTTCAAAACGAGTTCGAGCGATTTCTCGAGTTGCGTATCGATACCGTCGCGGTAATGATGCGGCGCGATGTCGACGAAGATGTCGGGGTCGGTGCCGTAGTTCTCGACGCCCCACTCCACATCGAAGAACCAGAAGGAAAATTCGGGTTGTGTGGTGTAGGTGCCGTCGGCGAGCGGGTGGCGCGGGTAAATGCCAATGACGCCGCCCCAAGTGCGTTTGCCGACGAGCGTGCCGAGTTTCATCATTTTGAAGGCGTGTGAGAAAATATCGCCGTCTGAACCAGCAAATTCGTTGGTAAGTGCGACAACATTGCCAAAGGTCGCATATGCGGGATAGGGTTCAGGCTGTTCGTTCCAGCGCGAAATATCGTAGCCGAGCCGCTTGCGGTTGAGTTTCTCGAGCAATATCTGCGAGACGTGCCCGCCACCATTGAAGCGCACATCGACAATAAGCCCTTCGTAGCCGTATTCGGCAAGGTAGGCACGGAAAAATTCGGAGTAGCCCCATGGACCCATGTTCGGCACATGAACATAGCCGACCTTTCCGCCCGATTTTTCATGCACCCATTTCGTGTTGCGATTAACCCAATCACGATAGCGGAGCAACTCTTCGCTTGCAAGCGTTTTGACAACCACAGAGCGGCGGTTGGTGGCGTCTTTATCGGCAACGGTGAGCGTGATAGGCGAGGAGGATTGATGCACGAGCAGTTCGCCCAGCGGCACATGTTCGCTCACAGGTGTGCCATTAACGCCCAAAATTAAATCGCCGACGTGAAGGTTTGCACCCGGCGTTTTGAGTGGAGAGCCGTTTTTCTCGTCCCAATGGTCGCCGTCAGGAATATGTGTAATGCGATAAGCATTGACGCTCGCATCAAAGGTTACATCAGCACCCAGAAAGCCTAAGGAATACTTTGGTTCAGGGCGATAGTCGCCGCCCATTTCGTAAGCGTGCGATGTGCCTAATTCGCCTTGCATTTCCCACATTAAATCCGAAAACTCGGCACGTGAAGCGACGCGCGCCAAAAGCGGAAGGTAACGGTGATAAACGCCATTCCAGTCGACATTCGACATATCTTCGGTCCAAAATTGGTCGCGCTGCAATCGCCATGCTTCTCGATACATCTGTGTCCATTCGTAAAGCGGCACAATCGAGAGCTTGACGCGAGAAAAGTCTAAAAGTTTTGTTTCCTTGGACTTGGTAGAAAGCGCATGCGTTTGAACGTAATTCAACTTGCCTTTCTGACTAAACACAAGCGTTTTGCCGTTGGGCGAGAGTGCAAACGACTCAACATTTTCAAACAAGACTTCATGCTTTTTCTCGTCAAACGAAAACTGCTCGAGCGTGCCGCCGCTGTCGGCTTCCAAAAGCGAGCCTTTTACAGGGGCGTTCAAGAAATACGCCTTGCCTTTTGATGCACCGATTGCCACATAACGACCTTCTGAAATCGGAAACTCCACGACGCGCTCTGTGATGCCGTCAAAGTCGATGCTCACAACAATGTTAGTTGTTCCGTTTTCGCTGTGGTTGCCGTTTTTCTCGGAAGTGTGTTCAGAAAGTGATTTGAACGAGAGTTTCGGCTCGACAAGAAACGGCGAAGCAAGGTCTTTTTGAAGCGTGATGAGATACGGTTTCGTGGCACGTGGAAAGTTCAAATCGAAATGCACATCGTCATAAACCGGATTAAAGACGCGCTTTGAAAGAAAGTAAAGATACTTGCCTTCGGGGTCGAAGCAGGGTTGTTCGTCAATTAAGACAGGTGTGGTAACGCGGTGCGATTCGTTTTTGTCAACATCATAGATTTCAATCGCGCTTTTTTCAGGCGAGAAGGCAAAGCCATAAGCGATGAACTTTCCGTCAGGCGACCACGAAAAGCCGCCAATGCGCTGAAATTTGCTTTTCGCAATGAGGCGCATTTCGCCCGTGTCGATGTTGATGAACAAAAGTTCTTGGCGGTGATTGGAAAGGCAGATGTGATTGGCTTTTGGCGACGCGGTCATCATCACAGCGCGACCGATGTCGAGGTCTTCAAAGCGTTTGATGAAGGTGTTGAGGTTTCCGTCTTCGGCAGTATAGCACTCGAGGCGTTCTTCGCCTGAAGCGTCAGAAATGACGGCAAGCGTTTTGCCATCGTGCAAAAATTGAGCAAGGCGATAGCGCGCAACATCGTCTTTGCCGAATTCCGTTACCGCGCCTTCGGCAAGGTGCATGCCGAACGCGTGTCCGCGTGTGGTAATTGCAATATGTTCAGAATCGGGGTGAAGGAAGTAGGTTTCAAGGTGCTTTTGCGCGTCGACGAACTTGCGATTGCGTTGCGTGAACGGACTGCGGTATTGGACGTCAATTTTATGAGTGGTGTTTTGCTCGGCATCGAAGATGAACAAGTCTGCGCCGGCGTGATAGACAATGCGATTGCTTCCAGCACTGTCTTTTTGCGGATAGCGAACGTAATAATCGGTGTGGAAGGTATGCTGTTGAAGGTCGGTGGCGTCGAGCGAAGCCGAGTAGAGATTGCCAATGCCATCGTGGTCGCTGACGAAGCAAATGCGTGCGCCGTTGGGCGTATCGAGCCAAATAGGCGTTACGAAATTGCTGATGAAGCCGAGTTTTGCGCTGAAATTTTCGAAAAAGCCCGAGCCATCTTTATCAATCCAGATTTCGCCTGCTGTGCCGCCTTTGTAGCGTTTCCATCGTGCGGCATCGACGCTATTTCTGCCAAGCACCAAGCCGCCACTTTTGCCGAAAGAAATCGCGACGCCATGCCCGAGATGCATCGATTCAGGCTCGCCGCCGTTGGGCGAAATTTTCATAACGCACTGAAATTTGCGAAAGGCTTGTTTAGCGTTGGTGGTGAAGAGAATTTGTCCTTGATGCCAACCTAGCACGCGCGTGAGCGTTGCGCCAAGAAAGGTTAAGCGTTTCGGATTGCCGCCATCGGCTTCCATCACATAAACTTCGGGGTGTCCTTCGTCTTTGCTCGTGAAAGCAATCCATTTGCCATCAGGCGAAATGGAAGGCGACGAGCACTCCGAGAGCGACGCCGTAAGACGATTCGAAATGCCGCCATTAGCACTAACTTCCCAAAGGTCGTCTTCGGAAACAAACACAACTTTTTCTTGGTGAAGAGAAGGCTGGCGATAGTAGCCTTGTTTAACGGAATGTGGAGTGGTTAGCATAAAGATTCAGAAGTTACGATGTCAAATTGTCGGTGTAATGAACTATAAGAAAAAGCACATGAGCAAGACAAAAAATACCCTTACCGTTGCCTCGTCGGTGAAACAGAAAAGGTCGCTTACAAGGCGACCTCTTTTAAGGTTCGAGAAGACTTTATTTTGGGAGCAGACGGCGGTGCGTTGCGCTTGAATGGACGAAATGCCGCGATATGTTGAAGCACATAACTTTTCGTCTCGTCCCACAGCCGTTGAAGAAAAGGCAGGTCTGGGGAACTGAGCGGATAAGAGTCGTCCGTTAAGCCATATACTTTCGGCTTTTCACCTTTCGGCAAGTATGCCGTGCCAAAGAGCCAATCCCAGATAGCCAGTTTCGTGGCATAATTCACGCTATTGCCTTTGCCTTTGGCATGGTGCCATCGGTGCATTTCAGGACCGTTAATCACATACTGCAACGCGCCTGATTTGACGTTGATGTTGGAGTGGATATACATTCCCCAAACGGCGTCAATCATGCCTTTGATTACGACGACTTCGGGCGCGGCTCCAAGCAGAATAATCGGTGCAAATTCAATCGTTTGATTGATGAGAATTTCGAGCGAGTGCGAGCGCGAGCCTGAAATCCAGTCCATTTCGCGTGGCGAGTGATGCGCTTCGTGAAGGCGATATAGCCACTTGTTGCGATGTTGCCATCGGTGAAAGAGATAGATGTAAAGGTCGTGTGTAATCACAAAGAAAACGACTTGTGCCCAAACGGGAATATCCGCCATGAGGCGCAAGCGCGAGAGACCAGAAAGGTTATCCAACCAATAAATGAACCCAAAAATCGCCCACGCCAGCACATAACTTTGCAGAAGCGTGTAGAGAAGCAAATCGCTGAAAAAGCCTTCGTGAAAGAGCCGTTGACCTTTGGTGTAAGGAAACAAGCGTTCAAGCAGAATGAACAAGAGCGCAGAGCCGACAATAACAACAGGTGAAAGGATTTCTAACGGCATACTCCATTAAACAATTTTAAGATGCAGAAACGGTTGATTGAACACGGCGAAGTTTTTTGCGTGGTCCGATTTCTGAATCATAAACGCGCTTAACGCCATCGCCTAAGGCTTTTTCAATATCGCGTATGTTTCTGACTAAGCGTTCTAATCCACCGATTTCAACCGAGGCGGCTTGGTCAGTGCCCCACATAGCACGGTCGAGCGTGATATGGCGTTCGACAAAGGTGGCACCCAATGCCACAGCCGCCCATGTGGTTGCAAGCCCCGTTTCGTGTCCTGAATAGCCAATCGGGCACATTGGGTATTTGGCTTTCAGCGTGTGAATCATTTTGAGGTTCAATTCTTCGGGCGGGCAAGGATAGGTCGAGGTCGCGTGCGCAATGAGAAGATTATCGGTGCCAATCGCTTCAACAGCGGTCTCGATTTCTTCCATCGTCGACATGCCAGTGGAAATAATGAGCGGGCGACCAGTAGATTTCTTCTTTTTCAGCAACTCAATATCGGTTAGCGAGGCAGAAGCGGCTTTGTAGCAGGGCGGATTAAATTGCTCCATGAAATCAACTGACGGCTCGTCCCAACACGAAGCGAACCACAAAATGCCTTTGGCTTTGCAATAGCGGTCGATTTCGGCATAATCTTCTTTGGTAAATTCAACTTTGTAGCGGTATTCGAGGTAGGTCATTTTGCCCCAAGGCGTTTCGCGCTCGATGTTCCATTGGTCTTTGGGGACGCAGATTTCAGGGGTGCGTTTTTGGAATTTGACTGCGTCGCAACCTGCGTGGACGGCACCGTCAATCATTTTTTTGGCAATTTCAAGTGAGCCATTGTGGTTGATGCCAATTTCGGCAATGATGAAAACGGGCTGACCGTCTCCAACGAGTTTGTTTCCAATTTTAACTTGAGCCATTGTCTGTAGGTTTCTGTTTTGAAAAATCTGTCGGTTAAACGAGAAGTGCGCACTGAAAGTTTTAAGTCGCGCGGTGTGCTAAAATCCATTCGGCAAAATCGCGAAATGCGCCATAGCCGCCATTGGCTTTGGCTTTGTAATGCACGATTTTTTGCACTACGGGCATCGCGTCGTTTGGGCAAGCCGTTAAGCCTGCTTTTTTGATTTCAGCGATAATTTCAAGGTCATTGACATCGTCGCCGATATAGCCTAATTGTGCCGTCGTCAAGCCGGTTTCGTGCAGAATCTCGTCTAACTTGGCGCGTTTATTTTTAACACCAAGATAAAGATACGGTAATTTTAACTTTTCCGAACGCTTTTGAACGCTCATGGAAGTTTCGCCCGTAATGATAGCGGTTTCAATGCCCGCATCGCGCAAGCGTTCAACCCCCATGCCATCACGAATGGAAAATCGTTTGAAGGCTTCGCCGTTATCGGAATAATAAACGCCTGTATCGGTCAGCACGCCGTCGTTATCGGTGAGAACAAGCTTGAGCGCACGCGCGCGTTTTTGAATCTCTTTTTTTGAAAGTGGTTTTGGCACTTGTGTTGGCTTATTTGGTAAAGGCTTCAATTTCTTGCTTGCGTTTGTCAGTAGGGAAATTCATCGGATAAAGTGTGTTTTTATCGATGAGTTCCCAAAAAAATTTCCCTGAAAAAAAGCCAATCGTGCCACCAACGACAAACGGAACAATAACATAAAGGTCGGGTTGTTTGCTTGAAGAGCTCCACGCGGCAAGTGCGCCGAAAACCGTTCCAACAAGCACACCGAAATAAGCCCCGACGCTTCCGAAAGCGAGCGTGCCGCCAAGACGCGGAAGTCGATTGATTTGAACAAGAGAATCGATCTTGAATGCAAGTTGTTTTGAATCGTTGCGGCAAAGAACGCTGTCGCCGCTAAGCGTAAGTCGCTCGCATTCATATTCGGTGCCGCTGTTCTGCGTCAGCAATGTATAACGGTGAGCACAGCCGAACTGTAAGCAACAAAGGAGAACGATGTAGTGTAACGGTTTCATAGAAGTGATGGTCTTGTTTAATCCGCTAGCAACCCGCGTTCATCGACTTTGAGCAAGAGTGGCTTATCGTTGCTCCTGCCCGTGATGATGTAGCCGCCGTCAACCGTTTGTTGAATGGATAAGCCTTCATCATCGAGCGATGTGCCTTGTGTGATTTCCCAAATTAAATTTCCCTGAACCGACATTTTCGCAATATACACATCTCTGCCGCCCGGCGCAGGCGAGCGTATGCCGTCAACAGTAATTTTTTCACTGCTGGCTCCAACGAGGACGAAATACCCATCGCGCGATAAAATCACTTGGGAAAGCGAGCGCGACGCCACATTGGGAAGGGTAAGACGCTGTAAAACGTTGGTGAGTGATGAATTCAAAAAAAGAATAAACAAGGTCGAGTTCGTCTGTCCAAACACGGCAAAAGTTCCGTCAGGCATCGGTAAAATTGTGAAGGCTTCGTCGGCAGTGTTGAGTTTGCCGTTGAAAGAAACCGATTGGTCGATGACATCGCCTGCGGGATATTGTGCGTCGTAAAGAAAGCTTTTTGTGGTATCGCCCGCCGAATTGAAAGTGAGCAGATAGAGGTCGCGTGCCACAAGGCGACGAATGCCAGATTTGACAAAGTCGTAAATCGGCGTGTAATAGCCTGCTAAAATAACGCTCTCGCCAAAAGAAACGCCGCTGTTGAAGCCTATATCAGCACCCGCTGTGTTGGAAAGTGAGCCAAGCGAGCGAAGGCGTCGCTGAAAAAAGGGCTGACCATTCGCATCGATTTTAACCACAAAGCCATCGTTGATGAACAACGAGAACCCCGACGAAAGCGTGCGGCGCGTTTGTCCATAAAGCCAAAGGTTGCCGTTCGGTTGTGAAACTGCGCCCGCAAAGCGCACACTGCGCGAACTGTCCGTAAAAACGCGCGACCAACGCATGTTTCCAAGCGAATCAATTCGAAGTGCGTAGCCACTGGTTTGATTGAAGCCTGAAAAAACAGAGCCGCTGGCAACGAAGTCGCTCGTGCCTGCAAGCGGCGCAATCGTGTTGAGCGTCTCGATTGAATCGGTATAAGTTTTTGCCCAACGCACGCCACCAAGCGCATTGGTGCGAATCACAAACGCACTGCGAAACAGCGAGCCCGTGCGTTGCAACTCGCCAACGAACAAAAGGTCGCCGCTTGGCAAAGAAAGCGCGTTGCGCATCGCGCCGCCCGAAAGCGTAATGGCGGTATTATCGACGCGAATCGAGTCCAATCGCCGAATGAAAGTTGCTTGTGAAGCAAACTTGTTCGGCTCGCGTGGCGCGGCAGGATTTTTACAACTTGCGATAAACCATGCCGCACTCATCGCAAAGAGCGCGAAAAGAGAGGTGCGAAAAGCAGAAAACATGGGCATAACGGAAAGCATTAAAGTTCAGCACGAATGCCGACAACAGGCAAGAACGGAATATGATAAACAAACTCGGCTTGTCGCGTGCTTGTGTTCCAAATTTGACCGCTTACATTTTGATTGCTCAAAACATTCTGCAAATCTACAAAAGCCGTGAGCGTAACATCGCTGGTGAAAAGCCGATAATCGACGCGCACATCGAGGCGACTGTATTCAGGATAGCGAAGCGCGTTAATTTGTGAAAGGTCTAAAAATCCGCCGACATTGCCCGAAGTCTCTTCATCAAACGGCGTATAAGGCTTGCCGCCCAAGTAACGCCACCGCACGCCGATTTCCCAATTCTCATCAATTTTATATCCGACCGTCAGCGAAACCACGTGGCGAAAATCGAAACTGCCTGCGCGCAAAACGCCATCAAGCCCTGCATGCTCAATTTGTGAGAGTGAGTAGTTCGCAATGAAGTAATAATTGTCGGTGAATTTTTTCTGCGCGAAAAGTTCTATGCCGTTGGCGCGCCCTGTGCCGCCGTTGGTAAGGCGTTCATCTAAACCGAATGTGCCAAATTCGGTCGCTAAGTTCGCCATAGAGAGCGCAGGAATTTGAGAAGAAGCAGAGTAGTTGCGATACGCTTTCGCGAAGGCTTCCAAAGTGAATTTCAAATCCTCGTTTGGATAAAACTCTAAGCCTGTAACGAAGTGGTCAGCGCGCAACGGTTGCAAGGCGCGATTTTCAGGCTTCGCCATTGTCCAAACCATCGGCGGCGATTGGTAGTAAATGCCGTAGGCGAAATTGAGTTTGAGATTATGTCGCAAGTAAATGCTCAATCCTGTGCGTGGCGCAAACGAGAGCGGCGCATCGATGTAACTGAAATAATCAAAGCGTGCGCCCGCTGTGAGGCTGAATCGGTTGAGGAAAAGTTTATTGTATTGCGCGTAGCCGCCGAACTTAATGGCAGACGCATTGCGCGTTTCATTTACCGCAGGACGAAGTGTAACCGTGAAAGGGTCAAAGTAAGGTTGAATGTTGATTTGATTTCGTGCAGAAAGTTGACGTGCGACAATGCCCGCTTCAAACAAGTCGTCGCCTGAAATGCGATAGGAAAGGTCGGAGCGCAAAACGAACTCGCGCTCTGACGATTCGTTGCGGTATTTGTCTTCGGGTGTGCCTTGTGTGCTCGGCTCTACGGTGCGCGTGAAGAAGGTGTAGTAAGCGTTTGAAACCGATGTGCGAATAAACGACTGCTTATTCAAAAGCCAAGTATGCGAAAGTCCGAGCACGTATTGCCATTGGTTGTTTTCGTTGAGGTTGGTTGCGCTTGGGTTTGAGGATTGACGAATGTTATCGCGCCCGCCAACGCCGATGAGCGCGAAGCGATGATTAGCATCGAGGTCGTAGGTGAGTTTAAGGTTGAAGTTCGTGTAGTTTGGAATTGTGGTTTTGAACGAGGGGTCTAAAAGGTTGAGGACTTCGTCGTAATAGCTTTGCCGACCTGCAATCATGAACGCGCCTTTGCCGCCGTTGAGAGGTCCTTCGGTCATTGCGCCTGCGCCGACCGTGCCCAGAATGGCGCGGCTTTCGCCTTTGTTCCGATTGCCTTCGCGAAAGTGAATATCCATCACCGACGACATTCTGTCGCCGTATTTGCTCGAAAAGCCGCCTGCGCTGAAAGTTACATCTTGCAGAAAATCCACTTGAAGCATGCCAACTTCGCCGCCGCCTGTGCCTTGTATGCCGAAGTGATTGATGTTTGGCACTTCAATGCCATCAATCAAAATGAAATTTTCGGCAGGGCTTCCGCCGCGCACAATCAAGTCGTTGCGTGTGTCAGACGAGACCACCACGCCCGGCAAAAGAAGCATCATGCGCGTTACATCTTCGCTTGCGCCTGGGGCGCGGCGAATTTCCTCTTGCGAAAGTTTATTCGTCGAAACCTTTGCATCTTCGGCGCGCTCAAAAAGATTATCGACGACGGTAATTTCTCGCGCCTGTGCCGAGCGCACATTCAGCTCGAGCGGAAGGTAGGTCGGCTTTGAGGCTTTAATGACGATGTCAGTTTTGGTGAGCGTGTTGTATTCAAATGCATCGACCTTGACCTGCACAACGCCTACGGGAATTTCCGTGATGTTGAACTTGCCATTGGCATCGCTTATAGCCCCTTGTTTTGTGCCTACGATGGAAACCTTTGCGCCGACTATCGGCTGTTTCGTTTCGCGGTCGCGCACAACGCCCTCGAGCGTGCCCGTCAAGGTTTGACCAACAAGAGAATGAACACAAAGGAAGAGAAGAATCGTCAAAAACGATGGGTGATGCATGAATGTGAAGTGTGTTTCGGATAGAAAAAACAACGCAAAAAGGTCAATGCAAAGTTAAGGCAACTGTCCGAATGGAACCGGTGTAAAGCACAAGATAAAAATAAGAATGCTAATCCAACCGATTGCCATGCGCGAGGCGTCGAGGCGATGTTCTTCTAAAACAGGTGGGTGGTCTAAACGAACAAATCGCCACAGGAGCAGTGCCCAGATAATCCAACTGGCCCAAGAAATTTCGCGAACCCAAGCCGGATACGGAAATCCCGAAAACGATTGATTGGCAAAGGAGGCGAAAATAAACGCAATCCACTCGGCAAAGGTCGGCAAGCCTAACAAGATGATTAACGCTAAGAAAATTCGCGCGACATAGAACTGTGTTTTGCGTCCGAACATGGCATAAATCACATGCCCGCCGTCCAACTGCCCAACAGGCAAAAGGTTCAAGGCGGTTACGAAACAGCCGAGCCAGCCCGCGAAAAGGTAAGGATAGTGATACATTTCGGTCATCGGCGGAAGGTTTGGACCAGCGAAGGCTTGTTCCAACAGCCAATAGAGCAAATTTTTCCCCGTGTAGAGCGCGCCCGAGCGAACAGGAATTTCGCCGTGAAGTTTGTAATAAAGTTCGTATTCAGGGTGAATTTGAAGGATATACTCAATCGGCGGAAGCGTGGCGAATCCGTAAATTAGAAGCCCAAGCGCGACGACGAACCCTGCAATCGGACCGTAGACGCCGATATCGAAAAGGCTTTTAGAACTTGGAATACGTTCTTTCATGCGAATCATTGCGCCGAAAGTGCCTATCGGAAAAAGAAACGGCAAGGGCGGCATTGGAATGTAGTAAGGAAGCGAAGCGCGAACACGGTGAGCCATTGTTGCAAAAAAATGTCCGAACTCGTGGCAGGTGAGGAAAAAGAGAAGCGAAAAGGAATAAGGAAACCCATATTGCAACTGCTTGAACGCGTCAGTGAGGCTATCGAGCGGAATTTCTCTGCCGACCCAATACGCACCTGCAACGCTCGTGGTTATCACGGTGAGTAAAAAAAGTAGAACATGGAGTGCGTAGTTGTGTTCTCCAAAGCGGCTCGAAAACGACGGCGACGGTTGTAAATTTGATGTTAGCGCGTCTGAATACGGCTCTTGACGGCTTGGACGCGAGCGTTCATCTTCCATTGATTGATGTGATAGTGCTTGAAAACGATAGGTCTAACATAAGCCTAAATTAGAAAAGTTCTATGCACAGTCTCGGATAAAACTTACTTATAGAAACTTATTTTAGAGCGAACTCCAAAACAAAGACAAATGACAACACAAAAACGAGTGGTTTTAATTATTGATGATGAAATTGATTCGCTGACCTTGCTTTCACGAGCCATTGGAACTGCATACAATGTGATTGCAAAGAACGACGGCAGCGAAGCTTTGCGTTGGCTTCAAGCAGGCAACACGCCCGACTTGATTATCACAGATATCATGATGCCGAACATGGACGGCACGGAGTTTGTCAAAATCCTTCGTTCTAGTAAATCGCACCGACATACGCCGATTATTGTTGTGTCGGCAAACAGCGATGTGCGCACGCGCATTAAGTTTCTTCAAATGGGCGTCAATGATTATCTCGGAAAGCCTATTCACCCTGAGGAATTAGTGCTTCGAATCAACAACATTTTCAAACTGCTCTCTCGCGCCGAGTAACGACAAAAGAATGTTAGTTTTCTTATTCGTCATCTGCACGATTTTTATTTGTCTGAATGTGATTGCCTATATCGGGCTTTCAAAAGTGGAGTATGAATCCAAGACGGCGATTATTTTTCCAAACCCTGATGTTCAACAAATCTTTGTGTCTGTCATTGTTGCCGCACGAAACGAAGCAATTAATTTGCCTGCGTTGCTCAATGCGCTCATTGCGCAAACGCATCGTTTGCTTGAAATCATTATTGTCTCTGACCGCTCTACGGACGACACGCCTGCGGTTGTTCGGCTCTTTCAAGATGCTCGGATTCGATTTGTGGAAATCAAAGACGTGCCAAAAGGGGTTTCGCCCAAAAAGCATGCGCTTGCAACAGGGATACGCATGGCACGCGGCGAGATTTTATTTTTGACCGACGCCGACTGCCGCCCAGCACCGAGTTGGATTGCCGATACGCTCAAATGCTTCGATAAACGCACAGCCGCCGTCATTGGCTATTCGCCCTTTCGCAAAAAAGAAAACGAAAAATTCATCGAGTGCTTCCAACGTTACGAGTGCTTCCGAACCGCAATGCTTTCAGCGGGTGCAGTCGGACGAAACGCGCCGTATATGGCAACAGGACGAAACCTTGCCTATCGTAAAGAAGTCTTTGAAACCATTGGCGGCTTCGACGCCATTAAGCACATCTTGAGCGGCGACGACGATTTGCTCCTGCAACGCATTGCACGAAAAACGCGCATGAAAATCAAGTATTTTGTCTCGCCAACTGCCGAAGTCGAGACCGACCCCCAACCAACGCTCGAGAAATTCCTCAATCAAAAAGCAAGGCACTATTCAGCCGCCTTTCACTATCCGCCAGCGTCCATCTTTTTTTTAATGACCTATCACTTGGTCAATTTCGCAATGGTCTTCGCGTTGCCATTCCAACTTTTGATTGGCGGATTTTCGCTTTCGCAAGCCATCTCGCTTTTTGGTGAAGAAGAGTTTCGCTGGAAAGCCATGTATTTAGAGCCGATTTATGCCATCTATGCTCTTTTCTCGCCGCTGTTAGCCTTCAAAAAATTTCAGTGGAAGGCATAGGCTATGCGCTTGTAACGATGCTCTTTTGTGCATTTTCAAAGTGTGAAGCCAGCAGGTGCGTGAAGTCGTCAATCGATTCAAGCATCGGTAAGTGTCCAATGCCTTCAAATTCAGCAAATGTGGTTGGCAGTTCAGGGTGTTGGGCAAGGCGCGTTTTGTAAAGCGTGGTCATGCCTTCGGGTGGAATGGTCTTGTCGGCTGTTCCGACACACAAAAGGAGCGGAGAAGGAATAGAAACCACTTGCTCATGATAGCGGCGCAGAATATCGGGATTGAGCGAAAATGTGCCGACCTTTTCCGCCGCTTCCGCATTAGTGTTCAAGAAATCATCGACCAAAATTTTTTCATATTCTTTTGGAATCGGTTGCGAGGTGGCTTTCTGAATGAAGGCGCGTTTGAAGAAATCGAGATGAAATAAAAACTTCAAGTTCATGGTGCTGCGAATGAACACCGAAAGCAGTTCCATTTGAACCGCACTGTAAGTGAAAATCCCACACGCGATAATCGTCGTTGAGAGCAGTTGCGCCTGATGTCGATGCGCGAGTTCCGCCGTAACCATCGACCCCATTGAGTGTCCAACAAGATGCACTTGTGATAATCCTAAATGCTCAATAAGTGCAGATGCTTCGTCAGCAAGCGCCTCAATCGTGAAATGCGGTGTGCGTGCAGTAAGACGGGTGCGACCTGTGCCGCTTTGGTCAAAGCAGATGGTGCGAAATGTCGGAGAAAGCCGCTGGGCAACGGGCGTCCAATACTGTGCCGACATTGCCCAACCATTGATGAAGAGCACGGGCGTTTTATCGAAGTCTGCGGGGTGTTCCGCTGCAGAATCTTCAAAGTAAAGCAGGCTTTGTTTGGTTTGGAGCGTGCTCATAGCGACCTCCTTTTTGTGCCGTGCTACTCGGCTTCAATAACGTCCTCAACGCTTTTCCAGAGCGGTGTAGCCGAGTAAATGCAAAAGAAAAAGTTGATGTAGTAAGAACGAAGTGCACTTTTGTCGAGACGAAGCCTGACAATGGAAAAAAGCGTTTTCCATCGCCAAAACCAGAAGTCTGTGATATAAAAGAAGAAGCCCATTGTGTAAAGTGGTTCGAACAACGTTCATCGAGTCAATTCAAACTACATCTGAAATGTAAGCAAGTTCTCGTGATTTTGGAACGAATTTTTTAATAATCGATCGATTCAATCTCGCCGAGTGAAAAGCCAAAAGAAGGAAGCGAATAAGAGATGCCGATGTTAAGTGTGATGCCGTTGAAGTTCGTATCGCGGAAGCCGCGCGCTGTGAAAGGAATGCTAAAAGTTTGGGAGTCGTCCTCAGCAGAAGAATCTTTGTATTTAAGCGAACTAAGAAAAGGCGGAAAGCCAAATTTGTAGTTGCCGCCAATGCTGAAGAGCAAATCAGGTGTGAGCATCAACTCGAGCCCGAAGTCGGCACGAACCGAAGCGGTAATGAACGAAAGGCTTTCCAAATCGCCTTCGTTTGTGTTGCCCACGCTGAGAAAAAGCCCATCAAGACCAGCCGAGCCGCCGAGGTAGAAGTTCCAACGACGGAGCCAGAATTTTTTCATTGCGCCAGCGTAGCCGCTTAAAATCAAAGCCGAGATGCCATTTGGTGCGGCAGGAGTGAAAGAGGTATTGCCAATGCCAAACCCAAAGTCAGCCGTTGCAAAAAGTTGTCGCACGCCTGTTTGCTTGGCAAGGTTATAGTGAAATCCGAGTTCAATGCCGCCTGCTTCGGTAATATCTTCTTTGAGTGCGAAGGCAAGTGGAACAGTTGTGAAAGAGAAATCATCAACCCCGTAGTCGCTAAGCATTTCGCGGCGTAAGGGCGTGGTTTCTTTGGAGAGGCGAAGTCGGAAAAATTTAGGGCGAATGGCAATGTCCAAGCCAAACTGTGGGTGCTCTTTGAGCAAGACACCGCGCTCGACGCCACTTGTGATGTGCGGATAAAAGGTCGACGTCGCAGAAGGATTTTTACGATTGTCCCCAACGGAAGCAACGCGGAAAAATCCAATTTTGCGCTCTTCTAACTCGCCTTTGGAATTTTCAAAAAGTTCTTCAGCGTAAAATCCGTCGTCTAATTCAACGCCTTCGCGTGTGCCGATGTTGGCTTCGGGCGTTGCGCCGCGCAGGCTTAAAATTTCAGCCGTAACTTGAAAGTCGGGCAATCGGCGCATGGCTAAACTCAAATTTCTCGCCCATGCTTCAATCGCAGAAAGCCGCGCATAGTCTTCACCTGAAAGCGTGCGTCGCCGCGTTTGGTAGCTCTTATCGATAGAAGCCGTTGCCGTGCCGCTTTGCATAACCGAGCCGCCTTGTAAGAACACAGCCTCCGAATTGCCGTCAGGATTGGTTTTGACGCGAAACCAAAGAATGTAGCCCGAAATCTCAACCGTTAAATTCCTTTCTTCATCGGTCGACTCGTTGTAGCGCGTCACAACGGGCACATAAAGGTATGCCGCGTTCAACACTTTAAGGATATCCTCTGCGGTCAAGCCCGAGCCTTTGAGTTTGTTTGCTGCTGCCATCGCTAAATCTTCTTCCTTCAAATTGCCAAGCGCACGCTCTTCGGCAACGGCTTTCAGCGCCAGAGAAACTTGCGGGATAATCGTTTCATTAAGAATCGCCGTGATTTGTGAAGGCGTGGCATTGCGAAAGCCCAACGCGGAAACTCGCTCGCGATAAGCCGAAAGCGCGCTATCGGAAAGTGAGTTGTAGTCAAAACGCGGCAACTGAATGTGATAATTGATGCGATTTTCAATCATCGCGCTTGGAACACTCACAAGTGAAAGATTCAAAAGCCCGAGCGATGAAATCGATTTGCGTTGATATTTGCGCTCTTGTGCCGAAACCGCAACGGAAAAGAGCAAAATGGTGATGAAAAGAAGACGTGGCATATGTGGTATGTATTGATGAAGGTTCAATTTACAACCAATTGCACAATGAATGCACTCAATTCTTGAATTGCTGATTTGGCTCTCGGAGGCGACTTGGCTCTTGTGAAAGCGGGAGTTTAATTCGGAATGTTGTGCCTTTTCCAACTTCGCTATGTTTGAGAATCAACTTGCCTCTGTGATAATCCTCAATGATGCGCTTGGCGAGCGAAAGCCCAAGTCCCCAACCGCGCGACTTTGTGGTGAATCCCGCCTTAAAAATGTCGTGTTTGTATTTGTTCTCAATGCCTTTGCCCGTGTCGGAAATGTCAATGACAACGAAGCGTTCTTCCTTGAAAATTGTGGCGGAAATCGTTCCAACTTTTCCTTGAATGGCGTCAATGCCGTTCTTAATGATGTTTTCAATCACCCACTCAAAAAGTTCACGGTTGATTGGTGCAAAAATATCGGGTGTATCGTTCAAGTAAAGTTCAATACTTTTGCCCATTTGCGGAATTCGACTGCGGTAATAGTTGAACATTGCGGCGACAACTTCGCCGATGTTTTCTTCCTTCAAACTTACCTTTGAGCCGATTTTTGAAAAGCGTGTGGCAACGCGGTTCAAGCGTTTTAAGTCGGTTTGCATTTCAAAAATAATTTGAGCCTGTTTTTCGGGGTTATCGCTTGCAGTTTTTAGAAGTTCAATCCAACCCATCAAACTTGAAATCGGCGTGCCAAGTTGATGAGCGGTTTCTTTGGACAGCGCAACCCACAAGTTCGACTGCTCATTGCGACGAATGACGCTGAAACTGAAATAGGCAATTAGAATAAAGACGCCGGCCGCAACGCTGGTTAAAATCGGTGCAATGCGCAACATCACAACCAAATCTGAATCGCCGTAATGCACATATTGAAGCACTATCGTATCGAGTTTAACCGCAACGGGGTCATACTGCGCATCTAACTCCAACCGCTTTTTCTCTAAGAATGCTTTGACAAACGCCTCGCCTTTTGAAGAGTCGACTTTGATGTTGCGAATGGTGCTGGGGTTCATTTGTGCATCGGTGAGCATCACAGGAAAATCAATCACTGTTATGATTTCATTGAAGATGAACGAAATTTCCTGCGGGTTTTCAAGCTCGATGAGCAAGTTGAGCGATTTAACCCAAAGGTCGACCTTTTGCTTTTGCTGTTCGCGAATCGACTCGATAACTTTTTGCGTGAAGAGAAAGAAGATGATTGCGCCAAGCGCGGCGGAAAAAATAAAGAACCCTTTGATGGTGCTGTTTTTCATTGAAATAAAAATTGCATCTGCAAGCGCAAAGATAAGAACGATTTGCCGTTGCTTGTCAGGCTTTTCGTTTGGCACGCGCTTGAAAAGATGTTAGATTTGCAAGCAATTTTCACTCAACTTTTGTCTACTCTTACAATGAACTTTCCAGAAACACTTCGCTACACCAAAGAACATGAATGGATTGTGATGGAATCGGCGGACATTGCTCGCGTCGGCATCACAGATTTTGCACAATCAGAACTTGGCGACATTGTCTTCGTCGACCTGAAAAGCGTGGGCACAAAACTGAACGCTAACGACATTTTCGGAACGGTCGAAGCCGTCAAGACCGTCTCCGACTTGTTCTTGCCTGTGGCAGGCGAAATTGTCGAAGTCAACGAAGCCCTCAAAGACGCATCGCTGGTAAATAAATCGCCCTACGAAGACGGGTGGATGATTAAAATCAAAGTCAATAATCCGGCAGATGTAGAAGCCTTAATGACGGCATCGGATTATCGGGCGCAAATCGGTCAGTAGTCGTGGCAGCGTCAGCGAGTTGAGCGTTATATCGCTGAAAGTCAGTTCCGCCTCATGGGGTGAAGCCGCATCGAGGCGAAACTAAAAAAACCATCAGTAAAACCAAAGAGATTGAAACCGATGAACCCGAAATCCACAAACCTGAAAGGAATCAGTCGAATCGATGCCCCCGACCGCAACGAACATTGCTGGCTTGTTAGAGCGACGAAGGATTCTGTAACCTACTCAAAATCGTTTGCCGATAAGAAATACGGCGGAAAAGACAAAGCCTTGAAAATCGCCGTGGAGTATCGTGATAAACTTTATAAGGCACTCAACATTGACCTCAACAAGCCACGCAAACGAGGCTTTCGAGAATTTCCTTACCCCTTCTTCACAAAGAAAGCCAACAATAAAACCGGTGTGGTAGGCGTTTATCGAACCACAAAAACCGTTGAAAAACAAACCCCCGAAGGCAAGAAAACCGTCGTTGTGCGCGACCATTACGTGGCTTCAATCAACATAGAAAAATACAAGCAGGTGCAAAAGTTTTTTTCCGTTGCCGAGCATGGCGAAGAGAAAGCCCGAAAAATGGCGATTGCCTGGCGCAAAAAAATGGAGAAAGAAGTCGCCAGTCGAATGCCTGCAAAAATCAATAAGCCAAAAGAAATGCGATATGTCAGCGGCGATGAAATCGTCAAAGATTTTGACCCCAGCACACTCGTAAAAAAAACTTCAACCCCCAAATCCGCTCCTAAAAAGAAAACCAAAGCCAAGAAATAATCGCATCAAATGAAACGGTTTCGTAACTTTGTAAGGTTTTAGAAGTGCTATTGAACTTTAACTCGTTACAAAAATGTCCGTCAAACCGAAGTTTATCGTAGGCTCTGCCGTCATCGTCGCTGTGCTGGCTTGGCTTGGATTTACGGCGCAAGAGTGGGGCAATAGTTCAATCGGATATGCCTCCATTTCGCAAGCCAAGCAAAGTGGCAAACTCGCCTATATCAAAGGCTACTGGGTCAAGGAACAGCCCACCGAAACAAACCTGAACGTGTTCACATTCTACCTGAAAGACGAAGAAGGAAACATCGCCCGCGTTGTTTATCGCAACGGAAAGCCTAATAACTTTGAGCAAGCCACCAGCATTGTGGTTCAAGGCAAACTTGAAGACGGCACTATCTATGCAAAAGATATTTTGGTGAAATGTCCGTCAAAGTATCAATCTGAAAAAGCCGACAGCGAAAAGAAAAGTTAGTATCGGCAATCACACACCTTAAAATGCAGTTCTAAATGTCAACCGAAGCAGTTTTTTTTGAGTTTATTACGGGCAAGTTCGTAACGATTGTTGGCTTTACTGCCGCGCTTTGTGCGACTTACGCCTTCTTTCGCGCCGCTCAAAGCGACGAACATCAACAACTTTACGACGAATGGTTGAGTCTTGCACGAAAAAGTTTTTTCGTCATGGCCAGCGCAATCGTCGTCAATGGCTTGCACCTTCTTTATCTCATTCTCTCGCACCAGTTCAAATACAATTACGTCAAGCATTACTCCTCAACCGACCTGAACATCTTTTATCTCATCTCTACCTTCTATGCAGGGCAAGAGGGCAGTTTCATGCTGTGGATGTTTTACGGCTGTTTGTTTGGATTCTTTTTAATGAAAACGGCGAAAGAATACGAAGCCCCCGTCATGACCGTGCTCTCGCTCTCGCAAGCCTTTCTGCTCTCGATGATTTTGGGCATTGAAGTGCCGTTTCTCAAAGATGGATTAGGAAGCGATGTCTTCGCGCTCACAACAGGACCTGTGCCGAAAGAAGGCGATGGACTCAATCCCTTGCTTCAAAATCCATGGATGGTGATTCACCCGCCAACCTTGTTCGTCGGATTCTCATCGCTCATCATTCCGTTTAGCTACGCGATTGCGGCAATGTGGAAAAATAAATATGACGATTGGATTCGTCCCGCAATGCCGTGGGTGTTGTTCAGCGCGGCAACGCTCGGCATTGGCATTATGATGGGCGGCTATTGGGCGTATAAAGTCTTGGGCTGGGGCGGCTATTGGGGCTGGGACCCAGTTGAAAACTCTTCGCTTGTGCCATGGCTCTTGATTGTTGCACTGCTTCACACGATGGTTGTTCAGAAGAAAAACGGCGCGCTTAAAAAAACGAATTTGCTTCTGGCGGTGCTGGCGTTCTCAATGGTGCTCTATAGCTCCTTCCTGACGCGAAGCGGCGTGCTGGCAGATACTTCCGTTCACTCCTTTACCGATTTAGGACTATACAATCAACTGCTTGCTTTCACGCTCACATTTCTTGGATTGGGCGTGGTGTTGCTCTTGGTGCGTTTCAAGTCCATCAAAGTGGTTTCGCGTGAAGAGTCGCTTTATTCGCGCGAGTTTTTCCTGCTCTGTGGCGCGGTCGTCCTGATGCTGATTGCGGGCGTCGTCGTGGCAGGCATTTCCACGCCGATTGTCGACTCCATCTTGAACCGACAAATCACCAAACTTGAACCTGATTTTTACAACCAAGTAACGCTCCCGCTCGCCGTGCTGATTGGATTTCTTTCCGCAGTTGGACAATCAATTTGGTGGACGAAAATCGATAAAGAAAATCTCGTCAAAGCCTTGTGGCTTCCTTTAACGCTTGCGCTTGTCTTTACAACCGTTTTGATGCTCGCGGGCATGAAAGATGTATCCATGATTTTGCTTGCACTGACGGCGTCGTTCTCGCTCTTTGCCAACGGGCAAGTGTTGCTCAAAGTCTTGAAAGGAAATCCGAAATATGCAGGCGGAAGTTTGACGCACGTTGGGTTAGCCTTAATGCTACTTGGCATTATTGGCTCGGCGAAATATGACGAAAGCCAATATGTGGAACTGCCAAAAGGCAAGACGGTTCAAGCCTTCGGAAAGCAAATGACCTACACAGGCATGCAAGATGTCGGCGGCGGAAAAAGCGGCTTCAAAATTCAAGTGGTTGACGGAAACAAGTCCTACATCGCCATGCCAGTGATGTATGAAACGAAACGCATGACAGTTCAAAACCCCGATGTTGCGCATTACTTGACAAAAGATTTTTACATCGCGCCGGTCAATCTAATGGTCAAAGACAATCCCAACCAACTGATTTTGAGAAAAGGCGAATCGCAAATGCTCGAAGGCTACGCAGTGAAGTTCGTGAATTTCAACATGGAAAAAAGCATTTTGGGCGGCGGCGTTGATGGGAAAATCAAGGTGGTTGCCATACTTGAAATTACAAAAGACGGCAAGAGCGAAACGATTGAACCGATTTACAACATCGAAGCCGGAAGCGAGCCAAAAATTGAATACGCCGCACTGCAAAGCGCGCCAAGTGTTTCATTTGCAATTACTCGCATTGACGCCTCGAGCGGCAGAGTGATGGTCGAAGCCAAAGGACTTGGTGCCGAAGTTCAGCCGCAGGAAACGCTTATCATTGAAGCAAGCATTAAGCCTTATATCAACGTTTTATGGCTTGGAACATACGTGGTAGCGTTTGGCTTCGTGATTTCAATTTATCGCCGATGGCAAGAGCGCAAGTTGAAGTCGAGAACGAAATCGGCGGAATGGGTTGAGGTATAAACTTGAATGTTGAAAACAATTCTATTGTTGGAATGAAATCAAATGAAATTGATGTGTCCAAAATTGACTTGGACAAGATGAAAGAAAAGACGGCACAAACGCCGTCGCTTCTTCCTTACGCGCATACGGCAGGCGGAGCCGTCATAAAGCCTGAAGATGTTGGCAAAATCAAGGGAAGAGCGGTTTCTGCAATGCGCGAGCAAACCGAAATGCAGATGTCGCAACTCTACGAACAAATGCAACTGCTTGCCGAACAAGCCAAAAAAATTCAACAGCGCGTTGAGATTTCAGAGCGGATTTATATGGTCAAGATGGGCTTTGAGCCGATTATCGGAAAAACCTATTACCTTTATCGCCGCGAAAATGGTGAAGACTTCCTTTCGCTGATTGCGCCAAACGAATGGGGCAGAAGTAAGAAAATGGATTATGTTGCTACCGTCAAACTGCTTGCCGACCACACTTGGGACGTGATTGAAGAGCAACAAAAAAACGGACACACCAAGTAACAATCAAGCAACAATCCAGCAACAAAAAAGGCGACCGAAGTCGCCCTCTCACACCATCAAAAGAAAATCAACCAAATGCCCATTAGTTTTGTTGTTCAGGCAAGGTGATTTGCACAAGGTTTTTCTTTGCTTCTTCGGCTTTGCGACGCTCCAATTCGGCTCGGAGTTCTTCGCCTTCCATCGGAACGAACTTGCCATTGACCAACTTGACGGGGATTTTGGAAATGGCTTCCGAGAGTTGTTTCAGGCTTTCTTGTTGTTCGGCTTTCTTTTTCTTCAACTCTTCGGGAGAAAGCCCAACGACATTATCGCTCGTTTCAAAGATAGGAGCGAGTTTCTCGTCATCGTGCCGAAGTTTGAAATCGACAAACTTGTAGAACAAGAAAACGAGAATGAAGAAAATCGGAAGCGCGAAGGCGTATATGAAAATCCACGAAAACGATTGCATCTTAAATACTCCTTTCTAACTTTTCAAAACAGATTCCCACAAGGGAATTTTCACAAAGGAATATAGAGCCTTCAAGTCGCCTCGTGGGTTAAATTCTCTCAAAGGGAGAAACGATTTGGACGATATGAAAACGAAATTATCTAAACATCCGCGATGTTGAAGAAGAGGGAAACGTTGTATCTTTCACAAAGACTTGCAGTTCCAACAACAACTTTAACTTAAAACAACTACCGACCATGAACGAAGTTCGCGGAGGCGTCATTACGCAAGTGTTGTATAGCATTGGCATTGCGGCGGAAACCGGATTGGATAGCGTTTCCAAAGCCGTTGGTGAAACCGCAGAAGCGGCAAAGAAAACCACCGAAACCATTTCAGGAGGCATCGTGCGCTCGATTGAAAAAGTAACTGACGCGCTGACAGGGAAAAAGTAACTGCTCACAGAAATGGAACGAAGCACGAAGGCGATTCACAGTGAGTCGCCTTTGCTTTTTTTGATGCAGTTTATTTTTTGAGAGCATTGATAAACGAGAGAAATGACAAACGAAAAATCGCTTTCGCATCTTGACGCCAAAGGCAATCCGACGATGGTTAATGTCGGCGAGAAGCCCATCACGCATCGCCTTGCAAGAGCCAGAGCCGTCGTAGAACTTGGCGAAGAAATTTTATCGCGCTTGCAGAATGGAGAACTTCAAACCAAAAAAGGTGCGGTCTTTCAAACGGCAATCATTGCAGGCATTATGGCGGCGAAGAAAACGGGCGACCTCATTCCGCTGTGCCACCCGCTTGGCTTGGAAAATTGCCAAATTGCAATTTCGCCGATTTCCAAAAGTGCCATCGCGATTGAATGCACTGCCGAACTGCACGGAAAAACAGGCGTGGAAATGGAAGCCCTCACCGGCGCAACGCTGGCGGCACTGACCATTTACGATATGTGCAAGGCACTTTCGCATGAGATTGTCATCAAAGAAATTAAACTTGTTGAAAAACGCGGCGGAAAGTCGAATTTCATACGAGAAAACTAACTTGTGCCAATACTTTCACGAATCACCATCTACCCGATTAAATCGCTTGATGGCGTCTCGGTTCAATCGGCATCTATCACCAGCGGCGGAGCCTTAGCGCACGACCGCGAATACGCGCTCTTCGATGCGGAAGGAAACATCGTCAATGGCAAGCGTACGGCGAAAATTCATCTTATCCGCGCTCACTTTGATGAATCGTTGAAAGTCGTTTCGCTCACGGCGCAAGGTGAAAAAGATACTTTTGAAATCGGCGATTCAAGGTTAGAAACTTGGTTTTCGGATTATTTCGGTTTTCGCATTAAGGTGCGCCGCAACACAGAAACAGGGTTTCCTGACGACCTAAACGCTTGGGGACCGACGCTCGTCAGCGAAGCCACATATCGCGAAGTGGCGACTTGGTTTAGCGGAATTTCCATCGAGGAACTTCGGCAACGCTTTCGCGCAAACCTTGAACTTTCAGAGTGCGAGCCGTTTTGGGAAGATAGGCTTTGCGATGAGCCGTCGCGCACGGTGCCGTTTCAAATTGGCGAAGTGAAATGTGAAGGCGTCAATCCATGTTCGCGATGTGTGGTGCCGACGCGCAATCCTTTATCGGCAGAACCAACGCCGAAATTTCAAAAGCATTTTTCTGAACAGCGCAACGCAACGTTGCCTCTGTGGGCGATTCCTGAAGCCTTTGCCCATTTTTACAAACTTTCGGTCAACACGCGCATTGCAAAGAATCAAGCGGGCAAATCCATTTGCGTAGGAGATGTTCTGCAACTCTGACGGCGATATGCAAGAGAATCGCTAAATTCTGATACGAACTAAAAACTTGCCGAAAAAACATCTTGCCAAAAAACATACCTTGACCGAAAAAGAACTTCATTCGCTCCTTGAAAAAATTCCCGCACTCAAACGAGAAATAGAGAAAGTCATTGTTGGGCAAAGCGATGTGCTCGATGAACTTTTGGCGGCGTTCATTGCAGGCGGACACGCGCTTCTTGAAGGCGTGCCCGGACTTGCCAAAACCTTGATGATTCGCTCGCTGGCAAATGCCGTTTCGCTTTCGTTCCGACGCATTCAATTCACGCCCGACCTGATGCCTTCCGACATACTCGGCACGGAAGTTTTGGAAGAAGACCGCACAACTGGCAAGCGATTTTTCAAGTTTAATCGCGGTGCGATTTTTGCCAATATCGTGTTGGCTGATGAAATCAACCGCACGCCGCCGAAAACGCAATCCGCCTTGCTCGAAGCGATGCAAGAATTTTCTGTAACGCAAGCAGGGAATACTTATCCGCTTGAAAAGCCGTTCTTCGTTTTGGCAACGCAAAACCCGATTGAGCAAGCCGGCACATATCCTTTGCCCGAAGCGCAACTCGACCGATTTATGCTCTACATCAAACTCGATTATCCAAGCGAGGAAGATGAACTCAAAGTCTTGATGCAAACAACGGGCAATGAATCTGCGAAAATTGTGCCGGTGCTTTCAGGGGAAGAGTTGCTTGCGATTCAACGGTTGGTGCGCGAAGTAGTGATAAGCACGGAGTTGATGAAGTTTGTGAATTTACTTGTTCGAGAAACGCGACCGCAGACCACGACGCAAGCGTTCATCAAAGAAAATGTGGAATGGGGAGCAGGCACGCGCGCCGCACAAGCGTTGATTTTATCGGCGAAAGCCAATGCCTTGATGCAAGGGCGTTTTTCCGTGTTGCCTCGCGACATTGAGCGAATGGCGTTGCCAGCATTGCGACATCGCGTATTGCTCAACTTCAAGGCGCAAGCAGAGAAGCGCACGCCCGACGAGGTGATTGAAAATTTGATGAAGCATTTTGCCATTGAGAAATAAGAAGGTTGCTTGAAAGTTTGACTTGCAGTTTCTGTTGAAAGTGATATATTCGCAATTCATAGTTCGATTGGAGAGGTGGCCGAGTGGCTTAAGGCGTCGGTTTGCTAAACCGATGTAGTATCGTAAGGTGCTACCGGGGGTTCGAATCCCCCCTTCTCCGCAACAAGCCGTAGGATGCGATGAAGCATGCCTGTTGCCGCGAAACATTTCTCTTTCTCAAATGGCAAAAAAGCAAGGTCAAATAAAGAAAAAAACGACAGCCCCAAAACCTTTGCGCAAAACTTCTTCCACAGGAAAAAAAGAAAATTCAAAGAAGCGGCTTGAAGCACCAGAAAATGAACTCGAGGATGAACTAATTGAGAACGAAGTTGATGAAGAAGAGTTCGAGAACGAAAGCGAAGAAGAACTGTCGTCAGAAGTCGAAGAGGAATTAAAAGAAGTCGAGGCGGAAATTATCAAAGCTGAGAAAAGCAGCTCACGCGAAGAAGATTACAAACTGATTGATGATATTCGCGAAGGTGACGCACGCGCGCGCGACAATGCTTACAGACGCTTGCTTTCCAAATACCGAAATCAGATTTATAGCCTCATTCTGAAAATCGTTCACAATAGCGAGGAAGTCGAAGACCTCGTTCAGGAATCCTTCTCAAAAGCCTTCAACTCGATTGCCAATTTCAATAAGGAATATGCTTTCTCGACTTGGCTTTATCGCATTGCCACAAACAGCAGTATCGACTACCTCCGCAAGCGACGCTTGAAGACCTTCTCGCTTGATAATCCGATTAAGAGCAAAGACGATGAATACTATGTTGAAATTCCTGATTCGCGCGAAGAGCCGGGAAAAAACATGATGCAATCGCAGCGCGACCAACTTGTGCGGGAAGCCATCGCACAACTACCTGACAAGTATCGCGTGGTGATTGAAATGCGGCATTTGCAGGAACTAGCCTACGAAGAAATTGCCGAAGAACTTCGCTTGCCGCTTGGCACGGTCAAAGCGCATATTTTTCGTGCGCGTGAGATGCTCTACAAAATGCTTCGCGAAAAACTGCGGTCGTATTAAAAAATTTTATCAGAGATTTTGGAAAGCTACTTTGCGACCGCTATATTTGCAATCCTTTTTTGAGGAAGGGTTTCCGAAATGGAGCTGTAGCTCAGTTGGTTAGAGCGCCTGCCTGTCACGCAGGAGGTCGCGGGTTCGAGCCCCGTCAGCTCCGCAATGTTTTCACACAGCATTTCCTACAAGGCTTCCGCTAAAAATGGTTTCCGAAGTTCTATGCCTTCCGAAAGTTCCCAATCACATTTTCAATCCGCTGAAATGTATGTTCAGGAAGGACGCTTCAACGAAGCCCAATTGGAATATGAGCAATCGTTAGCCCTTGACCCCAACTTCGTTGACGCTTTGATTGGATTAGGCTGTGTTCATCTCAACAAAGGAAAGTTAAAAGAAGCAGAAGCATGTTTAGAGAAAGCCATTACGCTCGCTCCTGAAAACGCATTGGCGTATTTTTATTTGGGAAATGTCTATGACGATAGCGGCAAAAATCAACTGGCACTTGAAGCCATTGAGAAAGCCATTGCCTTGAAGCCCGACCTTGCCGAAGCCTACCTCGCCTTAGGGTTCATTCACTACCGAATGGGAAATCGCGCCAAAGTCTCTGAACTTTACGATATGCTCCTGAAAATCGACAGCACGCTTGCCAAACAACTTCAACCGCTACTTGAACTATGAAAATGAGATTTGTTCTTGTGATATGTATCTGCTTGTTATTTGGATGCACACCGAATCAAACTGCCAAAGAAGACATACAAAACCTTCGCGCCCTTGTCAATTTGCAACCGAACAATGCAAAAGCCTACTTCAAATTAGGATTGGCGTATTTATCGGAAAAGCAATACGAAGAAGCCCTTGCCGCGCTCCAAAGAGCCGTCGACCTCAACCCTAACGACACCGCCGCGCAAGCCATTTTAGGCATCACCAATTTTGAAATGAAGCGCTACAAAGAAGCCTTGCCGTCATTTCAAAAACTGACCGAACTTGCGCCTAACAATCACGAAGCCTTCTTCAACTTGGGCAATGTGTATATGAATCTCAAACAATTTGAACAGGCAATTCTTGCCTACCGAAGAGCGATTGAACTGCGAAAAGATTACGTCGAGGCGGAATACAGCATGGGCGTCGCCTATTACGAACTCGGAAAACCAGACTCGGCACGGATTCAATACGAGAAAATCAAAGACAAAAATAACTTCATGGCAGGCTCCCTCTTGCGCAAAATTGAGAAACGCAACTAACCTAAAAACCACACCAAACAAATGTTCAAAATTGCAGTTATCGGCACAGGCTATGTGGGATTAGTGGCAGGCACATGCTTTGCCGAAACAGGAAACAACGTGATTTGCGTCGATATCATCGAAGAAAAAGTGAAGAAACTTTCAAGCGGCATAATGACGATTTTTGAGCCGGGATTAGAAGTGCTCTTCAAACGCAATTTGCGCGAAGAACGACTGCATTTTACGACCGACTTAAAATTTGCTGTCGAGCAATCCGATTTTATTTTTCTTGCTTTGCCAACGCCGCCCGGTGAAGACGGTTCAGCAGATTTGAAATACGTGCTCGGTGCGGCAAACGATATTGGCAAACTTCTCAATGGCTACAAAATCATCGTTGATAAAAGCACCGTGCCGGTTGGAACGTCGGAAAAAGTGCGCGCCGCCATTGCCGAAAATGCTAAGCATGAATTTGATGTCGTGAGCAATCCTGAATTTTTGCGTGAAGGTGTTGCGGTTGATGACTTCCTTAAACCCGAGCGTGTGGTAATTGGCAGTTCGTCGCCGAAAGCCATTGACCTCATGAAGCAACTCTATGAACCGTTTGTGCGTCAAGGCAATCCGATTTTGGTGATGGACGAGCGGAGCGCGGAACTCACCAAATACGCCGCCAACGCGATGCTCGCGCTCAAAATTTCGTTCATGAACGAAATTGCCAACATCTGCGAAAAAGTCGGCGCAAATGTCGACATGGTTCGGCGCGGCATTGGCACCGACTCGCGCATTGGCAAGCAGTTCCTGTATGCAGGCGTCGGCTACGGCGGAAGTTGTTTCCCGAAAGATGTTCAAGCCCTTATCAAAACAGCAGAAGAATACGGCTACGATTTCAAAATTTTGAAGTCTGTCGAAGTAGTCAATTACGCGCAAAAGCACATACTCATCAAAAAATTAGAAGACTACTTTGGCGGAAGTGAAAATCTGAAAGGAAAGCGGTTCGCACTCTGGGGCTTAGCATTTAAGCCAAACACCGACGACATTCGCGAAGCACCATCGCTCGTCGTGATTGAAGAACTGCTCAAACGCGGCGCAAGCGTGGCTGCCTACGACCCTGAAGCGATTGAGAACATGCGCAAACTTTATGACGGAAAAGTAATGTTTGTTGCTTCGCAATACGACGCGCTTGTAGAAGCCGATGCGCTCATCATCGTAACCGAGTGGAACGAGTTCCGCAATCCTGATTTTGAAAAGATGAAAAGAACACTGAAAAATCCACTCGTCTTCGACGGAAGAAATGTCTACGAGATTGAGAAAATGAAAAAACTCGGGTTTAAGTATTTCAGCATCGGCAGACCTGTTGTGAATTGAGATGAAAGGCTATGACAGTAAAAGTTCAACTGTTTGCGATTGGGCGTGAAATCGTTGGCTGTTCCGAACTGACGCTCACGCTCGGCGATGGCGCAACCGCACAAACCGTTCTCGATGTGCTCAAAGAACGTTATCCAAAATTTCAAACTGTTAAAACGCTCATGGTCGCCATCGGCACAGACTATGCCGACCTGCAAACTGAACTGCACGACGGAGACGAACTTGCCATCATTCCGCCTGTGAGCGGCGGCTAAATTAGATAATGATAAAAATGCAAAGCAAACGATGATAACGATTTCAGATAAGCCACTCGATGTTCAATCTGTGATTGAAGCCGTGCAAACCCACGAGGCGGGGGCAATCAATGTGTTCATTGGCACGGTGCGAAATCAAACTGCGCAAAAAAATGTCGTCGGATTGGATTACGAAGCCTTTGAAACTATGGCGATAAAAAAAATGCATGAAATCGCCGAAGAAGCGAAGGCGAAATTTCCTGTGCTGAAAGTGGCAATCGCGCACCGTGTCGGCAAGTTGAAGTTGGGCGAAATTGCCGTCGTGATTGCCGTTGCGACGCCACATCGCGCCGAATCCTTTGCCGCATGCAAGTTCATCATCGACACGCTCAAAGAAGTTGTGCCGATTTGGAAAAAAGAGATTTTTGAAGACGGCGATGTATGGGTTTCGGCACATGCGTGAAGTTATTGAACGAAATCGCGTTCTTTCATTTTGACGACCATAACAGGGCAGTTTGCTTCGCGAACGATGGTTTCGGCTACGCTTCCGCTGAGCAATCGCTCCAACCCTTTGCGTGCATGTGTGCCGAGAATGATAAACGAAACCTTCTCTTTTTCCGCAACCTCCAAAATCATTTTTTCAATATCGCCTTTGGCAATTCGTTCAGATGACTTTACACCACGAAGGGCATCTTTGAAGTGCAGGCGATGAAATTCATTCAACACGTTTTGTTCAAGTTCAAATTCGCTGGGAATGACGCTAATCGTAGCGGGCGTGTAGGGTTGCGATTCAATCACATTGAGAAAAATGACTTCGGCGTTCATAGTGCGCGCAAATTCACAAGCATAGCGAATCGCGTTTTCCGAATAAGGGGTGAAATCAATCGGGCAGAGAATTTTGGTAAGCGTCATCATGGTTACTACTCCTTTTTTTGAAATTCCAAACTTGCGTAAGGTAAAGCAGAATCAAGCAAAATCAAAGCGCAGTGAGTTTTGAAATCGCGGCGCGATATTCATCGGGCGTGTTGATGTTGGCAATCACTTCGGGCGTTTCAGGCAGAATCAATTTGCAATCAGAGTTGAGCAAAAATTTGCGCGGACAGTTCCTTCCGTTTTGAACAGCCTCTAACAAGCCGACTTTGCTTCGTGGTTCATAAATCGCAATGAGCGGTTCGGGCAAATGGTCGTCAGGGTTTTGATAAGCAGTGGCAACTTTTTGAGCATCTCTGGCTTCAATAAGTTTTTGGATGGACGAGCGAGAAAGAAACGGCAAATCGCACGCCACAACAAGCCAAGCCACATCAGGCTTGAAGTGAAGTGCCGTTAAAATGCCTCCCGCTGGACCTAAATTTTCAAACGCATCAGCAAGCGGTTGAAGTTCAGGTTCAAGCGTCGGAACTTGCTCTTGACGGCAGGAGACGTACACCGCATCGCAAAATTCTGAAAGCAAACGCGAAGCGAAAACACGTTGCGAAACGCCGTGATAATCAATCGAGCCTTTGTCGCGCCCCATGCGCGTGCTCTTGCCGCCTGCTAAAACTAATCCGTAAAGTCCTGTCATGTGCGTCGTCGTTTAGTGATGAGTTGATACTTCGTTTAGAATTAACGATTTGAGGCGAATCATGAGCGCAGTGAGCGTAAGCGTTGGATTCGCGTTGCGAGAGAGGGCGTAGCGAGCATGCTCAATTTCGCGCGAGGCTTGCTCGAGATCCGCCATCGGAAAATTTTGCGCAAAGCGTTTAACGGCGTCGCTCACATCTTCATTGAGTATCGGCGCGCGTGAAGGGGCTTCAAGCATGCGAACGACATCTTGAAAAAAGAGAAGCATAGATGTGAGGGTTTGAGATTGCTCGTCGCGGCTTTGTTTGGCGAGCGATTCTATTTCGCGCATCAGTTCAAGTTGTTTTTGTGGCGAGAGCGCAAAGCGTAAAAGGTTCAAGGCTTTATCGCGCCGCTCTTTCAAGGCAGAATCATTTAACATCTTTTGAGCATAGAAAAAATTGCCGCGTGCGAATCGGGCGATAAAGGTAAGGTTTGCTTCTGATTGAGGTGAATATCGCTTCAAACCTTCGGCGATTTGTTCAGCAGAAAGCGCGGAAAAACGAATTGGCTGACAACGCGAGACAATCGTCGGCAAAAGCTGTTCGGGGCGGGAAGAAACCAAAATGAACAGCACATATAGCGGCGGCTCTTCCAAAAGTTTGAGCAATTTATTCGCCGATTCTTGATTCATGCGCTCGGCTTGCGAAATGATGAAAACACGTTTTTTTCCGCCTGACGGCTTAAAGACGGATTTATCAATCAGCAATTCAACTTGTTTCGTCAAAATGCCCATGGCTTTATCCATCTGCATCGTAAAATAAGGGTTGCGCCGTTTTTCATCATAGAGCCGTTTCAATTTTTCAAGGGCTTCTTCTTGCTTTTCGCGCTTTGAACTGCTTTCAGGAATGTTTTCAAGCAAAATGCCTTCGACAGGAAAAACGAGTTCCAAATTCGGATGCATGAGTTCAGCGAATTTTTGGCAACTCACACACACGCCGCAGGCTTCAGCGTTCGTGAGCGCGTCGGGCGAATCGCAGTTCAAAACCTTTGCGACTTCAAGCGCAGTTGCTTCTTTGCCGACGCCTTCGGGTCCGAGAAAGAGATACGCATTCGGCAAGCGCCCTAAACGAATAGCGCGTCGCAGAACTTCTTTTTGTTTCTCTTGTCCGAGAATGGTGTTCCAACTCATGGGTGCAGATAAGTTTCGGCGAAGTTATTAAAAGACGAAGTTAAAACCGTATCGGTTCAGGAAGGCGCACTGAAAAGTCTGTGAATATCGGTTCAATCTGTTCAATCTGTGTTCGCTTGAAAATGGAAGAGCGATGATGACATGCGTTGCGAGTTTTTTTCGGTTGGTCGTTCTGCATTATTTCAAACTCACGGGCAAAGTTGTAATTTAGGTAATCTCAAAGTGAACGCTTTTCCAATAAAACCTATCGACAAATGGAGTTTAGTTTAGTTTTCGGTGCAAGCGCAGTTGGCATTGCGTTTGCGGTATTTCTCACCCGCCAAGTTCTCTCCAAATCCAACGGCACAAGCGAAATGCAGAAAGTTTCTGATGCGATTAAAGAAGGTGCGGAAGCCTTTTTAAGTCGTCAGAACCGAACGATTTTGTATCTCGCCGTTGCCACAGCAACTTTGATTTTCATTCTCTATGGGTTTGTGCGTGCGGCAAATGAACACGACCCTGTAACGAATCCAATTCAGTTAGGGCTGTGGATTATGCTTTCGTTTCTTTTGGGCGCGGCGTGCTCGGTGATTTCGGGCTATATCGGAATGTGGATTGCCATTCGCACCAACATTCGCACGGCGGCAGGGGCATTAACCTCGCTCAATGAGGCATTAGTGATTGCCTTGCGTGGCGGCGCGGCAACAGGTTTTCTTGTCGTAACGCTCTGTATTTTGGGCATCATCGGACTTTTTACCGTCATTAACGCTGTCGGCGCAACGAGCGTTGAAAAAATTCCGCTGTTGATTGCAGGGTTTGGGTTCGGCGCGTCGTTTGTCGCGCTCTTTGCGCAACTTGGCGGCGGCATTTACACCAAAGCCGCTGACGTTGGCGCAGACCTTGTCGGAAAAGTTGAAGCGGGCATTCCCGAAGATGACCCACGAAACCCGGCTGTGATTGCCGACCTCGTCGGAGATAATGTCGGCGACTGTGCCGGACGCGGCGCGGATATTTTCGAATCCATGGCGGCAGAAAACATTGGTGCGATGATTATCGCTTCTGCGCTCTTTATGGCGAATCAATCGGCGTTTGAAAGTGCAGGCGTCAGTATTCTCGGCGTGCTTCTTTTTCCGCTCATCGTGAATGCGTTTGGAATGATAGCGTCGCTCGTCGGCGTGCTCGTCGTAAAAACGGACGGCAACGAAAATCCAATGAACGCGCTCAATCGTGGATATTACGTGGCAACAGCACTTGCCGCCGCAGGATTCTTCGTGGCATGCAAATGGATTTTAAGCGACTACTGGCTCAACTTCTTCTTGTGCGGCATTGTTGGACTGATTACCGCGCAGATTTTTGTGTATCTCACACAATACTACACCGAATACGCCTATCGCCCCGTACAGTCTATTGCGAATGCCTCGCTGGCAGGACCTGCGACCAATGTCATTGGCGGAATTGCCGTCGGACTTGAAAGTGCGGCATTGCCAATTCTGACCATTTCAGGCGCGATTATCACCGCATACTACTTGGGACAAACATCAGGCTTGCAGAATGCAGGCTTGTTCGGAACGGCGGTCGCAACGCTCGGCATGCTCGGAACAGCGGCATACATTTTAGCGATGGACAATTTCGGACCGATTACGGACAATGCAGGTGGAATCGTGGAAATGTCGGAACAGCCCGAATCGGTGCGCGAAAAAACCGATAAACTTGACGCAATGGGCAACACCACAAAAGCCCTCACGAAAGGCTATGCCGTCGGCTCGGCAGGGCTTGCCGCGTTTCTTTTGTTCAGCGCATACATTGATGAACTGCGCAACTACGGCTCGCCATTGGAATCGGTCGACCTTTCAAAGCCCGAAGTCTTCATCGGCGGAATGCTCGGCGCGATGCTCGTTTTCTTGTTCAGCTCGTTTGCCATTCGTGCGGTCGGGTCGGCGGCGCAATCCATTATCGGCGAAGTGCGGCGCCAATTCGCACCGCTCAAACGCTCGGCAAATGGCGATATCGAATTCACCAAAGACTTTAAGCCCGATTATCGTGCGTGTGTGGACATTGTAACCTCTGCCGCCTTGCGCGAAATGATTTTGCCCGGCGCGCTCGTTGTGGTGATGCCGGTTGCTGTGGGCGTGTTGTTCAAAGCGATTTACACCGCCAATAGCGGCGCGGGTGCGAAAGGCTCGGAAGTCGTTGCAGGCTTGTTGATGGTCGGCACGATTGCAGGCATCTTAATGGCACTCTTTCTCAACAACACCGGCGGCGCGTGGGATAACGCCAAGAAGTTTGTCGAGTCAGGCAATTTCAAGGATGAAAAAGGCGTTGTGCATCGCAAGAAGTCAGACGCGCATAAAGCCACCGTTGTCGGCGATACCGTCGGCGACCCGTTCAAAGACACGGCAGGACCGTCGCTCCACGTGCTTATCAAATTGCTTTCTACGATTACGCTCGTGCTTGCGCCGCTGTTTATTTGAAGTGATTAAAGTTGAAGTGATTAAAGCGGCAACTGCACACTGAAAATCGATTGAGTGGCTTGCGGAGGCAAAGTTTCCCCATGTCGTTCTTCGTCGTTGATTAACTTGCCAACGGCTAAGCCGATGCTCGTGCCGATTGCCGCGCCAAGCACCGTGTCGGAAAGCCAATGCTGGTCGTCGTAGAGGCGATGCCCAGTTGTGAGCAAGGCAAACCCAAAGAGACCGACAGTTGCAAAAGGATTTTTAAGACGCGCGGAAAGCGAGGCTGATGTCGCAAACGCAATCGTGGTGTGCCCTGACGGAAACGACCACTGGCGATTCGTCCAAGAAAGTCCGTTGAAATCGCGTGCGCCCTTGTTTTGATACGGGCGACTTCGCCCGATAGACATTTTCAAGACTTGTGTGAGAAGTGAGGCATAAAGAACGGATTCCAAAACGGCTCTGCCTGTGAGGCGCGCTGAGGCGCTTCTGCCAGAAAGTCCGCCCAAGTAAAGTCCGCCCCCAATCACGCCTGCACCAATCGGATTGCCATAAAATTCACCGACGGAAAAAAGTGCATTGAGCGTTGGCGTTTGGTGAGCGCGTGCAAACGTGCGCACGGGTTCGTCAAGCGCATGAGAACATGCCGTCAGGCTTAAAACGCCTGCAACCATGAGCCATTGTGAAGGCGAGTAGTGAATGGGCGAGGCGTAAACGGCTTTGGCGTTTTGCCACGCGGCAGAAGCATCGTGCGAAACAGTATTGCGGGGCTGTGCCGAAATCTCCACAGTGAAGGCGATAAAGAGAAAGAGAAGGGGAAGTTTCATGCCACTGTTATTTCTTTTTCGCTTTGGCTTTCGGGGCGGATTTTTTGACAGCCTTTGAGGATTTGGAGGATTTGGAGGATTTGGCTTTCGAAGTGCGCTTAGATTTGCCGCGCTTTTTCGGTTTGCTGTTGCTCTTATCGGAAAATTCTGCGAGGTTCTCGTCAGGAAATTCAGGGACATCTAAATCGCCTGCATCTAATTCCAAACCGTCCTCACCCGGAAGAACAACTTCATCAAGTTCGGCAAGCGCGTCTATTTCTTCGTCATCGTCATCACCTTTTTTTACTTTGGTGTCTTCAGTGTCGTTGACTTCTTCAAGGTTGCGCAAGACTTCTTGAACAGAGGAGAAAATGTAAAGCTGTTTGTGCAACTGCATCATTTGCAGAAGGTCTTTGACGTTGCCGTGAACGCCGATGAAGGCGGCAAAACCTTCCATTTCAGCCGTGTGTCGGTGCGCAATGAGCAGTGCGCCAATGCCGCTGGAGTCAATCGCATCGACTTGGGCAAGGTCGATGATAAGATACTTCTTGCCTTCGGCGACGAGCATCAGCACTTGTGATTTGAGTTCAGGGGCGAGCGACGCATCTAAGCGTTTTTCTTGAAGGCGGAAAATGGTAATGTCTTTCTTGCTTTCAATGACGAAGTTCATTGATAAAAGAGGTTTTTGTCAGGTTAAATTCAGCGGAGTAATATAGACGAAATTCGATTTAATGCAAATGAAGTATCGGCTGATGGAATCCACTCAACAGGAAGTTGATGTCTGAAAAAAGTCAGTTGGCGTTTAGCGTAGTTGCGCGTATGCTGTTTGATAAGCGAGATAGCGTTATCAAGAGAAATTTCTCCGTCAAGAAAACTGAAAAGTTCCTTATAGCCGACAGTTTCAAGCGCATTGATTTTCGTTTGCTTGTGCGCCGTGCCAAAGGTTCGATAAAGCGATTGAACTTCCGACAATAATCCATTTTGCATCATCGTGTCGACGCGCTGATTGATGCGCTCGTAAAGCATGTTGCGCGGAACATCTAACCCGATACATTCAAATTCAAACGGCGAGGCGTGATGAAGCGCGGCTTGCAAGTCCGACATCTTTTTGCCCGTTGTTTCAATAACTTCAAGGCTACGGATAAGGCGTTGGGTTTTGGTGTGGTCGAGCGTTTGAGCGCGTTCAGGGTCGAGGCGTTTCAAGCGTTCATAAAGCACTTCTGAGCCGAGCGTCTCCAACTCCTTGTAAAGGCGCGCCCGCAGAGCATTGTTCCCCGAAGGCAGTTCTGAAAATCCCATAATCAGACTTTTCAGATAAAGCGTCGAGCCGCCGGCGACAATCACATTTTTTCCGCGCGCAAGAATTTCCTGAATGCGTTGCCAAGCGTCTTTGGCGAATGAAGCGGCGTCGTACTCTTCAAGCAATCCGCGTTCATTGATAAAGTGATGCGGAACGGCGGCGAGTTCTTCGGGCGAAGGCTTCGCGCTACCAATCGTCAGTTCGCGATAAATTTGGCGCGAATCGGCGGAGATAATTTCTGCATTAAACTTCAACGCCAAAGCAATCGCTATTGCCGTTTTGCCTGATGCCGTTGCGCCAAGAATCACAGGAATGTTTTTCATGCAAACGGTTTATATTCCAAAAATCTATGATGTAAAGCAACAAGCAACAAAGAACGCGGTGAATTTGCTTCTTTTTCTCTTCATGGCACTTCCATTTTTCATTCAAAAGTTTTTACCTCATGTAGAAGTCGGCGGTAAGGTATTGCTTAAAAAATTTTATTCGTCTTCGCTTGGAATTGAGAAGCATTACAATATCTACTTGCCCGAAGGCTACGACGAAACGCACGAGCGTTATCCGGTCGTCTTCTTTTTGCGTGGGCACGAGCGCGAGTGGTTTAATCCGAATGAAGACGCTTCGCGAAACGGCAGAACGCTCAAACACGTGGCAGATAGTTTAATTGCGTCAGGCAAAATTGGCAAAATGATTTTGGTCGGAATTAGCACAGCAAGCGAAGATAACAGCGTTCCATGTTTGGGGGTCAATATGCTCAATCCGCATGCAACAACCGCCGAGGGCATTGGCACAGGACGCTACGAGGATTACCTCACGCGCGATTTAATCTGGCATATCGATTCCACTTATCGCACCATTCCAAGACGAACCAAACGCGGCATCGATGGCTTCTCGCTCGGCGGATACACGGCGGTGATGATGGGCGTTAAGCACCCCGAACTCTTTTGCTCCGTTGGCTCTTACGACGGAACGCACATGTGGTATGACTTCGACGACACACGGCGCAACGATGAACCGCCCGACGATTACACTTGGGTGCGCACCGATTTCTTCAAAGTCGCTTTCGGCGAACCGCGCGACATCGCCTACATGAAACAATATAACCCGCTCAACATCCTGATGAACGCGACGCCCGAACAGTTGAAAAAAATTAAGTCTGTCCAGTTTCACATTCTTGCTGCTGCCTACGATGGCGATAAAGGCAACATCGAGCGCGCCGAACATCTCTTGGAATTCTTCAAAAAGAAAGGTATAAAGAACTCATTCAGCGATGTTAAATTGACACCAACCGCATTGCACGATTGGCACCACGCTAATTTGTATGCGGAAAAAACATTACAAAAACACTGGCAAGCGTTTTCAAAACCATGAGCCAAATTTCAGCCCATCAACTCTCCACTGCAAAGCCCTTGAACGCGCAACCGTCAAGCGTAGAAACAATAGAGAAAATTTTAGCGTCATCACCCACTCAAATCGAGGCGATTGCAAAACTCAATCGCATGGCGAAGCAACTGATAAGAAAAGATGCACAAACGGCACTGCAATACGCTCATAAAGCGCGAGAACTCGCGGAAAAACTCCAACAAAAAAACTTGTTGGCAGAAGCATTCGTCAACACAGGCAATGCTTACTACCACCTTGCACGCTACGACAAAGCCCTCGACCATAGTTACCGCGCGTTAAAACTCTTTGATGAATTTGATAAAACAGAGCCAACGCCGACCAAAGCCGTTGCAATGCAAATTATTGGCTGTGTCAATCTTCATCTTGGAGAAAACGACCAAGCGTATCACTACTTCACGCAAGCGGCTGAAATTCTCGAAGAAGCAGGCGACCAACTGGCTTACAGCAACGCTCTGATGAACATCGGAAGCGTCTACTTTCAGAAAGGAAATTATCAAGAAGCACTTGCACACTACTTCAAAACGCTTTCTATTCGTGAAGAAAATGGTGACCGGAGCGGAGTTGCAGAAGTGATGGCAAATATCGGCGCAACCTACCATTCGCTTGGTGATTCAGAGGAAGGAATCGATTGGCTGAAGAAAAGTTTAGAGTCGGCAAAAGCAGAAGAAAATGTATCCGTTCAAATTACAACGCTTATCAACTTGGGCGAAGTTTATGCCGCTGTTAATCGAGACTATAAAGCCATTGACGCGCTTTTAGATAGCATAGCATTGGCGGACGGTAAAGCCGAACATAAGCAATACTTGTGGAGTGCGTATCTGAATTTGGCAAATACCTACAAAAAAATTGAAAAGTATCAAGAAGCGTTAGAAGCCTACGAGCAATACGTTCAAATCAAAGAAAAAATTTTGGGCATTGAGGCGGAGCGAAAAATAAAAGCGATTGAACTAAACCATGCGATTGAGAAAGCCAAACGAGACGCTGAAATGGAACTTGCGCACAAGAAAATCAAAAAGTTGGAAGAAATTGTAACCATGTGCGCATGGTCAGGAAAAATTCAGATGGACGGCAAGTGGGTGAAAATCGAGCAGTTTTTGGAAAAGCGATTTGGCATTAGAGTTTCTCACGGCATTTCCGAAGAAGAAGCGGAAAAAGTGTTCAAGCAAATTGACAAGGAAAATCAAGGTCGAACAGATAAAGCAGAGTAAAAAATCTTCACACAATCAAACACCCACAACCATGAAAATTCTACATACTGCCGATATTCACATCGGCTATTCAACGCACGGCAAAGACGATGCCGAGCGCGGCATGAACTCGCGCTGGATTGACTTTGAAAAATGTTTCAAGTTCATGGTCGACTATGCCCTTGAAGAAGACATTGACCTGTTTCTCTTTTGCGGCGATGCCTATCGCGACGCTTCGCCCTCGCCGACCGAACAGCGCATTTTCGCGCAAGCCATTCGACCACTGCTCGACAAACAAATTCCAATCGTGATGCTGGTCGGCAACCATGATTTTCCGGTTTCATTCGGCAAGGCGAGTTCTATCAACATTTTCGGCGAACTTTCAAGCGGCATTCACATCTTTGAAAAGCCGGGTGTAAAAGATATTGAAACGAAATCAGGGAAAATCAGAATCGTTGGTATGCCGTGGGCAAATCGGAGCCGACTCTTTGCTCGTGAAGAATTTGCGAAACTGACAACAGAGGAAATCCGCGATAAAATGCTCGAAATCTATACAGGCTTCATTGACATAGAAGCGGCGCGAATAAGAGAAGAATCGCTTCCGTATCCTGCCATTCTTGCTATGCATGCGCACGTCGCCGGCGCGGAATTCACCGAAGGCTCGGAAAAGCGGCTTGTTGAATCGCGTGATATTGTCGTTCCGCTCTCGCAAATCGTGCGCCGCGAATTTTCTTACGTCGCCTTGGGGCATTTTCATCGCCATCAAGATTTGAACGCTAAAAGCGAGCCGCCCGTCGTTTATTCAGGAAGCATCGAGCGCATTAGTTTCAACGAACTCAATCAACCCAAAGGCTTTGTGCTGGTCGAGATTGACGAGAAAAAACGCGCCACTTACAAGCACATTCAAACGCCTGCGCGCAACATGGTCTCGATTGACATCGACACGAGCTTTTCAGATGAGCCGTTTGAAAAAGTAGCAAAGAAAATTGACGAAACAGATTTCAAAGACGCTATCGTGCGCGTGAGAATCAAATGCACCGCTGAGCAGAAAAAGAAATTGGATTTCGGTAAAGTGCGAGAGCGATTAAAAGAAGCGTTCATTGTCTCGGAAGTGAAAATTGAATCTGACGAAGTGAAATCCGATAAGAGCGAAATAAAGTTGGAGTATCTTGCGCCCGACCGAATTTTAGAGACCTACATCGACAGCAAAGAAGATTTGAAGCCCAAAAAGGAAGCCTTGCTCAAACTCGCCAAATTGTTGGAAGAAGGGTCAAATACATAAATGCAAACTGCAACGAACACGAACGCCGTGATTCCGCATTACACGCCGCTTGAAGAACGGGCGAACATCTTGACGCACGCGCTTGGCATGATGCTAAGTCTGGTCGCGCTTTTAAGCCTTGCCTTTTTTGCGTTTCGCTTTGGCGATATGTGGCATCAAATTAGTTTGCTCATCTACGGAACGTCGCTTGTGATGCTTTATGCGGCGTCGGTTGTTTATCACAGCACGAAAGATGAAAAGAACCGATTGCGCATGCGCATTTTCGACCATGTGTCGATTTACCTCTTGATTGCAGGCACTTACACGCCATTTTCGCTCGTCAATTTGCGGGACGATTGGGGCGTTCCGTTGCTCATGGCGGTGTGGGTATTGGCAGCAGTCGGAATCGTGCTGAAATTTTTCTTCATCAACGCAAAAAAATGGGTGAGTGCCGCGTTGTATGTCGCGTTAGGCTGGTTGGTGGTGATTGCCATTAAGCCCGTCTTGAACCATCTGCCAATGCACGGCTTGCTGTGGCTTTTGAGCGGCGGCGTGATTTACACGCTTGGCGTTGTTTTTTATGTGTGGAAATCCTTGCCATATCCACCATGCCATTTGGCATTTATTTGTTTTAGGGGGAAGCATTTGCCACTTCCTCGCGGTTTTGGTGTCGTCAGTTCCGTTTGAAGCACAAACAGGCGTTGTGCAGGGGGAATAAAAGTTTGCCATGATTTTTCTCAATCCAGCCATTTTAATTGGATTGCTTGCCGCAAGCATTCCGATTATCATTCACTTGCTCAATTTGAGACAGCGGCGGCGCGTTGAGTTCAGTTCGCTGATGCTCTTAAAGCAAATCCAAACGAGTTCGCTCAAACGCTTCAAAATTCGCGAGTGGATTTTATTAGCGATTCGCAGTCTCATCATTTTCTTTTTGGTAGCGACATTCTCCAAGCCGGTCTTTCCGTCGCTTCAAGCAGGAAGCGGATTTTCAACGCAAACGAAAACAAGCGCGATGATTATTCTCGATGTTTCGCCGTCGATGTCGTATCGCGATGCGTTTGGAAACGATGTGTTTCGTCAGGCGAAGTCGGCGGCGTTGCGCGTATTGGATTACTTTTCGGAGAGCGACGAAATTTTCATCGTGTTTTCAAACTCACTACAAGAGCCGATTGCGCAAAGCGTCTCGGAAGCGAAAAAGATGCTCGCGCAGTCGAGCGTTGCCACGTTCGGCGTGCCGCTTCAAACCTGCATAGAAAAAGGCGCCGAGTGGCTTCAACGCTCAACGCACTTGAATCGTGAAATGTATCTCATCTCGGATTTTCAGCGAACAGGCACATTGACAGGCGATAGCCTCAAACTCAACGCAGGGGGCATCAACTTATTTTTCATTGATGCTGCGCCGAGAAAGCAAGAAAACATCGGCATTAGCGAGATTGAAGTCTTGACAAAGGTCTTCGAGCCACAAAAGCCGATTCGCGTGAAGGTGTCGGCAGTAAAGACGGGTGAATCTGCCAAAGAAGTGGAAGTGAAGTGGACGTTGGATAAAAAAATTGCGGCACAAGGCGCGATTCAACTCGAGGCGCAATCGGGCGAAACCATGCTCACTGCCTCACCCACGCGGACGGGATTTCTTTCGGGCGAAATTGAACTGACAAAAGACAATCTCGAGATTGATAACAAACAGTATTTGGCGTTTCACATTCCTGAAAAAATGCGCATCTGCTTAGCATATAGCGACGAGCGCGAGTGTATGTATGTGAAACTGGCGTTGGAAAGTTTTTTTGAAGGCAAATTTTTTGAACTCACGCTTGCGCCTGAATCGTCGCTCGATAGCCGTAATTTCGCCTTGTTTGACGCGCTGATTTTTTGTGGCGTAAAAAATCTTTCTACCAAAACGATTCAAAAGACCGCAACCTTTGTCGAGCAAGGCGGCGGGCTGATTCTGTTTGCGCCGATAAATGCTTCGCTCAATGCGCACAACGAGTTGCTCAAACGCCTCGGCGGCGGCGAACTCAAACCCCTTGAACTGCCACAGCCAACAGCGATTGATAAAGTCGAAGTGCAACACCCCATTTTTGAAGGCATGTTTGCCTCAAAACAAAAATTGCAATCGCAACTTGCCGCATCGGAGAGCGGAATTGGAACGATTTTCAAAACGAACGAATACCTGAAATTGCCCGTAGAATCAAGGCTTCTGGGTTATCAAACAAATAAAAACTTTCTGACCGTATCGCGTTTTGGCAATGGCGGATTTGTCGTTTGTCCAACGCTTCCGACAAAAGAACTAACAAACTTTGTCTTGCAACCGATATTCACTCCGCTTTTGTATCGCACAATTTTTACAACGGCGTCGGCGACACAGCCAAGAAATGAATCCTTTGTTGCCGGAGAAGAGGCAAGTTTTATGTTGCCGTCAGCCGTTTCGGCAAGCGATGAACTGCGCGTTGAAAAGCCAAGCGGAAAAATTTTAGTGCCAAGCATTCAGTTTCGTGCAGGTGCGTCAAGGCTTTTTATTTCGCCTTCGCTTTACGATGAACTCGGCGTTTATCGGCTGTTCAAAATTGTGAGCGATGAACCCGTTACGCTAGCGGAATTTGCCGTCAATCTTTCCCCGAAAGAATCATCGCTTGAAAAAATCGAAGCCAATTCGCTCAAAGAAATTTTCCTGAAAGCAGGCGTTGAAGAGGTGCGGCTTGCCTTCGCGAATGCGTCAGAAACGCTCGACGGCATTTCGGAAATGATTTCAGGCTCGCGCTACGGCTTAGCAGTGTGGAAACCGTTGCTTCTTATTGTTGTGCTTCTTTTGCTCGCGGAAAGCGTTTTGGGAAGAAAAACCGAAGCCTGAAGCCGAAAGCGCAAATGCCCAAAACGACCACATCTAAAAGCCCATTTATTCATAACTTAACGCAACAGCAGTGCTAAAAAAGGTATATTTCGTTGTAGAACATTTGCAAGTGCGATTGAGGAGAACCAAAAATGCTTCACTACAAGACCTATTTTCTTGGGGAAGATAAGGCGTGGGTTGTCTTTGTTCATGGAGCGGGGGGAAGTTCATCAATTTGGTTCAAACAAGTGCGCGACTTCAAAGCGCATTTCAACGTGTTACTCATCGACCTACGCGGGCATGGCAAATCTCAAACCTTTCTGCAACGCTATCGCGATGAAGATTATACCTTCCGAAAAGTCAGCGAAGAAATTCTCGAGGTGCTTGACCATCTTCACATACAAAAAGCCCATTTTGTCGGAATCTCGCTCGGCACGCTCATCATTCGCACCATTGGCGAAATCGCCCCTGAACGAATCAGCACCATGGTAATGGCGGGCGCAATCACGCGCTTTAACATTCGTTCAAAAATTCTGATTTGGCTCGGACATCTAACTAAACGATTTATTCCGTATCTCTGGCTCTATAAACTCTTTGCGTGGGTAATTATGCCGCGCAAACGCCACGAAGAATCGCGCAACCTCTTTGTGCGTGAAGCGCGAAAACTTTATCAAGGCGAGTTCATTCGCTGGTTTAGAATGACCTACGAAGCCAATCCGCTGATGCGCTATTTCAACGAAAAAGAAATTCCTGTGCCAACGCTTTACCTAATGGGCGATGAAGATTATATGTTCTTGCCGCCTGTGAAAATGCTCGTTCAAAAACACAAGTCCGCGATGCTCAAAATCATTGCAAATTCGGGACATGTGTGCAATGTCGACCAACCCGATGAATTTAATCGGCTCTCAATTGCGTTTATCTCGGAGCATTTAGCAAATTAACGAGATAAACGCGCAATGAAGATTCTAATCTTTTTCCTCGTCGCCTTTGCTATTTCAGCCTGCGACGGCAAGCCGCCTGAAATGGTTGAAAAGAAAATCGCATCAACAGCCCGCACAGAAACAAAGCAAGATGAAAATCCGAATTCACTCCTTTCGGAAAAATGGGCGCAAAGCCCGATTTGGCAAGAGGGCACAGAGGAACGCGCCGAATACGATGTCGAGCGCGTCATAAACGGAACGGCAGTGAAATTTTCGGAAACACGCCTTACCCGAAAAGAAGCCTTCACGCGACAAGCCTACTCGGCAACGAGCGACAGCATGCGCACCGATTTGGTCGCCGTTATTTCGCAACATACTTTTGCCAAAGGTGAGCGCGCACTCTATTCAAGTTCGCTTTCCGTTTTGCAACGCGACGCCTTGAAAATCACAAAATATATCGCCTCGTGGAGCGATGAACGCGGCACTTTCACGAAAACTTTGCGCCGCCTCGTCGGAAGAACGATGCTCTATGTTCACGCGTGGCAAGTCGATAACGAAGGCAAAGGCGATAGCGAAATTGATTTAGCCAAAAACGATTTTCTTTACGACCAACTGCCGCTTTCGCTTCGCGCCCTCAACTTCAAAGAAGGTCAAGAATTTTATTGGAACACGCTCTCCGAACTGCTCGAGCCCTCACCTGAAAAACCCTCTCCAAACGAACTGCACTACAAAATCGAAGGCTTAGAAACGCTCACCGTGCCTGCAGGAACATTCCAATGCTGGCGCGTCTCGATTCAATCGGCGGAAAGAGACGACCTTTTTTGGTTCAATTCCGAATTGCCAAACGTCATGGTCAAAGCCCAAACCGAGCAGTGCAGTGCGGAACTGCGCAAACTCGATTACATCAAACGCAATCTCGCTATTTTGAACAAAACCAAATTGTGAGATGCAAGGATAGCAATCCAATCAAAGGCGAAGAAATGACCGACATCAAGCACAGGATTCAATCCGAAACCGAAAAAATTTTTTCCGAACTCGTTGAAATCAGGCGCGATATTCACAAGCACCCTGAACTGGCTTACGAAGAATATCGAACGGCAAAAATCATCAGCGAGTATTTAAGCGGCTTGGGTTTAGAGGTGCAAGAAGGCGTCGCGAAAACCGGCGTCGTAGCGCATTTGAAGGGAAGAAAAGGGGAGAGTGCAAAAGTTGTTGCCTTGCGTGCCGATATTGACGCACTGCCAATGCCCGAAGAAACGTCGCACACCTTTCGCTCAACGGTTGAAGGCAAAATGCACGCATGCGGACACGACGCGCACACGGCTTGTATGCTCGGCGTGGCAAAGGTGTTATCCGCAATGAAAAACGACTTTGGCGGAACGGTGAAGTTTCTATTTCAGCCATCGGAAGAAAAACTGCCCGGCGGCGCAAAGCCCATGCTTGATGAAGGCGCATTTGAAAATCCGAAGCCAACGGTTGTATTCGGTCAGCACTGCATTCCGCAAGTGCCTGTAGGCAAACTTGGATTTTATGCAGGACCGATGATGGCGGCGTCAGACGAACTTTACTTCACGATTCGCGGCGTTGGTGGTCATGGGTCGGCGCCGCATCGTGCCAAAGACCCGATTGTGGCTACGGTTCAACTCATTAGCGCACTTCAAACGATTGTCAGCCGAAATATGCCGCCCAAAGAAGCCGTTGTGGTGAGCATTTGCGCCATTAACGGCGGAAGCGCAACGAATATCATTCCCAATGAAGTAAAACTTATGGGCACACTGCGCACCATGAACGAAGACCTCCGCAAAGAAGCGTGGCAACGCTTGGAAGAAATCACGCATTACACGGCAAAAGCAATGGGCGTAGAAGCCGAGTTAGAAATCCGAAAAGGTTATCCGGTTTTAGTGAATGATAAAACCGCAACCGAGTTTGCGATGGAGTGTTCGCGGGAGTATTTGGGCGAAGAGAATACTATTGTGCCTGAGCCGATTATGGGCGCGGAAGATTTTGCTTATTTTTTGCAAGCATGCAAAGGCACATTTTGGCAACTCGGCGTCGGAAATGAAGCGAAGGGGATTGTGCATAATATCCACTCAACGCAGTTTGATATTGACGAAAACGCGCTTGCGGTTGGCACAGGTTTTACGAGTTATCTCACTTACAAGTATCTGACTGAGAGAAACTTATAGCCATCTCAAAGAGGGCGTATCGTGTGGATAATGTTTTGGCACTTGGCGAAGAAGCGGATTTCGAAGCACTAAACTGTCTGCCAGCACTAAACTTAAATAGAAGCACAAATCTCCAAGTTTGTACGTCACCCCGCCTGACGCAAAACCTGTGTTAGTGGATGCCATTTATTTCCTCGTTTAGTTTTCCCATTAGCGTGCACGCTTTGGTGGGTGATTACGAACTCTACCAACATTTATTTCCTCGTTTAGTTTTCCCATTAGTCTTGGTACGTCTTTGTCTATTAGTTCTCTAAATCGTTCCTCTATCAGTTTTTCAATGTCTGTGCTGTCTTCAAAGTATTTCTGAATTTCAGATGAATCGAGTATCTGTTTTTGAAATGCTGGATGCCATTGTTTCAAAACTCCTCTTCCACTAACTACTAACGGAAAAGCGTCTTTGTGTTTTTTGTAGATTTCAAAGAGCTTTTCTCTGGCTTGTTGGTCGCCGCTTCCAATTTTACAGTCAAAAACAACTTCGTTGCTTGTAAAATGAAACTCAAATAAAAACATCCAATTGTTTGTCAAATCATCTGTTTCTGAAATAAGTCCAACTTTTCGTAAATTTTGAATATTGTCGTAAAGAAAGTTTGGTTGAAATCTCAAATATGTCTTGGTACTTGTAAATGGTCGTATAGACTTTTCATTTTTGATTAACTCATCAAGTTTAGCCCAAATTTCATTACTGCCCGAAGGGTCTGAATACTTAAAAACAAGGTCAAATGCCGATTTGTATTTTTTGTAAAGTTGTTGTGCAACTTTTTCAATTTCTTCGTTTTTATTCAACATAGATTTTAGCGTTTGTAAATATTGTTCAAATACAAATTTCGTTTTATCAGCAAGTTTTAAGCGTTGGCTTGAAATTACTTGTTCAATGAGTTTGATAATATGTTCGTAGTTCAACTGAACATAATAATCTTGCTTGCTTTGGGAAATTTCTTGGTCTTTAAGTGAAAGAAAAATGTAAATTTTGTGTTTGAAATCGGGATATTCAGTTTCAATTATGTTCCGATATTTTTCAAGTTGTCCTTTCTTTTCGGTTGAGTAGATTTTGTTTTCAATTACGATACAGAATTGGTTTTTTCTTGACAAGAATATTAGATCAATATTTTTGTATTCTCGTCTAATTTCCAAGTCGTCAAAGTCTAACTGAACAAAGTCAAAAACTGAAAGTCCTGTTTCGTTGCCTAAATTTTGGAATTGGTTTTCTTTGAAATATATTTTGATAAACTCTTTCAAAGCAAAGTCGCCTAAATTGTGAGTTTCACTTGGGTTGAAAAACCAAGCCAAAAAATTTGAGTGTTGCAACTCTTTGTGAGAAACACGCAAAATGTCCATTAGATTGACTTCTTCGTTTACAAGGTTTTGCAAACTTGTGAAGTCATCGTCAAGCATTAATCTTTTTAATTGTATTTCTGCTATGTCTATTGTCATTCTGCGTTGTGTCGGTTAAGGTTGCCGATAACTCATAAATAGGCGCATGTTTTGCGCGTTGAAGAAAACTACTCAAGGTCCCATTATTCCTGAGAATTTCAGCAAAAAAACTCATTTTTGAGCCATCAAGAGCAATTCTGAAACTCTATTTGGTGTGTAAATCAAATATCCTCGTTCGCTTCCCAATTCGTCCTGAATCACGGACACGCCAAACGCATGACTGGATTGAGGTAAGCCTGAATGTCCTTGATTGAAAGCATTGAGAGAGAACGGGGTTTGAACACTCGGAAACGGATAAGTTTAGCAGAGTTCAAACCTAAGCAGTTGAAGTTAAAAAAGTATCGCACATTTCCAAGCAAACACCGGCCGAGCCGAATCGCCAAAAAACAATCCGATGAAAAAAATTTTTTGTGTTGGAAACGAAAAAGTGCGAAACAACGCTTTGCATGTTTAGTAAAATGACTGCGGGTCATTTTTTGACCAAAAGTCAATTTTCAAGAATGTTCAAGCCGAAAGGCAGCACTTACATGCACAAATGAGCATATCAGAACGCAAAGAGCGGGAACGAGAGCAACGCCGACACGAGATTCTCAAAGCGGCGCAACGGGTTTTTTTCCGAAATGGCTTTGAGAAAACTTCAATGGAAATGATTGCTGAAGAGTGTCAGCTTGCCAAGGGAACGCTTTATCTCTACTTCAAAAGCAAGGAGGAACTGTATGTCTCGCTGGTGCAAGATGGGATAGAAATTTTAGATAACATGATCGTGCGCGAGTTACAAAAGCCGCTATCGGCAGAAGAAAAGTTGCTGGCGGCGGTAAAAGCGCACTTCGACTTTACGCAGCTCTACCACGAGCACTTTACAGTGTTTAAGATGATTGATGTCGGTGCGCTCAGTGGCAAAGTTGACCAAGAGAAGTTAGATGCAATTCAACACGCCCGCGCAACGGCGTTTGAGCGCATGAAAAACGTCGTGGCTGAAGCGATAAATCGAGGCGAATTCAAGACGAAGCACCGACCGCAAGAAATCGTGATGATGCTGTGGGCGTCGTCGTTCGGTGCGATTATGATGTGCGGCGAAAAGTGCCAGCAGTTCGATATGTTCAAGGAGGTAGATGCGAAAAAGTTCGTGATGCGAATTGCTCGAGCATTGATTGAAAGTTTCAAAACTGCCAATGTGGCAGAAGAACCCTTGTCGCGCAGTGTGTCGTCAGTAAAAACAAAGAAAACGAGCAAAGTGTCTGAAGTTGAAAACGAGTAAAAGTCTAGAAACCTAAACTTATCTTACAACTATGAAAGCCTTCAAATGGATACTTATCGTGGGTGCGGTTGTAGCAGGCGCAATTACAATTCTGCTTAACAACAAAGCACGAAGCGATGAAAAAGCAAGACTGGGTCAAGCCGTCGAAAAAGCAGTTAGCGTCTCGGTTGCCAAAGTCGTTAAAGGCACGATTGAGCAAGACCTCACGTTGGTGGGTACGGTTACTGCGAACAACGATGTGCCCATTGTTTCTGAAACAGACGGACGCGTAACGGGAGTGTTCGCAAAAGTTGGAGATTACAAACAAGCAGGAGCTGTGTTGGTGCAAGTCGATGATGAGTTGAAGTTGGCAAGTTTCAAATCCGCCGAAGTGGCTTACGAGAAAGCCAAGAAAGATTACGAACGCTATCAATCGCTGATGAAAGATGGTGCGATTTCGGATAATCAACTGGAGCAAGCACGTCAGGCCTATCAAGCGGCGGAGGCACAGTTCATCGTAGCGCGCCGGCAGTATGAAGATACCAAAATTAAAACGCCGATTTCAGGCATCGTAACGGCGCGCAATGTCGATGTGGGCGCATATGTGGGTAAAGGCGCACTTGTGGCAAATGTGGTCGATATTTCACGACTGAAAGTAAAGGTTAATGTCGCCGAGCAAGATGTGTTCAAGTTGAAAGTCGGCGACAAAGTTGAGGTAAGAACAGACGTGTATCCGAACATCGTCTTCAACGGCAAAATTGAAACCATCAGTGCCAAAGGCGATGAAGCGCATACCTACCCAGTTGAAATTCTGATTCCCAACAATAAAGAATACCCTTTGAAAGCAGGCATGTTTGGACGAGTGTCTTTTACAACGATAAGCGCGCGTGAGACTTTACTCATTCCGCGTGAAGCGTTAGTTGGAAGCGTGAAAAATCCGAAAGTCTTTGTTGCTGAAGGAGAGACGGCACGGCTGCGTGAGATTGTTGTGGGCAGAGAAGCCGGCATGTCTCTCGAAGTGATTGGTGGGCTAAACGAAGGCGAAACCGTCGTTACAAACGGACAAAACAATTTGAAAGACGGCTACACGATTGCGATTAGTCAATAAGTATCAACGAAACAATAAACAGGAAAGGAACTTACAACTATGTCGCCAACACGACTCTTTATCAAGCGCCCAACACTTGTTGTAGTGATGTTTGCTGTATTAGGGGTTTTAGGCTGGTATAGTTACAACCAATTGAATTATGAACTGCTCCCGAAAATTTCGCCGCCGGTCGTTGTAATTACAACTGTGTATCCAGGAGCGTCGCCCAACGAGGTGGAAACAGGCGTAACGAAACTTATTGAAGATGCGGTTTCAGGAATTGACAAGGTCGAGACCATTACTGCCACATCGAGCGAGGGGGTCTCGTTTGTGGTAGCCCAATTTTTACAGTCAGCCAAGACCGACATTGTCTTACAAGATGCGCAGCGAAAGGTCAATGAAATCCTCGCCCGTTTGCCCGAGGGCGCCAAAACGCCTGTGCTGTCTAAAATTGCGCTTGATGAATTTCCAGTGTTGCGAATGGGCATAACGAGTGCGATGCCTTCCAAGGAATTTTATCAATTGGTCAAAGATAAAATTCAGCCGCGCTTGGCGAGAATTCCGGGAGTAGCGCAAATCACCCTCATCGGCGGCGACGAGCGCGAAATCAAAATTTTCGTCAATGCCGAAAAACTCAAATCCTACGGACTCTCCATTCTCCAAATCAATCAAGCTGTTAAAAATGCAAATCTCGACTTCCCGACAGGCAACATCAAAGATAAAGATGGTCAATTCGTGCTTCGCATTGCAGGCAAGTTTAATTCGTTAGACGAACTGCGCAACTTGATTGTCGCCCGAACACCAAAAGGTAGCGACATTCGCCTCTCCGATGTTGCCGAAGTCGTCGACGGACAAAAGGACTACACCAACATCAACCGAATCAACGGAAAAACCTCCATCGGCTTATTTGTCAGCAAGCAATCCGACGCGAACGCCGTTACTGTGAGCGAATTGGTCAGAAAAGAACTCACGAAGATTGAGAAGGATTATGAATATGTGAAGTTGAAGTTCGAGATTTCGCAAGACCTTTCGCTCTTCACGGTTGACGCAGCAGACGCCGTGAAGCATGACTTAATGCTTGCGGTGATTTTAGTCGCGCTTGTGATGCTAGTTTTTCTGCACAGCATTCGCAACTCGTTTATCGTGATGGTCGCCATTCCCGCTTCGCTCATTTCGACTTTCGGCGTGATGTATTTGTTGGATTTTACGCTCAACCTCATGACGCTGCTTGCGCTTTCGCTGGCGGTTGGAATTTGGGTTGACGACTCGATTGTGGTTTTGGAAAACATTTATCGGCGGTTGGAGCAAGGCGACGACAAAGTAACTGCTGCTGTGCGCGGTCGTGAAGAAATTGGATTTACCGCGCTCTCGATTACGCTCGTCGATGTGGTTGTGTTCTTGCCGCTCGCGCTCACGTCGGGCATTATCGGAAACATCATGCGGCAGTTTGCAACAGTGATGGTGGTTTCAACGCTGTTCAGTTTGCTCGTTTCCTTTACGATTACGCCGGTGCTGGCGTCGCGTATTTCCAGATTAGAGCATCTAACGAAGGACACGCTGATGGGCAAGTTCGGCATTTGGTTTGAAGGGGTGTTTGAACGATTTGCCGCACGATATGTCGAGATTTTGCGATGGGCGTTGAACAACCGATGGAAAGTGGGGCTTTCGGCGACACTGCTCTTTTTCGCGTCTTGTGGATTGATTCCCGCAGGCTTCATTGGCGGAGAGTTCATGACACAAAGCGACAGAGGCGAATTCTCGGTTGCCATTGAACTTCGACCCGGAGCAAAACTCGAAGAAACCAATTTGATTTCCCAACAAGTCGAGCAGATGATTCGAGACATTCCCGAAGTGGAGCGTGTGGCTGCAAATGTAGGGGCATCGAGCGACGGATTTGTCGGACAATCAGCAAACAACATTGCCGACATTGCCGTTACGCTCTTGCCCAAAGAAGAACGCAAGAGACGCGGCATGCGCTCAACGGCGGAAGTCGAATTCGCCATCAAAGAAGCCACGAAAAAAATTCCGGGCGTAAAGGTGCGCGTCAACGAAATCGGAATCTTTGGTGGTGCTAATGAAACGCCGGTTCAACTGGTCGTCAGCGGTTCGGATTTGGACAGCGTAATTAAAGGCGCGGATATGCTCTACGACATTGTCAAGCGCACCAAAGGCACAACCGATGTGCGCCTTTCCAGCGAATACGGCAAGCCCGAAACCCGCATCGAGATTGACCGCGCAAAAATGGCGCAGTTCGGATTAAGCATCGCCGAAGTCGGCGCCGCACTGCGTATTGCCGTAGCAGGAGACAATGAAGCTAAATTTCGTGACGGCGGCGCCGAGTATGATATTCGCATTCAGCTCGATGAATTTGACCGTTCCAGCACCGAAACAATTGGAAACTTAACCTTCGTCAACGCTCGCGGACAGCAAGTCGAACTCAAGCAATTCGCCAATATCTACCAAACCACTGGTCCAACGAAACTTCAACGCCAAGACCGCAACCCCGCTGTGATTGTCTATGCACAAACCGCAGGCGTGCCGAGCGGCACAATTTGGCAAAACGTGCAAGCCGAAATGGCAAATGTAACCTTTCCATCAGGCGTGAAAATTTCACCCCAAGGTCAACTGAAAAACCAAGCCGATAGCTTCAATAGTTTGGGCATTGCGCTACTGGCAGCCATTTTATTTGTCTATTTCATCTTGGTCGCGCTCTACAACTCCTACGTTCATCCGTTTGTCGTTCTGTTTTCAATGCCGCTTGCTGTGATTGGCGCACTATGGGCACTGGCGCTTTCAGCCAAAACGCTAAGCGTGTTTTCAATTCTTGGTATCATCATGCTGATGGGATTGGTGAGCAAAAACGCCATCCTGCTTGTCGACTTCACCAACAAAGCCCGAGAAGACGGCTTGAACACCTTTGATGCCTTGCTCGAAGCCGGCAGAGAAAGGCTTCGTCCAATCTTGATGACCACCCTCACCATGATTTTCGGCATGATGCCAATTGCACTCTCTGATTCGCCTGGGGCAGAATGGAAAACAGGACTGGCATGGGCACTCATCGGCGGCTTGACCAGTTCAATGTTTCTCACCTTAGTCGTCATTCCAGTTGTCTATCTATGGGTCGATAACATGATGAATCGAATTCCTCAATTCATCACAAAAGTGGCGCGACTGCCAAAATTCAAAAAAGAAAGCGATGTCAAGCCCGAACCCGTGACAGTTGAAATGAGCAAGACCAAAGAGGCGTGATTCAAACTCACCCTTACCGCCCAAAACACAAAAGCCCGTTCTTGCTGCAACGGGCTTTTGTATTTGATGGACAAGCAAGAAGTTAGCGTGCGTTAGAGACGTCTTCAACAGGTGTGGAAATTTGCCGTAAGTAATCCCACCCGTAAAGTCCCGTGTTGTGTCCGTCCCCCCAAAGCGGCTGAATCGCATAGTTGCCGATAACATCGATTTTTTTGAGGTCATACATGCCAGGTGTAACAATCGGCAACTTGACCGGCGCGTAGGATTCAAAGAGCACACTTTCGCCTTTGCACCCAGCGCACGGACATTCATCGCGCAAGCGTTTGATAGGAATTGTGGTTTGAACGCCGTCGCTCCACCACATCGAGAGGTCTAAATCCGAAGTCTTTTTGAGTTTCGTGAGTTGAAGCATGGTTAAAAAGTTTAGTTCATGCTTCAAACAGTGGAATCTTCCTTGTGCGTTCAATTCAAGCGCGAGCCTTGACGCGTTGAATGTAAACATCGGCTTTGGGTTTGACGAGCGAGAGCAATTCCTGTAGGCGAGCGTCTCCAAGTTCGTTTTGAAGATACTCCCAATTTAGTCGACAAATTTTCTTTTCGTCTTCGCTCAATTGGGCTGAAAGTGACTGCGCAATGTAGAACCGTTCGACAGCAGTCAGCATATTTTTCTGCTCGAAGGCTATCATGCCAAGTTGAGCAAAAGTGGCGACAATGCCTGAAACATTGCGATGTTTTTCATGTTCATTCAACACGGATTCAAATTCTGAAGAGGCTTTGTCGAAATCGCCGCGCATAGCGTAAAGGTTGGCTAATTGCGATTGCGCAGCAAGTTTCCCTGCAAGATTATCGCTGTCGGAAAGTTCCTTGATGACTTCGCGCATGGAAGAAATCGCATCATCAAAACGCTGTAAGTTGAAATCAATGACGGAAAGTTGGTGTAAAAGAAACACGCGCAACTCCTTCTCAAAACGAGAGGTGTCGGAAAGTTCAGAAACAATCAGGCGGCGCGCGGCGTCATGTTTTCCTTCCTTGACAAATGCCGTCGAGTAAGCAATCGCCAGTTGCAGGGCTTCCTTAATCAATCCCGCTTTTTTGAGGTAGTGATGCGCTTTCGGAATTTTCTCTTCGTCAGGCAACTTGGATTGAGCAAAGTAATTGGAAATCGAAACGCACGCGCTCTGCTTATCGGCGTCAGAAAGTTTCCACAGAACCGAACGTTTGATATGCTCATTGAGCACAATGCCGCCTGAACTTTCCTGTTGGATAAAGTTCACACGCATAAGCGTCGTCAAAACAGGAGAAATAGAGGGCGGATAAGTGCTGTCCCAAGGCATCGTTTTCCAAATGCCGTCGAGAATTTTTTCCGAAAAAGGTTCATCGCATTGCGAAAGCAGAACGCAGGTTGCGTAAAGCACGGGCGGCGAGTCGGAAAGAAGCATCGTCAGAACGCGCTCAACAAGCGAAGAAAGTGCGGCTTCAAAACCGCGTTCAAATTCTTCGGCTAAATCCAAAATAGAATCGGGGTGTTCGCTGAGATAAGCAGTGCAAAGTCCAACAGCAAAAGGGTCGTTTCGGGTGAATTGCAGAAGCAAGTCTTTGGCATCGTCGTCAAAATCGACGGCGAAAGTGCGGAGCGGTGCAAGTGTCGTTGCCATAATGATTGTTCATTTTTGTGAGCGATGAAAGTTAAGAACAATCGTAAACAAAAACGAGTGTGTTCATGTTGAGATGGAACACAGATTGAATGGATTAAGCGGTTTTTCACTGATGTGGAGTCTTCGCTGCGCTCAGAATGACCGTGTGTGTCGTGTGCGCGTTGCTTTGTCATTCCAAACAGAGTGAGGAGTGCAAATGAGTTGAGAATTAAGAGTGAAGAATTAAAAGTTTAAACGCATTGCTCACGCTAAACTCTTTGACGCTACGCTCAGAATGACAATGAGCGTTACTGCATCAGGTTGCGCGAAGGAGTTCTAAAATTTCTTCTGCGTGCGTTTCAGGCTTGACCTTCGCAAAAACGTGCGCGATTTTTCCCGCTTCATCAATCAAATATGTAACGCGGTTTGTGCCCATATATTCCTTGCCCATAAATTTCTTCATTCCCCATACGCCGTAGTCTTGAACAATTTTCTTTTCTGAATCCACAAGCAAGCGAAAGGGAAGGTGATACTTTTCGGCAAACTTCTTATGCTTTTTCTCGTCATCAACGCTCACGCCCAGAACTTCCACATTGAGTTTTTGGAAGTTTGGAAAGTTATCGCGGAAGGCGCAGGCTTCTTTGGTGCAGCCGGGCGTGTCGTCTTTGGGGTAAAAGTAAAGCACAACTTTTTTGCCTTTGAAGTCTGAAAGTGAAACGGTGCGCCCGTCTTGGTCAATCGTGGTGAAGAGAGGCGCGGTAGAACCAACGGTAAGTAGTGCCATAGCGATATGTGAAAAAAGTTATTGCAAAATTCGCCAAAGTGATGGAAGCGTAAGAAACGAAAGAACAGTCGTAACTGCAATCGTTTGTGCAAGGAGTTCGGAATCGAGTTTGAACTTATCGGAAATCACCATTGTCAGCACCATGGTTGGCATGGCGGCTTCGAGAACGGTAGCGGCGAAGGCGTTGCCTGAAAGCCCCAGTGTTTGTGCGGTGAAATAGGCGACAATCGGTGCAAAGGCAAGTTTCAAAAGGAGTGCAGGCAGAATCCAAACGAGCGATTTTGGCGATGAAAAGCGCAGGGCTAATCCAACCGAAAAAATCATGACAGGCGCGACGGCACTGCCTGCAATTTTACACGCACTCAAAAATGCTTGCGGAAGTGGCACTTGAAGCGCGTTGAGCACCACGCCCAGCACAGCACCCCACAGCGGCGGCAATTTAGCAATCGACAACAGCGATGAGCGCAAATCCTGCTTGAAGGGAGAATCGCCATAAAACGCGCCGATGCTTGCGCCAATCGTGAGCAAGAGCGGCGTAATAGCGAGCAGGTCGTAAAGAATCGGAATGCGTGCATAATCTTCGCCGAGCAAGAGCGTAACCGTTGGCAATCCTAAATAGGTTGCGTTGCACCATGCCGCGCCAAGCAAGAGCGCGCCAAAACTCGTTTTTGCAAACTTCCCATCTGAAAATTGGAACAATGCGCGATAGAGAAGCCACGCTACAAGAAGCGTTGAAAGGCAGACAATCGCCGAAGTGGTCGGAACAATCCAAAGTTCGGCATTGAGCGGTGCGTTGTAAAGCACATGAAACGAGAGTGCGGGAAGAAAAATGTTCAGCACGATTGCGCCAATCGCGGCACGAATCGAGGCGCGTTCAGGCAGGCTCGGAAAAAATTGCCATATCACGCCGAAGCCCATCAAGATGAGAAATGCGCCGAAGGTCGTTTCCATTACAAGTCGCGCTGTTTGAAGAGAAAGTAAGTTGCGCCTCCAATCAATCCAATATAAAGAGCCGTGAGTAAAAATGCGACTTCGGTTTCGAACTGCGGCAGTTGGGTATAAATCTCGGCGGGAATTGTTTGTCCCATGCCTTCGGCTTGTTTGATTTGAGATTGAAGTTCGGCAAGCGAGTCGGAATCAAAACGAAATTGATTGACAAGGTCGTCAAAAACTTTGGTCGGAAAAAATTTCACAATTGGCTTCAAGGTGCTTGAAAATTGGAGCAATCCGCCTGCTAATCCTTCCAAGACGAGATAAAGCACATAGAACGCAATCGCACTGCCCGACGAGCGTGTGAGGAAAGCGAAAAACAATCCCAACATTCCGTAGCCTAAAAGTGCCAAGAGATATGTGCCGAAAAGAAAGAGGTCGTGGCTGGTAATAAAAGCGCGGGTAGTTTCGCTTTGTTCGGTATTGATTGCGCCAAGATTGAAAAGCATGCCGAGCACAAGCGTGAGCAGAAAGTAGAGAAGCGTCAACGCGAAGGTGGTCAGCAATTTGCTAATGAGAAACGATTCTTTGGAAAGCCCATCGATGACATTTTGGCGGGCGGTCTTGAATGTAAATTCGCTTGCTGTAAGCAGAATCAGGGAAATCGGAACGAAGATAATTTGCAAGCCTTTGAACTGCGAGAGCAGACGCCCCCAATCGCGTGGCAAGAGCATACTCGAGACTTCCTGCCCATTGACGACTGTTACGCTCTGAAAACTGAACCACAAAATCAAGGAACTGAACAGTGCAAAAATGCCAAGCGACAGCCAAAACGAAGTGGCGCGGGTCGTTTTGATAGACTCGATTGCAAGGAGCGATGACGCATTCATGGTGAGCGATTGTCGTTTGATGAATGAAGTTTGACGAATAAAGTTTGAGCGAAAAATTTAAGTAAAAAAAACAGGCGACCTCAAAAGCCGCCTGAACGATTCAGAGAAGAAAATTTAATCGGCTTGAACATCAAGGAGTTTTCCTAACAGCGCGTCGACATGTTTCAAATGCTTTTTCGGAAGACGAAAAACGACTTCGACAAATTCGCCGTCGTATTTTTTTTCAAGCACTTCGGTTTCGTCGTGCAGTTGGCTGATGATTTTATACTGCGAGATATGCACGCGCGCCGTGCGGGTTTGAAATTCGGCTTCCATTACTTCGCCGATATGCGCTTTGAGATGCTCAATGTTAATGCCGCGCTCTGCCGAAACAAAGACCGCGTTTGGATAGTGCGCACGAATGGCATTGAAGTTGAAATCGTCGGGAAGCATATCGGCTTTGTTAAAGACCATCAATACTTCTTTGTTTTCCGCGCCGAGTTCGTGAAGCGTTTGATTGACGACTTGAATTTGCTCTTCGTAATTCGGGTGGCTGGCATCGACAACGTGCAAGAGCATATCGGCGTCGCGCACTTCATCGAGCGTCGATTTGAAACTTTGCACGAGTTTATGCGGCAGTTTGCGAATGAAGCCGACTGTGTCGGAAAGCAAAGCGTGTTTGTTGGGTTTAAGATTGAGCCGCCGTGAGGTGGTGTCGAGCGTAGCGAAAAGGCGGTTCTCCCCTCGAATGCCCGATTGAGGACAAAGCGCGTTCATCAAAGTTGATTTGCCTGCGTTGGTGTAGCCGACAAGCGCAATGCGCGTGATGTGTTCGCGCCACTTGGTTCGCGTTTCTTGTTGGCGAGCGATGAGTTCCAACTTCCGTTTGAGGTAAGAAATGCGTTGCCAAACAAGGCGACGGTCGGTCTCGATTTGTGTTTCACCTGGTCCCTTTGTGCCGATGCCACCTTTTTGTTTGGAAAGGTGTGTCCATTGGCGTGTCAGGCGCGGCAGGAAGTATTCGAGTTGGGCGAGCTCGACTTGCAATTTGGCTTGCGCCGATTTAGCACGAAGTGCGAAGATTTGAAGAATGAGCGCAGTGCGGTCGAGGATTTTGCATTCCAAAAGGTTCTCGAGGTTTCGCGCTTGAACCGGAGAAAGGTCTTCATCAAAAATGACGAGGTCGGTCGCGGTCTGCTTGACGAAATCCGAAAGTTCATTCACTTTTCCTTTGCCAATGAAGAACACAGGGTCGATGTGTTCGCGCTCTTGAATGAACTTTTCTAAAACGATTGCGCCAGCGGTGTCGGCAAGTTGTTCAAGTTCAGAGAGATAATCTTGAACCTGCCATTTATAGACTTCAGGCGGACGGCTTACACCGACTAACACCGCCTTTTCACGAAGCAAGGTTTCGATAGGTGTTATTGGTTTTGGTTTGAAAAAGTGCTTTTACTAAGTGGCGGAATTTAGCAAAAAACGTTTGAAAGCAAAGTCAATGTTTGCGCTTGTAGCACAGAACAACACAAATCCAATCATGCAAGATAACGGCAAAAACGGTTATTTCGTCTCGTTAGCAGTAGATATGGTCGTTTTTTTTGGAAACGATTATCGCTAAATTCTTTCGTGTTAGAGACGCACGCAAAAAAGAGACGCACGCAAAAAGATGAACAATTGACAAGCGATGTTATCTTGCAATTCATTTCTCGAAGCGGAAAAACGGAACTTAATTTATGCACGCTCAACACAACGCCGTTTCCTCCAACGCAGTGAAGCCAAATGCGGCGACCACGCAATCATCATCGACGCTTTTGCACAATCAAAATGCTGACTTTGCCGCATTGTTTAAGACAACGGTTTTAGAGGAATCTGCGCTAACAGCGTCTCAACTTGAATCGGCATTCGAATACTGCCGTGAAGTCTCGTGGAAGCACGCGAAAACCTTTTACTTTGCCACGCATTTCTTGCCAGCACCGAAGCGTCGAGCGGTTCACGCTGTTTATGCGCTCTGCCGCTATGTCGACGACATCGTCGACCACAGCGAAGACAAACTCTCGCGCAAATCGCTCACAAAAGAAAAAATCATTTTGCTCATCAATAAATGGCGCACCGATATTGAATCGTGCTACAACGGTATACTCATCGACCACCCCATCATGATTGCATGGCACGATACGCTCAAAAAATATCATATCCCGAAAAACTTGCCGCTCGAACTCATCGACGGCGTGTGCATGGACTTGAAGCAAAATCGATACGAAACCTTCGACGAACTTTACACGTATTGCTATAAAGTCGCCTCAGTGGTTGGGCTCATGACGTCGGAAATTTTCGGATACACATCGGAAGAATCGCTCAAACACGCCATTGAACTCGGAATTGCCATGCAACTGACCAACATTCTCCGAGATGTTGGCGAAGACGCGCAAAAAGGACGCATTTACTTACCGCTCGAGGACTTGAAAAAATTTAACTTGACGGAAGAAGACATACTCAACGGCGTGATGTCGGAAAACTTCATCAACTTGATGAAATTCGAAATTGAACGCGCACGGTTCTATTACAAAGAATCTGAAAAGGGAATTGCGATGCTCTCGCAAGATAGCCGTTTAGCCGTTAAAGTCAGCCACGATAATTATAGTCGTATTTTGCGACGTATCGAAGAGATTAACTACAATGTGTTCAAGCAACGAGCATTTGTTTCAAACACAAAAAAACTCGCTCTTTTGCCCTATATGTGGCTGAAAGTGAGAATGATGTAACACGTTCAGAAAGTGAGGTGAATGATGATAATCGTTGGAAAAGCGCACGGACAGGTGGTGCTTGCATCCGATTTAGACACGGTTTTTCAGTATTTCGCCGACCATAAGAAAATTCTCGGATTCAATCCGCTTTGCAAAGAGGTGGCTGAAACCGAATTCCCTGATGTTTACCGCTGGGATTTTGAAATCTCCGACCCGCATGCGCACCCGATTCAACTCATTTTCTACGTCAAGCAGTCGCTTCAGGAACAAGTAGAACCGCAAGGCGAAGCCCCAACGGATGACATTATCTCGCACCGTGAGTTCATGCGTCGAATTCTTTGGTCGGAAATTCCCATCGAGCTCGAAGGAGAACCGCCGAACGACCATACCTTCGTGGGACTTGCCTCTGGTCAAATGCTGCTCAAAAAAATTGCTGAACGATCGACCTTTGTCGATGTCAATATGCAGGTTACGGTTGATTTCCAAGTGCCAATTTTGCTGCGTGTCTTTCCCGAACCTATCATCAAGGCAATGGCAGAAGTCGCCATGAGCGCAGGCATGCAGGCGGTCTCAAACAAAATGCTCGAGAATATCAGTAAAGATTTCAACTTCTCAGTGCTTCAAGCCGAACACGCGGGCATCGCTAAATTGAATTAGACAGAGAAAGTATGAAGGTTTGGCTTTGAAAGTCTGCGAGTTCGTTGCTACAATGTTGTCAAACGGTAATGGCGTTGCCACGATAAATGCGTGAGCGATAGCGCGAGTCATCAGGCTTCGGAAGTGGTGCGGAAGTCAAAAGGCATGCAATCACGAATCGCTCGAGTTCTTCCTCAACTTCGCTTTCAGTTTGCGGCTTTTCCGATTTAGCGCGGCGTGTCAGGTCGACTTGATTGACCGCAGAGTGATGCACAAGCCGCTCGTTCTCAACGCCCAGTGTGGCGGTCAGGCTGTGCAAACTCGTTTTGATGAAATTTGCAAGCGCAAATTCTTCTGCTGTGGATTGTTGCGAGGTTTTCGGTGTAACCAACACAATTTGCATTTCGCCAAGAAGCGAACACTTGCGTGCAATGCGGAAGTGATAGGTTAAGTGATGCTCGACGAGTTCTTCGAAATCTTTTTCATCAAACACGCTGTCCCAGTTTCCCGATTTATCGGCGACAAGCGGCTTAATCGGAAGCGAATCAAACGGCGTTGAAATTACCGCATCAGGTCTGCCGTATTGCGCGACGGCTTTATCAATGCCGCTTTCCAACTGAAAGCCAATCGCAAAAATGTGTAATCGGTTTTCTTTAACCTTGTCTGAAAAGCGTTTGGCAAATTGCTCGGCAGTGTAGGTGCTTTTGGTCATTAAGACAACTTGCTTGACTTTATACTCGTCGATGTAAGCGCGAATCAATCGCGAGACTTCGGCAAAGAGGTATTCGCCAAAAATGTAGATGGTTTTGCCTTCGAAGGCGGCGAGGCGTTCTTGTTTAGGTTTGCCGAAAAGTTCGCCTTCGGGCACGGTGCGATCGAAGCGTAAGCCGCCAGAAGGATGGAAGGTTTCGCCCGAAATGTTTTCTGTTGCCAAGTGATGCACGGTTGCAAGTGCGACTTCTTCTTCGGTCGGCATTTTTTTGAGGTAGAGCATAGAAAGAATTCCGTCGTGAATTTTTTTGGCTTCACGGCGAAGAATGCCAGGGGTGAAGAAGTCGGTTGTGGGAAGGGGCAGATTTTTGAGAAAGTTTTCAGCAAGTTTTCTATCGGTGATGTAGCAACCGTTGATGAGCCGCTCGATAAGAAGATGAGCGATTTTCTCGTCCATCAAGTGCGTGTAAGAACTGCCTTCGCTATCGGCAGTGCGTTGAATGTAAGGCGCAAGGTTTTGCAAGCGAAGATGCACCGTCGGTCCACCGTTGATGAGATACTCGACGCTGTTGGGTTGCATGGCATTGAGTAGGTCTTCGATTTTTGCGCCTTCTTGAAGGGCTTTGATAACGGCGGCGTAAATGTCATTGACGCGCTTGGTCGAGAGAATAAGTTTGGCGCGTCGCTCAAAAAGTCCGGGACGATTGCCTTCACCGCGCAAGCGAATGCCTTCCACCGGTCCAGGCGCGATAGCGTTAATCATCAGTTCAGGACCGAGAAACTTTGCGAAGGCTTCTGCCATGGCGCGCTGTCCGGCTTTGCTCATCGCATAATCGGCGCGATTCGGATACGGCACAGCCACATATTTTTCACCGCCAAAGTAGGAACTCACATTCAGCACATAACCCGAGCCTTGCTGTTTCATGACGGGCAGGAATTTGCGCATCAAGGTAAAGTTGCTGATAAGATTAGCTTTGAGCGTGTGCCGCCAATCTTTGACAGACATATCAACGACCATTTGCTCGGCGCCTGCAATCCCTGCATTGTTGATAAGGTAGTCGATACGACCAAATGTTTTCATCGTAAAATCAAACAAGCGTTGCAAAGCAGCGTCGTCGCTCACATCGCAATTATCCAAAATTGCCACACGCTCTTCGGGAACGCTGTAGCCGATTTTTCGCAGTTCGTCTAAAATTTGAGCGCGTTTTTCTTCAAGTTCTGAACGACGCCGAGCGGCTAAAACTACGCGCGCCCCAGCCGCTGCCAGCAATCGCCCAATTTCGCCTCCGATGCCTTGCGACCCACCTGTAATCACTGCTACCTTGCCTAAGTGCATGCCGTAAAGCGAATCGACCAAGCCCGACTTTGCAGGCTGTTCAAGGTAAGAAGGCAAGTAAAGATTAATCGGGTCAAGTTTCTTGGAAGTGTATAGCAGTTCCAAAACAAACCCCGCAGCAAGGTCGAGATTGTTTTCATCTTTGTGCGTGTAACGCAAAAGTTGATGCGCGATGATGCCGTATTTGCGCTTGCCTTGAGATTTGAAAATTTCTTCTTCATTGCGCCAAATGCGAATAAGCTCTTCATTGGCAGCGCGAAGAATATCGTGATAAATCGAGCGTCCATATGCGGGCGACGAAACAAACACCACGCGCGGCGGCTCTTTGAGCCTCTCTTGCTCTTGCGCAAAAAATTCAGTAAGCGAAGAAGCCACTGCAAGTGCGCCGGTAATCTCTTGATGCAAAAATTTTGAAGCCAACTCTTCTGATGTATCGAGCACATATCCGTTCTGAAAGTTCTTTTCGCACCGCGGAAGAATCACAACGCTGTCGATTGCAGGTTCTTTAAGAAGCGATTCGAAGAAGACCTTTCGCTTTTCCGCATGGAGCGCGTCGAAGTGGCGAATGTCTAAATCAGGATGCTGTGCTTTGGCTTTCTCATAGAAGGTCGGATGCTGAAAGACAAGAACAACTTGCGCTTTGCTGGCAATCAAACGCCGTGCATATTCAACGGCTTCGACGATTTGGTCGCCAGCTATGATGAGTGTTCGTTTACCGTAACCGTCGGAAATGCGCAAGCGCGGACGCGAAGTGAGCAACGTAGCACTCTCTTCGGGAATTTGCATGCCGTTGGTTACTTCAAAATTGTGTCCGCTAAACGCTTTGGATTCGTCGCTGGCAAGAAAGACAATCGTGTTGGCGACATCTTCTGGTTTCGGAAAAGTTTTTATGTAGCCGTGCTCCGTTTCACGACTCAAAATCATCGTGTTGAAAAAGTGCTCGGCGGTTGAGCCGTCAGGCTCACCTTTGAGTTTATCCATTGCGGCAAAAACCGTGCGAATACGCTCCGATTCAATCGGACCGGGATAAACGGTATTCAAACGAATGGCTTTTCTGGATGAGCCGAGTTCGCGTGCTAAATGCTTTGAAAGCGCGTTCAACGCCGACTTCGGAACGCTATATGCCGCACGTCCGAAGTATTCCGTGCGCGAAAAAATCGTCGAGACATTGATAATACTGCCGCCTTCCGACATCAATTCAAACGCACTGCGCGTAACGAGCCACGAAATTTCAATAATGTTATCAATGGCTTCACCAACCGTTTCGGTATCGGTGAATCCTTCGCGTTGCAACGCCTCCAATTCTTCTTTGGAAAAGGGAAGTTTGCCGAGCGGCTGTTTCGGTCCGGCGGTTGCCGCGTTATTGACGAGCACATCAATTTTTCCAAACTCTTTTTTCAGTCGCTCAAATGCGGCTTGAACTTCGCTCGCTTTTTTGCCGTCGAAGACAATCGTGTGAAGCGACTTAGCGCGACCATTTTTCGCTTCACCGAGCAGGTCTTTACGCAATTTCTCTAATTTCTCGCCATTGCGTCCTGAAATGATGCAGATTGCGCCTTCGTCAAGAAAACGCTTGGTAATGACTTGACCGATGTTTCCTGCGCCGCCTGTAATCAAGCAAATTTTGCCTTGAAGGCGACCTGCAGAATGTTCTTTAAGATCTATTGTTTGCGTCTCACGCTTTTCTTTTGCCGCCATAGTTGGAAAAATTGAAAAGGTTGGTTGGCTGAATTTGATGCGCGAAAGTTAGAGAATATCCATCGATTTTGAAACGAAAAATCGTCCATCAAAAGCGAAAGCATCAAGATTTTTCCGACACCACTAAGCCTGTAATCATCAGTGCCGCGCCAATCCACGCCACCATGCTCAGCGATTCGCCCAAAAATGCAACAGCAAAAATCGTCGAAATGACGGCTTCCATGATGAAAATAATCGCCGCACGCGAGGGCGTCGTATCTTTTTGATAGCGCGTTTGCAAAATCGTTGTAATCACCGAAGCGAACAAGGCAAGGTAAAGGATAACGAGCGCAAGCGTCCACGAAAACTCGATTTTTGGAACTTCCAACAAGAAGCTAAACGGTATGGAAACAAGTCCGCAAAAGAGCAGTTGAAGCAAGACGAGTTTCATCAGTTGCGAAGTGCCAGTGCTGAACGAGGCTTTCGAGGTGAGTTTATCGAGTTCAACGAGGTAAAATGCATAGCATAAGCCGCAAAGAAGCGTGAGAAAGTCGCCGAAGTTGAAGTCGCTAATCAGTTCTTCACCGTTCATCGTCAGCAAAAACAATCCGACGAAAACCATGAGCGAGGCAATCCAAATGCCAAGCGGCGGCGTGCGTTTTTCCAACAGCGATTGAAGGATTGGCGTGAAAATCACATAACTGCCTGTAATCAAACCCGATTTGGACGCCGTCGTGAACTTCAAGCCGATGGTTTGAAACACAAAGCCCGCAAAATACCAGCAAAGTAGCGGAAGTGCCGAAAGGAAGAGCGATTTCGGAATTGGAAACGACGAGCGAAAAACCACTGCAAACAGGAGGCTTGCAACGCTAAAGCGCACGGCGAGGTAGAAAAGTGGCGTGATGTGTTCAAGCGCGACTTTGGTAGCGACGAAGGTTGTGCCCCAAATGGTCGCCGTTAAAAGTAGAAACGATTCCGCAATCAATCGCTTTGACAAAGCCGTGAGTTGAAAATTTGAGACGATTGAATGAGTTCATGAATAATGAAGAGTAAGAATTGCTTTGTCGTTCCGACTTTTTGTTTTTCATGACTCGTTATTCATTACTCAATAGTTCCTCATTCCGAACAGCGCGAGAAATCCGAGTGAGTTGAAAATTAAGAGTGAAGAATTAAAAGTTGAACGCACATACTTCCTCTTAACTCTCCACTATTAACTCTTAACTCTTTGACGCTTCGCTCAGAATAACGCAGTGAAGGCAAACTAGTCTTACTTTGAAGCAAGCAATTTTTCAAGTTCGTGCGTGCCGTTCTTGGTGAGGTTCTTAATGGCACGTGTGGAAAGGCGAACGCGAACCCAACGTTTTTCGCCTTCAAGCCAAATGCGCTTTTCTTGCAGGTTCGGCTCAAAGCGCGTTCTGCGGTGATTGTTGGCGTGCGAAACGGTGTTGCCGTATTGGTGCTTTTTGCCGGTCAAGATGCAAACTTTTGACATCGTTCTATAAGTGTTGGAAGTTTTCAAAAATTTTTGAGCGGCGAATATAATGCAAAATCGCTTGTGAAAAAAATCAAATGAGTAGTGAATAATGCTGTGGAACATCTTGCTTTCCGTTCCTCGCTATTCACTACTCGTTGCTCATTCTTCTGTGGCACTCTGAATAATTTGATAAAACTCATCAACCTTCAAACTTGCTCCGCCAACAAGCGCACCATCGATGTTCGGCATTTGAAACAGTTCTTTCGCGTTTGAGCCTTTCACGCTTCCACCGTATTGAATGAGAAGACGCGCCGCAACGCTGTCGGAATACATCGCGCCAATCAAGTTGCGAATGAAAAGATGCACGGCTTCGGCTTGTTCAGGCGTGGCAGTTTTGCCCGTGCCGATTGCCCAAACCGGCTCGTAGGCAATGATGATGTGTTGCATTTGCAACTCTGAAATGCCGTTCAACGCGCCGCGAACTTGGGTTTCAACGACTTTTTCCGTGACGCCGCTTTCGCGTTCATCGAGCGTTTCACCAACGCATAAAATTACCGATATGCCTTCGGATAAGACTTTCTTCACCTTTTTGTTGATAACCTCAGTCGTTTCGCCGAAGTATTGTCGGCGTTCCGAGTGTCCGAGAATCACATAGTCGCAACCGACGGCTTTGAGCATGGAAGCAGAAATTTCGCCCGTGAATGCGCCGTCGTCCTCGAAGTGGCAATTTTGCGCGGCAAGTTTTATCGGAGATTTTTTAATGACTTCATGCACCGAGTCGAGTGCAATGAAGGTGGGGGCGATGGCAACCGTGCAAGGCGGTTCGTGTGAGCCAAGTTTTCGCACTAATTCAGAAGCAAGCGTAATTGAACCGGCGATGGTTTTATTCATTTTCCAATTTCCGGCAACGAATTTTTTTCGCATGTTGAGCGTGAGTTAGATTGCTGAAAGTCTTTCAAAATACAACGTCCCGCGTTGAAGAAAAATTAAATCTATGAAACACATTCTCGTGCTAGGTGCAGGCATGGTCGGCAGAACCATCGCGCAAGACCTTTCAAAAGACGGTGAAGTTACCGCCGCTGATTTACGCGTCGAAAATCTCTCAAAACTTCCGGAGTCGATTCATAAACTCCAACTTGATGTCACAGACGAACTTGCCTTGAAACAAGCCGTAAAAAAATTTGATTTGGTGATTGGCGCAGTGCCCGGATTTTTAGGATTTCAAACCGCACGATGCGTGATTGAAGCCGGAAAAAACCTCGTCGATATTTCCTTTTTCGCCGAAAATTGTTTTGACCTCGATGAACTTGCCAAGCGGCGGCGCGTTACGGCAGTGGTCGATTGCGGCATCGCACCCGGACTTGGCAACATCATGCTCGGCTATTGGAACAAAAAAATGCAAGTGCACTCATTCGTCTGTTATGTCGGTGGCTTGCCTTGTGAGCGCACTTATCCGTTTGAATACAAATCGCCGTTCTCGCCAATTGATGTGATTGAAGAATACACCCGCCCCGCACGCCTGATGGAAAACGGACACATCGTAACCAAACCGCCGCTCTCTGAACCCGAAATTTTAACTTTTCCCGAAATCGGTTCGCTCGAAGCCTTCAACACCGATGGACTGCGCTCGCTACTTTTCACTATGAAGCACATTCCTAACATGAAAGAAAAAACCTTGCGCTACATCGGACACAGCGAAAAAATCAAACTTCTTCAAGCCGCAGGATTTTTCAGCGAAGAGGAACTTGTCATTCACGGCGTCAAAATCAAACCGAGAGACTTCACCAGTCAAGTGTTGTTTAAGGCATGGGAACTCAAAGAAGATGACGATGAATTGACCTTACTCAAAATCGAAATCGAGGGCACACAAAAAGGCAAGAAGAAACGATTGCGCTATTTGCTCTTTGACCGAACCGACCATCAAGCAGGGCAAAGTTCAATGTCGCGCACCACAGGCTTTACTTGTGCGGCAGTTGCGCGTCTGGTGCTTTCGGGCAAATACAAACGCAAAGGCATTTCGCCGCCCGAATTTATCGGTCAAGATGAAAAGAACTTCGAGTTTGTCGTGAGCGAACTCAAAAAGAGAAAAGTCAAACTGAACTTTTATGACGATGCAGGTTGAACAACGCTACAAGCAAAGTTGCTACTCCGCCACAAGTTGGCTCTGCTCCGAGTATTTCTCTTCAAGAAGTTTGCCTAAATCGTTCGGGTCAAACGATACTGCCCATTTCCATGTGCCAAATCCACCATGCGCATTGACAGCGTGGCACCATTCGTCAAGATAAGTGCGCTTGATGCGGCTTTGCTCGTCGTCTTTACCTTTGGTCTCGATAATCAAATACTCGCCATTCGTGAGTTTGCAGAGAAAATCTGGAAAATATCGCCGCACCACGCCTTGGTAACTGTAATAAATCACAAAATTCAAATGGTCATTTTTAACAAACGATTCAACATACTGCGACTCATTGAGTGTCTTTGCCTCTAAGTATTCCCAATCGCTATCGACAACAACAAAATTCAGATGTGTCTTCTCAAACGCTTCGCAAGGCTTGCTGCTCCACCATGGCCTGATATCGGAGGTCGAGCGAATCGGATGGTCTTTGTCAAAGACGGGGGTCATCACTTCGGTATTTACCGCTCGAATCTCATTCCAAATGTGCTGAACAACCTTGTTCATGTTCAGCATGATTAAGATGCGTTTTCTCAATTCATCATGGTTGAAGAGCGGATTTTGAATGACAATTTTGTTTGAGTGAATAAACTGCTCAATGATTCGGATAAGTTGAATCAAGAAGATTTCTTTACTGCCTTTCCAGTCAGGTCTTTTCTCGGCATTGTAAATCGTGGAGGCAATTTTGAAAATGATGGATTGCAGGCGGAAGTTTTGAGCAATTTCTTTAAGGTCAATTTCTGATAGGGCAGCAGGATTGGGCTTGCTTGCGATAATGGTGGCTAATTCCGCTTCGGTAATAGAGTCGTAAGGATCGAGTGTAAGCGGATTGACGGTATTGAGGTCTAAGCTCAAGTGGGGCTTATAGATGCGGTCAATGCGAATAACATTTGGAAAACAAATTTCATGTAGGCGTTTTTCTTTAACCGGCTTGATTTCGGTTTTAGGCTTCGGCGGCGGCGGCGGACTGGCATTGCCACCTTCATGCGGCAAAAAGGTAAAGGGCACACCAAAGATATTGACATACTCGGGTTCAAATAACCCATCGGCGCCAATGTCGTAACAAGTGCGCCGCAAGCCACGACCGACCACCTGCTCACACAAGAGCTGACTGCTAAATGCACGCAAACCCATAATGTGCGTGACCGTTTTTGCGTCCCAGCCTTCGGAGAGCATGCCAACGGAAATGACATGTTGAATCTGCTCACCCGGTTCTCCGAGTTTGCCAACCGTATCGACCGTGCGGCGCAACAGTTCAGCGCGTTGTTTCTTGGTCAGTTTCCGCTCGGTGCAGGTCACGTCCGACTCGTCTGCACTATCCTCGGCAGTCGTTAGCGCTACGGCTTCGGCTTCGGCTTCGGCTTCGGCTTCGTTTAAGACCTTACTGTCAATGAGCAAGGTCTGTTTCGAATTGCACAAATCGCCTAAACCTGCCACCGATAAACCGAAGGCATCGGTATCAAACGAATACTTAATGCGCGCGGAAGTGTAGGTCGTGTTGGCAACAGTAATCATCACAGGCGGCGTCGTGTGACCGGCTTTTTTCCATTCGTCTTTGGTTTCTTTCCAGTCTTTGGCTAAGAGAAAATACGCGTTGCGAATCAGGTCGGGCAGCGGTTCCGACTTATCGGCTTTGCGCGAAAGGTCGTCTTTGACTTCTGTATCAGCGTAGATGTGATAGAGGCGTGAACGCAAGTCGGGTGCGACACTGCCATCATCGCGAATGACGACGCGCGGCGTTTTAACTAACCCTGATTCAATCGCATCATTGAGCCCAAAATCTGAAACAATCCAAGAAAACAGGTCTTCTTCGCTGGCTTTTTTGCCACTTGGCGCAAAGGGTGTTGCCGATAAATCAAAACAGCGCAGAATGCCACGCGTGCGGTGAATGCGGTCAAGACCGCCTACCCAAATTGTGCTTTCTTCAAGCTCTTCTTTGGTGACGCCTTTAAGTTTGCGTTCGGTCGGCACACGCCACGCATGGTGCGCTTCGTCGTTGAGCACAATCAAGTTCGAGGCATGTGCCATCTCGCCTAAGACATCTCGGACATAGGCTTCATCGCTTTTGGCACCGCGCTTGTCGACCGACCGCCTGCGTGCAAGAGCCGCTTCGCTTTCCCACGCCAACGCATGCCAGTTGATGACCTTGACTTTGCCCTCTCGCAGGGCATCGGTCAAGCCCGTCGGCACAATGTGAAACGCATCGTAATAGTTTTGCGCATCGCTCGGATGGAGCACCGACAGTCGATTGCGAACCGTAAGCCCCGGCGCCACCACCAGCACATACTTCGAAAAGCGCGCATCTTTCGGATTGGCAACTTTGTTCAAAATCTGCCACGCAATAATCATGCTCATGACAATCGTTTTGCCCGTGCCCGTCGCCATCTTGCTACACCAGCGACTAAAAGCCCCACCATCGCTCGGAATCTCAATGCCGACTTTTTCAGTCTCCGGTGCCTCCGTAAGCCAGATGAGCGTCTCAATGGCTTCGAGCTGACAAAAGAAAAACCGATGGGCTTTGCGCTCCTCAGGATCTTGCCAATACTCAAGTAAGCGTTTCGTGATGCTCGTCACGCCCGGATAGCCCGCCGCTCGCCACAACTTCAGACGCTCACGAATGGTATTGACCAAAGCAATCTCAATAAACACCCCCGGGTCATCAAACGCCTTTGAATCCTGCGACGCCACCAAATAGCCCGCCGGACGCCGACCTTCCCGTAAAACAAATTCTCGACGCTCCCGAATGTATTCCCAATACCGCGTCGGCTCAGCATAAGGAGAATTGATAATCAATTTGTCAATGCTTTTCATCGGCACTTACAATCGGATAATTTTGAGAGATTCTATGCCTCGAGCATCAATGATTTTAACAGCAAGACTTCTGCCGGGCGTGAAAGGAAGAGACACCGTGCCACGAAAAGCCTCCATTTTTTCTTCGTCAATTTCCGCTCTGAGCGTTTTGGCTAATGTGCCCCAGCCATCTCTATCGCCAGCCATCGGAAAAAAGACCTGCGACGGAAATAAACTCCTGCCGTCGTAGTCGTGGTCCAGCATCCACATCGCAATATCGCCTTTGCCTCCACTTTCAACCATGCCCGTGCGAGGATTGTAATAATCAAAACCATGCACTTTCACCACATACTTGCCCGCATCCTCGCCCGTCTCAAGTTTTTTGAGCTGCACATCAGGCTGACCAATAAGCCAAAAACTTTCGTTACTGCATCGCTTCTTTTTCAGGTCGTCGGTCAAAAGGTCGGCGTTCATTTGCGCTTCTAAGAGTGTCAGACCGGGCCAGTGTGTTTCTTCAATGTCTTTTCGAGCTTCGGGGTCAAAATGAAAAGCACAAAAGAGAACGATGTCGGGCGCAGGTTTAAGCGTGCGCGCTTCATCGAGCGCCAACTCGACCATACGCTGTTCCAGCGGCGCGTATTCGGGACCAAAACAGACCACAACGCGTTTGGGCGGTGTCTCTTGAGTTTCGGCTTCGGCTTGCAGAAAGCGCGTACCGCTAAGAGGCTCAACACGCCGAAATTCAATTCGCTGACCGCCACGCGTACGCACGCCCGTCTTCAACAGTTCCGCCCGCCATTCCGCTTGGCGCAAAGTCTCACCCATGCGCGCCACAGAACTATCCGCTACCTGCACCGACGAGGCTTCGACAGCCTCAAACGATTTGGCAACCGGCGCAGGAACAGCTTCGACCGTGAACGGTCCCGTAACGCGTGTTTTTTTTGTGTCGACAAACGGCTGGTCGTAGAGTGTTTCCATAGGCGCATGACGCGCAATCGCCTCGTCCATCTTTTGTTGCATGGCACGCCGCGCTGCATGAAACCGCTCAAACGGCTCACGCGCCGCCTCAGACCAATCCGCAGGAAACTCAAACGGCACCTCCCACTCCACAAGTTCATTGACCTTGACAACCTGACCACTGGGCATCGTAAACACTGCCTCATCGGGCGCAGCAAAATCCACGAACGCTCCAGCTCGACCGCCAGTGGTAACTTTGAATTTCACCTCTTGCCCCTTGAGCGCCGCGTTGAGCTCGGTCAGGGCTTGCTCAATTGCCGGATGCATGCGCGCGTAAATGCCGTCAATCTCCGGATTGTTGGCAATGGACTTGAGCGTTACATGCGGCACAGTCTTATACTTGAAACCGCTGCCGACGCCCTCTTCGGGATGCGCCAGTTCGTAGTAATCAAAGACGGCGGTCATCAGACGCTGGCGAGCGAGCGTAATTGCCACACGGGAAGTATCGCAAGTAATCCAGCGCCGCCCCCACTGCTCAGCCACATAAGCCGTCGTGCCACTGCCGCAGGTCGGGTCGAAGACCAAATCCCCCGGGTCAGTGGTCATCAAAAGGCAACGTTGAATTACTTTGGTATTCGTTTGAACAACATAAAATTTATCAAGAAATGTTTGAGTATCTCTCCATAAATTATTAAGCGGTATTACTGGGAAATCTGTTAAGTATCTGATAAACCTTATAGTGTTACTGGAAACTTCAATCCGATTATTCTTTTCCAAATTTTTCATCCCTTCGATACTAGTTTTCCAATGACCATTAGAAGGATAATACTCTTTTCCTTTATAAACGAAGGGCTTACTTCCCTCAGTAGTTGTTCCGGGACTAAATAAGGCACCAGAAGAATAAATCTTGCTACCTTTTGGTATTTTCCTTATCTCCTCTTTTTCTTCTTTTGTTAATGCTCTCTTAGTTCCATCTGGTAACTCAACTCTGTCATACCCACTAACATCATCTTGTTTTTCTAAATATAATTGACGGTATTTAATTGAATTCCTATCTCTTGCATACCAAATAATATAATCACCAGCTCTTGATAATGTATTTGAAGGAAAGCCACTTGTTGTGGTAAAACTAATTAAACTCACAAAATTCTCTGCTCCGAACACCTCATCCATGATGCAGCGCACGCGGTGGATGTTTTCGTCGGAAATCTGCACGAAGATGGAGCCGCTTTCGGTCAGGAGTTCGCGTGCCAAGAGCAGGCGGTCGTGCAGGTAGGAGAGGTAGGAGTGGATGCCGAGTTGCCAAGTGTCGCGGAAGGCTTTAAGTTGTTCGGGTTCGGCGGTGAGGTCTTCGTCGTTGCCGTCTTTGACGTCGCGTTTATTGACGAAGGGTTGGAAGTTGGAGCCGTATTTGATGCCGTAGGGCGGGTCGAAGTAGATCATTTGCACTTTGCCCGCCATGCTTTCTTTTTCTAGGAGGCTGTTCATCACGAGGAGCGAATCGCCGGCGATGAGGCGGTTGGTCCAGTGTTCTTTGTGTTGGTAGAATTCGATGGCTTGGCGGAGGGGTTTTCGGTTGCTTTCAAAGAGGCTAAGTTGAGTGGGGGTGGCGTCGGGGTTTTGGACGGCTTCGATGATGCGTTTGGGGTCAATGCGCTCATGCACGTGCAGACTGACGGTGGGCACGTCGAAGCTGGTGCGTTCAGCTTTGCCTGCCCAGACAAGTTGCGGGTCGAGGTGCGGGTCGTAGTGGTAAGTTTTCTTTTGGGGTGCGCCGTTGTCGGTGCGTGCGTCGACAAGCCCAACGGGCGGGTTGTTGAGTCGTTCTTTGTCGGTATGCGCATATTGCTCGATAGGGAGCGATGTAGCAGACTGTTTTTTCTTGACTCTTGGCATAGCTTGGTCGTTAATCTCTGACAAATGGGATACCAGCGGATGCTGCTGTGATGATGCAGTAATGCTATCTTGGAACGAATGTAATACTTTTTTCCCTTGATGCTAAAAAGTCTCAAAACTCGAATGCCAATGGATATTAAACAACTCTACGGCACCTTACGTGCGCCGCTTCTGGCGTTCATCAAGCAAAAGATAAAAGACGAAACCAAAGCCGAAGACCTTTTGCACGATGTCTTTCTCAAAGTGCAAGAGCAGATAGGTTCAGTCAAAGACCTCACCAAACTGGAAAGTTGGGTTTATCGCATTGCACGAAATGCGATTGCCGACGAATACCGCAAAACAAAGCCAACCGAGCCGCTCGATAGCGACGGGCTCGAGAGCCAAATAGCACTTGCCGAAGAAGCCGATGAATCCCTCCTCGAGCGGCTATCCGATTCCGTGCATACCTTTTTAGCGCAAGTGCCCGAACCATACCGAACCGCCTTGATTCTTTCCGACCTTGAAAATCTGCCGCAAGAAGAAATTGCACGGCGTTTGAATCTTTCGCTTTCAGGAGCAAAGTCGCGCATTCAACGCGCACGCAAAATGCTCAAAGAATTGTATGCGCAATGCTGTGCGTTTGAGCAAAATCGATTCGGCACGGTGCTAAGCTATGAGCCAAAGCACGAGCCGTGTTTGTGTGAGCCGTAAAAAAGTTTGCGTCTTTTTGCGCAGTTCTGCGTCTATGCTTACGAAGTCTCAAACAACATAAAGCCTTTTCAGATGCAGACGCAAATTCTTTTTCCGCATACGGCAATCTATACCTCAAACCTTGAAGCCTCTTTGAAATTCTATCGTGCATTTTTTGGCGTAGAGCCGAAGAAAATCAAGCCCGGATACGCCAAGTTCGAACTTGAAAATCCGAAGTGGAACTTTACGCTCAACGAAGTGCGCGCGCAAGTGCCAAACACACAACAGGTGTTGAGCCATTTGGGCTTTCAAGTTGCAACGACCGAAGAAGTCAAAGCCATTCAAGCGCGATTGAGTGCGCAGGGCATCAAAGCCATTTTGGAAGAGACGGGCACAACGTGTTGCTATGCGGTTCAAGATAAGTTTTGGGTAAAATCGCCCGAAGGCATTGATTGGGAAGTTTTTACCGTGCACGCCGATGCGGAGGCATTTCGCGATAGTGCGCCGGGCGAAAACGCCATGTGCTGCGCGCCTCAACTTGAATCCACACCTGTTCAACTTTCAATTCCTGTGCTCAACTCATGATTGAATCCGTAGAAAAACGACTTCCGCTGCTTGACCGATTTCTAACGCTGTGGATTGCCTTAGCAATGGCAATGGGCGTTGTGCTCTCGCTTACGGTGCCAAACCTTGACCGAATGCTCGACACGGTCAAACTCGATGGCGTCTCCTTGCCGATTGCCATTGGGCTCTTGGTGATGATGTATCCACCGCTGGCAAAAGTGCGCTACGGCAAACTCGGCGAATTTTTCGTGAACTGGAAACTCTTTCAAGTCTCGCTCATTCTGAATTGGATTGTGGGACCGATTTTGATGACGGCATTGGCATGGATATTTCTGCCAAACGAAAATGAGTTCCGAAACGGCTTGATTTTAGTAGGCTTGGCGCGGTGCATTGCGATGGTGCTCATTTGGAATACGCTCGCGTGCGGCAGTGCGGAAGTGGGGGCAATTCTTGTGGCACTCAATTCGCTTTTTCAGATTTTTACGTATTCCATTTACGGGTGGTTTTTCATCACGCTTATGCCCACATGGTTCGGGCTTGAAAGTGCGGTCGTGAATATCACCATTTGGGAGATTGCTCGAAGCGTCTTGATTTTTCTGGGGATTCCCTTCGTGCTTGGATTTCTTTCGCGCACCGTGCTTTCAAAGTGGCGTGGCGAGGCGTGGTATGAAACGAAATTTCTGCCGCGTATTTCACCACTGGCACTGATTGGATTGCTCTTTACAATTGTGCTCATCTTTGCCATGCAAGGCGAAAAGATGATTGCAAAGCCTTTTGCTGTGCTCAAAATTGCCGTGCCGCTCACCGTGTATTTTGTAGTGATGTTTAGCCTCTCGCTGTGGCTGGCGTATCGAACAAAGCACACTTACGAAGAAAGTGCGGCGATTGCCTTTACAGCAAGTGGCAACAACTTTGAACTGGCGATTGCCGTTGCGATTGGCACTTTTGGCATTACATCTGGCGAAGCCTTAGCGGCAACGGTCGGTCCGCTCATCGAAGTGCCGGCACTTGTTGCCCTTGTGTATCTTTCCCTTTGGGCACAAAAGAAATTTTTCCAACCCCAAGAAAGCCCTGCGGTATGAAAAAAGTGTTGTTTGTCTGTATTGAAAATTCTAACCGTAGCCAGATGGCGGAAGCCTTTGCTAAAATTCATGGCAACGGAAATGTCGAAGCCTACAGTTCAGGCTCGCGTCCGTCTGGCAAAATCAATCCGAAAGCCATTGAAGCCATGAAGGAAGTCGGCTACGACCTGACGACGCACACGTCGAAATCGCTGAGTGAAATTCCCGATGTCGAGTATGATTTTGTGGCAACGATGGGCTGCGGCGATGAATGTCCATTTGTGCGCGCCAAGATTCGTGAAGATTGGGCAATTCCCGACCCGAAACACATGGAGCCCGAAGAGTTCCGCAAAGTGCGCGATTTAATTGAAGCAAAAGTCAAAGAGATGCTCGTGCGAATTGGCGCGTAACTTTACTCGGTTGCGAAAATTTCTTCAAGCGAGAGTTCAATGCCAGTGGTGCGGTCGCTGACTGTGCCTTGCACGAAGGTTTTGGGCGGTTCAAATGCAGTAAAGACGGACACAGTTTGCAGCGCAGGTTGAATTACCCACACGGATTTGACTCCGATTTCAAGCAGTGCTTTTACTTTTTCAAGGAGCGTTTCCATTGCTTGCGAAGGGCTTTGAATTTCAATGGCAAGAATCGGCGGTTCGGCAAGTTCAGGTTTAATTTCAAGCCAATTGATAGGACGCTTGTTGAAGACCAAGACATCGGGTGTAATGCTTGCCGTTGGCGTCGGAATTGAGACTTCGGAGACTACAGAAAACTGCTTGCCGTATTGCTGGCGTAGACTCACAATCAGGTTGGCTTGAATATAGCCGTGATTAAAGTTTGGCATGGGTTTTCCGCGTTCGAGTTCGTAATCGGAAACAACTTCAAGGACTTGCTCTTCCATTGTTTATCATCGTTTAAGTTCAAAGGAAAATACAAAAGGCGATAAACTTTGTCAATTTCTGATGAATGCGATGATTGAGCATGGTTATATCCATTTTTTGGCGGTATTTTTCGTCCGTCATTTCAAAAACCAAACAAAGATGTGATGGAAGAAGCATTACTATTTCTTTTATTCATTGCTGTGATAGTGCTACTCATTCGCCTCTCAAATTTTTCCACACGGCTGGCGCGATTGGAAACGCAAATGCTCGACCAAGCACAAAAAATGCGCGACCTCACGCGCCGACTCGACGAAAAGCCCCCACCAATACCAACCGTTTCTCAACCTGCAAAAGACCTCAAAGACGACATCGCAAACACACCCGAAATCAACCTTGCTCAAAAAACAGCAACAGATGAACCCCTTTCAGAAACGCCGCTGAAAGCAGAAGTACAACCAAGTTTTCCTGATGATGCGTCCAAAATTGACACAGTGAAATCCGATGCGGCGAAATCGGTTGAGGCGCAAGGGCAGAAAGGTGCGCCATCGCCGAGTTTCGCAAGGGTTGAGTTTAAGATGTTTGAAAAGATTAAAAGCACGGCGGAGTTCGAAACGTTAATCGGCGGAAACATTCTCAATCGCATTGGCGCGCTTGCGCTGATTTTCGGAATCGGCTTCTTTTTGAAATATGCGTTCGATAACGATTTGATTTCGCCTCTCGTGCGTGTTTTGATTGGCTTTGTGATTGGCGTGAGTTTAATCGTTGGAGGCGCGCGTGCAAATGCCAAAAAGTTTGAAGTCTTTTCACAAGGCTTGTTCGGAGCGGGAATTTCAACGCTTTACCTCGCGATTTACGCCGCACTAAATTTTTATCAACTCATTCCGCAAGCGATTGCCTTTGTGCTCATGTCGGCAGTTACGGCGGTCGCGCTTTTGGTTGCGGTGCGATACAACTCACGTGCAATTTCGCTTTTGGGGTGGGCAGGCGGATTTCTCACGCCGTTCTTGCTGGCAAGTGCAGAGCCAAATGCCATCGGGCTGTTCGTCTATCTCGCTCTGCTCAACTTGGGAATGATTGCCGTTGTCTTTCTCAAACCTGAATGGGTGTTGATTGAACTGCTTTCTGTGGTTGCGACCTTTCTCGTTTATGCTGCATGGTTTTCGGAGCACGGCGAAAAAACGGGAATGCTCACGAAAGCATTTTTCCTTACGCTCTTTTGGATTCTCTTTTTAGCAAGCGAAGCCTATCGTGCGCTAAACGATGAACGCAGTCAATTCCGATTGCGTGCGGCGACCAGCGCGCTCAATGCTTTGCTTTACTTCGGCTTTTTGTATGCCTCTGTTATGCCTGCGTGGTGGTTTAGCATTGCGACCGTGCTTATCGCGGGCGTTTATCTCGCGCTTTTTTGGACGATACGAAAACGAAACCCCGCCGCAACAAGCGAATTGACGGCAATTTACAGCATTGGCGCAATCGCGTTCACGGCGGCGGCGATTGAGGTGCAGTTTGGAGATTTTCTTACCGTCGCATTGTGGGCGGCAGAAGCCGTAGGCGTGCTGTGGATTGCGCAGAAAGCCTCGCAGAAACTCTTGGAGCGTGTCGCCATGATTTTGCTTGCCGTTACAATTTTTCGCTTGTTCATCTCGCCTGACGCGCTTTCATATCAAGCCATTTCAGACTTCACACCGATTCTGAACTTTCGTACAGTTGGATTTTTAACACTTGCGCTCTCGCTTTTTATCAGCGCGCAATGGATTCAATCGTCAAACCCGATAGCATCGACGCTCCTGACATACGCATGGTCGTTCATCGTCTTCACGCTCTTGACCGTAGAGGTGAATGATTTCTTCTTAAAGCGCGAAGCACTTCTCGGCGAGACGCTTGATTTTTCGCGCTCAACGCGAGGCATGAGTTTTGCGATTATCTGGCTTTTTTATGCAGTCGCGCTCTTGTGGTTTGGTGTGAAGAAGTCGTCGCGAAGCCTTGTCAATACAGGGCTTTTCGTGCTTGCGCTCGGCGTGATTTGGAACTTGGTTTTCGGACTTCGCTTTGAGCCGATAGAAATTTTCTTTCCGATTTTGAACCTGCGTGCGTTGGCGTTTTTGCTCGTTATCGGCGGCGTGCTGGCGACGATTTCCTTGCTCGAACAAACCAACGAAGGCAAGAGCAGAACAGCAGAACTTTTGCGCTATGCGTTCACCGTGCTTCTTTTCTTGTTGCTCACGGTTGAGGCGATAGATTACTTCCGATGGGCAAGTTTGAAGAGCAAGACGGACGAGGGCTTTTATCGCGCCTTAACGCTCGTGCTTCTTTGGACGCTTTACGCAACGCCGATGCTTTATTTCGGAATTGAAAAATCCGTCAAGCCTTTGTTTTATGCGGGTGCGCTGGCGTTTGGGCTTTCAGTTATCACTGCGCTCTTTGCGGGATTTTCGTTTGAGCCGATTGAAAATTTTGCGTTGTTATTCAACTATCGCGCTTTGGTTTATCTCGTCTTGATGGCAGGAAGTGCGTTCATTGCAATTAGGCTTTCGGAGCGGGAATCGTTTGCAAGGCTTTCGGCGTGGTTTGGAATTTCGGCGGCACTGCTCGGCGCGGTGCTTCTCGTAGCAGAATCAAGTGATTTTTTTGAACAGAAAATCAACATGCTTTCTTTCGGCGAACACGCAGACGCCACTACGCGCGACCTTATGACCCAATACGAAAATCAAAAGCAACTTGCGATTTCCGCCGCGCTCATGCTCTACTCAATCGCCTTGATGCTCTATGGCATTTGGCGTTCTCGCCAACCGATTCGGCTGGTGGCAATCGCACTATTTGGGTGTGTGATACTCAAAATTTTCATTTACGACCTGTCGTTTCTTGCCACGCTGTATCGAATTTTCTCGTTCATCGGGTTAGGTGTGCTCTTGCTGTTGGTGTCGTATCTCTATCAACGCTTTAAGCATTTCATTTTGCCTGATAAGCCTTAGCATGATGCTCAATAGGGAAGGCGAATCGGGCGTTGGTAGGTGTGCGACGGTGCTTTGCGTTTGAGTTCTGTCATAAGCCGATAGCGTCCGTCGGGTTGCCGTGCGAGCGTTACCATTTGGCAGTTTTGGGGATTGGAATACGTTTCAAATTCTTCCACCGTCCAGTGAAACCAGCGCATAAGGAAAATGCGAATGGTCATGCCGTGGGTAATGATGACGGTGTTTTCGGGATAGTCGGGCTTTTCGAAGTCGCGATGGAGCGAGGAGAGAAAATCGCTGACGCGGTCATAGACGTCGGCACCCGATTCGCCATCTTGGATGCGGTAGTAAAATGTGCCGAAGGCGTCGCGTTCACGGTCGGTTTTAGCACATTCTTCAAGGTTGCGCAAGTGTCCCCATTCTTGTTCGCGCAGTCGAGGTTCTTCGTTGTATTCAAATTGAGAGGGCGGAAACGATTTGACAATTTCTTCAAAGGTCATGCGTGTGCGCCAGAGCGGAGAGACATAGAAAAAGACGCGCTCATTTTGAACGAAGGATTTGAGTTCTTGTCCTGCCAAGCGGGCTTGCTCTATGCCCTTTTCGGTGAGCAGAAGCGTATAGTCGGGCTTTTCGCCATAAACGCGGCGATTCACGTTGCCTTCAGACTCGCCATGCCTAATAAGGATAATTCGGTTGGGTTTCATGGTGTTAGGTAGTCTTCGAGATGAATCTTTATTTTCAGCAGAATTTGATGGAATGCAAAGACTTTAGCAATCATCTATGCAAGCACCAAATCGACAGCCACAATCGTTTGTCGTCAGCACAAAAAGTCGATACTCAGAATTAGTCGTTTTCGGATTGATTTTCATCTTCTTGGTGATGGCGATGTTTTTGCTCAATTTTTTTCTTTCAATCAAAAGCAGCGATGATACTGCGCAAACTTTTTGTGCTAACCGCACCGAGCGCGCATGGCAACGCGCAACGAAAAACTTAACAACCTACAACATTGGCTTCTACGGAAAAGACGATTCGCTTCTAAAAGCCTTTGACGGCTATAAAGAAAACATCAAACGCTTTGACACGTTTTTAACCGCGCTCGAAGCAGGCGGAACCATCGAAGCAGGTGGACAAGTCGTTGAGGTCGTTCCCATTCAAGATAAAGCAACGAGGCAGATATTTGAACAACTGAGTCGTCTGTGGAAAGAAGCCAAATACGATTTCTTAGTGCTTGCTGAAATGAATCCAAGAAGTGTAAGCACGGCTACGCTCGATCGTTGCGTAGAATTTGCAATTAAAAAAGATGACGAAATTTTAGACGCGCTCTCGTTGCTCATCATCAACCTGTCTGAAAATTCAAGTCGAAGGTTGAAACAAGCGCAACTCGTGCAGGTGGTGGCATTGCTCATTTGCGTAATGATGTTTATCGGAATGGCAATTCGCTTGACAATTTCTTTGAGACGAAGCGACAAAATTATCGAAATGCGCAATCGCGAACTGACGGCACAGCGCGACGAACTTGCTCGTGAAAAAGAAACCATTGAGCAACTCTTAATCGACCTCACCAACACGCAAGCGCAACTGATTCAATCCGAAAAAATGGCGTCGCTCGGGCAAATGGTCGCCGGACTTGCGCATGAAATCAACACGCCACTCGGCTTTGTGATGACGAACGTCGGTGTCATTGAACGCAACATCGGGCTTTTCAACGAAGCCATTATGCAAACCAGCGAACTGGTCGCCATGCTTGAAAACGGAGACCTCAACGACGCCCTGCAAAAACTTGACGATACAAAGTGTTCCTTGCAACGCCTCTTCGAGCTCAATCTGCTTGAAAAAACAAAGAACCGCATCAACGAAGCAAACATCGGGTTGGAACGCATTCGAGAGTTAATTCTCAATCTTAAAAACTTCTCGCGCTTAGACGAAGCCGAAATGAAAAAAGTCAGCGTGAGCGAAAGCATTGAATCCGCCTTGCTCATTGCAAACAATATGATTAAGCACAAAGCCGAAGTCGAAACGCACTACGAAGAAAATCTTATGGTCGAATGCTATCCGGCTCAACTCAATCAAGTGTTTCTGAACATCATCACCAATGCGGTTCAAGCCATTGAGGACTTTGGGAAAATCACGATTAAAACTTGGACGGAGAATGGAGTGGCGAAAATTTCAATCGCTGACACAGGCGTCGGAATTTCTGAAGCAAATCTGAAAAAAATTTTTGAACCCTTCTTTACCACAAAGCCTGTCGGGCAGGGAACAGGACTTGGACTTTCCATCGTCTATAAAATCATTGAACGCCACGGCGGAAAAATCGAAGTCAAAAGCAAAGAAAAGCAAGGAACAGAGTTCATCATCTCCTTGCCACTGCGCCAAGAAACAGAGCGCATCGACCCAACGCTCACTATTTCTTAAACAGCCTTCAAGAATTTTTTCGGATAAAGAAAAAAATTAAACACGCATTTGCCTTCGCCGAGACTTCGCCAAGAGGGAGAATCGAGACTGACGGAAAAAATGCCACACGTTGGCACATTATCAACTCGCTTATCGGAAAGAAAATTGGCAAGGTCAGTAATAGCAGGATTGTGGCAAAAAACCGCTACGCTGTTGAGCGTATCGGGGAGCGACTGAATAATGTCTAAAAGCGTTTGCCGAGAGGCTTCATAAATGCGAGGCTCAGTAACAATTTGTGCGGCAGGGTAATTCATCGCGTTGGCAAACAGTTGAGCGGTGGTCAGAGTGCGCTTGGCAGGACTTGAAAGAAAGAGTTCGGGCGCAATTTGCTTTTCGCGTAAAATCATCCCCATAAAGGGTGCGTCGCGCAAGCCGCGCTTGTTGAGCGGTCGCTCAAAGTCTGTAAGGTCGGGATAGTCCCAACTGGATTTAGCGTGTCGAATGAGATAAAGCGATTTCACTGTTTTGGTGAATTATCCTTTGAAATGAGCAAGTGATTCCTTCAAAAAGTCAATAGCCTTGACGGGCGTGGCATCGATGCCGTTCAAAATGGAAAGGTAATAACTCACCCAATCCCCAAGTAAAATCAAGGAGAAAAGCCGTGTAAGAAGCGATTTGCCTTCGCTCTCAACATCAATCACATCGGAAGCATATTTCTTGATGATGGATTTTGTAACGCTCATTCTGAACGCCGTGCGCGGGTGGTCGCTCTTGTCGTGAAGCATGATCACCATCGTTTTTTTCAGCAGGTCTCTATACTGATTCCAACCAACAAGTTCGTTGTGATTGAGTTCGGGAAAGACATTTGAATACGCAAGCATTTTGGCGTTCTCGCAAATCTGACCTTTCCAACGCACGCCGACCGCACTGGTGAAATCGTCGCTGGTGTAGATGATGGGCAGTTTGCCGTAGCACTTCTTGGCAAGTTGAACCGCAAAATTTTGCTTGTCTTTGAAATTGGCGTAAGCAAGGGATTTTTCCTTCAAGTAGCGCGCGGTTTCGGCAAGGTCTTTGTCTTTGTTCTCAATGAAGCCAAATTTGGCGAGGGTTTGTAGCATTGGCACGAGCGAGTAGCCGATTGCCGTGCGCGGCGGCGCGCCTGCAGGAATTTTCACGGCGTAGTGTTTGTGCTTCAAAGCAAGTTCCTCGACCTTCCCGCCTGATGTGATGCAAAAAACTTGCGCCTTGCGCTTGATAGCATCTTGATAAGCAGAAAGCGTTTCTTCGGTATTGCCTGAATATGATGAGACAATCACAAGTGTGGATTCATTCACAAATGCAGGCAAGGTGTAATTGCGATTAACGAGAATCGGAACAGAACACTCGCCTGAAACGTAGGCGCGCACCAAATCGCCACCGATTGCCGAGCCGCCAAGCCCTGTAACAACAATGCTTTTGACCTTGCTCTTTGAAATTTTACTCTTCTCGTTGAGAAGTGAAAAATCAGTTTCAAATTGCTGGTAAAGGTTTTGAATGCGCAAGTTCATTTGCGACTTATCAACAGCACGAATAGTTTTTTCGGATATGGACATGGTGTAAGTGAATTGATTGACTGAAAGACCAGTTTTAATGAGTAACAAGTAATGAGTAACGAAGAACGAACTTGTTATTCTGAACGAAGCGAAGCATCAAAGAGTTAAGAAGTGATAGTGAAGCGTTAAGCATATGCAGTGCGTTCAACTTTTAACTCTTCACTCTCAACTTTTAACGCACTTAGATTCCTCACTCTGTTCGGAATGACAAAGCATTTTCCGTTCTTCATTATTTACTTTTCATTACTCAATTAAGGTAAGTCTTCAAAAAGCGGTGATGCGAATGGCGGTCAATGTTGCGCACAAAGATAAATCTTTTTGTGAATTGAAAAACAAACTCGCGTGTTTATGACACGCAAATCAAACGCAACAATTATGACACACATTTATCCACAAGACGCAGAGAAAAAATTAAACGAGGCGAACGTCGTTTTTCTTGATGTTCGCACAAGAGGCGAATATGCACATCGCCGAATTCCAAAAGCCATCAACATTCCGCTCGATGAACTCTTGTTTCGCCATAGCGAATTAGACGCCGAAAAAGAAATCATTGTGCTGTGCGAACACGGAATTCGCAGTCAAAGCGCGTCAGGCTTGCTCATGCAATTAGGCTTTATGAATGTGATAAATATGATTGGCGGCATGTCGCGTTGGACGGGCGAAACCGTGTCTGGTTAGCGAACTTGTTGGAGAATGCCGTCGCGCATTTCAAACGTCCGAGACGAAAGTTCGGCGTAGCGACTGTTATGCGTTACAATCACAAACGATGTGTTTTGCTTGTGCGAAAGTTCGGCAATGAGTTCGTAGAGTTTATCGCTGTTCTTGGAATCCAAATTGCCTGACGGTTCATCGGCAAAAACCACATCGGGCGAATTGACAAGTGCGCGTGCGATTGCGACTCGTTGCGCTTCGCCGCCGCTTAGTTCCGAGGGCAGATGATTGAGCCGCTCCTTCAAGCCGACCGTAACGAGCAAGGCTTCGGCTTTCTCTTTGGCAAGTTTGAAATCGTTGGTTAAGATGTAGTGCGGCATGGCGGCGTTTTCAAGTGCGGTGAAATCATCGAGCAAATGATGAAACTGAAACACAAATCCGATGCGCTGGTTACGAAACTTTGCGATGGCGTCGGGGTTTAAGTGAAACTTCTTGTTGGAAAAAATCACATCAGATTTGAAGCGAAGTTCGCCGTCGTCGGCGGTGTCAAGCGTGCCGAGAATGTTGAGCAGGGTTGTTTTCCCACTTCCTGACGCGCCGATAATCGAGACAATTTCGCGCTCGCCCACAGAAAGGGAAACGCCTTTGAGAATATCAATTTTCTCTCTGCCTTTGGGTGTGTAAGATTTATAGAGGTTCTGTGCTTGAAGAATCATCAATGTTTTTTTTCTGCGAGGCAATCGCAAGTTGTTTGTTCAAAATCTCAACGAGAAACGCCGAGAGCGGCACAGCAGAAAGCACGCCGAGAAAGCCGAAGAAATATCCGAAAAGAAAAATGGCTAAGAACAAGACAATCGGATTCAGTTTGACACGCTCACCAATAATTTTCGGAACGAGAATGAAGTTTTCAATCGCGTGAACAAGCGCGTAAATAATGAGAATCAGCACAATCGTCCGCCCAACTGCCTCGCCAAAGAGTGCCACAATCACGCTAAGCGTGAGCGCGATAATGCCGCCGATATACGGCACAAACGCCATCACGCCATAGACAATCCCAAGCAAAAGCGAGTAGCCTAACCCAATCAAAAGGAAAAGCGAGGAATAAATCGCAATCAAGATGAACATGATAATCACTTGCCCGCGCAAGTATTGGCGAAGAATCGCGCCCGCAAGCCCGAAGTATTCTGACGCCGTCGGAAAGTATTCGCGCGGAATAAGGTTGAGAAGCGTTTGCTTAATTGTTGGAAAATCGCTCAGGAAGTAAAACACAAGCACCGGAACCAAGACGATATTGACAATGGCGGAAATGAGTGTCGGAACGCTTTGTGCGGCTTTGGAGAGAATATCCGTTAGAAGACTGCTCAATCCGTTGCCTTTGGCTTGAAAAAATGAAACGATTGAACTACGAAGAGCGGAAATATCAATGTCGTATTGCTTAACAATCGTGAGTTGCTCGAGGCTGTCGAAAATGCTGTCGAACTGTTCAGGCAAATTGGCGAGCGCGTCGGCAAGCGATTGTGATTGTGCTGTAATGAGCGGAATGGTTAAAAAGATTAAAAGGAAAATGCTACCGACGCCCAAAAGCGTAATCAGCACGGCGGAATAGGAACGCTTCACCTTTTTTGAGACAAGCCATTCCATCAGCGGCTCGAAGAGAAAGGCTAAAATAAAGGCAATGATAAACGGCGCAAGCAAGCCTGAAAGCACGCTCAAAATCCAAATCACAATTAAAACCGTAGAAAGCCAAAAAAGTCGGACGACAAACGCATTTGAGCGGAGCGGATAGCAAAGCACAGCAATGAAAAGATATACGATGAACGGGGAGAGCGACTCGCGCATCATGTAGCCTAAAATGAAAAACAAGACGGTCGCAAGTCCAATGATAAGGTATCTCGATGAACTACTCTGCATGGTGAATAGGGCGATAGCCTTTGAGTTTATGCATGAAAATGGTTGCTCCAGAACAGGCATTGATGGTGCGTAGACGCAAGAGCTCGAGCGGTGCATTACGAAGTTTGGCGCGAATCGAGTTCAGCGAGTCAAACCGATAAACGGCTTTGCTCCGCTTGACAAAGCCATCGGGCGAAGATTTTTTAATCGAAATGGCTTCCTGAAACCCGGCTTCTTTGCACGCATCAAGAACCCGTGCGTTAAAGTTGCCAAAGGGAAACGAAATGCTTGTAACTGCCTTGCCGAGCAAATCTTCCAAAAACTTTTTTGAATCGAGAAGTTCGGCGCGAAGCAGAGAAGGCGAGAGCGTGGTGAGCGCAAGGTGCGATTTCGTGTGGCTTCCAATGTTCCAGCCTGCGTCGGAAAGGGCTTTGACTTGCTGGCGCGAAAGGTGCTTGAAAGTGCCGAAGAAAGTAAAATCCCACGAATTAAATTTTCCCAGAAGCCCTGTAATGATGAAGAGATTTGCCGTAAAGCCAAATTCGGAAAGAATCGGAAAGGCGTTGGTGAAAGTATCCTCGTAGCCGTCGTCGAAGCAAAAGTCGGGGCGTTGGTCGTCAGGGAGGGAGCCAATCAAGGCGACGTCGCTTCGGAAGTCGCGAAGGGTGCGCGTCGTGATTCCGAAATCCATGCGGTCGGTGATTTTATGATACGAAAGCAAGTTCGCGTTCATGGCGATATGATTAAACCGCGCAATATAACGCATCTGACTTAATCTGTTCAGTGAGGTCTGTTTTGAGAATCGGCTTGAAGAGAAGATGCCAACGCACGAGAAAAGTCGCCAAAAAGTTGGGAAACATTTTTGTAAATTTGTGCCCGTCTTTCAAACATCATTGTCAATAGCCTTCCAAGAAGCTCTGCAAATGGAAACCGTTTCATTCATCTTATTTTCGTTTTTAGGCGCGTTAGTGATTGTGGGGTCAATCGGCACGGTTTGGTCGAGAAATCCTGTAACCAGCGCGCTATTTTTGGTGCTAAATTTTTTCGCACTTGGCGGCATATACTTGTTGCTCGAGGCACAATTTATTGCGGTCGTTCAAGTGATTGTGTATGCGGGCGCGATTATGGTGCTCTTTCTTTTCACCATTATGTTGCTCAACTTGGACGATGAGCAGGCACTTAAAGAAAAATTTGATTTACAAAAAGGCTTTGGCATTTTGCTCGGCGGTGTTTTGCTGGTAGAAGTGCTTTACATTCTCGGCTTGAAAATCAATCTGCCTCAAAAGTCCACGACGCTCACGCCGGTTGAAATCGGAGAAGCGAAAAACATCGGACGCGAGTTGATTACGAACTTTCTCTTCCCGTTTGAAATCGTTTCCATCTTGTTGCTACTTGCAATTATTGGTGCGATTGTTTTAGCCAAGAAAAACTTCAGCCCGAACACATAACAACAAAACTCACGGTGAAATGACGGCGCACATAAGGACTTTAATTGGGTTTATTTTAATGTCTGTTATTGCAATAAATTGTTCTTCCAAAAAAACAGACACAGATAAGCAAAGCGAGAATTTCAAATCAGGATTGGTGTTTGATGTAGGCGGTCGGGGCGATAAATCTTTCAACGACGCGGCGTTTCGGGGCGTAGAAATGGCAAAAGAGAAGTTTGGGATTGGTTATGAATACATTGAACCCGGAGAAGGCGCAGACCGCGAAGCCGCACTCCGACAACTTTCCTCGCAAAGCGATATTGCCATCATTATTGGTGCAGGGTTTATTTTCACCGATGATATTACCGCAGTCGCCAAAGAATTTCCCAACAAAAAATATGTGTGCATTGACTATTCGGTCGATACAACCAAACCGATTCCTGAAAATCTGGCAGCTATCACATTTCGCGAAGAAGAAGGCTCGTTTCTTGTAGGTGCGCTTGCTGCAATGGTGAGCAAAACGGGCGTTATTGGCTTTGTCGGTGGAATGGATTCGCCGCTGATTCGCAAGTTTCAAAAAGGTTATGAAAACGGTGCAAAGTATGTGCGTCCTGATGTCAAAGTGATTACCGGTTATGCTGGCTTAACAGGAGAAGGTTTCAAGAACCCTGGGAAAGGAAAAGAACTCGCGCTCTCGCAATACAACCAAAACGCCGATGTGATTTACCACGCTTCGGGAATTACGGGGCTGGGCGTCTTTGAAGCGGCGCGCGAGAAAGGGCGTCTTGTGATTGGTGTAGATATGAATCAAGAAAACGAAGCAAGGCTGCCTGACGGCAAAACGCTCGTCTTGACCAGCATGGTCAAAATCGTCGATGAAGTCGTGTTGAACGAAATTCATAATGTGAAAAAAGGCACATTCAAAGGCGGGCATAAAGCCTTAGGTTTGGCTGAAAAAGGCGTCGACTACATTTACAACGATGTGAATCGATATCTGATTTCCGACAGCGTTCGCGCCGCTGTGGAAGAATTGCGCCGCAAAATCGTGCAAGGTGAAATCAAGCCGATGTAAAAGAAATTGTGTGAACATGAGGCGTTCTCTATTTTGCAGTTGCAGTTCAAGGTGTTTGTCCATCAAGGTCTTTGTCCACTTATTCTGAAAAACCTTTAACAACAACAATCAAATGGTCCGCAACATTAACATTATCCTGTTTTCACTACTGACACTAACCGCAATGGCTTGCAAGCCAAGTGAACACCAAAAAAAACTCATTGACAACATCCAAAAATCGCTTGCAACGATGGAGCAAGAAGTGGCGAAGTTTGAAAGCACGGCTGAATACCTCTCAAAAGAGCAAGCAGAGTTTGATGAAATCAACGCTAAACTCAAAAAAGAGCGCAAGGGCAAGGTAGATTCTATCTACAACGCACTGACAAAAGAACATCGCAAAATTGTCGATGCGCACAGCGAAAACTTAGAAAAGGCCAAAACGGCTATAGATGGCATGAAATCCCTGTTGGAGAAACTCAATCAGCCTCTAAATTTTACCTACAGCACAGAACTGATTGATGAAGACTTTACGACCTACGACGTGATGTATGTTGAAGCCAAGCCAATACTTGAAGCGTCAATGGAAGAGCACGGGAAAATTGAAAAAGAATTGAAAGCAAGGTTAGAAGAAATCGAGAAGGAAAAAATGGCAACGGTATCGGCAAAAAATGAACCGCCTAAATCGTCTGCAAAGTCAAAGGCTCAAAAAAGGTGATTGAAAAAATAGGCTTCGTTTTGATGAACGGAACTGTGCTGAAAAACACATAAAGAACATTGGTAGCAGGTGTAACTTGCACTTGCTATAAGAACCCCATCTGAATTGAGGAGAATGAACTATGGACGTTTTAGTAACGGGCGCGACAGGGTTTATTGGCTCAAACCTGGCACGCCGCCTTGTCGAGTTGGGCTATCCTGTGCGCATCTTAATGCGCAAAAAGTCGAATCGTCGCGCCATCAGCGACTTTGAATCGCGTGTGAAAATCGTCTACGGCGATATTACCGACAGGGCATCGCTTGATGAAGCCACTAAAGGCGTCTCTCACATTTATCACTGTGCGGGAAAAGCCTACATCGGCTCGGGAAAGCGTGAGCAACTTTACAACATCAACGTCGCAGGAACACGCAACTTGCTCGATGCCGCTATGAAAAATAATGTCTCGCGCGTCGTCTACACGAGTTCCGTTTCCGCAATTGGAATTACAGGAACGAAAAAACCCGCCAACGAACTGCAAGAGTGGAATCTGGGAGACCTCAAAGTCGATTATTACACTTCAAAGCATCTTGCTGAATTAGAAGTTGCCGAAGCAGTTAAAAAAGGGCTTGACTGCGTGATTGTTAATCCCAGTTATGTTTTTGGGGCGGGCGACATTAACTTCAATGCCGGCATGCTCATTCGCGATTTGTATTTGCGAAAAGTACCTGTCTATCCTTCGGGCGGTGTGAATGTGTCAGATATTGAAGACGTGGTCGATGGGCATATTGCGGCAATGGAAAAAGGCCGAACGGGTGAGCGATATATTCTGGGCGGAAAAAATCTGTCTTACAAAGAACTCTTTGACATCATTTGCGAAATCGTTGGTGCGCCGAAAGTCTTTGTGCCAATTACTGAAAGCATTGTCAAAATTTTTGTGGCTCTGACCGAAAACGCGCGTAAAATTAGGCGAATAACCGCACTTGCCAACCGCGAAATTCTTCTGAGTGCGACAAAGTATTTTTATTACACACCACAAAAAGCTATTCAAGAACTTGGACTCAAAGTCAGACAGCCCGAAGAAAGCATTGTCCACGCATATGAGTACTACAAGATGAATCACTTGCTTTGAGCGATGCCCGAAGACTACCGCAAATACCTGAACCCACAGACGGTTTCTACGTTTAAGTCTATCGAGCTCAAAGCAAAATCAATTGTGGAAGGATTCATCACTGGACTGCACAAAAGTCCGTATCACGGCTTCAGCGTTGAATTTGCTGAGCATCGGCAATACAGTTTCGGCGACGAAGTCCGCCATGTCGATTGGCGAGTGTATGCGCGAACAGGAAAGTATTATGTCAAGCAATATGAAGAAGAGACGAACCTGCGCACCTACATTTTGCTGGATACGTCAAGTTCAATGCGCTTTTCGTCCGACAAAAAATTTCTGCCCAAAATTGAGTATGCCGCCTACCTTGCCGCTGCACTTACGATGCTCATGATTCAACAGCGCGATGCGGTCAGTCTTGTAACTTACAGCGATAAACTTCATCAATTTTTCCCGCCGAGCGTAAGACCGTCGCACCAAACGTTAATTCTTAAAACGCTCGACCAAGTAAGCAAACTTGTTTTGCAATCCCAAGGTGAAAAAACAAGCACCGCCAGCGCGCTTGCCGAGTTTGCTAAGCGTTTGGACAAGCGCAGTCTTATCGTCATTATCAGCGACTTTTGGGACGAGGTCGATAAAACGGTCGCCGCGCTCAAGCACTTTCGTCATCGCCAAAACGAAGTTATCGCCTTTCACTTGCTTGATAAAGTAGAGCAAGATTTTGAAATCGGGGACGATGCTGAACTGTTGGATTTAGAAACGGGAGATGTGATGACAACTTCGCCGAAGCAGATTCACGCTGCATACCTCCGGGCGTTTGAAGAGCACACGGGAAAATTACGGCGCGACCTGACCGATAATGGGATAGACTATGTGCTTTTCAACACCGCACAGCCCTTCGACCTTTCGCTGCTGGCTTACCTGCGTAAGCGTGGAGAAATGATGTAAAGCCGAGTTGAGCGTTGATGAAACGTGTAAGGGGGATAAATCTCGTAATGCTTAAACTGTCAATTTCAAGAGTAGTATCACAGTTCGATAAAGCGCACGATTTCATCAGCATATTGCATGGTGGTGGCGTCGCCGCGCAAGTCGGGCGTGAGCACTTTACCTTCGCCAAGCACACGATAAACGGCGTTCAAGATGCGCTCCGCCGATTTGATTTCGCCTAAATGTTCAAGCATCATGACGGCGGAAAGAAGCATAGCGGTGGGGTTTGCAATGCCTTTGCCGGCAATGTCGGGTGCAGAGCCGTGAACTGCCTCAAACACGCAAGCCTCTGTGCCGATGTTGGCGCCAGGCACAACGCCCAAGCCACCAACCAATCCTGCACATAAATCCGAGACAATATCCCCATACAAATTCTCAAGCACCATCACATCGAATTGAAGCGGATTCATCACTAATTGCATACAGCAATTATCGACAATCACTTCATTGTATTCGATTTCGGGATAATCTTTGGCGACTTCTTGACAGCATTTGAGAAAAAGTCCATCTGCCAGTTTCATAATGTTGGCTTTATGAATGGCAGAAACTTTTTTGCGTTTGTGTGAATGGGCATATTCAAAAGCAAAGCGTGCAATGCGTGTCGATGCCTCGCGTGTAATCACTTTCGAGGCTTGAATAACGCCGGGCGCAATTTCATTTTCAATCCCTGCATAAAGGCTCTCGGTATTTTCGCGCACAACCACAATGTCGACATTCGTATATCGCGCTCGCGTGCCCGGAATCGATTTCACAGGACGCAAGTTGGCATAAAGGTTGAGCGTTTTGCGCAGTTGAACATTAACGGACTTAAAGCCTTTGCCGACTTCCGTCGTCAGCGGTCCTTTCAAGGCGACTTTGTTTTTCAAAATGGAATCAAGCACGGTTTGGGGAAGAGGGTCACCAAATTTTTCAACGGCGAGTTTGCCCGCAAGATGCTCTTCCCACGTAATTTGAACGCCAGAAGCGGCAAGGATTTTTTTGACGGCATCCGTGATTTCTGGACCAATGCCGTCTCCTGGAAGAAGCGTGATGGTGTGAGACATACTAACAAAAAATGTTTTTTAATTAAAGCACCTCAAAGTGAAGTGTAGCGAAGTTGATGGTCAAATTCAGGAATCAGCAATTCATCGGGAATTTGCCATTGCTCGATTGCAAGGAAGTAAAGCAGCCGAAATGATTCTTGAAAGGAGGTAAGGCAGAGACGCAAAAAGCCTCCTGAAACTTCTGCCGCAATGCCCACCGAAGGAATGCCGCTTTGCTCGGTTATTAACAACGCGCGGCAAAGTTGAGGCTTGCTGGTAATAATGAAAACCATTTCACATTCAAGGCTATCTAAAAGCAATTTAGCAAATTGAATGTTATCAATCGTGTTTCCTGCTTTGGCTTGCAAAACGATGTGATGCTCGGGTAGTCCCTTTTCAACCAAATAAGCTTTCATGGCTTCAACTTCATGTTCAGCAAGCGAGACATTAGGGTTGCCACCGCTCAAAATGAAAAGCGTCGCTTTATCCTCTTTGTAAAGTTCAATGGCTTTGTCTAATCGCAGACAAAGGTCAGGCGTGATTTCGCCTTGTTCTGAAAATTCGTTGCCGAAAATGATAGCAGCCGAAAGCGACGGCAGAGACATGTCTTCGCACTCTCGCCAAGTTTCATAAATCAAAAGCAATGCGCCTGCAAACACTGAGAAAAAAAGCGTGCCGAGAACAATCAAGCCGTTTTTAAGCCAAGTCATCGCTTCAAAAGTCGAAAGTGTTGAAAAGGTTATACTATGAGTTGAAAGAATATAGCGAGATGAAAAGTTCTTTTTCAACGTCTAATATGAAAATTCTCGATGTTGAAAATTGTTGCCGAAACACTTGAATTACGTGCAAAGGGAAGGTATATTTGCAAAAAACAGCATAGCGATTTTAATCGAAGCCGATTTCTTCAAAATTAAAATCAAAACGATTATGACGGAACAAGTAAATCGTGTAGGAATTGAGAACAAAATCGTTACGATTGTTCGAAAATTGAAAACGAGGTATCCTGAATTAGGTAGGTATGAAATGGCGTTCCACCTTGATCGCTACAAAGGAGAAGCCTTCTACGATAGGGTGCTCGAAACGATTGAAGATGCAGGCGGATTTCGCGCGCGTTTTACCGATAAAAGCACGATTGACATCCCGATTGAAGCCATTAACGACTACGACAATCCGGCATTTGTAGAAAAGTGGGGTGAAAAAATCATGGCAACGCGCCGCACATAAGCATCGCTGACAGACTGTAAACCCCATAGCAAGGCGACTTACAAGTCGCTTTGTTGGTTTTTAGCAAAGTTGTTGGGAAAGTAGGCTGTTGAAAAGCGCGACCGATGAAGGAGAATGCCCCGCATAATGATTGTTGAAATATCCAAAAAGCACGTCGCCTGATTGGGCACGAAGCAGTTTTATCCATTCTTGCATTTCTGCTGTTTTATCCAACTCTAACTTAGTGAAAGGCTCAGAGAGCAAACGCCGGTCGCCAAGCCAGCGCACATACATAAACGGAGCGGTTCGCGCCGTAATGCCTGCCATAACAGGCAAGTCGGTTAATGCAAGTGCAACGCCCGTCAGGCGAAGTCGGTCAAAAAATTTTTCTTTTAGCCACGAGCGGTGCCGCACTTCGAGTGCGAACCGAAATTCACGAGTTGGAAGTGCGTGCAAAAAGGTTTTCATCACTTCAACGCTTTCAAGCGTGGCGGCAAAGTCGGGCGGCAGTTGAATGAGCAATGCGCCGAGTTTTTCCTTCAATCGTGAAATCGTGTTGAGAAAAAGGCGCAAAGTGTCTGAACAGTCGCGAAGCCGATGCTCGTGCGTAAGGGCTTTCGGAAGTTTGGCACTGAACACAAACTCAGGTGGGGTTTGGTCATACCAACTCTCGACAACCAATTCACGCGGAATGGCATAAAAAGTCGAGTCAATTTCAACCGTTGGCAAACGCTTAGCATATTCCGAAAGAAACGCCGTCGGCTTTGTTTTGGGCGGATAAAAATTTCCTACCCAGTCTTGCTGCGACCATGTGGAAGTGCCGATAAGATATTTCATACTTACCGTAAAAAAGCCTTCCCAAACGAGAAGGCTTTGTGAAAAAACGATTAAAAACTTTCTACATCGCATTTACTTCACGTCAACTGAGCCTTCTGGGGCTTGAAGACCAAAGAGCGCAAGGGCATTGTCGTTATGAACAAACTTGCGCACCTTGACGGTTTGAAGCGGGTAGCCTAAATCACGAAGCGATGCGCCGGTCGTATCTGGTTTGTCTTTAAGAAACTCGGCAACCATAGTTCCGCATTGATACCCCCATTGGTAAAAATCAGCGCCGTAGCCGAATGTGGCGCCGCGCTTGACGAGACCGGCTTCGGAAGAAACAATCGGAATTTTGGCGTCATTCATGGTTTTAACAATCGTTTCAAACGCATTGAAAACGATATTATCAGGCGGCGCGAAGAAAACATCGATTTTAGCATTGGCTAAGGCTTGTGCAGCAGGCAGTGCATCAATCGTGGCGGAAATAGCCCGCTCTTCAAGGACAAAGCCGTATTGCTTGGAAAGGGCTCGAAGCCGTCCAATCGCGTTGGTCGAGTTAATTTCCGAACTGTTGTAAATCACGCCGATTTTCTTGGCTTTTGGGAAGGTGCGTTTGATAAGCGCGAGGTTGCTGTCAATGTAGGTCAGCGTTTCATAAACGCCTGAAAGATTTTTCGGTGCTCTGATGTTTTTACCTGTGGAGTCAATCTCGGTCAAATTGTTAATCGTCGGCGAAGGTGCAACCATCATGAAAATCGGAATGTCTTTCGTTTTGCTTAAAGCGCTAACCATAGCAACCGTGGTATTGGCTGCGATGAGATTTACTTTTTTGGCGATGAATTGGTCAAGAATTTGATTAAGTGTGGCGTTGTCGCCCTGTGCGTTTTTATAGTCGACAATTACTTTGCTGCTATCAAATCCGCCTGCTTTGAGCGCATCGAGAAACCCGCGACGAGCGTCGTTAATGGTTTCATCTTCAACTGTCTGAACAAAACCAATGACAGGAACGGCTTGTTGCGTTGGTTTTTCTTCTTTTTTACCACATGCCGAAAGCGCAAATGCAATCACGAGTGCAAGAATAAACTGGTTTCGCATGGTGTGAAGTTGTTTTTTAGGTTGGTGTTAATGCTTATTGATTGATGACACGAACACGGATTGAACATAAAGTTACAACACTTTCAGGAGTTTTATTGACTGTCGCTTTTTGGGGCTTGGCGAATGGCGACGCGCATTTTGAGCGTGGTTCCGTTTTGAGAAAAAACATACTCAACATCTTGGGCGAAATTCTTAATCAAAAAAACGCCGCGCCCTGATGGCTTGAGCAAGTTCTCTGGGGCAAGTGGATTGGGAATTTCGCTCGGATTGAAACCTTTGCCTTCATCAGTAACTTCAATGTTCAAATAGCCGTCTTCAATCGTGCACAGAAGCGTTGCGTGCTTTGTTTTGTCAAATTTGTTGCCATGTATGATGGCGTTGTTCGTTGCTTCCGTAATCAAAAGCATAACATCATGGATAAAACTTTGATCGAAGTGATGGTCGTGGCACATTGCCTTGACAAATCTTTCAATGCGGCGAACTTCACTTAAATCGCTCTCTAAAATTAACTCGTAACGACTTTGCATGCCGGGAAATGGAAGTTTCAAAAGATGAAATTAAAATACACTTTCGCGCAAAAGAGTTCTAACTTTGGAAAAACGCTATGAACTTTACTTGTCGTGATTTTCAACTTGACCTCTCGAAGCCAAACCTCATGGGCGTTTTGAACATTACGCCTGATTCATTTTCAGACGGTGGGCGCTTTTTTTTAGGTGAAGTCATCGACTTCGACAAAGCCATAGAAGCGGCACGCCAAATGCAAAGAGACGGCGCGACTTTGATAGACATCGGTGGAGAATCCACACGCCCAAATGCCACGCCTGTTCCCGCCAAAGAAGAAATCCGCCGAACCGTTCCGCTTATTGAAAGACTCTCAAAAGTTCTCGATATCCCTATCTCAATCGATACCTACAAAGCGAGCGTTGCTGAAGCGGCACTCAAAGCCGGCGCAAGTTTGGTCAATGATATTTCAGGATTTCGGCTCGACAATGCACTGGCTGATGTATGTGCTAAATACGAAGTGCCCGCCGTTGTGATGCACAGCCGACAGAAGCCGTCAGAAATGCAATGGAGTTATCAAGAAAAAACCGTTTATACCGATGTGGTCGCCGAAGTCAAAAGCGAACTTTTGCAGTCGGTTGAATTTGGAAAAGCAAGGGGCGTCAAATCGTTTATTCTCGATGTTGGGTTTGGGTTCGGTAAAAATGTCGAGGCTAATTACGAACTCTTGATGCGCTTGTTGGAATTTCTGCCGCTCGGCTATCCGATTTTGGTAGGGCTTTCGCGCAAGTCGTTTATTGGCAAAGTATTAGACCCTGAAAACATTGCGCCCGTCGAGGCGCGGCTTTACGGCACGATTGCCGCCAACACCATTGCGATGATGAACGGCGCACACATCTTGCGCGTCCACGACTGCAAAGCCAATGCCGACGCCGTGAAAATCTTTTGTAAAGCTCGAAAAGCAATCACTGCAACGCGCTGAAAAGGATTTTCAGTAAAGAGCATTTGCGGAGAAGTGATTTTTTCTTACTTTTGCGTCCTTTCAATGCTCGGGGTGTAGCGCAGCTGGTAGCGCGCTTCGTTCGGGACGAAGAGGTCGTGAGTTCGAGTCTCGCCACCCCGACTGCCACTTCAAGCCCTTGTTCCAGCAAGGGCTTTTTCGTTGACGGCAATTTCGCTCACATCTTGCTGTGCATGGATTTCATCAACAACTCGAGATGAATGCGATTTTTATTTTTTTGGACGGTGTAGGTTTAGCTGAACGCTCGGCGCATAATCCCTTTTTCACATCTCAGATGAAACACTTCAAACGCGCTTTCGGGTGCGAACTCTTTGTAGAAGATGCGCCTTTCCTTCAATCCAATAAACTCATGCTAGCAATTGATGCAGGACTTTGCATTGGTGGTGCAGGCGAAAGCGGCACAGGGCAGTTCAGCATTTACACAGGCACGAACGGCGCGAAACGCTTTGGAAGGCACTACGGTCCGCATATTCCCTCGACGTTACGTCCAATTCTTGCCGAAGAAAACATCTTCCGCAAACTCAAATCGCTTGGAAAATCTTGCCTTTACGCCAATGCATATCCGAAACGCTTTATCGAGTGGTGTTTAGACCAGCGCACGAAGGGCAAAATTCGCAGTTCGGTTTTGTTTGAGGCGGCCGTGTTGGAAGGCATTCCAATTCAGAGCAGTGAGGCATTGAAAAAGGGAAAAGCAATTTCAGGCGACATCATTGCACGCTGGTGGCGGTTGAACGAAACCGACGGCGACCCTGCAGTGAAAGAAATTTCACCAACACAAGCCGCGCGAAATCTCATTGCTCTGTCTCAACAGCACGATGCCGTGTTCTACGAATTTTTCCTCACCGACCTTGCCGCGCATGGCAAAACTCAAACCTCGACGGCGGAAATCGTTGCGCGATTAGATGAATTTCTCTCGGTGTTGATTGAAGAACTGCCCGAACAAACAACGCTTGTGCTCACGAGCGACCATGGAAATTTTGAAGATGCCACCACCACGCACCATACCCGAAACCCCGTGCCACTGTTGGTGGTTGGTAAAGGAGCATCGTTGTTCGAACAAGTGAGAGCCATCGATGAAATCTGCAAGGGGGTGCTTGCGCTTGCAGAGCATTAGGCGGGAGCAACTTCGCCAATATACCAAAACGACTCGCCAAGCGTTTTAAGATGTGCTCCGATGCGGTCGGCTTCGGAGGGCGAGGCGATGACGACCAGCCCAATGCCCAAGTTGAAGGTGCGCCGCATGTCTTCAAGCGGAACATCGCCTTCTTGCTGAATCATCTCAAAAATCGGAAGCCATGTCCAAGCATTCCAATCAATTTTCAACTGCAATCCTTTGGGCACAACTCGCAGGGTGTTTGCAATCAATCCGCCACCTGTAATATGCGCAAGTCCTTTAATTTCAAAGCGTTGAAGCATGGGATAAATCACATTCAAGTAGGAGCGGTGAACGGTGAGCAGTGCGTCGCCAATGCTTGTTCCAAGTGATTGGGAGTATTCGTGGAGCCGTCCCTCAAAAACCTTACGAGCGAGCGAGTAGCCGTTGGTATGTAGCCCTGTTGAAGCCAAGCCGAGAAGCACATCGCCTTCGGTGATAGATTTGCCCGAAATAATATGCTCCCGTTCGACAATGCCTACAATTGTGCCTGCAAGGTCGAAATCATGCTCTGCATAAACGCTAGGCATTTCAGCAGTTTCACCACCGATAAGCGCGCACTCGTTATCGGAGCATGCTTTTACCATGCCCCCAATGACGGCGACGGCATGGTCGGGGGTGAGTTTGCCACAAGCGTAATAGTCTAAAAAGTAAAGCGGTTTTGCGCCGCAAACGAGAATATCATTAACGCAGTGATTAACCAAGCACTGACCGACTGTGTCGTATCTGCCAAGTTCAATTGCTACTTTCAACTTTGTGCCAACGCCATCGACGCTACTGACGAGCACCGGTCGCTTGTAGTCAAAAAGATCGAGTTCAAAGAAACCACCAAAGGCGCCAATGTCCCCAACTACGCCCTTCGTATAAGTTTTTTTGACCAAAGGTTTAATGCGACTAACGACTTCCTCGCCTGCATCGATATTGACCCCTGCTTGTTTGTAATCCATGGGTTGTCTGATTAAAAAATGTGTAATTCAAGGAACGCAAAGATAACACTTTCAAACAACCAAATAGAGCGTCTTTAATCAAAGCGCAGTGAGTTTGTAGGTATCCTTGGAAAGTTCGCGCATGGTCAGAATGCGCTCAATCGGAAGCGTGATGGAATAAACATCGGAGGAACTTCGAGTAGAATCCTCACAAGTGAAGAGACAAAAGCCGTCGACAATTTGCTTGACGGTGTATTTGGCGCGGGGCTTGATTTCGCATTCAATCAAAACAAGTTCGACGCGCTTACCGAGTGCGCGCTCAAGAACACGCTGAACATCGTCTGGCGCGGAGGCAATGCAAAATGAAAAATGAAAGAACGAAAGACTAGCAAGAGAGAAAAATAGCAGAATCGAAGGGAGACGGTATTTCATAAATGCAATTTGTTTAGTTTAATTGTCCAAACATACAACAAAGCGTTTATCAAATCGTCAAGCCGCTGTTATGTTTTTATCACAAAAATTGTAATTCACTCAATCGCGCATTAACTTTCACGCATTAATAATCGCTGTAAAAATTAGAAGTAATTTTCAACCTTCCAAATCTAACTATGTCTGAGACACTGCAAGCCACAAACATCAATTTTGAACTCACGGAAAATCAAAAAATGATTGCGGAAACCGTGAGGAATTTCGCCGCGCGCGAGTTGCCGTTTAATGTCGTGATGAAATACGATGAAGAGCAACATTTCCCGATTGAACTGGTCCGCAAGGTCGGCGAGTTAGGATTGCTCGGCATTATCTTTCCCGAAGAATACGGCGGCGCAGGCTTTGGCTATTTGGAGTATGTAACGGCAATCGAAGAACTTTCAAAGGTCGACCCAAGTTTGGGCTTAACGGTTGCGGCGCACAATTCGCTCGGCACAAATCATATTTTTCAATTTGGCAGTGAAGAGTTGAAGCGCAAATTCATTCCGAAGTTGGCCAGCGGCCAAATGCTGGCGGCGTGGGCACTAACTGAACCAAACTCAGGAAGCGACGCGGCAGGCATGCTGACAACCGCCGTGCAAGACGGCGACCATTGGGTTTTGAACGGCTCAAAAAATTTCATCACCAATTCGCACAGTGCTCACGTGTGCGTGGTAATGGCGATTACCGACCGCGAAAAAGGCAGTCACGGCATTTCAGCCTTCGTCGTTGAAAAGGGCACGCCTGGCTTTGCGCCCAGCAAAAAGGAAAACAAACTCGGCATGCGCGCCAGCGAAACAGGACAACTGACCTTCGACAACTGCCGCATTCCTTACACAAACTTGCTCGGCAAACTCAACGAGGGTTTCAAACAAGCTATGATGATTTTGGACGGCGGACGCATTTCAATCGCTGCACTCTCGATTGGTATCGCCGAAGGCGCACTCGAAGCCAGCCTTAAATACGCCAAAGAACGAAAGCAATTCGGAAAGCCAATTGCCGATTTCCAAGCGATTCAATTCAAACTCGCCGATATGGCAACGGAAATCGAAGCAGCAAAAATGCTTACGTTCCGCGCCGCTGCCATGAAAGACGAAGGCAAAACCACCACGATGGAATCTTCGATGGCGAAACTATATGCGTCGGAAGTTGCGGTGCGCGTCTGCAACGAAGCCGTGCAAATTTTCGGCGGATATGGCTTCATCAAAGAATTTCCGGCGGAGAAATTTTATCGTGATGTGAAACTCTGCACGATTGGCGAAGGCACTTCGGAAATTCAGCGGATTGTAATTGCACGCCAATTAATGAAGCAATAGGCAAACTTAAACTTCAACCCGTTCAAATGTCAAAGCTGCTTGAAATCAAAAACCTGAAAACGTATTTCAAAACCGACGATGGCATTGCCAAAGCCGTCGACGATGTGAGTTACAGTATTGACAAAAATGAAACCTTAGGGCTGGTAGGGGAATCAGGGTGTGGAAAGTCAGTAACTGCACTCTCGATTATGCGCCTTATTCCGCAACCGCCCGGATTTTACGCCGGCGGCGAAATTCTCTTCGACGGAAAAGATTTGCTTAAACTTTCAGAAGACGAGATGCGCAAAATTCGAGGCAATCGAATTTCCATGATTTTTCAAGAGCCAATGACCTCGCTCAACCCCGTCTATACTTGTGGCTCTCAAATTTCTGAAGCAATCGAACTGCACCAGAAACTTTCCAAAAAGGACGCGCGCGATAAAGCCATCGAAATGCTCAACCTTGTTGGGATTCCGTCACCTGCACAACGCTTTGATGAATACCCGCACCAACTTTCCGGCGGCATGCGTCAGCGCGTCATGATTGCAATGGCACTTAGCTGCAATCCTGCTTTTTTGCTCGCTGATGAACCGACCACCGCGCTTGATGTAACCGTTCAAGCACAAATTTTGGAACTCATCAAAAAACTCCAACAAGAACTCGGCATGGGCGTCATTATGATTACGCACGACTTAGGCGTCATTGCCGAAGTGAGCGATAATGTCGCCGTAATGTATGCGTCCAAAATCGTCGAGTATGGCTCGGCAGTTCAAATCTTTGAAAATCCGCTTCACCCCTACACACAAGGCTTGATGAAGTCAATCCCGCGTATCGGTCAACACGCAGAACGCTTGAACGTCATCGAAGGCTCAGTGCCACCGCCAACGCATTTCCCGAAAGGATGCCACTTCTGCACCCGCTGTGAATTTGCTGACGACAAATGTTGGAACGAAAAGCCTGATTTAGTGGAATACGAAACAGGACACGTTGCGGCGTGCTGGAAAATCGAGGAACTGACGAAAGTATAATCTGCGCTCAAAGTAAGCCATGTTCAAAGAACGCTTTGTTAAATCGCTGACTTCGCGCTTTGCCATTAAACTCTACATTACCATCGTGTCCGCAGTCGCGTTTGTCATCTTGTTGGATAAGGTGGTTATGCCGCTTGTCGTCAAAGGCGGTGAAGTCGTCAAAGTGCCAAATGTAATTGGCAAGACGTTTGAAGAAGCCGAAAAAATTTTAGCGGAGAAAAACCTAACCGCCATGAAAGGCTATGAGCGATACGACACCAAGCGACCCATCGGAAGCGTCTTGTATCAAAACCCAACGCCGAACTCGGAAGTCAAAGCAGGGCGGCATGTGTATCTTTCCATCAACACATCAAAAAAGCCCAACGCGCCAATGCCCGACCTGAAAGGCAGAACGCTCGGCGATGTGAAACTAACCTTAGAACGGCTTGGTCTGGAATTGCAAGACATCGAGTATTCTGTTGTCTATAAACGAGAGGAAGAAGGCGTGGTTGTGGCGCAATCCGTGCCGGTGGGTGCAGTCTTGAAACCAGGCACGAAAGTGTCTATCACCGTCGGCAAGTTGCCCGAAGATGGCGGCGTCAAGCAATCTGATGTGCCCGAAGTCGTCGGCAAAACGCTCGGCGAAGCAGAACGGATTTTACTTCAAGCTGGCTTCACCGCAGGAGAAATTCAATACAAGTATTCGACCGCGCTTATTCCCAATACGGTGATTTCGCAATCGCCAAAAGCAGGTGATATGGCGCAACTCGGCGCAGGGATTCGGCTCGTTGTCTCAACGCTCGACAAAGAAAAAGAAAAGCCAAAAGAAGTTCAGGAGTAATGCGATGATGCCTTGTTACGCCGAACAGCGTGAGAAATCTTAAAAATTCAAGTCATCTTCTTCCATATCGTCTAAATCATCATCGGCTTGTTCGCTTGAAGTCGGACGCTTTTCGCCGCGCACATCGTAAATCACATCGAGGTATTGGTCAATCAGTGCACGCTTTTGCTCCATCATCAGTTCGGTGTAGCTATTGCGCAGATTGTTGAACATCCGCTCGACAATTTGAGCGGTGGTCGCTTTGGCAAGGTATTGCTCGACATAGCCGTAACCTTGATTCATCAAGAAGCGAATGCAATCTTGTTTGTCCAAGATGCGCCCTTGATTGAACGGGTCAATGAAAAGTTCAAAGTTGTAGCGTTCGTATTTGAGCATGAAATGAGCGGGCATATTGACGCCGAAAATCGGAAGCGAAAGACGCTCCGCCATAATCAAAACAATTGCGCCAAGTGAAATCGGAATGCCGAGTTTGCGTTCAATGACGCGATTGATGTAACTGTTTTCAGGCTCGTAGTAGTTGCTGGAATTTCCCCTGAATCCTTCACGGTCAAAAATCACGTTGCTCATCATAAACACGCGGTCAATTTCGGCGTTTGTTTGTGAGCAGGCATATTCGAGCCGAAGCACGCTCTCAATGCGATTGAGTTCTTGACGATACTTTTGAACATCGAGCGCAGGATAGCCGATTTGCGCAATCAAAAAACAAAAATCTTCAAGCGACGCATTGTCGAGCAAGGCGTGGCGCAGTTTTGGCGCAAGTCGCTGAAATTGAATTTCATCGATAAACTTGGTAATGCGCTTTGCGGCAGGGTCGGGAACGCTATCGCGCTTTTCAACAATTAGTCGCATCACTTCTGCCGCTTCGGGATTGTCGGAAGAGACGACCTCGCGAAGTTTATGACTAACACTTTGAAAGACGGCAGTATCGTCGTCGTCTAAAAGCGAAATCATCGCTGAAAGTTGCGAATTGAGTTCAGATGTGCTCATGTCAAATATCGGTTTAACTTGAATCGCTTTAACTTGATGCGCTTTCATAACGGCGCAATCCGTAATAAAAGAATTTTGTGGTTAGAAACAACATCACAATCGAGACTGTGATGCCTAAAAGAAAATTATGCCAATCAAATCCGCGAATAATCATCGATGCCGGAAGCGCGCCAATCGCAATCATCGGAACAAAGTAAAGCAAAATGTAGCGAAGCAAACCTTTGTAAATCGCTTCGGGCTTCATGGCTAATTGGTAAAGATGATGAAAGCCCCACTGCAAACTCGTAGACGCATTCACGAAAATAAACCCAAGCGACGCGAAAAACATTTGAAGCGAATACATCGTGAGCAAGCCGCAAACAAGTAAAATCAAATAAGCAACAACATCAATCGCGGTAGCGTTTGGTGCAAGGTTCGCCCACGCATAGCCGAGCAAGCCGAGCGCGAAAAAGGAATCGAGAAGCGAGCCAATGGAAATATCACGCGTGGAGGCATAAAACATCGGCGCAATCGGCTTGGTGAGAAGCAAATCAAAATCGCCTTTGCGAATGAGGTCGTTCATCACCCAAAGGCTCGATGAAAAGAGCATCATATCGAGCGCATCAATGACGAAAATCGTGGTCATAAAAAAGAATACTTCGTAGCGCGTATAGCCCGCAATGTTATCGGTGTTCATGTAAATGACCTCGAAGAAACCAATGTTGACCGCATACCACACAATATCCATCACAAACACTAACACGAAATTCAAGCGATACTGCATCTCTTGCGTAAGGCTATGGCGAAAAAAGGCAAGCCACAGTCGCAAGTATCGCCGCACAAGATGAAGCAAGGTTTTACAAAACGATAGCATTGGAAATTGCTTTATGAAAATTCGTGTTCAAGGTTCAAACATCGTAAAAATATCATCATACACAATGAAAAACATTCCTGACGCTTTGCTTGCACACCCCATTGAAGGCGTGAATTTAAGTGGAAAAACGCTTGGCGAAGAACTCGGCGACTCGCCGAAACTGCTCGTGTTTGTAAGGCATTTCGGCTGTATTTTCTGCCGCGAACTGATTGCCGATTTTCGCACGATTGCTGAAAGCCAACCTGAATTTCCACCAATCTTGTTTTTCTATCAAGGCACAGTGAACGACGGGCGTGAGTTTTTCGCGTCGCTATGGCGCGAGGCAAAAGCCATCGCGGATTTGCCGAAACTCTTTTACAACGGATTCGGATTAGAACGCGGCGGCATAAAAGAGATGTTCGGTGCGGAAGTTTGGGCGTGCGGTGTGCGTGCGGCACTCAAAGGGCACTTCATCGGCGCGCCTGTCGGCGACCCTTGGGTTATGCCCGGCATTTTCTTCGTCCGTCAAAATCAAATTCTGTGGCAACATCACTTCAAGCATGCAGGCGACCACCCAACCCTTGAAGAACTCAATCGCGAACTCACGAAAGCCCTCAACGAACAACGAGAACCCATCGCATGACGGAATTTTCTTTGATTGCCATTCACGGAAACGGTGGCGGCGGATTCCGCTTTGAACGCATTAAGCCCTTTATTCCGCCAACTGTAAACTTCCTTGCGCCAACCTTGCCCGGCTTTTCAGACGTCAAGCAAGACCCCAAACTGAAAACCATGAAAGATTATGCCTTCAAACTCTACGAGATGATTCAGCACGAAGCAAAGCCAATCGTGCTTCTCGGAACAGGCATCGGCGGCTCAATCGCGCTTGAATTTCTGCAACACTTTGAGCGCGACGTGCAAGGGCTAATTCTGCACGCGCCTGTGGGCACAAGGCTCAATCAACGCCTGTTTCCAAAACTCATGAAGCCTGTGCTGATAAGGCGTTTCGGACAGTGGCTTTTTTCTTCAAGCCTCGCACGACCGATTTTCAAGCCGCTGTTGTTCCAATCGCCTGAACAAATTCCCGCCGACTATCTCAAAAAATTTTTCGATGAATACCGCCGATGCGAAGCCTTCGCGCAAATGTTCGACATCATCAACGACGCATGGTTCAAATCGCTACGCGCCTCAAGCATTCCGACCGTTTTGCTTTGGGGCGAAAAAGAGCGCGTCCTAACGCCCGACCAAGCCAACGATTATCAAATGCTTCTGCCAAACAGCACGATTAAACTTGTTCCGAATTGGAATCACTTTCCCATGATTGAACAGCCCGAAGAGTTCGCTCGACAAATTCTCGCGCTTTCAAAAGCACTTCTTCAGCAACGCGAATCGATGCTCACATGAACGCGCCCCTCATCTTGCCGCTCGGCGAAAAACTTTCTCAAAACACATCTATCGGAAACAAAGCGCGACTGCTCGATGTGGCAAGCGCGAAAGGACTGCCTGTTCCGAAAGGCGTAATCGTAACAGATGAATGTTACCAGCAGGCTTTGCACGAAAGAGCCATCGAAGTGAAGAAGGGAAAAGTAACTTGTGCGAATCCCTATCATTTGCTTGCAGTCGTGCGCGTTCCTGCATTTCGCAACAGTGTGGCGGTGCGGTCAGCATTTTCGGCAGAGGATAAAGAAGCCGAAAGTTTGGCAGGATTTTTTGAATCGAGATTATTTGTCGCACGAGAAAATCCCGAAGCGTTTGTCGAAGCCTTGTGTGCGGTGTGGTCGTCAGCACTTCGGCGCGAAGGCAAGTTTCGCCGCGACGTGCTCGTGATGGAAATGATTGAAGCAACGCATTCAGGCGTCGCGTTCACGGAAACAGATTACGAAGACGACCTTGTCAATTTCACCACAGGCACGGCTGAACAACTTGTTTCAGGAAAAGTCGAAGGTGAAACCTTGCTGATGCCAAAACTCAATTGGTATGAAACGGCGATTGAAAACGAGCCTTTGCCTGCTTGGGCAACTCGGCTTCAGAACTTGCTCAAACACATTCGCCGAACATTCGGCGGAAAGAATTGGGATATCGAGTGGGCAGACGACGGAAAGACCTGCTGGCTTATTCAACTGCGCCCAATTACAAAACCCACACGCCGAAACGACGCCTTCACGATTGCCAATCACAAAGAAATTTTGCCCGAACTCCCGTCAAGATTGATGACGAGCATTGTGGCGTCTTGCTCAAAAAATCTCTTCAAATACTATCGCAAGTTCGACCCGACTTTGCCCGAACATCGGCTGTTCATCGAGATATTCATCGGACGACCGTTCATCAATCTCTCGCTCATGACCGACATGATGCGTCATTGGGGACTTCCAACAACATTAGTTACAAGCAACATTGGTGGCGATGCAGGAAAAATTTTCGGTCTGAATTGGAAGCGAGTGCTGTTCAATCTTCCTGTTCTCTTCAAACAAGGATTGGCGCAACTTCAAAGTCCAGCCTCTGCAGAAAGGGCAATTCAAGCCATTCAGCAGGAGTCGCAAAAAAATCCAACAAGTTTCTCACAAGCCATTCAAGCGATGCAAAGCCACTACACAAGGCTGGTAACGGAAATGTTCTCGCTCACAGCGGCGATGAGCTTTCCCTTAGTGGCGTTGAGAAAATTCGGAACGCTTGAAGAGCATAACGCGCGTCAAGAGACCATCTCGACGAAGATGTTTTCCGACCTTGACCCCTTGCGCCGAATCGCCTTGAAAAATCAAGCCGTCAGAGACGCACTGCAAAACCATCAACTTCCGAGCGACAAAGAATTTCAATCAGCATTTGAAGCCTATCTGAACAAGCACGGACATCGAGGCATTTATGAAAGCGACATTTCGCGTCCGCGTTTTGTTGAAGAGCCGTCGCGCTTGTTTCCGGCAATTCTGCAACCCTTTCAAGAAAGAAAGTTGCCAAAGCGAACAGTGGTGGGGCTTCTCACGTTGCCGATATGGTGGCAGGCAAGCCGCGCTATCGAAGCCCGTGAACGCTTGCGCTATGAAGCCATGAAAGCCTTTCAAAAAAGCAGGAACGATTTTCTGCGCCTTGCAAACGAAGCTGTTCAAAAAGGATTGTTGCCCGCGCCTGAACGCATTTGGGATTTGACGATTGAAGAAGCCTTGCAACTTGATGACGCCAAGAGATACGACGATGCGTTCTTTGCATCGCGTCAAGCAGAAATTGAAAAATTGCAGTCAATTTCATCGCCCGACTTTTTTTATCGCTATGACGATTTAGAAAAAAAGAGCGAAGATGAATTTGGAGCGGTGCGTTTGAAAGGAATTAGCCTGACGAGCGGAGAAGTCGCCGGAACAGCGTGGATACTGCGCGAGCCTGAAACACGATTGCCAAATGGGTTTGAAAAAAGTAACACGATTCTCGTGGCGCGCTCGGTCGATGCTGGTTGGATTCCAACATTTGCACTGGTAAGTGGTGTTGTTGTAGAAACAGGCGGCGACCTCTCGCATGGTTCAATCATCTTGCGTGAAATTGGATTGCCTGCAATTACCAATGTCAGAGGCGCAACAAAGCACATTCAAACAGGTCAAAGGCTGAAACTCAACGCGGCGCAAGGCGTTGTAGAATGTGAGATATAACAAATAAAGTCTAAAACAACATTTGTAACTTTCGCTCTAATTAAAACCAATCAAAGTAAAATAACTATGAAAAACGCACTCATCATCATCGCGATGGCTTTCGCCTTAAATGCTTGCTCCAACAAAGAAGCGGAAGAAAAAATCAAACAACTTGAAAAAGAGAAAGCCGAACTGCTCGCTCAAAGCGAAGAGAGAGAAAAATTCGTCGCTGAAGTCATTGAGTCGCTAAACGAAATTCAAACCAGCGTGAATGCAATTGGGGATAATCAAAGTCGGATTGCAATTATGAGCGGTGAACTTGAAAAGCAAGGCGCGGCTGGCGCAAAAGAAAAGAAAAATCAAATCATTTCCGACCTGACAGTCATCGACAAAAAACTGGCTGAAAATAAAAAAGCCATCAATTCGCTTTCCAAAAAAGTCAAAGACTATCAAGGAAAAGTTGAGGGATTGGAAAAACTCGTCTCGAATCTTCAACAAACCATTGAAATCAAAGAGCGCGAAATTGTTGCTTTGAAACAAGAAGTGGCGCGGCTCAACATTGAAGTGGCTTCTTTGCAAACAACCGTTGAAGAAAAAGATAAAGCCCTCAAAACGGCTTACTACATTGTTGGAACAGACGAAGAGCTCGACCAAAAAGGCATTTACAAAAACAAAGGCGGATTTGTGGGAATCGGAAGAACTGCCGTGCTCTCCGACAATCTTGACCTTTCGCAGTTCAAGAAAATCGATATAGAAAGCACGCGCGACATACAAATCCAAAAGAAAAGCGACGGAACGGAAATCAAAGTGCTTTCAACGCACCCAAAAGAGAGTTACGAGATTTTATCAGTTGGAAAAACGGCAACGCTGCGCATCAAAGACACGCAAAAGTTTTGGGAAAAATCAAAGGCATTGGTGGTCATGCTCGACTAACGCAATGGCTCAACGAAGAAGTGCCGACTTCCAGTTTTTCAATCGCAATCGAAGTGGTTCGTAGTCGTCGTCCGATTGGAATCGGAAAAACCATCGACGAATAAACACGGCGATAATCGCGGCGAAAAATCCAACAACAAAAATAACAAGCAACATCAAACCGCGTTTAGGGCTTGTGCGATAAAACGGAACAGAGGCAGAATCGAGCACAACAACGGTTGGCGTATCGCGATAGCCTTGAACGCGCTCTTTGAAGTAAAGTTGTTTCAGGAGCGCGTAGACTTCTTCGTGAATTTTGACTTCGCGATAGTTATTGGCGTATTCGCGCGAAACCGTTGGCATTTCATCGAAGGCAAGTGAAAGTTTATCGGATTTGCCTTGTGTGGCTTCTTCATACTTCTTGCGATACTCGTTGAGCCGTGAGCGGCTTTCAAGAACCAGCATATCGTTTGGCTGTCGGTCTTTGAGAAGTAAGTCGAGTTGAAGTTCCTCCGCAATCATCTGTGCTTTAAGTTTTGAGAGCGTTTCCATTTGAAATTTCATTTGCTCGGAAAGTGCAATCGCTTTATTGGATTTTTGAAACCGCTCAAAGTTTGAATAAGCCGAATCAAGTTCGCGCTTAGCGATAGCGACTTGCTCGGCGAAATACTCGGCATTATAGACGGATTTCAAATTGGCTAAACGGCGGTTGGTTCTATCCAAAACGGAGACATAGCCATTGGCGATTCGTGCGGCACGGTTTCGTGCGCTGTCGTCATCGACGCTTGAAAAGGAAAACGCAGGTGTTGAAATCTTCACTTCGAGCGTGATGTAGCCGGCTTTGTTTGTGAGAATTTTGGTTAGGTCTGAAAGTTCTTTGCGCAGAAGTTCGCGCTTTTCAAGTGGATTTTTTTCGGTGCGTTCGCTTTCGCTCAAAAAGATTTCTTCCAAAGCCTCTTGTGCAATGAGTGAATCGGCAATCGTGTTGCTTTTGAGCATTTCGGCGAGAATGTCCGTCGCATTAGCGGGGTTCGTAAGAGAGCCTAACCCTAATGCGCCTGCCGCCTGCATCAACGGGTTTTGCTTGTTGGGGTCTTCGGGCGGCATTAAAACGACCTTCGCAGTATAAGTGCGGGGAACAAGGAACAGCACAACAACGCCGAACAACAGCACAACGCCAATAAATCGCGCCATAAATCCAAGATTTTCAAGCAGAATCTCGACATAGTTGCGAATGAGCGTCGGCTTTTCAGTAGAAGTTGTATCAAGTGATGACGGCGTGTTCATTGTGTTACACTTCTAATGACCAAAATGGTTGTGGCGAGACTGCCTACAATCACGATAGAGTCGCGGAAGATTTCCCAGCTGCGCGTCCAAAATTGGCTTTTAGGTTTTTCTTGAACGAGAATCACATCGCTGGGTTCAATTTCGTCGACATCGTCGGCATCGAGCAAATCGCCAGAGTTCGGTTTCAAAATTTTAATATCGCTTTTCATCGCGCGTTCTGTAAAGCCGCCGGCTTTTTGAATGTAGTATTGGATGCCTTCACCTTTCATATACTCAATATTTCCTGGACGAACCACGCGCCCAATCACATTGACATAATTGCGAAAGAGCGGAATGTCGATGATGTCGCCTTCTTCCAAGATGATGTTTTGTGAGTCGTCGTTTTGAAGAAATAATTTCTTGAAGTCAACGGCGATGCGTCCTTTGGGGTCTTCGCGCTTACGGGCAACGGCGTATTGATGTTCAGGGTCTTCAAGGTCAATTTCTTTGATGGTGGAAAGGTCAATTTCTTTGCGAATGGCTTTGGGGCGGATAAGTGTGGCTTCCTCGAGAGAGGCGAGTTCGAGAAAGCCGCCTGCACGCTCAATCACATCGCGCAATCGTGTTCTGCCTTTTTCGATGCGGTAATAGCCGGGCACTTTCACGCGCCCTTGAACCAGCACGGTTTCATCGGGTCGCCACAGGGGAATGCGGCGCACTTGCACGCGGTCGCCGTCGCGAAGCGGAACGTTTGAAGAGGGTGGAAATCCGTTCACATTGACGCTAAACGTGTAGGTGCGTAGTTGGTCAGGAAAATAGCGGATAATATCAACGGAATCTAAAATCGCGCTCTCGAGCACGCCGCCTGCTAATTTCAACAGCGTATAGAGCGAATCGCCTTCGACAAATTCATAACTGCCTTGATACTTCACTTCGCCGTAAATCGTAACGCTTTTCGTTTGCTTGCTGACTTGAATAATGTCGTTTTCTTGCAAGTAAGGGTTGTCGCTGTTGTCGAGCAGGCGGTAATAACGAAACACGTCAAGCGTCATGAGGGTATCGGGGTTGACGCGTTTGAGGCGCACTTGACGGAGTGAGGCATTTTGCAGAATCGGGCTTTGTGAAATGACATCGGAAACGCGCGTAGCGGCATTGACGAGCAGTCGCGTCGGCACAGAAACCTCGCCAACAATATCCACATAAAAACTTCTCAGAGAAAGCAGCGAGACGGTCACGTCGGCAGCACGATAGACTTTGGCAAATTCGCGTGTCAAAAGTTCTTGAACTTTATCGATGCTCAATCCTTGAACAGAAATTTCTTTCAGGCGGGGAATAATGAGTGTGCCGCTGGGCGTAACGGGCAGTTGATAGGTCGTATATGTTTGAGAGAAAATCGCAATCAGAAGCACGTCGCCTGCACCGACGATATAATTTTTCGGAATGGCGTTAGGAAGCACAAGTTGAGAGGGCGTCGCAGAAGTTGCCGTGCCTGCTGTTCCCACGTTGCCAAACATCAAGTTAGGAGGAGTTGCGGCAGGCGTGTTTGTAGGAGCAGGAAGCCCGATGATTTGCGCAAAAAGGGTATTGCAGAAAAAGAGTGTAAAAAAAGTCGCAGCAGTCGTGCAGAATTGGCGTAACTTTGCGTCAGAATTAAAACCAATCATTCAAAAAATGAAGTTTATCGCAGTTGCACTGATTTCAGGTGGTCTTATCGGCGCGATTTTTTCAAGCATCAAATATCGTCAATATCTTGAATGGGAACATTGGGCTGAAAAACTCACCTACTTGCTCATTACGATTGCAGGTTCAGTTTTGACCATTATCGGGATTGTCCTGTTCGTTTTCACGATTCAGCCTGAATAATCGCCAACGGCTTCGCTGACGAGCGTTCCAACGGGCTCACCTTGGCAGAGACGAAGCAAATTGCCTTTGGTATTCATGTTCATCACAACGATGGGGAGCGTATTTTCTTGGCAGAGGGTAATTGCAGTTAAATCCATCACGCGCAATCCTTTTTTGAGCACGTCAAGATAGGAAATGTGCGGAAAGAAGTTTGCGGTCGGATTTTTTTCGGGGTCGGAATCGTAGACGCCATCGACGCGTGTGCCTTTGATAATGACATCGGCTTCGATTTCAACGGCGCGAAGGGCGGCGGCGGTGTCGGTGGTGAAATAGGGATTGCCTGTGCCTGCGCCGAAAATCACAACGCGCTCTTTTTCCAAGTGGCGAATGGCGCGACGGCGGATAAACGGCTCAGCAATTTGCTCCATTTTGATTGCCGTCAGAAGTCTGGTGAAAATTTGATGTCGCTCCAACGCATCTTGCATGGCGAGGGAGTTAATGACGGTTGCGAGCATACCCATGTGGTCGGCTTGAACACGGTCCATATTTTCTGCTGCCTTTGAAACGCCGCGAAAAATGTTCCCGCCTCCAATCACGATTCCGACTTGAACGCCGAGTTGATGAACAGATTTGATTTCTTCGGCGAATTGGTCTAAAACGGCGTTATCAATTCCGTAGCCCTGTGCGCCCATGAGGGATTCGCCACTGAGCTTGAGCAAAATGCGTTTGTATTTAAGCGATGCCATGAATGTGAATAATGACGATTAGGCAAAAAAAAGTCTCGCAATCTGCGAGACTCTTTCAGAGTTTTACTTCTCACCGAGTTGGAATCGGGCAAAGCCTTTCACTTCCACAGAGCCAGCGTCTTTGAGAAGGTCGGCAACGCTCTTGCCGCCGTCTTTAATGAACGGCTGATCGAGCAGAACGACTTCTTGGTAATACTTTTCAAGCCGACCGTTCACAATGCGCTCAATAACTTGCGCGGGTTTGCCTTCGTTTTGGGCTTTTTCGCGCAGGATTTCGGTTTCTTTTTCAATTTTTTCTTTTGGAATATCGGCGCGTGTTAAGGCAAGCGGGGCGGCGGCGGCAACTTGCATGGCAATATCTTTGCCAATTGTGCCGATATTTCCGTTGATGCCTGTCAAATGCACGAGTGATGCGAGTTTCGAGCCGGGGTGAACATACGAGACAACGACGCCGTCTGTGGATTCAATCAAAGCAATTCGACTGATCGCGATTTTTTCGCCCAAGCGTCCTGTCATCATGTCGATGGCTTCTGAAACGGAGAGGTTATTGAACTCATGACCAAGCTTAGCTTGTGCTAAGGCTTCGAGCGTTGCGCATTTCGTTTGAAGCGCAAGTTGAGCGACGGCATTGGCAAAGTTCAAAAAGCTTTCGTTGCGGGCGACGAAGTCCGTTTCGCAGTTGACCTCAACCATAACGGCGACTTTATTATCGGGGGTTGATGCCGTTACAACCGCGCCTTCTATTGCCTCACGGTCGGCGCGTTTTGCAGCAGCAGCTGCGCCTTGCTTGCGAAGATACTCAATGGCTTTTTCAATGTCACCACCCGATTGCTCGAGGGCTTTTTTGCAGTCTGCCATGCCCGCGTTGGTTTTATCGCGGAGTTCTTTGACCAATTTCGCTGAAATTTCTGCCATGGTTTTGAGATGGAGTGTTTGAGTATTCCAAATTGAGGTAGTCTCTAAAATGTTGTCGCAATGTTAAGTGGCTTACTCTTTTTCCGTAGTTTCTTCAACGGCATCTTCTTCCTTTTGAGCCGTTGTAGCATTGAGAATCGCGTCGGCAAACGCCGTAGTAATCAGTTCAATCGAGCGAATCGAGTCGTCGTTCGCAGGAATGATGTGCGTGATATTGTCTGGGTCGCAGTTGGTATCTACGATGGCAAAAATGGGGATGCCAAGCAGAGTAGCCTCTTTAACAGCGATATGTTCTTTTTTGACATCGACAACGAAAAGCGCGGCAGGAAGCCGAGTCATTTCGGAAATTCCGCCTAACACTTTAATGAGTTTTTCTTTTTCGCGCGTGAGCATCAAACGCTCTTTTTTCGTGATGTTGTCGAAAGTGCCATCGTGCGCCATGCGCTCAATCGAGTTGAGACGTCGGACGCTTTGACGAATCGTGGAGAAGTTCGTGAGCATACCGCCGAGCCAGCGCTCTGCCACATATGGCATGCCACAGCGCGTAGCCTGTTCTGCAATAATGGCTTTGGCTTGTTTTTTCGTGCCGACGAACAAAATTTCTTTTCCTGTTGATGCAATTGCCTCAACCGCGTTCAAGGCGTCTTCGGCCATCGCAACGGTCTTTTTGAGATCGATGATATGAATGCCGTTTTTCTCCATAAAGATATACGGCTTCATTTTCGGATTCCAACGTCGGGTCAGATGCCCGAAGTGTGCGCCTGCTTTGAGCAGGTCTTCAATTTGAAGACGAGTTGACATGTGCGTGGTCGTTGTTTGAGTTAAGCCGCTATCGCATTCGCACGGAGAATCTCATAACCCTTATGAGACACTCTCTCCGTGTGGCGCACAAGTTTGAACTTGCACAATGCGATATGTGTAGTTAGATGCAATAAAAATACAAAAATTAGCGTTTCGAGAATTGGAAACGGCGACGCGCTTTACGGCGACCGAACTTCTTGCGCTCAACCATGCGCGGGTCGCGAGTTAAAAGGTCTTCCTTGCGAAGTATGGCGCGGGTGCTTTCATCGTATTCAACAATTGCACGTGCAATCGCAAGACGAATCGCACCGGCTTGTCCTGTTGTGCCACCGCCATGAACATTGACTTGAATATCAAATTTGCCCAAATTATCTGTAACCGTTAAGGCTTTAATGGCATCATCGCGTTGAATCTGCGTTGGGAAATAATTCTCTAACGAGCGACCGTTAATCGTGATTTTCCCGCTACCTGGCTTTAAGAAAGCACGCGCCACAGAAGTTTTACGGCGACCCGTTGCGTTAAGAAGTTCTGCCATACTTGAAGCAATTAGTTCAGTTTGAGTTCAACAGGATTTTGAGCGGCATGCGGATGTTCGGCATTCGCATACACTTTTAACTTGCGGAAGAGTTGTCGCCCAAGTGAATTTTTCGGCAACATTCCCTTAACTGCATGCTCGATAATGCGCTCTGGCTTTTTGGAAAGCACATCACGGTATTTTTCAAAGCGCGCGCCGCCCGGATACTGCGTATTGTGATAGTATTCTTTCTTTTGAAACTTGCCACCCGTAACACGGATTTTAGAGGCATTAATGACAATCACGTAGTCTCCTGTATCTAGATGCGGCGTGAACTGTGGCTTGTGCTTCCCACGCAAAACTTTAGCAATCTCAGATGCGAAGCGACCAAGTGTCTTGCCTTCGGCATCAGCAATGAACCACTTTCGCTCAACTTCGCTCGGCTTCGCTGAATAAGTGCGGAAACTTAAAGTATCGATTTTCATTGTTTGTCGGTTATCACTTGCAAAAAGAGCCGCAAATGTAGCGGTTTTATGCGAAAAATACAAGTCGGTGCAAGATTTTTATGCAAAAAAGAGGCGAAGCCTGCTCATGCTTCGCCTTACTCTCTGAACGATGTGAAACCGTATTAAAATTTGATTTTCTCGCAATTTTGCTTCACTTCGTTGGCGGATTTTTGCAACGCCTTCAAATCTTCATCATCAAGGTTGATTTCAAGAATTTGCTCAACGCCTGTTTTGCCTAACTTGACTGGCACGCCGACGAAGACATCGTCCAAGCCGTATTGCCCCGTCAATCGCACACAGCACGGCAAAATGCGCTTACGGTCTTTGACGATCGATTCAATCATTTCAACCGAAGCGGCAGAAGGCGCGTAATAGGCTGAACCAGATTTGAGAAAATTAACGATTTCAATGCCACCGTTTCGCGCTCTATCCGACATGGCTTTGAGGCGTTCATCGGCTTTGGCTTGGTCTTTATAGTGCATCATCAAAAATTCCTTAATTGGAATGCCGGCAATCGTAGTGTATTTAGCGACAGGCACCATCGAGTCGCCGTGTCCGCCAAGCACGAAGGCATTGACATCTTGCACCGAAACGCCAAATTCCATTGCGATAAAGGTTCGGAAACGCGCCGTATCCAACACGCCCGCCATGCCCATCACGCGATTAGCAGGGAAGCCACTTCGGATATAGGCAACGTAGGTCATCACATCGAGCGGATTAGAGACGACGATGATAATCGCATTCGGAGATTTTGCAACAACAGAATCAGTTACTTTGCGAACAATGTCGGCGTTCATGTTCAGCAAGTCTTCGCGTGTCATGCCGGGTTTGCGAGGCAAGCCTGCCGTGATGAGCACAATGTCGGAATTAGCGGTTTCGTCGTAGCCGTTTGTGCCAATGATTTTGGTGTCAAATAGTTCAATGGGCGCGGATTGATACATATCCAGCCCTTTGCCTTGCGGAATGCCTTCGACGACATCGACGAGCACGACTTCATGAGCGAGTTCTTTTTCGGCAATGCGCTGGGCGGCGGTTGCACCGACATTTCCTGCGCCTACTACGGTGATTTTCATTTTTTAGAATGGTTTGGTTACTGAAAGCAGATAACTTCACGATGGAAGGTGAAGCAAGATAGCAAAAGAAAAAAGGGGATTCAACTCATTGTCCTATCAAATTAAACAGCAACTTCATTGCGCCTTCGTTCAGAATGCGCACCTGCCGATAAAGCGCGAGGCTACAATAGGTGTATGTGCCCTTGCCGTATTTCGTCCATAAAAGCGAAGTGGAGGGTTGTGCGTCGTCGGTGTCGCTCATGGCAAGCAGTCGCAAATAGTTTGGCGAAGTTTTATCGGTTTCAGCACTTGGCAAATACACGCTTCGCTCCTGAATCCAATTCTTCCAATCTTCTGCTTCAAGTTTGTTTGGAACATTCAAAAGCGGGTGTGTCGGCACGAGCAGTTTCACAGGCGCGTCTTCTTCGGTAACGCGCTCGGTGGTGATGAAAATCGGATAAGGCGCATAGCCCACATCACTGTTCGTATTCCAATCTTGTGGCTTGTGATAAAAGCAAACGACGTGTCCGCCGCTCTGCACATACTCCAAAATCCGCCGATTGAATTTGACCAAGTCACTCCGATAGCCGTAGGCACGAAGGTCTAAAAGAATCGTGGAATACTTCTGCAAATTTTCGCCGGCTAGTTTAGCCGAGTCCAAGAGCGTGAAAGGGATTTCAAATGTAGTGAGTGCGTCTTCGAGCGTTGAGTCGTAAGTTTTGACCAAACCGATTTTGATATTCTTTTTAATCGCGGCGTTGACGGGTTTGAGCAACACGCGAGCGGAAACAGGCGATAAGCCTTTTGCGGCAATGCCAAGCGGCGTGGCTTCAATCAAGAGTTCGGAGGGCGTTTGCTGCATGTCTTTCTCGAGCGTGAGCGTGAGCGTGTCGTGCAGTTCGGCGCGTGCTGTGCCGCTGAACAAATACGGCTTGCGAAGAATCGCCTTGCCGTTCAATGAAATTGTGAGCGAAACGGGTAGAATTTCATTCGTCCGATTTTGAAGCGAAATGAAAAGACGGCGCGAGTAAGTCGGCGATTTTTCCTTGATGAGTTCTTCTTCGGTGGCAACAGTTTTGAGCAATACCGAAGGATAATGCTTCATGGAAAAAAGCGGAGGCGATGGTTCGGCAAGGTCGCCAAGCGAAATGGGAGAACGTGCGGTGGGCGAAATTCCACCGAATAAATCATCTTTCACAAAAGGATAGGGCTTATCGCGGCGAACAAGTAGAAACCGTCGAGGCGCGTAAAACCAAGCAAAGAGCGACGGAGTAAGTTTATCCATGCCTTGTGAGCGATGTTTGGCGAGAGCTTCTTGTGCCAGTTGCAAGACGGTGCGCGTAGAGTCAATTTTCAACGAGGTGTTGATTTCAACAAGCGAATCGCGCCAACGCGGGTTGCTCAAATCTTCGGGGCGAAACAGTCGGAAATAAAGTTTTTTGACCTGCCAAGTCGAAACGCCGTTGGTGAGTTGTTCGGGGTGAAAGGTTGAATCGGCGGCTTTCTCAAAGGCTTCGTAGGCGGAAATGCCAACGGCTTGGTGGTTGCCGTGCTGACGAAACGGCTTTGTGGTAATTGTGTCGTGATTGGTGATAATGACATCAGGGCGAAGTTTGCGAATGTAATAGACAATGCGCGCCAGAACGGCATCTTTGCCGCCCCAGATTTGAAAGGTTTCTTTGGCAGTTTTAGAAAATCCAAAATCGCGGAAGTTGAGAAAGTAGGTTTCGGCACCGAGCAGTTTAGCGGCTTGGAAAGTTTCTTGAGTGCGCAGTTCGGCGAGGTCGTCGTAAAGCGATGTGCTGATTTCGTTTTGTCCGCCTTCGCCGCGCGTGTAGATGAGGCTGTAGACTTTGGCGTTTTTGAGTTTGGCGTAATAGGCAAGGGTTGCGCCGTCTTCGTCGTCGGGGTGTGCGGCAAGTCCCATCAATACAAGTGAGTTTTCTTGTGCGAAAAGTGAGATGGGAACAACGAGAAACGCCAGCAGAAATTTCATTGGATTATTTGATGAAGGATTCAATGCGCGATTTTCGTTCGGGAAGCGGAATCGAGGAGACGTTCAAGCGGTCGGAATCGATTCGTTCCCAGAGCGCGACGCCGGCGACTGTGCCTGCAATCGCGCCTGTAACAATGCTATAGATAAAGGCTTTGGGGTTGCTTTCGGTATCGCCTGAAACAATTGCCAAGCCGGTTATACCACCGAGAAGTGCGCCAAGCGGCAAGCCAAGTCCGCCGAAAACCCATCGTCCCATTTGATTCGGCGGACGCTCAATGAAGGCAATATCGTTGAAGGCAAAACATTGTGAGAGAGTATCAGAGGCGAGCACGAGAGAATCCGTAACGCACCGTGCGACTTCGCCACCGAAAACAGCTTGCGTATTTAGCGTAACGATGTAGCGCGCGTTTCGCAGGTCGCTACTTTTGGAGAAAGACCCGCACGCACAAAGAAAGACAAGCGAGAAAAAGAGTAGGTATCGCATAGAAATGGTGTCATTCAAATATCCTGTTCAAACGCCGCGCAATTCTTCAGCACGATGCACGCGCGAAATGCCCAAAATATACGCCGCTATTCGCATTGACACACTGCGTTCTTTCATGACGGCGGTAATATCGCGATAGGCTTGCAAAAGTTGCTTTTCAAGCCGTTGATTGATTTCCTCTTCGTCCCACGAAAGTTGTTGTAAGTTTTGAACCCACTCAAAGTAAGAAACCGTAACGCCGCCTGCATTGGCAAGCACATCGGGAACAAGATGAACGCCATTCTTTTCAAAGATAGCATCGGCTTCGGGCGTGGTAGGAAGATTTGCACCTTCGACAATGAACTTGGCTTTCACGCGCGGCGCGTTCTCTTCGGTTAAAACGCCTTCAATAGCCGCAGGCACAAGCACATCGCACGGCATTTCTAAAATGGCTTCGCCGCTAACTTGTTCTGCGTCAGGGAATCCGACAACGGTGCGTGTTTTCTTGACGTGTTCCAAAACAGCGTCAAGGTTTAGCCCTTTGTCGTTGTAAATCGCGCCTTCGACATCGGAAAGACCAACGATGAGTGCGCCTTCTTGGGCGAGCAATTTGGCGGCATTCGAGCCGACATTGCCGAAGCCTTGAACGATGATTTTAAGGTCGCGCACATCGGTTTGATAATCTTTAGCGAGGGCTTTGGTGAGAATCATCACGCCGCGCCCTGTGGCTTGCTCGCGTCCTTTTGAGCCTCCGAGTTCAACGGGCTTGCCTGTAATGACGGCGGGCGTGTAGCCGTTGCGCTTGCTGTATTCGTCCATAATCCAAGTCATCACTTGTGCGTTGGTGCCCATATCAGGCGCGGGAATATCGCGATAAGCACCGAGAATTTGATTGATACGTGAAGCGTAAGTTCGAGCAATCGATTGCAATTCGCGTTGCGAAAGTTGGCGCGGGTCGCAGTTGACGCCGCCCTTGCCGCCACCAAACGGCACATTCACAATCGCCGTTTTCCACGACATTGCCTCTGCCAACGCGCGCACTTCATCTAAATCAACAATCGGGCTAAAACGAATCCCACCTTTGAACGGACCGCGCGCGCCATTGTGCTGAACACGATAGCCGGTAAAGACTTTAAGCTTGCCGTTATCAAGTCGAACAGGAAAATTCACTTGCATCTCGCGGAACGGCGTTTGAAGCAGAAGCGCGGTTTCTTCGTCGTAGCCTAAATGCTTCACGGCAGTGTTGAAGTTATGACGAATGATTTGGTAAGCACTGATTTTGGGATTCATGGCTGAATGGTTTGGTTTTGAAAGAAGAAAAGCCGTTTTTTGCGCTTCTCAATTTTGAAGAAACAAAATAAAATGCGGTTTTAATCGAGCCGAATTTATCCAACCGAAATTTATTCCAATGCAATACGACCCAATCAAACGAAGCATCGGCAATGTCGTCAAAAGTAGCGTTCTGCTCCGAAAACTCTTTTACTTTCTTTTGGGATTGCTCTTTTTGCGCGAGTGGTATGTCAAATCTGAACTGCGCAAAGCCTTGTCCAAATCGTCCAATAAAAAACTTTCGGTTTATGATGCGGGAAGTGGCTTCGGGCAGTATTCTTACTTCATTGCGAAAACTTACAAGAATGCGGACGTTTATGGCGTCGATGTCAAAGAAGAGCAAATCGATGATTGCAATCACTTTTTCAAACAAGCCAATTTAACCAACGCCACATTTGCCGTCGAAGACCTCACGAAAATTACGCACGAAAATAAGTTTGATGTGGTGCTCTCGGTCGATGTGATGGAGCATATTTTGGAAGACGTAACGGTGTTCAAAAATTTTTATCGCGCCATGAAGCCGGGCGCAACGCTCATCATCAACACGCCTTCCGACCTTTCGGAAGACCACGACGAGCACGACGACCATCACGAAGGAAGCATGGCATTTGTTGACGAACACGTCCGCGATGGATACAGCGCAGAAGATCTCACGCGAAAACTCACCGAAGCAGGCTTTACCAACATTCGCACCACCTACACCTACGGCTTCTGGGGAAACCTTTATTGGCATTTAGCCTTGAAATATCCGATGCAACTGCTCGGCGTCTCGAAAGCGTTTTTCGCACTCTTGCCATTTTATTACGCCGTAACTTTTCCGATAGCCTTGCTCTTTATGCTGTTAGATTTCAGCGTCAAAAATGAAACAGGAACAGGCTTAACGGCTGTTGCCGAAAAGCCGCGGACATAAGCACAAGAACATAAGCATAATCAAATCACGATGGATTCAGACGAAAAGACGATACGCGAAGAGCAAGAACAACCAAGCAAGAAAAAAAAGCGCAAACAAAATCCAATCAACGACCTTGATTTAGACAACTGGAAATCGCTTACGGACATTTGGACCGATAGCCTGTGGCTCATTCCCTCGCGCGATAAGAGCGGCGCACACACGGCTGAATATCACGGAAATTTTGTGCCGCAAATTCCGCGACAAATGATTCAGCGATATACGAAAAAAGGCGATGTGGTTTTAGATGCGTTTCTTGGCAGCGGCACAACCTTGATTGAATCACAGCGGCACGGGCGGCACGGCATTGGCATTGAACTCTTGCCCGAAGTGGCGCAAAAAGCCAAAGCGCGAATCGAGTCAGAGCCAAATCAGTATGGCGTTCAAAATCATATCATCGTCGGCGATTCGTCGAGCGTGGAAGTCAAACGCGCTATTCAAGAAGCGTTGAGCCAGATTGGGCGCGAGGCGATTGACTTGGTGATTCTGCATCCGCCGTATCACGACATCATTAAGTTTTCCGACAATTCCAACGATTTATCCAACAAGAAAACCGTTGAAGACTTTTGCGACAGTTTTGGCAAGGTGATTGAGAACACAGCGGAAAAACTGCGTGCAGGGCATTTTTTGATTATCGTTATTGGCGATAAATACACGGATTCGGAATGGATTCCATTAGGTTTTTTGACGATGCAAGAAGCGATGAAAAGGGGATTTTTGTTGAAGTCGATTGTCGTCAAAGATATGCAGGGGAATCGGGCAAAGCAGAATCAAGAGCAGTTATGGCGGTATCGTGCGCTCGTCGGAGGGTTTTACATTTTCAAGCATGAATATCTCTTCGTGTTGAAGAAGCAAGATGAAACTCGAGCACCGAAGTAAATCGGTAGCGACCGGTTGAATCTGTTAAAAGTCTTCTCTTGAATGACAAAATAAAAAGAGCCTCGGTGGTTGAGGCTCTTTTCGTGGCTAGTGCAAGGCAGTTACTTTTGGGCTTCTTTGGCTTCTTTGCCTTCTTTGCCTTTGGCAATGACTTCGGGTTCGGTAGCGGCAGCTGCTTCGGCAGTTGCAGCAGAAAGTTCAGATTTCGGCATGAAGAGAGTAACGATAGAGACGTTATCCTCTCCGAGAATTTGGATGTTGCTGTTAGCGAAAAGTCGTCGCGCGTCTGAAATGTGAAGCGATTGACCGATGTCGAGTCCGGTAATATCAAATTCCAAATGTTCGGGAATATCGGCGGGCAAGCACTTGATAGCAAGTTTGTGCATCAAAACTTGAACCTTTCCGCCTTTGATAGCACCTTGGGGTGTGCCTTTGAAAATGACAGGCACTTCAAGTTCGAGTTTCTCATCGGCTTTTAAGCCTTGAAAATCTACGTGAGAGACACTGTCGGTAACCGGATCGAACTGTGTGTCTTTCATAACGGCTTGGCGTTCGGTGCCGTCGGAAAGTTTGAGATTAACGATGTGCGATTCTGTCGTGTAGATCAATTTGCGAAGTTGCGTTTCTTTGACGGCGAGCATGACGGGCGTGTCGCCTTTATGATAGAGAACGCCGGGAACAAGCCCTTTTTTACGCAGTTCTTTCAATTTGCCCTTCGTGCTGGGCGTGCGAAGTTCGGCTTCAAGTGTAATCGTTTGCATTGATGCTGAGTAAGTTGAGTTGAAAAACTGAGTAGAGTTTATCTTGTAAAACTACTTGTTTGAAACTTTGGGCTCATCAAAAAGCGAACTGACGGAACTGTCGTCGTAAATGCGCTTAATAGCTTCGGCGAAAAGTTGCGCGACTGAAACAATATCCAACTTTGAAGATTGAGCATGGTTTGTTACGACGGTATCCGTTGCGATAACTTTTTCAATGACCGAATCTTCAATGCGTTTAATGGCGTCTCCTGAAAGAATTGGGTGTGTGCAAGCGGCATAAACTTTCAGCGCGCCGTTTTTGCGCATGGCGTCTGCGGCTTTAACAATCGTGCCTGCGGTGTCAATCATATCGTCGACGAGCAAGACATTTTTGCCTGAAACATCGCCGATAACATTCATAATTTCGGATTCATTAGGTTTTGGACGGCGTTTATCGGCAATCACTAAATCGGTTTCTAATTGCTTGGCGTAACTGCGTGCTAATTTCACGCCACCGACATCGGGCGAGGCGACGACCAAATTTTCTATCTTCAACTGTTTGAAATGTTGAATCAACACGATTGAAGAGTAAAGATGGTCGACAGGAATATCAAAGAACCCTTGAATTTGCGGCGCGTGTAAATCCATCGTCAAAATGCGGTCAGCACCCGCAGTCGTAAGCAAGTTTGCCACTAACTTTGCTGTGATTGAAACGCGTGGCTGGTCTTTGCGGTCTTGCCGAGCATAGCCGAAATAAGGAATCACAGCCGTAATCCGACTAGCGGAAGCGCGTTTAGCGGCATCAATCATAATCAAAAGTTCCATTAAGTTTTCCGCAGGCGGATTCGTGGATTGAATCAAAAATAAATCGCTACCGCGAATCGACTCGTTGAACGAAACGGAAAGTTCGCCGTCGGAAAAATTCTTCAAGTCGGCGCGGCAAATCGGAAGCGATAAGTGCCATGCAATCTTTTCTGCCAAAGCACGGTTGCTACGACCTGCAAAAATTTTGATGATTTTCAGCATTGAAGTTCGCCCCGATGTTCGCGTATATTTACCTCGTTTTTTGAAACGGCTCAAAAAAAGAGCCGCAAATATACAAAAATCGTGTTCATGAAACCAACCATGCGCGTCTCTGAAATTAAATCCTATCTCTCTGAATTTTTCGCCTCCGTTGAAATCATTGGAAACGCCGACCTTGAAATTCGTCGCGTCGCCAAAATTGAGCACGCATCAGCAGGAGATGTTGCTTTCCTTGCGAATCCGAAATATGCAAAATACCTTTCCAACACAAATGCCTCCGCCGTGATTATCTCCAACAAAATTGCCCATAGCGCGCCGAAAGAAAATCAAGCATTCATCGTAATGGACGACGCCTATACAGGTTTTGTGTTCGTGCTTGAAAAGTTAATGCCGAAGCGAGAGCCGTTAGAGGTAGGAATTCACCCAACAGCGGTTGTGCAATCACAAGTGCCTGAAAGTTCGAGCATCGGTGCAAATGTCTTTATCGGAAAAAATTGCAACATCGGTGAGCGCGTTCAAATTTACCCAAATGCTGTAATCATGGACGAATGCACGATTGGTGATGAATGCGTGATTTATTCTAACACAACGATTTACAACGGCGCAAAAATCGGAAAGCGCGTCATTATCCATGCAGGCTGTGTGATTGGTGCAGATGGGTTTGGCTTTGCGCCGCAAAAAGACGGTTCTTACAAAAAAATTCCACAAATCGGAATCGTGGTGATTGAAGATGATGTAGAAATCGGTGCGAATACTTGCATCGACCGTGCCACGCTCGGCGAAACACGCATTGAGCAAGGTGTTAAACTTGATAACCTCGTTCAAATCGCGCACAATGTTGTGGTTGGAAAGCATACCGTTATTGCCGCGCAAGCAGGCATTTCAGGAAGCACAAAAATCGGGGCAAATTGCATGATTGCAGGTCAGGCGGGATTTGTCGGGCATATTGAAATTGGAAGTAAAGTTACGATAGGCGCGCAAGCAGGCGTTACAAAATCGTTCTTAAAAGAAGGTGAATTTGTCAGAGGAACGCCTGCACGACCCTTGCGCGAACAACTGCGCCAAGAAGCCTATCAAGCCAAACTCAAAGACCTCTTCGAGCAAGTCAAACAACTTGAAAAAGCCTTGAACGACTTGAAGCAAAAAAGTGAAACGACTTTGTAAAAGATGAACGGCACAAGCCTGAAAAAACTTTTCCGCAAATGAAGCAGGTGAATTATATTCGTCTTAACATTTCAAAATGAACAGCAGTATTTGTAGTAACCATTAAGCAAAAAATAACTATGAACGGCGTAACCAATCTTGCGGCAACCGACCGCCGCGCTCAACCCCTGGTGTTGCACCACGAAGCCCAGCACCAGCACTCGCCCTATCAGGCACATCACTTTACCGACATGGCGCAGCAGTTCGATGCTGCTAAAATGGGCATGTGGCTTTTCCTTTTGACCGAAATCCTCTTATTCGGCGGGCTATTTTGCGCATATGCGGTTTACAGCACGGAGCATGCGGTGATGTTTCAGAGTGCGCACAAAATGCTTGACTGGAAATTAGGCGCACTTAATACTGTTGTGCTCATTACAAGTTCGCTCACGGTGGCGCTCGCGATTCGCAGTATTCAACTCAATCAGCGTAAAGCGGCAATTTGGCTCTTAGTTGCAACGATTGCTTGCGCGGCGGTCTTTCTCGTCGTCAAGTATTTTGAGTATTCGCACAAAATCCATTTAGGATTGCTTCCGGGAAATTTCTACCATTACGACGGAAGCGAAGGCGTTATCATTGGAAACAATCCGCATATTTATTTCGGCATTTACTTCGCAATGACGGGGCTTCACGGCTTGCACGTCGTTATCGGAATGATTGTGCTCGGTTGGGTTTTGCTTCGCTTAATCAAGGGCGAATTTAACAGCGAATACTACACGCCAGTCGAACTCGGCGGCTTGTATTGGCACCTCGTCGACCTGATTTGGATTTACCTCTTCCCGCTCCTTTACTTGATTGGATAATTTCGGACAATTTTCAAAACCAAAACGAATTAGAAGTATGCAACCGACACACGCACACGCCGCCTCGCATCAAGCAGAACAAAGCCACTCGCATCATCACATTGTTCCGTTTAAGGTCAACATGGCGGTTGGAATAACGCTCCTCGTTTTAACAGCCGTTACCGTTTGGGTTGCACAATTTGATTTCGGAGCGATGAACATGATTGTCGCCATGACGGTCGCAACGGTGAAAGCCGGATTGGTTGTCGCCTATTTCATGCACTTGCGCTACGACAACCGATTTTTCTTCACGATGCTTCTCGTTTGCCTTATTGCGCTGACGGTTTTCATTGTCTTTACGATGATTGACCAGAAGAGCAGAACGTCCATTTACGACTACGAAATGCAGGAAATTCGTAAGAACGCGAAGATGTATGAAAAGAAAGGATTGACTTCTCCGAAAGACGCACTGCCCGCCAAACACTGAATCGTCAACTTGTGGAAAAGGAACACGGATTAGACAGATTGAATAGTTATCGGTCTAATCTGTGTTTCTACCCTTTTTCTATGTCCCCGAACTCAAATCACAACGTGAATGTGTCGTTCTTCAAAGCGTTTGAGCAAGGTTTGCTCGGTCAGGTTTTGTTTCTCTTCGCCTTGAATATCGCATGCGACTTCGCCCAAGTTCATCATAATCACACGGTTGCCGAAGCGCGTGGCGTAAGACATAGAGTGCGTAACCATCAAGGCGGCAAGGTGATATTTGGAAATGATTTCTTGGGTAATTGAGAGAACCAGTTCGGCGGAAATGGGGTCTAAGGCGGCAGTGTGTTCATCGAGCAGGAGAATTTCGGGCTTTTTAAGAGCCGCCATGAGAAGGGTTAGGGCTTGACGCTGTCCGCCCGAGAGAAGCCCAATCGGTGTATCCATACGATTTTCAAGTCCCATGCGCAGTTCGGCAACGCGCTCGCGCAAAAGTTTTTTTTGAGCGGCGTTCATGGCAATGGTGAGCGATTTTCTTTCGCCGCGCAGGTAGGCAAGTTGAAGGTTTTCAGCAACGGTCATGGTCGGCGCAGTGCCACTGAACGGATTTTGGAAAACGCGTCCGATATACTTAGCACGCTTGAAGTCGGGCAGTTTCGTAACATCTTCGTTATTGATTTTGATGCGTCCTTCGTCCAGCATAAGCGTGCCTGCAATGGCATTGAGCAGGGTGGATTTGCCGCTTCCATTGGTGCCGATAACGGTTACAAAATCGCCTTTTTCAATCGTGAGCGTTACATTTTTGAGCGCATAGACTTCGTTCGGCGTGCCTTTGGCGAAAGTTTTTGAAGCGTTTTCAATTTTAATCATTTGTTTTAAGGCATTTGAGGCACAAATCGTGCTGTTTAAGTCGCATCGAAATTAAAAATTGTTCGGCTTCTTCGTGAGAAGAAAAGGTTTTGTAATGAAATTCAGAACTGCAATAAATGCGCGTGCCTGAAAAGTGAAGTTCATAGCCAAGTTGAGCGGCGAGCGTCTGCAACGCAATTTCTTTGGACTGCGTTGGCGTTAAGCGTTGAGCAAATCGGAATTGAGCCATGTGCGTCAAAGTTTAATTTGCGATTGACGGCGGGTCGTTTCCTTGTCTTAAATCTAATCCGTCTAACCAATAACAAGGCTTTCGGCGTTCGCCACGTCAGCATCTGCTCGCCTTCGTATCGCGTTGAAATTGGCGATTGAAGATAGGTAACCGCATGTTTGTGCCGATTCAAGGTTCAGACGTCCTTTCCGTTGGCGTTGATGCGAAACGCAAGTATTCAGAGTGTGTTTGTTTGAGGCGAAAGAGCTGCTGGCGCAAGTCGCGACGCGAAAGCCCATACATTTGAATATAGGCTAAATTAAACATTAAAATCGCAGGGCGAATGGCAGGCGCATTCAGCGTGCGCTTGATAGCGTTCCTGAACGTAAATAAACGCTCGGTTAAATCACAATAACTCTCGATAAAATCTTCAACGGAAATTTGCTTCGGCTTGCAGAGAAGTTCCTGCCCCCAACTGTATCGGAACGCATAAATATCGTCTTTCGGGAACATTAGCCGCCCTTCCGATGCCAAGCGTTCAAAGAGTGCCGTGCCCGGAATTGGACGCAGAATGTTAATGCCGGGAACATCGACGCCCGTTTCTTCGATGAAATCGTAAAGCAAGCGCGGCGTCTCGAGCGTGTCGCCGTCAAGTCCGTAAATGAAACTACCATAAACGCAAATGCCCGCCGCACGAATCGCCTTGATGTTTCGCACCAATGCCGATTCTTTGTTTTGAAACTTGCGATGCAAGTGGTTCGTCGCATTGCTGACGCCCTCAATGCCTAAAAGCAAGCCCTTACAGCCTGATTTGGCAAAGGCTTCGAGCACTTCGGGTTGCTGTCCGAGCAAGGTCGTGGCTTGTCCAACCCACTCAATTTTGTAGGGAATGAGTTTGGTAAAGAGTTCGGTCGCGTAGGCGCGGTCGGCGTTGATGGTATCGTCGACAAAGAAAAAGATGCGCTTGTCCTCTTTCAAAAAACGCTCGACTTCCTCGACCACGTGCGCAATCGGGCGATGTCGAGAGCGATTGCCGTTCATTACATACACATTGCAAAAGTCGCACCGATACGGACAGCCGCGCGAAGTCTGAATTAAATTCGTTGTAAAGTAATGCTTGATGTTCAGTGCATGTTTGCGAATCGGACGATAAACGCTAAGGTCGGGAAGTGTGTCGCTTTGATAACGCGATTTAAGCGTGCCGCGCTTCAAATCCTCGAGCAATTCTTTCCATAAATCTTCGGCTTCGCCAATAACGATGCTATCGGCTTCGCTAACGCACGAATCAGGAAAGAGCGTTACATGCGGACCGCCAAGCACCACTTTCACGCCACGCTCACGAAACTTGCGCGCCACTTCAAACGCCGTTTTCGCAAGCCCTGTATGCACCGTAATTCCGACCAAATCCCAATCGCCATCGAGCGGCAAGTCGTCAAAGCGCATATCGCAAATATGTTGCTCAATGCCTTCAACCTCAATCGAACTCAACACCATCAACGCCGTTGGCGGCACAGCAAACTGCGCACGCTTGATGATGTTTTGCAAAACGGAATCTTTGAATTTCGTCAGAAGACTAACAGGGGTATCGCCAAAAACGGAGCGCGGACCGTCGACGCCGCTGGCTGAACGGGTAAATACCAAAAGGACTTTCATTTTTCAATGCAGTTACTTACAACAAAACTCACAATAAACTGCAAAGAAGATACGAGTTCATCGTCAAACTTCACGCACTTCAACGCCTAAACGCAACGCCTTCAAATTTTCGCGCCAAATAAGAGAGCCAAAAAGCCTATCCCACACCGAAAACATCGACCCAAAGTTCATGTTCGATTCCGCAGGATTAGCAGAATGATGTAGCCGATGAACATTCGGCGAAGGAAAAAGATAAGCGAGCATGCGGTCGAGCCATGTGGGCAGGGCAACATTGCTGTGGTGCATCAAAATAATCGGAAACGATAGCAAGTTGTAGAGCAGAATCTCGAACGCCCCCATGCCGAGCAAGGCAAGCACCGGCAGGCGAAGAATTTCCGAAAGCATAATTTCAATCGGGTGAAAGCGAAAGCCTGTGGTTACGTCCATCTCCGCATCTGCGTGATGAAATCGATGAAACCGCCACAAGAGCGGCACAGCATGGTTCAAGCGATGCCAAAGGTATGCCCAAAGGTCGAAGCAAACCACAAGCACCCCCGAAATCAAAAGTTGCTGTTCAATTAATCCGTCAATCAATCCTTTCAACCCTTGCCAATGCGGACGAATGTAACTCAAAACCACAAGCGCGCCCGCCGTCAGGGCTGAACTAATCAGCGCGTTGAGCGTTGCCACTGAAACATTGACAAGCGCGTGTTTGTAGCGATGGTGGCGATTCTGAAAAAAGGGCACGACGCTTTCCAATACCCACAACACGCCGCACGACACAACCGCCGAGATGAATACAAATTGGCTTAGTTCGCTTTCTGTCATTGGAAAATGCGTTAATCTTTCTTGCAAAACGATATGAACGAAAAACAAAATGCGCACTATATTTCAAAAACGAAACTCAATCATGAGCGCGCAACTGAAACCTTACGCCACAGTGGAACAATACCTTGCCATTGAACGTGTCGCACTGCAAAAGAGCGAATACTTCAACGGCGAAATGTTTCTCATGGCAGGCGCAAGTGAGCGGCATAATACGATTGCGTCAAATCTCAATTACGAATTAAACCGACATTTTCGCAAGCGCGGTTGCCGTGTGTATGGAAGCGATATGCGCATTTACACGCAAACGACAGGGCTGTTTTCTTACGCCGATGCTGCTGTGGTGTGTGGCAAGCCTGAATTTTACGACCACGAGCAAGATATTTTGATAAACCCGACGCTGATTGTAGAAGTGCTTTCGCCTGCGACGGAGCAATACGATAGGGGAAAGAAGTTTGAGTTATACAAAGGGCTTGTGTCGTTTCAGGATTATGTGTTGGTGGCGCAAGAGAGGGCGTGTGTGGAGCATTGGGAGAAGTTGGGAGCAGGCGAGTGGCAAAGGCAAGAAGTGATCGGAGTAGAAGGCGTGCTACGCATAGCTCGATACGAGTTAGCCATTCCGATGGCAGAAATTTACCTCAATGTGGAGTTTCGCAAGTAAATTTGATAACGATGGGCGCACAACTGAAACCTTACGCCACAGTGGAACAATACCTTGCCATTGAACGTGTCGCACTGCAAAAGAGCGAATACTTCAACGGCGAAATGTTCCTTATGGCAGGCGCAAGCGAAGCGCACAATACAATTTCAGCGAATGTGGTTGCAACGCTGTGGAATCATTTTCGCAAGCGTGCTTGCCGTGTGTATGGAAGCGATATGCGCATTTACACGCAAACGACAGGGCTGTTTTCTTACGCCGACGCCGCTGTGGTGTGTGGCAAGCCTGAATTTTACGACCACGAGCAAGACATTTTGATAAATCCGACGCTGATTGTAGAAGTGCTTTCGCCTGCGACGGAGCAATACGATAGGGGAAAGAAGTTTGAGTTATACAAAGGGCTTGTGTCGTTTCAGGATTATGTGTTGGTGGCGCAAGAGAAGGCGTGTGTGGAACATTGGCAGAAGTCGGAAACAGGTGCGTGGCAGAGAAACGAAGTAGTCGGAGTAGAAAGCGTTTTGGAGATAGCGCGATACGAGTTAGCCATTCCGCTTGCGGAAATTTATCTCAACGTAGAGTTATCTCAACGTAGAACTTCGTGAGTCAAGCAACCCTTAATCTATAACCCTTAACCAATTACCAAATTTGAGCATCAACTTAAACGACCTGAACCCTGCACAGCGCGAAGCGGTTACGACCACAAAAGGTGCAGTGATGATTATCGCTGGTGCAGGAAGCGGAAAAACTCGCGTCATTACTTACAGAGCCGCCTATCTGATTGGGCATGAAAATGTGCGACCGTCCGAAATTCTCGCGCTGACCTTCACCAACAAAGCCGCAGGCGAAATGAAAGAGCGCGTCGAGCGCCTCTTGGGCGGCGGCTCAACCAAAGGCATGTGGATTGGCACATTTCACTCAAACTTTGCCCGGCTCTTGCGCCAACACGCCCACCAACTTGGCTTCACCAGCAACTACTCGATTTACGACCAAGACGACTCAAATCGGCTTATCAAAGAATTGATGGGCGAACTTGGCATCAATACCCAAACCCTCTCGCCAAACACGGTTCAAAATGTGATTTCAAGCGCGAAAAATAAGTTCATACTCGCGTCCCAATTTGCCTCAACCGCACGCGACTATGTCGAAGAGCAAGTCGCAAAAGTCTATCTGCGATATAGCGAACGCCTCCAAAAAAACAACGCGCTCGACTTCGACGATTTGCTTATCAAGCCGATTGAACTCTTCTTGCAATACCCCGACCTCTTGGAGCATTACCAACATCGATTTCAGTATTTGATGATTGACGAATATCAAGACACCAATCGCGCGCAATACCTCGTCTCAAAAATGCTTGCCGCAAAGCACCGCAACATTTGCGTCGTAGGCGATGACGCGCAAAGCATTTACTCGTGGCGCGGCGCGGATATTTCCAACATCTTGAACTTTCAAGGCGATTATCCCGAAGCGAAAACCATTCGCCTCGAAGAAAATTACCGAAGCACCAAAACCATCTTGAACCTTGCTAACGCCGTCATCAAGCACAACAAAGAGCAACTCGAAAAGAAACTCTTTACGCAAAACGAAGAGGGCGATTTTGCCACGCTTTTAATTTGCGAAGATGAACGACGCGAAGCCGATAAAATCGCGCAGACCATTCGCGACCTCAAACTCACAAAAGGATTTCAGAACGCAGACTTCGCCATTTTTTATCGCACCAACGCGCAATCGCGCGCGCTCGAAGACGCCCTGCGAACCAACATGATTCCTTACCAAATTTTCGGCGCGGTTTCCTTCTACAAGCGCAAAGAAATCAAAGATGTGGTGGCGTATTTGCGTTTTATTCTCAACACGCGCGATGAAGAATCGCTCCGACGCATCATCAACTTTCCTGCGCGTGGCATTGGCGACGCAAGCCTCGAGAAACTCCGACGGCTCGCCACCGAAGCGCAACAGAGCCTTTATGAACTGATATGCAATGCGGTTCGATATGACCTTCCGCCGCGCCTTGTTTCGTCGCTCAACGAGTTCAGAATGTTAGTTGAATTGTTGGAAGAAAAATCGCGAAACGAAACAGCCTTCGAAGTCGTCGCTGAACTTTATCGCCAAACCAAATTGCTCGAATTGCTCAAAGAAGAAAACACCGCCGACGCCAAAACGCGCTACGATAACCTGCAAGAGTTCCTTTCCTTTGCGCGCCGATTCAGCGATGAAAATCCCGATGACCCCTCGCTGAAAGCCTTTGTTGAAAACATCTCTCTCGTCAATGAAACCGAAGAAAAAAACGGCGACACCAATAAAGTCTCGATGATGACCATTCACGCCTCAAAAGGCTTGGAGTTTCCCGTCGTCTTTGTTACAGGCTTGGAAGAAAAACTCTTTCCGCTCAATCCCGATAGCCAAAAAGAACTGGAAGAAGAACGGCGGCTCTTTTATGTCGCACTCACCCGCGCCGAAAAAAAACTTTACATCAGTTACGCCAAAAATCGATACCGATTCGGAAACCTTCAAGCCGCACTCAAATCGCGATTCATCGATGAGCTCGACGCCGCGCTCGTGGTAACCGAAGGCGGAAAATTGCTTTTGGATATTCGCGCCGACGAAAAAGAGCGAAAGCGCATTGTGCTCGACGACGACGCGCAAGAAGAGCCTTCCACCTTTTCAAACCGTTGGAAAGAACAACCCGCAAAAAAAACATTTGTCCCAAAGCCCGTCGCCCAAAGCATTTCCGATACGCCAGCCTACAAAGCCGGCATGAAGGTCTCGCATAAAATGTTCGGCATAGGCAAAGTGGTTTCTGTGCAAGGCACGGGCGACGAGGCGCGCGTCAAGGTCTTTTTTAACCGCGCAGGCGAAAAAACATTGGTCGTCAAATTCGCAAACTTGACGGTTATGGACTGAAAAAACTTGTTGCGAAAGAGTTGCGGAATTGTAAAATCGCTTTTGTATCTTAGCACAATCAAAATGAACGCAAATCAGTAAGGAGTTTTCAAATGCAAATTTTCATTGCCTTCGTATTTCTCATCATCGTTACCGTCGTTTTGACGCTGCTGGCTTCGGGCATTATCATTTGGTTTATTGCTATCTTCAAAGAAATGTTCGACATCGTTACAGGCAAAGCCAAAGAAGTGAGCAAAGCTGCCTGACGCTGAACGCATAAAAGTCTATCATACGAACCTATCAATAAAACAGCAAGAAAGTTTGAAGTAACTCAATCTGTACTGTTGTTCTTTCTATCCTTTTTCACAACTAACTTTTTTCACAACTAACTTAAACTTTCATTGGAGGAAAATTTGATGAGAAAGTTATTGCTCGTCGCGCTCTTTTTGGCAACTGCTGGCTTTTTGAGCGCGCAAGAAAAATCTGAAACCGGCACCGTCACGGATGCCGCGCCTTCGGCAAGCAAGCCTGCGACAAATCCGATTGTCCGAAACGCAATTGAAGCATTCGGCGATGTGCAGTATAACTACGATTTGAGCACGCTC
>JBKBRB010000004.1:0-192948 GCA_046292465.1 Chloroherpetonaceae bacterium
GCAAGGCTCGATGCTCGAAACGCGCGCAGAGTATCGCATGGCACGCATACTTGGTGCGGATGTCGTGGGCATGTCGACCGTTCCCGAAGTGATTGCCGCAGTGCATCAAGGCACAGAAGTCTTGGGCATTTCCATCATCACGGACGAATGTTTTCCTGAAAGTTTGAAGCCTGTGGACATCAAAGAAATTCTCGCGGTCGCTGCCGAAGCCGAGCCGAAAATGACGGCGATTTTCAAGCGCGTGATTGAACAACTTTGAAACTAATCCAACACTCGTGTTCATAGACAGTGCAAAAATTCACGTCAAAGCAGGCGACGGCGGCAATGGCGTGGTTTCATTTCGTAGAGAGAAATACGTGCCGAAAGGCGGTCCCGACGGAGGCGACGGCGGCAATGGCGGAAGTGTTTATATCGTCGCCGATAGCAACTTAGCAACCTTGCTCGATTTTCGCTACGCACACCACTACAAAGCCGAGCGCGGCGCACACGGACAAGGCTCGCGCAAGTCAGGCTTATCAGGCAACGACATCATCATCAAAGTGCCTTGTGGCACACTTATCAAAGATGCACAAACAGGCGAAATCATTGCCGACTTAACCGAACACGGCGCAAAAGCCCTCGTCGCCAAAGGCGGCAAAGGCGGACGAGGAAATCAACACTTCGCCACGCCTACCAACCGCGCCCCGCGCTATGCCGAACCCGGTCAGCCCGGCGAAGAACGCACGCTCGAACTCGAGCTCAAACTCCTCGCTGATGTTGGACTTGTCGGATTTCCTAACGCAGGTAAATCCACCTTGATTTCGGTTTTGAGTGCCGCCAAACCCAAAATCGCGGACTATCCTTTCACCACGCTCGAACCCAATCTCGGCATTGTGCGCTATCAAGAATACAAATCTTTCGTTATGGCAGACATTCCCGGCATCATCGAGGGGGCATCTGAAGGCAAAGGCTTAGGCTTGAAATTTCTCAAACACATCGAGCGCACAAAGGTTTTAGCGATTCTGCTCCCTGCAAACAGCACCGACCTTAAAGGCGAATACAAAATTCTTACAACTGAACTCAAAAAATTTAGTCCCATATTAGCCGAAAAGCCGAAAGTTGTGGTGATTTCAAAAATGGACATTGCGCCTGAAGGTTTTGCATTGCCGAAGTTTCGTGGCGTGAAAGTCGTTCCGATTTCCAGCGTTGCCCAGCAAGGATTAGACGCGCTCAAAACGCTGTTGTGGGAAAAAATCCATGAAGCCACATGATTACTCGCGAAGTAACCATCGTCAATAAAGCGGGCTTGCATACGCGCCCTGCCGCCGCGCTCGTCAAACTTGCCGCAAAATTCAAATCCGACTTCTTCATTGAGAAAGACGGCATTGAAGTCAACGCAAAGTCTATCATCAGCGTGATGATGCTTGCCGCACCGAAAGGCACAAAACTCAAACTCCGCTTCAACGGCGTTGACGAAGAAGACGCCGCGCGCGAGATTACCAAACTCTTTGAAGACGGATTCGGCGAAGTCTGACTTGAAGGTAAGTTTGACTTGAAGATGTATTTTCGCAATTGAAATTCAATTCGCAGTTCATGATGAGTAAAACCAAAAAACACGCTCCCAAACGCAAAGCCAACCAAAAACTTTGGGGCGGTAGGTTCAAAGAAGAATTAAACGCACTCGCCTTTGACTTCTCCAAGTCCATTAACCTCGATAAGCGACTCTATCACGAAGATATTGCCGGCAGTTTAGCGCATGTGGAAATGTTGGCGCAACAAGGCATCATTGCGCCGTCGGAAGCCAATCAAATTGGGCGCGGCTTGCGCGAAATTGAAAAAGAAATTGACGAAGGCATTTTCAACTTCGAGAACGGTCAGGAAGATATTCACATGGCGATTGAACAGCGGCTTCATGAAAAAATCGGAAGCGTTGCGGGCAAATTGCATACGGCACGCAGTCGCAACGACCAAGTCGCTACCGACGAGCGGCTCTGGCTTCGCTCCGCTATTCACACTCTTTCAGAACAGTTGCGCCAACTTCAATGCAGTCTGCTCGAGCAAAGCCAAACGCATTTTGGGGTTATCATGCCCGGCTACACGCATTTGCAACGCGCACAGCCGATTTTGCTTTCGCATCATCTTCTTGCCTACATTGAGATGTTTGAACGCGATAAGTTGCGCTTTCAAGACGCGCTTTCGCGAATGAACTTCTCGCCACTCGGTGCGGCGGCACTTGGCGGAACGCCCATTCCGATTGACCGCCGTAAAACCGCAAAAACATTAGGCTTTTCCGACATTCTCACCAACAGCATTGATGCCGTCAGCGACCGCGACTACCTCATCGAGTTTATTTCCGCTTGTGCCATTACGTCCATGCATCTTTCGCGCCTTGCCGAAGAGTGGGTGCTTTGGTCGTCGCAAGAGTTTCGTTTCATTACGATTGGCGACGCTTTCACAACAGGCAGTAGCATTATGCCTCAAAAGAAAAATCCTGACATGGCGGAACTCGTGCGCGGAAAAACGGGCAAAGTCTATGGGGCTTTGATGAACATTCTCACGACGATGAAAGGCTTGCCGCTTGCCTACAATCGCGATATGCAAGAAGATAAATCGCCCATGTTTGATGCCTTTGATACCACCAAGCAAAGTTTAGAGATTTTTGCGGCGATGGTGCGCGCCACTGAATTTCACACTGCCGAGATGCGCAACGCTGTTTTCCGTGATTACTCGACAGCAACTGAACTTGCCGATTACCTCGTCCGCAAAGGCGTTCCGTTTCGCGAAGCGCACGAGATTGTTGGTAAAATTGTTGCTTATTGCGCCGACCATCATCTTCTCTTGCCCGATTTGCATCTGAAAGTTCTGCACAATTTTTCGCCCGTCTTTGACGACGATGTGTTTGAGTTTCTCAATCCTGAAAAGTCGCCAATGCGTAAGAAATCGGCAGGTAGCACTTCGCCGAAAGAGGTCAAAAAACAACTTGCCAAGTGGCAAAGTCTGTTGGACAAAACCAAGTGAGTTTGTGGCTTTGAATTTTCTCACAAAAATTTCATTCTTGCATTTTCATCTTTCCAACTTAATTCGCAAAATCTTTGCATCATGAACGACACGCTTCTTGCACCGCCGCTCACACTTGAAAAGGAATCCGAACTTTTCTTTCACACCTATTCGCGCCTTCCGATTGAAGTTTCTCACGGCGAAGGCAATTACCTTTTCGCCAAAGATGGTCGCAAATTTCTCGACTTGATTGCAGGCATTGGCGTCAATGCGCTTGGCTACGGCAACTTGCGCATTTTGAACGCCATCACCGAACAAGCCAAAAAGGTCATTCATACCTCGAACCTCTTCATGCTCGAGCCGCAGTTCAAACTTGCCGAGAAACTGCTCGCGCTCACAGGATTTTCAAAGGTCTTTTTTTGCAACAGCGGCGCGGAAGCCATTGAGGGCGCAATGAAACTTGCTCGCAAATGGGCATCGCAGTTTTCATCTGAAAAAAAACAACTGCTTTCACTGACGAATGGCTTTCACGGCAGAACCTACGGCGCCGTTACCCTGACTGCCAAAGCCAAATATCACGACGGCTTCGAGCCTTTGCTTCCCGAAACAGGCTATATCACCTTTAACGATGTTGAAGATTTAGAGCGGAAAATCTCGGATAAAACCGCCGCCGTATTTGTTGAATATGTGCAAGGTGAGGGCGGCATTTGCGGACTTTCAGAGGCGTTTCTCACTCGATTAAACGACCTTCGTGCGAAGCATAATTTTCTCATCGTTGCCGATGAAGTGCAGGCGGGCATTGGCAGAACGGGCAAATTTTTCAGTTACGAACATTTCGCGGTTTTGCCTGATGTGATATGCGCCGCAAAGCCGATTGGCGGCGGCTTGCCACTTGGCGCGATTATCGGAAATGCACGCGTTGCAGAGACTTTCACCAAAGGCATTCACGGCACGACTTTCGGCGGCAATCCTGTTGCGTGCGCCGCAGGACTTGCGCTCATCGAAGAACTCGAAGAAAAAAATCTGCTTCAACACGCAAGCGAACTGGGCGCACAGTTCAAAGCCGAACTGCTCACACTTTCGCGCAAGCATATTCAAATTCGCGCGGTGCGTCAATACGGCTTGATGATTGGCATTTCCACTTCGCGCGATGCAAGTTATTACGTTTCAAAAATGCTCGAGAAAGGCATTATCATTAACGCGACGAATACAAACGTGATTCGTCTTTTGCCACCGCTCACGCTCACAGCGTCGGAGATGCATGATTGTGTCAAAGCCCTTGATGAAGTGTTCCGTGCCGAGTGGTTTGAGGTTTGAGCGCGAAGTGTTCTACACGCCGATGCGCGCCTTCAATCGCTTTAAGACGGGTTTAGGCACAAAGTCGGAAATGTCGCCCCCCAATGCGCCAACCTCGCGAATGATGGACGATGTGAGGTAAGTATATTTTTCATTCGGCATGAGAAAGACCGTTGTGATTTCAGGACACAGATGCCGATTCATCAACGCGATTTGAAACTCGTATTCAAAGTCCGCAACCTGACGCAACCCACGAATAATAGCGACCGCTTGTTTTTGGCGCGCATAGTCGATGAGCAACCCCGCGTGTAGCGTATCGACCTTAACCGATGGATATTCCGCTACACATTCTTTAATCATTTCGGCGCGCTCTTCGGCAGAAAACATGGGTTTCTTTTGCGAATTGACCGCAACAGCGATGATGATTTCATCAAAGAGGTTGCTTGCGCGTTCTAAAATGTCGATGTGTCCGTTGGTGAAGGGGTCGAATGTTCCGGGATAAATGGCTCGCTTCATTGTTGTTTGGAATTTAGCACTAATTTTTTTTCACCATCGGTCGGCGTGCTTCTTCACAGAGCCGTTCGTAATCGTCTTCACCGATGCCCTGCTTAATGTTTTCCAAGTATTGTGCAACGATATGGTCATAATCGGAGTGGATTGACTCGAAGATGGCTTTTGCGGTGATGAAAAACTTGACGGCTTCTTTGGGCACATCGCGCTCATAATAGATGCGCCCCGTGTAGAATAGCGCGATTGCCATGTTACGCGATTGATGTTTTTTGCGATAGAGTTCAAAGGCTTCACGATATTTTTCGACGGCTCTTGAATGCAAGCCTATTTCCTCGTGAATTATTCCCAGATGCAACAGGTTGCTTGCAATTCCACTTGCGTTATCAATCTGCTTATAGTGCTCAATGCTTTGATTGAAAAAATCAATTGCTTTATCGAATTCTCCCAAATCTTGATAGAGTGTTCCAAGTTGATGCATAGTTTGTGCGATGCCTTCAGTGTCGGCAAGCTTACGGCGCATCGCAAGGCTTTCACGATAATGATTGAGGGCTTTGTCATAGACGCCCCAAATGTGATAAATGCGTCCTATACTGTGTAGCACGGTTGCGCGACTTGGGGCATTGGACACTTGTTCGAGATGTGTCAGAACTTCGGTATAGGCTTCAAATGCTTTCTCATACTGCTTGTCATCGAAGTAGCTGTGCGCGAGCACGAGTAAGATTGGGGCGTGTTCGGGCAAGATGCGTCCAGCAAGTTCGCGGATTTCTGCAAGTTGCTCTTCCAAACGCGCAATACGCTTCTTGCGTGCGTCAAGCGTTTCTTGAAATTCTGGTAGCATACCCTCGACTTCAATCTCAAAGAGATGTTGCTCCAACCGAAAATCAAACACATTTGCCGATACCAGTTTCCAAAATGTAGGCACTTTGCCGTAAGCCACGTCGACGATGAACGTCGGAAACCAAAACACAACGGGCAAGGGCAAGCGCACAACATCTTTGGCAAACTGGTCTAAGAGCACAATAATGTGGTCGACGCTCGGCGACTCCTGCCCAACCGTATCGAACCCATTGACACAAATGACATCAACTTTTTCTTTCGCACGTTGAATTTCTCGCTCCAACTGCGGCATAATCGCTAAGCGCGGGCTGAGATATAACTCTCTCACTTTTACTCCTTGCTCTTCTGCCAATTGAGCCAACTGTGCAATGAGTTTAAGGCGCGTAACAGGCGAATTGATTCTCACTAATCGCACCTCGTAGCGATGCGAAACTAAATCGGCGCGAACGCTTTCTAACAGTTCCTTCGTTTTTTCTTTGAACCGTATGTGAAGCACGTGGGATTTAAATTTTGAATTGAAATTTTTGAAACAACGCTCTGACGCCTCTCAAAAAATCTAGCCGCGAACTCTCAGTCAACGGAATTTGAGTCTAAATAGAAAGGGTTTTTGGTTCAAGTTTGCCGACCAACTTTTCAGCAATTTGCACGGCGTTTGTCGCCGCACCTTTGCGCAAGTTATCCGACACAATCCACATATTCAAGGCATTTTCTCGCGAAAGGTCTCGCCGAATCCGTCCGACGAACACGTCGTCTTTGCCGTAGGCTTCAATCGGCAACGGATACTTGCGTTCCGCAGGATTATCCACCACCGTTACCCCTTCGGCTTGTTCCAGCAATCGGAACACATCGGCAAGTTCAAACGGCTTTTCAAATTCGATATTGACCGCCTCGCTGTGTCCGCCATAAACTGGCACGCGCACGGTTGTCGGCGAAACCTGAATCGATTCATCGCCCATAATTTTCTTCGTCTCGTTTATCATCTTCATTTCTTCTTTCGTGTAGCCGTTCTCGGTGAACTCGTCAACTTGCGGCACCACATTGAAGGCAATCGGGTGAAAGTGCGTGTAAGTTTCAAATTTCTTTCCTGCAATTTCCTCTTCCAACGCCTCTAATCCTTTTTTGCCCTTACCTGTTACAGATTGATAGGTTGAAACGACAACGCGCTTAATGCGATAGGCATCGTGAAGTGGCTTCAAGACCACGACCATTTGAATCGTCGAGCAGTTTGGATTAGCAATAATCGGCGCAATGCTTCCTTCCGATGTAAAAATTTTTTCGGGATTGACCTCAGGCACCACAAGCGGAACATTTGGCTCCATTCGGAACGCCGAAGAATTATCAATGACGATTGCGCCTGCATCGGCGGCAACCTTCGCCCACACTTTGCTCACGCTCGCTCCCGCCGAAAAGAGCGCGATATCGACCGTCTGAAAAATTTCCTTCGACGGCGTTTGAACCGTATAGGCTTTGTTTTTGAACACGATTTGCTCGCCTGCCGATTTTTCAGAGGCAAGCAACACAAGGTCGCTCACCGGAAACTGGCGCGCTTCAAGAACTTGAACCATCGTGCGACCCACCAGCCCCGTCGCACCCAGAATAGCAACTCGATACATTTGATAAAATTGGTTTTAACGTGTAATTGAAAGTGCATTTCCGATTTCAAAATCGCAAATGCTTCGATATTTTTTGCTACTTTTGACTTCACACAACTTGAACCTTACACAAAAACTAACATTTTGCACGCGCAAAATATGCCAACAAAAAAACTTTCCGCTTCCGAAAAAGAATTTCTTGCCTTCGCCAAACGCTTCGAAAAGCAAGTGCGCAACGTCCCCGACTTCCCAAAGCCCGGCATCTTGTTCAAAGACATTACCACCGTTCTCAAAAACAAAAAACTTTTCAGCGAAACGGTCGAACAACTTGCCAAACAATATAAAGGCAAAAAGATTGATAAAATCGTCTCCGTCGAATCGCGTGGATTTATCTTCGGCGCGGCACTTGCCTATCAACTCGGCGCAGGCTTTGTTCCAGTGCGCAAACCGAACAAACTTCCTGCCGAAAAACTGCGCGAAGAATACGCGCTCGAATACGGCACCGACGCGCTTGAAATCCACCTCGACGCCATCAAAAAAGGCGAAAAGGTCTTGATTCACGACGATGTCTTGGCAACAGGCGGCACGGCACAAGCCACCGCTAAACTCGTTGAACGCCTCGGCGGAAAACTCATTGGCGCGTGCTTTCTTATCGAACTTTCGTTTCTCAACGGGCGCGAAAAATTGCCAAATCTCGACATTCTTTCGCTCATCAAAGTTTCTTAACTCGCTTCTCAAAAACCACATGCTTCTCATCGACGGCAAAGCCATTTCCGAACAAATCAAATCCGAACTCAAAGCCAAAGTTGAAACTTACAAACAGCGCACGGGCAAAGTCGCAGGCTTATCGGTTATCATCGTTGGCGAAAATCCTGCCTCGCAAGTTTATGTGCGCAACAAAGCCAAATCGTGCGTCGAAATTGGCATGCGCTCCGAAGTGATTGAACTGCCCGCAACCATTTCACAAGCCGACCTTCTCAAACGCATTGATGAACTCAACCACAATCCTGACGTGCATGGCATTTTAGTTCAACAGCCGCTCCCGAAACATATTGACGACTTTGCGGTTACGCTCGCCATTAAACCTGAAAAAGATGTCGACGGCTTTCACCCTGAAAATGTCGGCAAACTCTGCATCGGTCGTTTAGATGACTGTTTCATTTCTTGCACCCCGTTTGGCGTGATTGAACTTTTCAAACGCTATCAAATTCAAACCGAAGGCAAGCATTGCGTTATTGTTGGACGAAGCAACATCGTCGGCAAACCTATGGCAATGCTCATGATGCAAAAGTTGAAATCAATGAACGCCACTGTAACCGTCTGCCATTCTGCTACGCCGAACATTTCAGATTTCACGCGCCAAGCCGATATTTTAATTGCGGCAATTGGCAAAGCGAATTTCATCACGGCAGAGATGGTCAAATCGGGCGCGGTTGTGATTGATGTAGGAATTAATCAAATTGATGACGCCACGAAGAAATCAGGCAAGCGACTTGTCGGCGATGTTGATTTTGACGGCGTTTCAAAACTGGCTTCAGCCATAACGCCTGTGCCTGGTGGCGTTGGACCAATGACGATTGCTATGCTACTTAGCAACACGCTTACATCGTTTGAGCGACACTATCACTTGTCTTAATCTCAACCTTTCAGAATTTTTCGCACATGATTGCGCCTGTTCAAGAGCCTATATCGAGCGTTGAGTCTTCAAGCCTTGCGCCGCCGCTCTCCGAAGCGTTGATTTCGCTTAGCAATTTGCGCCACAATGTTCGCGAAGTGCAGAAACTTGTTGGAAAGTCGCGTCGCATCATGGCAATCGTGAAAGCCAATGCGTATTCTCACGGCATTGATTTAATTGCGCCTGCACTCGTCGAAGAAGGCATCAGCGATTTTGGTGTGGCAAATATCAACGAAGCCGTTCACCTTCGCGAACTCCTTGACGGATTTCCTGCACAGATTTTAGCCTTTGCCTCGCCACTTCTTTCGCAGATTGAACTTTACATCAAGCACGACATTGCGCTCTGCCTTGGCGACTTTGAAACCTTGCGCCTTGCTGAAGCCCTCGCCCAAAAATTCGGAAAGCCGATTGACGCGCATTTGAAAATTGATACGGGCATGGGACGCTTAGGCGTTCTTCCCAAAGAGGCACTCGCACTCGCGCAAGCCGTTGAACGCTCCGAACACTTGAACCTGAAAGCCGTCTTCACGCATTTTGCTTCAAGCGATTCCGATAAAGCCTTCACTCAAAAGCAACTTTCAACCTACACGGCATTGGTGAGCGAACTCGAGCATAGCCTTGGGCGAAGCGTTTTGAAGCACACGGCAAATAGCGGTGCGGTTATCACAGAAAAAAACGCCTATTTCGATATGGTGCGTCCGGGCATTTTGCTTTATGGCTACACGCCACGAACCGGCTTGAAGTCACCACTCTCGCTCAAACCTGTGATGCAGTTGCAAGCAAAGGTTGTTTTCATTAAAACGGTTGAGCGCGGCACAAGCATTAGTTACGGTCGCAAATGGACGGCACGCAAACGCTCGCGCATTGCCACGATTGCTATTGGCTATTACGACGGCTATCACCGCAACCTTTCCAACAAAGCCAAGGTGCTTATCAACGGCAAGTTTTTTGAGCAAGTTGGCGCAGTTACGATGGACGCGATTATGGTGAATTTGGGAAGCGATACGTCGGTTCAAGTTGGCGATGTGGCGGTGCTTTTTGGTTGGAATGAGGGCTGTGGCGCGAATGTTCTGACCGATAAAGAAGGCACAATCGTTTATGAACTGCTCTGCTCTGTTTCGCCGCGCGTGCGCCGGACTGCTGTTCAGCAGTAACTCACGACGCCCAAAACAAAAAGGGCGGATTGAAAAACCCGCCCTAATTTCAACGCTCAACTTTCTTCCACGCTAATTACTTGACCAACATCATCTTCTTCGTTTCAACAAAGTTTGAGCCTGACGCTCCATTTATTGCGCTCGCTTGCAAGCGATAGAAATACACACCGCTTGAAAGATTGCTCGCGTTCAGCGCGAAGTTGTAAATGCCTGCTTCTTGCCGTCCGTCAAAGAGCGTGGCGACTTTCTTTCCGAGCACATCATAGACTTCCAACTTCACATTGCTCACAACAGGCAGTTGATAGCGAATTGTGGTCGTTGGGTTGAACGGATTCGGATAGTTTTGCTCGAGCGCAAATTCGGCAGGTGGCGCAACGCGCACTTCAACCACAGGCGAATAGGCAAACGCACCATCAAAATCGACTTGCTTCAAGCGATAGTAAAGTTTGCCCGAAACGGCTTCGTCGACGAAGCGATAGGTTTTGGCTTCGGTTGTGGTGCCGCTTCCGCGCACAAATCCAATTTTGGTGAAGTTGATGTTATCACGGCTTCGCTCAATTTCAAAGCGGTCGTTGTTCTGTTCCGACGCTGTTTTCCAAACCAGTTCAACGCTGTTGCCTTTTGCCGTTCCAACAAATGATGTGAGTTCAACGGGCAAAACTTCGGTCGTTGAGCCAAAGGCAAGTTCGAGCGTGAAGTCGCTTTCAATCGTTGGTAAAGGAATAATGGCTGAAAGCGTATTGCCTGAAATCGTAGATGCCAACTGCGTGAATGTTCCTGAGCCAAGCGTCGAGCGCGTGTAAAGCACAACGCCTGCAGGATTGACAATGCCCGACACGGGAATTTGAGAAAGGTCAATCGACAAGCTAAGCGAGGTGAGTTGTCGATTTTCAATCTTCAAGAACCAACGATACTGCGAGACATTTCCAACAATGCCTGATGCGTTTTGCGGCGCATCGGTGTAGCGCGTTACGGTTGTTGGATTTGTGCCCGAAACGCCGCCTGCCGTTAGCGATATGGCGGTTTGCGGAAAGAGGTATGTTCCATTCGCGCTCATGTTGAGGCGTGCTGACGCGGCAAAGCCGTTGACTTCAAAAATGGTAACCGTGCCGCTCACTTCGTTGCCCGTAACCACCAACGCCTTGCCTATTGGGCTTTGCGAGGCAGGAATCCAAATAATGCCTTCCACGCCTGAATCGCCAATGAGATTGACATTTGCCGCGCTTGGCGTTACAGAAAAATTGCGATTGTTGACATAGTCGACGAAGTAAGGGGCGCTTGGGTTAGTGATGTTGTAGGTCATCACGCCGCCGATGCGCTCCAATCCGATGAAGGCATAAAGGCTATCGCCAATGCGACCCAACACGACGCCTTCGGGCTCGGGACCTTTGTCGTCGCTACGGTTTTTCTTGGTGTTGTTCGAGTTGCTCGCGTTGAAATTTTGCGGGAAGCGTTGTGCTGTGATTTGCTCGAATTGGTCGCCGCTATCCCAAACGAGTGTGCCGTTGTCGCTCCAAATTGAAAATGAGCGTGCGCCAATGGTGTAAATGGCAGTGCGCTCGCCTGTGGCGGTGGTGTCGCCAATTGCAGTGGTTACATTCAAGCGACCAAGATTGTCGTTGTTTTTGAGCGTCGTTGCATTCGGGAATGTGATTGTGTCGAGTCGGTAATTGGCGTTCCCCAATCGTATCATTTCGTTAAATCCTGAATACTCCCGCGCGTCGCCTTCGTTTGCCGTAACAATAAATTTTTGTCCGCCTTGCTCAAATGCGGCAATTCCGTCGGGTTGATACAAGCCGCGCACAGGCCAAGTGCGAATATCGATATTTCCGCCGTTTTGGTCGGAGGCGTCAATGCCGTTGCCTGCCACATTGAAATCTTTGAATCCTAAATCTTTGATTGCAATCACCGATGCCGTGCTAATGCGAATGAGCACAAGGGCGTTGTTTTCTTGACACGCAACGAAGGCGGTATCGCCAAGCACGCTGATGTATTCAGGCTCTAAATCTTGTGCAACTGTCGCACGCGGTCCGAAAATTCTTACGCCCGCAGGCAATTCGCTGTGGCGAGGACCGCTGACGTTGAAGTCTGAAAATCCGACAGTTTGAACCAGACTATTTGAAAAGTTCGAGGTGTTAATCGTGATAATGCTGACCGAGCCTTCGGGGTCTGTGCCGTTGGGCGTGCCTTGCGCATCGTTTCCGCCAACGAGATAGTTATTCGGCTCACCTTCATTAGCGACAAGCACTTTTGTGCCGTCGTTGTTAAAGGTAATCATATCGGGCAGTGCACCAACCGTTACGAAGCCTTGAACTTGACCGTTTGTGTTGAGAAAAAACGCTCGACCGTTGCGCGTCTTGATGCTGTCTTCTGCGGCAACTGCTACGATTCCGCCGCGAACGGCAATGCTATTCGGCAGAAATCCATCGGGAAGTGTGATAGCAGGAATGGCTTCAACAGGGTTATACGGATTGCTAATGTCGAGCACCACGATTCGTCCTGTTGAGGCTTCAATAAAGTAGAGCCGTTGGGTTGCAGGGTCGTGAACGACGATTTCCGCGCCGCCCGCGTTATAGACGCCCGTTCGGAATGTGCCAATCGGCGACAAACGCAGTTGCGCCATTGCGCTACTTGAAAGCAAGAGCACGCAAACGCCCAGAATGATGTTGCGAAGTTTCATGTGAAGATGATTTTTGTGGTTATGCAAGTTTGATTGATACTGCATGCGAAATTAGGGGACTGCTATTACGCGAATGTTAATGGGGCGTTAAGCAAAGATAAATTTGAAGCAAGTGAGCAAGATATGTGAAGGCTGAAATATGGATTCCTCGATTTGCTCGGAATGACTCTGTGGGAACATCACTCGTCAAGACTTTTCGTTTAGCGATACACGGGGCGCACGCGATACGGAATCGGGTCTTCGATGCCAACTTCCTGAAAGGCACGCAAGCGCAAGGCGCAACTATCGCACACGCCGCAGGCTTCATCGTTCTCTTGATAGCACGACCACGAAAGTTCAAACGGCACGTTCATTTCAAGACCGAGTTTGACAATCGTCGATTTTTTCATGTCAATCACAGGCGTGATGATTTGAATATCGCTTGTCGGCTTTGTGCCAAGTTTTATCATTTGATTAAAGGCGGCGTAAAATTCTTTTCGGCAATCGGGATAGCCTGATGAATCTTCTTCTACGGCACCGATGAAAATGCGCTGTGCCCCAATCACTTCTGCCCAACTGACCGCAATCGCGAGAATGTTCGCATTTCTGAACGGCACATAACTCGTTGGAATTTCTTTGGAGTGAATATCGGCTTTGCTTACTTCAATCGTTTTGTCGGTTAGTGAAGAGCCACCAATGCGCGAAAGGTGTGTAACATCAACGACGAGTTTTTCTGTGATGCCGTAGTGTGCCGTAATGCGCTCGAAGCACTCCAATTCTTTGCGTTCGGTGCGCTGTCCGTAGTTGAGATGCAGTGCGGCAAGGCTGTAGCCGTCGCGCTTGGCAATCGCTGTTGAAACGAGGCTATCCATGCCGCCGCTAATCAGCGCAATCGCTTTCATTGATGACTTTCGTAGAGTGAAACGGTTTTCGGAAATTCTTTTTCAAATCCTGTCTTCAAAAATTCTGAAAGAAATGGGGGATAGAGCACGTAATCGCTCAAACGCGCCAGCGGAATCCAGTTGCTTTCAACGATAAGTTGATGGTCGCCAAATTCAGGGTCGCGTCCAGTTTTCAACTTGCCACTGATGATGTCGCCATAAAAGCAAATCGAGACCGAATGATGCTGTGCCTGTTCTTTTGGAGCTCCAAATGGAAAAATCAATTCTTTGATGAACGCCAATCGTCCGACTTGGCAAGTGTAGCCTGTTTCTTCCAACACTTCGCGTTCAAGGGCTTGTGTGAGCGATTCGCCATATTCCACACCGCCGCCGGGCAATACCCACGACTCTTCGGGAAAGTGCGTGCTCGTTGCAAATCGCCGATGTTTGACAAGCAACACCTGCTCATCTTGAATAAAAATTCCGCAGACACGCAAGCGCGGCAGTGTTGGCTTTGCAGTTGGGTTAGTCATACTTGTAAAATCCGCGTCCTGACTTGCGTCCCAAATAGCCTGCTGCAACCATGTTTTTGAGCAAAGGCGACGGACGATACTTTGAATCGTTGAAGCCTTCATAAAGCACTTCCATAATTGCCAAGCACACATCCAGTCCGATGAAATCTGCCAGCGTGAGCGGACCCATGGGGTGAGCCATGCCAAGTTTCATAATCTCGTCAATGGCTTCGGGCGTGGCGATGTTTTCATAAACGCATTGAATTGCTTCGTTAATCATCGGCATCAAGACGCGATTTGAGATAAATCCGGGATAATCGTTGCAACTGACGGGCGTTTTGCCAATGGCTTTCGCTGTTGATTCAATCGCTTGAAAGGTTTCGTCTGATGTTTGCAACGCACGAATCACTTCCACCAATTTCATCACAGGCACAGGGTTCATAAAATGCATGCCAATCACTTGTGCGGGACGCTTGGTTGCCGCCGCAAGTTTCGTGAGCGAAATTGAACTTGTGTTCGACGCCAAAATCGCTGACGGTTTGCAGTGTTCATCAAGCGTTTTGAAGATAGATTGTTTCAGTTCAAAGTTTTCGTTGACGGCTTCAATGACCAAATCCACATCTTTGACTGCGCTGCTTAAATCGGTTGTCGGTGTGATATTGTTCAGCGTTTCAGATTTCTGTGCTTCGGTCAAAACACCCTTTTTGACTTGTCGGTCTAAATTCGTGCTGATAGTTTTCAGGGCTTTATCCAAGAACTCTTGTTTGATATCGACGAGCTTCACGGGAAAGTGATGTTGCGCAAAAACATGCGCAATGCCGTTGCCCATTGTTCCGCCGCCGATTACGGCAATGTGTTGAATTGTCATGGCTTTGAATTGGAATATTGTTGTTAAAAACGATGCGTGAAAATAGCGAAGAACTTGCTTTCGCGCTTCGGTTTCGTATTTGAGCGTTTAGTATTCAACTAAAAAGCGCACCGTGAAAAAGTTTTGAGATTGAGAGCCGCCGCGCGTAACAAAGGTTTGCAGTTGATAGCCATAGCGCGCTTCGAAACTTAGGTTGCGCACAGGTTCAAGCCGAAGGTTAAGCGTTAGTTCATCAGTATCGACGCGCTCGCCGTCAAGAAACGGCGCAATCGGATTGACTTGAAAGGTCTCGTAAGGACGAAGCAAATCTCCGCCGACATTGCGAATCAAAATTCCATTTTCATCAACGATGTTGTTGCCTCTGCGACGCTTGCGAAACTCAATGCTCGGACGAATCCAATCCGTCGGATTATATGCTAATTTCAAATACACTTCATCAGCATTTGCGCCAATCGGATGTCCAAGCCCCATGCTCCACGCCGAATACGAATTGCGCTCGTCAAAATGTGTGTAAGTGTAAGGACGAACCCGCGTGTATTCCGCTATCAATGACAAATTTTTCAGCGTCAGAAATTCATACCAAAACATGCCGACTTGAAACGCATACTTGTTACGCTCCTTGTTCAAGTTCGAGAAGTCCAAATTTTCGTCGAGAAAAAACGAGGCTTGCAGTTCAATGTTTTTGAGAAAGTGCGTTTGAATATCGAAGAACATCGCCGCGTTGTCTCGGTCTTGAAGCGAATGTTCGGCGAACTTGTAGAACTGAAATGGATTAAGATAGGCAAGGTCGAAGCGTCCGTGATACACCACAACTGCACCAATGCCGACGGCAAACCAATCAGGAACGAGCAAGCGCAATCGCTGTGCAGAAAAATACTTCGTGTATCGCTCGCCGCGCGGAACAACTCGCCCAAGCGTGTCGAAGAAGTTTCCCGATGTTGAGGCGTGAATTGAGGTGAATGAAATCTGTTTGTAGTTGATGCCGAATCGAAGTGCGTCGAGGTTTTGATGGTTTCCTGAAAGTGTGAGGCTCGCACGATAACCCAAGCCGTAGCGCAGTTTTTCGCGTCCGAGTTGTGCGTAAATCATCACGTCTTCTTTCGGTTCGTATTGATAGCGCAAATGTCCTTCGGTGAAGTCGATGCTTGGTGTGCCGTCAATGTTTTCAACGAATTTGAAGTTGTAGAGGAAGTCGGGGCGCGTGAGTTTCATGGTTTGACGGTTGCCAAGCGTTGCGCCTTTGACAAACGCAAGGCTGTAGCCAAAGTTTTCAAAGAGCGTTCCACGAAAACGAAATCCGCCTTGCGCGATGAAGGCATTGTTCCGAAAGCGGTCTTCGGTAAAATCTAATTCGCCAAACAATTCAACAAACAAGCGGTTTTCGCCGTCGCGTGCATAAAAGAGCATTTTTTCTTTATCGCCGAAGGCTTCACGAAAGTGATTCGGGGAGGCGTCGACGGTTCCGAAAAAGTAAGTGTAATCGCTTGCGTGCTCTTCGGGGTTCTCGAAGGTGCGTTGAAAGCGTTTGGTCAATTTCTTTTCGGTTTCGGAAAGGTCGCTCCAACGCGATTCAATCGTTTTAAGGTGTTTGATGATTTCGGCGCGGGAGAGCGAAAGCACATCGTCGCGATAGTCGCGCAGAATTTTTTTGACGCGCATTTCTTTGAGAAACTCATAAATGTTTTGCGCATGAAAATTGGCGTCGAGCGGCACGGTCTCAACTTGCGCAAGCAGTGTGTTTGAAAAGAGCAAAACGAGGCTACCGAGCAATAGGCTCTTGCAGAAAAGCGCGATAGTGTTCATCAATAAACATTTTGATTTTTTCGGCGAAGATGGCGCGGTCGAAGCGTTCTGCATGGTTGCGAATTGCGACGTGGTCAAAGTCGGTTTGCTCGAAGGTTTTAACGGCTTCAATCAAACTCTCGGCAGTTTGTTCAGGAAATAGCACGCCCGTTTTTCCGTTCAAGACGGTTTCGGTTGCGCCGCCTTTTCCAAACGCAATGACAGGCGTTCCAGAGGCTTGTGCTTCGACAATCGTAATGCCGAAATCCTCTTCTGCCGCATAAACAAAGGCTTTGGCAGACGCTAAGTAAGTTTTGAGCGATTCAAACGGCTGGAATCCAATCACTTCAATGTTGCGCGTGGCGTGTTTCAGAACGGATTTATCGCCTTCGCCAATGAGCACGAGTTTTTTATCAGGCATGCGGGAAAAGGCTTCAACAATGACATCAACTTTTTTGTAAGGCACAAAGCGCGCGACGGCAAGGTAGTAGTTATCCTTATTCGGTTTGCAGTCGAAGTTTTCGACATCAACGGGCGGATAAATCACGGTTGCCTCGCGGTTATAGACGCGCTTGATGCGCCGCGCGATGTAGTGCGAATTTGCTACGAAGGCATCAACTCGATTGGCACTTGCCACGTCCCACATGCGCAAGTAGTGAAGCATCAGTTTTGCAATCGCGCCGCGCAATCCTTTATCTAACTTGGCTTCGCGCAGATACTCGTGATAAAAATCCCACGCATAGCGCATTGGCGAATGGCAGTAGCAAATGTGCAGTTGATTTTGGTGCGTGAGCACGCCTTTGGCGACCGCATGATGGCTTGAAATCACCACATCATAATTAGACACATCGAATTGCTCAATCGCAAGCGGCATGAGCGGCAGGTAACTACGAAACGAGGTTTTCGCAAAGGGCAGATTTTGGATAAAACTTGTTTGTGCGCGTTTGCCGTGAAGCAGTTTTCGCGCGTTGTCATCGAAGAAGTCCACAAGCGTGAAGAGGTCAGCGTTCGGATAGAGCGCGAGCAATTCGCCGACGACTTTTTCCGAGCCTGCAATGATAGAAAGCCATTCGTGGACGAGGGCGAGTTTGTATGATTGGGCGTTCACAGCAGTTTAGTAATAGTTAAACATCACCATTGCCTTAAAGATAACATTGTCCAACCGTGAAGCACGGCGGGCTTCTCCAAAAAGCGCGTAATGCAGTCGTCGTGCAAGGCTTTCCTTTGAGCGCGTAAAGTTGGACAGCACCGCTTGATGTTCAGGCAAAAGATAAGACGCAAACAGACGCTCAAACTCCACTGCTTGACGCCACGCCGAGAGCACAGGCATATCACGTTTTCGCAAAAGCCTAACACGATTTTTGAATCGCGACATCAGCGAGGTCGTTTGTCCGAACACATTTTCGCCATGCACACGATAGTAGAGCGTTTCAGATGGATCGTAAAGCACTTTGCCGATGCCTGAAATGACTAAGAAATTCCACCAATCGTGCATGTAAAAAAAACTTGGCACATGTCGCGAAAGCACCTGTTGTGCGGCGTTGTTCCAAACTTGCGTGCACCCAAACGGCACATTTTGAAGCAACGCGGTTCTGAAATCATAGAATTGATATGGCGTTGAGGAAGCGATGCGGTTGAGCGATGTATCAACGATTTCAAATTCTGAAAAGTAGAGCAAGGGTTGTGTTTGGTCTTCTTGCTCGTGCATGGCGATAGCGCGCTCGATTTTATCGGTCTTCCATACGTCGTCCTGGTCGCAGTAGGCGAAGTAGGCGCATTGGCTATCGGCATTGAGCAGTAGTTGAAAAAAACTCTTCGCCGCGCCGAGATTTTCCCCTTTTGTGAGACGAATGTTCGAGTGAGCGTGAGTATAGGCTTCGAGAATTTCTATGGTTTTGTCCGATGAGCCGTCATCGCGAACGTGAATTAAAATGTTCGGATAGGATTGCGCCAGCAGGCTATCGAGTTGTTGAGGCAAGAATTTTTCGCCGTTGTAAGTCGAGAGCAAAATGTTGACCGTTGGGTTCATTGTCAGTGCCGCAGGGTTGAGAGAAGAACGATGGGCATCAGCAAGAGACATTCAAGTCCGAGAATCCAAGCGGGACGCGCAATTTGGCGTTGCAAGTGCTCAAAACTTCGCTTAGCCAATTTCGGATTTCCATCACGGATATGATTGATAATATCGTGCGCAAAGACTTTGATAATCTGTGTTGGCGTTGCATTGTCAGGCATTTGCAACAGCGGAAGTCGGTGTTGCCATTTCTCAATGAACTTTTGATAAAACGCGCGGTGCGTGTCGTTGTAAGTTCCGAAAGAAAAATGCGTTACATCAAGTTCGGTGCTCGCCATGACTTTGTAGCGCGTGTTGACTTGCATGCTGAAATCCAAATCGTAGAGATGAAAATGGGTAAATCGCGTTTCGTCGAACGGAAATTCGCTCCACACTTTTTTTGTCGTAAAGATGAACTGTCCATCAATCGTGGCGACGCGGAACAAGCCTTCTTTGCGGTTTGGTCGCCAAATGTTTGCGCGTCGTCCTGTGTGTTTGTCAATATGTTTAACGCGGAAAAACGCGGCGGCGCGTGGTGTAGAGGGTTTTCGTCTCTCGCTCACGAAACCAATTCCTGCCACGCCAATTGCGCCAATAGACGAATCGTTTTGAATGTGTGAGATGAGTTTGCGCCCCCACTCTTTCGTCGCAATCACAATGTCTTCATGAGCAAAACACAAATACGGATACTTGGCTTTTTGCGCGCAAAGATTGTAGACCTTGCACAACCCATAGCGCGGCTCGCGATTATCAAAAATGATGAACTCGTGTTCGCACCCTACGGTTTGAGTAAAATTTTCAACAACTTGCTTCTGAAACTCGGGCGATACACTGCAAATGATAATGGATAACATATTTCTTTCACGCTCAAAGTTTAGAGACTAACACTTGCGGCTGACAATGACGTAACTATCGGCAATGGCGTGTTTGAGTGTCATTTGAAAAAAGGTTGGAGATAATTTTGCCTCAAATCCAATTTCTGACAATGTGCTGAAAATATCATAGCCAAAGGTTCTGAATGCTAAAATTTCGCCGCGTATGGGGTCGCCGTGATATTCAGGCGGAAGCAGATGTCTGACCGCACCGTTTTCTTCGACAATCGCACGTTCAAGTGTGGGTGAATCCAGCAATAGCGGCACCGTAAAAATATGAAAGCCTCCCGTCTTCAAAACGCGATGAATTTCCGACAAGGCTTTCTTGACATTAACCACATGCTCGAGCACATCTTCGGTAATCACGACATCAAATTCACCGTCCTTGAAGGTGAGTGCTTCTAAATTTTGGCACTGAATTCCATTTTTCTTTTCGCCTGCGGGCACATCAGGGAAGTATTCCGAGACCACGTAGTTCGGATTGTCTTTGCCTAACACACGGCTCATCGCGTCGCCCGAAGAGGCACTGTAAATTTTGAGCGTCCGAAAAAACGCGCGTGCATCTTGAAGTGAGGTTTCCTTTCGTTCAAACGCACGTAGCACCTCGAGTGCCACATGACGCTGTCGTGAGACGCTCTTACACGAGGCGCAGTGCAGGCGTTCGCGCACGTGTGGTGCGGCGTGTCCATCAAACGAAAGAAACATTGTCGTCTTTCCACAAATTGTGCAAGTTCCGAAACGATGATACCGCACATTTCTGGCAAGACCGATAACGCTTTTCAGTTGCATGCCTTTTCTTCGTTAAGCAGTTGCTGATAACTTTGCTCAAGCTGTTGCACTACGCGCTCAATATGAAAATTATTTTCAAAGTGTTGTCGCGCCGCTTGCGAAATACGCTTGTGCATTTCATCATTATCAATCAAGGCGTTGATGTGTTTCGCAAAATCGGTGGCGGTATCGGCTATTAAAATGGCTTCATTCGGTTTGGCTTGAACGCCTTCGTTTCCAATCGTCGTTGAAACACTTGGAAGTGCGTGCATAAGCGATTCAATCAATTTTGTGATAATTCCGCCTCCGACAAAGACGGGCACCGCCATCACGCGCGCACGCTGATAAAATGGCTCTAAATTTTCTTGATAGCCATGAAAAATAACCGTTTGTCCATTGTGATGCTCGAGCATGGTTTTCGGTGCGCCACCTCCTACAATGTGTAGCGATGCGTCCGGGTTCTGTCGCCAAACGATTGGCATCACCTCGTTTATTAAAAACCAAACGCCGTCTTGATTTTCGCCTCGTGCTAAATATCCGACAAATAAAATCATCTTTGGCTCACGCTTGATGCTCAATGGCAAGGTCGGCAACAGAAATCCAGCCTGTCTGGTTTGCACGTTCAGCGTTGGTTCTGCTTTAAGCAAGAGTTGTTTATCAAAATCTGACAAGGTATAAACACATCGTAAATGCTTATAGGTTGCCAGTTCATTGCGCTTTGATAGCATGTATCGCAAGTTCGCCAGAAGTCTGTGCGCTAGTGTTCTTTTTTGGAAGCGCATTCGTTCAAAGGTTTTAAAGACGACATCGTGAGCGGCACCGACAACATTCGTCGCGCCAATACGACGCACGAGATACGAAAGCCACTGCGGAAATTCAATCTGAATTATATCGTAGCGTTCTTGCCGCACATGCCGAAGCACAGCATCAGAAAAGGCTTTTACATCAGGCGTTGGAATAGAAAACGCATCGTTCAAAAATCCTCTTGTCCATAACTTTATTTTTTGCCACATCGCGCGTTTGGCGGCTTGCACGGTCAAGTGTTCCGCACTTGTTTCTTTTCTCGGCATTGCACAAACGACGTTCAGCATTGTTTGCAATTCTACGAGTTTTTCCTTTTCAAACGGTTCATACATCGCCGCTAAAAATAGTTGATGACGCTTTGAAAGTATTTCTATCAGACGAAATAAAATTGCGCCGCCACCATGCCCGACATTGCGATAAGGAAGAATTGGACTGATGATTAAAATTTTCATGGCTTTCGTTAAGAAGAAATCAACGCCAAAAACGACGCTCGATACTCTGCTGAAAGTCGCTTCGAGTGTTCAGAGCCTGTTAGATATGCGCGCAACGTGTGTTGAATCCATAGGCGTAGTTGCGTTAGACATCGTAGCCAAACAAGAAGCCACCAATATAATGGATAATGCTTTTTACAGAATCGCTTATAGCCTTTTGCCATGTAACGCGATTTACGAGATATTTTTTGCACATCTATCACACGCTCGTTTCCGAAAGAGTAACTATAAAGGTGCGTAATTTTGGGTTCAGGTAAATACATCACTTTCCAACCTTTTTTTTTAGCGCGAAAACAGAGGTCAGCATCTTCAAAATAGGCATTAAAGGCTTCATCATATAAGCCGAGTTCGCGCGCCAGTGAAGCACGAATCATAAGGTTAGCTCCAACAATCATGTCAACTTCTACTGGATTCTGAATGTTATAGGGAATAATGCCCAACGCAGGCGGCAGTGTTTTACGGTAAAATCGGTGTAGTGAAAATAGTCCAACCAGTTCTACTTTCAGCGACGGCACATTTCCGAACGAATGCTGAAGCGAGCCGTCGTGATTCAGCAATGTGCCACCACAAATTCCTACGCTTCTATGCGCGTCTAAATACGATGCCATTAGCCCTACGGCATCATTTTGCAGAATTGTATCGTTGTTAAGAAGTAGCCAATATTCTCCACGTGCAATCGTCAGTGCGCGATTATTTGTTGCCGCATAACCTATATTTTTTTCATTTTCAATTACACATACTTCGGGGAACTTTGTTCGGATTCGATCGACGCTTCGGTCGGTTGAGGCATCATCAACGACAATCACTTCAAACGAAACGCGCTTCGTTTGTTCAAAAATAGAGCGAATACAATCTTCTAAAATTGCTTCACCGTTCCAATTAGCAATGATGATAGAAACTTTCGGGTTCATGAAATTACCTTTGGTCTAAACAGACTTTGAAGGTCGTCAATTCGCACGATTCCAAAGCGCATGCCTAAAAGCAGTTGCGAGCCAGTAAAGGCGATGCCCGCTATCAACAATAGTATAAACTCTGCTTGTCTCAATCCCCATGTTTCAGTAAGCCCTGTCGTTTTCATCGCTTGATATATGCCCAGCCCAATGAGCGATGAAATACTTACAAGTAAGGCATTAGGCAAAAAAATTTGCTTTACCGTCGTCCATAGCGAGAAGCCAAAATAGGTTGAAAGCCGCGCAATCATGAAGGCACTCATCGGAACTAATACGAATGCCGATGCCATTCCGATTCCGCTCAATCCTATCCAGTGTAGAAGTCCGATATTAAGCAAGAGATGAAGCAAAACTGTTGCTAAATTGATGAACATTTCTTGCTTTGTTTGTCCGATGGCTCGCGCCATTGAGGTGCAAACGCCTGTTAGAATGTTTGCGCAAAATCCGATAATCATAAATCGCATCGGCAAAGCCGAAATGAGATATTCGTCGCTATTCAGCCACAAGCGTAGTAATCCTTCTGAGAAGCAAAAAAAGAATCCTGCAACGGAAAGTGCAAAAAAGAAAAGGTATGTATTGGCGCGTTCATAAAGCCGTTGAAGTTCTTCTTTGCGTTCACTGGCATGAAGCATCGTCGCCGTTGGAATAATCGCCGAAAGTAGTAGAGACGGAATATCGCGCGAGAGTCCTGCAAGGCTATTAGCAAGGCGATAGTAGCCAACTGCCGACGTGCCCAAAACGCTTGAGATAATCGGACTTTCAGTGCGAATTACAATCATATAAAGCAACGACGAAACTTGAAGTTGCCCGCCATATTTCAGCATTGACTTAAACAGTGGGAGCTCAAATCGGCTAAATCTTAAACTTGGAATCGTTCTATGCGCGGCAATTAAAGCGGCGATAAACATCATAAAATTGATGAACAATGAAACCAACGCCAATCCAACAATACTGTAACCGAGATAAAGCACCACTATATTGAAGATATTGATTGAAATAATCGCTACTGCTGTAATCGTGCCGCTTACGTCCATTTTTTGCACGCCATCTATCATTTGCAAATAAACCGTCGCAAGCATAGAAAATAAAAAACTGAATATCATTGCCGTATAGGCGGCACTCAACATTGACGCATCAGGTGCTTCAAGGCGAAAAAAATCGCAAATACTGCCTTGCCACCATAGCAATATAGCGGTAATTACAATCCCCCAGCACACATAGATAACCACAGTGATAGAAAAAATTTTTGAGAGACGTTCACGGTCTTTTGTAGCATCGGCTTCGGCAACAAAGCGCGCAATTGAGGTAGCAAATCCAAAGTCCAACAAAAATAGATAACTGGGTAGAGCAGAAAGTAACGCCCAAGTTCCAAATAGTGATATGCCTAGCTGATGAACGATATATGGTGTGATAAACAGTGTCAAAAGCCACCCCAATAGGCGAGGAAAGGCGGCAAAGATGGAGTTCAAAATCAGTTTTTTCTTAACGCTCATTGTTGTGCCGCAAGTTCTCTATATGTTTTTGCTCTTGCTCAATGATTACAACAACTGCAAATAGAAGCGCATTTAAGAAATTCGTATTTGAGTAGGTCATCACAGCTGAAGTCATTGAAATGGTCATAAATCCGACGAGCGTTCCGAGCGTCATGAGTAGCAGGGCTTTTTTCTTCGTTTCTGAAACCACTTTGTAGAGTGTGTAAGATTTCCAAGTTGCACTAATCCATAGCAATAACAGTGCGATTATTCCAACCAATCCCTGTTTATGTAAGGTCTGAAAGTAGTTATTATGAATAAACCACCAGTCAGTCATTCCAGATTTTCCTACCAAATCGGTAAAGCGATAAACGCGTATCGTTCCGCCGATGCCGTCTCCGAAAATAGGGTGCTTAGGAAAGTCGTTGAGAACGGCAACTATTTCTAAAATTCGCTCTGCGCTACTAACATCAATTCCCCCTGCCACTTCCGTTCCGCGATTCACTGTTTGCTCAATCAAAAAGTCAGGTGTCAAGTTAAAGAGAAATAAAATACCTAACACTCCGCTCAATATCAACGCTGAAAAGATAACTAAACGCACGGTTTGTGCCGCGCCTGTCCGAAACATCACAACCAATAATCCAACTACCAAACCCAAATATAAACCGCGCGTAAATGATACAACTATCGCCACCAAAAATGTAATAAGCAGTCCGATAACCAGCGTTCTATGTTTCTCAAATACTCCCGCTATCAATGCAGATAGGCAGAAGAAAAAACCTCCTAATAGCAAAAAAGAAATACCTGAATTATATCGCGAAAAGTTGTAACGCACTGCCGCATCAATCACACTGATTGCGGCAAAGAGAGCGCAACATCCCACAAAAACAAGCACATACATATACAGGCGTTCAAATCGTGCGGCATAGACAAGAATCAACCAAAAGAGGAGCAGATAAGCAAAGTCGCGCGCTTCACTTATCACATACTCCGAGCGATTATTTTGCAACAAACCCACTACAAGCGAGCACAAAAAAGAAATTACGAACAACAAAAAAGCTTTTTCAGTAAAGGTCTTCGGCTTTGGAAAAGTTATCTTCTGTGTTAGTAATGCAATAGCGAAAAGAAAAAGTGCGGCAAAAAGCAAAATATCTTGCGCTAAAAATTCTTTCAATAGAATAGGCGAACGGAAGTGCTTTTCGTGCGGCGGAACATTTGGGCTTATGAGTAAAAACATGACGATGATTGCGTAAAATAACATATCAAATCTTATCCAATGCCGAAATGCCAATATGGAAAAGATAAAAGCAATTCCTATCGGGAGAATCGGATGTAAAAAATAACTTCCAGCGATGATGATTAAGAGACTGCTGTAAATGAGAGAAAGTTTTTGCGTAGGGAATTTTGCAAGAGATAACTTAGAGGCAGTTTCAACATTAGGCATTAGACGCGCTCCTTCATCACATTACCAAAATAGAATTTCCATCGTTGAAATTCGGGCGTTTGGGTCTCGAGATATAAAAAAATAATAGCAACTGAAAGAATGAATCCTATCACCATACCGCCGAGAATGATAAATAGCCTTTTAGGTTTTGCTTTCCATTCAGGAACGCGCGCTTTATCTAAAACAAGTAGTGTAGGCGTATCTTTGGCTTCCTGAATTTTTGCCTGCTCATATTGGGTTGTAAGAAACTCGACGATTTTTGTTTGCAAAAGCAAATTGCGGTAGAGCCTCGTATACTCCATTCCAACATCGGGCATTTTTTCAAACGGAATGATGATGTCGGAACTTAGTCCGCCTTGCTCAAAACGTTTCACTTGTCTTTTGAGCTCTTGAACTTTGCTTTTCGCTTGAAGCACTTGCGGATGATTTTCTCCGAGCGCATCTTTGAGCACATTATATTCAACTTCGCTTGTAATTGCGGCTGACTCAATTTGTGCAGATGCCTCTAAACTGGCACGAATTTGGTCTTTGATTTCAGGCACTTTGTATTGCTTTTGAAACATATTTAGAGCCACTTCTGCTCGTGCTAATTCTTCTTGCGCTTGAATATACTTGCGCTCAATAAATATGCGCTGATTGCGTGCCGACTCTGTTGCAAGTTGTCGGTTAATAGAATCCATCATCGCTACTATAAACTGCGCCATTTCAGCCGATTTTTCGGCGTTCTCTTTGTAGATAGCCGAAATTGTAATTGTGCCGTTCTTATTGTCTTTGAAGGAGATATTCGCGTCTAATTCTTTGAGGGTGTTTTTAATTGGCTCTTTGACGTCGGGGCTATCAAATTCATACTCCTTGATTAAATCAAATTTTTCTATCACGGCAAGGCGTAATCGTTCACTCTTAAAAATGGCTTCGTATCGGTCGACTTCATCAGAGAGTTTATTTTTCCCAAGCAAATCACTTGCAAGCCCTGCACTCACGCCTAAGAGTTTAGATAAATTCAGCACGTCGCTTTGTTGCCCGACTAAAATTACCGATGAAGCAAGAAACCAAACAGGGAGCAAAAACGCAATAAGCGTAGAGAGTGCCGTTGTTGACAAAGTAGTTACAATAATCCATTTACGGTAACGAATCAAGACTTCAAGCAATCTCGCCCATAGCGGTCTTGCTATCAAGTCAGCAGAAGCACTATCTTCGTGGAGGGCTGTCGGAAAAATTGCGCTTTCTTGGCTTTCTTTCATTTCGTTCTATCGTGTTACTTGGAAAATCAAAACACCCAAAGTTACCAATGTCGTAAAGAGCGAAATCACGGGCGCATATTCAGAAACGCTTTGCGCAAATGTCTTCCGCACTTTTTTCGGCGCGATAATCCAATCGCCCGATTCAATTTCCGTCTCGCTCGGCGTTTTCCATTCGTCGCCATTGGCTTTGAGCACTTTCACATCGCCAGTCGACTCTTTGGTTTGTCCGCCAACCGCGTTCAGATAATCTCCAACCTTCCAACCTTTGACATACTTCACATATCCGGGACGCTGAACTTGCCCAAACACATAGACCGTTTGCTCGTCTTTTGGAATCAAAATCACGTCGCCATCTTTAAGCAGAAGGTCTTTTGAACTTCCTGGTTCAAATACTTCCTTAAAGTTCACAGACACATAGTTTCGCCGCGCACTGTAATCAACATCAAAGGTTTCGGCTTCTTCAGGATTCAAATTGCTACCACGAAGAAGACGCGCACGCTCGAAACCTGGGTCAGTAATTTCAATTGGCTCTTTTGCGTTTGGGTCTTCAGGGCGTGGCTTGCGATAAATTCTCGCACTGGTTATTAAGGCTTTTTCTGTGAAACCACCCGCCAATTTTATGATTTCTTTCAAGGTTGTTTTGCCTTCTTCAATGGCAAAGTATCCGGGGAATTTCACTTCGCCTTTGAGCGTCACGTTGCCGATTCGTGGCGCATTTTTTTCAGGCACTTGGATTCTGTCGTTTGGCAGTAGAGGAATATCTTGGGCGCGTCCTTCTAAAATTTCCCTCACATTGATGCGCTGTGTTTGAAACCCTGACATAGTTTTGCGAACCAGTTGAACATTTTCCAAATCGGCGTTTGGCGTTGCGCCATGGGCAATTTTGAAAAGCATTGTGAGGCTATCAAAAGGTGAATGCTCGTAGAGCGCGGGAATCTGAACCGCGCCGTAGATACCAACCTTTTCCACTTGCTCAACAGCAAGATTTGGAACACTAATCACATCGCCTTCTTGCAAAACAGGATTCATCGTTTTATCGCCTGCCATGAAAAATCGTATTAAATCACACTCCAAAATTTCTCCATTTTTGCGATGCACCTTAATTCGCCGAAGTGATGGCTGAATTTGTGGCGCGTAGTTCGGATAAAGACGCACAGAAAGCCTATCGCTGTTCAGTTTTTCTGTTTGAAGTGCTGGCGCAAGCGTGTTGTTTTCAATCGGCGGCGCGTTTGCAAGCAGAACCGCTTTATCGACTCGGTCAACCGACGTCACGACATGCTTGCCCGGCGTGCGAATCGCACCTGTAACCGTTACCAAAAACGTGCGCGGACGCTGCAGCGTAATCGAAACCGAACTGCTTTTATACTGCTTAGAAAGTTGCGACAAAAGTTCAAGCTTAACAGAAGCCAGTGTTTTCCCGCTTACCTCAATCGCCCCAACATTCGGAAGCGTGAGCGCGCCATCGGCAGAAACCGTCGCCCGAAATGTAATCGGCGTGAACGTAAAAATGCTAATTTCAATGACATCACCCGCACCCAACACATATTTCTCCGCGTCAATCGTCTCTTCTAATGGAATGTCTTGCATCGGCGCCGACATCTCCGATAACATCGAAGTTTTGTCTAAGAAGTTTTGCTCTTGTGAAAATGCCGAAAAATAATTTTTGAGCAATGATGAACGGCTTTCGCCCGTCGCTTGTGAAGCAGAGGTTTGGTCGCGAAACTGTTGAAGCGCGTCTTGACCCCATGCGTTAAGCGGCAAAAACATGAAAACAGCAATCAAGCCACGCTTGATGAACAAAGGAATTGACATTCGCAAAGTTTGATTCAAAAATAGAGGGCGAAGATACAGAACGCCAGCATTTCGTCCAATGAATGTTTATAGGAACAACAACGCAAGTTCGTGGATGCTTCGCCTCGCTCAGAATAACCGCTGGCGTCATTCTTCCGAACGGTCTTCTTTTGTCATTCCGAACGAAGTGAGAAATCCATATCAAGAATGAAGAAAAGCGAAGTCTCTGAACTGCACCAGAGGTCTTCGCTTTTTATTTTGAGCGCGAAAAATTAGAAGTAGAAGTTGAAGCCTGCGGTAATTTCACTGGTTGCGCTATTAGTCAGAGCGAATCCTGCTACAACGGCAAATCGGGTAGTTCTCGAGAGACCGATATCGACGCCTGCGAAGAAGTTCAACGGCGTTGCGCTTGCGCCGCTCTCCATGACGTAGTCGCCGTCAATGCCTGTGATAAATCCAATGCCACCGAGATTGAAGTCTAAAATTCCGCCGAAGTCCAAGCCACTGCCAATGCCGCCGGCATGTCCGCCGAAGTAGGCGTCAAAGCCGATGCTACGATTAGCGAAAAGTGTCATGCGAAGGTCGCCACCGAAGTAGGGGTCGTAAGGATTTTGTCCGAAGCCGATGTGTCCGTTTAGCGCAATGCCGTTGCGCAAACCGTAGGCGATGGTGGCGTGCCCTAAGAATGTGTCGTTGGCAAAGAGCAATCCGCCGCGTGCGGCAATGGCGACCGAGCCTTGACGCGGCAGGTAGCGCATAAATGGCGATGGGTTTCCCGCAAGCAGTGGCTCTGAAAAGAGCGCGAGAAAAAGTAAGGCGATGAAGAGGCGTCGTTTTGTCATGCGCTTAATGTTTTGTTGTTGAGTGTCAGCAGTTTGGCAAGATACATAAAAACCTCACTCCGTGATGTAAACAAATCCTAACGCCTTGTCTCGACTGAAATCAACGACAGTATTTCGGGAAAGAAGAGCAACAAGAATGTGATTAGCAGTTGAAGCGCGATAAATGGCACAACGCCTCGATAAACATCGCCCGTTGAAATTTCAGGCGGCGCAACGCCTTTGAGGTAAAAGAGCGTGAAGCCAAATGGCGGCGTCAGAAACGACGTTTGCAAACACACGGTAATCAAAATGCCGACCCAAATCAAGTTCACATTATACTTTACCAGCAGCGGCGTAATAACAGGCACGAAGATGAAAATGATTTCAATGAAGTCGATAAACGCGCCCGCAATGAAAATTCCGATGAGCACAAAGGCTAAAAAGAGTTGGGGACTTAGTTTTGTGCGTTCTAACAGATGCACGAGCACATCGTCGCCGCCGATGCCTCTGAACACCAAGCCGAATGCCGTTGCGCCAACCAAAATGATGAACACCATCGTGGTTAAGAACGTCGTTTCTTTGCAAACATCGACGAGCACATTCCACGTTAATTTTTTCTCGATTGCCGTGAGCACCGTAGCAACAAACGCACCGACGGCGGCGGCTTCGGTCGGCGTGGCAAGTCCCGTGTAGATAGACCCCAAAACAGCCAGAACTAAAACTGCGGGCAAGACAAACGCACGTATGATACGCCCCAGTGCACCCTCGCGCCAAAATGTTGCCAGTTCATCGGCATGAATCGGCGGGGCTTGTTCAGGCTTAATGAGGGCGACAGCATAAATGTAAATCAAATATGCCGCCACTAAAAGCACGCTCGGCACAATTGCAGCAGCAAACATATCGCCGACCGAGACATTCATCACGCTTGCGAGCAACACCATCACCACGCTTGGCGGGACAAGTTGACCTAATGTGCCTGCGGCGGCAATCGTGCCAGTTGAAAGCGACTTACTGAATCCGCGCCGAAGCATCGTCGGCAAACTGAGCAATCCCATTGTTGTAACGGTTGCCCCGACAACCCCCGTTGTCGCACCGAGCAACGCACCCACCACAACAACCGAAAGTGCTAAACCTCCTTTCAAGCGTCCAAGCAAAAGCGACATCGTATCGAGCAATCGCTCTGCAATGCCCGACTTTTCCAACATCGTGCCCATAAAAACAAACAGCGGAACAGCAATCAGCACATAGTTCGTCATAATGCCGAAAACACGCATCGGCAACAAGTTGAAAAACTCAAAGCCGAAAACGAAATAGCCAAAGACAATCGATAAGCCGCCCAACGTAAAGGCAACAGGGAAGCCCAAGAGTAGCAAGGCAATCAAACACAGGAAAAGTAATCCTGTCAGCAGTTCAGGCGACATTTTCGGCGCGCTCCTTTCCTTCAATCAAAAAGAGAATCTTTTCCAACAGCATCGCCACACCTTGTAGCAAGAGCAACCCTGCTCCAAGCACAATAGAGGATTTCACAATCCACCGAAACGGCAAGCCACCTGTATCGGGCGAGGCTTCCATGCTTTCAAAGGCAACCTTCGTATATGGAAACGCTGTCAGAATGATGACAATGCAAAACGGCATAAGCAGAAGTAAAACGCCAATAATGTCAATGATGGCTCGAACGCGCGGACTGGCTTTGGAATAAAGAATATCGACGCGCACATGCTTTTCATGCCGCAACGCCCACCCCGCACTCATCAAAAAGATGAACGAGAATAAATGCCACTCCAATTCATAAAAAGCCGTGCTCGATTGCTTGAAGATGTAGCGCACTGTTACATCAATGCAAATCAGCACCACTAAAAACACATTCAACGCCGAGACGATTTTACCCACACCCTCGTTGAGCGATGAAATCATTTGAATGATTGCTTTCATCTGTAATCGTTGTTTTTGGTTTCTAATATCGCTCCCCTTCTCTTTGTGTAGCAACCAAACATAAGCGCAAGCACTGATGTTTGTCATTGAGAATGAATAGGGCAAAACAAGGAATCCAATTTAGATGTGGATTCCTTGCTTCGCTCGCAATGATGAATCTTGAAAGTTCTTCAAGTGCGTTCCATTTTCATTCCAAATAGGGGCGCATGGCGTCTTCCGACTTCTTGTTCCACTCTAAGATGTTTTTCTTGAACGCCATGATGCTTTCGTAGGTCTTTTTGGCTTGTGGGTCTTTGGCAGTTTCTTCTTCGGCGACTTCTTTGGCGAGTTTTTTGAGTTCCATCAGCACTTCTTTTGGAAACTCTTTGAGTTGCACTTTTTCTTCGTTGATAAGTTTTTGCAAGTAGGTGTTGTTTTGTGCTTCAAACTGTGAGAGAATCCAAATGTTCGTGCGTGCCGCCGCCGTTTGCACGATTTCTTGTAAATCTTTTGGTAAGGATTCGAAGGCTTTTTTGTTGACAAGGAGTTCAAAGGCAGTGCCGGGTTCATGCCAACCGGGATAGTAGTAGTATTTAGCGACTTTATGCAAGCCGAGTTTGTAGTCGTGATAAGGTCCAATCCATTCGGTTGCGTCGATAACGCCGCGCTCGAGGCTGGTGTAAATTTCAGGTGCGGCAAGCGTAACCGCAGAGCCGCCTGCTTTGGTAATCACTTTTCCGCCCCAGCCCGGAATGCGCATTTTCAAGCCTTTCAAATCATTGACGGATTTAATCTCTTTGTTGAACCAGCCGCCCATTTGCACGCCTGTGTTTCCACAGAGAAATGGAATAACGCCTTGTGGCGCGTAGGCTTCTTCCCAAAGTTCTTTTCCGCCGCCGCCGTAATACCATGCATTAAACTGTTGCGCGTTCAAGCCAAAGGGGAACGAAGCGAACAGCGGCGACGCGGGGACTTTTCCGCTCCAATAATATGCCGCGCTGTGTCCCATTTCAGCCGTGCCTGCACTCACCGCGTTGAAGACTTCCAAGCCGGGCACAAGTTCGTTTGCGCCATAGACCTTGATGCGAAGCCGACCATTCGACGCGCTATCAACCCACTGCGCGAACATTTCTACGCCTTCTCCCAAAACAGGAAACTTCGGCGCCCACGATGTAACTAATTTCCAATTATAAGTTTTGCTTGCCGCAGTGTTTGTTGCACTTTGCTTTGAATCGCCGCCACATGCGGAAACGAGAAGAAGGATTGCACAAGATAGTGTTAGGACGGATAATGAAGATTTGCTTGTCATTGTTGATAGAAAGTTTGTGTTGGAAAGAAAACGAGCGAATATAAAAGAGTTTCTCTCAAAAATTGAAATCGCGTTATCACGATGAACTTTTCACAACACGCGCTTGATGCGCTTTCGCGCTTGCGCACGCAATTCCTCAATGCACAAGAAGGATTAGCAGATTATTGGTCGTCAGAAGAATTGCTCGCGCTCTACGATGCCACCTTCGCTGAACGCATTGGTTGGAAGTGGAACTTCGTGCTCAAAGACCTTGAAACACGGAATTGGACTTTGCCCAATGGCACGCTTGTCGATTGGGGGTGCGGCACTGGCATCGCTTCTCAAAAAATTCTGCAAAGCAACATCGCGCCTTCGCCTCGCATGGTCTCGCTCTTCGACCGTTCCACGCTTTCGGTTGACTTTGCCTCAAAAAAACTTATGCGGCTATTTGCGAACATTTCCTTCACGCAGGGCGATTCACCCGACGCATCAAGCGTTTTAATTAGCCATGTCTTGAACGAACTTTCCAACGCCGAACTCTCGCGCTTGCTTGAGCGATTGAAACGCGCCACCAGCATCATTTGGGTTGAACCGAGTCAAAAGCAAATTGCCATGCGGTTGGTTGAAGTGCGCGAAGCCTTACGAAACGACTTTCATATCGTCGCGCCGTGTGTGCATCAAGCCTCATGCGGCATGCTCGCGCCTGAAAATGCACGCCATTGGTGCCATCATGTGGCTTTGCCGCCACAAGAAGCCTTCACGGAATCGAAGTGGGCGAAGTTTGCTGACGCATTTAACATTGATTTAAGCGACCTTTCGCTCTCGTATCTCGTGCTTGATAAACGCCCAATCAAACCGCTTGCCACAAACGTGAAACGTCTTGTTGGAAATGTTCGGCTCTACAAAGCCACTGCCTCCCTGCTCCTGTGCGATGAACAAGGCGTGCGCGACGTTGAACTCACCAAGCGCGACTTGCCCGACGTGTTCAAAGCCTTCAAGAAAGGGAAAATCGCCTCGCTCGCCGCCGTTGAAGTTGAAAGCGGTCGCATCAAGCAGTGGGACGCACCTATTTGATGTCGGCAATAGCGTCAAGCGAAGGCTCTTCGTGCGTTACGCAGTGAATCGCGCCAAGTCCCCAAATTAGGTCGGTGCAATCAACGCCTTGCACGCGCCGCGTTGGAAAACACTTCTGCAAAATTTCTAACGCCTTGATGTCGTTGGCGCATCGGTAAGTTGGCACAAGCACGACATTGTTGGCGATGTAGAAATTCGCGTAACTCGCAGGAAGACGTTGGTCTTGTTCATAGACAGGCGACGGCATTGGAATGGTGATGATGTTGAACGGCTTGCCGTCTTGGTCGGTGAAGGTTTTCAGCCGCTCGTAATTTTCCATCAAGGGTTCATAGTTTTCGTCGCTCTTATCGTCCTCGATTGCGGTTACGATGGTGTCGGGGCTGACGAAACGCGTGATGTCGTCGATGTGTCCGTCGGTGTCGTCTCCGACAATGCCATCGCCGAGCCAAAGGATTTTTGTAACGCCGAGATAGTCTTTGAGGTAGGTTTCAATTTCGGCTTGTGTTAGGTGCGGATTGCGGTTCGGGTTCAACAGGCATGAGGTTGTGGTAAGCAAACAGCCTTTGCCATTGACATCAATCGAGCCGCCTTCCATAACAATGTTCGGATAAAAGACGGGCAGTTTTTTCCATTCGGCAATTCGCGTGGGAATGTCGTCGTCTAAATCAAACGGTGGATACTTTCCGCCCCAAGCATTGTAGCCCCAATCCACAATGGCTTTTTCAACCGTGTTGCCGTTGCGACGCAAAACGAACATTGGTCCATGGTCGCGGCACCATGCATCGTTGGTTGGAAATTGGTGGTAGTGAATGTTCGGCACGGCGTCGCGAATAATGCCACTTTTGGCGACCATTTCGCGCACATCAAATTCCATTTTCTCGTCCAGCACATTCACATGCACCTCTTCGTGCGGCGCAAGAAATCGGAAGAATTCAATGAAGGTTTCCCAGATGGGTTCAAGCGGTTTATCGGGCCAAGTTTCAGGCTTATGTGGAAATGAAAACCATGTTGCTTCGTGATGCGCCCATTCAGGCGGCATGGCGTAGCCGAGTTCTTTTGGTGTCATCGACGGTGAATGTTTGAAAGTGGGTGCAAAGTTAGGAAATGTTTGTCGCTCAAATAATCCCACTTGCCATTAAACATGCAATCAGCACCAGCATGGCGGCAACCGTGCGTTGAACGGCTTGCATGGTTACTTTTCGCATTAATCTTGCGCCAATAAACGCTCCAACAAAAGCCGAAAGACAAGCGCAAACCAATAGGGTTGTATTTTCTTCGGCAATCGCAGGGTTGAACCGATTCAGATAAACAGGCAGACGCGCCACATCAATCAAACACGCAATCACAATGCTTGTTGCAATGTAAGTTTCCTTTGTCAAATCATATTTGAGCAAGAAGATGCTCCGCAACGCGCCCTGCTGTCCTGAAAGTCCGCCGAAAAATCCCGAAAGCAGACCGCCAAGCCACAAATCGCTCCGCTCAAATTTTAATCGCTTTTCCGACGCGCGCGATTCTAACCAAACAAACACCATCAGCAAGAGTGCAATCAAGAGTTTGAGCGGCGTAATGCTTGCCGTGCGATTGAAAAAGGGATATTCAAAAATCGGCTCAATCGTTGAAATCGCGCCCAATAGCACAGCACCTAAAAACGAGGACACTACCGCCCCAAACCCAAACTTGATGGCAATTTCCCTATCCGCAAACTTTCCGACCAAAAGCAATTTGAACAGATTGTTGAGCAAATGCACCACCGCCGTTAAAGTAATAGCGACATCAACCGAAAAGAACAGCGCAAAAAAAGGCATCAATAGTGTGCCCAGTCCAAACCCTGAAAACAGCGTCAGGAGCGAGGCAAGAAGCGACGCAATCATGATAATAATGAGTTCCATTGTTCAGTGATAGCCTACACCCATTGGCATTGCCTTTTATGTGATTGTTAAAAGTCTTACGTTACACATCAAATTTTCAGACTGCATTATGAGCATTTTTTCTCTCGTCTTATCCAACATTGCACAGCGCAAGTTTTCAGTTTTTCTGACCGCACTTTCGGTTGCGTTAGGCGTTGCACTCATTGCCGCCACGCTCGACATCAAGCGGCAGGTTGAAGACAAGTTCAGCCAAACCAGCATCGGCTATGAACTCATTCTTGGCGCAAAAGGCTCGCCGCTTCAACTCGTTTTGAATACCGTCTATCATCTTGGCAACCCAACGGGCAACTTGCCTTACAGCACCTACGAACTTTATCGCAAAAATCCGTTCGTCAGTTATGCTATTCCGATGGGCTTGGGCGATAATTATCGTGGCTTCCGAATCGTTTGCACCACGACAGAATTTTTCACAAAGTTTAATTACGCCAAAGATAAAAAGTATGAACTTGCCGAAGGACGCTTGTTCAAAGATGATGAACTCTACGCCGCTGTGCTTGGCAAAGATGTTTCGGAAAAAACCGGCTTAAAACTTGGCGATAAGTTCGTTGCAACGCATGGCTTGCAAGAGTCGAGCGGCGATATTGGCAAAGTGCATGAGCATGACAAATTCACCGTTGTTGGGATTCTCAAAAAAACAGGCACACCGAGCGACAAAGCCATTTATGCGTCTCTGCCGACTGTTTGGGCAATTCACGAAGAAGAAACAGAACACGATGACGACCACGCCAAACGCAAAGCCGCCGTCGAACGCGCTTACGGCAAGCCGGAAAAAGATACAATTCAAATTCAAATGTCGTCCGCTGAACACCATCACGACCAGCACGAGCACGATGCCGACCACAAACATGAACACGCTAAAAAATCTTCATCAGATAAACACACGCACTCCGACGGCACACCACACACTGACGGCGACGACCACCCCGACCACAAACACGAGCACGACCATGAGCATGAGCATGCCGTTCCAACCGAAGGCGATATAACGGCGATTTTAGTCAAAGCCAAAGCCCCGATTTTTTCGCTTCAACTTTACGACAAAATCAATCGTGAGCCTTACGCGCAAGCGGCGTTTGCGGTTAATGAAATCAAAAATCTTTTTGACATTGTCGGCAATGTTGATTGGGCGTTTTTCTTCATCACGGCGTTAGTGATTGTTGTTGCACTGATTGGGGTAATGGTTGCGCTCTACAATTCGCTGGCGGAGCGTCGGCGTGAAATTGCCATTTTGCGCTCGCTGGGGGCGCATCGCTCGAAAATTTTCAGCATCATCGCGCTTGAAGCCGCTTTGACATCATTTTTCGGCGCGCTCTTTGGGATTGTGTTGAGCAAGATTCTTTCGCTCGTGCTTAAAGGGTTCGTTTTGGAGAAAACAGGCATTGAAATTTCGGTTGCACTGTGGAGCGTTGTTGGCGGCGTGCCTGTGGAACTTACGCTCTTGGTGATTGTAACGCTGATTGGCGCGTTAGCGGGCATTATTCCTGCCGTTGAAGCGTATCGAACCGATGTCGCTAAAAATCTTAGTCCTATTAGTTAAAAATCGCTGCCAAGCGAAACATAATGTCGTGGCGTCGAGGAGCCGGTCAAGTTATATGCCCACGCCATGTCGTAGCGCAAGACGAGCCCGAAAAAGACCGTTCTAAATCCCCAACCGTAGCCGACGAGCAAATCTTTGAGTTCAGTATTCCCTTGTGCGTTGCGAATCGTGCCTCGAAACGAGCGGTCAGACCATGCACCACCGATATCTAAGAACAAAACGCCTTGCAAGTAGTAGAACGGAATCGGCACAGGACCGAACGCCAAGTATTGCAAGAAGGGATAGCGCAGTTCGAAGTTTGCCAGTGCGAAGTTTGTTCCGTTTTGGCGATTGAAATTAAATCCGCGTAGGGGAATGGCAGGCGTTGTGAAAATGAAATCTTGCACTTCGGTAATCGGAATGGCATTGTTCTCGAAGCGGCGATTAATCCAGTTTTCCGTGCCGCCGATGAAGAACTTTTGCGGCGTTGGTCCAAAACTTGTTGCTCCTGAAAAACGCATCACGAACGAGTAGTAGCCGCCTAAATTGTAGTAGCGGCGATAATCAGCAAGAATCGTCCCGAAACTCACACGGCTGAACGCTGTGCCTGAAAAACTCACTGCCCAGCGCGAGCCTGCAATCGGCGAATAGAGAAATGGACGCGAATCGTCGTGCGTAAATGTGATGCTCGGATAAATGAATGAGACATTATCGTTGCCGAACCCACCGTCGAGATTTTCTTTGGAAAGCGTCAAGTAGCCTACGCTGAAATCAACGCGATTAAACCGTGAAAAGGGATACGACATTCCAAGCGTTGCACCATAAACGCGGAATCGGAAGAAGTTCACGAAGGCAGGATTTTCGGGGTCTAAAATGCCCAAGAAGCGTGCCGTGTGATAGGCACTGATGCTGTAATCGATGCGTTCAGGCAAATAGGCGTAAGTAATGCCGTAGTTGCTGTTTTGTAAGTCAAATTGCAGGTTCGTAAAAATGCTCAACTGATGATTGCCTAAGAGGTCGCTGAACGCGAAAATGCCTGAACCTTGTGCGCCCCAAATGGCATCGTAACTTGCGCCGCCATAAACAATGTCGGGCGTGAAGTTGACCTTGTATCGTCGCACGCGATATTCGCCGCTTTCATCGATGTTTTTTTTGGGGGCTTTTTTTGCAGGCGCGTTTTCTTCGCGTTTTTCTTTGGCTTCCTTGAAGGTTTGCACTAATCCTCTATCAAAAACAAAGGTCTTCACATCGACAGGCGGTGCAGAAGCAATCTTGGTCGTGTCTTTGGGACTTTCTTTTGCCGATGTCGTGGTGGTGCTATCGCGCTGAATACTTGAAGAATCTGCTGTCTCGAGATTGACAAAGTCAGAAACGGACGGAGTTCCCGCCAAAGTTAAATTTTCCGAGTTAAAGAGCGATGCGGTTGGCACATTCTTCAACTTATCAAGTCCTGTAACTGCGTAAAACTTTTGCCGTTGCACTTCGACGTGTTGTTTGCCCCACACTGTTGGCTCGAGTGTGCCGTCAGGTTGCACATCTCTGGCGCGTCGCTCAAAGGGCGTGCGGAGCATGAAGACATCGAAGCCTGCATAATCCAGCCCAACGCCTAAGAGTTTCGTGCCGTCGCGCGAAATGGAAATTTGCCGTATGCCAGAAAGCAAATTCGTAACTGGTCGCACCTTTGCCACTTGGGCTGAATCAGTTTTGTAAGAGTCAAGCGGCTTATCGATGTCTAATTGCAGTTCATAGAGGTTATAGACACCATTCGCATCGGAAACGAACAGCATCTTTTTATCGTCTGGCGAGAGCACGGGCGAGGTTTCGTCAATGCCTTGTGTTGCAGTGAGCCGACGCAAATTGCTTTCGCCAATCACGAGTTCATACAAATCTAATTGCGAATAATCGTGCAAGCGCATTTTGAAGACGGCTTCTTCCGCCTCTTTTGTTTTCTTCTTCTTTTTCTTTTGAATCGGCACATCGCGCGAATTGACGCTCAAATAGCCTTGACGGTCAGAAGCAAAAATGATGCGCGTGCCGTCGTTTGTCCAAACTGGGTCGCTATCGCTAAACACATCGTTTGTCAGGTTCGTGAGGCGATTGGTGGCAAATTCGTAAATGTAAATATCGCTCTTGTAGTCGTTGTGTCCGACAAAGGCAATGCGTTTGCCATCGGGCGACCACTTCGTGGTGAAAATGCCGTCCAACTCGAACGTGAGCTTTTCAGTTTTCTTTGTGCGAACGTCAATGAGCATCACCGCGTCTTGTTCGCCGGCTTTTGTCGCGATGGCAATTTTGCTCCCATCAGGAGACCACGAAATGCCGGGCGTCAGGATTTTCAGCTCCTCAAAGTTCGGCGTGGTTTGTCCGTCGATGAGTTTGACAAATTCGGTTGGGTTAATCGTTGAGCCGAGATAGATATCGAACTTTCCATTTCTATCCGTAATAAAGGCGAACTTATCGCCTTGTGGTGAAATCGCAGGCGAGGTGTTGTAGTTGCTTCCGTCTTTTTTGTGGTCGGTGAGTTTTTTTGCTATAGCGTTAATGTCTTCGCGTTTCGCGATTTCGGGCCAATAGATAATTTTTTGTTCGCGTTGCCATTTTTCTGAAAGTTCTTCAATAGATAAGCCAATCGCGCCACGGAAGGCTAAATCTACGCTACGTGTCGCTCGAAGCCGGGCCATAATCTCGCCGATTTTTTCGCGTCCATATTTTTCCGACACAAATCGCCAAACCGACTGTCCGCCACGATACGCAAAGTAGCCGTAGAGATAGGGAATCGGCGCGAGGTAATTATTGATGACGGCGTCCATCAAAAACATATCGCTGTTCGTGTCCCACTCGAGCGATTGAAATTCGGCGATGCCTTCGTTGAACCACAGCGGCACTTGAACGCGAATGTTATTGCTAATCGCGTTTTGCAAAGAGCCGCCATAAACCAAATCATTCACAACAGCGTGAATAAGTTCGTGATGAATTACGTGTCGGAATTTTTTGTAATCGCCCTCGAAGGGAAGCACAATGCGATTTTTGTAGAGCTCGGTAACACCACCAACACCTTCAGGCAAGTATTCGCTAATGACATTATTTTGCTGAAAATCGTTGTGCGATTTCATCACGATAATTGAAATGCGATTGTTAATATCGTAATTGAAATCTTTGCGAATGGTCTCGTAAGCCGCTTCGCACGCGTCTGCGGTAAATCGTGCTAAATACTCACCGCCTTCGGTGAAATAGACATCGAAGTGACGCGACTGCACATAGTTCCATTCAAAATTGCGATACTGAACCTTGTTCTTGCCAAATGCAAAATACTGTGCCTTTAATTCTGAACATGAAAGCAGCAATAGTGTAACAAACAAGAAAATTCTCGCTGACATTGTTCTCTCAATGGTTGATTGATAAAACCACTTTTGTTTCACATCATAAACACGAAGTTTTAACTTACAAATTCACCTGAAAATTTCCAGCCAATAGGGCAACTTGTGGACACAATTTTCACAACACTAACACAATGCCGATTGAACTGACACGCGCACACGAGCGATTCGCTTTTTCCAACCATCAATGGGAAGAGTTACTTCTTGTCGCCAAAGATTTTGGTTGGAAACCCCAAGACGCGCCACACGACGATTGGGAACGCATTTACTTTGCTTCCAACGGCGACCTCATTTCTGAACGCGACGCCCTCGCCCTCGCCGAAGCCCTCGAGCGCGCCTTGCCCAAACTTTCTGAACCGACTCGAACGCATTATCTCGACTTTCTTAACTTCAGCAAACGCGGCGCATTCCGAATCGAGTAAAACGATGCACTATCTCTTAAAAACTGAACCGAGCGATTACAGCATCGAGCACCTTCAACGCGACGCTCAATGCACTTGGGACGGCGTCGAGAACGCTCTCGCGCTCAAACACCTTCGCACCATTCACAAAGGCGACCGATGCTTCATTTACCACACAGGAAAAGAAAAACAAATTGTCGGACTTGCCGAAGCCATAAGCGAACCTTACCAAACACAAAACGCATGGGTCATTGACCTCAAATTCGTTCAGCGTTATGCTCAAACGCTCTCGCTGGCGCAGATGAAAGCCGATAAAACCTTCGCCGCATTTGACCTACTTCGCCTGCCTCGACTTTCAGTGATGCCTGTGCCCGATACGATTGCACAAGAAATTTTGAACCGCGTCAAATAATTGTGATAGAACTTTTCGCTCCACTCTCTATCAGCGACCTTTTGCCGCTTTGCGCGTTTGCCTTTCTTGCAGGATTTATTGATTCCATCGTGGGGGGCGGCGGTCTGATTCAACTGCCTGCGCTCTTCATTTTCGCGCCGCAATACGAACACCCAACGATTTTCGGAACCAATAAACTCTCTTCCATTTGCGGCACCAGCATCGCCACCGTGCAATATGCGCGCCGAATCGAACTCGATTGGCGCATTGCACTTCTTACTGCAACCTTTGCATTTCTTTTTTCTTTCTTGGGCGCAAGCGTTGTGAGTTTCATTCCGAAAGAAACCTTACGCCCGCTCGTGCTTTTCCTTTTGATTGCGGTCGGCGTTTATACTGCACTGAACAAAAACTTCGGTGCGATTCACGCGCCAAAACTCAACACTCAACGCGCCAACCTTTACGCCATGCTTCTCGGCGCAGGCATTGGATTTTACGATGGCTTCTTCGGACCAGGAACAGGCAGTTTTCTCATCGTGGCGTTCATCGGCATTTTTGGATATGATTTTCTTCGCGCCTCTGCCACAGCAAAAGTGGTGAATTTTTCTACAAACCTCGCCGCGCTTTCCTACTTTGCGCCGACAGGCAAAGTGATTTTCGCGCTTGGATTTATGATGGGCACGTTCAACATCATCGGCGCGATTTTCGGCGCACGCTTGGCAATGCTCAAAGGCAGTGCGCTCGTCAGAGTCTTGTTCCTGCTCGTTATCGGCGCGATGATTCTCAAGTTCGGATATGATACATTGGCTTAGATTTAGCGATTTGATTTCCCTTATCGCTTTTTGTAAATTTGCCGCCTCTTTAAGTTTTTTATTCAACTTTCAACTTTCCAAATAAAGATTTAACGCTTTTCACAAATATGTCAGCATCTACCGCAGTTCGTCCCGACGAAATTTCCGCCATTCTTCGCAAACAACTTTCAGGATTTGATAACGAAGCCGATACTTACGATGTCGGCACAGTGCTCCAAGTTGGAGATGGAATCGCTCGTATTTATGGGCTTTCAAAGGTCATGGCGGGCGAATTGATTGAGTTGCCGCATGGCGTAATGGGTATGGTGCTGAACCTTGAAGAAGACAATGTCGGTGCCGTGCTTTTCGGCGAAACAGATTTAATTCGCGAAGGCGACCAAGTTAAACGCACGAAAATTTTGGCATCAGTGCCCGTCGGCGAAGCGATGCTTGGGCGCGTCATCAACCCGCTCGGTCAGCCGATTGACGGCAAAGGCGCGATTGAAACTAAAATTCGCCTTCCACTTGAACGCCGCGCACCGGGCGTTATCTATCGCGAACCTGTCAAAGAGCCGCTTCAAACAGGCATTAAAGCCATTGACTCGATGATTCCTATCGGACGCGGACAGCGCGAACTTATCATCGGCGACCGCCAAACCGGAAAAACCGCCGTTGCTGTCGATACCATCATCAACCAAAAAGGCTCAGACGTTTATTGCATTTATGTTGCCGTTGGTCAGAAAGGCTCAACGGTGGCACAAGTGGTTGCCACGCTTGAAAAATACGGCGCAATGGAATACACAACCGTCATCTCCGCAACCGCCAGCGACCCTGCGCCGCTTCAATACATCGCGCCATTTGCAGGTGCGGCGTTGGGCGAATACTTCCGCGACACCGGTCGGCACGCGCTCGTCATTTATGACGACCTTTCCAAACAAGCCGTTGCGTATCGCCAACTTTCACTCTTGCTCCGCCGTCCGCCAGGGCGCGAAGCCTATCCGGGCGATGTCTTTTACTTGCACTCTCGCCTTTTGGAGCGCGCCGCAAAAATCAATCGCGATGATAAAATCGCACAAGCCATGAACGACCTTCCAGAAGTTATCAAGCCGATGGTCAAAGGCGGCGGCTCGCTCACTGCACTCCCCGTTATTGAAACCCAAGCAGGCGACGTCTCGGCTTACATTCCAACCAATGTGATTTCAATTACAGATGGGCAGATTTACCTCGAATCTGGACTGTTCAACAGCGGCGTGCGTCCTGCCATCAATGTCGGCATTTCAGTTTCGCGCGTCGGCGGCTCAGCACAAATCAAAGCCATGAAAAAAGTCGCCGGCACTTTGCGGCTCGACCTTGCCAGCTACCGCAGCCTTGAAGCCTTTGCCAAATTCGGCAGCGACCTCGATAAAGCCACACAAGCCCAACTCACGCGCGGACAACGCATGGTCGAAGTCTTGAAGCAAGGGCAATATCAACCCATTCCTGTTGCTAAGCAGGTCGCAATTATCTATGTTGGCTCAATCGGCATTCTCGACAGCATTCCCGTTAATCTTGTGCGCGACTTTGAAAAGGAATTCATCGAGTTCGTCGAGCGTCAAGAAAAAAATCCGATTCAAATGCTATCTGAAAAGAAAGATCTCACCGATGAAATTGCTTCCGACCTCAAAAAATTGGCGACGCAATTCGCGGAAACCTTCAAAGCAAAGCATACAAAGTAACCGCACGCCAGCGGCTGAAAGCCGTTAGCGCAATGATGTTTGAAGTTTAAATACTTTTTCAAAATGGCAACACTCAGAGAAATTCGCGGGCGCATTAAAGGCGTGAAAACGACACAACAAGTAACCAAAGCCATGAAAATGGTAGCGGCAGCAAAGTTGCGTCGTTCGCAAGACGCTGTGCTTCAAGCCCGACCCTACGCATTCAAGTTGAAAGAACTCCTTGAATCACTCTCGCAAAAAGTTGACACGTCGCTCTTTCCGCTTCTTTCGCCGCGCAAAGAGGTGAAAAGCGTGCTTGTGATTGCCGTTGCCGCCGATAGAGGGCTTTGCGGTGGATTCAATTCAAACTTGTTCAAAACGGCACACCAAGTTATCGATGGCGAATACGGCGCGCTGCTCAAAGCAGGTAAAGTCAAGATGATTTGTGTCGGGAAGCGTAGCGTCGAGCATTTCATCAAAGGCGGCTATCAAGTTGTTGGAGAATACGGCGGCATTTTCAGCAAAATCGAGTTTGCATCGGCGAAAGCGATTGCCGAACAAGCCACCAAGATGTATTTGAACGGCGAAGTCGACCGCGTTGTCGTGGTCTATAACGAGTTCAAATCGCTTCTGGCTTCAAAACTCAAAACGGACATTTTCTTGCCGATTCAGCCAAGCGAGAAAAAGACGACCATCAGTAGCGACTACATTTACGAGCCGTCGCCCGAAGCCATTATCAACGACCTTGTGCCGCGTCATCTTTCTACTCAAATCTGGCGCATTTTGCTTGAATCCTTCGCCGCAGAACAAGCCGCGCGCATGATGGCAATGGAATCAGCAACCGACAACGCCAAAGAACTCCTGCGCACACTTTCCATCACTTACAACCGCGCACGCCAAGCCGCAATCACGAAAGAAATTATTGAAATCGTTAGCGGTGCAAATGCCTTGCAATCTGAATAGATCAATCATATTTTTCACAGCAAAATAAAAGAGGGCGGTCGCTCCGCCCTTTTCTGTTTTGATATGAGATAGAAATTCGTCAGCGGCGATTTTGAAACACAACCCAATTTCTTCGGAAGTCTTCCACTTCGGCATTTGAAAAGCCATAGATTTGCGCTAATCGCTCAATGACGCCTGTGTTCGGGTCGTTGCGTCCGTCTAATCGGAAGAGTTGCGCGGTGGCGGAATTGTTGCTCAAAAAGAGATACGACTGCGCGCTTGCCGTTTGGTCGAATGGCGCACGGAGCAGGCTTAAGAGTTCGTCGATTTGTGCATCTGTGATTCGGCGTTGATTAGCGGGAACGGCTTTCCAGCCTGAAAGGAATCCGATACATTCGCCGTAGGCGTGCATTGCACTTGCAACGACGGCATCATCGCGGTTTGCTTGGGTTAATCCTGCCAGTGTCGAGTGGCAGTAGTTAATGACGGTTGCCATGAGGGCTTTTTCCCAGTTGAGTTTGAAGTCGGCGAGGGCTTGGTCGCGTTGCGCATTAAACGCTGACCCACCTTTCACAGCGGCTTGTGCGGTAATTAAATTGCGCTTGATTTGAGCGTAAAGGCTATTGGCATTGGCACTGTCGCTACGGCGAGCGGCGTATTGCGCCGAAAAGCGGTCGCGGTTCGGGTCGCTGTTGCGTTCATTATTTCCGAAGCCCGGCTTTGCGCCGTAAATTTCTACAAGTTTGTGAATAGTCGCTTCGGTGATATTGCCTGCGCTAATGAGCGAGACGGCATGGTTATACATAGCGGCGGCGAAAAGTCCCTTCTCGACCACTTGCTCCAATTCCAGCACATTTTCATCGAAGAGGTAGCCTGCACGTCCGCCTACTGTGCTTGGAATCACGCCGCCGTCACCTGTTGGTGCATTTTCCCAAGCATAGCGCACGCCTTTGCCGCTTGCGCGAGCAAGTTCAGTCAAAGCAACATCAATTTTTGATTGGTAGCTTGCGCCCGTTACGGTACGGAGCGTCGTGCCGTTGTAAAGATTTTGCAACGCGGCAAGCGTAACGGTTGAATCCATGTGTCTGCCCACTTGCATGCGGCTCGTGAGTGCTGCCAACTCGGAACTCACTTGGGATTCGGTTGCGACATTTGCCGTGTAGCCTGTTGAATCATAAACGCTCGGAATTTGAAGGTCAGGCGGAGGCGGCGTGGTTACCTTGTCGTCTTCCTTACAAGAAGCGAAGAAAACAAGTATAAAGCCACAGAGTGCGTAAAGGCGAAGCGATGAGTTCATTTGAAACAGTTTCATTGATGATTGAGATTAAGTTTTAAAAATACTTATTTAGACTTAATCTAAAATAACTTAAAGAAATCGATTTTCAAAACATCACAGCGGCTTTGGCAACTTAGTAGAGCATCCAAGTGTCTTTACTGCTGCCGCCTTGCGAGGAGTTGACGACGAGCAAGCCTTTTTTGAGAGCAGCACGTGTTAAGCCATCGGGAAGGACGTGAATTTTTTCGCCGCAGAGAATGTAGGCGCGAACATCGACGAGGCGTCCTTCTATTTTGCTGCCATTAACGACGTGGAGGGGCTTCGCGAGGGTCAAGCGTGGGCAGGGCGATATAGTTGCGAGGATTTTCCTGAATGTATCTTGGTATAAGTAATACCTAATCATTTTCGGCACGAAGGCATAGCGACTTTGTCGTCGGCGATGCCAGTGCCGGGCGCATTAACAAGCGCAGCATTGCTTTTTTGTAGGCATTAAAAATGCCCGGAATTCCGAGCAAGAGAATCGGGGGAGAAAGACGGTCGAGGCGATGAACAACATTGTCGATACAGCGATAAATCATATCAACGCGCTTGAGTCCTTTGGGATATGCATGAACGCTATATCGTCTTTAACGATGAGGTCGGTTGCTGACCACGAGTTGAACGCTTATTTGTTGCGCCAGAAATGCATGCTCGCGTGTTGTGCTCAAAGTGCGGGCTCGATGTGAACAGACTTTTTATTGTTCTTGCCTGTCTTGAAAATCACTTTACCGTCTTTTAAGGCGAAAATGGTATGGTCTCTTCCTATGCCTGCATTTTTGCCTGCAAGGTAGACTGTGCCGCGTTGGCGCACGATAATTGAACCTGCGCTCACCATTTCGCCACCAAAAACTTTGACTCCTAAATACTTCGGGTTACTGTCGCGTCCGTTTTTAGTTGAGCCTGCGCCCTTCTTATGTGCCATTGTGAATCTCCTTTGTTATGTGGTTAAACGGTTTAGCAATTATGCAATCGAGAGAATTTCAAGTTGCGTGTATCCCTGACGATGTCCCTTTGTGCGGCGATATCGTTTGCGACGTTTTTTCTTGAAGACCAACACTTTTTCGCCTTTGACGTGTGCGAGCACTTTTGCGGTTACAGCGGCTTTGGGCGAAAGGGTTGTCGTTGTGCCATCTGTGGTCAGAAGCACACTGTTGTAAGTGAGCGTTTCGCCTTCGGCGGCTTTTTGCGTTGGGACGAAGATAGTGTCGCCCGCACTGACGAGGAACTGTTTGTCGGAAATTTCTACAAGAGCCTTCATTTCTGTTTGGATTTCATTCGGAATTATGTGCACAAATGTGTGAGAAATTGGTGCACAAAGTTCTAAAAAAGAGCCGTAAATATACGGCGTTTCTTTGAAATCCCAAATAGAGATAGCGCGTCAAGACTTTGAAGGGCTTTGTTTTTTCTGCGCCATCTTGCTTTGATACATTGCTTCGTCGGCGCGCTCAATTAAACGCTCGTATCCCGCATCACTGCTGCTGATGCCCACACTTATCAATAGTTCGAAAGGCAGTTGTTTAGAATGGTTGAACTTCGCGAGTGCTTCACGAATGCGCTTGAACGTTGTTTGGGCTTGAGAGAAACCGGTTTCAGGCATGACGACGACAAATTCATCTCCGCCGAATCGCCCAATCAAGTCAGAATTACGCAGTTGAGACTTGAGCAATTTGCTTAACGCAATTAAGGCGTCATCGCCGACTTTGTGCCCGAAGGTGTCGTTGATACGCTTGAAGTCGTCAAGGTCAATCATCGCCACAGAAAGCGGACGCTTATAGCGGCGCGCACTGGAAAGTTCATATTCGTAAAGTTCAGTGAATCGATGGCGGTTGAGCGTGCCTGTCAAGAAGTCGCGATTGGCGCGCTCTTCAAGCCGCTTTTGAAATTTGGTGTTCATCACTTCAATCTTGTGCACCTCTATGACTTCTGACACCGTTCTGACCAGCCTTTCATCGGTCATTTCGTCTTTGATGATGCAATCCTTGACACCATTTTTCATTGAGGCGATAATCAAGTTTTCACTTCCACGTTCGCAGAGCAACACAATTGGAATTGGGCTTGCCATTCGTGAAACATGGCTAAGAAAATGGGTAATTTCATTCAAGGCTTTCGTGAAGTTTATGACTATGCTACTGAATCGACTTGTGTTTGCAAGCAGCATTTCATAACCTTGCTCGCAGGTTGACACAGCAGTTACTGTGAATCGTCCATAGTTCATAAGCACCATGCGCAATAACCTTGTTTGCGCTTCGTCGGCAGAAAGAAGCAAGAGATTTTGCATGGCATTTTGATAAGATGATTTTAGAAAACTGGGTGCGAGGAACGGTAAGATAACAAACGATTCGCATTTGTTGCGTTCAAACTATGGAACATTTTTACCTGTTAAGAAAATTTAACAGGTTTGTTTCCCAAACATATTTTAACTTTTGCCGAGTGAGCTTTGTAGGAGGAGTGTGATTTGTAGGAGTTTTGTGCTGCAAGCGAGCATTTTTGTTTATTAGAATTTTTCTTATACTTCAAATCGTATCTCAAAAGCCTTACGTGTTGCGCAAGCAAGTTGTAATCAGGTCTAAATCAGTTTAGTCATCAAAGTTTTTTTCTATTAACACAAACAACAATTACTCACGGTTATGAAGCAAAATGCATTCACAGCGGTTCTTATTACGATTGCCGCTAGCGTCTCGTTCTCGTTCTACTTTTTCTACATGGGCAATCAGCCCAAAGAATCAATCTGGCACGCGATGTATGAAGGCGGACCGTTCGTTGCCGTGCTTATTACTTTGATTATCATGGTTTTTGCCTACATCATTGAGCGCACGATTGCATTGGGGAAAGCGTCGGGCAAATCGACGATGACCGATTTTGTCAAGAGCGTCAAAGAAGAAATTGAAACCGGGCGGATTGATAGCGCGATTGAAAAATGCGACCAGCACCAAAGTTCATTGGCGGCTGTAATTCGCGCTGGTTTGGAGAAACACAAAGAACTTATTGCTAAAAATGTAACTGACCCAGACAAGAAAATCAGCAGTCTGCAAAAGGCTATGGAAGAAGCCACACAAATGGAAATGCCTCTTTTGGAGCGCAACTTGGTCGCCATTTCAACGATTGCCTCGATTTCAACAATGGTGGGATTGCTCGGCACAACGATTGGTATGATTCGCGCCTTTTCAGCGCTTGCTACAGGCGGCGCGCCTGACGCTGTTGGACTTTCACGCGGTATCTCTGAAGCCCTTTACAACACGGCGGGAGGCATTTTTGGCGGTATCGTCGCTATCGTCGCTTACAACTACTTCACCACGCGCATTGACGGCTTCACACACATGATTGACGAAGCGGCGTTTTACATTGTGCAAACTCTGGCGACTCGTGACGAAAAAGTGAGCGCATAAGGCTTAATCACGGCTTTTGATACTGACAACCCAAAATTGGATTAAGCAATGCCGAAAATTAAAACCAAACGTGTCGGATTCAAGCTTGATATGACCCCAATGGTCGATGTTGCTTTCTTGCTTCTCACGTTTTTTATGCTTACAACACAGTTTAGGCCACCAGAGCCCACTCCAATCGACTTGCCATCGTCAAATGCAACAGTGCCGTTACCTGATACGGATATCTTGATGGTGCAAATTGGCAAGAGCGACGAACTCTTTTTGGGCGTCGACTCACAGCCTGCACGCGAGCGCATCTTTGAAAGCACCATTCGCAAGCAACTTCAAGAAGCCGGATACCCAGCCATTGAAGATTCGCTTCGCAAGTTTAAGCTTGCCGACGCCTTTGCAGTAAACAAAGAAAATCTCGAAAAAATGATTATCGCCGCTCGCTTTGCCAACCCGAAAGTTCGTCCGGTGATTAAAGCCGATGTAAATTCCAGCTACGAGATGGTCGACTTCGTGATGAAGACCTTTAAGAGAACCAACATGCCAACCTTCAATCTAATTACAGGCCTTGAAGGCGGATTGGGCGATTCTAACAAATAACCGAAGAACACTATGGCTGCCGTTGATTCACCAGAACCTAAAAAAAGTAAAAAAGGCAAAAAAGCACCGAAGCGTGTCGGCTTCAAGCTTGACATGACTCCCATGGTCGATGTCGCCTTCTTGCTTCTAACCTTTTTCATGCTTACGACTACGTTTTCCAAACCGAAAACGATGGAAATTAACCTGCCCGCAGAAAAGAACGAGGAGACCAAAGTCGAAATTGCTGAATCTAATGTGCTTACGGTGCGTGTTATGGAAGGCGACAAAGCCTATTGGAACATCGGCTTCAAACCGCCTGAAGCTATTGAACTTTACGACACGGACGATAATGCTAAACCGTCAATTAGCGATAAGTTTCGTAAAATGCTTAGGGAAAATCGAGACCGAATTCGCCAAGAAGTTGGTGAAGACGTGATGGTTTTGGTTTTGAAATTGGACAAGAAAGCTCGATACCGAAATCTTGTTGACATCATTGACGAGTTGAATATTGCTAATCCTCCTATCAAGCGATTTAGTATTGCTGATTTTACTGAGGCTGACGGCGAAGAAATTGCACAAATGCTTGCCGGTGGTGCACAACCTGAACCTCAACCAAAGGAGAAGAAGAAATGATAGACGAAAAAGAAGTCGTAGAAGTCGCATCGGAGCATAAGAACGGCTTTGTCAAGACGGACTATCTTGACACGGACAAACTGCGCCGTTTGAACTATGGTAATCTCGTGTTGCGACGAGAATATCATGTGTTCATGGCAAAGGGTGTTGGCTATGCTATCAGCATTTTTGCGACGATTTTCATCATCTATTTAAGTTGGGGCTGGATTAAGCAGCTTCTCACTGCGTCAGACGATGAAATCGTGATGGTAAAGCCACGCCAGCTTTCCATCTCGGATTTGCAGCCGCCACCGCCGATGGACCAAACAAAACCACCACCACCACCACCGCCTGCGTTTAAGCCCCCTGCTGCGCCTGACGTTGGCGAAATCAAAAAGGTGCGCGACGAAGAAGCGCCTCGCCAAAAAACATTTGCTGACCAAGACCTTATCAAAAAAGCCACCGCAAAAGGCGCCGCTGGTGAAGGCGATACCACAGGGCTCTCCGACCCAAACATTGGTTTCGCTGGTGGTGTAGGAAGCGGACCAATTGAACCTGCAGACGACGCGGGAGATCCACCAGACTTTGTTGCTGTCGAAAAAGATCCCGAATTCGTTAACCGCGTTCAAGCCGTCTATCCAGAAATGGCAAGAAAAGCCGGCATTGAGGGAAAGGTCATTGTCAAAGTGCTTGTTGGGAAAAATGGGAAACCTGAAAAAGCACAAATTATTAAAAATCCAGGCACCGATATTTTTGACGAATCCGTTATCAACGCCGTGATGAGTTCAACTTACACGCCTGCCATTCAAAACGGGCGACCTGTGAAAGTATGGCTGATGGTACCGTTTAGTTTCAAGCTCAATACACGCTAATTTCCAGACCAGCAAATTCTGCCGACGCTTTTCCAACGTCGGCTTTTTTATTCGAGATATTCATCTGTTTTCGTCAATCAAATTTACCGCAACTATGAACAGCAGCGAATTTCATCAGAATGGGTCAGGAAAAAATGAAGATGACGACTTTAACGTGCGCCAAACCGACGAAATCCTGCGCCACATTCAACGCACGCGAAAGCCTGTGCGAAAAAAAACGTCGCGCGGCATGTGGTTCGGCTTAACAACCAACGAGGTGATTGGTTACAGCGTGATGCTCATGTTTTTTGTTTTGGGCGGAATGGTCTATCTCGGTGCACTTGTGCCGCAGTGGGCAACAACCGAGTATCGCAATGTCTTAATGAGCGTGATGTTTCTCTATGGAATTTATCGTGGCGTTACAACCTACGCCAAAGCCAATCAATGGCGTCGCCGACAAGCCTTTGAAGAGCAACAAGAAAGAGATGAGAACATGTAACTATGGTTTACTTTTCATACATTGAACTTCCTTCTTGAATAGATTCAATCAACCGTGCGAATTTCACCCACCCAAGCGTGCCAATTGCTTTTACACTCGCCGTTGGCAGTGGATTATCTAACTCTATGACCATGCTTGCCATCGGCGGCTTTTGATTTCTGTTGCGCGAGACAAACATCTGGGCAATGTTCACCTTGCTTTCGGCAATAATTGCACTGATGTGCTGAATGCTTCCGGGAATATCTTCCGCAATCACAACGAGCGTGTCAAGTTGCGCCGTAAATTCTACCGCAAAGCCCTCGATTTCCTCGATTTTAATCCTTCCACCACCGAGCGACGCACCCACGATTTCAATTTTATTGGTCTCTCCAAACAGTTGCAGACGTGCGGCGTTGGAGTGAAACCGCTCGGCATCGCCTTGAAACTTAAACTGCCAGTGCAGTCCATTTGCGCGCGCAATGTCAAAGGCATCTTTAATGCGCTCGTCGTCAGGAGCAAAACCTAAAATGCCGCCAATAATCGCACAATCTGTGCCGTGCCCTTTGTGCGTTCGGGCAAACGAATTGTAAAGTGTAATGACGGCGCGACGTGGCGCTTCTCCCAACAGCCGACGCGCAATAAATCCGATTCGACTTGCGCCCGCTGTGTGAGAACTCGACGGTCCAATCATAATTGGACCTAAAATGTCAAATAAACTCGGTTCAGGTGTGTTCATTGTGATTGAAGTTTTCGGCAAGTTATACCAAAATCACTTTGATTTTTTACACTTTGTTTTTAACAAACAAGCCTTTTGATTACCCGCTTCGCTCGCAATGAGCATCGTTCATCAGGCAAGGTGTTCATCTTTGCAAATCGTGCAAATCGATTTTCTTCGTAACTTGCGTGCCTTTCAAACCATCAATAAAAATTATGAAGTTATTTTCACTCGAGGGGAAAATTGCTGTTGTTACAGGCGCGCTGGGCTTAATTGGTAAGCAACATTGCTATGCGCTCGCTGAGGCAGGTGCAAATGTTGTGGTAACCGACATCCATCAAGAAAAATGTGCCGCGTTTGCCGATGAACTCTCAAAGCAGTTTCAGCGCAAGATGCTGGGCGTTGCGGCGGATATTACAAAACCCGATTCGGTCAAATCCTTACGCGATGCAATTTTGAGCGCATTTGGAAAACTTGATGTGCTTGTTAATAACGCCGCTATCAACGATATGTTTGAAAATCCGACAGCCGCCGCCGAACGCTCAAAGTTTGAGAATTATCCGCTCGACCTTTGGCAGAAGTCGCTCGATGTGAATGTTACGGGCGTTTTTTTGTGCTCGCAAATTCTCGGTGCGGAAATGGCGAAGCGTGGTTCGGGAAGCATTATCAATGTGGCGTCGACCTACGGCATTGTCGCGCCTGACCAATCGATTTACAAAAAAGAAGATGGCACGCAGACGTTTTGGAAGTCAGCGGCGTATCCTGCAACCAAAGGTGCCGTGATTTCCTTCACGCGATTCCTTGCGGCATATTGGGGCAACAAAGGCGTGCGCGTCAATACGCTTTCGCCCGGCGGCGTCGAGAACGCACAAGATGATTACTTCGTGAAAAATTATTCCGCCAAAACGATGCTCGGCAGAATGGCTTCGCCGACCGACTACAAGGGGGCAATCGTTTTTCTTGCTTCTGATGCTTCGGCGTATATGACAGGCGCAAATCTCGTCGTCGATGGCGGCTGGACGGCTTGGTAACACAAGACTTATCACGATGCAGATAAACTCTACGCTTCAGGCACTCTCGTTTCGTAACGCAACGGCGAACGATATTCCACTGATTCAACGCCTTGCGCGCCAAATTTGGCATGCGCATTATCCAAGCATTATCTCTGTTGAACAAATTGAGTATATGTTGCCACGAATGTATGGCGACGACATCATCGCGCAAGAACTTTCCGACACGACCGTGCGCTACGAACTGCTTTTTTGGGATACCGAGCCAATCGGCTATGCGTCGTATCGCTTCGAACTGCCGAGCGTATTTCTTTCAAAACTTTATCTCAATCCTGATTTGCACGGCAAGGGAATTGGTCGCGCCGCGCTTATGCACCTTGAAGACGCCGCACGCGAACAAGGCGCGACTTCAATTTACCTTTTCGTCAACAAGCGCAATGAAAAAGCCATTCGAGCTTATTTGCGTTTTGGATTCACCATTGAGCAGGAGGTCGTCAAAGACATTGGCGGCGGGTTTGTGATGGACGATTACAAAATGCGAAAACATCTTCTTTATGGCTGAATTGTTCATACAAGAAAACTTACAAACTGAAACGATTGCGTCGCCAATAGACGAAAGCGAGCGGCTTGTGCCGTTTCTTCGCTTGCCTGACCGATTTAACTTATCGCAAGGCGATGTGTGGCAGTTGGTTCGCGCTGAGCCTTCGGGACTTATTTTTCTCAATCCGCGTCCGACCGCTGAAACGATAGGCACATACTACGAGCCAATGGATTATGACCCCTTCATTTCGCTCAAACAAACGCCTTCGTTTCAAGACCGACTTTACACTTTTTTGCGCCGATTCATCACGCTTCGCTACAAAGCCACATCAGTTTTGAAGCGTGCCAAGTTCCAACGCGGCGAGCGATACAAAGCATTGGATATTGGCTGTGCGACAGGCGATTTTTCCTGTGAACTCAAACGCCATGCAAAAGACGTGAAGTTGGATTTATACGGAATTGAAATATCGGAAAAAGCCGTCCGATTTGCGCAAGAAGAACATGACCTTTACGCCAAGCAAGGCGAATTGCTGACGGTTGACTTCGGCATCGAGTTTGATTTAATCACCATGTGGCATGTGTTGGAACACGTCTTGCGTTTGAACGAAACGCTGGAAAAATTGTATCGCATCTTGAAGCCAAACGGGTTACTCGTGGTCGCTATGCCGAATCCTGACAGTTGGGACGCACGGCACTACGGCAAGTATTGGAACGGCTTCGATGCGCCGCGCCACCTTTATCACTTCACGCCGAAAGTATTTTCACAGTTGCTTTTGAAACATCATTTCAAACTTGTTGATATGCACGCGCTTCCGCTTGATTGTTATTACAACGCGCTTTTGTCGGAAAAAATCGTGGCAGAAGCGAAAGGAAATTCGCGCGGATTGACGCTGTGGCTGAACGCGGTAATGAAAGGCTCAATCGCCGCGAGTGCCGATGTGGAAACAGCGTCGAGCGTGGTGTATTACATACGCAAAATTTGAACCTAACAGTTTTCAACGCAATATTCAGCCAAACCATGAAAGCAGAAATTCTTTGTATCGGCGATGAACTGCTCATCGGGCAAGTGGTTAATACCAACGCTACAGAAATCGCAAAGCAACTTGAAGAAATTGGCATTGAAGTTCGACGCATTGTGTCGGCAGGCGATAGGAAAGAAATCATTCAAGCTGAACTTGCCAATGCTTTGGCGGAAGTTGATGTTGTCATCATCACAGGTGGCTTAGGTCCGACAAACGATGATGTAACGAAAATCGCCGTCGCTGAATTTTTCGGACGTGGCTTAGCGTGGAACGAAGAGGCTTTTCAAAATTGCAAGTATTTATTTGAGCGGCGTGGACTCAAAATGCCTGAAGCCAGCCGTTCCCAAGGCGAAGTGATTGAAGGGTGCATCGTTGTGCAAAACTCCCAAGGCACAGCACCGGGCATGATTCTCAAAGACTTGGACGGCTACGAAGGAAAAATCGTTATTCTTATGCCTGGCGTGCCTTACGAAATGGACGCTATGTTGAGAAAAGATATCATCCCATTTCTCGCGCCGCTCTCGGATACATTTGTCAAGCATAGCGTGATTATGACGGCGGGCATTGGTGAATCTCACTTGGCTGAACTGATTGGCAACGAACAAGAGTTTTTAACGCCGAACTCTACGCTTGCGTATTTGCCGCATACGATGGGCGTGCGTTTGCGCGTTACCACACGTGGCACTCATCGCACAAGCGTGCTTGAAGAAAATGAACGCATTGTGAACACGATTGTCTCGCGCATTAAATCGTTCGTGTTTGCGCAAGGCGATATGATGCTCGAGGAAATCGTTGGCAAAATGCTTTCAGAGCGAAAGATGGTTTTGGCAACAGCGGAAAGTTGCACAGGCGGGCAAATCGCCAACCGCATCACGAACATTTCAGGCTCATCGGCATACTTCTCCCAAAGTTATGTTGTCTATAACAATGAGGCTAAAATTCGAACGCTGGGCGTGAAGTCTGAAACGCTCGAAGCCTTTGGCGCAGTGAGCGAAGAAGTCGCGCTCGAAATGCTCGAGGGCTGTTTGAACGCCTCAGGCGCAGATATTGCTGTGGCGACAACTGGTATTGCAGGACCGACCGGCGGCACAGAAACAAAGCCCGTCGGAATGGTGTGTATTGCGGTTGGCACAAACGAAAAATTCGGACGAGTTCGCCGTGCCAAAACCTACATTTTTTCCGAAGACCGGTTGCGAAATAAAGAACTTTTCACCCAGTCGGCATTGAATCTTGTTCGCATCCTGCTCACTGAATTAGATTGAGCGATAAATCGTCCAAAACGACCATTTTGATTGACGAAAACGACGGCATGGCACACCAAAAAGCCATAACTTCTTTTAGATGTTTTTCAGAAGTAATCAAAAGGAGTAAGCCACATGAATGTCGATGTCGCCGTTGTCGGAGGCGGACCAGCAGGAGCTTCAGCCGCAAACGAACTTGCCAAAAAAGGGCTTTCCACCATTCTCATCGAGCGCAATTTGAATAACGCTAAACCCTGCGGCGGCGCAATTCCACTCGGATTGATCGAAGAGTTTGAAATCCCTGACTTTTTGGTCGAGCGTAAAGTTACACACATGGCAGTGCGCTCTCCGAAAGGCAAGATGGTTACGATGACCATGCCGAATGGATTTGTAGGCATGGTTCGGCGCGAACGCTTCGATAAATTCTTGCGCGAACGTGCGGCGCAAAACGGCGCGATGCTTCTCGAAGGCAAATTCAGAACGATTGAGGAAACAGACGGCGGCTATCGGCTCTCGCTGGACATTAAGGGTGGCGAGACAATGGAAATTCGCTCAAAGTATGTGATTGGTGCGGACGGTGCGAACTCCAAAGTCGCGCTCGATTTAGCCTTCCCGCCCAATGAATTCAAAGCCGTTGCCATTCAACAACGCTTTCACGCGTGCGAAGAGCTTGCGCGCTATGAAAACTTAGTCGAGATTTGGTATGACGGCGAAGTCTCGCCTGACTTTTATGCGTGGGTATTTCCAAAAGCCGACCATATCGCCATTGGCACGGGCACCGAAGACGGCAAAGCCAATATCAAACATCTTCAAGCGCGATTCATCGAGAAACTTGGCATTCAAGCGAAGCCTTATTACGAAGAAGCCGCCAAAATTCCGATGCACCCACGCAAACGCTTTGTCAAAGGCAATGCGATGCTGGTTGGCGATGCGGCAGGGCTGGTTACGCCCTCCAACGGCGAAGGCATTTTCTTTGCGATGAAATCAGGCAAAATGGCCGCCGAAACGCTCATTGACCACATTCAAGGCAAAGGCTCGCCGCTTTCGATGTATGAAAAAAATTTTCGCAAACAGTTCGGCCTTATTTTCACAGGGCTTGGCTTGATGCAGTCAATTTACTATCGCAACGACCGCCTGCGCGAAAGTTTCGTTTCGATTTTGGAAGACAAGCACGTTCAACAAATTTCGTTTGACTCTTACCTTTACAAAAAAATGGTGCCTGCGCCGCTTTGGGTGCAACTGAAAATCACGGCGAAAAATCTCTACCACTTGGCGATTGGAAAGTAAGAGGAAATCATGTTGCTCTCGATTCCGACATGGATTATTCACATTTCCTCCATGATTGAGTGGGGGCTTGCTGCGCTCTTGCTTTATCGCTACGGAAACTTGATTGGGCGCGACGACATCAAAAAGTTCGCGCTCTTGATGCTTCCGCATTGGGCGGGCGGCTGGTGCGTAATTGCCTTTCATCTCACAAGTGATGAAATTCATTTTTGGCTTGAGGCTTCCAAAGTCGTCAACTTCGTTGGAAGTGTGTGCTTGCTTTACGGCTCGCTCTCGCTCTTGTTCGGTCGCAAAATCAAGCACGGAGCGTTAAGCCCGTCGGCGTTTCTGTTGCTAATTCTATTTCAATCGGTTCAAACCTTTCCTGAACTGTATTGGCGCGCCAAACTCATTGACATGATGTTTCAAATTTCAAGCGGCGTGTATTTCGGCTTTCTCATTTCGCTATTGTTTGTTTATTGGCGTGATAAGTCTGTCTTCTCTCCCGTTACGGTCTTCGGCTTTTGGTTTGTGCTTGTCTTTATTGGCGTTACGATTGTTTGCATGCATTTCTCAAAAGTGCGCGGCTATCCAACGCTCACGCACGACGACCTTTTGCATGGTTTAGCCGAAAGCCTGCTTACGCTAAGCAACCTTTTGATTGTGATTGGAATCCAACAAAAAATGAAACAAGCCACTTCAATAGGAAATCTGAATTTAATTGCATAAGTTTGTAGCAATTCTAACCCTGCCTGTTCGAGTGTTCTTTGCATATCGCTCAATGTTCGGACAGGCATGCGCTTCAAGTAGTATCAAAAGAAGTAAAGGAGAATAACAATGAGCGAAGTCAAAAATCGTCCGCTTCGGGTTGAAACGAAGCAAGATGTTACGATTCTATTCGCTGGCGATTCAGGTGATGGCATGCAACTCACTGGAACGCAGTTCAGCGAAACCACTGCGATTTTAGGAAACGACCTCAACACGTTTCCAAACTACCCTGCCGAAATTCGCGCCCCTGCTGGCACACTTGCGGGCGTCTCAGGATTTCAAGTTCAATTCGGAAGCAAAGAAATTTTCACACCTGGCGACAAAATCGACGTGCTCGTTGCCATGAACGCCGCCGCGCTCAAAGCCAATTTGAAATTTCTCAAAGAAGGTAAAATCATCATCGCCAATGTCGACGGCTTCGATGAAAAAAATCTTCAACTCGCCAATTGCAAAACCAATCCGCTGACCGACGGCTCGCTCACGAAGTATCACGTCTATGCGATTGAAATCGGCAAACTGACACGCATGGCACTTGAAGGCACCGGATTAGGCACGAAAGAGATTGACCGCTCGAAGAACATGTTCGTGCTTGGGTTGCTCTTCTGGCTTTACAACCGTCCGCTTGATTACACCATCAAAAACATTCAAGAGAAATTCAAGAAGAAGCCAGAAATTGCCGAAGCCAATATCAAAGCCTTGCAAGCCGGTTATAGTTACGGCGATGCGACGGAAATTTTCACCACGCGCTACGAGGTCAGAAAAGCACAGTTGCCTGCGGGCAGCTATCGCCACATTATGGGCAATCAAGCCACGGCTTACGGGCTTATTGCGGCGTCAAAAAAGTCCGGCTTGCCGCTCTTCCTTGGCTCTTATCCCATCACGCCGGCGTCTGACATTCTGCACGAACTCTCGAAGCACAAGAATTTTGGGGTTAAAACCTTCCAAGCCGAAGATGAAATTGCGGCAATGTGCGCAGCGATTGGTGCGGCTTACGGTGGCAATCTCGCAGTTACTTCTACTTCAGGTCCGGGAATGGATTTGAAAGAAGAAGCCATTGGACTTGCGGTCTCGCTCGAGCTGCCGATTGTGATTATCGATGTGCAACGCGGCGGACCGTCAACGGGCTTGCCAACGAAGACGGAGCAATCCGACCTTCTGATGGCGATGTTCGGCAGACACGGCGAATCGCCCGTTCCGATTATCGCCGCTCACTCGCCTGCCGATTGCTTCAACGCCACCTTCGAGGCGGCACGGCTTGCGGTTGAATTTATGACGCCTGTTATCTGTCTCACTGATGGCTACATCGCTAATGGTGCAGAGCCATGGCGTTTTCCAACGACGAGCGAATTGCCTGAATTCAAGGTCAAATTTGCCGCGCCGCGCAATCCAAACGACCCACCTTTCTTGCCTTACAAGCGTAGCGAAAACGGCGCACGCGAGTGGGCAATTCCGGGCACAAGAGGCTTAGAACACCGCATCGGCGGATTGGAAAAACAACACGAAACGGGCAATGTTTCTTACGACAGCGAAAACCATGAATTGATGACGAAACTGCGCGCCGAAAAGATTGAGAAAATCGCCAACGCAATTCCGCTTCAAACCATTGATAACGGCACAACCAAAGGCGAATTGCTCGTCTTGGGCTGGGGGTCAACATATGGCTCAATCAAGACCGCTGTGCGCGACTTGCGCGACGAAGGCTACGACGTCTCACACGCGCATTTGACCTACCTGAATCCGTTCCCGAAAAATCTCGGCGAACTTATCTACAACTTCGACAAAGTTCTGATTCCTGAACTCAACATGGGGCAACTTTCACGGCTCATTCGTGAAAAATTCCTTGTGCCTGCCGTGCAATTCAACAAGGTTCAAGGCATGCCGTTCACGGTTTCAGAACTCAAAGAAAAGATCATCGCAACCCTAAACCAAAAGGAGAAGTAAGTATGTCAGCATTGGATTTACAGGGCAACGGAAAAACGGTTGACCTACGGGTTTTGACACCGAAAGATTTTGTATCGGAGCAAGAGGTGCGCTGGTGTCCAGGGTGTGGCGATTATTCGATCTTGAAACAAGTGCAAGCCGTATTGCCTGAACTCGGCGTGCCGCGCGAAAATATCGTTTTTGTGTCGGGAATTGGTTGCTCCTCGCGTTTTCCATACTACATGGAAACCTTCGGCATTCACAGCATTCATGGGCGCGCAACAGCCGTTGCCACAGGCTTGAAAGCCGCTCGTCCTGACCTCGATGTGTGGATTATCGGTGGCGACGGCGATTTGCTTTCCATCGGCGGTAATCACACGCTTCACTTGCTTCGTCGCAATTTGAACGTCAATGTGCTACTGTTCAACAACGAAATTTACGGATTGACGAAAGGGCAATACTCGCCAACGTCGCCAACAGGCTTTGTTACAAAATCATCGCCTTACGGCGCCATTGATTATCCTATCAATCCGCTTGCTTTTGCACTCGGAGCCGGTGGCACATTTATCGCGCGCACGATGGACCGTGATGTCAAACATTTGCGCGAAATGCTCAAACGTGCTCACGCGCACAAAGGCACTTCGTTCTTGGAGATTTATCAAAACTGCGTCATCTTCAACGACGGTGCATTTGAAGACTTTACCGAAAAATCGGTCAAAGCCGAAAACGACCTCTTCCTCGAACACGGCAAGCCGCTCATTTTCGGCAAAAACAATGACAAAGGCATTAAACTCTTTGGGCTGAAGCCAATCGTTGTTGACCTTACGCTTCCGGATGTTTCCAAAGATGACCTTTGGATTCACGACGAGCACGACCGCACCAAAGCAAGCATTTTAACGCGCTTCTTCGACGAGCCCGGCTCTGAACACTACATGCCACGTCCGTTCGGCGTGTTCTACTCCGAAGAACGTTTCTGCTATGAAGACGCTCTGATTGACCAAATCAAACTCGCCAAAGAAAAAGGCGAAGGCGATTTAGACGCGCTGCTTCGTGGCAAAGAGACTTGGACAGTGGCTTGACGGTCTGTTCTATGACCAGTGAAAGCCGATTCGCAAGAGTCGGCTTTTTGTGTTTAGGACAGTGTGTTTAGGAAATTTTCATGCAGACAAGCGTGATGTCGTCGTGCTGTTCGCTCATTGGTTGGAATCGTGCGGTTTCCTCTATGATTTTCTCAATGAGCGATGATGCGGGTTTATCGGCATGTGCTTTAAGAATTGCCTCGAGTCGTTCTTCGCCGAATTCTTCTCGTTTTTGGTTCATAGACTCGGTTACGCCGTCCGTGAACAGCAAGAGCGTATCGCCCGATTCAAGCACGGTTGTTTCGACTTCATAAGGCTTGAGGGTTGAAATGACGCCGAGAATCACGCCCCCTTTTGTGAGCCTTTGAATCGCACCTGATTTTTTGAGAAGATAGGGCGGATTGTGTCCCGCATTGATGGAAATCATGGTGCGCGTTTGAAGGTTCATAACTGCGCAGAAGAACGTGATGAACTTATCGGCGGGCGTATTTTCGTAGATGATGTTGTTGATTTTTCCGACAACTTTGGAAAGGTCAAAGGTTTCAGGATTGAAGGCGGTCATGTAGGCTTTGATGGAGGCTTGCAAGTTTGCCATAAGTAGTGCGGCTGGTGTGCCTTTGCCGGTAACATCGGCGATGCCAAGAAAAAGATGTTTTTCATCGAGCATCATGATGTCGTAGTAATCACCGCCGACTTGTTTGGTCGGAATGTTTCGCGCCGCCAATTCAATGCCCGAGAGCACAGGCAGTGTTTTCGGGAGCAAGGCAGCTTGAATTTCTTTGGCGACTTGCATTTCTTTTTCCATCGCTTGCACTTCGAGCGTTTCTTTGAACAGGCGCGCTTGTTCCAACGCATTTGCTGCTTGTGCGGCTGCAAGCGAAATAAAATCCAAGTCAGTTTCTGAAAAGGGTTGCTTTGTTACACGCTCGCCACATAAAAACAAGCCAATCGTTTTGTCATTGTTGCGCATCGGCACGATATAGTGCAAACCGCTCAAATACAGCATAGGATAGTCGTCAGGCATAACTTTCATCGGCTTTTGCACCTGAAACGCTTTTTCCAATTCGTTTTGAAACTGCTGACCTTGCGAAAGGTTCTGCACTTCTATGCCAAGCGAGAGTTCAGTAATTGGCTTGCCACTTTCGCCACGCATGACGACCATATAAGTGCAAATCAGCATTTGCCCTGAAACAGAGTGCGAAAAGATTTTGAGGATTTCGTCGCGCGAGAGCCCAACCGTGTAGGAGTTCGTTAGTTCAAAGAGCGTTTTAAGTTTTTGAACCGTTTGGTCGAGGTTGCGATTGAGTTGCTTCATTTCTTGAAGCGTGAATGCGCTCTCGAGCGCACTTGCCGTCAGTGCCGCAAGCGATTCGAGAAAGGCTATTTCAGCATTGGTATAGGGTGTATTCGTGATTTTTTTTCCCAAAAGCAAACAACCAATTCGCCGTGTCTGCGAAACGAGCGGAACACACTGCTCAAACTGATTTGCTTCCATGAACGCACTTAAATTCTTGAACTGCTTCGGTGGCGAAGGCAGTCCACGATACTTGGCAAGGGTATAATACTCACTCTCCCCTTGACGCTCGATAATGCTGATGGCGGCGCGTGAGAGCACATACTTGCCCATCACTGTGCGCAACACATGGGAAAGCATCTGGTCGACGTCCGTCGACGCCACAAGCACTTTGCTTGTTTCTAAAAGCGAGTTCAGGTCGAGGGTTGAGAGCGGTTTCGTTTGTTCGACAAGTTCGGGCATATTCGCCACAATTATTATGGATGATGAACATCAGCGGGCGGCGTGTGCGTCGCAGGCTTTGTTTCTGTGCAATCAAAAATAGGACTTTCAGGAAAGTATGTGCTGAGCAAATACAATGCTTCAAGCACCTCTTGGCTCTCTTTGCTATCGGGGGTCTGCGATTTTTCATCGATGAATCGTTGCAGTTCGTCATATTGCGCTTTACAGCCCATCTCCAAACACTTCCAGAGCGGCAGATGCAAATTACATTCGTGTAAAAAATGTGGTTCGGTCATATCTCTTCAGAGTTAATTTATACACCGAAATTGAACGCCGTTTACTGCGTAAAGTTAAACAGAGATATTCGGAAAACCGTTATGATTTTTCGCGACTGGCATGGCGCACTTGTAAGCATTTGGCTAGCAGTTTTTGAGCCTTGAGAAAAAGTGATTATATTTACGTCTTTTTTAGAAAAGCGATTCTCATAATCTCAAATCGGCAGTTTGACGTTGGAAACGCAAGGCAATTATACCGTTTCGATGGACATGAGCGAAGGCGTCATCAATGTCCGTAAATATAGACCCGAGAAAACCTCCTCTCAGACCATCAAAATTGAACTCGAGCCTTTCGCTGAGCCTGATTCCACTTTGCCACACGACGCGCCGTTGAGCCTTGAAGAAGAATTAGGCTCGCTGATTTCCGAAATTCTTGCCACTATTACCGCATCGGTTCATGCTCACTGTGTCTGTTTTGCATGGGTGAGCACAAGTAAGAAAAAAATCTACTTTGCACACAAAGAAGTTTCTTCCGAGTTTTTCACGACTGAAAAATGGCTTGCCTTCGGAAGCGATGCGGTTACACAAGTCGTTTTAGCCAGAAACGGACAACTCTACACGGAAATCAGCGTAGAAGACGAGCCCAAACTGATTCGATACTACCGCACTCCTTTGGGCATCAAGTCGTTTATGGGTGTGCCTGTGTTTCATCGTGAGCAGATTTATGGCGTTTTGTTTGCCGATAGTTTGCAGAAGGGAGCGTTTCGTCAGGAGCATGTCAAACTTTTGAATCGGTTTGGCAAAATTTGCGCCACGCTCATTGACAATTATGCGATCAAAGCAGGACATTTGGAGTCGATACGTTTTGTTGAGCCCGCGATAGCGTTCATTTATTCGCTCTACAAAGAAACGCACCTTGAGCCGCAAATTCAGGCGTTTTGCAATGCTATCCAGAGTGTGATTGACTTTGACCATCTTGCGCTTGCGCTTATCAATTCGCGCTCGGAATTGCGCATTCGCAATGTGCGCACTAAGAGCAGTTATGTGGCTGAAGGCGCGTTAGTAGATTTGGAACACTCGGCGGTTGGGCAAGCCGTTACACATGGCGGTTCGGGCATCATTGACGACCTTTCTTCGCTCGGCAGTCTGCCTCGCTTTTTTGCTGAGGAAACACAAGCCGGTCTGGCGCCTGCACAAGGCTCAATGCTCATTATGCCGATTAAACTCGGCGATTTGACAGCGGGCGTTGTAACGCTGGAATCGTCTCACAAAAACTTTTTCAGTCAAGAGAGCGCACAAAAAGCGCGCTTTTTTGTTAATGCGTTGTCTCTTTCGCTTAATAACTTCTTGCTCAAAGACCGCATCAAGCAAGTCTCGCCGTTTGATGAAGAAACAGGTCTTCTCTCGGCAAAAGCGTTTTTTGAACGCTTGCGTCATGAAACAAACCGTGCCACGCGCGAGCGCTCCGAAACCGCCTTGCTCTTAATTGAGTTTGACGACCCAAAAGGCATAGAATCTCGAAGCAACCATAACCCAACGGCTCTTGCTAATCTTATGCAAGCAACGGCACGCATGATTGTCGCCAATGCTCGCAACTACGACCTTGTTGGGCGCATCGGCAAAATGCGCTTCGGCGTCTGCCTCAACGGCATTACTGAAATTAACGCTCGATTCTGGGCGGAAAAAGTGCGCGAACAAATTATCAATTTTCCATTTGAAACCGGCGACCAGTTCCGCACCATTTTAGCAACGGTAAGTATCGGGCTGGCGAAACTGCGCCACGAACAAGCCGACCTTGACCTTTGGCTTGAAGGAGCAGAAAAAGCCCTGAAGCACGCGCAAAATTCAGGTGGAAATTGTGTAAAAGTTTTTTAAGTGAAATTTTGAGCCGCGTGCTCTGTGTTTCTCAATGTTAAATCTGACGCTCGAGCATGACGCTTGGAAAAGTTATCGGCACGATTTGGGCAACGCGCAAAGATGAAGGGCTTGTGGGCATGAAACTTCAAATCGTGCGACCCGTTGGCTTGGATTTACAAGCAAAAGAAGGATTTTTAATTGCTGTCGACTCCGTTGGAGCGGGCGTCGGCGAAATTGTTTTGATTGCCACTGGCAGCTCGGCACGCATGACAGAAATAACCAAAAATAAGCCCGTCGATGCGGTTATCATGGCGATTGTCGACAAGCTCGATGTAGCTGATTAGCGTAAGCAACCTTCAAATCTTTAACGAACATCTCAACCTTGTATCTTGGAAAAGTCATCGGCACAGTTTGGGCAACGCAAAAACATCAATCTCTTATCGGCGAGAAACTGCAACTTGTTCAGCCGATTGATGCCGGCCATGCTTCGGTAGGCAAAGTGCTCGTTGCTATTGATGCAATCGGTGCAGGAGTCGGTGAAACCGTGATGTATGTTACTTCTTCAGAAGCAGCGATTCCAATTAAATTGCGTAAGCATCTAAAACTTATCCCGACCGATGCCACCATCGTCGGAATTGTTGACAGCATCAGCGTTCAAACCGCTCCGAAATAGTTGCAAAGTTTAACCTTGTCGGATTCAATCCGAGTTGTTTCAAACTCAATTTGTTTTAGTCACATCATTTCTTGAAAGGAACACTATGCGCCAACTGAAAATCAGCAGGCAAATTACCAATCGCGAGAGTGCGTCGCTCGACCGCTACTTGCAAGAAATCGGCAAGTTTGAGTTGCTAACCCCGAAAGATGAAATTGAACTGACGCGCAAAATCAAGCGTGGGGAAGGCAAGCCGGTTGACTCTCGCGAATACAAGGAAGCTCGTAGAGCCTTAGAAAAGCTCATTAAGTCGAACCTACGCTTTGTCGTTTCAGTGGCGAAGCAGTATCAAAATCAAGGGCTTTCACTTGGCGATTTAATCAACGAGGGCAATCTCGGGCTCATCAAAGCTGCCAAACGCTTCGATGAAACACGCGGATTCAAGTTCATTTCCTACGCCGTGTGGTGGATTCGCCAATCTATCTTGCAAGCCCTTGCCGAGCAATCGCGCATTGTGCGTTTGCCACTCAACCGTGTGGGAACGCTCAATAAAATCGGCAAAGCGTTTTCGCAGTTGGAGCAAGAATACGAGCGCGACCCCAGCACCGAAGAACTTGCACAGCTCTTGGACATGCATTCTTCGGAAGTAACCGATACGCTCAAAATCGCCGGACGGCATATTTCCGTTGATGCGCCATTTGCACAAGGCGACGATAATCGCTTGCTCGATGTGCTTCAAAACGACTCGCAACGCCCTGACCATAGTTTGATTCAAGAGTCGCTCCGCATCGAGGTTGAGCGGTCGCTTTCGGCACTCACTTCGCGTGAAGCCGATGTCATTCGCTCTTACTTCGGCATTGGAATGGACAACCCGCTCACGCTCGAAGAAATCGGCGAGAAGTTCAAACTCACTCGCGAGCGCGTCCGTCAAATCAAAGAGAAAGCGATTCGCCGTCTGCGCAACTCTCCATATAGCAATGTGCTCAAAGAATATATCGGCGGATAAATCTGTTTGCTATCCTCATCTTGCTAAAAGCCCGTTGAAAAGCGGGCTTTTGTTATTGTTGTGAGAAACCTCCTTGTTGTGAGAAACCTCCTTTTCAAATAGCTTTGCCTTTACGCTCTCTTGCCTGAACCAACCATTCGATTTGTGAGCCATGATCTCTTGTTCGATAGTGATGACGAAGTCCTGACCGCCAGTCGTGGAAAGCAAGGATTCGCAGTTTACTTGCCGATTCGGGCGTATCAGTGTCAGCGTGAAAAACTGTAACTTTGTATCTCAAATCAAACTTTCATTTTTGAAATGACACTCAAAGAACGAATCAACGAAGAAATCAAAGCCGCTATGAAAAGCGGGGACAAGTTGCGCCTTGAAACCGTGCGCGACATCAAGAAACATATCATTGAGAAAGAAACCGCTGAAAAGCGCGCCCAACGTGGCGACCTCACGCCTGAAGAGGAAATCGAAGTCCTGACCGCCATGGCAAAGCGTCGCAAAGATGCGCTCGAGCAATTCTCTAACGCCGGTCGTCCCGAATTAGCAGAAAAAGAAAAAAACGAACTTGCCATCATTCAAGAGTTCTTGCCGAAGCAACTCTCAGAAGCCGAAATCAAGGACGTCTTGACGCGCATTATCAGCCAAGTCGGTGCCAAGACGCAAAAAGAAATGGGCAAAGTGATGGGCGCCGCCATGAAAGAACTCAAAGGCAAAGCCGACGGCAGTCTCGTTCAGAAAGTTTTGAAAGACATTCTGCCTGCATAACTCGCACTGATTGCCATCCCCCCACACTTTCTTTGTGTTCACGATTCCGCGCAAATGTTTTATCTTCTCGCCGTTTCAATCATCCTTCCAAAACGAGAACTTGCAGATGAAACTCACGCCGATTGATATAAAAAAACACTCTTTCAACACTGGCTTTCGTGGATTTGTGCCCGAAGAGGTTGAAGCGTTTTTAGATACCGTTTCGCGCCAATGGGAAGAACTTTTAGATGAACTCGACCGCGCTAAGCGGCGCATTGCCGAATTGGAAGGAGAAAATCGCAAGTATAAAGACGTCGAGTCGATGCTTCACCAGACCCTCGCGCAAGCCCAGCAAAGCACCAACAGCGTTATCGAGAACGCCAAGCGCGAAGCTGAACTCATTCGCCAAGAAGCCGAAATCAAAAGCCAACAACTCATTGAACGCGCCAAACTCGAAGTCTCTGCTATGGGCGACGATGTTCGGCGGCTCGAGGCACAAAAGCGCGAACTCATCGCTAAACTTCGTATGCTCCTTTCTTCTCAACTTGAACTCTTAAATGCGTTCAGCGACGACGAAGAAAGTTTCATTCTCCAACAATTCGCTAACAAGAAACTTTTATCGGAACAGAAAACTGCACAAACGAGCGAAACTCCGGCACAGCCCGCCGCCGCGCCTCTCTTGCAAGAATCTTCACCCGATTCACTCAATAAGCAACCTTCCGAATCTGCCCCGACGCAAAGTCTTGAAAAAGAAACGGTCTCTCCCGAACCAAAGCCGTCGCAGACAGTCAAAATTGAAGTTCCTGTCGAACCTAATCACAGAAGCCCCGCCACCAAAAAGACGATTAACATCGACGACATTTTAAGCGGACTCGAATAGCCAATGGCATCGCTATTGATTCACAACGCCGCCCAAATTGCGACTGCCATAGGGCGTTACGCACGCGGCACAGACATGAACAATCTGCGCCTTTATGAACGCGCCTCGATTTACATTCAAGACGGAATCATTCGCGCTATTGGCACGCCTCTCGAACTTGAACAATCATTTCCGCCCGCTTCACAAGTCATTGACGCAACAAATTGCACCGTTATTCCGGGGTTGATTGATTCGCACACGCATCTTGTTTTCGCTGGCTCGCGCGAAAAAGAATTTGCGCTTCGGCTTTCTGGTGCGACCTACCAAGAAATCGCCGCACAAGGCGGCGGCATTCTTTCAACAGTTTCAGCCACACGCAAGGCTTCAAAAGATGAACTCAAATCTATCGCCTCCCGTTACCTTGCACTGGCATTGGCGCACGGCACCACGACGATGGAAGTCAAAACAGGCTACGGACTCGATGAAGAAACCGAACTCAAATTGCTTGATGTGATTGAAGAACTCAATGCGGAACAGCCAATCACGCTTGTGCCGACCTTTCTCGGCGCACATGCCTTTCCGCCTGATTGCACGAAGTCGGAGTATCTCGTTTTGCTTCATCGGCTTCTGCCGCGCGTTGCTACAAAAGCCAAGTTTATTGACGCTTTCGTGGAAGAAAATTATTTCAGTCTTGAACAAACCGAATCGCTCTGCCGTGAAGCCAAACAATTTGGACTTCTGCCGCGCTTGCACGTCAATCAATTTTCATCGAGCGGCGGCGTGGCGTTAGGGCTTCGGCTCGGTGCAGTTTCGCTCGATCATTTAGAGAAACTCTCCAACGAGGAAATTCACTTGCTTGCGCAGTCGGAAACCGTTGCCACGCTCTTGCCATGCGTTTCGCTCTTTCTGGGCTATGGCTATCCGCCTGCACGAACCTTGATAGATTCAGGGGCGATTGTCGCGATTGCCTCGAACTTCAATCCGGGAAGCGCGATGAACCTCAACATGCAACTCGTGATGTTTGTGGCTTGCGCGCAGATGTCGCTTTCTCCAAACGAAGCCTTAACAGCGGCGACGCTCAATGCGGCATATTCGCTCGGACTTTCTGAAAAACTCGGCTCGATTGAAATCGGCAAACAAGCCGACCTTGTTATTCTCGACACCCCAACTTTCGAGCAAGCGATTTATTTCTTCGGAATCAATCATTCAAAAACAGTTATCAAAAACGGCGTTGTAGTATGGACGTGCTAAAACTTTTCGATTTAACTTTTCGCCCCGACGAATCTCTTTTCTTTCAAAAGAACGATGCCAACGACATTCGCTTCGGCGAAATCGTTAAAGCCGACATTCGGTTTTATCGCAAGGCAAAGTTTGTGATTCTTGGCGTGCCGCAAGACGAAGGCGTCAAGCGTAATAAGGGACGCGAAGGAGCGCGACACGCACCTGACGACATTCGCCGCGCCTTTTACAAACTGCCCATTCCAAACACGATTTCGGAGGGCGATGTGTTTGATATTGGCAACACGCTTGTTCAAGGCTCGTTGGAGCAAATTCACGAACGGCATTGCCAAGTGATTGAGCAACTGTTGCGCGATGAAAAAATCGTCATCGTCTTTGGCGGCGGCAACGATATTTCTTATCCCGATTGCAAAGCGTTGAAACAAGTCTTTTCAGAAGTGATGGCGTTCAACATTGATGCGCATTTTGATGTTCGCGCCGACACGCCTTGCAACAGTGGCACGCCGTATCGCCAACTGTTAGAGGAGAATCTTCTTTCGCCTGAATACTTTTTTGAAATTGGCTCTCAACCGTTTGCCAATTCCGCCGCTTATCAAACTTACTTGATAGAGAAAGGCGTTGCGATTCATCCGCTGGAGAGCATTCGCCGATACGGCATTGACCAACGCCTTGAAGACATTATTCGGCACTTTACTGCGCCGCGTGCAATTTTTTGGGGAATCGATATGGATTCGGTTCGAGCCAGCGACGCGCCGGGCGTGAGCGCGCCCTCACCGATTGGATTCAGCGCGGAAGAAATTTGCCATATTGCCGGCATTGCAGGAAAACATAAGCGCAGTAAGTTGTTGGAAATTACCGAAGTCAATCCCGAGTTCGATATTGACGGACGCACCGCCAAACTTGCCGCGCTCATCACGGCGTATTTCATTCGCGAAAAATCAACCTTTGAACGCTGAACACATGCAAGCACAATCACGCGCCATTCTCCGCTCCGAATCGCTGCGAAAAGTCTATAAAAAACGTGCCGTCGTTAAAGACTCGACGATTGAAGTCCAACAAGGCGAAATCGTAGGACTTTTGGGACCGAACGGCGCAGGCAAAACGACAACCTTTTACATGATTGTCGGCTTCATTCAGCCTGACAGCGGCAAAGTGTTTTTGAACGACATTGACATTACGCGAGAGCCGATGTATAAACGCGCTCGGCTTGGCATTGGCTACTTGCCACAAGAGCGTTCCGTTTTTCAGAAACTCACGGTTGAAGAAAACATTTTAGGCATTCTTGAATTTTCAAACCTTCCGCGCAAAGCGCAATTAGAACGCACCGAACAACTGCTCGAGGAGTTTGGCATTACGCACATTCGTAAATCGATGGGCTACGCACTTTCAGGCGGAGAGCGTCGGCGGTGCGAAATTGCACGCGCCCTTGCGCTCGAGCCGAAATTCATCTTGCTTGACGAACCCTTTGCAGGCGTCGACCCGATTGCCGTCGAAGACATTCAACACACCGTTGCGCGCCTCAAAGAACGCAACATCGGCATTTTAATCACCGACCACAACGTCGATGAAACGCTTTCTATCACGAACCGCGCTTACATTATGTTCGATGGCGAAATTTTGCGACAAGGTGCGCCCGAAGACCTTGCTAACGACCCCGTCGTGCGCAAACTTTACTTAGGCGAGAAATTCCGACTGCGCGAAAGCGATGATGTTGAACGCACTCCTTAATACACATGAACGCGACTGATACAACCGCCTCCGCACTTGAAGGGTGGCTTCTCGTAACGAAACCACGCACGCTCACCGCCGCGATTGTTCCCGTCATGCTTGGCTCGTCGCTTGCCTACGCCGACGGCACTGTGGATTGGCTTTCCACGACGATTGCGCTGATATGCTCCTTGCTCATTCAAATTGCGACCAACATCATCAACGACCTTTACGACTTCCGTAAAGGCGCAGACAATGAAAAACGGCTCGGCGCGAAAAAAGCCTTAACCGCAGGCTTGCTCACCGAAAAGCAACTGGTTCGTGCCATCGTTATCGTTATGCTCACCGCATTTCTTTTGGGGCTGATTCTCGTTTGGCGTGCAGGCTGGGTGATTTTAGCCATCGGATTGGCGTCGCTCTTCTTTGCGTGGGCATATACAGGCGGCAAGTATTCGCTTGCCTATCTCGGTCTTGGCGATGTATTTGTGTTTCTCTTTTTCGGATTGGCGGCAGTGTGCGGAACATATTACTTGCATCACCATTCGTTTTCGCTCTCGTCGGTTGTGGTTGCAACGGGTGCGGGCGCGATTGCCACAAACATTTTGGGCGTTAATAACTTGCGCGATATTCCTACCGACCGCGAAGTTGGCAAGCGAACGCTCGCGGTGCGCTTTGGCGAAGCCTTTGCACGGCAGATGTATTATTGGTTGATGTTCATTTCATACACCATGCCGTTCGTCTTAGCCTTGATGGGATATGGCTACGCGCCCTTGCTTGCACTTCTTTCGCTTCCGTTTGCGTTCAAGCAGTGGCGCATCGTTGCCATTGAGCGTGGCAAAGCCTTGAACCCTGCACTCGGCGGAACAGCCCAACTGCTCTTCATTTACGGCGTGCTGTTGAGTGTGGGCTTGATTCTTTCTCGCTTCTTCTAAATCAAAATCACATGCTCTCTATCGGAATTATCGGCGTTGGAAAGTTAGGCGAACTGCACTTAAAGTTGCTCAAAGAACTTTCGGCAGAGCGTGGCGATATTTCAATCGCGGGCATCTATGATGAAAACGCAGAACGTTTGCGCGACATGTCGGCGCGATACAAAGTTCGCGCGTTTGATTCGATAGATTCCGCAAAAGCCGCATGTAAGGCTGTTATTTTAGCCGCCACAACCCGTGCGCACTACGAGATTGCCAAACCACTTCTTGAACGAGGCATTCACCTTTTCATCGAGAAGCCCATCACGGCTACGATTGCACAAGCCGATGAACTCATTGCATTGGAAAAACAATACGGTGCGAAAATTCAAGTTGGGCACATTGAGCGATTCAACCCTGCACTTGTTGCGGCGGAGCCGTATCTCGGCAAGCCTTTGTTTATTGCGGCAGAGCGGCTGTCGGGGTTTTCAAAACGGGTAACGGATGTGTCGGTCGTGCTCGATTTGATGATTCACGATATTGATTTAATTCTCTCGTTGGTCAAGTCTGATGTTCGGTCGGTGGCGGCGTCGGGCGCGTCAGTGTTTTCAAATGAATTGGATATTGCCAACGCACGATTGGAGTTTGAGAACGGCACGGTGGCAACGGTCACAGCAAGTCGAATTAGTCGGAGCAAGGTTCGCAAGATGCGTTTCTTTTGTCAGAATCCGAACAGTTATGCGTCGCTCGATTTGAGTTCGGGGAAGTCGGAAATTTTCCGAATTGTTGATGCGCCGTCCGACAGAAAGACCACGCTTAAAGAATTTGCAATGCAGAAAATCGTCTCACTTTTCGGCGATATTCAAGACGCGCTGAACGGCAAAACGATAGAGTATCTTTCGCCCGAGCCGCCGAAACTTAACGCGCTCAAAGAGGAGCAAACGTGTTTCATTGAATCTATCTTGAACGGCAAGCCCATTCGCGTCGATTCACAAGCGGCACGGCGCGCACTCTTCGTTGCGGAAAGAATTACCAAAGAAATTAAAACCGCATTGGCACGACAGACACAATAAACACTCGTCGAACAAGACATGATGACCAATAAACTCATTCAAGGCGATGCGCTTTCAGAGTTAGCAAAATTGCCCGCAGACTTTGTGCAATTGATTATCGCAGACCCGCCCTACTTTCAAGTATTGCTCGAAGAAGAATGGGACACACAATGGAAAACCGATGATGATTATCTCCAGTGGCGCCCTTGCTTGGGTTCGCGCCGCCGCCCGCGTGCTCAAAGACGATGGACTGTTTTACATCTTCGGACAACTTGGCAAGCGCGAACACATTTGGCTTCACTTCTGCTCGTTAGTCGCTAAAGAAATGCAGTTTCACGATATGATTATTTGGGATAGAGCCGTCGGATATAACGAGCGATACGATAGTTTCACGCCTTGCTACGAAATGATTTTAGTGCTTCGTAAGTCGGAACAAGCAAAGCCGTATTTCAACAAAGATGCAGTTCGGTTGCCTTACGAAGAAGAAAAAATCAAAACCTACTTGCGCGATAAACGATACAAGGACAAAGAAGCACGACTACTTCACCTTGAAAAAGGCAAGTATGCTACGAACATTTTGCGCGTTCCAAGTTTGAAAGGCTCTTCAAAAGAGAAAGCAGGTCATCCGTCACAAAAGCCTGAAAAATTGATTGAATACCTCATTTTGTCATCAAGTCGTCCGAATGACCTTGTTTTAGACTCGTTTGTTGGTTCAGGCACAACGGCAGTTGTTGCCGAGCGTTTGGGGCGGCAATGAATTGGCATTGAAACCAATCCGAAATATCTCTCGATTGCTGAACAGCATTTAACCGCATTGCGAGAACAAAAAGATATGCCCCTTTTTAAGGCTTTTTCTTCTTGAAAGTGCGAGGCGGCGCAATTATTGTTCGATGCACTTTTTCCCTTTAATCATTCCGCTTTGCTCTTGGCAACATTGATGAGCCACTCGCGCTTTTCGCCTGAAATTACTTTGCGTTTTCTAACGACTTCGGTGAAGAAGTCATGATCGACAAAAGGCGTGCCGTTAACTTTCACTTCGCGTTGCAAGCCGAAGAGCGCGCCTAATTGCGCCGCCGCATAGTTGTTCGTTGCGACAACATAAACTTTCTCTTCATCGAGCGGTTTTCCTCCGACTGTAATTTCCTTGATGCGTTTTCCGTAGGGCAAGTTGCCGTTGTATTTACAGACGACGCCCGACATATCGCAGAACTCGCCGCGTCCGTCAATTTGCCACTCCAACATGCCGCGCAATTCTTTGCCTGTGATTCCAAAAACCACGAAGGCGTTTCCGAAGGGCGAAATTTCCCACATATCTCTGACTCGAATCGGTCCAGCGTTGAGTGATTTGCGTATGCCACCGCTGTTTTGAATAGCAATATCAACTTTCAATTCTTCGCGCATCACATCGGTTTGCCATGTGCCAATGTTGGTCGATTCGCCAAATTTTGATTTCCAATCGGCTTTGAGAATGCCAATCTGCTCATCCATCATTTTCTTCATCGGAGCTTCCATTGAATCCACCATGGCTTGCACGCGCAGGTCGGGCGTGATGCTATCGGCATATGTTTCAATCAATTTGCCTGAAAAGCTCACGAGCGAATCGCCAACAGGGTCAATCACCAACTCCAACTCGCCGACATACTGCCCACGCGAGCCTGCTTGCACAATCACGCCGCCGCCTTTGCGAATTGGTTCAAAGAGCGGCGTATGCGAGTGTCCGCCGATGAACGCCACAATTTCAGGATAAATGCGTGAAAGCGTCAGGTCGTCGACATAATCAAGTTTATTGAGCAAACCGATATGACTAAGCACAATAATCGCATCAGGCTTTTCTTTGGCTTTTATTTCAGGCAGATACTTGCTTAGCACAATGCTATAATCTTTCGCCTCCAATCCATCAATGTTTTCAGGTATAGACAGCAGCGGTAAATCGGTTGTAATCAATCCAATGATGACGATTTTAAGTCCGCCCCGCTCAATCACTTTGTAAGGCGGAAAGAGTGGCTCGCCTGTTTTTGAGACAACCAAATTCGCGCAAATCACATCATACTTTGTTTCGGATAAGAGCGAGATGAAATTGTCTTTTCCGTAATCAAATTCGTGATTGCCGGGCACAACGGCGTCAGGTTTGAGTTCATTCATCAAAAGCACTTGCGAGCGTCCTTTGGTGAAGTTTGAAATCGGTGTGCCTTGAAAATCGTCGCCCGCAAAGAGCACGAGCGAGCGGTCAGGCGCAAGATTGCGGAGCGAATCGATATAGCCTTTCAAAACTGCGCTTCCGCCAACGCGATAGGGCTTGCCGTCTTTGCGTAAGGTGCGCGTCGTGTTCTGCGCGTGAAAGTCGTTCCAATGAATAATCTTGATGGTCTTGTATTGTGAGGCGAGGGACGTCGTGCTCTTTGAAGAGCCGCACCCCAAAAGTGCAAACAATGAAAAAACAACGGCACCGAGAAAGGCGATTCGCGTCAGCATACCTTTTGTGTGATTCTGAGTTAAAGAGATTCAGTGAAGCCCTGAAAATACCGAGCGAGATGAAGGTTCAGTGTAAAGAAATAGTAAAAAAATGATGAAGAAAGGACTGCACAGAGAGGCAGTCCTTCTTGTCAAAGCAAGAGTGCGTCGAGCAACTGTTGAGGTCGGGGATTGACGAGCACTTTGGTTTCGCCGCTCTCGTGCTCTAAAAGAAGCGTCGGAACACTTCGCTTGCCATTGGCATGGTGCATGACGATTTCCGCCGCGCCTTCAACTTTTTCAATGTCAACTTTTTCGTAAGGGATTTGTTGGTCAGTTAAAATGCGTTCGGTTCGGTGGCAGTCGGGGCACCACGAGGTCGAGTACATGATGATTTTTTTTGGTTTTGGCATAACTTGACAGTGTATTAAAAAAGAGCGAAGCTGTTTGAGTGAACTCCGCTCTTTGATTTCAGGTTCTTTGATTTCAAGCCACACCAGCAGGAAGTTGCAATTTTAATTTTCCTTCAAGCACGCCTTTGGGCACAGCACCAACGATTTGGTCGACGACTTTTCCATTCTTAAAAATGAGCAAGGTCGGAATAGAGCGGATTCCGAATTGCATTGAAATTTGCGGGTTTTCGTCGACATTGACTTTGGCGACTTTCGCTTTGCCCTCGTATTCATTCGCCAATTCTTCAACAATCGGCGCAATCATACGGCACGGACCACACCAAGGTGCCCAAAAATCTACTAAAACAGGCTTATCTGATTTCAGCACTTCGCTCTCGAAGGTCGCGTCGCTGACAGTGAGATATTTCGACATAATGATTTGCATTTAAGTGTTTAAGTTGAAAAAACTTTTGCCGCTTAAAATTACAGTTTTGCCTTCAATCATATCGCTTTTTTTTCACGAAAAGGTTTCGGTCGAGTATGGACAACGATGTTGCTGAAAATTCTTTTACGTGCGGTTGATTGTTAGTCGCGTCCTGATTTGCGCTGCACTTTTTCGTAGGCTTCTTCGTCGCTCAAGAGTTTTTTCCAAGTGGTTTCGTTCTTGCGAAGCGTGTATTCGCCGTTTGAGCCTGCTTTGCGCTTTGAGAAGTCGCGACGCTTAAAGCCATTGACTTTGGAGTCGTTGTTCTTGAAGTCGCGTTTGGATTTTTCGCTTTGTTTGCCAGAGCGTTCGTTGCGCTTTGAGGATGTCTGTCCTGTGCCAATTTTCTTGCCTTCATAATTTTTGAAGGCGTTGAATGGACGTTGCCTTTCGTGTTCGTTTCGTCGATGGCGATGTTGCTTTTGACTTTCTTCTTCTGGCTTCAATCGCGAAATCCCTTCTTCTTTGAGCAGGTCTGCGGTTTCCGTGCCTGAAAAGTTCGGGTAGTTCTCGAGTTGCAGGCGTTTGCCGATAAATTCGGCGATGCGTCGGAAGTGCTTGTATTCATCGCGAGCGACGAAGGTGATGGCATCGCCTGTGGCGGCGGCGCGTCCTGTTCTGCCAATGCGGTGCACGTAGTCTTCGGCGAAGTTCGGCGTGTCGTAGTTAATGACATGGGAAATGCCTTCAATGTCGATGCCGCGCGCCGCGATGTCGGTGGCGACGAGCACTTTGTAATGCTTCTGCCGAAATCCCTTCAAGGCTCTTTCGCGATGCGATTGCGTGCGATTGGAGTGAATCGCAACGGCTTTGATGCCATGCTGTTCCAATCGATGTTGAATTTTATCTGCGCCATGCTTTGTGCGTGAAAAGACCAGCACGCTATCCATTTCAACCGTATCCAAAATGTGAAAGAGCAGTGCCGTTTTTTGGTCTTGCTCGACTTTGTAGAATTTTTGTGTAACGGAATCCGCAGGTTTGCGCTCTTCGCCGACTTGCACAAGTTTCGGCGAGCGTTGCACCGATGCCGTCAGCGACTTAATGCCTTGCGACATGGTTGCCGAGAAGAGCAAGGTTTGACGCGCTTGTGGAAGTAGAGCAATAATTTTTTTGACGTCATGAACGAAGCCCATATCGAGCATTCGGTCGGCTTCGTCCAAGACGAGCGTTTCAACTTTGGAGAGGTCAATCGTTCTGCGGTTCAAATGGTCAATGAGGCGACCGGGCGTGGCAATCACAATATCAAAGCCGCGACGCAAGTGTGAAATTTGACGAAACATATCGACGCCGCCGTAAATCGTGGCGGAAAAAAGTTTCATGAAACGTCCGTAGTTTTTGATTGAGGCTTCGATTTGTGTGGCGAGTTCGCGCGTCGGCGTCAGAATGAGGGCGCGCACGTGTCGGGGGGTTGGCGGCTCAGAGAGCGAGAGTTTATGCAAAATAGGAAGCACAAAGGCGGCGGTTTTACCTGTTCCTGTTTGTGCCAGTCCTATGATGTCTTGCCCTTGAACAGCAAGCGGTATCGCGCGTGATTGAATTTCAGTAGGCGCAGTGTAGCCAGTTGCAAGAATCCCTTGCACCAGCGCGTCGGAAAGTCCGAGTGTGGTAAATGACATTGAAAATGATGTTAAGTGCTGTAAATAATAGCGAGACGCGCTGAATTCAATTGGATTCAAAAGCGAGGCGAAAAGGCGGCGGTATATGAGGCAATAACATTACGGTGCTTTTCTGCATCAATCTTTACCCGGCGAATGCGAGTCTTGCAAACTTGCTTTTTGATAAAGCATCGTAAAGATAGCGCAATCACGAAGGGTTTCCTAATTGCTCCTGAAAATTCTTTTTTTGATGCTCCCAAACTCTTCTTCAACTTATCTCATTTCTCCGCTATCAATTCAAGTGGTGCCGCTTCAAGCGGGACAGGGCTTTCAGATGGAGAGACAAACGAATAAATCGCGGGCACAACATAGAGCGTCAGAAAACTTGAAAACAGCATGCCAAAAACGACGGCAATTCCCATCGAGATGCGGCTTTCCGAACCTGCACCCAGCGCAAGCGCAATCGGAAGAAATCCGAGTATGGTTGAAAGGCTCGTCATTAAAATCGGTCGGAAGCGTTGCGCGGCGGCGTCTTCAACCGCATCAATTTTGGAGAGACCTTGTGCTTTGCGTTGGTTGGCAAACTCGACAATCAAAATGCCATTTTTTGTAACCAATCCAACCAGCATGATGATTCCGATTTGCGAGAAGATGTTAAGCGTTTGGTTGAAATACCAGAGCGCGAAGAGCGTTCCTGCAAGCGCAAGCGGAACGGTGAAGAGAATGATGAACGGGTCGCGGAAACTTTCAAATTGCGCGGCGAGCACAAGGTAAATCAGCACGAGTGCCAGCAGAAACGCGAAGAGCAGGCTCGATGAACTTTCCTCAAAATCTTTTGAAGGACCGTCAAGCGCGGTTACAAAACTCTCGTCCAATGCCTCGTCAGCAATACGACGCATTTCATTGATGCCATCGCCGATGGTTTTTCCCGGCGCAAGTCCTGCTTGAACGGTTGCGGAAATGTAGCGATTGTATCGGAAGAGTTGTGGTGGACTGCTTTGTTCGGTGAGTTTGACAAGGTTATCGAGTTGAATGAGTTCGCCACGATTGTTGCGCACATAAAGCGACTGCAAGTCAATCGGCGCACTGCGATTTTTTCGCTCCATTTGTCCAATCACTTGATACTGCTTACCGTCCATAATGAAAAACCCGAAGCGTTGCGCGCTGTATGAAAACTGCAAGACTTGCGCGACATCGCCGACCGAAACGCCGAGCGCGCGCGCTCTATCGCGGTCAATCTCAACTTTCAATTCGGGCTTGTTGAACTTCAAATTGACATCGACAAAACTAAACACGTTGCTTTTGCGTGCCTCGCTTAAAAACTTCGGCAGAGTTTCTTTCAACTTCTCGAAGTTCGGTGCTTGAAGCACGAATTGGACAGGCAAGCCGCCGCGTGGGTTTGAAACGGCTTGTTCTTGGGAGACGAAGGTTCGCGCCTGTGAAAGTGAGCGCACATTCACGGCGAGTTCATCAACAATTTCTTGTTGTGAGCGTTCGCGCAATTCCCTTGGTTTGAGAAAGACGCGCACGAAGCCCGTATTGGCGGCGGCAACCCCGAATCCGGGGGAGGTTACAGTAATAACCGCGTCTTTTTCAGGCACGAGTTCTTCAACCATTTTTCCAAGCGAGAGTATAAAGGCGTCCATATATTCAAACGACGCGCCTTCAGGTGCGGTCGTAAATAACCTTATGCTACCCCTATCTTCGGCGGGAGCAAGTTCGCTCGGCACAAGCGCGCCGAATAAAAAAATCAACGCAAAACAAAATCCGACGATTGGAAACGCAAGCCATCGCTTTTTCAAGAAGGTATTGAGCGACGTGCGATAGCGCGCTGTGAGCCATGTAAAAAACTGTTCCGTCGTCGTGTAAAATTTTCCTGTGTGTGCTTGCTTTTTCAGTAAGCGCGTGCAAAGCATTGGCGTGAGCGTGAGTGCGACAAATGATGAAATGATGACGGCACCTGCTACGACAATTCCAAACTCACGAAAGAGCCGTCCCGTAATGCCTTGCAGAAATACAATCGGTAGAAAGACCGCCACGAGCACCACTGTTGTTGCCACAACCGCAAAGAAAATTTCCGACACGCCCTTGAAGCCTGCTTGAATGGGCGATTCACCTTGCTCGATTTTGGCGTAGATATTTTCCAAAACGACAATTGCGTCATCGACCACTATGCCGATTGCCAGCACCAGCCCAAGAAGCGTGAGCACGTTGATGGAAAAGCCAAAGAGATACATGATGAAAAACGTGCCAATGAGCGAAATCGGAATTGCAAGAGAAGGAATGAGCGTCGTGCGCCAATCGCGCAAGAAGAGGAAAATAATCAGCACCACGAGACCGAACGCAATGAAAATGGTCTCGATGACTTCATTGATAGAGGCACGAATAAATTTTGTGGTATCAAATGCAATCGCAACGCTTAAATCGTTTGGCAGTTCTTTACGAATTTGCTCGAGCCGTTTGTAGACTTCGTCCGCGATTTGGATATGATTTGCACCTGGTTGTGGAATGATCGCGCAAGCCACCATCATCGTGCCGTCGCGCCGAAGCACGGTGCGTTCATTTTCGGGATAAAGTTCGGCTCTGCCGACATCGCGAAAGCGTATTACCCTTCCTGCGTCTTCGCGCAGAATCATTTGCTCGAATTCTTCGGGCTTGGTTAAGCGTCCAAGTGCTCTGACGGTGAGTTCGGTTTTATCGCCTTCAAGTCGACCGGTTGGAAGCTCGACATTTTCGCGGTTCAAGGCGGCTTGGACGTCGAGCGGCGTTAAGCCGTAGGCGGCGAGTTTTTCAGGCGACATCCACAGGCGCATCGAGTATTTCTTTTCGCCCCAGATTTGAATTTCGCTCACGCCGTTGATGGTTTGCAAGCGTTCTTTGAGAATGTTCGTGGCGGCGGCAGAAAGTTCGAGCGGATTGCGTGCGTTGCTTTTGAGATTGAGAATGAGGATAGGCGAGGCGTTGGCGTCGGCTTTTGCGACGATGGGCGGGTCGGCGTCGGGCGGCAATCGGCGAACGGCTTGTGCGACTTTATCGCGCACATCGTTAGCGGCGGCTTCAAGGTCTATTTCGAGATTGAACTCGACCGTGATGGTCGAGCGTCCATCGCTACTTGTCGATGAAATCGAGCGCACCCCTGCAATGCCGTTAATTGCGTCTTCAAGCGGTTCGGTGATTTGCGAAATAATCACTTCGGCATTCGCGCCTGTGTAGTTCGTCGTTACCGTTACGACAGGCGGGTCGACAGACGGATATTCGCGCACTCCGAGAAAGAGAAATCCAATCACGCCGAAAAGCACAACGGCGATTGACATCACAATCGCGAGCACAGGACGCTGAATACTGACTTGGGATAAACTCATTGGATTTTTCTTGAAAAAGTTACACGGATAACACGACTGACTTCATCTTGCCAGCGCATTATCCGTGTTAACACACGTTGCTATGATATTCGGTTTCAGTCAAAAAATTTATCTACAACGCTCATCATTTGCGTGAGTTCCGAGATGTTTTTTCCCGCTAACACGGTGCGAAGATTGTTGATTAAATACGACTCGACACTTTCTCCAATTTTCGGCGAGAGTGGGTCGTTGGCATCAAGCAAGAAGACAAATTTTTTTCCGATGTGCTGACGCACGCGGTCTAAAATGGCGGTGCGCATATACTCCTCGACCGCCTTGTTCGTATTGGCTTCATTGATGAGAATTTGCTCCATATCTCGGTCAAAGTCGGGGAACTTGCCTTCTTTGAGATTTTTTAAGAAAGGCTTGTTTTTCGTCTCCCATTGCAATCCGAAAATCATGCGTTCCGCATTCGGACTAAGATAGCCCTCAAAGTTGCCCGTAGGCTTTGTAATCGGCTTGACTTCCATGCGTTTGCCAAGCGAAAGGTCTACGATAGTGGCATCGGCTTCTTTTGGATTGGCTTTGACGGTACTGTCGACCAATTCGCTGACGCGCTTGCCGTCGTAGCCGAGTTTGATGTAGTCGCTTTCAACAGCATTGAGTTGGTTTGTAACATGCCGCAAGTAAATTGAATGGAGCGTCGCTTCTTTGCCTTTTGTGGCAAGCATCATGCGAAGGGTATCGGGGGCAATTTCGGGTTCGGGTTTCGGCGCAGTGCGACGTTGCTGTGCCGACAAGTCGTGTGAGGTTAGAAAAACGAGGGATATACAGAATCCCAAAAGAAGAAAATGTTTCAGCATTGTTGTTTTGGTCGTTTGATTGAAAGGTTTGATTGAAAAATTCGCACTGCAAAGATAGCACACACAAACGAAATGCATTATTGCTTTGTAAGATGCTGTAGCCACAACTCTATGGTTAGCAATGCCCAAATGCGATGTGCATTATCTTCCTTGCCTGTTTTATCGCGCTCGATGATGTCGTGAACCATCTTCGGGTTAAAAATGCCGCGTCGCTTTACCTGTTCTTCCGAGAGGCAATCTTGAATTAGCGGGTCTAAATCTTTCTTCACCCACGCGCGTAGCGGTGCGCCAAACGGGGCTTTTGGACGATAGATAATTTCTTTCGGCAGATATTTCTCGGCGACTTTTTTCAGCAAATACTTTTGCGTAAGCCCATTGATTTTGTAGCGTGCGGGAAGACGATGTGCAAACTCGGCAACCTTGTAATCCACGAGCGGAACTCGCTCCTCGACGCTTGCCGCCATTGAGGCTTTGTCGGAATATGTCAGGTTCAAACTGGCTAAAAAGCATTTGGTATCAACGGCGCACATGAGCGTAATCAAGTCCAAATTTGGCTTTTGCTTTAAGAATTGCTCTCGGAGCGCGTAGTGCCTGCGGATTGGGTAACTGTCGTAGTGCGAGTGATAGCACTGCTCGCGAAATTCAGGCGTAAGCAATTGCGTCATTTCTGAAGCGTTGTAGTAAGAGTAATTTCCGATAAAGGCATCGAAATCGGGAAGCGATGCGGCTTTGAGAAACTTCTTTGCCCATCTTGTTGTGCGGTATCCGCCGCTTGTTCCTGCAACGGGTAAGTTCTCGACAATAGGTTCAATCACTTTTGAGCGCAACAGCCTTGGAATTTGCTTGTAGGTGCTTGCAAGTTTGACGGAAAGATGCTTGCGGTATCCACCAAAAATCTCGTCCGCTCCCATTCCTGAAAGCATAACGGTTGTGCCGCTTTCTTTTGCCATTTTGCAGATGAGATACGTGTTGATGCTGGCGGGGTCGGCAATCGGCTCATCGAGATGATAAATCATTTTCGGCAGCAGCTCGACGATGTCGGGCTTGATGACAATTTCGCGATAATCCGCATTGAGATGTTTAGCGACTATTTTCGCATACTTTTGGTCGTCGGGCATGGCTTCGAACTTCTTGTCTTCGTCCGTGAAGGCAATCGTGTAGGTTGTAATTGGCTCGCCTTTTTCTTTGGTCATCAATGCCGTTACGAGCGATGAGTCCAATCCGCCTGATAGAAATGCACCGACTTTCACATCGGCTACCATTTGCTCTTTAACCGTTTTGCGAAGAAGCGCATCGAGTTCGTCGATGTAGGTTTGTTCGTCTTTATCTTCGCCGTAGCCTTCAAAGTTTACGTCCCAATACCGTTCAATTTTCATTTCGCCGCTTTTGAAAATCAGATTGCAGCCTGCGGGGAGTTTTTCGATGTTTTTGAACGCCGTTTTGGGTTCAGGCGTCCAAAGAAAAAAGAGCGTTGAGAGAATGCCATCTGCATCAATCTGCTTTGCAACTTCATGCGACTGCAAAATTGACTTCACTTCGGAAGCAAAGATGAGGCGGTTGTTCGGCAAGCGTGTAAAGTAGAGCGGTTTTTCGCCTAATCGGTCTCGAGAAATAAAGACCACATCGTTGCGCAAGTCGTAAATCGCGAACGCCCACATGCCGCGCAAGCGTTGAACACATTCATTGCCCCATTCGGTATATGCGTGCAAAATCACCTCCGTGTCGGTTGCCGACTTGAACACATAGCCTTTTTTGAGCAGTTCTGACTTGACTTCTTGGTAGTTGTAAATTTCACCGTTGAAAACGATGCACAGCGTTTTATCGGCATTGAACATCGGCTGATGACCAAGCGGCGAAAGGTCAATAATGGCAAGGCGACGAAACCCAAACCCAACAGGCGTTTTATCTAAGAAAATTTCTATTCCACCGTCGTCTGGTCCGCGATGGTGCATCACAGTTGTCATCTTTTCCATCAAGGCTTTATCAACAAAGCCAATTGTTCCTGTAATGCCACACATTTATTAATTGATTTTAGAGGCTGTGATTAAGTTGCTCCGTAAGCCAAGTAGAAATATCCGACAAACACGCATCTGAAATTTGATGCGCCATTGGGTATTCTTTGTAAGTCACATTGATTTGCAATTCTCGCAATCGCGCTTCGCTTTCGCGCCCATTTTGAATGGGTAGGATTTCATCGTAAAGTCCATGCGAAACAAAGATGGGAAAATTTTTCAGGTGCTCTGGCGGCGCAAGTTTGAGTAATCGTTCATCAGGCAATCGTCCGCTCATGGCGACCATTCCCAACAACCGATGTGGCTCTGTAAGCGCAATGCTATACGCCATTGACGAGCCTTGACTAAATCCCATCAAAATAATTCTCTTTGGGTCAATTGGATAATGCGCAATGACTTCATCGAGAAATTTCAAAATCAACGCACGACTCTGAATCGCTGACTTCGTATCCAAAACTTTAATGCCTTCGTCGGTAAACGCCAACGGAAACCATGCATACCCCCCATTCCCAAGCGAGAGCGGCGCACGCGCACTGATGACCGTAAAACGCGAATCGAGCGCATCGGCAAGACCAATCAAATCATATTCATTTGCACCATAGCCATGAAGCATCAATAGCAATGGTGAAGGCTCTTTCTGTGTTGTGGGTTTTACAAGATGAACAAGCGAAAACGGCAAGGCTAGTTGTTAGATTAACTGTTTGAAAGAACCTACAAATTTAACGCTTTTGTGCCCAAAATTTCGGCTACCGACATCTTCACATCAGGAAACTGCACAGGACTAATCCACTCACGCTCATCATATCGCTTCACTTCACTGTATCCCTCTGCACTCGGCTTGCGATAAACTTCCACACACCTTTCCATCAAATTCACTAACCACACTTCCACCACGCCAAAGCGCGCATACAGCGGCACTTTCACCGTGCGGTCAATCTTGATGCTTGAATCCGACACTTCCACCACTAACAGCGCATCTTTGCCACTCGGTCGCTCTTCACTTCCCATCATCGGCAACAGCACCACATCAGGCTCAGGCTCGTTGTAGTCATCTAACCACAACGGATTCTGAACGGAAACAAATGCTTGGTTTCCCACCTTTCTTTCAAAGAATTTTGTTAAGCGCGTTACGCACCAGAAGTGAGGCAAGCCGACAGGACTCATTTTCTTGTAGATTTCTCCGTCAATCAATTCAAGTTTTTCATCGGACGATAACACGCCACACTCCGCCATTTTCAAATACTCCCTCACTGTCCATCGTCGCCTCTCAAACCTTGCGTCCGCCACTGCCCATCCTCTTGTCTTTGATGCTACACTCATTCCTTCACCCTCTTACCCTTTTGTGCCCAAAATTTCGGCTACCGACATTTTCACATCAGGAAACTGCACAGGACTAATCCACTCGCGCTCATCGTATCGCTTCACTTCACTGTATCCCTCCGCACTCGGCTTGCGATAAACTTCCACACACCTTTCCATCAAATTCACTAACCACACTTCCACCACGCCAAAGCGTGCATACAGCGGCACTTTCACCGTGCGGTCAATCTTGATGCTTGAATCCGACACTTCCACCACTAACAGCGCATCTTTGCCACTTGGTCGCTCTTCACTTCCCATCATCGGCAACAGCACCACATCAGGCTCAGGCTCGTTGTAGTCATCTAACCACAACGGATTCTGAACGGAAACAAATGCTTGGTTTCCCACCTTTCTTTCAAAGAATTTTGTTAAGCGCGTTACGCACCAGAAGTGAGGCAAGCCGACAGGACTCATTTTCTTGTAGATTTCTCCATCAATCAATTCAAGTTTTTCATCGGACGATAACACGCCACACTCCGCCATTTTCAAATACTCCCTCACTGTCCATCGCCGCTTTTCAGGCAAGTTTTGAACGATTTCTTCTGTTGTGTGCGTCGCAATCATACCGATTCTAATTTTCGTTTTAGAATATCATTGATGATTTGCGGATTGGCTTTGCCTTTCATGCGCTTCATGGTTTCGCCAACGAAGTAGCCGAAAAGTTTGGTTTTTCCTGCTCGATAGTCAGCCAGTTGGGTTGGACTTGCGGATAAGACTTCAAGAATTTCTTTTTCAATTGCGGAAGTATCGCTCACTTGTGCAAGTCCATCGCGTTTAACGATGTCTTCGGGCGATGTGGGTTCGTCGAGCATTTTGACGAAGACGACTTCTTTCGCCGTATTGCCATTGATAACGCCTTGCTTGACCAGCGAAATAAGTGCGCCAAGCCGCTTTGCCTCAATCGGGAATTCTGAAATTTCAATGGCTTTTTCTTTGAGCGTGCGGAGCACTTCGCCCATAATCCAATTTGAGGCGGCTTTGGCATCGCCACAGACTTTGACAGTTTCTTCGTAATAGTCGGCAAGCAAGCGGTCGGTGGTAATGACCTTTGCGTCGTATTCGGGAATTTGATACTGCGAAACGAATCGTGTTGCGCGCACTTCGGGCATTTCAGGCAGTTCGGCTTTGATGAGCGAGAGCAGTTCATCGCTGACTTCAATTGGCACGAGGTCGGGTTCGGGGAAATAGCGGTAATCGTGTGCCGCTTCTTTTGAGCGCATTGGGCGCGTTTCGAACTTATCGGCGTCCCACAAGCGTGTTTCTTGAACGATTGTTCCGCCCGACTTCAAGACTGCGATTTGCCGCTCCATTTCGTATTGAATGGCATTTTCCACGCTCTTGAACGAGTTCATGTTTTTGATTTCCGTGCGTGTGCCAAATGTTTCCGAACCTTTTGGACGCACCGAGACGTTGGCGTCGCACCGAAGTGAACCTTCTTCCATATTCCCATCGGATATGCCAAGCCAGCGCACAATCGCACGCAGTTTTTGCAAATATGCCGATGCTTCTTTCGTTGAGCGAATGTCGGGGTAGCTCACAATTTCTAAGAGCGGCACGCCGCAACGATTGGCATCGATGTAGGTTTCTTCGCCAATGTCGTGAATTGATTTTCCCGCATCTTCTTCCATGTGGATTCGCACCAAGCGCACACGCTTTTTTTCGCCGTCTAACTCAAACTCAATGAACCCTTCACTGCAAATCGGCTCTTCATATTGCGAGATTTGATAGCCTTTGGGAAGGTCGGGATAAAAGTAATTTTTTCGCGCCATGATGGAATAAGGCGCAATGGTGCAGTGCGTTGTTAAGCCAAGTTTAATTGCCGATTCCAGCACTTGCTTGTTCAACACGGGCAACGCGCCGGGCATTGCAAGGCAAACAGGGCACACATTCGTATTGGCAGGCGCGCCAAATTCGGTTGAACAGCCACAAAAGGCTTTCGTCTTCGTGTTAAGTTGGCAGTGGACTTCAAGTCCGACAACAAGTTCGTATTCCACAGTTCAAAAATTTGAAAGAGGTTATGCGAAAATTTCTTCGGCAGAAAGATTCAAGTCAGGCAACACAGGCGTTGTGATGCGTTCATTTCCCGTTGATTTTGAGAGGCGCGTTGGCTCGCCATTGATGAGTGCATAACGCTCGACGGCGCGTTCGCTTACATCGATTATCCAACATTCTTTCACACCGTATTTGAAGTAAATGGGCATCTTTTTGCGCAAGTCGTAATACGCTGTTGAAGGCGACAGCACTTCCACAACCAAATCCGGTGCGCCGCGCACAATGTCTGTTCCGATTATGGAAGCGCGTTCATTTGAAATAAACATCACATCAGGTTGAAAGGTGTTGTGTATGTCAAGAAACACGTCCATCGGAGCAATTATGACGCGCCCGAGTTTGTTTTTCATCACAATCTCGCGCAACATCGCGCCAAGATTCAATACCGCATTTTGATGTGCAACGATTGGGGTTGGCATCTCGATGATTTCTCCGTCGATAAGTTGATACTTCGCGCCTTCGGGCAAGAGGGCGTAATCGTCGTAAGTTGCTTTTTGTTTTTCAGCCGTGAGCATCTTTATCAAAATTTTGTTTTGGGAATATAAACAAAATGCCGCGTGCGTTGAGCAACTGCAATCTATTTGGCTTTGCCTCTCCAAGAATCTGTGTTCTGCTTATCAAAATTCCGTAACTTCGCCGTTCAAATTCAATCCACCTTCAACGATGAAAAACACATTTTTCCTTTTGCTTTTAACGCTTCTTGTTGGTTGTTCGAAGTCAGAACTCTTGCTCAAAGAGGGCGACCTTGCACCCGATTTTACTTTGCTTTCCGACAGTGGCATGCCTGTTTCGCTTTCTGCGCTCAAAGGAAAGCCCGTTGTGCTTTACTTTTACCCAAAAAATTTTACGCCCGGTTGCACCAAAGAAGCCTGCGCGTTTCGCGATGCGTTTTCCGACTTTCAAAGTGCCGGCATTGAGGTCTTTGGCGTGAGCGTCGATGATGTCGAATCGCATCAAAAATTTAAGTCAGAGCATCAACTCAATTTTACTTTGCTTTCCGATACCGACAAGAAAGTCTCAACATCTTACGGCGTGCTCAGCGCGATGGGCTTTTCAAGTCGGATTACGTTCTTGATTGACCGCGAGGGCAAAATCAAACGCATTTTCAAAGATGTCAATCCCGAAGCGCACGCCGCCGAAGTGCTTGCGATTGCCAAAACACTTTGAGCCAACACCATGAAAAAAATTCTGCCGACCGACGACGGCAAGTTGATTCTCGCCGATGTTCCTTGCCCTGAACTTCGAGATGATGAAATTGAGATTAAAGTCATGGCGATTGGCGTCAATTACGCTGATGTTAAAATTCGCCATGGATATTTTTCAGACAAGACGCGCAAAAATCCTGAAATGGGGTGCGAGGTTTCGGGCGTTGTAACGAGAAAGGGTCGCGACGCACATCGCTTTGCTATTGGCGAAAAGGTTTTTGCGGTATGGCATTGGGGTGGTGGCTATGCCGAGTTTATCGTGGTGCCTGAATATGCGGCGTTTCGTTTGCCTGTGTATCTCTCTTTTGAGCAGGGCGCGGCGTTTCCTGTGATTGCGCAAACGGCGTATCACTTAGTCCACACCGTTGCGCATGTTGAGCGTGGCGAAACGGTTTTGATTCATGCGGCGGCGGGTGGCGTTGGCACAATGCTGGTTCAACTTTGTGCAACGCAAGGCGCAACCGTGATTGCGCTTTCCAGTAGCGAGCGAAAACTTGAACGGGTCAAAAAACTTGGCGCAACCTTCACGCTGAACTATTCCGAGCCGATTGTCGAGCGCGTCATGTCGCTCACCAAAGGCGAGGGCGTTCAAGCCATTTTTGATGGCAATGGCGGCGCGTTCTTTCCGCACAACTTCGAGATGCTCGGCTTGCGCGGCAGAGTTGTGCTTTTTGGCAACACCGCAGGCGAGATTCCTCATCTGAATCCGTATCAACTTGTTTATTCCTCGCATCAACTCATGGGCTTTTCTATGCGCGCCATTACGGCGAATCCTGAACTCTACCACGCCACCTATCGCTGGATTTTAGACCGATTAGAATCGGGCGAATTGAAAATTGAAATCGGACATTGTTTGAGGCTCGACGATGCCGAAGAGGCGCACCGCTTGCTCACATCGCGAGAAAGTTATGGCAAAATTGTATTGCGAACTTGATTTGACGGGAGAAGACGTGAAACAAAATTCAGGACGGCTTACCGATATAAAAGCCTCAACATTCACAACGAACACTGAGGCTTAATAAGCAGATTCGCTTGAAAATGTAACACTGCTTCAAGCATTAGAAGCATTCTTTGGCTTCTTGTTGTCATAGTTGCCGCCGTCCGCAAAGCCCTTAATTGAGCCTTGATAAGCAGCATTGTGCTTGAAGTTAAAAAAACTTTGAAAAAAACAAACGCTTCTGAAAGAAAAAGCATAAAGATTACGCTTGGCAAAGGGTTCAATAACTTAACGGTTTTATCATCGTGCGGCGGTGAAATTGATGCTAAAAATCAATATCTTGTCTCTGCGTTTTGTGCTTCTTTCGCACGCTTTTCCGCTTCAAACTTATCATTATGGTTCATCCAGATATGAATGCCGCAAATATGAACGCCGACAAGCCATCGCATCAATCTTCTTTTGGATTCACAACAAACGCCGTCCATTACGCGCAAGAGGCTGACGAGCGCACAGGTGCTGTTGTGCCGATGCTCTCGCTTGCGACCACGTACGAGCAAGACGGCATCAATCAACCAAGAGGCGGATTTGAATACGCTCGTGCTCAAAATCCGACGCGTGCGCAATTAGAAAAAGTTTTAGCAGGATTAGAAAACGCGCAATTCGCCAATGCGTTTGCTTCGGGACTTGCCGCGCTTGCAGGGTTGATGAGCCTCTTTGAACCGGGCGACCACATCATTGCCGGCGACGACCTCTACGGCGGCACAGTGCGATATTTCAATCAAGTCTTGGCAAAATATGGTATCACATTCTCCTACATCGACACGGCAAACCTGAACGCAGTCGAACGTGCCATTACGCCGAAAACAAAACTTATCTATTTGGAATCGCCGACGAACCCGATGCTTCGCCTCTCCGACATTCGCGCCATTTCCACACTTGCAAAAGCCCATAATCTTCTTGTTGCCGTCGATAACACCTTCGCGACGCCTTACTTGCAGCGACCGCTTGAACTCGGTGCTGATGTTGTGTTGCATAGTTCGACGAAATACTTAGGCGGACACAGCGACATCTTGGGCGGCGCACTCATGACCAATGATTCATCGCTCTATGAAAAATTCGCGTTCAATCAAAAAGCCGTGGGGGCAGTGCCGTCGCCGTTTGATTGTTGGCTACTGATGCGCTCAGTAAAAACGCTCTCGCTTCGAATGGAACGCCACTGCGAAAACGCGCTTGCGATTGCACAATTTCTTCAGCAGCATAAAGCGGTCAAAACCGTCTACTATCCCGGATTGCCGACGCACCCCTCACATGAGTTAGCCAAGCGACAAATGCCAAATGGCTTCGGCGGCATTGTGAGTTTGGATTTAGGCGGACGCGCCGAAGTGGAAGCCTTTATCAAAGAATTGAACATTTTTACCTTTGCTGAAAGTCTGGGCGCCGTGGAAAGTTTGGTCTGTTACCCATGGGAAATGACGCATGTGGCAGTGCCTGTTGAGCGTCGCTTGCAGTTGGGCTTAACCGAAGGCTTGATTCGGCTTTCGGTGGGCATTGAAGATAAAGCCGATTTAATCAACGAATTGAACCATGCACTTTCAGCCGTCCAAACAGCAGTTGCTTCTTGAAACATATTCAATCCATGCACTATGCAGCACATCGATAAACTTTTAGATTTGCTTTCCATTCACGCGGACGTTCAAAACAAAAGTATTATTGAGCAGGACGCAAGCAACACCGAACTGTTGCAGATTCAATCCGAGATTCAAGAGCTACGGACAGACTTACTGCAACTGCGCGCAGAGTTTCAGCAATTGCATAACGATTTGTCTAAAATCTGCATGATTCTCACCACGCCGAAAACTGAACGCATGGAATTTGCAATGTCGATTTTCGGTGATGAATTCGAAAAACTCAAAGAATCTGAAAACATTTAACGCCGTAATCTTCAACACCACACCACTATGCATCCCGAAGAAAAATTGCTCGACGCTTTCGGCATTTTAGCCGACTTGCAAAACCGCTCGTTTGAAAAAGCGCATCAAACTACCGAAACGCTTGGCAATGTCAAACGCGACCTACAAGAAATTCGCATTGATATGCTTCAAATTCGAACTGCACTGCAACAACTGCACTCCGACCTTGTGCGCGTTGCTTACCTTTTGGCAGAAAATGCACAAGCCGATTCGCAGAAGGCGTAATTCAGCCAAACCGATAATTTTTGACTTTCAACAGTTTGCATTTATATTAAAAAGCAATTCTGTTCCGCAGCAAGCATTCTAAAACTGACCCAAACAAATGTCTTTCACTGGCACCATCAAAGGATGGACGATTACGGAAATGTTACAGCTCATTCGCCAACTCAAAAAAACTGGCGCAATGATTGCGGAAGTAACAACTTCTTACGGAGAGGTTACCAAAACTGTCTTTTTCCGAAATGGGCTGGTTATCGCTGTCGATACAGGTAGCGACGACTTGGGCGCAGTGCTTCTCGAGGAAAATTTAATTACCCGCCAAGATCTTGACGAAGCGATTGCACTTCAAAAAGCGAAGTATCCTGACAAACGCATTGAGCAAATTCTTTTAGCAACGAAGAAAGTTGATGCTGCCAAAGTCGTCAAAGCGATTCGTATTCAAATTGAACGCACCATTACCTCGCTGTTGCAGGAAAAAAATGTGCGCGTAAATTTTGACCCTGATGCGCCGCTCACCGTTCAAGGCCTGAGCACCGGCGTAGATATACAAGGCATTATGCTCTCTGCTTCCGTCAAGGTTGATGAACTCGGGCTTGTCAAACAGCGCATTCCGAGCACCACACTTGTTCCCAAGTTGACGAAACGCGGTGAAGAAGAGAAAAATGAAATCGCGCTCAAACTGTCTGAGTGGAAGGTCTTTCTAGCGATTGATGGTAAAACCGACATCAAAACTATTGCGCTCAAGGTCAAGATGGACGAGGTTCAGGTCATGAAAGCCCTTTTGGTTTTCTTGGACAACAAATGGATTGAGCTTCCACAAGGTAGCGCTGCTGAGCGCAAGAAGGTTTTAATTGTCGACGATAGCGCCGTGATTCGCATAGCGGTCAAAAAAGCATTAGCGGATTCGGGCTATGAACTCTTAGACGCTGGCACGGGCGAAATGGGCTTGAAACTCGCCAAAGAAAAACAACCCGACTTGATTCTGCTCGATGTCATGCTTCCTGATACTACCGGCTTGAAAGTGTGCAAAACGCTCCGCACCGAGATGGAAATTACAACGCCCATCGTCATGCTTTCCGCAAAAGATGCTGAAATTGACCGCAACTTGGGAATTCACGCTGGCGCAAACGACTACGTTACCAAGCCGTTCAAAGACGCTGACCTCGTGAGCGTGGTCAATAAATACTTGAAGCAAGCAGAAACAACGACGGCTTAAGTCAAACACATTTAATTTTCAAAAAAACATTCACTCAACAAAGAACGCCTGTTAATTATGCCTAAGGCTCTAATTATTGACGACAGCGCCGTAGAGCGCACGATTATCTCCAAGGTCATGACCACACTCGGTTATACCATTCTCGAAGCCAACGATGGCGAAGAAGGTGAAGAAAAAGCTCGTGCCACCAAGCCCGACGTCATTTTGCTTGATGTCGTGATGCCGAAAAAAGATGGCTTTCAAGTCTGCCGAAACCTTAAAAAAGACGCTACCACAGGTAGCATTCCAATTATCATGATTACCTCCAAGAACCAAGAAAGTGATAAGTTCTGGGGCATGAAACAAGGTGCAGATGTTTATCTTATCAAACCATTCAGCGAAGACGACTTGATTTCTGCGGTTAAAAAAGCCACGAAAACTTGAACGACTTTCCCTTTTCTGAACTAAACGATTGCTTATGAACGATGAATCACGAACGACTTGTAGAGCAACTCTCAGAGCTGAAGTTTGTCATTCCTTCTGGCATGACAACACGCGATTTAGAAGGCATGGCGAGCGTTTTAGAGCGGCTTCGCGCGATTGAATCTGATAAAAGCACGCCTAAACACGACGACGAAGCTCGCGAGCAGTATATTGCCATGCTTATCGGAGAAAAAGAACTTGCGTTTCGCGTTGTAGATATCGAAGCGATTTTGGACGTTCAAAAAATCACGCCAGTGCCCGGCTTGCCGAATTTTATACTTGGCGTTTGTAATGTGCGTGGGGAAATCACCTCCGTCATTGACATTCAGCGGATTTTGAACATCGAGTCGCGCCGTCAGAAATCGCGCCGACAAAAAGCTGCTGAAAAAATGGTGATTGCCAGAAACAATAAGTTTTCCGTTTGCTTCATCGTCGATGCCGTCTTGGACGTGCTTCGTGTCGCCGAACCTGAAATTGAAAAAGTCAATGCTGCCGACGGCGATATGGAGCGGCTTGCTCCGTTTTCACGAGGCGTTTATGTTCGCCCTGTCGACACAGGCAAACGCGATGTTGTGATTTTAATCGACACCAAAAAACTCTTGGACGCACCTGAAATGGTGCAGTTTCAATAACCTAACTTTTGAGTACAATTTTTTTAAACCTTCAAATTCTTTGAGCAATGGCAACTAATCCACAACAATCGGGCGAGCAAAACAAAGACGTATTGAACTTAGGTCTGGATTTAGACAGCATTTTGGGAGATGTACTCAGCAACGAGCAACAAGCCGCAACGGTTTTTTCAACCAGCGACGAAGGGCTTCTTCGCATCGATGGCGATAGAATTGTCTTAGAAGTTGATGAAGAATTGGAACAAGGCATTGATGAAGAAGCCAAAATGTTCCAAGCGAACGAGTTCTACAAAAAGAAAGATTGGTTTAATGCGCTCATTGTCGCGCTCGCGCTGAACATTCGTTTCAAGCAAGGGGTAGGCAAACGAAGCGACGCGATTGTGCGCCGTCAAGACGAAATTCTCTTTGAATGTAATTATCAGATTGCGGCTGACCATCTCAATAAAATTAAGACCTCCAAAGGGGACGAACAGTTGGAGCACAAACTTGCCGCCATTATGCACTTCTACACAGCGCTCGACCAAACTCCGCTTAAAGGTCAAGAGCAATATCGCGATAAAGCCAAGCAGGTGATTGACAGCATGGTTACGCGCGACCGTGCTGGCGGGCAAGCTTACATCAAAGCCGGATTCTTCAAAAAAATTGAAGTGCCATCGCTTGAAGACAAAGCACAGAAAGCCTTTTATTGGAAAGAACGAGCAAACAATGAAAAAGACCCTGTCCGCAAAGAGTTTTATCTTTTGATGACCTTTGCTTCCGACATTGGCTACTTCCCCTATCAATTAGCATTGGCAAATTTCTACCTCGAAACCGGTCGTTTAGATGAAGCTTGCCGCTACATCAAGGTCGCCTTGCCACTCATCAAAGATGAAGGCATCGATTTTCTTAATGCGGTTCGCAAAAAAGATAGTGCCTACTCTGACCGATTCATCGAGCGACGTTTGAAATCCGATGTGCGACAACTTCGCAACCGATTAGAACAGCCCGACCCAAAAGAAGCCAATGAAAAAGACGAAGCCCGAAAAGCCCAAATGGCAAAACAGCGTATCCGCAAATTCCTCGAGACCGTCGACCTCTGGGAAAAGCAAATAGAATCCATGAAACACGATGTGCCCTTCAAAGGCTCAACCTTGCGCGTTACATATATGAGTTCCCTTGTCGATTTAATGGAAGAAGTTTCTAAACGCATGCCCGGCGCCGTCGTCCAAGATTATATTGACCGATACAAAACCACAGAAGTACGCAGCACACAAAACCCGAACATCTTGAACTTCATTGATTTCAGTTTCAAGAACTCGATTGTGCCTGACGAGAAAACCGTTCAAGGGTTAGTCGTGGAAGGCGAAGCCGAGGCGAAGTTGGATAAACTTATGAAAACCGTTGTTGAATACTTCAACACAGAAATTGGCATTCTCAACAAATCTCTGCTCGAAGCAAAAGCCAATGTTGCAAGAGATGTCGATGAACTTGTAAACGCCATGAAGTTGCAAGGCTATAAATTCAAATCAATACCTGTTCTGACCAAATAACATTGCGGAGCCTGAGTATTTGTTCTCGATTTTAACACCAAAGCAGCCGTCCGCCGCGTTCGTCATTCTCTCTGCCGACGCTCGGACGGTTTATCTTTAATTACTCAATATGGAAACGCAAAAACTTCGTCTCGACCAACGTCTCACGATTCTTGTCGGAATCATTTTCGCAACGGTATTTATTGCCGTTAATGCCGTTCTGCAAATACGAGAGAGACATCAACTTGAAACTCAACTCAAAGAAGAAGTGATTTCAACGGCAACGACCTTGCAAGGACTGTGGGAGTATAGCGCCGCGACGATTCTGCAACAGCCGTTTTCCATAACGGATTCAACGAGCGACCTGCTCACGCTCATTCACTACAACCCGACGCTGTTTCCGACTGACACCACCTTTCAAATCCTACCGTCGCCGCGCCAATATGACATTCGCAATATCAAAGTAAGACAAGTCTCTCTCAATTTCCGAAATCCGAGAAACAAACCAGATGCGTTTGAGGAAAAATCGCTCAAAGAAATTTCCCGAGCAATTGCCGAACTCAAAACGAAAGGTCAAACGAAAATCAACCCAGAATCTGTTGGGATATGGCAAGAGACGAAATTTGAAGGCATGCCCGTCTATCGTTACGTCCAACCGATATTCATTCGCAAACAATGCCTAACCTGCCATGGCGATCGAGCCGATGCGCCTGAGTTCGTGCAGTCAAAATATGAAACTGGCTATGGCTACCGTCAAGGCGATATACGCGGCGTAATCTCCATCATTGTGCCTGCCGAAACCATACGCCAAGCCGAGACGCTTAATTTGCTCGTAGGCACTGGGCTCTCCATTTTAGGCATTGCGGCTGCCATTTCTGCCGCGTTTTATTTCATTCGTCGCCAACTCTCCGAGCCAATCCAACGCATTGCAGCATCGGCAAAGCGCATTTCTGAAGGCAACCTGACTGAGCGCATGTCATACAATTCGGCAGACGAATTAAGCCTCATCGTTTCATCATTTAACATAATTGTCGACAACATTAAAGAGTCTGTCCGCGAAGTGCTCGATATGACAATGCGCCTGAACCAAATTGCCTTAGACATTAGCAACTCGTCAACAGGCGTTATGAAAAGTTCGGAAGCACAAACCAATGCGGTCAAAGACATTATCCAATCCGTCTCCAAGATTGAAGAAACCACCGCAACCGTCTCGGAAGGCATGCAAGGACTGACCATCAACGTGCGCGAAACACGCTCTTTTATTGAAGACCTCATCAGTTCAATTCAAGAAGCGGCGCGAAGCATTCAAGACTCGAACCAAGTCTTCAGTCAAGTCATCAATGAAGTTCAGGGTGGGAAGTTCGGCATTGAACAAATCAGCCTCACGATTCTCGGCATTACCGATAAGCTTGATTCACTTCGTCAGCAAGTGGCACAATTAGATAAAAACATTCGGGAAATTGACATCACTGCTGGTGCCGCCTCACGCACAGCAAAGCAAACAAACCTGCTTGCGGTTAATGCAACCATTGAATCGGCGATTGCGAGCGAATCAAGCAAAGGATTCAGAGTCGTTGCCAATGAAATTCGCGGATTAGCCGAACAGTCAGCGCGCTCTTCTCTACAAATTCAAGACATGGTGAACGGACTTCAAGCCAGCATGCTCAAAATCAACGACACGATTTTGGAAACCAATCAAGCCGTGCGCGACAGTTTTAACACGGTTAAAGATGCAGAAAAAACGCTCGATAAAATCACACAATACTACTCGCGCTCCAGCGCTATTATGGGTCGCCTCTCGAGCCTCATTGACGCCCAAATGCGAAGTAGCCAACAGGTCACAATGAAAACGACCGACATGACGATTCGCACGACACAAATGATCGAGCAATCCGAACAGCAGCGTGCCGTCGGGCAACGACTTCTCAAATCGCTTGACGCGCTCAATCAAACCATTCAGCGCAATAAAGATGCCTCTTCTGAAATTACACATTTGGCACAAGAACTTATCGGACAAGCCGAGCAACTGCAAAACATCGTGCGCCAATACAAACTCACGGAGTCTTCACAAATTTTCAGCTAACAAAGCGCTCACCACGTAGAAAGACCAATAAACTTGCGTAGGCTCTTCAAACTGTAAGTGTGCTTCACTCTCATTAGGGGCAAGATTCCCATTTAGATAGCACATCATTCACGAGAAACCTGAGCTTCATAGTCGCGCCGATATTTCTCAAGTCCTTCGAAAATGGCTTCGGCGATTAGCGTTTGTCCCGTTTCAGAGGCTAAAAATTTCTCTTCATTTGGATTGGAAATATAACCCGTTTCAATCAAGATGCTCGGCATTGAGGGCGTCCAAAGCACCATGAACCCTGCTTGCTTGACACCACGATTTTGACGCGCCGCTCGCCGTGCAATGTCGTTGCTGATGATTTCCGCCAACTTTTCCGATTGATGCACAAAGGCGTTTTGCGCCATCGTAACCATGATTAAGTTTTCTTCGGTGAAGTTTTTGTAGCGTTCTTGGTAGTCGCTCTCTTCGACCATAACCGCGTTTTCGCGTTGGGCGACTTTGAGCGCAGCGTCCGTTTTGTGTAGCCCAAGCAAATAGACCTCCACACCGTCCGCCTTGCGATTGACGCTTGCGTTGCAGTGGACGCTGACAAACAGTTTGGCGTTGTGGCGATTGGCAATTTTACCTCGTTCATCAAGCTCTACAAACTTATCGGAATCGCGCGTGTAGACCACCTTCACATCTTTCCAATTCTTCTCTATCAATTTTCCGACCTTCTTGACAATTGCAAGCGTAATATCCTTTTCATAATGCCCACTTGCACCAATTGCCCCAACATCTTTTCCGCCATGACCCGCATCAAGCGCAATCACATCTAACTTCCACTTGCTTCGCTGTTCATCGAGCGTTGCGTTGATTTGCACTTCCTTGTTTTCTTGCTCAATGATTTCTTGAACATTCACATCGCGCAAAGCCAGCAAGATGAAGTTGTTTGTGCCTTGTTCGCGCGTGAGGTCAGTGGATTTAATCGTGTATTTCTGTGCATCAAATTCAAAGGTCAGTTGCAAACTCCCTCTGAGTGAAATCGGCTTAATGCGTCGGAGAAATCCGTTCTTGAAGGTTTGAGAAAGTGCCTGCATATCACCTGTCGCGCCGACGAATGTTAGATAAGCAAAACCGTTCTTATCGGGCGGAATAAATTCATATTTCAAATTCGGCTTCGTGGAAATAATACGCACAATCACACCATTCACTTTCTCTTCGACGATGATGTTTTGAATCGTGTGCCGTGCAATCATTTCAATCGGCACAGAGGCTTTGGCAGTATCGAGTGAGAAGGGTTGCGTAAAATCAAACGAGAGCACGCCGCTGAGCGTGTCGCTTTTTGCGTCGAGAAACATTCCGAAAAGGATTGCCGCTTGATGTGGCTCGAGATAAATTTTATCGCCATACAGAATGAGCGGCGAATCGAGTTGAATAATTCTATGCGGCTTGTTTTCAGTCGCGTTTTGAATCTTGATAAAATGATTATTGGCTTTGAGTTCAAGCACAAGCCGATGCTGTGCCTTGCTCAAAGTTGAAATGCTGACACTTTGATTGGTAACGGTTGGCGTAATTTTGAGCGCGTTGCACACATCGACCGCCGTTGCGACGAGTTTATTTTGCAACGAATAGACGGGAATGTCGTCCGTATAGGCGCGTCCGCCTTCAAGGCTCACCGCAATGCTGAACTTCGTTTGCCCCAAAAGCGAACTGATACAAAACAGCAAAATTGCAAGCGAAAGCGTATATTGCCGCGCGGGAAGAGAAGATATTTTCAACATCAAATGTTTACAGGTTTGGGAGAACTTTCTGTGATTCCATTCCCCTAACAATTTATGCGATTGAGCAAACCACGATTGTATGACTACATGCTTTGCTTGTGCCTTGTGTGTTCAAGCGCGTCTACCTTTGCACAAATGCGCGACGCCTTGAATCGTGCGAATTTAGTTACAATTTCTTCACTCACCAACGCATCTACGCCACTTGCCGATAGCATCAATTTTATTCCTCAACTTTTCTTTCAAGTTGCAACCTTAATCGACGAGCAAGGCGAAATTACCTCGCGCCGAACTTCCGACAATACGCTTGTTAACGCGGTTGAAAAATTTTCACTTGTCGCCAAAGGCGTCTTCAAAACGCCAAACGCACTCGGCGTGAAAAGTTATGAAATTGCCGTTACGGCGGAATCAAAAATCGGACGCATTGCACTTTATAGCGACGCTCATTTTCAACTTTCTCTCATCGCCATGCGTTGGCGGAAAATCAAAGATGGCTCGCACTTCGCGCTCAAACGATTGATTTCGCCCCACGTTAAAGAAGAAACCCTGCGCCTCGACCTTGATGGAAGCGGTTGCTACGAAGTGGCGATAGATAGAAAAACCACAGAGTTCCTCAAATGGGACGCTTCGGGGAAAATTACGTCGTATCAGCACGAGTAGTGTAGCCCATGTCGATAGGCAGATTCGGCTGTTGAGTAGCGGCAACGGCGAGCGCGTCGCACCGTTCATTTTCCGCGATGCCTGAATGTCCTTTCACCCAAATAAATTCAACATCGTGCTGTTCGCAAAGCATAATCAAGCGTTGCCATAAATCTGCGTTCGGCGTTGGTTTATTTTTTGAATTGCGCCAGCCTTTTCGTCGCCAATTTTGAACCCACCCTTCGTTCATCGCATTGACCACATAACTCGAATCGGAATAAAGTTTAACGGTGCACGGCTGTTTGAGTGCCGCAAGGGCTTCAATGACGGCGAGCAGTTCCATTCGGTTGTTCGTGGTGCATTGGAATCCGCCTGAAAGCTCCTTGCGCTTTTCGCCCCAAAGCATCACCACGCCGTAGCCGCCGCGTCCGGGGTTGCCTTCGCACGCGCCATCTGTGTAGATGATTACTTCAGGTTTAGACTGTTCTTTTTTCAATCGATGATGCATTTGAAATTGAGATGCTTATTTACAAAATCTTGACGCAAAGTCTTATCAATGCTTATGCTAAAAATCTGTGCACCGTTCTTTGTTGTTTGTGCGAAAACCTTATCTTTTCAATTCGTTCAACTTTTGTTTAACTCGAACCAACAAGGAGCGCAACTTTGAATCGTAGAGACTTCCTTCAACTTGCCGCGCTTGGTGCAGGCGCAATGCTCTTACCGCTACCAACCTTTGCAAAGGAAATTTCCGAAACCGAGCTTGTTACCCCGATTTTATCGCCTGCCGACAAAAAGCGACTTGCCGATGTCGCACTCAACACGGCAAAGAGCAACGGCGCAAGTTACTGCGATGTTCGCATCGGTCGCTATCTGCGCCAATTCGTGTTCACGCGCGAAAACAAAGTTCAAGGCATTCAGAACACGGAATCGTTTGGCGTCGGTATTCGCGTCATTGCCAATGGCACTTGGGGATTTGCCTCAACCAACCGCGTCACGGCTGAAGGCATTAAGAAAGCGGCAGAAACCGCCGTCGCTATCGCAAAAGCCAATTCCAAATTTCAAAAAGAGCCCGTCAGACTTGCACCGACAAAGGCACTCGGCGAAGTGAGTTGGAAAACACCGATTGAAAAAAACGCCTTTGAAGTGCCTATCAAAGAGAAAACCGATTTTCTTTTGAGCGTCAATGATGCGGCAATGAAAAATGGCGCGAACTTCGTCAGTTCCTCGCTCTTTCTCGTTAATGAGCAAAAGTATTTCGCGTCGACCGACGGCTCTTACATTGACCAAGATATTTATCGCATTTGGCCCACTTTCAACGTTACCGTCATTGATAAAACCACAGGCAAATTTCAATCGCGCTCTGAACTTGCCGCGCCAATGGGAATGGGATACGAGTATCTCTCCGCGCGTCCCGAAGGCAAGTATCAGTTGCCTGAAGGCGTTATTGGCTACGGCAAGTATTACGATATGATTGAAGATGCCACGCTTGCCGCCAAGCACGTTCAACAGAAACTCAAAGCCAAGTCGGTTGAACCGGGCAAATATGATTTAGTTTTAGACCCTGCACATCTTTGGCTTACCATTCACGAATCGGTTGGGCATCCGCTCGAGCTTGACCGTGTGCTCGGTTATGAAGCCAATTATGCGGGCACGAGTTTCGCTACGCTCGATAAGTGGCAAAGCAAAAGTTTTAACTACGGCAGTCCTATCGTTACTCTTTTTGCCGATAAAACACAACCGACTTCGCTTGGTGCAGTTGGCTACGACGACGAAGGCGTTACCACAAAGCGGTGGGACTTGGTCAAAGATGGAATTCTCGTGAACTATCAAGCCATTCGCGACCAAGTGCACATTCTTGGCGAGAAAGAATCGCACGGCTGTTGTTATGCGGATAGTTGGAGTTCCGTTCAATTTCAACGCATGCCAAACGTGTCGCTTGCGCCGGGCAAAACGAAACTTTCCGTCGCCGACATGATTGCAGGCGTCGACAAAGGCATCTACATCGTGGGCGATAGTTCCTACTCCATCGACCAACAACGCTACAACTTCCAATTCACAGGACAACTGTTCTACGAAATCAAGAACGGCAAAATCGTTGGTATGCTCAAAGACGTGGCGTATCAATCGAACACACAAGAGTTTTGGAACAGTTGCGTTGCGATTTGCGACGAAAGCGACTATCGACTCGGTGGAAGTTTCTTCGATGGCAAAGGTCAGCCCGGACAAGTGAGCGCAGTCTCGCATGGCAGTTCGACCACGCGCTTCAACAATGTGAATGTGATTAACACGGCGCGTAATGTCTAAGCAATCATTTCAAAGTTATTTGTTGGCAAGTAGCCAATTTCAACTTACTTAATTTTAACTATGTCTGTTTTATCAAAAGAAGAAGCCAAAAAAATCCTCGACAAAGTGCTTTCGTTCTCGAAGGCGGAAGAGTGTCAAGTGAGTTTAGGTGGGAACATCAGCGGCAATGTGCGCTACGCGCGCAACACCATTACCACAAGTGGATTCAATGAGAATATCAATTTGAATGTAAGTGCGAAATTTGGTCGGCGCATTGGCAGTGCGTCCACAAACGAACTTGACGACGCCTCCATCGAGAAATGTGTGCGCCGCGCCGAAGAACTCGCACGACTTGCGCCTGAAAATCCCGAAGCGATGCCGTTCTTGGAGCAACAAACTTATTTAGAATCACAAACCTACTTTGAACCTACTGCACGCATTACGCCTGAATATCGTGCAAGCGTTGCCAACGAAGGCATTTCACAAGCCGAGAAGTTAGGCATGACGGCGGCAGGCTTTTTTGAAGACGGCACGACTTTTTCCGCATTAGCAAATTCCAAAGGACTCTTTGCTTACAACCAATCAACTGGGCTTGAATTTACGCTCACGGTGCGCACTAACGACGGCACCGGTTCAGGTTACGCGGTGAAAGATTACAACGATGTAACGAAGTTTCGTCCGAAAGAAGATTCCGAAATTGCGGTTCGCAAAGCCGAACTTTCACGTAATCCACGTGCGATTGAGCCGGGCAAATACACTGTCATTCTTGAACCTGCGGCACTTGTTTCGGACGAAGGGTTGCTCAACAATCTTGTCTTTTCGCTTGGCGCACGCGCCGCTGACGAAGGCAGAAGTTTCTTCTCCAAAAAAGGTGGAGGCAATAAAATCGGCGAAAAAATTTTAGATGAACGCCTTAACATCTACTCCGACCCCACACACCCCGAGATTCCCGCGCAAACTTGGCAAGGCGATGGACTTGCGCGTGAAAAAATATGGTGGTTCAAAAATGGCGTGCTCCAAAACCTCGTCTATGACCGCTACTGGGCATCTCAAAAAGGGGTTAAACCTGTTGCTTTTCCAAGCGGCGTCATCGTTGAAGGCACATCGGCAACAGTGGAAGATTTAATCAAGGATACCAAGAAGGGCATTCTCGTTACGCGACTTTGGTATATCCGAAGCGTCGACCCGCAAACCCTGCTCTACACCGGACTGACACGCGACGGCACATTCTACATTGAGAACGGCAAGATTCAATACGCCATCAAAAACATGCGCTTCAATGAAAGCCCAATCATTATGCTCAACAACCTTGATGCACTTGGCAAACCTGAACGCTTGAACGGCAACCTTGTGCCACCGATGCGCATTCGCGATTTTACCTTCACCAGTTTGAGCGATGCCGTTTAAATTTGAGTGTCGATTCTGTTCATTCTCACAGGGCGAGTTCACCTCTCGCCTTTTTTGTTTTTAACTTCTACAATGCTTTGTTGTGAGGCACGTATATTCTCGCACTTCAAAAACTAATTCAATCCATTTGAGCACTATGACTTTTCAAAACTATATTGGCGGCAAGTGGAAGCCGTCGTCATCACAAGAAACCTTTCTTAACATCAATCCTGCTAACACCGACGACCTTATCGGCACATTTCCACAATCCACACAAAGCGACGTGCAAGAAGCGGCAGAAGTTGCACGCGAAGCTTACAAAACATGGCGACTCACGCCCGCCCCAAAGCGCGGCGACATCATACGAAAAGCCGGCATGATTTTAGAAGCACGCAAAAACGAGCTTGCTCGAGAAATGACACGCGAAATGGGCAAAGTCTTCGCCGAAACCAAAGGCGACGTGCAAGAAGGCATCGACACTGCCTACTACGCCGCCACCGAAGGCAGACGGCTTTTCGGACACACCGTTCCTTCTGAACTCTCCAACAAATTTGCGATGAGCATTCGCCAACCGATTGGCGTTGCAGGGTGCATTACGCCTTGGAACTTTCCGCTTGCCATTCCAACGTGGAAAATTTTTCCTGCGCTCTTGTGCGGAAATACGGTTGTCTTCAAGCCTGCGATGGAAACACCGAAAACCGCACATCTCTTCGTTGAAGTGCTGATTGAAGCCGGCATTCCCGAAGGCGTTATCAATTTGGTTCACGGCGGCGACGAAGCCGGAAAAGCCGTCGTCGATAATCCGCACATCAATCTAATTTCCTTTACTGGCTCATCTCAAACTGGGGCAATCGTTGCACAAAATTGTGCGAAGCAACATAAGCGCGTTTCGCTTGAAATGGGCGGAAAGAATGCCGTTGTGCTCATGGACGATGCCGATTTGAAACTCGCGCTCGACGGCGTTATTTGGGGCGCATTCGGCACAACCGGACAACGATGCACCGCTACCAGCCGACTGCTCTTACACGAATCCATTCATGACCAATTTCTCGAGATGCTCGTTAAACGCACCGAACAACTCAAACTTGGCGATGGCAATCAAGAAGGCACTGATGTCGGTCCCGTAATCAACGACGCACAACTTCAACGCATTTTGAATTACATCGAAATCGGCAAAAGCGAAGGCGCAACATGCCTCATCGGCGGCAAACGCGCTTCTGGCAAGGGATTAGAGAAAGGCTACTTCATTGAACCGACGATTTTCACCCACGTCACACCCGAACATCGCATTGCACAAGAAGAAATTTTCGGTCCTGTGCTTTCGGTCATCAAGTTCAAGACCTTTGATGAAGCCGTTCAGATTCTCAACGGTGTGCGCTATGGACTTTCATCGTCGCTCTATACCAAAAATGTCAATCTTGCTTTTCAAGCCATGCGCGATTTTGAAGCAGGCATTACCTACATCAACGCGCCAACGATTGGTGCAGAAGCGCATTTGCCTTTCGGCGGCGTGAAAGAAACCGGCAACGGACATCGCGAAGGCGGTTGGCAGGTCTATGAATTTTTCAGCGAAACCAAAACGATTTACGTCGATTTCAGCGGCGCACTGCAACGCGCACAAATTGATAACTACGACAAATAACCTCGCGCTATTTTGTCAGCACAAGTTTCTTCGTCTCTGAAAATTCTCCTGCTTTCAGGCGATAGAAATAAACGCCGCTTGCCAAACCATATTGCGCCGCATTGACTTGAACCGAATACACGCCCGGCGACTTGACTTGATTGACCAGCGTGGCAACTTTTCGTCCGAGCGCGTCATAGAGCGAAAGTTCAACGGGCGCAGTTCTGCCGATTTCGTAGTTGATGGTGGTCGTCGGATTGAATGGATTCGGATAGTTTTGCAACAGTCGGAACTCATATCGTCCTGTTGAAAGGCGCGGGTTATCGCTGAGCGTAACGGGGAATCGCAAGACCCAACCGTTTTTATCGACCTCGAGTGTGTTCGGACGTTCGTTGAAGTAAAAGACAACCAGCGTATCGCGCGATTGGATATTGACGCGCTCAATTTGTGTGCCCGCGCTTGGCAGTTGAAAGAAAAGCTCGAGCGGCACTTTGAAGGTTTGTCCGGCTTGTGTCTGTTGCACGCGAACGCTGACGCGCCATTGCGCCCCTTCTTGCGCGCGCGACCAAGTTACATTGAAACGCGGCGCGCCTGTGCCATAAACCCATTGCTGAAAGAAGTCGCTGAGCGATGCCCCATAAACCGATTCCGCAACGGCTTTGAACTGCGCTGTATTGGCAACGCTATACTTATACTGCTCGCCATAAGTTTTCACAATTTGAAAAAAGAGACTATCGCCACAGAGATAGCGAAGTTGATGCAAAACCCACGCGCCTTTGCCGTAGACTTCGTCAATGAAATAGGGCGGGGGCGGATTGTAGACCGCATAAGTCCACTGATTCGGACGCAAGCGGCTTTGCATGTAGTTGTAAAGTCCCGTAAATCCTTGCTGGTGCTCGCGCCATAAGGCTTCAGTGTAAGTCGCAAAGCCTTCATTGAGCCATAAATCGGCGAAGGTTTCACACGTTACCATATTGCCCCACCAGTGGTGCGCAAGTTCATGCACAATCAAGTTTTGGCTTGAAAGCGAATTGCGGTGTAAAATGCTCATCGTTTGATGCTCCATTCCGCCGTAAGCAAACGGACGCACCGCCGCTTGACCATATTTCTCAAATGGATAAAGAATTTGAAAGCGATTTTCACACATGCCTATCATTGGCGCAACCAGACTAAATGAATTTTGTGCCGTCGGCAAATCGCTTGCCCAAACGTAGTTCTCTGTTACAACCGTATCGCCATTCGGACGCACATAGTAGGTGTTGAATTGTTGATAGTTCGACGCCGCAAAGCACATGAGATAGGTTGTAATTGGGTAATCGGTTTTCCAGTGATAGGTTCGTGTGTTGTTAGCGTTTGTGGTCAGGCTCACGAGCAAACCGTTGCTTGGTGCGACAATGCCTTGTGGCACGGTAATTTTCATTTCCATCGTTGCCTTGTCGTAAGGCTCATCGAAGCACGGCATCCAGTAGCGTGCGTCGTAGGGTTCAGACATCGTGTAAGCCAACGCGCCCGCGCCGCCACCTGTTTGTGCTGATGTGTAGAAATAGTAGCCATAACTTGGCGAACTGACTTGATACGCAATCGCAATTGTTACCGTATCTTCGGCATAAAGCCATTGTGGAAATGTGATGTAGAGCGAATCGGTGCGCGAGAAGGTGAGCGGTGTGTTTTGCGGCTCCCACAGCACAGATTGAATGGTCATTTGATTGGCGTTCAGTGCGATGCGATTGATGGAATCACGTTGCACACGAAAGGTGATTCGATTCCTGCCCGTGAAACTGTTGCTCATCGGCAAGTTGATGTCTAAATCATATTTGAGAATGTCTATCGGTCGCGTGTAGAGGCGTGAGAACGATTGTGCCGTTGGATAAAGCGAAGGAATTTTTGCGCGACGGTTGAACGCGTTCATTTCCTTTGTGCGCACCTCGTCGATTTCCGTTGGCGTTTGTGCATTTAGAAGCGTTGCGTAAAGGATTGCGCTGAAAAAGAGTGTCAGAGTTTTCATCTTTGTTGGTTGTATTGTTTGAGCCGAGAATTTATGAAAAAACATTTAACCTAATTCAATGAAACTCGCCCTTGTTGGTCCTGCTTATCCGTTGCGCGGCGGAAACGCGCTCACGCTTGGCTATTTAGCCGAAGCCCTTTCAAAAGAGCATGAGGTTCATGTTGTTTCTTATTCGCGGCTTTATCCCAAACTCTTGTTTCCGGGAACGCGCATGGAAGATGTCAGCAAAACGCCGATGAAACCCACGAACCCTGAAACGACATACTTTCTGATTGATTGTATCAATCCGATTTCGTGGAAGCAAACCGCCGATTTCATCAATCGCTTGAAGCCTGATATGCTCGTAATGCAGTGGTGGAATTCCTTTTTCGGCGTGGCGCACCGTAGCATTCTCACTTTTGTTGACAAGCGGATTCCGATTTTCTACATTCCTGAAAATATCGTCTCGCACGAAGCCAGCGCGGTGAATTTGTTCTTAACCAAACTCGCACTTTCAAAAGCCGATTACTTTTTAACCTTCTCGCACAGCGTTGCCGAAGGCGTGCGTCGCCTCTATCCCAACAAGCCTGTATTTGAAGCGCAACTTCCAATTTTCGATTGCTTCAATCTCGAGCCTGACTTCGATAAAGTTGCCTTTGCGAAATCGCTCGGCTTGAAAAAGCGCGTCATTCTTTTTTTCGGATACATTCGCGAATACAAAGGCTTGATGACGCTCCTCGATGCGATGCCCGAAATTTTGAAGCGAATCGGAAGCGACACAACCTTGCTTATTGTCGGCGAGTTTTATGACAAGCGCGAAAAATATGATGCCAAAATTCAATCGCTTGGCATTTCGGCGCATGTCAAAATCGTCAGTGAGTTTGTGCCAAACGAGCAAGTGGGGCGATATTTTTCGGTGAGCGATGTGGTTGCCATGCCTTATCACTCGGGCACACAGAGCGGCATTTTGAGCATTGCGTATAGTTTCCGAAAGCCTGTGGTGATTACAAATGTCGGCGGCATTGCCGAAACGGTAATTGAAGGCGAAACAGGATTCATCATAGAGCCGCGCAATCCCTCTGCGCTTGCTGAAGCGATTGAAAAATTTTACAGCGCATTGCCGCATGTTGATTTTGAGCAAAACATCTTGCGCGTCGTGAGCGCGAACAACTTCGCCAAAACCTTGCAAGTCTTTCGTGATTTGGAAAGTGAATTAAAATCGAGATGAACGTCAAAACGCTGGGACAAGTCTTTACGCCGCCTTCCATTGTCAGCCTGATGCTGTCACTTCGGCAAAATTCAGGACGTGTTCTAGAACCCTCGTGCGGCAACGGCGCATTTTCAAGCGTAATTTCAAACTGCCTTGCCATTGAACTCGATTCCACAAAAGCCCCACCAGACGCGCTCGTGATGGATTTCTTCGACTTCGCCACCTCCGAAAAATTTGAGACAATCATTGGCAATCCGCCTTATGTGCGCTTTCAAGACATCGCTCCCGAAACCAAACAGAAACTTTCACTCACACGCTTTGACGCACGAACCAACCTCTACCTTTTCTTCATTGAAAAATGCGTTGAGCATCTTGCGCCACACGGCGAATTGATTTTTATTACCCCGCGCGATTTCCTCAAAGCTACATCAAGCCGAAAACTTAACGCTTGGCTCTTTGCGCAAGGCACCATCACACATTGGATTGAACTCGGCGACCAGCGCATCTTTCAAGGCTACACACCCAACTGCGCCATCTGGCGATTTGAATTACATAACTTTTCACGAAAGACACACTTCACAAACGAACGCGGACAAACCCAGACGCGCACGTTTGCTTGCGTCAATGGACAACTCCTCTTCCTCAAAGCCGATTATACTGTTGCGTTCAGCGATGTTTTCTTCGTGAAAGTTGGCGCCGTCAGCGGCGATGACGAAGTTTTCACTCACAATGAGTTCGGAAACCGTGATTTTGTTTGCTCCACCACCGCCAAAGATGGCAAAACGCGCCGCATGATTTTCAACATCAAACACCCATACCTTGAACCTTTCAAATCGCGACTGCTCTCGCGCCGCATCAAGGCGTTTGATGAATCAAATTGGTGGACTTGGGGACGCGTGCATTATCAAAGTTCCGAAAAGCGTCTGTATGTAAATTGCAAAACGCGAAATCCTCGCCCGTTTTTTCTTCATGCGTGCAACGACTACGATGGCTCGGTGTTGGCGATTTTTCCGAAACAGCAAACTGCTGATTTGCACACGCTTTGCGCTATGCTCAACAATGTCGATTGGCGCGAACTCGGCTTTATGTGCGACGGACGATTTCTCTTTTCGCAACGCGCCTTGGAACAGTGCCTTTTGCCTGAAGCCTTTCGTGCTTATGCGAAGCCTTATCCAATGTTTGAATACAGTTCGCGCTTTCATCTTGTAGATTAGTCAGCCGCGCTCACTTTGAAAGAAGCCGTTGAAAGCATTATGTTTCCGTTTCTAAACATTGACAAATGGAATCGCAAAAGCCTATCGTTTATATTTGCACCAACCTTCGCCCTGAACATTCACCGAAACCCTCTTGCGCTCGGCGTGGCTCGGAAAAATTCTTGGAGATTTTCAAGCGCGAACTTCAAGCCAATCAATGCGAACACTTGATTGACGTTGAAAACAGCAGTTGCTTGGGCGCGTGCGAAGATGGCGCAACGGTAATGTTTTTTGAGGAACAAATTTGGTATGGCAATGTTCAAGAAAGTGATATTGCGCGAATCGTGAAAGAGCATATCAAGGAAGGAAAACCGGTCGAAGAACTCTTCATTAAACGCTTAATGCAGCGACGCCGACCTGTGTAATTGATTATCAAATGTTAATTTTGATTGCACTTACAAAATTCGCATCATTCTACTTGCTTGCGCCAAGTGCGCGGCACTTTTTCATAACACAATCACAGGAGAACCAAAATGGCACTTCAAGTTGGCGACCTCGCCCCTGACTTTGAACTCGATTCCACCGACGGCACGAAGGTGAAACTTTCCGATTTCAGAGGAAAGAAAAACGTGCTTCTTTCATTTTATCCGCTTGATTTCACGCCCGTTTGCACAGCGCAAAATTGCTCTTACTCGCAGGATTACAATCGTTATGAACAGCTTGGCGTGGTTGTGCTTCCGATTTCCGCCGATTCAAAATTCGCCCATCAAGCCTTTCGCGAGAAATACAACATGCAACACCATTTGCTTTCCGACATTCACCGCGACGCGATTAAGAAGTATGATGTTCTCTTTGAGCCGCTCAATGTGAGCAAACGCGCTTATTTCCTTGTTGGCATGGATGGCAAAATCAAGTGGTTTCATATTGAAAAGGAACTCAAAGATAGCCGCACCGACGACGAACTCATCGCCGCCATTAAGCAAGCCTTGAATTAACCTGCTTCCCCTTGCTCGAGTCGCGTTCTTGTGCAAGGGGCTCTTAACCTTCAAATTCAAAAACCGACAGAATCACACATGGCAAAACTTATTCTTATTCGGCATGGCGAATCGCAATGGAATTTGGAAAACCGCTTCACAGGTTGGGTCGATGTGCCGCTTACCGACAAAGGAAGACGCGAGGCACGCGAAGCCGGCAAAAAAATTCGGTCGATTCAAATTGATTTTGGCTACACATCGGTGCTTTATCGCGCCATTGAAACGCACATTCTTGTGCTCACCGAAGCCCAGCAACTCGACCGCGTTCCGACTTACTTCAACAAAGCCCTCAACGAACGCCACTACGGCGCACTGCAAGGACTTAACAAAGCCGAAACCGCTCAAAAATTCGGCGAAGAACAAGTGAAAATTTGGCGACGCAGTTACGACATTCCGCCACCTGCCGACAAAACCGACCTCAATCCCGATGGCTATACCGAAAGCCTCAAAGACACTGCCGCGCGCGCCGTCCCTTACTTCGAACAAGAAATTTTACCGAAAGTCGTTTCAGGAAAAAATGTGCTCATCTCTGCGCACGGCAACAGCCTTCGCGCCATCGTGATGAAACTCGATAACCTGACGAAAGAACAAGTCTTGGAACTTAACATCGCCAATGGCGTTCCGATTGTCTATGATTACGACGGCGAACGAATTGTCAAGAAAGAGATTTTAGGCTAAGCACAGTTCACTCACCTCAAAGACATGCAACTACAGTTTTTCTCAAATCCCAAACTGCCCGAAACCACTGACGCACCTGCTTTGGTAAGTTTCAGAGAAATTGTTTCTGAAATCACAGACACTGCCTACCTCACCCACAGCATTTATTACTATCCTGCCAAATTTATCCCCCAAGTTGTCCGATTTTGCATCAACCAATACACGAAAGAAGGCGATTGGATACTCGACCCTTTTGCAGGCTCAGCCACCGTCGGACTTGAAGCTTATTTGTGCAAACGCAACTGTGTGCTGCTGGATTTGAATCCGTTGCTGAACGAGATTGTGCCGATTAAAATCTACCGTGCTTCAGAAGTGCCCTCGCATGCCAGACTTGATGCGATTTTATCCTCGTTTAACCCTGCGTCTGCTCCGAAGTTTTATCCTCAATGGTCAAACATACGCTATTGGTATCCTGATGACCTCTTTGAAGCATTGGCTTCATATTGGGGCTGGCTAAAAGGCTTAGAACCAAGTGTTTATGCGCACATCATTCAAGCATCGTTGATAAAAGCAAGCAAGTATTTTTCGCTTGCAGAACATAAAACGCCCAAACTTTTTCGTTCGAAGTCGAAGATTAAGTTCGTTGATGGTTTGTTGAAGCAAAATTGGCGAGAAGCATTAAAATCCATGATTTATGACGTCTCTCACAAAAATCTTGAAAGCATTTCAGCATTGGTTCGCAGAACGAGAGGTTTTAATGTCGCAGTCTCTTACTTTGGCGGCGTAGATTCTTCCTCATTTCTGCCGCCGTTGGAGCACAGCGTCGATTGCATCATCACTTCTCCGCCTTATTTGCAAGCACAGGAGTATGTTCGCACATTCAAACTTGACCTTTACTGGCTTGGCTACACGGAAGCCGAAGTGAAATCCATTTCCGCACTTGAAATTCCTTACCGAAAGCCAACAAGACTTATCACAACGCCGACCATTCAACAGGTAAAATCGGAACTTTCACGAGAGGATTTGCTCCAATGTATTGACTCTTATTTTTGTCATACCATTGGTGCGTTAGAGAACGCCACCAAACGCTTAAAGCAAGGCGGAACGCTTTGTGTGTTTATCGGCAACCCAAAAGCCGACGGAGTTGAAATTCCAATATGGAAAGTTTTGAAAGAGCATTTCTCCCAACAGGGATTTGAAGTGATAAGCATTTTTGAAGACCGTATTCAAACCCGACAACTTTTTCGAGCAAGAAAAAATAAAAATCCTGACGGAATGAAGTCTGAATTTTTAATCGTATTGAAAAAATCCGTTGAAGCGTCTTGATGCAAGAGCGAGTTTTTCTTCATCTTCTTGATGACACAAGCGAGGTCAATCTGGCCAAATCAATTTTGAAAAGTCCCCTTGGCTTATCAAAAGACTTGATTACGCTTCTTTTCGAGCATCGCTTCTCTCAATTACATTCTCAATTAGATAGCATCAAAAAGTTTGTTGCCGGTGTTGAACGAGCATCAATGATGGGAAACGGCTACATGCTTGCTAAAAATTATGCTCAATTATTTTCATTTCATCAGTTCTTCCACAGTTCATACCGTGCTCGTCAAGGCAAGGTTTTGGAAGAGGCTCTGAAAAGTATTTTGCGAACATACCACTTGTGCGACCGTGTGCCTGACCGCATCTACGACATGCACCAAATTTTGAAGTCTGTTTTCGCGACGGATATACCAAATCTTGATATCGACGTCATGGGGGTTTCCGATGATAAAGTTCTTGTTGTTCAACTTCGCTCACGCGACGACACAGGCGGAACAACTGCCAAAGGTTCTCTCGTTGATATGCTTCGAGGACTTCTCAGAAGTGGCAAAAAACCATCTAAATCTATACTCTATTTGGTTGCTATATGGGACGCCCGCTCTTCTCAACAACGGCAATCTACTATTGCCAAAATGTTCTCATCTCTTAAAGACCTTATCGATATACCAGAAGACAAATTCAGTCAAAACATTTCGGATGGGATTGCTGTCGCAAACAACATCACACTCAAATTAACGTATGGAACTGAGGAAATGATAAAAGCGATTGTGCAATTCACTGCTCATACTCCATCTGTTTTGAACCCCATCGACACCACAATTAGCCTCATTGATAAGTGGGACGATTTATGGATTGCTTACTCCGTCTCGTCACTTGAAACTGCAAACTTTTCAGGTTTTTCAAACGTTGGTTTACTTAACGAAAAAGTGGCTTCACTGAACCTAAAATTTGATTTTTCCAATTATGCAAATCTTGTTAGCAGTATTGATATGATGACACATCAAATCACATTTATTTGGAAAGAAAATTCACTCCCATTTAGCATTACTTCGGACAGAATCCTTTACATTCGTGATTTGCTTTTCCTCAAAGCCTGTTATCAAAAGATTAGAGGGAGCCATGGCAACAAATAACGGACACAGTAACGCTCAAAACGGCAAGCCCAAAGGCTTTCAAATGCAAGCCGACACCGTTTCGGGCAATGCGTTTGATTTGCCATTGCTCAAACGTCTTTTCAGATATGTGCGTCCGTATCCGAACCTGCTTTTTGCTGCGGTCTCTTTGACGATTATCGGCGCATTGCTTTCGCCACTTCGCCCGTATATCACCAAACTTGCGATTGACAATCACATTGCCATTGGCGACACAGAGGGCTTGTTCTACATCAGCCTTGTTTTTCTCGCTGTCGTGTCGTTGGAAGTTGCGATGCAATTCGGCAATACTTACCTCACTCAACTTTTAGGGCAAAAAGCCGTGATGCAACTGCGGCTCGATATTTTCAAGCACCTTCAAACGCTTTCGCTCAAATTCTTCGACCGCAACCCGATTGGTCGCCTAATGACGCGCGCCACAAATGACGTCGAGACGCTCAACGAAATGCTCTCGAGCGGACTTGTCGCACTGCTTGGCGATGTGTTCCAACTCTCGTTCATCATCGTGATGATGTTTTACACCGATTGGCAACTGACGCTTGTTTCGTTCAGCGTTCTGCCCATTATGTTTTGGGTAACGATGGAGTTCAAAAGGCGCGTGCGCGTTGCTTATCAAGATGTGCGCACTGAAATCGCGCGCCTTTCGGCTTTTCTTCAAGAGCACATCACGGGAATCGGAACGGTCCAACTCTTTGGTCGTGAACAAAAGGAATTTGAAAAGCACGCGGAAATTAACGCCGCACATCGCGACGCCAACATTCGCTCCGTGTTTTATTACTCCGTTTTTTATCCCGCCATTGAATTGCTTTCGGCGATTGCGCTGGGGCTGATTATTTGGTATAGCGGAATGAAAATGCTCAATGCGGATTTAACGCTCGGCGTAGTCGTTGCCTTCGTGCAGTATATCGCGCTCTTCTTTCGTCCGCTTCAAGATTTATCGGATAAATACAACATCATGCAAACCGCGATTACGAGTGCCGAGCGCGTTTTCCGACTGCTCGATGAAAAGGTTTTCATTGAGCCTCCGAAGAATCCAAAATCGCTTGCTAATCCAAAGGGGGAGATTGCCTTCGAGCATGTGTGGTTTGCTTACAACGACGAGCATTGGGTTTTGCAAGATGTTTCTTTCACAGCCAAGGCGGGCGAGCGCGTGGCGATTGTTGGCGCAACAGGTTCAGGAAAGTCAACGACGATTTCGCTGCTCTCAAAATTTTATGATGTTCAAAAAGGACGTATCACGATTGATGGCATTGACCTGCGCGATTTAACCGAACAAGACGTGCGTCGCTATGTGGGCGTTGTGCTTCAAGATGTATTTCTTTTTTCAGGCACGATTCGCGATAACATTACGCTCGGCGATTCCTCCATCACCGACAAGCAAATCAAAGAAGCGGCGGAACTTGTTGGGGCAGCAGCGTTTATTGAAGCCTTGCCAAACGGCTACGACTATCAAGTGCAAGAGCGTGGCGGCGCACTTTCAACTGGTCAGCGACAACTGATTTCCTTTGTGCGTGCGATGGTCTACAATCCAAAAATTCTCGTGCTTGATGAAGCCACCAGTTCTGTCGATACCGAAACCGAACACTTGATTGAATCCGCTTTGGAAAAATTGATGAGCGGGCGAACCAGCATCATCATTGCACATCGGCTCTCGACCATTCAGCACTGCGATAAAATTCTCGTCATGCACAAAGGCGTTTTGCGCGAACAAGGCACGCATCAAGAATTGCTTGCACAACGCGGCTTGTATTACAAACTCTACCAACTGCAATATGCTTCGCATTTGAGCAGTGTTAGCGATAATTGACAAATTGCAGCGGCACGCCGAAATCCATCGCGAGCAAGGCTTTCTGCACCGCTTGCAAGTCATCGATTTGCTTTCCTGACACACGAATCTCATCGCCCTGCACTTGTGCTTGAACTTTGAGCTTCAGTTCCTTAATCGCCGTCGTAATTTTCTTAGATGTTTCTTTGTTAATCCCTTGCTTCAACTTGACCTTCTGACGCACTGTATTTTGTGAAGCAGGCTCAATTCTTTGGAAGTCTAATATCTTCGTTGAGAGGTTACGCTTGATAAGTTTGGATTGAAGCGTGTCGATAACGGCTTTCAGCGTAAACTCGCTTGCCGATTCAAGCGTCAGTTCCATCTCTTTTTCATTAAAGAGGATTGCCGACTTTGAGTCTTTGAGGTCGTAGCGTTGTTGCAATTCTTTTCGAGCTTGATTAAGTGCGTTATCTAATTCTTGAAGGTTGATTTTTGAGACGATGTCAAATGAATGCTCCGATGCCATTTGAGTATGATTTTAAGTTGATTGAAACTCATCGTGAAAGTCCCCGCAAAAGTGCGCGCACTTCATCATCCGTGAATAAAGGGTTGTAGCGCGCAAGAAATTTATCAAGGTGCGCGTTGATTTCATCTCGCAACGCGCGATAGTGGCGACGGCTTTCGCCCGAGACGTCCTTAAATCCCCAATGCGCGGCTGCTTTGAGCACAGTTGTTTTCGCGTTGATGTAGGCTTCCGCCATTTGGCTTCGAATCGCGTTTGCCGTGCATAAAAAAATAATGCTTCTCACGCGCGTGTTTTCTCTTTTGGTGAAAAATGTTTTTACTCTCGCCACCCTTCTTTGCCGATGAGCGGCACGAAGGCGAAGTTATCGGCAACGGTTTCTATCACTTGATTGCCTTGTCGATGGAAAATACACATCTGTTGTCTTTTGGCGTCGCCGATAGGAATAATCAATCGTCCGTTATCAGCAAGTTGCTCGAGAAGCGAGCGTGGCACGTCAGGCGAGCCTGCGGTTACGAGAATGGCATCAAACGGCTTCATGGTTGCCCAGCCGAGCGTGCCGTCACCAAGCCGAGTTTCTACTTTGATTCCAAGTTGTTCGAATCGTTTCTTTGCTTGCTGGTAGAGCATTTCTTGCCGTTCAATCGTATAGACGCGATAGCCGAGCGCAAAGAGAATCGCCGCTTGATAGCCTGAACCTGTTCCGATTTCTAAAACTTTTGCGCCGCTTTTGTAATGCTCTGCAATAATGCTCGTCATATACGCCACCGTGTAGGGCTGTGAAATAGTTTGATTTGCGGCAATCGGCAGCGGAGAATCTTGATAGGCAGATTCCCAAAACATGGAATCGACGAATAGGTGCCGCTTCACGTCGAGAAAGGCTTGCAAGACGCGTTCGTTTGTGATGCCCATCTCGCGCAACTTCATTACCATTTCCTCGCGCTTCGGGCGATATTTGTGGTCTTGGTCGTTTATCAAGTTTATCGGATTTGAATTTTTTAATTTCGTTTGATTTTACTCCTGTTCATTTTCAACAACCGCTTCAAATAAGTTTGCTTGGCGCACCTTCTCATTTCTTTCATTCTCATGATTCACATTTGCGCTTAATACGGACGTGCGAGTGGAAACTTTGTGCTTTAAGATGATTGGCGTTGTATCAATTTCTTCTGGATCATTTGGTATGTAGTAGAAGTCTTTCAAGTAGTCCCAATCCTTGTCGCGCAGAGTTATCACTTCGTCGAGGTAAAAGCTCACCCATCTATCGCCAATTTTAGAAACGAATGTTTCTTGTTCCAATTTGTGTTGTGCAATTTTCACATAATGTTCATCGAGTTCAAACCCGATATACTGTCGTCCAAGTCGCTTTGCTGCTAATGCAGTTGTTCCTGTTCCGATAAATGGGTCCAGAATGATATCGCCCTCATCGCTACTCATCAAAATTATCCTTTCAAGCAAGTGAATCGGCAGTTGGCATGGGTGTTCGTCTCGGAATTTGTTATGCTTGATTCTGTGAATCTCCGTCCACACATCTGAAACGAGCGGTCCAAATGGATGAAGCATCGCTTTTTTCCCGCCGTAATCTTTTGCAAGCATCTGTGTTTTTCGCGTGCGTTTGTGTGGGTGGCGAAGTTCATAAAATTTCAACTGTTTTGCGTCTTTGGCATAAAAGAGAATGCCATAGTGTGCAGGCTGTAAGGTTTTGCCCATTGGTGCAGTGGGTGCTTCCCAACTTATCCAATGCTTAAAGTCGGCCTGCTTATTGAGATATGTTGCGTAGTAAGTGAGCCACTTTGGAATGTTGTGCAGAAAAATCGAACCGGTTGGCTTTGTAATACGAACCATTTCAGAAATCCATTCTTCGCACCACGATAAGTATTCCTGCAGCTTCAAACTGTCTTTGTAACTGTTGTAGCCTTTTTTGAGATTGAATGGCGGGTCGGCAAATGTTACATCAACAGACGCATCAGGAATCCGACGAAGCAAGTCTAAACAGTCGCCTTGTGTGATTGTGTTCAAATACTTTTCCATCATCAGTGTAATTCCTTTTTGAGATATTTTTTGAAGCGTTCAACTTCGTCGTTGTGAAATGTGAAAACATCATGATATGCGGCAACCATTCGCATCAAATCTTTTTTGCGAACATACCAACCAATCCCATCAACGAAACCAATGAACTTGGCTGTGGGATAATACTTTGAAATCAACTTTCGGATGTTTCCTTCGGTCTTTGACTTATCGCCTTGCCCCGACGAGGTCGTAACAAGAAATGAACTTTCAACAATGACTTTTGGAGATTCCTTACTCGGAATTATAAAATCCATTGTCCGCTTCTCGATGGCTTCGTTCTCGAGGAGTTCAGTTAAATCCCCCTTCTCGAAGGAAACATTTTCTTCTTTCAGAATTTCAGCAATGAAATACTCTGGATTGTTTTCTGCTTGTCCCGAATATGACCCTTTTTCTTTGTAGCGAACAAGCGTATCAATCATTGCCGGCACTTCAAATTTTAATTTTGAAATGCTCAACTTTTTCAGTTCAAAAAGCGGAAGCATTCGCGCCAAAACCGATGTCGTCGCCCCCTCAAAGAAAAGATTTACAAGCCCTTTTCTGAAATAAGCATTCGCTTTCAAAAGATTTGCTATTTTCTTGTCGCTCCATTCCTTGATTTCAGCACTGCCTTTTGTGTCCGCCCATTTATCTTTGTGAATCAGTTTTGAAAGTTCTTTATCCTCAACAGCGCGCACAACTGTGATAAGTCGCTTCAAACTTTCATTGGCAAAGCCGGTTAAGGCAAGAAGAGCACGAAGTCCGTTTTCCTTGTTGGCAAGAAGTTCTTCAAAATGTTGTTTTTTCAGTCCCTGCGTCTCGATTTGATTTTTGAGAACAAGAAGGGTTTCTTTTAGCGCATTGATATGACTTTCATACTGCTCTTGAAAATTCGGATTGTAAAAGTAAAAGGTGTTTTTCTCTATGACAGTTTGAAATTTTCTATCGTTTTCTTTCACGAGTTGAGAGTTGGTTATTTGATTTGGGTGCGCTTGCACTGTTGTGATAAGGTTGCACTCATGATTTACAACAATCCATTCTCAATCTTCGCTCTCCTCTACCCACAACTGCGGTTTGACCAGCAAGACCTCCTCGCGCTCAACAATGACCGCACCAACCTGCGCGCCTTTCGGCTTACGCACATACTTTTTCGGCGTGCAAATCACAGGCGCAAGTTCTGAACCTTTTGCCGAAGAGTAATATGCCGCGATTGCCGCCGCACGTTCCACTTCGTCTCGTGTTGGCGGTCGACTCGATTTCAAAATGCAATGCGACCCCGATACGCCTCGCGCATGAAGCCACAAATCATTCGGACGTGCATACTTGAACGTCAGCACATCATTATTCTTCGCGTTCTTTCCGACCCACAATTCCACATTCGGCGCAAGCCTGAACCGCCGAAAGAGCATTTGCTTTTCTGCTTCCTCTTTGGAGACAAGCAAAAACGTTTGCAAGGTTTGAAGATTCGCCTTGCGCCAACGCTCAAACGCACGCGGGTCTTTTATTTCCGCAAGTTCCGCTTGAAGTTGAACCAACTGCGTCAAGTTTTCTTTCGCACGCTTCAAGCGTTCGGCCGAAACCTCTGCATTTGCACGCGACTTCTTGGCTTTTTCAAAATACATTTCCGCATTTTGATACGGCGATTTCTTCTCGTCAAGTGCAATGACGATTGAAGTGCCATCAAAAAAATTTTCAACCGTAATTTCGCTCATGCCTTTTTCAAGGCGATGCAAATTCGCCATCAAGAGTTGTCCGTTCCGTTCATATTCTTCGGCACGATTTTTTTGCGACTGCTCCTCGAGTGCTTCAATCTGGGTCTTGGTTTTTTCAATCAGGCGTTCGAGTTGCGCGCGTAGCGTTTTGAGTTCCTTTCCAAAGTGTTCAAGTTGGTGAACCTTGAACGAATAAAATTTCATCGCCTCGTTTATCGATGTAAATCGCTCGACCGATTCAAACGGACGGTGCCGCTCATCAATGGTGGAAAACCAATACACCGCATCGCCTTGATTAGACTTGCCTCGATAGACTTTCGGTTCAGGCGAAATCAGTTCATAAAAAATTTCCGATACGGCTTCATGAAGCGACTGTGCCGTAATCGTCGGCGATTTTTCTTTTGCGCGAAACAGAACTTCTCGTGCGAGCGTGGCATCAAATCCCGGTAAAACTTGTGGCAGTTTTTTTTGCAGTTCTTTTTCGTTCAAGGCGTTTTCGTTTGAAATGCCAAGCGCGTTTGCAAAGCGCGTTTCGTCTTGCACGTAGCGTTCAATCGTTTGAACAATCGGTGTGCTTGCCTTTTCTGAAAATGGCTTGCCTGCAAGTTCATCGTTTTTTTTGAAGGCTTCCAAGATGATTGCGTTTTGAACTAAGAAAAAATTCGTGTTCGCGCTGAAGAGTTGAAAGACGAGTTGCAAATCACCTTCGAGGTCGAAGTAGATGATGCGGTCAAAATCGGAGATGCGAATGTGCTGAATCTGACGCTCGTTTGTTTGTGTCATGAGCGTTGCCGTGTTGCGTCGGCGTCGTGCGACTTCTTCGGTGTAGTAAAGCGCAAGGCGCGTTTCGCCCGTTCTTCCCACAATCGTAAATCCTTCTTTGGACTTGGTGAAGAGCGAAATGCGCAGTTCATCTTTTTCTTGTGAAAAGCACTCAAAGATGTAGCCACCTGTGAAGCGTTCCGACATTTCCTGCACAAGGTCGTAGAGTGCAAAGTAGTTACGAATCATAGCACTATCGGCTTTTTCTTTTGCTTGTGTTTTGCGTTATTTACGCGCTTCGGTTCAAGCAAGAATCTGTTTGAAACCCTTGCCAAATCCAAACTGCCTTCTCGTTTCGTCAATGTCCAACGCATATCTCAACATTTTCAAGCATCACATTTTTCGGCGACATCTCTTTGGACTGCGTCAGCGTTTTTTTCCTAAGCCAATTTCCGATGCCGAATTTTTCAAACAATTTCCTTTTGAAACCACAACTGCCGAAACCTTTCTTCCGCTCTTTGCGCGGCAAGTTCGCTATAACTTTTTTTTCAACCTCGCCAATCGCAAAGAGTTTTTCTTGCAACTGCTCACGCGCCTACATTCACACACCGACATTGTGATGGACGCCGAAGCCATTCTGAACAACAAAATTGAACTCTTCGGCATCACGCATCGATTTTCAGACGATTGGAATTGGCATTTGGATTTGAACACACAACAAACTTTCAACAAAAATTCCTTTTACACCACGATTTCACTTCCTGCAAATGGTCAAGATGTGAAATTTGCTTGGGACCTTTCGCGCTTTCACTTTACTTGGACGCTCGGCAAAGCCTATTGGACAACGAACCGACGCGACTACAAAGAAAAATTTCTCACACTCGCACTTGATTGGATAAAGCAAAATCCGTTCTGCTACGGTGTGAATTGGATGTCGCCGATGGATGTTGCTATTCGCGCCGCCAACTGGATTGCGGGATTTTATTTCTTCAACGACGACAAACCTACCGAAACCGAAACAACAGCGTGGATAACGATTCTTAAATCGCTTTGGCAACACGGCATCTATCTCGAGCACAACTTGGAATACACGCGCCGAAGCGGCAATCATCTTCTTGCTGACGCGGTCGGACTGTTGATGCTTGGCGTTTTCTTCAAAGCCTCTGAACACGGACGCATGTGGCTCGAACTTGGAAAAAACATTCTCGAAGAAGAAATTCTTTCACAAACTTATCCCGATGGCGTGAACTACGAAATGAGTGTGGCGTATCATCGCATGGTTACAGAGTTTTTCCTCACGGCTTTTGTGTTGATGAATATCAACAAACAACCCTTCTCACTTGCCTATCGCGACCGACTTGTGCGCATGCTTCATTACCTCGCGCATTACACCAAGCCCGACGGCACCGCGCCCCTGCTCGGCGATTCCGACGATGGACGACTTTTTTGGTTCAGAAACGACGAAGATTTCAACAACCATACATCAGTGCTTTCTATCGCGCAAACGCTCTTCGACTTTCCTTTCACATCACTCGATATCGATTTCTCTGAACAAGCCTTGTGGCTTTTAGGCACTGACGGTTGGGAACTCTTTCAGCGAAAGAAACGACTTGCTCCAACAACCTCGCTCACCAGCACGCTTTTTCCTGATAGCCAAATTGCCATCATGCGTCAAAGCGATACACATATCTTCATTGATGCAGGCGAACTTGGCAAAAAAGGTTGGGGCGGACACGGCAACAACGACACGCTCTCGTTCGAACTTTACGCTAACAGCGTCAACTGGCTCACCGATAGAGGCACTTTCACTTATACTGCCAATAAAGATTTGCGCAACGAACTTCGCTCGACACGCTCGCACAATACGGTCATGATTGACGGCGTGGAACTTGCCGACTTTGCCAATGCCTTCAAGGTTAAAGATGATTTCACCAATCCGAAAATTTTGAAGTGGGAAACTTCATCGGAGCGCGATGTGCTTATTGTTGAACACAGTGCTTATGCACGGCTTTCAAAGCCCGTTAAGCATCAACGCGAATTTTTCTTTGACAAACAGCGTAGCGAACTCTTGCTGACCGACACGCTCACTGGGCAAGGCGAACACACAGCAGAGTTTTTCTTTCACTTCGCGCCTGATATTGTGCTTGCGCAAAATGGCAACATCATAACAGCGACGCATGTAAGTTCCGCTCAACTTGTTTTAACATTCAGCGCGAAGCACAAGGAGATTGCGATTCAGCCGAGTTGGATTGCGCCACGCTACCATCGCCGCGTTGAAACTCAAATGTTGGCGGTGCGCATTGCCTTTCAGGACGCACTCGTAGCATCGGTGCGCTTTTCTTGGCAATCGACAAGCAGCGATACATCGAATTAAGATTTTCCGTCTCAAAATTTTAGGTATATTTCGTTTCTACTATCTTTCTTGCTCTAACTTCGTGCTAAATTATCGCGCTCATGGGGAGAGTTATCGCAATTTCCAATCAAAAAGGAGGCGTTGGAAAAACCACGACGGCAATTAACCTTGCATCGTCTATTGCCGCCGCCGAGCTTTCAACGCTTCTCATCGATATCGACCCACAAGCGAACGCTACTGTTGGGTCGGGCACGCATGTTTCAGATGAGACGAAAACGATTTATGAAGTCTTGGTTGAAAAAGAGGACATTGAAAATGTGATTCAAAAATCGGCGTTGCCGTTTATGGATGTTGTGCCGTCGCATATCAATCTTGTTGGAACAGAAATTGAGCTTGTTGATGTGCCTGAGCGCGAAAAAGTCATGTTTCATGCGCTTCAAAAAGTGCGCAAAAAATATGATTACATTTTGATTGATTGCCCGCCCTCGCTTGGGCTTATCACGCTTAATTCGCTCACGGCGGCGGATGCGGTTTTGATTCCCGTTCAATGTGAATACTTCGCGCTTGAAGGACTGGGTCAACTTCTCAACACGATTAGCCTTGTGCGCAAGCACCTCAATCCCAACCTCGACATTGAAGGCGTTTTGCTGACGATGTATGACAGCCGATTGCGACTATCCAATCAAGTCGCTGAAGAAGTGCGCAAGTATTTCAAGGATAAAGTCTTCAAGACCGTCATTCGTCGTAATGTTAAAGTTTCCGAAGCCCCGTCGCACGGCAAGCCCATTTTGCTTTACGACGCACAAAGTCTTGGCACGAAAGATTATATGGATTTAGCATATGAACTGTTCGAGCGCAATGGTATTGAGAAGTTCAAAACGATAAAGTCGCGTAACGGCGCATCGCCGGTGACAACACCACCTGCGTCGCTTTCTTCCGATGTCAACCTCAACTCCAACATCTAACCTTATCGGATATGGCGGCAAAATTAGTTCTTGGCAAAGGTTTGGGGGCATTGATTGCGGATAAAGCCATAGAAATCGAAGACCGTCAGAGCCCCACACCATCTACCGAAGTTCATGAGCGTCGTTTCCGCAATATCCAAACTGGCGAAGTTGGAACGATTGGACTGCTCCCGATTGCGCAAATCTCTCCGAATCCTTTTCAACCGCGTATGGACTTTGAGCCTGAAGCCTTGCAAGAACTCAAAGAATCCATCATGCAAAAAGGTGTTGTTCAACCTATCACGGTGCGACGCAAGCCTGACGGTAACGGATACGAACTCATTAGTGGGGAGAGACGATTGCGTGCTGCTGCTGATGCTGGTTTCACCGAAATTCCTGCATATGTGCTCGATGTAAAAACCAACCGCGATATGATTGAAATCGCGCTCATCGAGAACATTCAACGCAAAAATCTCAATCCGATTGAAGTTGCACTCGGCTACCAACGCCTCGCCGACGAATGTGGTTTGACTCAAGAAGAAATTGCACAGCGCGTCAACAAAGACCGCTCTACTGTTACGAATTTCATTCGCTTGCTCAAACTGCCTCGTGAAATTCAAGAGAGCATTCGCACCGAAACGGTTTCAATGGGGCATGCACGCGCTCTGCTTGCTGTTGAAGACCCTGAGATTCAACTCGAACTCTGGCGGCTCATCATTGAACAGCAGCTTTCCGTTCGTCGCGTCGAAGAACTTGCCAATAAAATCAACCGCCAAAAGAAAAAGACCAGCCGAAAAAAAGCAGGAAAGTCTGATTCCGAAAAACTCTTGGATATTGCAGAGGTAGAAAACACATTGCGCAACAAGCTTAGCACGAAAGTCAAAGTTCGCCACTCCAAAAAAGGAAGCGGCGAAATCGTTATCGAGTATTACAGTGCTGACGATTTGGAGCGCATTTTAGAAGCTATTACAAACCCCAATGCACAAGGCTAATCTTTATGCGGTTTCTCTCACAATCAGTTCTGGCTCTAAGCGACGGTTTTGCTTGGGCGCATTGGGGTTTTTGATGCGTTGAAGTAAAAAATCAAAGGCTGTTGCGCCCATTTTTTGAATCGGTTGTCGAACAGTTGTCAGGTGCGGTGAAATGAGTTGTGCAATTGGTTGGTCGTCAAAACCAATGACTGCGACTTGTTTTGGAATTTGGTAGCCGTGCTCGAGCAAAGCCGTAACGATTCCTATCGCCATTTCATCGCCCGCTGCACAGAAAACGGCATCAAACGGCAAGTCTCTGGACTTGCGAATGAAATTCTCAATCACTTCGCTTCCTTGTTGGCGCATTTCGCTGATTTTGTAAGGCACTTCGAGCAACAGTCTTTTTGAGAGTCGAATTTTATTTTTTTTGAGTGCCGCCTCATAACCGCGCCTCCGCTCGCTCATCACGCTTGATGGCATCGGTCCATATACCAGCAAAATTCTTTTTTTGCCTTTGCGAACAAGGTAATCGGTTGCACGAAATCCACCTTCGTAATTATTGACGGAAATAGAATCCAACTCTTTCAAATCGGCTTCAATGACAACACATGGCAGGTTGTGTTGAATGAATTCTTGCGTGCGGTTTTGATTGTGGTCGAAGAGTTGCACCACAATTCCGTCGACTTGTCGGCTGCGAGCAATGTCGCTGTAAATTTCTTCTTCGCTCTTCGGTCGCCCAATCGTGCTGTGAATAACAAGATTGTATCCTGAATTACGAATTTGCGATTCAATCCCACGCAGAATCTCTACGGTAAAGGGTTCTGCCATACTCGGCACGAGCAATCCAATCAATTTTGTTTCTTGTTTGACGAGCCGCGTGGCGTTGATGTTCGGCACATAGTTGAGGTCGCGGACGATTTTTTTCACTTTCTTTATCGTCTCTTCTTTGAATGTGCCTTTGCCGTTCAAAATCATGGAGACGGCGGCGGGCGTCAAGCCTGCCATTGCGGCAACGTCTTTAATCGTTACTGCGCCATTTTGATGTTTCATAGAAGGGCACTTCCCACTTTCAGAGTTAATGTTTGCTATAATGCAGAGATAGAATTTAGGCTTTTGAAATTACAACCTAAACTCGATACTCACAGGCGAGTGGTCAGAACTTGCTTCCTCTTTTTGAATAATGGCGCGCGTTACTTTTGAGGCGAGCGCAGGCGAAGCGTAGATGCAATCAATCCGCCATCCGATATTTTTTTCGCGTGCGCCTCTCGGAAAATAATTCCACCACGAATAATGTCCCTCTTCGTTTGGGTGTGCTTCACGAAACACATCTTTCATTCCAATTTCAAGCAAGGCATCAATTTTAGCGCGTTCTTCTGGACGAAAGCCTGTGCTTTTTTCATTGCGTTGGGACGGGTGCAGGTCGATTTCCTTGTGGGCGATGTTTATGTCGCCTGTAAAAATCACTTCTTTACCTTTGTTCATCAAGCGCTGCAAGTAAGTGCGAATGGTGTCAAAAAGGTTTAGCTTGAACGCGAACTGTTCGGGCTTTTCGCCACGTGGAGCATATATGCCCAAAATTACGACTTGCTCGAACTCGGCTTGAATCAATCGATTTTCGGCGTCAAAGTCGGGAATCGTGATTTTCGGTTTGCCATACTGTTCCGATATGGCGCGGTGCACAAATAGCCCTACGCCGCTATATCCTGCTTTGAAAGTGGAAGGATTCCAGAAGACGTCGTAATCGGCAAGCGACTTGAACGCATCGGGAATTTTGGTGAGGTCGGCTTTCAGTTCTTGCACGCAAAGAATTTCAGGCTCGGTTTTCGCCAAGCGTTGAAGCAGTGCGGCTTCGCGTGCGCGTATGCCGTTAATGTTCCAAGTGGTGAGTTTCATTTGATTGCGTTTGTATGATTTTTTGATGTAAAAAAAAAGGGCATCACTTTGGATACCCTTTTTCACCGCTTCTGGCTTGGTTAATCGCCGACCTCTATTTCACCATTACTCTCTGCGGTTACTTCGACTTGATGCGCTTCGCTGGAGAGACGCATTTGGCGATACTTCTTCATTCCTGTTCCAGCAGGAATCGGCTTGCCGACGATGACGTTTTCTTTCAAGCCCAAGAGGTAATCTTCTTTGCCTTCGACTGCGGCGTCGGTCAGCACTTTCGTGGTTTCTTGGAACGAGGCAGCGGAAATGAAACTTTCTGTTTGCAGGGCCGCACTCGTGATTCCCAAAAGTTGCGGTTGCGCAGTCGCTTGTTTGGCGTCCTCGTATTCAATCAATTTCTTTCCGTTCTTTTTCAGTTCCTTGTTAATCTTTGTGATTTCATCTTTCGGATAGAGTTCGCCCACTTTAATGTTTCGCGGTGCGTCGCCTCGGTCTGTGACTTTGACTTTGTTTGCTATGGCTTTATTGACATCAGCAAAGTAGAAGCGGTCGACAAGGTCGCCGGGCAGAAGGTTTGTATCGCCAGCGTCTTCGATTTTCACTTTTTGGAGCATTTGACGAACGATAATTTCAAGGTGCTTATCGTTAATCTCGACGCCAGCGTTCGTTTGATAGACTTTTTGAATTTCGTCGACCAAGTATTTTTGAACAGCGTTAGGACCTTGAATACGGAGAATATCTTGTGGCGAAATTGCACCGTCGGTCAGCGCGTCGCCAGCTTTGACTTCATCGCCTTCATTGACAAGCAAGTGCTTGCCGAGTGGGACGAGATATGTTATAGGTTCGCCTCCGTAGTCGGGATACACTTTAATTTCTTTGCTGTTGCGTTTTTGTCCGCCGAATTTTACAATGCCTGAAACTTCTACCACGACGGCGGGTTCTGACGGGTTTCGCGCTTCCAAGAGTTCAGTTACGCGAGGCAAGCCCGCCGTGATATCGCCGCCCAAGCGCGAAGTGTCTTTCGGCACTTTGGCAAGACTATCGCCGCTATTAACCTCGTCTCCATCTTCAACGAGCAAGGTTGCCTTTATCGGAATCGGATAGCTTGCAATAACATTGTTGTTGTCGTCGAGAATCTCGATTTTCGGCTCTTGCACATTGCTGGCTCTAAGTTTTGAACGCCAGTTGATAATAATGCGTTGCACCATGCCGGTTTGCGGGTCGGATTCTTCCTTGTAGGTTTCACCTTTGATGATTTGCACGAAGCGCACCTTGCCTTTGAACTCGGAGATAATCGGCGTGCTGTTGGGTTCAACGCTGAAGAGTGTTGTATCTTTTTTGACGAGGTCGCCGTCGGCACAGAGCAGTTTTGCGCCGTAAGGGACTGTGTATTTTTTCAACACTTTTTCCGAGTTCGGTTCAATCAGGCTCAACACACCGTTTTTGCGAATGACAATATGGCTTTCAGTTTCTTCGCCTGTATTTTCATCGATCTGCATTGCCTTTACGGTTCGCACGTTTTCAAATTGAACAAGGCCATCGAAGGCGGCTTTGATTTCGGTTTCAGAAATTCCGCCCTGCGCCGCACCACCTTGGTGGAAGGTGCGAAGCGTGAGCTGCGTGCCTGGCTCACCGATAGATTGTGCGGCAATAACTCCGACGGCTTCACCGACATCAACGAGGCGGTTATTTGCCAAACTAGTACCATAACACATTGCGCAAATCCCTCGCCGCGTTTCGCAGGTCAATACGGAGCGTATTGTTACCTCCACAATGCCAAGATTTTGCTCAATCATGGCTGAAAGTTCTTCATCAATCATTTGCCCTGCTTTAATGACCACCTCGCCCGTGTTTGTGTCGATGACGTCTGCTGCTGCAATGCGTCCTTTCACGCGTTCGTGGAATTTGACTTTGTTTCCGGATTCTTCTTCGACTTGGCGGTTGAGTGTAATACCGCGCTTTGTTCCGCAGTCGAGCTCGTTGACGATGACGTCCTGTGCCACGTCGTGCAGTCGGCGTGTCAGGTATCCAGCGTCTGCCGTCTTCAATGAGGTATCTGAGAGCCCTTTTCTCGCGCCGTGCGTTGAAATGAAGTATTCCAGCACCGATAGCCCTTCTTTAAGGTTCGAGATAATTGGGTTCTCGATGATTTCACCTGGCTGTCCCGACATGGATTTTTGCGGACGTGCAATCAAGCCGCGCATGCCTGTAAGCTGGCGCACCTGTTCGCGCGAGCCACGTGCACCTGAATCCAGCATCATAAAGAGCGGATTGAATCCTTCTCGGTCTTTCTCGAGCGTGTTCAAGGCTTCGTTTGCAACAAGGTTCGTTACATTTTGCCACACATCCACGACCTTGTTATACTTTTCATTTTCTGTGATGAAACCGTCGCTGTATTCTTTAAGAATGCGGTTGTTCTTGGCTTGCGCCTCTTTGATGAGTTCATCTTTCTTCGTTGGGATAATCGCGTCGGAAAGCGCGACCGACAATCCGCCTTTCATGGCGTAGGTAAACCCCATCGTTTTAAGGTTGTCTAAGAACTCAACTGTTTGCACATTGCCCGCACTTTCAATCACTTTTGCAATTAGGTCACGCGAATCCTTCTTCTTGATGACGCGGTTGATGAAGCCAACTTGCGGTGGAATGATTTGATTGAGCAGCACGCGTCCAACGGTTGTTGCCAACATCTTCTTTTGTTTGAGTTGCTCTTTGAGCCATGCGCGTTTTCTTTCATCGGTAATCATTTCAGTAGCTCGGTCAACATCGATTTTTTCATCGCGCTTGCCGTCGTAGCGGAGGAAAATGCGCGCGTGCAAGTCAACTTCGTTTTCATTGTAGGCAATAATCACTTCCGACATGTCCGCAAAAATTCTACCTTCACCTTTTCGTCCTTTGGCTTCTTTGGTGATGTAGTAAATGCCAAGCACCATGTCTTGCGACGGCACAGTAACGGGTTTTCCTGTTGCAGGCAAAATGAGGTTATGTGCTGAAAGCATTAGCATAATGGCTTCCATCTGTGCTTCCATTGAGAGCGGAACATGGACGGCCATTTGGTCGCCGTCGAAGTCGGCATTGAACGCTGTGCAGACAAGCGGGTGAATTTGAATGGCTTTTCCTTCGACCAAAACCGGCTGAAAGGCTTGAATGCCCAAGCGGTGCAGCGTGGGTGCGCGGTTGAGGAGCACTGGATGTCCGTCAATCACTTTCTCAAGCACGTCCCAAATTGCAGGGTCTTTGCGGTCAATCATTTTCTTGGCGGATTTCACCGATTTGGCTAAACCACGCTCAACCAATCGTCGAATAACGAACGGCTGGAAGAGTTCAATCGCCATATCTTTTGGCAATCCGCATTCGTGTAGTTTGAGTTCTGGTCCGACAACGATAACCGAGCGACCCGAATAATCTACGCGCTTGCCGAGCAGGTTTTGGCGGAAACGCCCTTGCTTACCTTTGAGCGAATCGGAAAGCGACTTCAAGGCACGGTTGCTTTCGCCAGATTTTATTGCGTTTGCTTTGCGCGAATTGTCGATGAGTGCATCGACGGCTTCTTGCAACATTCGTTTTTCATTTCTCAAAATCACTTCGGGGGCTTTGATGTCGATGAGTTTTTTCAAACGGTTGTTGCGAATAATAACACGGCGATAGAGGTCGTTCAAGTCCGATGTCGCAAACCGTCCGCCCTCGAGCGGCACGAGCGGACGCAATTCAGGTGGAATTACGGGGATGACTTCCATCACCATATACTCTGGCTTATTGCCTTCGTAGCGATACGGTTCGGGGGGTTCAAGCGAAAACTCTTCTTTTTTTTCAGATTTCTTTGAGGCAGGTTCATAGGAATTTCGGAACGCTTCAACCACTTTAAGACGCTTGAGCGCGTCGGCTCTTTTTTGTTCCGAGCCAGTAGTTTTGAGCGTTTCGCGCAGTTGCTTTGAAAGGTCGTCCAACGGCAATTTTTTAAGCAACAGTTTAATGGCTTCGCCACCCATTTTGGCTACGAATTTCCTTTCGTCGTCGTCATCAAGGTCTTGGTTGTCTTCATACTCGGAGATAATCTTGTAGTATTGGTCTTCGGTCAGGCGGTCCATGAACTTCAAACCTTGCCTTTCGCCGGGCTCGCCAGGGTTAATGACAACATAGACTTCGTAATAGATAATGCGTTCCAGTTCTTTGGTGGAAAGGTCCAGCAACGCTCCTAACTTACTTGGCACAGAACGGAAAAACCATGTGTGAACCACTGGCACGGCAAGCGAGATATGCCCCATACGCTCACGGCGGACAGATTTCGTTGTAACTTCTACGCCACAACGGTCGCAAACAATGCCTTTATAGCGGACGCGCTTATACTTGCCACAATAACACTCCCAATCTTTCGTCGGTCCAAAAATCTTTTCACACATCAACCCATCGCGCTCAGGCTTGTATGAACGGTAGTTGATAGTTTCGGGCTTCAACACTTCGCCGCGAGAACGCGCTAAGATGCTTTCAGGCGAAGCAATACTGATTTTTATCTTTGTGAAGTCGCGCTTGATGGTCGGTGAGCTTAGAAATGCCATGTTGGCTTCTCCCTTCTCTGTGTTAGTGATTAGATTGTTATCGCTTTTGATGCCACCAGCTTTAAGGTTGACAGCATTTTGTCTTCCGCTTGTTTGAACATTCGTCAAAGTTGAACGAGGTCTATTATTTCAGCGGCTAATTATCAGGGCACTTTGTCGTCGATGCGAATTTCGAGACCAAGCCCTTGCAACTCTCTTACCAGCACGTTGAATGACTCTGGCACGGAGGGTTCAGGTAGGTTTTGCCCCTTGACAATCGCTTCGTAAGTTCTCGTGCGACCGATGACGTCGTCAGATTTGACCGTGAGCATTTCTTGCAGAATGTTTGCCGCACCGTAGGCTTCCAACGCCCAAACTTCCATTTCTCCGAACCGCTGTCCGCCGAATTGCGCCTTACCACCGAGCGGTTGTTGCGTAATGAGCGAATAGGGACCTGTGGAGCGTGCGTGGATTTTATCGTCAACCAAGTGCGACAGTTTCAGCATGTAAATGTATCCGACCGTTACCTCTTGGTCGAATTTTTCGCCAGTTTGTCCATCATACAAGGTAATTTTGCCGTTTGCAGGCAGTCCTGCTTCTTTTAATTTTTCCTCGACCTCTTCGTAGGTTGCACCGTCAAAAATTGGGGTGGCGAATTTCACGCCAAGTTTTTCTGCTGCCCACCCCAAGGCGGTTTCGAACAACTGCCCAATGTTCATGCGGCTTGGCACGCCGAGCGGATTGAGCACGATGTCGACAGGTGTTCCGTCTGCCATGAACGGCATATCTTCCACAGGAACAATTTTTCCGACGACGCCCTTATTTCCGTGTCGCCCTGCCATTTTATCGCCAACTTGCAGTTTGCGCTTTTGAGCGACATACACTTTGGCGAGTTCTTCAATGCCCGGTTGGAGTTCATCGCCGACACTGATTTTATACTTTTCGTTCTCGAGCTCATCTTGCATCGCTTTAATACGTCGACGATATTCGTCTATCAATCGGCGGACGATGTTGTTTGTTTTCGTGGATTCCACAAAGCCATTATCGATATCGAGTTTTTCAAGCCGGGCGATGTTCGCGAAATCTTTCAAGTTTTCGCGGTTGAACTTGACACCTCTGCGGATTTCTGTTTCGCCTTTGTTGTTTTTGACGCCGATAGATTCTTTGTCGCCCAAATAATGCAAGAGACGATCCATGAACTTGTTTCGAAGTTCTGCTTCGCGTTTTTCGAATTCTTTCTCGAGTTTGGCAATGCGCACTTTTGGGTCTTCTGAAAGTTTTTTCTTTCGGCTGAAGAGTTTGGTTTTAATCACGATGCCTTCCATGCCTGGCGGTGCGTGCAGCGACGCGTCTTTCACATCGCTCGACTTATCGCCGAAAATTGCACGTAGCAACTTCTCTTCTGGCGTCGGGTCTGTTTCGCCTTTGGGCGTAATTTTACCGATGAGAATATCTTTCTCTTTGACTTCTGCACCGACGCGAATAATGCCATTTTCATCAAGGTTTCGTAATGCTTCTTCGCTGATGTTGTAGATATCGCGGGTGAATTGTTCTTCACCGCGTTTGGTATCGCGCACAGTCAGTTCAAACTCGTGAATATGAATTGAGGTATAGACATCTTCCGCCACGAGTCGCTCCGAAACCACAATCGCATCTTCAAAGTTATAGCCGCGCCACGGCATGAATGCAACCAAGACATTTTTGCCGAGTGCCAATTCGCCATGGTCGGTCGATGAGCCGTCGGCAAGCACATCACCTTTTCGGACACGTTGCCCTTCTGAAACAATTGGCTTTTGATTGACACACGTGTCTTGGTTAGAGCGGAAAAACTTCGTGAGCTTGTAAGTTTTCAGCGTTTCATTAACATCAATGAGCGAACCTTCTTCTTCTTCATCGATGCGTTGGTCGTAGCGAACGGTGATTTCCGTAGCACTGACGGATTCAACGACCCCGTTTCCTTCGGCGATAATCATCGTGCGTGAATCGCGTGCCACTTTGGCTTCGAGCCCTGTTCCGACAAGCGGCGCTTCTGCACGCAAGAGTGGCACGGCTTGGCGTTGCATGTTCGAGCCCATCAAAGCACGGTTGGCATCGTCGTGCTCGAGGAAAGGAATAAGTGCCGCCGCTGCACTTACAATTTGATTGGGCGCAACGTCCATGTAATCGACTTCTCCGGCTTCGACAAGCGGATAGTCGCCACGTTTGCGCGCTTGCACTCGTTCTTCAGCAATTCTTCCGTTTTTGTTCAGTGGAATGGTGGCTGGAACTGTAATTTTGTTCTCTTCGTCTTCCGCTGAAAGATAGACAACTTTGTTTTCCGGCACGCCGTTTTTCACTGGACGATACGGCGTTTCAATGAATCCCTTCGGATTAATTTCCGCATAAATGCAGAACGATGAAATCAGACCGATGTTTGGACCTTCTGGCGTTTCAATCGGACAAAGGCGACCGTAGTGGGTATAGTGCACATCTCGCACCTCGAAGCCAGCTCGCTCACGCGTTAGCCCACCTGGACCCAACGCCGATGTTCTACGCTTGTTTGTCAGCTCCGCAAGCGGATTCGTTTGGTCCATAAATTGCGACAGTTGGCTTGTGCCAAAGAACGACGCAATAACGCTTGTTACTGTTCTGGCATTGACTAAGTCCGATGGTGTGATTTTTTCGGCATCGCGTTGGCTCAACTTTTCTTTGATGTTTTTTCCCATTCGCGCAAACCCCACCAGAAATTGTCCTGCCAGTTGCTCACCGACACTGCGAACCCGACGGTTGGAAAGGTGGTCGACATCGTCAACTTCTACTTTTCCATTGACGAGGCGAATGAGGTAATACATAATCGCTATAATGTCGTAGTGCGTCAGCACAGTGATTTCCGAATTGACGCCTTCCTTCCCTTTCTCAAAACTTATCGTGCCAATCGTCTCGGAAAGTTTATCAAAAATGGCTTTAAGTTCAGGGTCTTTTTTGACGACATTATGCAGTTCCTTGAAGTCATTGAGCAATTTCTTATTGATACGGTAACGCCCAACATCCCCCAAATCATATTTCTTGTTGTTGAAAAAGGTGCGTTCCAAGAGCCCACGTGCCGATTCTATGTCAGGCGCCTCGTTAGAGCGCAGTTCGCGATAAATTTGCTCTAAGGCTTCCGTCTCGGTTTTGGATTCATCTTTGGCAAGGGTTGTTGAAATGATGGATTTATCCAACGCATCGTCTTTATCGTTACGACAGACCTTGACTCGCTTAATGCCGTTGTCCATAAGGAACTCAATTTCAGACACTCCAATCACTGTGCCTGCGGGCATCACTTCACCTGTTTCAGGATTGATGATATCGTTAGCAAGCTGACGGTCTAAAAGATGCTCGTTCTCTTCAACTGTTTTTTTCACCTCAAATTCCTCGAGAAGCTCAAAGAGCCTTAGAATATCCTCGTTGCGTGCAAAGCCAATCGCGCGAAGGAGCGTTGTCGCCAAAAATTTCTTCTTTTGGTCAACATACACATACAGCATGTTGTTAATATCCGTCTGAAACTCAATCCATGAGCCACGCAGCGGGACGATTTTTGCCGAGTACATTTTCTTTCCATTGGGGTGTGTGGCTTCGGAGAAAACCACGCCAGGCGAGCGATGCAGTTGCGCTACAATTACCCGTTCCGCACCATTGATGATGAACGTGCCTCGCTCCGTCATGTAAGGGATTTTCCCTAGATACACTTCTTGCTCAATGGTTTCTTTCCACTCTGTTTCCTCTGGCTCGTCTTTGAGCGAAAGGCGCAGTCTGGCTTTGAGCGTAACTTCGTAAGTCAATCCGCGTTCAATGCACTCTTCAACCGTGTAGCGAGGCTTATCAATCGAGTAGCTCTTGTATTCCAACAAGTAGAGCCCACGCGTGTCAGTTATAGGAAAACTTTGTCGCAGCACATTCTCAAGCCCAATGTTTTGACGGCGCTCAGGTTGCACATCGTCCTGTAAAAACGCTTTGAATGAATCTAACTGAACTTTGAGAAGATCTGGCGGCTCGACAATCAGTGGAAGTTTTGAGAAGGAAATTCTCTCGTTTTTCTTTTTCGTGGTCTTTCTGTTCACGATTCCCTCGCTTTTGGAAAGGTTTGGTAAGGTTTCTTTTGGGACGATTTTAACTAAACAGGCGATAGAACTGTTGTCAAAGCAGTGGTCTAAAACCAAGGTTTTGCGCCCAGACGTTCCATCGGTTCATTTTTTGATGATATGAGTCCTTGAATCCAGCATCTTTTCGCCTTTTAACAACGACCTTCTTTCGCGCAACTTTTGGAATAGATTTGTATTGGTTGAATCGGCGAAATACGAAAATAGCGAAAGCCCCGCCTCTAATTTGAGAGGTGGAGCTTTGCCATTAAAACGGTAAGGTCAGCAATTACTTGATTTCGACTTCCGCACCAGCGTCACGGAGCTCCTTTGCCAATTTTTCCGCATCTGCCTTTGGTATGCCTTCCTTGACAGGTTTCGGTGCGCCATCGACAAGGTCTTTGGCTTCTTTAAGTCCGAGATTCGTTGCGGCACGCACAACCTTAATGACATTGATTTTATTTGCGCCACCGCTTTTGAGAATGACGTCAAATTCGGTCTTTTCTTCAGCGGGTGCAGCAGGTGCAGCGCCACCTGCAGCTGCGCTAGGCATTACGCCCCCCATCATCACAGGCGCAGATGCCGTTACGCCGAATTTCGCCTCGAGAGCCTTGACCAATTCTGCGGCTTCGGTGAGCGTTAATTTACCAATCTCCTCAACGAGTGTGTCGACTGATGCCATGTTGTTTCTTTTCCTTTCAAATTTGTGTTTCGGCAATGTTAGAAGCGAACACTGCCTAAAAAGTTAAGTTGTTTGAGTGCGTAATAATTAAAACTTATCGTTCACGCTTGTGATGCCTTTTGCTTCGCAATTTGGTCGAGCACATTGACGAGATTTCTCATCACGGCATGGATAGTGCATGGCACGCCTGCAACAAGCGTATTGACAGTACCAATCGCGCGCGCAATATTTTCTGCCTTGGTGAGCATTCCTGCAACCTCATTGAGTTGCTTGCTCTCGAAAACAACTCCGTCAATTGTTGCCGCCTTGAACTTCAACTTTTCGTTTTCAGACGCGAACTTCTTGATGATTTTTGCAGGCGCAATTGGGTCCTCATATGAAAAAGCTAGTCCTGTTGAATTTTTCAGTGCAGAGAAAATCTTGTCGCTCACTTTCGCTTCTTGCATTGCTTTTTTAATCAAGGTGTTTTTAACGACCCGATATTCAATGCCTGCTTTGCGAAATTCGTTGCGAAGATTACTAATTTCTTCGACTGTCAGACCTGTGAAATCCGTCAGATATACCCCTTGTGCTTTTTTGAGTTTTTCGGCGACGGACGCAATTACTTTTTCTTTTTGCTCTCTTTTCATGGTTGTTTTCCTTCCACAATTTTACAGTGTAATTTCGTCGCGCTTAATTTTCACACTGGGCGACATTGTGCTGGAAAGATACACCGACTTGATGTATTGACCTTTTGCTGCCGACGGCTTTGCGCGAAGCACCGCATCTAAAAAGGCTTTCACATTCTCGGTTAGTTTCACTTCATCAAACGACATTTTGCCGACACCTGCATGCACGATTCCTGCTTTATCCACGCGAAACTCAATTTTACCCGACTTCACCTCTTTGACCGCTTTTGCAACATCCATTGTTACCGTTCCCGATTTTGGATTCGGCATCAAGCCACGAGGACCAAGCACTTTCCCTAACTTCCCCACTTCAGCCATCGTGTCCGGCGTTGCAATAATTACATCGACATCCGTCCATCCGCCTTGAATTTTCTCGACGAATTCAGTTAAGCCGACATAGTCTGCTCCTGCATCTTTGGCTTCTTGCTCTTTGTTTGCTTTGCACATCACGAGCACACGCACGCTTTTTCCAATGCCGTGTGGCAGGACCACTGTGCCGCGCACGATTTGGTCAGCATGCTTTGGGTCAACGCCAAGACGCACTGCGATATCGAGCGTTGCGTCAAACTTTGTGTTTGAGATTTCTTTGAGCTTCGCAATCGCCTCCGCAACCGTGTATTCCGCATTAGGCGTTAGCTTCGCAAGTGCCGCTTTGTATTTCTTTCCTGCCATTGTAATTGAAGATTGTGGTTGAATAAAAACGATGCAGGTCTATTTTGTGCTCTGCATCTCCCACTAAATAATTAGTCTACAACGGTAATACCCATGCTTCTCGCCGTGCCTTCAATCATCGAGATTGCTGACTCTAACTTCGTCGTGTTGAGGTCGGGCATTTTCAGTTCGGCGATTTTCTTAATCTGGGATTTGGTTACCTGCGCAACTTTATTTCGGTTGGGCTGCGCGGAGCCCTTTTCAATTTTCGCTTCTTTCAAGAGCAAAACCGATGCCGGCGGCGTTTTAGTGATAAAGGTAAAGGACTTATCGGAGTATACCGTAATCACCACTGGAATAATTAAACCCTGTTGTGATGCGGTTCTTGCGTTGAATTGTTTGCAAAACTCCATAATGTTGACGCCCTTTTGACCGAGCGCAGGACCGACAGGCGGGGCAGGATTTGCCGCCCCTGCGGGAATTTGAAGTTTGATGAATCCCGTTACTTTCTTTGCCATTGTTATTCGGTGTCAGATTGTATGCGAAAATTTGTTGAGTCTGGCGGTGTGCTTGCCTTTACGCATTTACAGGCTTGACCTGTGAAAAATCAAACTCGGTTGGCGTGCTTCGCCCAAAAAAGCCTATCAGCACTTTCACTTTCATTTTCTCAGGATTGATTTCTTGAACTGTTCCTGTCAACGAACTGAACGGACCATCTGTAATTTTGACTGTATTTCCAACCTCAAACGGAACTTTTACCAACATTCGCTTTTCTTCTTGACCGTCTTCTAAAATGCGCTTGATTTCATCAGGACGCAGCGGAATTGGCTCATCTTTCACCCCCAGAAACCCGATGACTGACGGCGCATCAAGAATAATGCTCTTGGTTTGCTTATCTAAAACCGTTTCAACCAAGATGTATCCTGGAAACGCATTCTTTGTTCGACTTTTCTTTTTGCCGTCCTTTACTTCCACGAATTTTTCGTAGGGAATGTGAACGGTCGGAAGTTTCTCTCTAATTCCTTGCTTTTCAACTTCCTTATCGATGTGCTCTTTGACCTTTCGCTCATGACCTGAATAGGTGCGCACAGCATACCACTTCACGTCAGGATGTCGTTTCAACAGAGCCCCTTGCTTTTCTGCACTCATATCCGCAGGCGATTGAACCGCAGTTTCTTGCGGCACCGCTTCTGACGATTGACTTTGCTCGTGTTCTTTCATCATGTGCCTAATTCCTTTATCTCAAAAATTGCTTGATAAGCAAATTCAAACTTTCGTCAATCACAAACGTAAAAAGTGCAAGCAAGCCTGCAACCGTTAACACAACCAGCGTCGATTCGCGAAGTTCGTCTTTTGAGGGCCAAGTCACTTTTTTCATCTCCGCTACGACATCGTTGTAGTAATTACCTATCCTTTCTGCCAACTTCATCGGTCTTTATGTCTTGTAGATTGCTTCAAGTTTATTTTCACTTGCGCATCTCTGCACATTCTTGCACGGGCGGTAGGACTCGAACCCACAACCAACGGTTTTGGAGACCGCTACTCTACCAATTGAGCTACGCCCGTATTCTCATTGAGCTGATGACCGGGATTGAACCGGTGACCTCGTCCTTACCAAGGACGTGCTCTACCAACTGAGCTACATCAGCACATTCACATTTATACATTCACATTTATACACCAAGTGGGTAGGGAAGGATTCGAACCTCCGAAGACTAAAGTCGACTGATTTACAGTCAGTTGCGTTTGACCACTTCGCTACCTACCCAAACCGAGCTGGTGAAGGGACTTGAACCCCCGACCGGCTGATTACAAATCAGCTGCTCTACCAACTGAGCTACACCAGCACTTACTCAATGCAATTTTTCAAAAAACTTTTCTTGCTTGAAGCCAGTGCTCTCTTCCCTATCAAACTCTTTCAACGAGCAACTCCCCTTCAACCTCTCGCTTCTCTCTACTTTTATGAAAAACAATCTACCGCAGAAAAAAGGGCTACAAATGTAATAGTTCCCACGCAAAATTCCAAAATATTCCAAAAAAATTATTTTCCCTCACTTCTTCAAATTTTCTGCTACCGTAATACGCTCGCCTAAAAATTCATAAAAATACTTGTGTTTCTGAAACTTTTCTTATCGTTTTTCAGTATTAGTAATTGTTACTATTATTTTCAAATCAAATTAAAGAAAGGACATAATCGTTATGCTCAACAGCAACACGAAAACGCGCAAAAATCTCGAATCTGCCTTTGCAGGCGAAGCGATGGCGTTCCGCCGTTACCTTTATTTTGGCGAAATCGCGCGCGAACTTGGCAATGAAGAAGTTGCTCAAGTTTTTGAAAAGACCGCCAAAGACGAATTCGGACACGCGGTTGCGCACTTGCAACTGCTCTATCCAAAAGAAGGCATGACGGTGGAGAAACTGCTCGAGATTGCCGCTGAAGGCGAACTTTACGAGACGAATCAAATGTATCCGCAATTTGAACGCGAAGCAATTGAGGAAGGCAATTTAGCGGCGGTCGCAGAGTTCCGCGAGCAAGCCAAAGAATCTCTCGAGCATGCCAAGATGTTCAAGGCAGCGGCGAAGCGGTTCAAATCGTTCGGCAAAGTCGAGCGCGAGCACGCGCAAAATTACTTAAATGCCCTTGAAAAAGTTCGCGCCTCGCAAGCGAAGGAATCGACGACGGTTTTGTAAGTCAAGCAAATCATGGCGGCGAGACATGTCGCATCTCGCCGCTGTGGTTTGAACATCTCTCTGCTTTCATTTCAAGAATAACTTTAATGCAAAGGCTCTTGATACTCACTTTTTCTCAATGCCACTGGTCGCACTTCTTGTGCGGATTCACAGCACTTGCGCTCGCGCTTCACAAAGGGGCGAAAGATGTCGTTGAATTGCTTTCAGGCATCAGCGATATGGCACGCTGAACCCGTTTTGTGAGCAGTCTTCAATTATGTAACACAAGTAGAACAATTCGCGCGCTCAATGCGTTAAATTCTGTTGATTTATTGATTAAACTTTTCCTGCAAAAGAGGTATGTCTGAAATGAAAGAAAAAGTTGTTGGACAGCGTTACTCTCGTCAGCGAGAAGAGATCTTGCGCGTTGTGCGTGAAACGGAATCTCACCCGACTGCCGATTGGGTCTATGAGCAAGTCCGTAAAACATTGCCGCATGTGAGTCTCGGAACGGTCTATCGCAACTTGAATCTACTTGCCGATGAAGGCTTGGTTCAGCGCGTGATTTTGGACGACGGCATTGTCCGTTTCGATGGCAATACGCATCATCATCATCATTTCATCTGCACTAAAACAGGCAAGATTTATGATGTTGCATTGCCAATCGACAGTGAAATTTTGGCGCAGTTTAATGCTCAAACGGGCTTCAAAGCGACGCACTTCAAGATTGAATTTTACGGCGAAAAGGAGTAGGCAATGAACGCGGCTGTTTTAGATGGTATTAACCTTCCGCTTCAGCTTAAATCCGTTGAAACGCCAAGCCTTTCCGATAATCATGCTATCGTAAAACTTCACGCCGCCGCACTCAACCACCGAGATTTGTGGATTCAAAAAGGACAGTATGCAGGCTTGAAGTTTCCGATTATTCTTGGCTCCGATGGTGCAGGCGTGGTTGTGGAAAGCACAGACCCAAATTGGATTGGCAAGGAAGTTATCATCAATCCGAGTTTGGATTGGGGAGAAAGTGAAAAGGCACAACAAAAATCATTTCGGATTTTAGGACTTCCTGACAACGGCACTTTTGCCGAGTTTGTGAAAATTCCTGTTGGAAATTTGTATGAAAAACCTGCGCATCTCTCTTGGAGCGAAGCGGCGGCATTGCCTTTGGCGGGACTCACGGCATATCGTGCCTTGTTTTCTCGTGCTCATTTGCAGGCGAACGAGAAAGTTTTAATCACAGGCATTGGTGGCGGCGTGGCACTGTTTGGATTGCAGTTTGCACTTGCCGCAGGTGCGGAAGTTTGGGTTACTTCTGGCTCTGATGAAAAACTTGCCAAAGCCATGTCGCTCGGCGCAAAAGGCGGCGCAAACTATCGCAATGCCTCGTGGGAGCAGGACTTAAAATCAATTGGCTTTGATGTGATTTTAGACAGCGCAGGAGGCGACGGTTTTCTGAAACTCATTGAACTTGCCGCGCCGGGCGGTCGGATTGTATTTGTTGGAGCGACAAGCGGCGCGCCGTCTTCCTTCCCAATGCCGCGCGTTTTTTGGAAGCAACTTTCTATCTTTGGCTCAACGATGGGCTCACCTCGCGATTTTTCACACATGCTTGATTTCGTGAATTCAAACAAGGTGATTCCTGTTGTGAGCGATGTTCTTTCCCTTTCGTCCGCTGAACACGCCTTGCGCAAGATGAACGAGGCAAGTCAGTTCGGCAAAATCGTCTTACAAATTAACTAACTTTTCAAGGAGGTAATTATGTCGACCGAAGTTCGAGTGAAACACACCACGCCTGCCGTTATGGCGTCATTAGACCAGCAAATTGCCAGTGCGTCTGTGCTGTCTCTGAAATACAAGAAATTTCATTGGTATGTCTCAGGTCCATTTTTCAAGCCGTTGCATGATTTATTCGATGAGCATTACGAGCAACTTGAAGAAATTATCGACGACCTTGCCGAACGCTCACGCGCCATTGGAGGCTACCCCGTCGGCACGATGCGCGAATTTTTAGAACTCTCGCTCGTTACTGATGCGGACGGCACGATGTTCTCGCCGCTTGAAATGGTCGAAATGCTCCACGCTGATACGGATAAAATTATCGATGCGCTCCACGAGCATATTGAACTTGCGGCGAAAGAACATGACCATGGCACTGCCGATATTCTGACCAGCGTTGTGCAGATTTATCAAAAGCAAGCATGGTTCTTGGCGGAAACGAAGGCACGAAAAGCACTCGGTGACTTTTAAGCGCGCTTTGAGCGACTCAACATATAACCTATTGAAGAGGCTTTCCGTTTGGAGAGCCTTTTTCATTTCTTGAATTGCTTGACGAGTTCCGCAATGGCTTCATCCGAGAGTTTAGGGATTGTCGACGATTTCACGTTGCGTGCCTGTGTCGTTGGTGCAACGGGCTTATTTCCTGCTTTGAGGCGAATGCGCTCGTCAATAATTTCGGAGAAACTTTTCGGCATTGGCGGCGCGGCAGGTTTCTTCTCTTCGCTTGATTGGCTTTCAGCAATGGGATTGCCATTTGCGTCATTGACGGGATTTGTCTCGAATCCAACTCGTTTGATGTTGAGCAAGTGAAGTGGCGAGATGTTATCGGTTGTGATTGAGCCGCCAATCGTTCCGGGACCGAGCGTCATGGCAGGCGGAAGTGCTGTTGTATATCCGACCGCCCCAATCGCGGCAACCGTGTTTATCAAGATGCGATGCGCCGGCTTATGCAAAGCAAATTGCTCAATGACCATTTCATTTTGCGTGTGCAGTGCGAGTGAATGACCAATGCCACCAAATTCCAAGAGTTCAATACATCGTTTGCACCCTGCTTCCCATCCGTCTTCGGTGTAGAACGCGAGCACAGGTGAGAGTTTTTCCGCCGAAAGAATTTCTTTTTTGCCAACTGCACCGAGTTCAACAACCAAAACCGTAGTTTGTGGTGGCACGGAAAATCCTGCACGTTCTGCAATGAAAGTTGCGGGCATTCCAACGACTTCGGGGTTCAAGCCTCTTGGGAACATATATCGCTCTAACTTTTGCTTTTCTTCCATCGAGACGAAATACGCGCCACGCTTTTTCAATTCTTCAATCACCTTGTTTTTGATAGGCAAATCGCAAACGATGGCTTGTTCAGAAGAGCATAACGTGCCGTTATCGAATGTTTTTCCGAAAAGAATATCGGCGACGGCTTTTGGGATATTTGCGCTTCGCTCAATGAAGGCGGGCACGTTGCCTGAGCCGACGCCGTAAGCAGGTTTGCCTGATGAATACGCGGCGCGCACCATTGGCGTGCTACCTGTGGCAAGAATAACGCTGGTGAGTTCGTGGCGCATCAATTCCGTGGTGCCTTCGAGCGTGGGCTTCGTCATGCAGAGAATTAGGTTATCGGGTGCGCCGGCTTTTTTAGCGGCATCTGCCATGACTATTGCGGCTTCGGTCGTGCATCGCACGGCACGCGGGTGCGGGGAGGCGACAATCGCATTGCGCGATTTGAGCGAGATAATCGCTTTATACATCATCGTCGAAGTGGGATTGGTCGATGGAATCAATGCCGCCACAACGCCCATCGGGGTTGCAACTTCCCACACTTTGCCGTTGTGTGTTTTATTGACAATTCCACAAGTCTTCATGTCTTTGATGTAATCGTAGAGCATTTTCGTGCCGACGATGTTTTTCTTCACCTTATCTTGCCATTTGCCGAAGCCTGTTTCTTCGACAGCAAGTTTGGCGAGTCGCTCGCGCGCTTCGTAGCCGGCTTCCGCCATCGCTTTGATGATTTTATCGACCTGCTCTTGGGTGAAGTCTTTATAGGCTTGTTGAGCGTCTTTGGCTTTGGCAAGGAGCGTGCGCGCTTCTTGAATAGATTGCAAGTCAGACGAAAGTTCCATCGTGTTGAATGATGATTGTGCGTTCATCGGAAGTGTGTTGCTTAGGCTTGTGATTGTGCTTTGAGCATTGCGTGTGAAATTGAGCCATCGGCTTCGCGTGGCAATTCGCTTAGAAACTCAATTTCGTCAGGGACGACGAGCTCGCCGAGTTCGTGCCGAACATAATCGCGCAGGACAGCTTCGAGCGCATTGGCTACGCCAAACGGATTTTTCAAAACGACGAAGGCGCGAACCTTTTCGCCCTTGTTCGCATCGGGCAATCCGATAACAGCAACTTCTTTGACGACGGGGTGTTCAGCGAGTGTGGCTTCTAATTCCGCGTTGGAAATTCGATAGCCGCTCACTTTCATTACGTCGTCGACTCTGCCTGTGATTTTGAAATAGCCGTGTTCATCTTGAATCGCCATGTCGCCTGTGTTGAAACAGCCTTCGATGTGCCGCCAGTATTTGTTGTATCGCTCTTGATTTTGCCAAATGGTTTTCATCAAATACGGCACGGGGTGTGCAAGCGCGAGCAAGCCTTCTTGATTCGGCGAAAGTTCTGTGCCATCTAAACTGCGCACCTCGAGTTTCGCGCCAGGCAAGGCTTTTCCGACTTTTCCGACTTTGATTGGAAAATTTAGCGTGTTGCCGATAGCAGGAATTGGGATTTCGTTTTGAAGCCACATTTCGACCACACTTCCGATTTTGCCGACGACTTCTTTTTGCGCCCATTCGTGTAGCGACGGCGAAAGCGCGCCACCAGTTGTGAGCATTAAGCGGAGCGTCGAGTTGTCATATCTTTTCATCAGTTCGGTGTCGTGCTTTTGCAGTTGTTGCAAGAGCGAAGGATGCGAGACGAAGATATTGACGCCATGCCGCTCAATGCGCCGCCAAAATGATTCCGCGTTTGGATAATCGATTGCGCCTTCGTGCATGAGAACGGTTGCGCCTGAAAGCAGTGTGCCATAAACGGAGAAAAGATGACCGGGCGCAGAGCCAATATGAAACGCATTCCACAGCACATCGTTGTCTTGAACATCGATGAGCATTTTTGTAGCGTAGTATGCGCCGACCATGTAGCCGCCGTGCGTATGCACCACGCCTTTCGGCTTGCCGCTCGTGCTACTTGTGTAGAGCACGAACAACGGGTGATTGGATTCAACGATTTCAGGATTGCAGAACTGCGGTTGCCCTGAAATGAAATCGTAGAAATCAACTTCACGCTCGGAGGTGAGGTTGAGTTTTGGCGATTGACGACGCAGAACCACGATTCGCTCGACGCTCGCGCTGGTGCGTAAGGCACTGTTGAGCACGCTTTTCATCGGGAAGTGCATCGCTTCGCTGTAGCTGGCATCGGCGCAGAAGACGGCTTTCGGCTCGAGGTCTTCGACGCGCGTTTTGAGCGCACGCGCTCCTGCCTTTTCGTGAATGACCGCGTGAATCGCCCCAATGCGCGCACATGCGAGCATCACATAAACGGCTTCAACTGTGTTCGGCATGAACACCAAAACGGTATCGCCCTTTCGGACGCCAACAGATTTCAGCGCGTTTGCTACTTGCGAGACACGGCGAATCAAGCGGTCAAAGGTTACATAATTTTCAGGTCCTGATTCGCTCGACCAAATGAGCGCGACTTTATTGCGCCGCTCACCAACAATGTGGCGGTCGAGCGCATTGAGCGTGATGTTAGTTTTCGCACCAAGAAACCATTCGTGTTTCGGCGGTTCAAACTCGAAGACTTTGCTCCACTTTGTTTCCCAAAGCAGTTGCTCGGCAATCGTTGCCCAAAATTCAGCAGGATTTTCAATCGAGGATTTATAGGTGGATTCGTAGTCCAACTTGTTGCGTCGCAAAAAAACTGGCGGCGTGAATTGTTTCGGTGATTCGGATAAAATGTCGCTGGTCATAACATTTGGAATTAATTACACTTCTCAAACTTCCCCCCTTACAATGCAAAGTATGAAAATACTTGCCTCGCAAAATCTTCCTCATATTTCACACCTTGACCTTGCTTATTGCATCAGATAGATGATTCAACCGACGCAGCAAAGTTACAGGTTTCTTTCCTTGCTTGATGCCTTCGCGCAGTTTCTCCAACTGAATTTGGAGTTTTACTTTTTCTTTTGCGAGCGCATAAATCGCACGGAACTCAGGATTTTGTAACTGCTCGCTGATGTATTCGTCATATCGCGTTGCCATATCATGAGTATTTTGATTTATAGATAGACTTATAGCTTAATGCTTTTGAAATTTCATCATTTGGGGTTTTCTGTGTTTTTTTGACGAATCCATGCGTAAAAATGATTTTCTTTCCCTTTTCAAAAAAGTATAAACTTCTTGATGTTCTTGTGCGGTGTTTTACCCGCAGTTCAAATATGCCATCTCTCAATCCTTTCGACATCGTTGCAGGGAGATTTTGATTCAGCGTTTTGAGCATACGAAATTCTTCTATCATCGCTAATACCTCGGCTCTCTCTTCAAGAGAAAGGCTATCCAAGAATTTCTTGAATGGAACATTTCCACTTTCCAATTCCACAAAATCTACAGCATAGACTTCCATTTTCAACTCAAACTTGCCAAGTTTTCTTGCAGTTTCAAGAGCGTTGTTTTGGCGTTAGCGAGTTTTTCTTTTTCAGCGTCAATGACTTCCTTCGGTGCGCGCGCCACAAAGCCTTCGTTTGCAAGTTTGGCTTCCAATTGCTTCACATAGTTTTCCGACTTTTGAATCTCTTTGGCAAGGCGCGCTTTTTCTTTCTCGAAATCGATTAAGCCCTCGAGCAAGATGTAGAGTTCATTGCCCTCGACCATTGCGCTGGCGGCGTGTTTCGGCTTTGAAAGGTCGGCAGAAACATAGAGCGTTGCTCGTGCAAGCCGTTCAAGGAGCGCGCGCTCACGCACGAAGAGTTCCGCCGTTTCATTCGCACTTGGTTTGAGTTGCACGTGTGCAATCGGTGCAGGCGGCACGCCCAACACGGCACGAATGCTCCGAATTTCGGTAATCGCTTTTTTGATTAACTCGAATTCTTGTTCGGACGGCTTGTCGTTCCAAGTGCTTTCGCCTTGTGAAATTGGCGTGGTGTCTAAAAACGCGCCTTCGGCTCTTGGCGCAAGGTTTTGCCAAATTTCTTCCGTGATGAACGGCATAATCGGGTGAAGCATTTTTAGTGCTTCTTCAAAAACAAAGAACGCACGGCACAAGATATTTTTCTTCTCTTCACTTGACTGAGTGGTTTGAAGATTAACTTTCATTGCTTCAATGAACCAATCGCAGAAGTCGCCCCAAATGAAGTCGTAGACGAGTTTGGCTAAATCGTTGATGCGAAAGTTCGCAACGGCTTTGTGATACTGCTCTAAGGTTTGATTGAGACGCGAAAATATCCATCGTTCAGTGAGATTGAATGTTGCGCGTTCAGGTGAGAAGGCGGCATAATGCGATGCAAATTCATCAACGCCATTGAAGATGTCGTTGCGGTTCATCAACAGGAATCGGGCGGCGTTCCAGATTTTCGTGGCGAAGTTCCGACCCTGCTCGACCTGTGGCGTGTCTTGGTCTTTGGTTACTTCCATGCGCACGTCTTGACCGAGCGGCGCAAGGTAAATCGTGGTGAAGCGCAAGGCGTCGGCACCGTATTTCTCGATGATGTCGAGCGGGTTGGGCGAATTGCCCAGCGATTTAGACATCTTGCGCCCTTGTCCATCGCGAATGATGCTGGTGAAATAGACGTTGCGGAACGGAATTTCTTTTTTGAAATACAAACCTGCCATAATCATGCGCGCCACCCAAAAGAAGATGATGTCGGGTCCGGTTACAAGCGTTGAGGTTGGATAGAAGGCTTTGAAGTCGTCCGTTTCAAGTGAGTTTGTGCCGTCCCAGCCGAGCGTGGTTAAAGGCCAGAGCCACGAGGAAAACCACGTGTCGAGCACGTCGTCGTCTTGCACAACTTCGTCGAGTGTCAGTGCAGGATTTTGAGATTTGAGTTTGGCAAAGGCTTCTTCTTTTGTTGGTGCGACGGCAACCGTTCCATCAGGCGCGTAGTAGGCGGGAATGCGATGCCCCCACCAAAGTTGGCGCGAAATGCACCAATCTTGAATGTTCAACAGCCAATGCCGATACGTATTCACCCATCGTTCAGGATAAAATTTGATTTGACCCTCTTCAACGACCTTCAAGGCAGGTTCGGCAAGCGGTTTCATTTTCACAAACCACTGCTCGGAGAGATACGGCTCAACGACGACATCGGCGCGTTCTGAATAGCCGACATTGTGCGTGTAGTCCTCGACCTTTTCCAAGTTGCCTTGTGCTTGCAAAATTTCTTCGGCTTTTTTGCGCGCGACGAATCGGTCTAAGCCTGAAAGTTCGCCGAAGCCTTGTTCAATTTTTCCGGTTTTATCGATGGCGCAGATGAAGGGCAGGTTGTGTCGCAATCCGATTTGGTAGTCGTTCGGGTCGTGTGCAGGTGTGATTTTCAGCGCGCCTGTTCCGAACTCCGCCTCGACGTAATCGTCGGCAATGATAGGCAGTTCGCGCTTGGTGAGCGGCTCGAGCACGATTTTGCCGATGAAAGATTGGTAACGCTCATCGTTAGGATTGACAGCGACGGCAACGTCAGCAAGCATGGTTTCGGGGCGAACGGTTGCAATCGTGATAAACTTTTCGGGGTCGTCTTTGAAGAAGTAGCGCACAAAGTAAAGTTTATCGGTTTGCGTTTTCATGATGACTTCTTCGTCGGAGAGCGCGGTTTGCGAGGCAGGGCACCAATTGATGATGCGTTTGCCGCGATAAATCAAGCCGTCGTTGTAGAGTTTGATAAACGCATGCGTTACGGCTTTCGAGGCACTCTCGTCCATTGTGAAGAGGTTGCGTCGCCAGTCGGCGGAGTCGCCCAGTTTGCGCAGTTGTTTGAGAATCAAGTCGCCGTATTCGTTGCGCCACTGCCAGACGCGCTCTAAGAATTTTTCGCGTCCTAAATCGTATCGTGTTTTTTTCTCTTTGCGAAGTTCCTTCTCGACGCGGGTTTGCGTCGCAATGCCTGCGTGGTCGGTTCCGGGAAGCCACAGCGATTCATAGCCCATCATTCGGTAGTAGCGAATGAAGAGGTCTTGAATGGTATGGTTCAGCACATGCCCCATTGTCAGACTGCCGGTGATGTTTGGCGGCGGCATGAGAATGGTGAACGGTTTTTTTTCGCCGCGCAAGACGGGCGCGCTTTCAGCGTTGGTAATGCCGAGCGTTTCAAAATGCGGGACGCTCCACTTGGCTTCAACTGCTTGTGGATTGTAGGTTTTACCGAGATGTTGTTCGGAAAGCGTTTCAGACATAAATCGGTTTTCAAGAAAGTGTGAGTGCCGCAAGTGTTTTGCGGCGGTTTTGGGAAGATAAAGAAGCGCGATGAAAAAATCGTTGCGGGATTTTGGACGGTTAATTTCGTCGCAATTCTCGGCGTTGGTCGCGCGAAGGTTGTCCGCCGCCGAAGCCTGTGCTTGAACGCATGCGTTCTTGGAACTGCTGTCCTTCAATGAGCGCGCGCGAGAAGATGGTGATTTCGACTTCGTCGCCTTCTTTTAAGCCGTGCAGGACTTCGGCGTATTCGGCGGTTTGTTCGCCAATCAAAACGGGTTTTGGAACGGCTTCGCCTGTGGAATCTTTGAGCATCACGAGTCGGGGTTTGCCTTTTGCGCCTTCCAGCCAACGCATGGCAGAGGAATCGCCTGAGGCAATTCGTTCTTCAAATCGTTTGCGGCGCGCTTGTCGCATCGAATCAGGCATTTCGCGCCTGCCTTCTGCACGCTTGCCGAAACCTGCTATGCCACGCTCGGCAAAGGGTCTTGTTTCTCCTTTCACTTCTTTTAGGGCTTCCACAGGCACAGCGAGCGCGTTTGGATTGTCATAGACCGTTATCGTAACCGTAGCGTTCATGCCTGCGAGCAATCGATTTTTCGGATTCGGAACTTCAATCACAACGGGAAAGCGCGTTACATTTTGCTCGACTTTGGCAAGCGGGTCAATGCGCAAGACTTTGCCGATGAATTTTTCTTCGGGGAACGCATCCGCAACGATTTGTGCCTCTTGTCCAAGTTTGATTTTTCCGACGTCGACTTCGTCGATATTGGCATAAACATAAACACGACTCATGTCGGCAATCGTAACAATCGTTGTTCCGCCTGACACGGTGTTCAATCCACCCATAATCACTTGACCTTCATCAACGGGCTTATCCAACACAATGCCGTCAATCGGACTACGCACGACACAATCGTTCAGACGGATTCGCGCTTGGTCGTAAATAGCTTGCGCTCTGATGAGTTGCGCTTTACGCTGTTCTAATTCCAAGAGTGCGGCGTCCATTTCGAGTTGGCTGATAAGTTTTTGCTCAAAGAGTTTTCGGCTTCGCTCGGTGTTGGTCTCGGTTTGCTTCAAGGTGGCTTTGGCGACGCTTAAATCGGCTTCGGCTTGATTGAACGCGGCAAGCGCATCGGTTTTCTCGATAAGGGCAATCACAGTTCCCTTTTTGACGAAGTCGCCTTCGTTGAGTTTAAGTGAAAGCACTTCGCCGCTCGCTTTGGATTTGATTTCAACTTTATAGACAGGCTGAATTTGTCCTGTCGCCACGACTTGCACCTTAATCGGCTGACGCTCGACTTTTGCCGTTCGTTTGATGAGACCCGCAGGCGAGGCTTTGGCGTCGCTTTCCGGTTTTCGGAAGAAGAAAAACCAACTTGCAACTAAAAGCACTACAACAATGCCCGAGACGATGAGGACTTTCTTTTTCATTCGTTTGTGTGTTTAACCATTGATTTGGCAATTTAGCCTCAAAACTGTAAAGAAGTGTGAATGCTTTGGGGGTCGGGGGGAAAGTGCGAGAATTTTGCTATACTTTTTGCATCTTCAACCGATTCATTTTTCAGTAATCCATTCTCAAAAAACTCACATGAATATCCACGAGTATCAAGCAAAGGAACTTCTCAAAAAGTATCAAGTTGCCGTTCCCAAGAACACGGTTTGCTTTTCGGCGGAAGAGGTTAAAACAGCGGCGGAGCAAATGTTGGCAGAGCAGGGCGGCGGCGTTGTGGTTGTGAAAGCGCAAATTCATGCAGGCGGCAGAGGCAAAGCAGGCGGCGTGAAGGTCGTCAAAACGGCGGACGATGCTTATGCTTACGCACAAAAAATGCTCGGCTCAACGCTTGTTACGCACCAAACCGGACCCGAAGGCAGAGTTGTGCGCCGTTTGCTCGTCGAGCAAGGCATGAACATCGAGCGCGAACTTTATCTTGGCGTCACGCTCGACCGTGCCGTCTCCAAAAACGTGCTGATGGTTTCCACCGAAGGCGGCATGGACATTGAAGCCGTCGCCGAACATTCTCCCGAAAAAATTCTGAAAATTCACATAGACCCACTGCTCGGCATTCAAGCCTATCAAGCCCGCGAAGCCGCGTTTTTCTTGCAACTTTCAGGCGAACAGTTCAAAAACGGCGTCAAGTTCATCACGGCTCTTTACAACGCATATCTTCAATTAGATTGCTCGCTGGCAGAAATCAATCCGCTTGTTGTTACCAAAGAAGGCAATGTGATTGCGCTCGATGCGAAAATCAACCTTGACGACAACGCGCTTTATCGCCACCCCGAATACGCCGAACTGCGCGACGAATCCGAAGAAGACCCGCTCGAAGTCGAAGCCTCAAAATCGAACTTGAACTATGTGCGCTTGGACGGCAATGTTGGCTGTATGGTCAATGGCGCTGGCTTGGCAATGGCAACGATGGACATCATTCAACTTGCGGGCGGAAAACCTGCGAATTTTCTCGATGTTGGCGGTGGCGCAAGTGCAAAGACGGTTGAAGCAGGGTTTCGAATTATTTTGAGCGATAAAAATGTAAAAGCGATTTTGATTAACATTTTCGGCGGCATTGTTCGCTGCGACCGTGTTGCGGCAGGTGTGATTGAAGCCGCGAAAAATGTCGGCTTGCCTGTGCCTGTTATCGTGCGCCTTGAAGGCACAAACGCCGACCTTGCGCAAAAAATGCTCGACGAATCCGGCTTGAATCTTATTTCCGCACAAGGCTTGAAAGACGCTTCCGAAAAGGTTACCAAAGCCCTTGCAGGCTAACGCATTGCGTTTCAACCATGATTCAAAGACTCTATGCTCATAACTACCGATGCTTTGAGAATTTTGAACTCAATCTCAAAGATGTTGCTTCTTGCTTGTTGATTGGAAAGAATGGCTCAGGCAAGTCTACGGTTTGTGATGTGCTTGAAATTTTTCAAAAAATCGGTCGTGGCACGAATCGCGCCAGGGAACTGCTTACCCCAAAAGATTTTGCTTGGGAAAAGCGCAACACACCAATTCGATTTGAACTTGAAGCCGTCGTTGCGCAACAAATCTTCAAGTATGAAATCGCTTTTGAGTTGCCCGATGGTTTCCATGAGCTTAGAGTCTTTGAAGAAAAATTGAGCGTTCGTGATACGGTCGTGTATTCTCGGAAGGTTGCGCAGGTTACACTTTTGCACGGTAATTCAGAGGCGAACTTTCTTGTAGATTGGCATTTGGTCGCGCTCCCAATTATTTCTGCATCGTCAGAAAAAGACCCTGTGCAAGTTTTCAAAACTTGGCTCTCGCGCTTAACCATACTTTCTCCGATACCAGATTTCATACACGGGCACTCGAACGGCGAGACCTTACATCTCAAAAAAGATGGCTCAAACTTCGCCGAATGGCTTGAAGGTCTGTTGGGCACTTATCCTGCCGCTTACACCAGTTTAGACAAAACGCTCAAACAAGTCTTGCCCGACTTTGTAGACTTTCAAGGCGTTCCCACAGGCGGAAACTCGAAAAAACTTGTCGTGCAGTTTGCAAGAAACACGCAATCGTTTCGGGTAGACTTTGAGCATCTTTCCAGCGGCGAAAAATGCTTTTTTATTTGGAGTGCTATTCTTGCCGCGAATGCACACATGGGCGGGCTCTTCTGCTTCTGGGACGAAGTAGATAACCATCTTTCGCTCTCTGAAATTGGACATTTCACCGTCGCATTGAGGCAATCGCATCAACAGCAAGGTCAAATCATTTTAACCACACATAGCGAAGCAATCCTTCGTCGATTCTCTCACGAAAATACCTTCTACTTAGCACGCAAAAGCCACTTAGAGCCGACCATTGTCCGACCGTTGTCCGAAGTCTATAAAGGCAGAAACATCGTTCAGGATTTAATTCTCGACGATATTGAACTATGAGTGCCAATAAGTATGAACCCCACTTGGTTGTGCTTCCCGAAGACGACGCAAACGCTGCCTTGATTAACGGTTTTCTGCTTTTTGAAGGATTAAATTCGAGACAAGTTCAAGTCTTGCCTGTCGCTGGGGGTTGGCAGAATGCGTTGCAACTCTTTCTTGATGAGCATATCCCAAAACTGCGTCAATACAATCATCGACGATTTCTTTTGGTCATTGACTTCGATAGCGATTTAAGCCGACGCGACCTTGTCTTGCAACAGATTCCCAACGAGGTTCGCGACAGAGCGTTTGTGTTAGGCGTTTTTTCTGAACCCGAACAACTTAAATCTGCGCTCAACCGCCGTTTTGAAGACATTGGTAGAACCTTATCGCAAGAGTGTTTTGAAAATCGCCATGAACTTTGGGCGCATCAACTACTTGTGCATAATCAAACCGAGCTCACTCGATTGAATCAATCTGTGAAAGATTTTTTGTTTCCTTAAACGCGGTGCATAGCTTTGAAAATATCTTCGTGTTGCGCATGCACTTTTACGCCGACCTTTTCGCCTGCCTTCATGAGCGCATCTAAAATTTGCGCGAAGTTTGAGGGCGATTTTGAAATGTCGACAATCATAATCAGCGTGAAAAATTCCTGCATCATTTTTTGCGACACATCTTGCAAGTCGCATTGATGCTCGGCAAGTGCCGCCGTGAGCGCGCTGACAATGCCGACGCGATTTTTTCCAAACGCCGTTACGATAATCCGACCTGAATCTTGCGTGCTTGGCACGTGTAAATTTCGGTCGGAAAGCGTCAGTGATGGCGCGCCTTTGTCGTATTCCTTTATCACTTCGGCAACAACGGCTTCAACCGTTTCCTTTGTGGCTTTCTCGCCAAGTTCTTCAATCGCAAGGTCGATGATGCGGCGAATTTCTGCTTCGGTCATAGTTGGTTTTTACTTAACGATGATTTCAAACGGCATGACTGCTTGCGGTTGGAGCGGCGTCAGAGCCGAGAGCCGTCGCAAGGTCTTGAGCGCAGTTTTGAACTCTGCAGGCAGTTCTACTTCTTCGGCAATCGTTTGCTTCAAATTTGCAAGTAGTCCTTTCAGAATCGCTTGGCTGATTATGCTTGCTTCCGTTTCGCTTCCGAATCCCTCTAAGAAAGCGTCCCAAAAATCTTTGCGCTTCGGATAACTGACGAGTTCAACGCGCGCCGATTCGTCAATGCCTGCAAGGCTTTTGGCAATTTGAATCGACTTTCGGAATCCGCCGAGTTCATCGACAAGTCCAATCTCCTTCGCGCTTTCGCCGAGCCACACGTGCCCTTGTGCAACTGCATCCACATTTTGAACCGTCATGTTTCTGCCTTCGGCAACTTTGCGCAAAAATTCTTGATAGGTGTAATCAATCAGCGCGTCGGCTTTTTGATAGACTTCGGGCGAGAGTTTATCGAAGAGGTTGAACGAATCGGCATACTTGGCTTTTGAAATTACGGTGCGTTTCAATCCGATTTTATCGGCAAGTTCGCGCATTGAGGGCTTGGTGGCAATCACGCCGATTGAGCCTGTGATGGTTGTGGGATTGGCAACAATTTTTTGTGCTTGCATCGAAACCCAATATCCGCCCGAAGCGGCAACGCCCGACATAGAGGCAATCACTGGCTTTTCGGCTTTGGCTTTGTTCAAGGCAAGCAAAATTTTATCGGAAGCAACCACCGAGCCGCCGGGGCTATCAACGCGCAACACAATCGCTTTAATGCTTTTGTCTTTTCGCGCTTCTTCAATCGCAGGCACAAGCGTTTCGTCGCCGCTATCGCTTTCGCCGTCGAGCGAAGGATTGCTTTTGCCGTCCACCAACCCGCCAAGAATGTTAATCACCGCGATTTTTTCTTCTGCTTTTATGCCCAACGATTTGTAAGAGACTTGCTTGTATTTTTTTTCAGGAAGAAACAGCGACGCATCATCTTCTTCTTTAACATTGAACTTTGCGCGAATCTGTTCTTTAAGTTCGCTGAAATAGCAGACCGAGTCGACGAGGTTTTGCGCAAGCGCATCTTTATCGGAAAGGTAGGCTTGCTCGTTGAGAATTTTGCGATACGCCGCTTCGCTGATGTTGCGCGATTGTGCAACGCCTTGCACGTAGGTTTTGTCAAAGCCTGTTAGAAGCGCGTTGCGTTGTTCATAGTCTGGTGCGGAAATCGTGTCGCTGACGAGCGATTCAGCGGCGGATTTGTATTTGCCACGTCGCGCCACCTCGAACTGAATGCCAACTTTGCCGAGCATGGTTTTGTAGTAAAGAATTTCGGCTTTCAAACCGTCGAGCACCAAGACGCCGTAGCGTTCGAGAAAAATTTTATTGCACGCTGACGCCAGAAAATACTCCGCGTCGCCTGAAAGTTGTGGCAAGTATGCCCAAATCTCCTTGCCTGACGCGCGAAAATCGGCGATGGCGTCGCGCAGTTCTGTGAGTTTAGATTGTTGGGTAGAAAGGTCTTTAATCGTGGCGACCACGAGTTTGACGCGCTCATCGAGTTTGGCTTTGTCTAATGTTTCCAACAGCCCTTGCAAAGTTGCAGGCGATTTCGTTGAAAAGCCGGGAAAGCCTTCGCTCAACACTAATTCGGGCAACTCGCCGCTGATGTCGATAAGCAACACCGTTTCCTTCGGCACGCTGACTTTCGGCGACGACGAGCGATAAATGCCAATGCCAATCAGAATGGCAATTAGAATTAAGATGATAAGCCAGATTCTTCTGCTTCCTCTTGGTTTTGATGACGATTGCGCCATGAGTTGTTAATGTGATTAGATTTTAGAACCGCTGAATATCGTTTGCGAGACGCGCTTTTGCAATCTTAATGTGGTTATGATTTCAACACTTCGGTTGCGTAGAATGTGCCGCGCCACTCTACGCCGCCTTTCACTGAAACGAGCAATGCCGATTTCACCAGCGCGAAAAGAAACAACAGCGACATAATCGGGTGAAGCATGGTGATTATGCCTGCACGCCAAAGCGACCCTTTTCCGACTGCATAGCCAAGATAAATGAATCCAAGCGAGAGCAAGGCGCAGAGCGCGGCGAAGTCGTCGTTCAAGAGCCAAAGCCAATACGGGGCAATCAATCCAAACAGCGTTCCGAAAATGCCAATCCACACCCAAGTCCACGAGAAGTTGACGCCTGCAAACGCACTTCGCTCAATGCCTTTCATTGAATCCCACAAGCCTTCGCGCCAACGCACTTGCACGAAGTTGCGTCCTTCGACGACGTGTGTCGCTTCGCCATGTTGCTTCACGAAATAGCCAAGTTTGACATCGTCCGCAATTTCGGCTTTGAGCGGATAATGTTCGCCAATGGCTTTGTAGAGCGTGCGCGCAATAAAGTTGAACGCCCCAACGCCGATGTAAGCGCGCTTGTTCTTCGGATTTCGTGCGCCAATCGGATTAAACTTCCACACGAAGAGCATGCCGAAAAGCGCGAGAAAGGCTTCTTCAAAAATGTTTTCAGAAAGCATTTTCGGATAGACGACAATATGCCGCGCCTTATTTGCCAGCGCGTAGCCAACCGTTTTTGAAATCGTGTTTGGCGCAAAGAGAATATCGGCGTCGGTGAATAAAAGATACTCACCGCTTGCCTGCTCGAAGCCGCGTTGGTTTGCATGATTTTTTCCAAGCCAACCTTGTGGGAGTTCAGAAATGTGAATCACTTTCAACCGTGCATCTTCTTCGGCAAGGCTGTTGATAATGTCGCCTGTTTCGTCGTCGGAGCGGTCGTTGATGACGATGAGTTCGAGGTTCGGATAATCTTGCGCCAAGAGCGAGCGGAGCGACGCATGAATTTTTTTGGATTCATTTTTTGCAGGCACAATCACACTCACACGCGGGTATGTTTGTGGCGCAGGCGCAGAAGCAAGTTTCGGAATCCAGACTTGGAGCGTAACGGCGCGAACAAACATCATCAGCCAGCCGCCAACGCAAAAGAGCGAGAAAAGATGAAGCAGTGAGAAACCCTCGAACATAAATTTGATTGGACAATTCTATCGTATTTTCGTTTCGGCTCTTTAACGCGCACGGTGCATTATCGGTTTAATCATTATTGGTTTAATCAGATTCAGCAATGCAACACACGCATTCAAAGACTTCATTTGGCGCATTCGGAGAAAATCTGGCGGCGGATTTTCTCACGAAAAACGGCTTCGAAATTTTAGTTCGCAATTTTCGTTGCGGCAAAAATGAAATTGATTTAATTGCCAAGAAAGACGGCGTGATTTCTTTCGTTGAAGTCAAAACGCGCAAGGGAACGGAGTTCGGACACGCCGCCGAAGCCGTAACACGCGCAAAACAAAAAGAGCTAGCAAAAGCGGCAGAATGTTATCTTCGCAAGTTTATGAACAGTGCCGACCTTTATCGCTTCGATGTGATTGCCATTACCGTTACGAGCGGACAAACACCCGAGATTTTATTCATTGAAGATGCCTTCCGACTGATGTGAATACAATAGCGTCGCACATCTAATTCAACAATCATTAACATTGCCTCTCGAACATGAAAGCACTAATCACCGCAGGCGGAAGAGGCACGCGCCTTCGTCCGCTCACGCACACGCACAACAAACACCTTATTCCGATTGCCAACAAACCTATGCTTGCTTACGCCATCGAAGCCGTTCGCGATGCCGGCATTAAAGAAATCGGAATTGTAACCAATGCCGACAATCAAGACGTGCAAACGGCGTTTGGTTCAGGCAAGGAATACGGCGTCAAAATCACCTACATTCCGCAATCGGCGCCGCTTGGCTTGGCGCACGTCGTCAAAATCTCACAGAGTTTTATCAAGGACGAGCCGTTCATTTTTTATCTCGGCGATAATATGCTGGTCGGCGGCGTGGCAAGATTTGTCGAAGAGTTTAAGGCTAATAAATCGAACTGCCATCTCACGCTTGCCAAAGTCAAAGACCCTGAACGCTTTGGCGTGCCTGAACTCAAAGGCGGGCGCATTGTCTCGATTGAAGAAAAGCCGAAGAAGCCAAAATCCGATTACGCCGTTGCAGGAATTTATCTCTACGACGAAAGCATCTTTGAAGCCGTTAACGCCATCAACCCTTCAGCGCGCGGCGAACTTGAAATTTCCGATGCCCATCAATACCTGCTCTCCAAGAAAAAGAAAGTAACCTATTCGGAAATCACGGGCTGGTGGAAAGACACTGGCAAACCCTACGACTTGCTCGAAGCCAATCGATTAGTGCTTGAAAATCAAGAGTCAATGGTTTTGGGAAAGGTCGATGACGCCTCGCACTTATCGGGCAAAATTGTGATTGGCAAAGGCTCAAAAATTATCAACAGCGTTTTGCGCGGTCCGCTCATCATCGGTGAAAACTGCGTGATTGAAGACGCTTACATCGGACCCTTTACGTCCATCTACGATTCAACCGTGGTGAAGCGGTCGGAAATTGAGTTCAGCATTGTGCTCAAAGATTGCCGCATTGAAGATGTCGGCATTCGCATTGAAGAAAGCCTGCTCGGCAACGATGTGCAAATTGTCAGTGCCTCGAAGAAGCCGAAGACCAATCGCTTTATGCTTGGCGACCAATCGCGCGTCGAAGTCGTTTAACACTTTTCAAATTTTATCACATTCATGATACCTCGATATTCTCCGCAAGAGATTGCCGCCATTTGGACGGAAGAAGCCAAAATGCAACGATGGCTCGAGATAGAACTTGCCGCCGTCGAAGCGCGCGTCAAATTAGGCGAAGTGCCCGAGAAAGATTACGCCGTGATTAAGAAGAAAGCCCGCTTCGAAGTCGAGCGCGCTCTTGAAATTGAAAAAACCACTAAGCACGATGTGATTGCCTTTCTGACCAATGTTGCCGAACACGTCGGCGCGGAATCGCGACACATTCATCAAGGCATGACCTCGAGCGATGTGTTGGATACAGCCCTTTCGATGCAGATGCGCGACGCAGGCAACATCATTCTTGCCGACATTGAGCGACTTTTGAAGATTCTTGCTCAACGCGCCAAAGAATTCAAATACACGTTGCAAATCGGACGAACACACGGCGTTCATGCCGAACCGATTACTTTCGGCTTGAAACTTGCGTTGTGGTATGAAGAAATGAAGCGCAACCGTGAGCGGCTGAAGCGCGCGATTGACGTGATTAGCGTCGGCAAAATTAGCGGCGCAGTCGGCACATTTGAACACCTTTCGCCGAAGGTTGAAGAATATGTCTGCAAAAAATTAGGCTTGAAGCCTGTGCCTGTTTCCACGCAAATCATTCAGCGCGATAGGCATGCAGAATACCTTTGCACGCTCGCCGTGATTGCCTCCTCGATAGAAAAATTTTCGGTCGAGTGTCGCCACTTGCAACGCACCGAAGTTTTAGAAGCGGAAGAATTTTTCAGCGAAGGACAAAAAGGCAGTTCTGCCATGCCGCACAAGCGCAACCCGATTACGTTTGAACGCTTGTCAGGACTTGCCCGCGTGATTCGCGCCAATGCGTTGGCAGGATTGGAAAATGTCGCCTTGTGGCACGAGCGCGACATTTCGCACAGTTCCGTCGAGCGTATCGTGATGCCTGATTCCACCATCGCACTTTGCTATATCGTGCGTCAATTTTCTGACGCGATAGAAAAACTGCTCGTTTATCCTGAACAGATGCTCAAAAATTTTGACCGTTCTTATGGATTGACTTCATCTCAAAGTGTGATGCTTGCACTCACCACGAAAGGCTTGACGCGCGAAGAGGCTTACAAATTGGTTCAGCGCAATGCGATGCGAAGTTGGCGCGAAAAAATCCATCTCAAACAACTTGTGCTGAACGACGCCGATATTCGCCAGCACCTTTCTGAAAAAGAAATTGAGCAGATTTTTTCCGCCGAAGCCTTGATGAAGAAATTGAAAAAGAATGTGGACTACATTTTCCGCCGTGTTGGATTAGGGAAGTGAGGTTAAAGGTTAAGAGTTGATAGCGAATAATGAAGGGCACACCTGTGCATTTCACTCTTCACAATTTCATTACGATGGATTCTTCACTCCGTTCGGAATGACGTCATTCTAAGCGAAGTGAAGAATCCATACCAACCTTTCTCTACTTCACTAGCAGCATTTTCATCATTTTTGTGTAGTTGCCTTGTGGCGAAGTGGCTTGTAAGCGATAGAAATAAACACCACTTGAAAGGTTACTTGCGTTGAAGTTTACCTCGTAGTGTCCAACAGATTGCTCTCCGTCGACGAGCACTGCAACACGACGACCGACCATGTCAAACACTTCCAACTTCACCATGCTATTCGCTGAGAGTTGATAGCGAATCATTGTGCTTGGATTGAAGGGGTTTGGATAGTTTTGTTCCAAGCGATATTCGCGCGGGCGTTCGAGCGATGCAATCGGCTGTGCGCTGAGCGATGCTGTATCGACGCTGACGCTATCCAAAATCAAGATACCTTGTGCTTGTTCGTTGTAGTGGAATCCGATATGGATATTTTGGTTTTGGAATTGGCTCAAACTGACTTGATAGCGCTGTCCTGCTGCGTCGGTTGTAGGTAGAATCGTTGCGATAGGAGCGCCGTAGTTGAGCGGTCCTGCGCCTGTGGTCGAGATGCGCACGCGTAAGGTATCTTGTCGGTATTGCCCGCCCAGCGTTGCGCGCTTTGCCCAGAAGGTTAGTTGAGAGTTATTAAAGACTTGCGTTCGTGGTGCAATCAGCCATGCGTCGTTGCGAAGCGCAGGGTTGAGTTCAGCGCGCACCAAGGCAACGGCGTTTCCGAAAATTCGATAAACCGTTGAGGTTGAGCGCGTCCAACTTTGCTGACCTTGCGGCGCGAACGAAAGCCATCCCGGTGGTGGAAATGTTGTTTCCTCAAATCCTGAAGACCATGTCGCCAAAGGCGTCGCAAGCGGAATGACATTGACCGTTACGCTCAATGTGTCGTTGGTTGTAACTGTATCGCCTGTTACGGCAATGCGTCCTGTTAGCACGCGCAAGCCCGGTTGCGGCGATTGCCAATTAAACTGAACCGTGTCTTCTTGATTAGGAGACAGTAGGCGATTGATGGTGCGCGTTTCTTGGACGTTTCCATCAATAAGCCACGACGCATTGTAGGAAAGAAAATCCACTGTGCCAGCATTTCTTACTCTTACCGTTACACGATTAGCATCGGCTTCGCGCGGTTGGCTAAGCGTGGTTACGCTCATGACGCGCCCATCAACGAATGAAAGAATCACGTTAAAGTTTGTCGTTGTGGTATCGTTTGTGGCGACGGTGTCGGTTGCGAGCGTTGTCCATGCTTTAACGGTTTGCGTTCCTGCGGGTGGATTTGCCCATGCGAAGCGCACCGTGTCGGTTTGCAAGCGATTGAGTGGGCGGTTAATGGTGCGCGTTTCTTGAAGCACGCCGTTGAGCGACCACGAGACATCGTAGCTTGGCACGGTCAGCGTTCCGAAGTTGCGCGTTGTAACCGTCAGCACATTCGGGAAGCCTGATGCAAGCGAAAACTGCGGCACAATTTGCGTTGTCCCCACATCTTGATAGGCGGGCAACACATTTCTCGTGATGGTTGCCGTGTCGTTGGTTTGAACAGTGTCGGTTGGAAGAATCGTCCAAGCGCGCAGTTGGGTTGAGCCGCCTGCGGTTGGTGTCCAAACAATTTGCACCGTGTCAGTGGCATTCGTTGTTTGCAACGGACGATTGACTTGAATGGGCGTTTGCGGCACATTATTGACCGACCAGCCGACTTGATAACTCGGCACTGGCAGCGTTCCGAAACTGCGTGTGTTGACGGTCAAGGTTGTTGGCAGTGTGGCGATAATTGTGCCGACTTGTCCGATGCTTGTTACACCAATGTCTTGAAAATCGAGCAACACATTGACCGACGCGCTTGCCGTGTCGTTAATTGGAATCGTGTCGCCTGCAATGCTTGTCCATGCACGCAGTTGGCGCAAGCCTGTTGTGGGATTTTGCCAAGCGAATTGTACCGTATCCGTCGCAACACTGGCTAATGGGCGCGTAATCGTTCGTGTGGCTTGTTGCACGCCGTCGAGCGACCAAGTTACATCGTAACTATTAGCGGTGTTCAATCCTTCATTGCGCACGGTTACGACGACAGTATTCGGCACGTTGTTAACTGGCGGCGTGATGCGCGGCGCAACCGAAATCGCACTCATGTCGACATCGGTGAGCGGACGCAAGATTCTGAAATTCGCGTTTGAAATATCAAAGAAGATATTATCCGCCGCTTCCACTTTAACACGGGCGGTATTGGTAATCACGAATGGCACTGTAATCGTATCGACGCCTGTGTTCGGGCGATTTTGAGCGAGCACAATCGGAAACGTTACGCCGCCATCGGTTGAGAGCAAAATGTTGACGCTTTGGCAGTTGACGGGTGCGACGTTGGTATTTGCCACGTTCCAAGTCACCGGTCGGCGTTCCGATGCGCGCCACTCGACTGTTCCTGTGTTTGGATTCGTTACGACAAACGGTCCTGCTGTGGCGACGGTATTCACGTTGTAGAGATTCGTCGTGAAATTGACCCCACCTCTGCGGTCGCGCACCGTTAGGCGAAAGTTCAGCGAGCGCGAAACGGTTGGGAAAGTTTCGCCGACATTCGTCGTGTTCGTGAGCAAATTTTGCAGACGCGGAAAAGTGCGCGAGGGGCTTAGCGTCGGAAGCAAAGAGCGAAATACAGGTCCTTGTGTGGCTGTGGGACTGGGCGGACCTGGTGGTCCTAAGTCGTATTGTTCCCAGCAATAAGTGAGCGTGTCGCCGTCGGCGTCGCTTCCTGAACCTGTAATCGTGAAGGGCGTTTGAATCGGAATTGAAAATCCGTTTGCGCCGAAGGAAACGGTCGGTTGTGTGTTGCCAGTGTTGGTTACTACGGGACAGCCGCCGCCAAACCCTGCAATGTAATTACGCATTTCAATGATGCTATGGACGTGGAAGTAGTCATCGCTGTTGTTTTGCAAGTCGGGCGGACAAATGCCTGCATATCCCATAATCGTTGACGCACTGCCCGGCTCATATGCGGCAGACGCGACGCGGTTACAGTTTTGGTTTTGAGTATGATTTGCGCCGAATTGATGTCCCATTTCATGCGCTACATAGTCAATGTCGAATGGGTCGCCGACGGGTTGCGGTCTGCCAGTTGCGCCACGCGCTTTGTTGCCTGCACGGCAAACAACGCCCAATCCTGCAATGCCCCCATCGCCTGTGCTAACGACGTGTCCAATGTCGTAATTCGCACTGCCAATTCTTCCGTCAATGAACGTTTGGTTTTGATTAAGCATCGTGCTACTGGGGTTTTCACTTGTGAAGGGATAGGGCGAGGTTGCATTGGTCAAAATGAGCGTATCGTTGTTCGGAATTAAAACCATTCTCACAGCAAGGTCGCGTTCATACACGCCAGTAACACGATTGACTGTTACCGCAATCGCCGCAGAGGCTTGCGCCACACCACCGTGAAAGTTTGTGTAGGTGCGCGTCGCCGTCATTGCCAAGCGATAAGTGCGCAGTTGCGGACCTGTTTGCGGCATTGAGTTGCTTGCAATCATGTCTTCAATTTGCTTTTTGACGGCGGCGTCCATTTCCTCGACGGTGCGGCACTCCCAATAGTTATTTGCTTTGTTGCGTTGGGCTTCGACGAAATCGTCTTTGTAGTAACTGATGTAATGCATAAGGTCACCTTTTTGATACGGGTCGATATAAACTGCACTGTGGTATGCGGAAAGAATCATCGCATGAAAGCCAAGCGGTGTAATGTCCATGCGCAGTGTTGCCGTGCCGTCGTCAAGTCCGTAACCACGATAGGTTTTGATGTCGGGATATTTCGCGGCAAGCACAGGGTGCATCACAGGGGATTCTTCAACTTGGAACCGTGCGAATGTGCCATTCGGCATGGGCAGTTCAACAATGAAATTGCCTTGACGCGCTTGTGCCGTAAATTCCATTGGCGCTTCCGCCAGTTTGGATTTCATGGATTCAAAGTTGAGCGCGAGCGTGCGATACTTTGCGGGAATGATGTAGCGTTCAGAAGTCGTTTGGGGTTCAGCCGTGTTTGACCAATACGAGCGCGTTTGTGCATTTGAACTGGCAGCAATAAAAAGCAAAACGACAATCAAGAGATGTTTGTGCATGTTCCTTTGTTGGTTTGTTGGTGAAAGCGTGTGAATGTAAGCAAAAAACTATATTCAGTCAATCTAAACAGGTTTCAAACGATGGCAACCGAATTAGCCCTCTCTATCAAACTGCATCACCTCCGACAAAAACTTGCCGCGCTCAATCTCGATGCGATGCTTTTAACCTTCCTGCCCGATGTGAGATGGCTGACGAAGTTCAGCGGCTCAAACGGCACCGTGTTGCTCACACGCGAGCACATTTGGCTCTTCACCGACTTTCGCTATCAAGAACAGGTCAAAACCGAAGTTGAGAACGCCGAGCCTATCATCACTGCCGATGGCTACCTTGCTGAAATGAAGTCAGGCAAATTTGATTTTGGAACGCGCGTCGGATTTCAAGCCGATAAACTTGCGTTTGCGACCGTTGAGAAAATGAAGTCGGAATTGCCGTCGGTTGAGTTCGTTCCCGTGAGCATGTTTTGCGAAGCGTTTGTCGCTGTCAAGGAGCAAGACGAGCTTGAACTGATGCGCAAAGCCGTCGCAATTACAGATAAAGTCTTCGAGAAAATTTTAGAGATCATTTCGCCGAAGGTTACCGAGCGTGAGATTGCCGCTGAAATTTCGTATTGGAACAAGCGATTCGGTGCCGAGAAAGACTCCTTCGATCCGATTGTAGCGTCGGGCGCACGTGGCGCATTTCCGCATGCACGCGCAACCGATAACTTCATTCAAAACAATGCGCTGTTGGTGATTGATATGGGCTGTATGGTTGGTGGCTACTGCTCCGACCAAACGCGCACGGTTGCGGTTGGCAAAATCGATGACGAGGCGCGCAAGGTCTACAATCTTGTTCTTGAGGCACATTTGCTTGGGATTCGTTCAGCCAAAGCGGGCATGACGGGGCGCGAGTTAGATGCAATTGTTCGAGATTTTCTTACGGCGCATGGCTACGGCGAAGCCTTTGGACATTCGCTCGGACATGCGGTTGGCTTGCAAGTTCACGAGTTGCCCACGATTGGCAGAAAAAGCGAGATGCAGATTCCTGCGGGTGCGGTGATTACGATTGAGCCGGGCGTGTATCTTCCGGGAAAGTTCGGTGTGCGCATTGAGGATATGGTGTTGATTACCGAGAGCAGTGCTGAGCCGTTGCCGAAGGCGCGCAAAACGTTGATTGAACTGTAGCCTATCAGGTTTTTGCTGACTTCAATTTGTATTTGATTAGCAAGAGAATAAATTCTGTGTTGCCAATAATATATCGTCGCCACATTCGTCGTGGCTCTTGAAGAAATCGAAACAGCCATTCCAAGCCGAGTTTTTGCATCCAAAGTGGTGCACGCTTTACCAGTCCTGCGACTACATCAAAACTACCTCCGACCCCCATTACAAAAGGGACATTCATGACATCTAAATAGGTATTCAGAAAAATCTCTTTTTTCGGCGAACTAATTGCCACAAACAGAATCTGTGCGTTACTTGCTCGAATTTCCTCTACAATTTTTAGCTCTTCTTCTGGTTTGTAGTAGCCATTTCTTGCTCCTGCAATACGCAAAAACGGAAATTCTTTTCGATAGTGTGCCACGACTTTATCTAAAACTTCCTGCTTAGCTCCAAAAAAGAAAACGCCCCAATTCTTTTCGTTTGCTCGTTTGATTAGTTCTTGCATCAAATCAATTCCTGCAACACGCTCTTTCAATGGCTTCCCCAAAAGTTTTGATGCCCAAACCACTGCTTGACCATCGGCATTCACAATTTCACAAGACTCAATAATTCGCTTTATTTTTGCGTTTTTATTTATCTCGACGATTTTCGCGGCATTTACAACAACATGCTGAATCGGTTTGCCTTCCAAGATTCTTTCTTCAATTTGTAGCAGTGTTTCTTCCATAGAGAGATTGTCAATCGGTGCCCCCATTACCTCGACACGCACTGCGTTCTTTGGTGGAAGTTCAATTGCTAACATATTTATTTTTAATTTATGATTAGTAGGCTCCGCGTCCAAAAAGCACAGCAGGGATTGTACGTAGAATGATGTTGATGTCTAACATTACAGACGCATTTTCAGAATAGTATAAATCCAATATGACCATTTCGTTGAATGAAAGGTTACTTCGCCCACTTACTTGCCACAAACCTGTAATTCCTTGCTGAACTTTAAGGCGACGCTTATGCCAGTTCTCATAACGCACTAATTCGTCAGGTGTTCCTGGACGAGGACCGACAAGTGACATTTGCCCTAACAGCACATTAACAAGTTGCGGAATTTCATCAATACTATATTTACGAATAAATCTACCTATCCGTGTTACTCGAGGGTCGTTTTTAATTTTGAAGATTGGACCTGATGCTTCGTTCATCGCTTCTAACTCTTGCTTCCGCTTTTCAGCATCAACATACATTGATCGAAACTTATAGCACCAAAATAGTCGCCCGTCTTTTCCCACGCGACGCTGTCGATAAATAATTGGTCCAGGAGAGTCTAACTTAATTAGAATACTTATTACCAGTATCAGAGGCAAAGACAATGCCAATAATGTTAGCGAAATCGTAAAATCCATCACGCGTTTGTAGATACGATGCACTCCATCCATTGAATTTGAAATATCCATAATCACATAGCTTCCATAAAACTCAACTGGAACTTTGGTAGGAACAATTTCATAGAGACGAGAAGAGAGTTTAAGCACAGGAACAAGAAGTTTTAGACTGTCAATAATATCATGCAAACGCTCATATGAAATATTGTTAATCGCAATAATTACTTCTTCGCATGCATATTCCTTGATAAACTTTTCTGCGCTTGCGATATTCCCCAAAACTTTTACACCTTGGGAAATTTCCATGCCTGGCGGAACTGCATCGTCCAAAAAACCCACTACATTCAACCCATAACGATTACTATTTTGTATTTCCTCCGCCAGTCTTTTTCCATATTTCCCTGCTCCAACAATTATGACATTTCGCAGTCCAATTGCCCGCCGTGACAATGTCATAAATAAATTCCGATAAATTCCAATCCGATAAATAATCAGCGATACTGTTCCTACTGCTGCGAACATTCCAATAATTAAACGACTCTCTAAAACCTTCGATTCCTTATTAAAATATGACACGAGAATCAAGCCGATTATTCCATATCCCATCACTTTGATGATAGATACAAACTGTTCTGTAACTGACAGCCACACATTCATTTTATAGAGATTGAAATTCTGAAATATAGCAATCCAAACAACTGCGTAAAGAGAGAAAATAAGCAAGTAGCTCGAAAATAGGGTAGCAATATCAGCATTGTAGATACTTAAATCAGGCAGGCGCAACTGCACCGATATCATATAAGCACCCACCAATACAATATAGTCGCCAATCGCTAAGACGATTTTATGAAATGGGACTCTCAGCATGTTTCTCTTTTCGATTAAACAAATATTTTGCCAACGCCACAAACATCCACGCGCTCGACCAGCGCATATACGGAATTTTATTCACCCCGCGCTTTGTGCGTTGATAATAAAAATATCCGCTTTCGTCTTGCATGTGGCGTAGCGTCCAATTCACGACGCGCTCGGCTAAGTCCATCTTCCCGAACCGCGTTAGCGTCAGAATGGATTGCGCCACTGCCGTCGCATCTATCGGATAAAGACTTTTATCGTAGTATTTCGGCACTTCGCCGTTTTCAAAGAAATTCGCTTCGTAATACGCAATGCCTTTTTGCAGAGCCTCGTTAAAACTTTGGTCGCCCGAATACTTTTGGTAATCATCTAAACAGTCGAGCACATAGCCTGTGTGAAAATTATCTGCCCAAGTTCGTGCGTCGCCTTTTTTCGCGGCGTAAGCCCATGCGCCGTTCGGTTGCTGTTTTTTCACCACAAATGCCACGGTTTTGCGCGCTTCGTCAATCAAGGCTTGATTTTTCGTTACTGAATACACCTGCGCCAAAAGTCGCGCCCCTTTCATTGTCGCATTCAGCACCACTTGCTTATCTAATGGCGAGTATGAATAACAGAAGTTTTCGCCTTCAAATGTTTTGTTCAGGTCGTTCATTGTGAATCGGGTTGCGCTTTCGCACAGGTCAAATGCCTTTTGCGACCTTGTAATTTGGTAATACTCAAAGAGCGAATTGGTAATGAACCCTGTTGCCACAACCGTCGGCGTGAAGGCAGGAATCTTCGCATATCGCGCTTCCCAATCAAAATCGTAGCCCCAACACGCCCCTGAGTAGCCTTGCGACTGCATGCGCACAAGTTCCGATATAAGAAAGTCAAATTTTATACCATTGACTTTGCTCGGACAAACGTTCGCGAGATACGCATAGCCTTGTAAGCATAAGCCAAGTGTAACTGGATTATAGCCTTTGGTAATGCCAAGTAGTGGTCGCGTATTGATTGGTAGCCGCTTTATGACCTGCTGAAATCCCCAACGCAGCAGTTTGTTGTGATTTAGGAGGGGTAGTCGGAACAGCGGCGAAGTGAGTGCGTCATATGGGTCGTAGCCTCGATATGCTTCGCGCTCAATGTAGTCTTGCAATAAAAAGAGCCGCTCCAAAACAAAATCCGTTTTCATTCTCACAGAGATGCTTCTACAAAGCAAGCGCGAAGTTACGATATTTTCTTGACTTTACCTTGCTCCAACAAAAAAGCCCTCTTGCGCAGAGGGCTTTTGAATAGAACGACAGTTTTCCTGTTTCAGACTTTGATGCCATGCCGAATCATCAATTCGCGTGCGGCGGCGTTGCCGGTTGAAACCGCACCTTCCATTGAATCATAAAAGCGATTTTTCGTGTAGCCGCCAGCCATAAAGAGGTTTTCAACTGGCGTTTTTTGCGTCGGTCGCTTGTGTTCAAGTCCGGGATAAGGCGCGTAGACGGATTGCGGCACGCGCACAATCGTATGCTTCAAAATTTTCGCGTCCTTAGCCGTTTCAGGGAACAAGTCTCTGACGCTGGCATCGACTTTGGCGATGATTTCTTCATCAGAAAGTTTGATGATTTCCTTTGCAGGTGCAACGCCGACTTGAAAACGCGTCTTGCCTTTGTGCGACATTCCACGAAGCGTTGCGTATTCAGGCGTCGTCAGCGACATATCAGCATAGAATGGAATCACCCCATCGGGCGAAAAGAGAATGTTATCAATTGTTGTGATTTGTTTATCATACCACACCTGCACCGTTACCACCGGCACGCCCACGAACTCATCAATGTTTCGGAAAAATTGATGCGCGGATTTCAAATTTTCAGGCAACACTTTTTTCAGGTTGTGAACTGGCAGTGCAGTGATGTAGTAATCTGCCGTCAAGGTATCGCCGTTTTCCATTTTGACGCCAGCAATTTTCTTGCCGTCGTAAATCAACGATTGCACTTTGCTCTCGCTGCGCACCGTTGCCCCTTTTTTGCGTAGATAATTCACTAATGGCATGATGAGGTAATCGCTTGGCGAGCCTTTGAGGAAGCCCATCATTGAGGCATTAGGACGACGCAGAAATTCGCCTGTTACGGCAAGCACGATGTTCGCCGAAAGTTCAGCAGGCGGCAAGAATTTGAGTGCGAGTGCCATCGGGAGAAACATCTTCTTCATCATTCGTTCGCTCAATCCTTGCTTTTCGTGCCACTCTTTGTAAGTCATGCCGTCTTGTGCTTCGTTGTATTTATCGCCACCGAAGAGAATCGGACCTAAGACTTTGGCAAATCTGAGCATTTCAGGAATGGAGAAATAGCCATTGCGGAACAGCGCGGGCGTTAAGTGAAACGGCGACGGCAAATTCCATGTGCGGAAGGTGAAGCGTTCGCCTTTGGAGAGCGTGTAGGTGAGCGCGTGTTCTTTCCAAAGAATTTTATCGTAAGTGCCGAGTTCTTTCATCAAGTCGTAGATTTCTTTGTATGCGCCGAAGAAGCAGTGCAAGCCTGTTTCTACCCAGTCGCCGTCTTTATCTTTCCAAGAAGATACTTTCCCGCCGAAGATGTCGCGCTTTTCGACAAGTTCAACCTGAAATCCTTTATCGACCAAGCGTTTTGCGGCGGAAAGCCCTGCCAACCCACCCCCTAAAATCAAAACTTTATTGCCGCCCGTCTTAACGCGAGGCGCGTCCAAAGTCATTGTATCGGTCATTGTTTGTTACAAGTTTAGAAGTGATTTGTCTAAATGAAATGTGCTACGGCAACTAACCAAAAGAACAGATTGGAAGTTCAACCTCTTTGTCGAAAGATACAACGACGCTCACAATGACCATGCGTGCTTGCCGTCATGCCGAGCAAAGCGTCAAGGCGCTAAGAATTGATAGCGAAGAATTGAGCATGCGCGTTCAACTCTTCACTCACTTGCGTATCTCTTGCAAAAGGACGTTTGGAGGGTTATTTTTGCGTCTCTTTTTCCGGTCCCTTAGCTCAGTTGGTCAGAGCAGGCGACTCATAATCGCTTGGTCGTAGGTTCAAGTCCTACAGGGACCACTTTTGACACACAGCACAGTTTGATAACACAGTCACTCATCGCTTGCGTTCACATTTTGTATTTTCCCTACGCTTTCACTCAACTTAAAATCATCTCAACTATGTGTGGAATTGTCGGATATATCGGAACGCGCCAAGCCGTGCCGATTGTGCTTGAAGGCTTAAAGCGATTGGAATATCGCGGTTACGATTCGGCAGGAATTGCGGTTTTGAACGGACGCTTGGACATTTACAAACGGGCCGGCAAAGTCGCCGACCTTGAACAAACGATTCCGAAGTTGCTTGAAGGCACGATTGGCATAGGACATACGCGCTGGGCAACGCACGGCGTTCCAAACGACATCAACGCACACCCACATTTCAGCACAGATGGCACCATCGCCCTTATTCACAACGGCATTATTGAAAACTACGCCGCCATTCGCACCGAACTCCTACGCAAAGGACATGTTTTTCGTGGTCAGACCGATACCGAAGTGCTGGTGCATCTCATCGAGGAAATTTGGAAGGAAGCAGAATGCGATTTTGAAACCGCTGTCCGCCTTGCCTTGAAGCAAGTGGTCGGCACTTACGGCATTTGCGTGATTTCGTCGCGTGAGCCTGATAAACTGATTGCGGCGCGCAACGGCAGTCCGCTCTTGTTCGGCGTCGGCGATGGGGAATACTTTTTGGGCTCGGACGCTTCGCCGCTTGTCCAACACACGCGCAAGGTGATTTACCTTTCGGACGGCGAAATGGTCATGATTACCAAAGACGGCTACACGGTCAAAACGATTGAAAATATCGAAATGCCCAAAGTCATTGACGAACTCACGTTCAGCATTGATGAAATTGAGAAAGGCGGCTACGAACACTTCATGCTCAAAGAAATTTTTGAACAGCCCGATGCAATTCTCAACTCCATGCGTGGACGCTTGCTGGTCAATGAAGGTTCGGTGCGCTTGGGCGGCATTTCGCAACATCTTGAACGGCTTCGCGCCTCGAAACGCATAATCATCGTTGCATGCGGCACAAGTTGGCATGCAGGGTTGGTCGGTGAGTATTTGATTGAAGAACTTGCGCGCATACCGGTTGAAGTGGAGTATGCGTCGGAGTTTCGTTATCGGAATCCGATTATCAATCAAGACGATGTAGTGCTGGCGATTTCACAATCAGGCGAAACGGCGGATACGCTTGCCGCCATTCGCGAAGCCAAATCGCGCGGCGCGTTGGTGCTGGGCATTTGTAACGTTGTTGGCTCGTCGATTGCTCGCGAAACCGATTGCGGTATCTACACACACGCCGGTCCTGAAATTGGTGTCGCCTCAACCAAAGCCTTTACGGCGCAAGTTACAGTTCTGACGCTTCTCGCGCTCGCGCTCGGCAAACGTCGCACGATTTCGGACGCCGAAGCCAAAATGCTTGTCAACGAACTGCACAACATTCCCGACAAAGTGCGCGATATTTTGAAATTGAACGACGAAGTCAAACGGCTTGCGGCACTCTTCAAAGACGCGCGGAATTTTCTTTATCTCGGTCGTGGGGTAAATTTTCCCGTGGCTCTTGAAGGCGCGCTCAAACTCAAAGAAATTTCCTATATCCACGCCGAAGGCTATCCCGCCGCCGAAATGAAACACGGTCCGATTGCCCTCATCGACGAAAATATGCCCGTCGTATTCATTGCCACAAAGGATAACTCCTATCACAAAGTTGTGAGCAACATCGAGGAGGTCCGCAGTCGGAAAGGTCGCGTAATTGCGATTGCCACCGAAGGCGACGATGAAATTTCTCGCCTTGCCGAGTTCGTGATTCGCATTCCGAACACGCTCGATATGCTCTTGCCGCTTTTGACCTCGATACCGCTTCAACTTTTGGCGTATCACATTGCCGTCATGCGTGGGTGCAATGTCGACCAGCCGCGAAACTTGGCAAAGTCCGTTACAGTCGAGTGAATTAGGACGATGAATTGTGCAATGCTTAATTTGCCGTGTCTCATTAAGATTCAATTTTCACGACAATGGAAAGCGTTGCGCGTTTTTTGATGGAAGTTGCGCCGTTCTCGCTTCTTTCCGATGAAGAGCGCGAAGCGGTTGCAAAAAAAATGCTTGTGGAGTATTTCCCGAAAGGTAGCGTGATTTTAAGGCGCGACCTCGACAAAGCCGAGTTTCTTTACATCGTGCGCAAAGGTCGAGTTCGCATTACGCGCGGACGTAGTGGCGAAAACGAGCGACTCGTTTCGCTGTGCGGCGAAGGTGATAGTTTCGGCATTACCTCGCTCTTGGAAAATGAAGCCTTCATCTTTAACGCCACCAGCGACGACGACACCATTTGCTACTTGCTCCCCAAAGCCGACTTCAAGCATCTTTACGACACGCATCAAAAAGTTGCGGATTATTTTTCGCCCACGCTTTCCGTTTCGCTTGCCAATGCTTATCAAATCGAGCGCGAACGGCTCTCGGTGCATAAGCAAAACGGCGAAGTTTCTTTGCTCTTTCAAAGCGTAGCGTCGCTTATCAAACGCCGCCCGATTGTTGGCACTCCTGAACTCACGGTGCGCGAAGCCGCCGAAATTATGACGCTCGAGCGCGTTGGCTCGCTTGTGATTTTAGGCGACGACGGCAAACCCGATGGCATTATCACCGATACCGACTTTCGCTCGAAAATTGTCGCACGCGGTCAAAGCATCAATCTTCCTGTTTCTGCGGTGATGTCGTCCCCTGTTATCACGATTGATTCCGAAGATTCCGTCATGAACGCGCTTATGCTCATGACACGGCGCCGCATTCATCACCTTTGTGTTGTGGAGCGTAAAGGCGATGTCGAGAAATTTCTCGGCGTCATTTCTGAACACGATTTAATGCTCATGCACGGCGTTAGTCCTGCCGCTGTTACCAAGAATTTAGACCGCGAACAAACCGTCGAAGGCTTGCTTTCTGTGCGCATGCAAATGGACGCCGTCATTGATTCGCTCATTGCACAAGGCATGACCGCTAAACGGCTCACGCACATCATTACCTCGTTCAACGATAAACTCACCGAGCGCGTTTTGCAATTTGCCGAAGCGCGAATGGTTCAAGAAGGATTTGGAAAACCGCCCGTTCCTTTTGCTTGGATTGCTTTCGGTAGCGAAGGTCGTGAAGAACAAACCATCAGCACCGACCAAGATAACGGACTTGTTTTTGAGAATACCGCCAACGATTCCGAAGTGCAATCCTACTTTCTGAAATTTGCGTCGTTTGTTGTAGAAGCTTTGGATAAAGTTGGATTTCCAAAGTGTAAAGGCAACATCATGGCAACAAACCCTGAACTCTGCCAAAGCCTTTCGGGGTGGAAGAAAAATTTCTCGAAGTGGGTTCACTCTGCAAGCCCGAAGTCGCTACTCAATGCGTCGATTTTTTTCGACTTCCGCTCGATTTACGGCGAGGCGTCGCTCGTGGCTTCGTTGCGCCAACATCTTTTTTCAGAGATTGCACAGACGAAGCAGTTTCTTTTTTTCATGACGCAGAACGCGCTTCAAACCAAACCGCCGCTCGGCTTCTTCGGCGCGTTCTTGCTTGAAGATTCAGGCGCGCATAAAAATCAATTCAACATCAAAGAACGCGCACTTCGTCCGCTCGTCGATGGCGCACGGCTCTTATCGTTTCAAGCCAAAACGAATAGCGCGAACACATGGTCGCGCCTTGAAGTTGCCAAAGAGAAAGGTTTGATGCGCCAAACCCTTATGGACAATGTTATTGAAGCCTTTGATTTTATGATGACGCTTCGGCTCACACACCATAGCGAACAGCGTCGCAAGGGACTTGCACCCGATAACTTCATCGCGCCTGAACGTCTCACGCAAATTGAGCGCAATGCACTGAAAGAATCCTTCCGCGTGGTCGAAGAATTTCAAGCCGAACTGCGCGATAAGTTTGCCGGCGGCGTTGCTATGACGATGGAATAATACGATATAACAAGCCTCACAATCGTAATCTTGATTACGCCCCTAACAGCAGTGCCTTGTTGTACTCCCAATTCATTTGCGCAATGTTCAAGACGGAAATGCTCATTGGACATTCGGCTTGGCAGGCTTCAGTGTTGGTGCAGTGTCCGAATCCTTCTTTATCCATTTGCTCAACCATCTTGACGACGCGCGCGTGCGCTTCGGCTCTGCCCTGTGGCAATTTTGCCAAGTGCGAAATTTTCGCAGCAGTAAAAAGCGCTGCGCTTCCGTTTTTGCATGTCGCTACACACGCACCACACCCAATACACGCCGCTGAATCAAACGCTGATTCGGCAACATCGTGCGGAATCAAAATGCTGTTGGCTTCGGGCGCAGAGCCTGTGCTTGCTGAAATATATCCGCCTGCGGAAATGATGCGGTCAAAAGCACTTCGATCGATTTTCAAATCTTTGATGACGGGAAATGCTTTGGCACGGAACGGCTCCACCGTTATCTCGTCGCCATCGTTGAACGAGCGAAGGTGAAGTTGGCAAGTTGTAATTCCGCCAATCGGTCCGTGAGCGCGTCCGTTAATCATCACGCCGCATGTGCCGCAAATGCCTTCGCGGCAGTCGTGGTCAAAAACGACGGGACGCTCGCCCTTCGTAACAAGTTGCTCGTTCAGCACATCGAGCATTTCCAAAAACGACATGTCTTTTTCCAAATTCTCGAGCGTATAGGTTTTGAACGCGCCTTGCGCGGTTGCAGATTCTTGTCGCCAGATATTGAGTTTGAGTTTCATCGTTACTCCTTTTTCGCTTTGGGTTTCGTGTTACTTGTATGAGCGTTCCGCCAATTTCACGGATTCAAACTCGAGCGATTCTTTATGCAGAATCGGGGCTTGTCCGTTGTTCCACTCCCACACTGAAATGAATCGGAACTCGTCGTCGTTGCGCATGGCTTCGCCTTCGGGGGTTTGATATTCTTCGCGGAAATGCGCGCCGCACGATTCTTCGCGCGTGAGTGCGTCGTAGCACATCAATTCGCCGATTTCAAAATAATCCGCTACGCGCCCAGCCTTCTCGAGCTCGACATTGAGCGTATTTGCCTCTTCGGGAATCATCAATCGTGCATAAAATTCGTCTTTAAGGTCGCGAATTTTTTTGATAGCCGTTTTCAGCCCTTCGCGATTGCGCGAAAGCCCGCAGCAGTTGTAAAGCAATCGACCTAACTCTTTGTGGAACATTTCCGCCGTTTTATCGCCACGAATTTTGACGAACAGGTCGAGTTGCGATTTCACATTGGCTTCGGCTTCGACAAAGGCTTGATGCGATGTGCTTGGCAGTTCGGTTTTAATTTTGTTGGAGAGATAATTGGCGATGGTATAAGGCGCGATGAAGTAGCCGTCGACGCAGGCTTGCAAGAGCGAATTTGCGCCGAGTCGGTTTGCGCCATGGTCGGCAAAGTTGGCTTCGCCTGCGGCAAAGAGTCCGGGAATCGTGGTCATTAAATCGTAATCAATCCATAAGCCGCCCATAGTGAAATGTGCCGAAGGCGAAATCATCATCGGTTGTTCGTAGGCGTCAATGCCTGTGATTTTGCGATACATATCGAAAAGGTTGCCATATTTTTCAGCGATTTTCTTTTTGCCTTGCGCTTTAATGGCGTGAGAAAAATCGAGATAGACCGCGTTTTTTTGCGGACCGACGCCGTAGCCTGCATCAATGCGTTCTTTGGCGGCACGCGAGGAAATATCGCGCGGCGCAAGATTGCCAAATGAAGGATAGCGTCGCTCCAAGTAATAATCGCGCTCATTTTCGGGAATGTCGTTCGGTGCGCGTGAGTCGTTTTGTTTTTTCGGCACCCAAATGCGTCCGTCGTTGCGAAGCGATTCCGACATCAAGGTGAGTTTAGATTGATGTTCGCCGAGTTGCGGAAGTGAAGTTGGGTGAAATTGAATCCAACTTGTTGATGCCATGAACGCGCCTTTTTTGTGTGCGCGCCAAATGGCTGACGCATTGCACCCCATCGCTAGCGTCGAGAGGTAGTAAATTTTTCCGTATCCGCCCGTTGCCAACACAACCACATGCGCCGCGTGTCGCTCGATTTCGCCCGTTAGCAAATTGCGCGCGATAATGCCCGCCGCTTTGCCATCAATCGTAACAAGGTCGAGCATTTCATGTTGCGCATAAAGTTTGACCGTGCCTGCATTCACTTGTCGCATCAAGGCTTGATACGCGCCGAGCAAAAGTTGTTGCCCCGTTTGCCCGCGTGCGTAAAAAGTTCGGCTCACTTGCACGCCGCCGAAAGAGCGATTATTGAGATACCCGCTATACTCACGCGCAAACGGCACGCCTTGTGCAACGGCTTGGTCGATGAGCAGTTGCGAACATTCCGCAAGGCGATACACATTGGCTTCACGCGCGCGAAAGTCGCCACCTTTGATGGTGTCGTAAAACATGCGGTAAATGCTATCGCCGTCGTTCTTGTAGTTTTTGCACGCATTCACGCCGCCTTGTGCTGCAACCGAGTGCGCTCTGCGTGGCGAATCTTGAAAGCAAAACGAGAGCACTTGATAGCCCATCTCGCCGAGCGTTGCGGCAAGCGACGCCCCCGCAAGCCCTGTTCCGACCACAATCACGCGCAACTTCTTGCGATTAGCAGGACTGACAAGCCCCGCATGGTCTTTGAAGTTTTGCCACTTATCGGCAAGGTCACCTGATGGAATGTTGGCGCGAATAGATTTTCCTTCAATCGCATCACCGCCACCTGTTTTTGACTCAATCGTTTTTTGGCGCGGCTCGCGCACTTCAATCGTGGAATACGAAATCGGATTGGCTTCAGCAAAATTCGTTGTCATCGTTATTCTCCTTTTGAATTTATTCTCCTTTTGATTGTATCGCCTTGTATCGCCCTTTTGCAGTTGTTCATTTTTCAGGCGATTGAATTTGACCTTACTTTAATTGCAACAGCGAGAGCAACCGCTCTTGATGCTGAACGAGATAAACATAAATCGGAATGATGGCGAAGCCTGCCGAAATGACAACGCTATACACGACGCCTGCCACATTCACCACGCGCACATACTTTTGATGATACACGCCGAGCGTTCTCACCGCGCTTGCAACGCCGTGCAATAAGTGATAGCCCATCGCCACCATTGACACCACATAAAGCACCACATACCACACATTGCCGAATAAATTCACGACGGCAGAATACAAATCCTTGCGTCCCCACGGGTCGAGCGGCATGTCGGTGAATTTGTAGTAATACCAAAAGTTCTGAAAGTGAATCACGATGAAGACGAAAATCACCGTGCCTAAAAGCCCCATTGAACGGCTATACCAAGGGCTTGCGACTTTGCGTTCATCGACAGCGTATTTTCCGCTCGACTTGCGGTTGTGTATCGTAATCACCACCGCGTAAATTGCGTGCGCGAGAATGCTCAAATACAAGCCAATCGCCACCACCTTGATGAACAAATTGCCTGACAAGGCTTGTGAATACGCATTAAATTGCTCTTGCGCAATTTCTTTCGGCAGGAACAGTTGGAGATTGCCCAAAAGGTGAATGACGAGAAAGAGGCACAAGAAAAGTCCTGTAAGTGCCATCAACAATTTGCGAAGAAGCGTGAGTTTTATCATACTGCACCTCACTCTTTGATTGGTTAGCAAAACTTCTGAAGAACTTGGCTCAATCTCTTTGAACTGACGAAGCGAAGCGAGGGAGCACTGTGGCGTGTTCAGTTCAACGACACCATTTTAGCCAAGCACAAAGAACAGTCTTACAAAGGTAAGACTTAAACCATGCGAACACAAGTTTTTTCTAATTTAATTTCACCTTCTGCCCATGCATCGCATCGCCATTTGCTTTATGCTTCTTGCAAGTTTGATAACATCATCTTTTTCACCAACAATGAAGCCAAAATTTGCCATTGCCATTCACGGTGGCGCAGGCACGATTCTCAAATCCAGCATCTCGCCTGAACAAGACGCGCTGTATCGCGAAAGACTCACGAGAGCCCTTGAAACCGGCTACGCTTTGCTCGAGTGTGGAAGCACCAGTTTAGATGCGGTCGAAGCCGTCGTTCAACTGCTTGAAGATGATTCGCTCTTCAATGCGGGCAAAGGCGCAGTGTTTAATAGCAACGGCAAGGTCGAACTTGACGCCTCGATTATGGACGGCAAAACCTTGAGGGCAGGTGCTGTTGCGGCGTTGCATCATGTCAAAAATCCGATTTGCTTAGCGCGTGCCGTGATGGAGCAATCCGAGCATGTCTTTCTCATTGGCGAGGGTGCAGAGCAGTTTGCAAAAGAACATCAACTTGAACTCGTTGATGAATCGTATTTCTTCACCGAAGCGCGTTGGCAATCGCTTCAAAAAGCCAAAGCGAAAGAATCGCTCACGGAAAAGGAAAAGCACGGCACGGTGGGTGCAGTTGCGCTCGACCAATTCGGCAACTTAGCGGCGGCGACTTCAACTGGCGGCATGACGAACAAAAAATTCGGTCGCATTGGCGATAGCCCCATCATCGGTGCAGGCACTTACGCCGACAACGAAACATGCGCCGTTTCGGCAACCGGACACGGCGAATACTTCATTCGCGCTGTTGTCGCACACGACATCGCCGCCTTGATGCGCTATAAACATCTCTCCGTTCAAGCCGCCGCCGAAGAAGTCATCATGCAAAAACTTACTAAACTTGGCGGCACAGGCGGCGTTATCGCGATTGACCGTAACGGCAACATCGCTATGCCGTTCAACACCGAAGGCATGTATCGCGGCTACAAGGTTCAAGGCGGTAAAACTTTCGTTGCGATTTACAAAGAGGAATAAACGCCACTGCAACAATCACTCGTTGGCATTTTTTTCTGTCAGAGAACACAGATTTGACTGATTAACCCGATGCCCACAGATTCATTGTAAGAGATTGAGTTTGCTTTTCTTGCGTCCGTAAGAAAAATAAATTACAAGTCCAATCGCAAGCCAGATGAGAAACCAAGTCCAGTTACTAATCTCGGAAATCAAATAGCCACACGAGAGAAGCGCGCAGATGGGAATCAGCGATAGGTTATGCTTGAAGGAAAGATACGCCAGCACCAGCGTGCCGATGAAATAAATCGTCAGTGGCATTCGTGAAGAGAGTGCTTCAAAGAGTTGCGTTTCTCCAATCGTGAAAAACTTCAACACATCATCTTGATTCAAGACTGCCACGCCGAGCCAGATGATTGCGACCAAAATTGGTGCAATCCACCTTGCGTTGATGTATGGAATTTTGAACTTCCGCTCTGCGGTCGGATTTGTCTTCTCCAACACCAACACACCGCCCGAGACGAGCAAAAATGCGAAGAGTGTTCCGATGCTGGTTAAATCTGTTACCACATTCATATCAACGACGAGCGCAGGCACGCCAACCACAATTCCTGTAATGACCGTTGAAAATGAGGGCGTTTTGAACTTCGGATGAATGGTTGAAAAGGCTTTTGGGAGCAAGCCATCGCGGCTCATCGCCATCCAAATTCTTGGCTGTCCAAGTTGAAAGACGAGCAAGACCGACGCGATTGCAATCACGGCACTTATGGCAATTATGCCTGAAATCCAAGGCATATTCACACCTTCTGCACCGAAGACGAAGGCGAGCGGGTCGCCGACTTGCAACTTCGTGTAGCTTGTCATTCCTGTAAGCACCAGCGCAATTAAAACATAAAGCACCGTGCAAATCAGAAGCGAATAAATCATTCCGCGTGGCAAATCGCGTTGTGGATTCTTGCACTCCTCTGCTGTTGTTGAAATCGCATCAAAGCCGATGTAAGCAAAGAAGACTGACGAAACGCCCGCCATCACGCCACTAAATCCATTCGGCATAAAAGGCGACCAATTTTCAGGCTGAACATAAAACGCGCCAACCGCAATAACGAGCAAGACCACACCAATTTTCAAAATCACCATGGCGTTGGTTGTGGTGCGCGATTCTTGAATGCCGATATAAACAATCGTCGTAATGATGGCGGTAATCAAAAATGCGGGCAAGTCGCATACCAATTTAACGCCGAAAATTGACGGTGCCGCTTCGTAAGCCTTAAATGCCGCAAGCATTTGCGCGTTGTTTGCGTCGGCTTCGATGGCTTCGAGCGTTGTGCCGCTTAGTAGCATGGTCTTAATTTTCGCCGCACTGCTTGAAGCGGTGAAATAATCCATTGAAAGGTAATCGGGGAAGTTGATGCCGTATCCTGCGAGCAATCCGGTGAAGTAATCGCTCCATGAAATTGCGACGACGATATTTCCAACGGCGTATTCCATAATCAAGCCCCAGCCGATAATCCACGCAAAGAGTTCGCCGAACGACGCGTAGGCGTAAGTATAAGCCGAGCCTGAAACAGGAATCATCGAGGCAAATTCGGCGTAGCACATCACGGAAAAACCACACGCAATCGCCGTGAAGATGAAGAGCAAGACGACGCCCGCACCGCCTGAATACGCCGCATTACCGATAGTTGAAAAAATGCCCGCGCCGACAATCGCTGCAATGCCAAGCGCGGTAAGGTCAAAGACCGAGAGCGTTCTGTTTAGCGCATGTTTTTGTTCCGCGTCGGCGAGCGTTCCTGCTTGTGCGTCGGAGATGAGTTTGTCGAGAGATTTTTTTCGGAAGAGCGTTCCTTTGCGCATTTCTGCCATTGATGTTGTTGAGACGGTGTTGTTGATAGAGATGTTAGCGAAATATCGTGAAAGATTTTTGAAAATGGTTGAAATGCGCACTCTATCGCGCCGTTTAGTCTGCGTTCTATAAATTTGTATCTTCATTTTAATCGCATCGCACATCAACATTATCCCAAAATTTCAATGACTGAACAACCGATAAAACGAATTGCACAGCAGGTTTTCAAAACGATTTCAGCGACACTTCCGTCGCTCGAGACTTTTTCCTATTCATCGATTGAGTCACTTTCGCTTTCTCCGCAATGTCGTGCATTTATTTTCGCTGAACTTACTTTTTCAGCGCGTTCGCTTTTAGCTTCGCTCAAATCGTCTCGCTTCAACCTGCAACACGACGCACTGCGCGAATCTCGTCATCAATTCGCCGATGCCATCGTTGCCGCCACAACGCAACTCGCTCGCGAGGAATTTCTCAAAATTCTTGAATCTGCCATTCTCATTGAAGCGCAGTATTTGGCGCGTCCGCAGAAAATTCTCAAAGACCTCATCTTCGCTAATCGCACCGAACTTTCACGCACCGATGTTTCAGACCGCTTAGGCAACTTCGCTGAGTATGCCTATTTGATTGATGTGTTCAAACAGTATTTGGAGCGCAAGCAACCGAGCGCGCTTTCTGCGGAAAAGTTTGAAAAAGTTTTGTTTGAAATTGATGCTAAACTTTGTGCCGCTTATTCGCACGATGAGTTCATGATGCTCTTCAAACCGCTCTTTGACTTTCACGCGCTTGCAGGAGAAAAAGCCGTTTCCTGTGCAATACTTCGCGCTTTTTTAGCCGAAAAGCGACTCAATGACCATGTCAAGCGCATTGACCTTGCAATTCAACACGGCATTGACGCGCTCACTGCCGAAGCCTTGAACGACCTTTTGCTGGCACCGCTCGATATGCTGACTTCTGCACCTGAACCCGTTGCCCAAACGTCGCCTGCATCGACCGTTCAGCCCGCACCAGTTCAATCCGAGCCATTGCGACCTGAACCTGCTACATCTCAACTTGCAATGCCAGAACTCGCTCCGCCTCAACTGATAGAATCTTCACCATCTACTGCCGCACCAAAAGAGCCTCTCGCTTCTCCTGAAGTCCGAAAAGAAAAACCTGTGCCCAACATCGACTTCTTTGAGATTGAAAAGCAAAAAATTCTTGCTCAAAAAGCCCAACAAGATTCCGCTTTGCGCGACGTGCGCCTCTTCATCAGCGATGACGAGCGAAAGAAGTTTATCAAGCGTCTTTTCAAAGGCAGTGAGGCGGAATACAATCAAGCCATTTCTGCTATCAATCAAATGAAAACTTGGCGCGAAGCCTCGCTCTTTATTGACCGCGAAGTTTTCTCACGCTTCAACGTCGATGAATTTTCAAGCGAAGCCGTCGCCTTTGTCGATATTGTCTTTGAACGCTTTCAAACGCGCTAACACTTTCAACCTCTTACTTCCACACACGGTTATGATTCCGAAGAAACTCCGACTCCGAAACTTTCTAAGCTACGGCGAGCCAGAGCAAGAACTCGATTTTGATTTGTTTCAATTCGCTGTTCTGACAGGCGAAAACGGCGCAGGCAAATCGAGCCTCATTGAGGCAATTCCGTTCTGCATCTGGGGTAAAGGGAGAGAATCTAACCACGAACTTGTGCGCAAAGGTGCAAAAGAAGCGCGCATCGAACTTGAACTCGAGTTGCAAAACAACATTTATCGCATCACGCGAATCCTCAGAAAAAACAAGAGTCAACAGTTGGAATTCGCCGTCTACGACCGTTCCATCAACGACTTTCGCACGCTCACCTGCAAGCACGTCAAAGATACCGAAGCCGAAATTCAAAAGCGCATTGGCATTAGTTACGAAACCTTCATTAACTCTGCTTTCTTCGCACAAGGCAAAGCCGATTTATTTTTTAGAAACGGACCGACAGAGAGGCGCAAAGTTTTGAGCGAAATTTTGGGTTTGAGCCATTACGAAGAACTATCCAAAAAAGCCAAAGAAGTCGCCAAAAGTCTTCAAGGAAAACTCGTTTTAACCCTTACACGCATATCACTTCTTAAATCTGACATTGCCTCACTCCCGCAACTTCGCCTCGACTACGACGCGAAATTAGCGGAAGAGCATGCGGTTAAAGCCGAACTTGCCACTCTTGAAGACTCGCTTCTTGCGCTTACTTCCGACCTTGAAGCGTTTAAACAAAAAGAATCTGAACTCGCCGTCTTAAACGCTGAACTCAATTCGCTAAAGCAACGGCTTGAACAAGAGGCGCGTTTAGTTCGTCAAAAAGAATCCGAAGTTTCCGCGATTGACTTGCGCCTTCAAACTCGAGAGACATTACTCTTGAAGCAACAACAATCCGAATCGCTCAAAAAGGAACTTGAATTGTTGGACGAACGCCAATCGCTCGCCCAATCTTTGAAAGAACAAATTTCTAAACTCGAGAACGACTACAACGCCAAGCGCGCCAAACTCGAAGCCGAAAAAAAATCGGCACAAGGACAACTGGCTCAACTCAACCAAATGATTGCACAACGACAAGCCCGACTCGAGCGAAAAGCAAAATTGCTTCAAGAACATCCACAAATACAGTCGAAACTTGACGCGCTCAAAAAAGAATGTGCTCGCCTTCCCGAAGTTGAATCGTTGCTCAATGCGACACGCACCAAAGTTTCAGACTTGCGGTCTGCAATCGCTTCTGCACAAATGCAAATGGACGCCATCTCCGAAAAAGGCAAAAAGGTTAAAGAACTTTCCGACACTTGTCCGCTCTGTCAGTCTCATATTGAAGAATCTCACAAGGAGCACATTCTTCAAAATTATCGCGACGAGTATCGCGCCTATCAAGTGCAAAAGAAGCATCACGAAGACACACTTCAAGTTCTCCAACAAGAACTTTCACAATACGAGCAAGAACTTGCCGCTCTCAAACAAAAGGAACGCGAACAGAACAAATGCGCCATTGAATTGAACCAAATCACCACCGAGATGGCCTCGCTTCAAGAAGTTGAGCGAGAGTTGAAGCAAATTGAGTCCGATAAAATCGTTCAAGAAGCCAAAGCAAAAGACGCGGAACTTGAATTGCACGCGCTTGCACAAGCCAAAGCAGAAATTGAAAAACTTCAAGCCGAACTTTCAGCCATCGGATACGACGCACAACTTCATCAGCGTAAAAAATCCGAACTCAAATCATTTGACTCAATTGAACGAGAGCTTGCCGCTCTCGAGAGCGACGAAAAACGCCGAAACGTGCTCCTTCAAGAGATTTCCGAACATCGTCAAACTTATGAATCCCTTGTGCAGCAACACGCTTTGAAAGAAGAAAACATCAATGCTCTCCGCAAAGCCCTGATAGGCAAGGCTGAACTTGAAATGCGCCTACAAACTGTATCAAACGAAAAGCGTGAGAAAACAACGCGCCTGCAAGAAGTTTCAAGCAAATGTCAGGCACTCAAATTCACCATTGATGAGAAAGAAGAAAAGGAAAAAACAATGAAGGAATTAGAGCAAGAGATCGGTCCCGAAAAAGAAACAATCGAACTCTATGAGATTTTAGCCGAAGCCTATAGCGTCAAAGGCGTTCAACAACTCTTGCTCGAGAAAGCCATTCCTGAAATTGAACGCTTAGCCAACGAACTGCTCGCGCAACTGACAAACAACTCGTTTTCGCTCTCGCTTCAAACCGAGCGACAAACGCAAAACAATACCGTGGAACAGACGCTCGCGATTATCATTTCCGACGCTAACGCCAACACACGCCTCTACGAAACCTTTTCAGGCGGCGAACGCTTTCGCATTGATTTCGCTCTGCGGCTCGCGCTTTCAAAATATCTCTCCAACATTAGCGGCACGCCAATTAAAATGATTGTCATTGACGAAGGATTCGGCACACAAGACCAAAACGGAATTGAGGCAATGATTGAGGCGATGAATCAAGTGTGCGATGATTTTGAAAAACTCATTCTTATCACGCATTTAGAAGAAATGAAAGACGCTTTTCCGACGCGCATCGTTGTCAGTAAAGACCATCTTAAAGGTTCGCGCTTTGAGGTCATTTCTTAAACTTGTATAATTTGAGGGTAATCGTCTCGATAACCGCTTTCATGAACGCGATGCAGAAACCGACTTTAATTTTTTTAACAGGATTCAGTACGGCGGGCAAATCAACCATCGGACCGATTCTCGCCAATTCACTTGGCTTTGACTTCATTGATATTGATAAAGTTATCGTCGAGCGCGAACAAAAATCCATCAATGAAATTTTTGCCGAAAAAGGTGAAGCCTACTTCCGCCAACTTGAACTTGAAATTCTTTCCTCGATTGCCAATCGCGAAAACCTCGTCGTCTCACTTGGCGGCGGCACACTTGAAAATGATTCCAGTTTCGAACTCGTCCGCAATTCAGGCACTATGGTTTATCTGAAATCTGACTTGAATACGCTCACGCGCCGACTTTCCAACAAAGACGACCGCCCGCTTCTCAAAGGCGAAAATGGACAAAAGATAACGCCGGAGGAAATTGCCAATCGCGTCAGCCTCTTGATGAGCCGCCGTGAAGAGCGATATTCCCAAGCCCCGATTTACATTTCAACCGACCAAACGCCGCTCGGCAAAACGGTCGAGAAATTGCAACGAGAATTAGAGCGACATTTCAAATCGCATCGTCATCAGTAACCTTTCAATTTTTCAGCGTTGCATCACGTTGTTTTTTCTTCATTTCACACCTTCAACGACACGCTTACCTCGCATGGGCTTGCGCCCAAAGTCGCCCTGCTCTTCGACCGAAATACGCACAGGCTTTTTTCACCAAACATTTTTCAAACCTTTCATCAAGCCAACATCGCACATTCTTCTTTTGTTGTGCCTGCAAGCGAATCGGCGAAAAGTTTGCGCACGGCAGAGCGGCTCTACGGCGCGTTCATCAAAAACGGAATTGATAGAGCGACTGCGCTTGTCGCCGTTGGCGGCGGCGTCGTTGGCGATTTAGGCGGATTCCTTGCAGCAAGTTACTTGCGCGGCATTCCGCTGGTGCATGTGCCGACAACACTTCTGGCAATGGTCGATAGTGCCATCGGCGGAAAGGTCGCTGTGAATCATTCGCTCGGCAAAAACATGATTGGCTTCTTTTATCCGCCTACCTTCACATTTATCGATGTCAATTTTTTAAGCACTCTTCCAAAACGCGATGTTTATTCAGGACTTGCCGAAGCCTTCAAATACGCGCTTATTCAAGACGCGCCGTTTTTTCATCACTTTGAATCGCGTTTTGAGCCAATCGTTTCGCTTGAACGCGCCGACCTTGAGCGTGTTGTGGCGCGAAGTGTTAAAAACAAACTGCGCATCGTCAAAAAAGACTTCAAAGAAACACTCGGACTGCGCGCCCTCTTGAACTTCGGACACACCTTCGCACACGCCCTCGAAACCCTCAGCAACTACAAGGCTTTTCGGCATGGCGAAGCCGTCTTAATCGGCATGCTTTGCGCCTCTGCTCTCTCCAAAAATTTAGACTTGCTCGATAAAGATTCGTTCATGCGCATAGCGCACTTCGCCAAACGCTTTCCGCTTTCGCCATCGCTTTTGAAACGGTATTTCTTTGATGTGGCAGAATCTGACCTTGAATTGGCTATGCAGAGCGATAAGAAAAAATCGCACGGCACGATTCGCTTTGTTTTGCTTCGCCGCATTGGTGAGGCATTTTTGTGTCAAGAAAAAATATCTTCGCGCAACATTCATCGCGCCATTCTTGAAGCCAAACAGATTTTGACATGAAACGAGAGACGTTCTACAAAATTCGCGCGTGGTTTTTCCGCATTGTGATTTTCTTGATTGTGGTGCAAGTGCTTATGGCAATCGGCAAGTGGATTTATAGTTCATTCTTTTTTTGAGAAGACCGCTCACATCGCATCGGCTTGTGATTTCGCCTTTTCAACATTCACAAAAAGCAGTACGACAAGACCGCTCACAAACAGCACAATCAGCGAGAGAATGCCGTAACGCAATCCTCCGAACAGTTGATTGATGAGTCCAAAGAGAAACGGACCAACCCATGATGTTCCGCGCTCCGAAAGTTCATAGAACGCAAAGAACGCCGCCTCTTTTCCTTCGGGAATCATCACCGAAAAGAGGCTTCGCGATAAGGCTTGCGTGCCGCCCATCACGAGTGCGACGACCGCCGCCATTCCCCAAAATTCCAACGCGCTCGAGAGGAAATACCACGCATAAATCGTAACCGCACACCATATTACAAGACAACTTACAACCGCCTGCTTTGCGCCAAATCGTGCGGCAATTCTTCCGAACAAAATTGAGCCGATGAACGCCACAATTTGCACCATCAAAATCACTTGAATCAAACTTGCGGATTCCATCTTCAATTCTTCCGAGCCGAAAATCGTTGCCACAACGAGGATTGTTTGCACGCCGTCGTTGTAGAGCAAATAAGCAACGAGATATTTCAGCGTTTCGGGAAGGCGTTTGATGTCGCGGAAGGTTCGCGCAAGTTCCTTGAATCCGATGCCTAAATACGTTTCGCCTTGTTTGAGCAACTGCACTGCATAGCGCGAGCGCACCATCGCAAAGGTGAACATTGAAAACCCAAGCCACCACACGCCTGCGGAGGCAAGGCAAATTCTTACGGCGTCGCTTGTGGTTAAGCCAAGCGAGTCGCGCAAGGTGAAGAAGATGAGATTCAGGAGCAAGAGCAAGCCGCCGCCCAAGTAGCCAAGTCCCCAGCCAAACGACGAGACGCGGTCGTGCTGTTCTTTTGTCGCAATGTCGGGAAGGAAGGCGTTGTAAAAGACCATTGCCGCACCGAAGGCGATATTGGCGATGATGTAAGCCCCTGCGCCGAACCAGTGCCGTCCGTCATCAAGCCCAATAAGCGCGATAGTTGCCGTTGAGCCTATCACTGTGAAGAAGAGCAAGAACTGTTTGCGGCGTTTGGAGTAATCGGCAATCGCGCTGAGCAGTGGCAGGAAAAATGCTTGAAGCAATACGGAAATCGACGTGCAATAGGCAAACAGCGAATCGTATTTGATAGGAATGCCTGCCGCGTAGAGCAAGCCGTTTGAATCGCTGGCGGCTTTGGCAAGTGCCGTGAGATACGGACCTAAAAAAACCGTTACAACCGTTGTGCTGAACGCGCTGACCGCCCAATCATACATTGCCCACCCGAAAATTGTGCGCTTGTCATTTTGTGCCGGCGCGTCTTTTCTTTCTGATGTGGCTTGCATCTTTGGGCGGTGCTTCAACAGACTTATGAAAGTTTTTCCGTCAAAAACGCTTTGACCTGCGAGAGATTGAGCCGCTCTTGATTACTGGTATCGCGATAGCGAACCGTAACAGTTTGGTTGTTTAGCGTCTCGTGGTCAATCGTGAAGCAGAAGGGCGTGCCGGTTTCGTCTTGTCGGTAGTAGCGTTTTCCGATTGAGCCTGCGTCGTCGTATTGCACTTTGAAGTGGCGTTTTAGGTCGTGATAAAGTTTTTCAGCGATTTCAGGCAAGCCATCTTTTTTTGTAAGCGGAAAAATGCCGGCTTTGACAGGCGCAAGTTCAGGTTTGAGTTTGAGAATCACGTGTGGCTCGCCGTCTTCGATTTGTTCGGTGTAGGCGTCGCAGAGCACCATGAGAAAATTTCGGTCGCATCCCGATGAAGTTTCGACGACGTAGGGAATGTATTTTTCTTTCGTTTCGGTGTCGCTATACATCATGTTTTTACCTGAATACTCTTGATGGCGGCGCAAATCGAAATCGGTGCGCGAGTGAATGCCCTCGATTTCTTCCGTGCCAAACGGGAACTTGTATTTGATGTCGAAGGCGGCGTCGGCATAATGCGCGAGTTTTTCGTGTTGATACCAAACGAGGTTTTCAGGCTTAATGCCCAGCCGCTCGATGTGCCAATTCATGCGTTTTTCTTTCCACATCTCGAAGGCGTCTAACTGCGTGCCCGGCTTAACGAAATACTGCATTTCCATTTGCTCGAACTCAATCATTCGGAAAATGAAATTGCCTTTAACGATTTCGTTTCGGAAGGCTTTGCCAATTTGCGCAATGCCGAAGGGAATTTTCATTCGCGCTGATTCGCGGACGGTGTGAAAGTTGACGAAAATGCCTTGCGCCGTTTCAGGACGGAGATAAACGATGCCTGCCTCATCTGCGACTGCACCGAGTTTCGTAGAAAACATCAAGTTGAACTGCCTGACTTCGGTCCAATTAAACGCGCCTGAATCGGGCGATTTAATTTGCTCTTTGATGATAAGCTCGTAAAGTGCTTTGGTCATGTCGTCGCTGTTTTGCGCTTTGACAAATTCATCATTGACGCGCTTGGCTTCCTCTGTTTTGCCTTTTTTCTCCAACTGTTTGATGTATCCTTCGATAAGGTGGTCGGCGCGATAGCGGATTTTGCTGGTCTTGTCGTCAATCATTGGGTCGCTGAAGCTTTGCACGTGTCCTGAGGCTTCCCAAGTTTTGGGGTGCATCATAATCGCCGCGTCAATGCCCGCGATGTTTTCGTGTTCGCGCGTCATGGCGTTCCACCACGCGGTTTTGATGTTGTTTTTGAGTTCGACGCCGAGCGGACCGTAGTCGTAGCACGCGCCCAACCCGCCATAAATTTCAGATGATTGAAAGACGAAGCCCCGCCGCTTGCACAGCGAGACGATTTTCTCCATCAGTTTTTCAGATGTGTCGGTTTTAGACATAGATAGGTTTGAACCAGAGCAGATGATTATGTTGATGAAATTGACGGCAAATATACGAAACCGTGTTTAGCCGAAATAAAAAAGCCCACCGTTTCAGATGGGCTTTTCGTGCTTCAAGATGTGGAACTATCTATCCTTTATGATTCGCGTTGCAAATGCTTGCGCACCGGTTCCGCCGACGAAGCCGCGTGCGATCACCGTATAGACGCTCTTGTCTTGGACGCGCACATTTGAAAGCGGAATGATACCGCCGCCTACGGCTCTGATGACCAGGTTTAAGGTGGTATCGGCAAGTGTTGAGTTAGTTGCGCTCAAATTGAAGGTTCTGAATCCAGCTTGGGTCGCAACATCTGCCGCACTTAGGTTGCGGAGGAAGGTCAGCGTATCGGCGATGATATAGGTTGTGTCGTTGGTTCCGCTTACCAATCCGATATTGACGCCCGGCGCGTTTGGCGAAAGGTGAAGCACGCGCAGTTGGAATCGTCCTGTTAAAGTATCAGGTCTGAGATTGTAGTTATCGCGAATGAGCAATGGCGCATTGTTGCGTGCTGAATCAATCACCATGAAGGTGAAGAATTGATTTTGGCGATTACTGAAATCGGCGAGTGTGTCAATCGTAATTTTGTTGCGGTTGCCACCAACGGTTACTCTAATGTTACGATTACCTGAAAAGACTTGGGAGTATTCGGTTTGCTCTTCTCCGTAACGAATGTTAGTTACAAATTCACCATCGACGAGGATGTCCAAGCTTTGCACGTTTGCATCAGGCATCATGTTCCAGAAGCGCAAATTGGTTTTGCGCGTATTGGTTGCGAGCGGCTCTGACTCTCCGCAGGCAGAAAGGAACATGGTGGTGAGAACAAAGAGGAAGAAGATTGATAGAAGTTTGTTTTTCATGTTTGTTCAGTTTGACACTTTGTTGTTTTTTCACTTTTTAGAAGCCTAAGCGGACGGCGAACACTTGATTGCCGCTGAAAAATTTAGCCGAACGATAGGCGTAATCGAGCATAATTGAAACGCCGCCTAAGCGGTAATTGATGCCTGCCCCTAAGGCAAAACTATTTGTGAAGACGTTTTCGCCGTGTTTAGACACATCGAAGTTCATGCCGCCACGCAGGAAGAGCAAATCTTGAAAAGCATATTGAGCACCTACTTGATATTCATCGTCCGAAAAGTTATTGTTTCGGAAGTTTCCTGCAAGTGTAATCACGTTTCGTGGGTCTAACTTAAAATCATATGCTGCGCCGATTTCAAATGACGATGGTATTTCGCCTGCTGCGGCAACAATTTCCGTTCGGAGCAGGTTTTGAGGACCGTCGCCAGGGAAGCGTGCAATTTGCCGTTCTAAGTCAGGACCAGCATAGCGCATTTGGTTTCCAAGATTTTTGAGCACAACAGCAATCTTCAAATCAAATGGGGTTGTGTATTGCACTCCAAAGTCTACGGCTAAGCCCGTTGCGGTTGAACTTAGAATGGTTTCTGAAATCAACTTTGCGGTTACTCCTGCTGCAATTTTGTCGGTAAATGCCCTTGAGTATGTCAAAGATGCTGTGATGAAGTTGGGCGACCATTTCTCACCGCGCAGTCCGTCGGGGTCTTCATCAGTTGTGCGCAAGATGTCTCCAAAATTGAGCGATTTAATTGCAAAGCCGAATGTTCCGACATTTCCAAGGTTTGCTGTTGCAGCAACGTAACTGATTCTAATATCCGCCAAGTAACTCATAGAGGAGAACATCAATTCTCCTTTACGCGAATAGGCGACCGCTCCTGGATTCCAATACATGGCTTCAACGCCTGTGAGCGATGCGGTTGCTGCGCCAGCCATTGCCAAGCCTACGCCCCCTACGGGAATCAGGACTTGGTTACCACTTGAAGCACCAACTCGTCGCTCCTGCGCTTTCAATGCTGGCTGCATCAGTGCTGTTGCAATAAGTAAGGTTACTGCTATTGTTTTGAGTTGTCTCACGTTTCGTCTCCCTTTATTGAAAGTTCAAATTCTTTAAGTTTTTAAGTGCGACCCTGTTTCAAACACAGGGCCGCATTTTTGGTTTGATGCTTGTCGTTTAGAAGAAGTCTTCGCGTTCTTGGCGCATAATGACCCCCAGTTTGAGAATCTTGTTTCCAAACTCGGTTTCAATATGCACGAGATACATGCCGCTCGCGACCGGAATATTTGAGTCGTTTCGCAAATTCCAATCTTCCGACGATGAGTTCGGGTTGTCTCTATCAATCACACGAACC
>JBKBRB010000005.1:0-151640 GCA_046292465.1 Chloroherpetonaceae bacterium
CCAGCGGCAGCTCGAGTTGAAACGCATTCGCAAGTTCTTGCTTGATTGGAACGATTGCTTTCCAAAACGTAATCGGCTCGACAATACTGCGCGCACCGGACACCGTTACGCTTTCTGGCTGAATCTGAATGTTGGGACGAATCACGAAGCCGGGTTTCGCAACTGGCAGCATTGCCAAGCGAATCGGAACACGCTTCGTGATTTTTTCATCGAGCTCCATTCTAAAAACCTTTGGCTCAACTTCCAATACTTTCATTCCTTCAGGAAATGGCTTAATGTATTGCGATGCCTTCGCGAGCGTTTCAATCTCCAAGACATCTTTTTGAACTTCGTTGCTCAAATCAATTACCCACTCTGTTCGTCCCAAATAAAGCGAGAGAATTTTCCACCCTTCCGACTCGAGTTTAACCTCGATGCGCGAGGGATAGTCGCCTTTGACGGTTCGTGATGCATTTTCCGTTTTAAGCACAACAGGCAAGGAAATCACGGCGGTATATCGCTTTGTCATTGCGACAAAAAACCATATCAGCACTGCAAAAAACAGCGACCCGATAATTGCGGGAATGCGTCTCAAAAACGGCAGTATGTGAAATAGTGATGTTTGCGTTGCCACGCTTTCAAGTAAATCTGCTTTTGAAAAAAATACATTTTTTTATTCGTCTCTTTCACCTGCATCAAGGTTTTCCATTCCCTCGCCCACTGTTTGCGAGCGAGGGAATTTTCGTTCGACCATTCTACAACCCTGCGCGCAAGGCAATCACAAAATTTCTGCCCAACGCCACCAGCCCCGAACTATACGGACGATAGCGCACATCGGTCAAGTTCTCTACGCCCGCCGTAATCATGAAATTCTCTTCAAAGCGATACAAGGCTTTGAGATTGAGCGTCAGCCACGCAGGCGAAAAGGGATTGCCGTTTTCATCTTTGGCGTAAATCTGCGGTTTGAGCCGCTCTTCGACATTCAAGTTTTCAAAACTTACTTCGCCGCTATACATCGCATAAAATTGTAAGTCTAATTTGCGGCTCGTGTATGTGAGTCGCGTTACGCCAAACCAAGGCGCGGCGTGGCGCGAGCGGCTCTTTGTGCCGTCGTCCATTTCTTCGTTGCCAATTTGATAATTGAATCGTGATGAAAGCCCAAAGCCTGCGGGCAACTTCAACTCTACGCCGGCTTGAACACCATATACATCGGCAAACGCCGCGTTTTGAATCGCCTGCACGCGGCTAAGCACGTTGTTGTAAAGAATCGAATCTTGTCCGTTGAACTGAAAATCTCTGCGCACGAGCGCATTGTCGAGATAGGTGTAGTAGCCGGTCAGTTCTACGCGCGCAAGGTCGTTGAAGGTTTTGCTGATGGCAAGTTCAGCGTTGTAGGCATATTCTGCACCGAGGTTCGGATTCGGCACAACCACGACATTTTGCGGCTGGTCAAAAATTTTTCCGATGTCGTCTACATTTGGCGCACGAAATCCTGTCGACAAATTTGCGCTTATGTTCCAACTTTCGTCAGGCGTGAAGACTGCGCCCAAACTACCCGTCAATGCGCCGCTTCGCACTTCGGCTTTGGTGAATTGAAACGGAAAGAATTCAAGGTTGCGCGTGAAGTCGGAGTTAATCGCAAAGTAGTTGTATCGCGCGCCCGCTTGAACCAAGAACTTTTCTGACGCTCGCAGTTGATAGTTCAGATACCCTGCGTAAGATGACCAATCCGACTGCGGATAACGGTCTGGCACGGGTATCAGACCATTGTTGCGAATGTCAATCCCCACGCCACGCGATTTGACATCGTTACGCACGATTTCCGCACCGTAAAAAATTTGTTGTGCTCCGAACTTCTTGTTGAAGTCAAGGTTGAGCGAATAGGCGTCGACTTCTTCGAGTTGTGTGCGCAAGCGGAATCGTCCGCCACCTGAAAACGGTCGGTCAATGCGGCTTTCTTGGAAGTATTGATAAGCGAGGCGAAGCGTGGCAAGGTCGTAGAGTGCGTTCTCGCTTTTGTGGGTAACGGAAACATTGTGCATTGTCCATTTTTGCGGACCGTAGTTCCAGACGGCACTTCGCGGCAAGCCGTTTGCAAGTTGTTCAATCAGTCGGTCGTAGCGCGCGTATTCCGATGTTTCAGAGAAGTGAAAACCATATTGCAGTTCCCACGCGGCAGTTGGCGCGTAGCGCACTTTTTGCATCAAGTTAATTTGATTGTAATTGTTTGGCGTTTGCACGAGCGGGTCGTTGTTCGTAATCACTCTGTCAACGCTATCAATGCGCTGAACGAAGAACGGACGAAGGTATTCTTGCCGACCGATGCGCCCCATTCTCGGGTCTCCGAAATCGCTGTATGTCAGGCTTGTAAGGAGGGCAAGATTTTTCCAACCGATGTTCAAGTGAAAATGTCCGACTTGCTCATTGTTTGCGGAAGAAAACCGCGCCACGCCTTTGCCTGTAACGAATGGCTCGTCGTAGAGCGAGAATTGCGGCGTTAAGGTTTGAAAGTTCATCACGCCGCCGATTGCGTCGCTACCGTAAATGATTGAGCCCGGTCCAAAGAAGACTTCGGTGTTTTCAATCGCGAGCGCGTCAAGTGAAATCACTTGTTGGAGATTGCCGCCACGAAAAATTGCCGTGTTCATTCTCACGCCGTCGACGGCATAAAGCAAACGGTTGGTTGAAAAGCCGCGAATCATTGGACTGCCGCCACCTTGTTGGCTTTTCTGAATGAAGACTTCGCCCGACTGCCCCAGCATTTCCGCCGCCGTCTGCGGATTGAGCAACGCCACATCTTTCGGCGTAATCGTTGTGATTTTGTTCGGAACATCGCGCTTTTCTTGATTCCACCGTGTTGCACTCACGACGACTTCATCGGTTGAAACCTGCGATTGCGACAAATACACAACAGTGTTTTCACCTACAAGGTCGTCGTATCGCTTTTCAGTTCGACGGTATCCAATCAGGCGAAATTCAATTTTTTCCGCGCCTTTGAAGGCTGAAATATCGGCTTGTCCGTTTTTATTCGTTGCTGTCAAGGCGTTCGGCGATGCGCTGAAAATGCGCACCAGTTCAAGCGGTTGAGCGGTTTCACGGTCTTTGACGGTTATGACCTGTGCGACCAATAGTGTCGGCATAAAGAAAAACAGCAAAAAGAAAATCCGTTTCATTGGAAAATGAAGTTTAAGTTTTGATAAAAGTTTCTCCCCTTTGCACCTGCAAAGTTTGAAGCCTTTAGTTTGTTTAGTTGTTGGCGTTATGCGAGACGAGAAACGAATGGCGGAGGCTTTTTGACCTTTTGAAGCGCGATAAATTCATACTGAACGAGTGGTGTGTAAAACTGGCGCAAGGATTCCGAAGGCTCAAGCCACAGTTGAGTTGCATTTTGCATCACCAGAGATTTGAGCAGTTGATAGCACAGCGATTCGCGCTTTTGATGCTCAGGCGAGCCGCTTGTGGCTTGTGCAATAAGGGTTTTCAGGCGTTTGTTGAGTTTGGTTTCGGCTTTATCGTGCCAACAGACATAGTGAATCGAGTCGCCTTTGACTTCGGTTTCTACGACATCATACATTTCGCCCTTGTATTCGAACTCTTTGTGATGTTCCCAGCGCAGTTCAGTTTGCACTTGCGTTTTTGAAAAGGTGAAATGCGTTAGTTCCGATTTATCTATTCCTCGAATCAGTTTCGCTTTGACCTCTTTTTTGATGAGCCGTTTTTGAATTTGAAGCCACAGGTACGTAGTGCTGAATGGCACAAATAGCGAGAGCAGAACGAGAAGCGAAACCGTTGCTTGAACGCGCTTGCGAAATGTCTGAATGAGAGATTTCACCATGCATTCACAGTTTGAATACAAGCCCAATGCTGAATGCAAATGAGATAAAAGAAAGCGTCGGCAGTTGGTCGTCAATGACGGTTGATTTGGTTTTGGCTTCGCCTGTTAAGCCAGCGCGCACGCCTGCATTGAGCGTTGTTGTAAAAAGCGAACTAAGCGGCAAGCCGAACGAGAGTTCAGAATGTGCGGCAACGCCCGTTGCAGAATAGGTATTCGTCTCGGATACGGCGCGCACATTTTCCCGAATTGAGCCAAAGAGCACGCCTGCGCCAAACGTGAATTTGACCAGCGCACCATCTTTGAACGGTTGAATCGGCACAAAAGCAACCGCGACCGAAGGAATGAGCCATGTGGCAGAAAGTTCTGCGGGCAGTCCGAATCCGATGCGCGTGTCGAGTTGCTCTGACGAACGCTTGTAGAGGAAGTCGCCGCCGATGAAAAATTTATCGTTCATTCGGTAGAGCGCAGTGGCTGAAATATCGAGCGTTTGCAAGAGGTCAGGACTGCGTCGATTGCGCAACACTTCGCTCCAATCAAGGTAAGTTGGGGCAAGCGTGCCGCCGATACCTGCTTTGGCATCGATGAAAATCGTTTGTGCGCTCACTTGTGTGTTCAGTATAACTATCGAGCAAACAAGCGTTGCCACAAGACGAAAAGCGTGTTTCAAAATATGCATCAATAGAGACCTGTAAGCGATTTTATGGTTTGGTCGAATTCTGCTTCGGCGTCGCGCTTGGCTTTCACAAGGCGGTTGCGTTCGGTAATGAGCGCGCCGATTTTTTCTGCGTCGGATTCGCCTTGTATGGCTTTGATGTTTTCAAAAAGTGCGTCGTCATAATTTTGCAAGATGATTTTTTTCGTTGCGTCTAAAAACGCCATTAAGCACCGACGCGCATAAATACTGGGGCTTTCGGGTTGCCATCGCTCCGATATGGCTTCGTCAATGAGCAGTCCTGAAATAAAATTTCTCAGTTCCTCGTCGTTCAAGTGGTTCAGCTCGAGCGTTACATCAAACGCTGTTTCTTTGCCATGCGCTTCATAGCGTTCAAGCAGAAATCGTGCGATTTTTTCCGTCCATTCGTGCTTAAAAGTTAAAAGGCTCATTTTCTCTTTGACGAACTCCAACACTTCGCTTCCGTGATAAAGACTTTCAAGAAGTGCTTTCAGAAATGTGCGTTCGGCGACCGACGGAAGCGGTTGCTTTTCAGTCGTGTGCGTTGGCGGGGCTTGCTCTTGTGGAATCGATAAAATTTTGGCGGGCGTGGCGCGTTTCGGGGTTTCGCGTCCCAAGACTTTCTCGAGTTCTTTTTGAAGCGTCAGAAACGCTACATCAAGTTTTTGAGCAAGGGATTTCAGATACACTTCGCGCGCAAGTTCATCTTGAATTTTGGCAAGGGTTGAAACAAGGTCGCGAATGGAGGCTTGCGTTTGCTCTTCGCTTGCGAAACCGTCAGAATTTTTCAGGACATCGATTTTGAAATCGAGAAACGAGGTTTTGTGCGCATTCGCATATTTCAAAAATTCGTCGCCGCCGACTTTTTGGACGTAACTGTCGGGGTCTTCGTTATCGGGCAGGAACAGCACTTTGGGCGAAAGTCCTTGCTCGAGAATCAGGTCGATGCCGCGCATCATGGCTTTAATGCCGGCTTTATCGCCGTCGTAAATGAAGAGCACGTTTTTTGTGAGCCGTCCGATAAGCCGCACTTGTTCAGGCGTGAGCGAGGTGCCGCTCGAGGCTACGGCGGTTTTAATTCCTGCTTGATGTAGTGAAATCACGTCCATGTAACCTTCGACCAAAATCGCTTCATCTTTTTTGCGAATTTCGTCGCGAGCGAAGTTGAAGGCATAAAGCACTTCCGACTTATGGTAAAGTTTCGTTTCGGGCGAGTTGATATACTTCGGAGAGTTTTTTTCATCGCCAATCAAGCGTCCGCCAAACGCAATTACTTTTCCTGCGGGCGAAAAAATCGGAAACATCACGCGGTTGCGAAATACGTCGTAATGCTTTTCGCTCTTTTCGCTTTTGGCAATCAAGCCAAATTCTTCAAGCAGGGTGAGCGACTTGCCTTCTTTCTGTGCTTCATCGCAAAGCCGATTCCATGCGTCAGGCGCGAAGCCTAACCCGAACTTGGAAATGGTTTCTTTGAGCACGCCACGATTGAGAAAGTAATCCAGCCCTGCTTTGCCTTCTTTGGTGTTCAGGTTGGTGTGAAAAAATTTCGCCGCCCAAGCCATGAGTTCATATTCTTCGCTTTGTTTATCGTCTTGCTTGGCGGATTTGCGCTCGTATTGTGAGAGGTCGATTCCGACTTTTTTTGCGACCCATTTGACGGCGTCGATGAACGGCAGTTTTTCCATTTCTTGAACGAAGGTAAACACATTGCCGCCCTTGCCTGTGGAAAAGCACTTGTAGATTTGTTTTTCGGGAGAGACATAAAACGACGGCGTTTTTTCGCTGGGGTTGAATGGTGAAATCGCCTTGTAGTTCCGACCTGACGGCAGAAGTCGCACATAGTCGGAGACGACATCGACAATATCGGCGGCGCGGCGGATTTCATCGATTTTCTCTTCGGGCAAACGCATTGGCTACTTTCAAATTCGTTTTGTGGGACGGACATTTGAAGCGCGAGAAGTTAGCGAAAAAACAGCAAGAGCAAAATCACTCTGCTTTGTTTTAATTTTTTCGCGGCAGCGTAACCAAAGTAGCAGATTCGTTCAAGAACATTGACGATGTTTGTAAAAAGTAATTGAATGGAACTTATCGGCTATTTCGCTTCAATTTTGATTGGCGTTTCGCTTGGGCTCATTGGCGGCGGCGGAAGTATTCTCACTGTTCCCGTTTTGGTATATCTTTTCGCGCAACCGCCGATTGAGGCGACGCTTTATTCGCTTTTTATCGTCGGTCTATCGAGCGCGATTGGTGCCGTCACTTATTTGAAAAGTAAATTGGTCAAGGTCAAAAACGCGCTTGCCTTCGCCGTTCCTTCGATTGCTTCCATTCTCTTCACGCGCAATTTCATCTTGCCAAACTTGCCCGATGTGCTCTTTTCCGTTGGCGATTTCGCGCTTACGAAAAGCACCTTTTTGCTTATCGTCTTCGCCGTGTTGATGATTTTAGCTTCGATTAAAATGATTGTGCCCTCGTCGCTAAAAGCAGATACGGCGCAAAGCGAAAACCTCGCGATGCTTGCGCTCAATGGCTTCGGCGTCGGGTTCATCACGGGGCTGATTGGCGTAGGTGGCGGATTTCTCATCATTCCCTCGTTGGTGATTTTGGCGAAGTTGGACATGAAGGAAGCCGTTGGCACGTCGCTGTTTATTATCGCGCTCAATTCGCTGATTGGATTTTTCGGAAGTTTGCGCGGCGTTGAAGCCGATTGGCTTTTTTTGCTTTCCATTTCCACGCTAGCGATTGTGGGAATGTTTATCGGCACGTCGCTTGCGCGCCGCATTGACGGCAGTCGGTTAAAGCCGATGTTTGGTTGGTTTGTTTTAGTGATGGGCGTTTTTGTCTTGCTCAAAGAAACCGTTTTGAAAACGCTCTGAAATGTCTTCGGTCAAACTTATAGGTTGTCAAATAAGCCTGCTGCGCCTTTCGGCTTTTGAATGTTGAAGCGTTGATAGGCAAGGTCGGTGGCAACTCGTCCTCTTGGTGTGCGCATTAAGTAGCCTTCTTGAATCAAATACGGTTCATAAACTTCTTCAATCGTATCGGGTTCTTCGCCAACGGCAACGGCTAAGGACGACAGTCCGACAGGATTGCCGTTGAATTTTTCCATCAGTGCAATTAAAATTCGTTTGTCCATTTCGTCTAATCCGTAAGCATCGATTTCCAAAGCGGCGAGCGTGGTTCGGGCGATGTCGAGCGTAATGCGGTTTGAGCCTGCGACTTGGGCGAAATCGCGTGCGCGTCGGAGCAAGCGGTTGGCAATGCGGGGTGTGCCGCGTGCGCGTCGAGCAATTTCAAACGCGCCGTCTCGTTCAACTTCCACGCCTAAAATTCGCGCCGAACGCATCACGATTTTCTCGAGCAAATCCGCCGTGTAGTAATCCAGCCGCGACGAAATGCCGAACCTTGCGCGCAAAGGTGCAGTAAGCAAGCCTGCCCTTGTTGTCGCGCCCACAAGGGTAAATTGCGGAATGGCAATTTGAACGCTACGCGCCGAAGGTCCTGAATCAATCATAATATCAATTTTGAAATCTTCCATCGCTGAGTAAAGGTATTCCTCGACGACGGGGTTGAGCCGATGAATCTCATCGATAAAGAGCACATCGCCTTTTTCAAGGCTCGTGAGCAATCCTGCTAAATCGCCAGGCTTATCTAACACTGGTCCTGATGTGGCTTTAATGCTTGCGCCCATTTCTGCGGCGATGATGTAGGCAAGGGTTGTTTTGCCGAGTCCTGGCGGTCCCGATAAAAGCACATGGTCTAAGGCTTCGCCCCGACCGCGTGCCGCCTGAATGAAGACGCGCAAATTGTCAACAATTTTCTGTTGCCCTGTGAAGTCTTCAAAGCGAATCGGGCGAATTTTTTCCTCGAATTGAGCATCGCTAATGCCCTTTATTTTCTCGATGTTTTCGTTTCTCACCGTTCTTTCAGATATTTTTTCAATTTACTTCAATTCAACAAGAGCATCAATGACGCGCCAACTTCTCTTCATCGGTCTCATCATTGGACTTCTTTTTTCAGCATCGCTTCTCAACGCGCAACGCTTTCCCGCAAAGCAAGGCGGCAAGTGGGGCTACATCAATTCAAGCGGGCAGATTGTCATTCCGCCAAAGTTTGACGAAGCCAAAAAGTTTTCGGAAGGACGCGCGGCAGTGAAAATCAAAGATGAATGGGGATATATCGATACAACGGGCAACCTTATTATTCAAGCGCAATTTACAAATGCTGAACCTTTTTCAAATGACATTGCAACAGTTCAAACCAAGAACTTCGTTGTCGGCACAGAAACACGATTTATTCGCCTGAACGGCGATACGCTTACAAGCGAAACCTTCACCGATGCGGGCACTTTCTCGGAGGGCTTGGCTTGGATTAAAATTGCTGACCGTAGCAAGGTGATCTTGCGCCAACGCTTTGGCTTTATTGATACTACAGGCAAAATTGTTATCCAACCCGTTTTAGAAAAAGCGTCTGATTTTTCAGAAGGATTTGCCGCTGTGCAGTTCAACGGAAAGTTTGGATTTATTCGCCGCACCGATACGCTCAACGATTCGGTTCAAACCTTTACGATTGCGCCGAAGTATCGATTTGCAAGTAAGTTTTCCGAAGGTTTAGCGCGCGTGCGCACCGAAGCCCTGTGGGGCTACATTGACCAAAGCGGGAAACTCGTCATTGCCGAACAGTTCGATGCCGCAAGCGATTTCAGCGAAGGCTTGGCACGCGTGCGCAAAGGTGAAAAATTTGGCTTCATTGATAAAAGTGGCAACATAGTTATTCCAACTGTTTTTGATGCCGCAGGCGATTTCAGCGAAGGCTTCGCATGGGTTTCCAAAGGCGGAAAGTATGCGTTCATCGACCGCACGGGAAAGGTTGCCATTGACATAGGGCTGACCGGCGTTGGCAGTTTTCAAGGCGGACTTGCGCTCGTCAGCATTGGCGATAAACAGGTTTATATTGATAAAGCAGGAAACATTATTTTTGAGTTTAATTGATTCACAATAAGTTCTCTTTTCAAGTCTCGACGCTATGTCTGATATACCGTCAAACCTTTCGCTCATCTTGCTTCTCGCCCTTGAAGGGGTCGCCCTTGTGCTTGGGTTGGGATTGTTTTTGCTCAAAAAGTCGTCTCTTTCTGGAGCGCGTTGGGCGTGGTGGGTTTGGTCAGGATTAGGTGCAGTCGCGCTAATTGGGTTGATTTTGATTGTAAAAGAATCAAGTGCGCTTGTCGATGTCTCCGAGAAAAAGCAATGGACACAAACGACGGGCAAGATTCTCGACTCAGAAATGCGTGGCAAGAAAGCCTACATTCCCTTCGTCAAATATGAATATGAACTGAACGGAAAAACTTACACCGCCGAAACCGAACTTTACTCGCCGCAGTGGGGTGGCAAACTTTTGCGCAAAGAAAATTCCGAGAGCATCTTAGCAATGTTCAAACCTGAAAGCACGGTTACGGTTTATGTCAATCCGAAGAACCACGCCGACTCTGCGCTTGAAATTCTTCTCGGTTGGGATTTATTCATTCGCTTGGGCGTTGGCATATTCTTGTGGCTCGTTTCAACCGCAATACTCTACTTCGGTGCGTTCAAACACTTACTTCACGGCTCGACTTTCACGCCGCGCCAAAATGCAACATAGCCTTTGATGTTCTTTGCTGCCTCTTTGGGGTCGGGGTAATACCACGCCGCATCTTTGTTCTTCTCTCCTCCAACAACAACACTAAAATAACTCGCAACGCCTTTCCACGAGCACGTGGTATGCGTTGAACTTTCTTCAAAAAATTCTTTTTTAAGTGCGTCGGGTGGAAAGTAGTGATTGCCTTCAACAACGATGGTCTTGTCGCTCTCGGCGATGATTTGACCGTTCCAAACAGCTTTCATTGTGCGTTGAATTTTTCGGGTTAACTTTGTCTTTTGCAATCGCAAAACATCAATCACATCTTATCGGTTTAATCTTTATGCCCGACCATCGTTTTGATGTGCTGATTATCGGCGCAGGACCTGCGGGCGCAAGTGCCGCACTCTCGCTTTCTAAACATTTGTCTCTTCAAGTTGGCATTCTCGATAAAGCCAAATTTCCTCGCGATAAAATCTGCGGCGACGCACTAAGCGGCAATGTGATTTCAACGCTGAAATCAATTTCGCCGTCGCTCTACGAGCGGTTTCAAGCCTTTCCCGATAAAATCGGCTCGTTTGGAATCCGCTTTATTGCGCCAAATGGCAAACATCTTGATGTGCCGTTTAAGTCGCCAAAGGCTCAAATCACTGAGCCGCCCGGCTTCATTTCAAAGCGTGTAGACTTCGATAACTTTTTAGTTTCAGAAGTAAAGTCGTTGCCGAATGTGAAGTTGTATGAAGAAACGGCTGTTGAATCCGTGCAAATCAATCCTGACGGCGTGCTCGTGAACACGAATCGCGCCACGTTTTCAGCCTCTTTGCTCATCGGTGCAGACGGCGCGAACGGCATCACAACGCGCACCCTTGCCACATTCAAGCCCGAAGAAAAACACTTTTGCGCAGGGCTTCGCGCTTATTATCGTGGCGTTTCAGGCATGCATGCACAAAATTTTATTGAACTTCATTTCTTGCCTCACCTTCTGCCCGGATATTTTTGGATTTTCCCGCTTCCCAACGGCAACGCAAATGTTGGCTTAGGCATTCTTTCAGCCGTCGTGAAAAAAAAGCGTTTGGATTTGAAAAAACTTTTGATGGAAATTATTCAAACGCATCCCGACATTGCGCCGCGCTTCAAACACGCCAAAATGATTGATGAAATCAGAGGCTATGGCTTGCCACTCGGCTCGAAGCGGCGCACACTTTCAGGCGAGCGATTCATGCTCACAGGCGACGCCGCCTCGCTCATTGACCCCTTTTCAGGAGAAGGCATTGGCAATGCAATGAAATCTGGCAAACTTGCCGCCGAAGTCGCTTACGAGAGCATTCTCCAACAAGATTTTTCACAGGCATTTTTGAAGCGATACGACGAGCGCGTCTATCAAAAACTCGGTAGCGAACTTTGGCTTAGCCACACCTTGCAACGGCTGGCGAACTTCCCTTCACTTTTCAATTTCGTCGTCAATCGTGCAAGGCAAAGCCCAACCCTCTCTGAAACAATTTCGTGTATGTTCGATGATTTGGAATTGCGTAAAGAACTTAGCAAACCCTCTTTCTATGCCAAGTTGCTTTTAGGTCGATAAATGATAGAACGATAAATGAGATTCGCCTCAGGTAAAAGCGAGAAGGGGAAGTTTTGGCTTCCCCTTTCTTTGTTGTCGTGTTTTTGTAATACCGTCTTACTTGGCAACGGCTTCTTCAATGCCGGCGAAAGCGAGCACACGCTTGGCAATGCTTTCCACGTCTAACCCAACCTCTTTGTGTAGTTCAGCGGGCGAGCCATGGTCGATGAAGCGGTCAGGCAAGCCAATTACACAGACTTTATTGCTGTAACCTTTTTCTTGCAGGTATTCAATCACCGCCGAGCCGAATCCACCTTTGATTGTGTTTTCTTCAATCGTTACGATGCGCTCGAAGCGTGTTGCGACTTCGTCGATTAAATCGGTATCTAACGGTTTGACGAAACGCATATTTGCGACGAGTGCGGAAACGCCACGCTCTTCAAGGAGTTTTGCGGCTTTAAGGGCGTTGTTGGTCATAACGCCGATACCGAGAATGGCAATATCTGCGCCGTCTCTCAACACTTCGCCTTTTCCGATTTCAAGTTGCTTGAACTCTTTACGCATTTGCATGCCAGTGGCATTGCCGCGCGGATAGCGAAGCGCAATCGGTCCATCGTCGTATTTGATAGCCGTGTAGAGCATATCGCGAAGTTCTTGTTCGTTCATCGGTGCCATGATGACCATTCTTGGGATAAGTCGGAGGTAAGAGAGGTCAAATGCGCCGTGGTGCGTTGGTCCGTCGGCACCGGCAAGTCCGCCTCTATCCATGGCGAAAACGACGTTCAGATTTTGAAGCGCGACGTCATGAATAATTTGGTCGTAAGCGCGTTGGAGGAAGGTGGAATAAATTGCACAAACGGGTTTCATGCCTTGTGTTGCCAAGCCTGCGGCAAAGGTTACGGCATGTTGCTCGGCGATGCCGACGTCGTAGAACTGTTCAGGTAAGGCTTTGCCTAAAATTTTGAGCGATGTTCCCGAAGGCATTGCCGCCGTAATGCCGATGATGCGTTTATCTTCTTGCGCAAGTTCTGTAATGGCATTTCCGAATACGTCTTGATAAAGCGGCGGCGGTGGCGTTGCAGGCGGCGCGGCGAGCGATTTGCCTGTGATTTTATCAAACGCTGTGCTTTGCGCATGCCATTTAAGTTGGTCTTCTTCGGCAGGCTTAAATCCTTTTCCTTTCACCGTAACAATGTGCAAGAGTTTCGGGTGCGGAAGTTCTCTCAATTCCTTCAAGACTTTGACAAGATTGATGACGTCGTGCCCATCAATCGGACCGAAGTATCGGAATCCAAGTGCTTCGAAGAACGCGCCGGGCGTGAGCGCCGCTTTCAAGCCTTGTTCCATGTTGAGCACGAACTTGCGCGCTTTTTCACCGAACTCGTTGTTGCCAATGCGATTGAGAAAATCGGCAAAGTCGTTGCGGATTTTGTTGTAAGTCGAGTTCGTTGTAATAGCCGTCAGATATTCTTTCAAGCCGCCGACGTTGGGGTCAATGGACATGCAGTTATCGTTGAGCACCACGAGCACGTCGGTTTTAAGATGTCCGATATGGTTCAGGCCTTCAAACGCCATACCGCCCGTCATTGCGCCATCGCCGATAACCGCCACGATTTTGTAATCTTCTTTTTTCAAATCGCGTGCAACCGCCATGCCTGCCGCAGCCGAAATCGATGTTGACGCGTGCCCTACACCAAAGGTATCGTATTCGCTCTCACTTCGTTTAGGGAATCCCGAAATGCCTTTGTATTGACGGTTGGTGTGAAAGTATGCTTTGCGCCCTGTGAGAATTTTGTGGACGTAGGCTTGGTGCCCGACATCCCAAACCACTTGGTCTTTGGGCGTGTTGTAGACATAATGCAGGGCGACGGAAATATCTGCCGCACCCAAACTTGCCCCGAAGTGCCCACCGTATTTTGAGACCACTTCAATCACGAAGTCTCTGCACTCTCTTGTGATTTCGGGCAGGTCTTCAACTGGAAATTTCTTTAAGTCATCGGGAGAATTGATTTGCGAGAGCAGTCTTCCGAAGTTTTTCAGTTCTTCGGAGACAGGATAAGGTTGTAACATGTTCTACACGTGTTTAGGTTCAAAGTTGATTTATCAAATACGACAGACAAGATGGATAACGGAAAGAACGATTGAAATAATTTCAGCTAAACTTGTTTCAGCGTTTTTCATTCTTTTCAAAGTTACAACAATCCGTTGCCAATCGGAATGAAAGTCGGTTCGGTCAATGCCGTTTTGACCGAACGCGCTTTCAAGTGACAGACACTGACTTTTATCCGTTGGTATAAACCGGTCCGCCGCCGCCTTCGGGCACTTTCCAAGTGATGACTTGATATGGGTCGGCGATGTCGCACGTTTTGCAATGCACACAATTCGAGGCGTTGATTTTGAGTTTCTTCGCGCCCGTTAGTTCATTGACTACTTCCATTTCATAGACATTTGCAGGACAGAAGTGCTGACAAGGATTTCCATACTCGACGGTGCATTTTGTATTGCAGATGTCAGTAATCAAGTGTGGTTGAATGAAAAGATGACAAGGCTGGTCTTCTTCGTGCGTTGTGCCGCTTTCGTAAACGTCGGTGAGTTTATCGAAGGTGAGTTTGCCATCGAACTTGAACTCGCGTTTTTCGAGCACATACTTGCGCGTCCTGCTTGAAAGCCGTTGCATGTGCGTATGGTCAGGCTCTAAGGGCAAGCGTTCTTTGACGATTTTTCCGCCCAGAAGCATTTGCAAGCCAACACGCAACATTCCCCAATATAACCCCACATTGAAGGCTTGGCGGAAGTTACGCACTTTATACATTTCCTTTTTCGCCCACGAGTTCTCGAAGCGCGTTTCGTAGCCTTTGAGCGTCTCTTGGGAAAAATCATTTTTGAGCAAGGCTTCGAAAATCGTTTCTGCTGCGAGCATACCTGATTTCATGGCAAGGTGAATCCCTTTGAGGCGCATCATGTTCATAAAGCCGCCTGATTCGCCCACGAGCAACAAGCCATCGTGATAGAGTTTCGGCATTGAAAAATAGCCGCCACCTGAAATCGTTTTCGCACCATAACCAACCATTTTTCCGCCTTCCAAAAGTGAGCGTACGAAGGGGTGCGTCTTGAACTTCTGCAAGTTGTAGTGCGGGTCGTTGGCAGGCGAACTTGCATCGAGCGCGGTAACAAACCCGACCGAGAGCATCGTCTCGCTCATCGCATAAATCCAACTACCGCCATAAACGTCTGGCGGAAGCGGATAGCCCATCGTGTGATAAACCGTGCCTTTCTTGATTCTTCCCGCAGGAATTTCCCAAATTTCTTTGACGCCTGTTTCGTAAGACTGCGGATTTTTCTCTTTATCGAGGTTCAACTTCGAGACGATTTGCTTCGTCAGCGAGCCTCTTGGACCTTCGCCTAAGACCGTTACTTTGGCGCGAATGTTCATGCCCGGCTCAAAGTTCGGTTTCGGATTGCCGTTTTTATCAATCCCCTTATCATCGGTTTGAACGCCGACCACCTTTCCGCCTTCCAAAAGCATTTGCGCGCCCGCAAATCCTGTGAAGATATTGACGCCCTTTTCTTCGGCAATTTTGCCGAGCCACGCGCCGAACTTATTGAGCGAAATAATGTAGTTGCCGTGATTCTTGAGCGGAGGCGGCGTAATTGGAAACGGAATTTTGGACTTTGCCGTCAGGAACATCACTTTCTCGGCGGTTACTTCCGATTCTAACGGGCAATTTTTCTCTTTGAAATCGGGAATTAACTCTTTGAGCGCGACAGGGTCTAAAACCGCACCCGAAAGCAAGTGCGCACCAACACTTTGACCTTTTTCAAGAATCGCGATTTGCGGCGAAAGTGGGTTATCGGGGTGTTTGGAATTATGGTCGGCGATTAAATTTGAAAGATGTATGGCGGCAGAAAGGTTCGCCGCGCCCGCGCCGACGAAGAGCACATCCATCTCCATCGTCTCGCGCTGTATCGTGTTACTCATAAATAAAATTTCCTATAATTTGAATTGAATGTTAAATTTCAGAGCAAAATATAACGCTATCCTATTTCTCAAAAGCGATTTTGTTATATTCAACCCTCGAGTAAACTAATAACAATCTTCATTGCCGCGACGTTTAAGAGTGCAGTAGCGGCATTTAACTCTCCAATTCAACAGTGTATGACTCGGAAAATTTTGCTTGCCGACGACGACCAAGATATTCACCTCTATATTCAGTCGGTGCTTCAATCGCAGTGGATCTCCATTAAGTCCGTCTATACAGGCAAGGAAGCCCTCGACGAGTTTCAAGCCATGAGTTACGACTTGATTATCACCGACCTTTCCATGCCCGAAATGAACGGCTTGAACTTTATGAAGGCACTCTTCCAGTCCAAGTTCACCATTCCGCCCGTTGTGGTGCTTAGTTCTATTTCCGATACAAACTTGATTATGAAGTGCCTCAATGTCGGTGTTTCCGATTACATCTTGAAGCCTGCAGACCCAACGCGCATACGCAAAACCGTCTACGGCATTCTGCACTTAGACGAGAGCGGCAAGCCGATTGAACACCGCCCGCTTTCCAGCTACATGGGCGAAATTACGATGCAAAAACTTACAGGAAAGTTGCTCATTGAAGATGGACGCAATAAAGGTGAACTGCACTACGAAGAGGGAAAACTCCGACACGTTAGCTTCGCGGGACTGACGGGACTCGACGCGCTTGAAGCGGCAAAGAGCGCGAAGTTCTTGCAAACTAAATTCGTTCAAGGCGAACCGATTTCGCCACAGTAACATATATGAATTCACCATAGCGACTGGCATAATGCACGATGACGATTCACCAGATACACCTCGCAAAATTCTCATCGTTGATGACGAAGAAGATACGCACCTTCTTCTGAAAGCCGCTCTTAAAGATTTCCCCCTCAACTACTTCGACGCTTTTGACGGAGAAAGCGCAATTGCCCAGATTGACAAAATGCGCTATGATATGATTCTTCTCGATGTGATTATGCCAAACGGTTCAGGCGGTGATTTTCTTCAGTATGTGCTCGACAACGCGGTCAACCTGCCTCCGATTGTTATCATCACTTCGCTTTGCAATGCTTCCTTTACACGAAATGCCCTTTCACTCGGCGTCGCCGAAGTGCTTCAAAAGCCTGTTCAGCCCGACGACTTACGCCAAATCGTTAGAAAATATCTTTTTCCTCATTTTCAACCCTAAACACACTTGCTATGCTTTGTCGCTCGCGTCTGCTTGTGCTCCTGCCTTTCGTTTTGGCTGTGCTTTCAGGCTGTGCCTCCTCGCAGTTCGCGCTTGAAGATGCAGAAACAAAAGAGAAAATGATTTTGGGAACTTGCACTTGGAACGAGTGGAAACAAAACGCCGCATGGACGACTTACGACGCTCCCGATTACACGCCCGACACTGACGCCGTCGCGCGCCTTAGGACGCTTACAAGCCCTGACCTTTCGCTCATCCTTTTCGGTGGAAGTTGGTGCAGCGACACAAAGGCAGAATTTCCAAAATACTTCAAACTCTTTTCCGCGCTCAACCTTCCGCAATCATCGCTCTCGCTTCACGGCGTTTCGCGCAAGAAAAAAGAACCGTCAGGTCTTGCCGAGCGTTACAACATCAAGCGCGTGCCAACCTTAATCGTCTTGAAGGGCGGAAAAGAAATCGGTCGGATTGTGGAATATCCGACCGAAAGCATTGAGAAAGATTTGCTCAAAATTTTGACGAAGTAGTGCTCACGCCAAGGCCGCTTCAATCGCTTGCTTAATGCGCTCCGATTCAGGCGCGACACCGCTCTCGAACCGCGCCACGACGTTTCCGTTTCTATCCAGCACGAACTTCTCAAAATTCCATTTCACATCACCTTTTGTTTGGGCGTTCTCTTTAAGCCATTTGTAAAAGGGGTGCGCGTTTTCACCATTGACATCAATTTTTGCCATCATATCGAACTTCACGCCGTAGTTCGAGGTGCAGAATTTCTCGATTTCTTCATTTGTGCCCGGCTCTTGCCCGCCGAATTGATTGCACGGAAATCCAATCACACTCAAACCTTTATCGTGATAGGTTTCATGCAAGGCTTCCAGCCCTCTGTATTGCGGCGTGTATCCGCACTTTGAAGCGACATTGACCACAAGCAAGGCTCTGCCTTTATAGTCGGAAAGGCGTTTGGTTTCACCTTTGATGGTTTCAAAAGTAAAGTCAGACATGAAAGTTGATAAATTTAGGTTCAAAAGACTAAATGACGACTGCAAAACGCCACAAAGCACGCCAAACATTCCGCCTTACTTTTTTTTCTTTGGCACATAGACGAGCGTTGAGAACTGATGCTGATTGAAAAGCGATTCAGCAACGGTGCGAATTTGTTTAGGCGAAACGGCGTTGATGGCGTCCAATACTTCCGTGTCGGAACGGAATCGCCCGAAGTAATACAAATCTCGCGCAAGGTGATTCATACGCGCCGACATATTTTCTTGGCTCATAATGATTCCACCTTTGAGTTGGGCTTTGTTCAATTCAAGTTCCTTTTCAGGCACGAGTTTATCGGCAATTTTTTCAATCTCTTCGCGAATCAATGCCAGCGATTTTTGCACCTTGTTGGAATCTGTGCCGACATAAACATTGAACAAATTGACTTCATCGCCCGAATTGAAGTTTGAAAACACGCTGTAAGCAAGTCCATGCTTTTCGCGCAACTTCAAGTTCAAGCGAGAACTCATGCCGCCGCCCAAAATCATGTTGAGCAAGAGCACCGCATAAAAATCTCTGTCGTTTCTTTCAAACGGAAATCCTGTAACGATGTGCGCTTGTGAAATCGGCTTTGCAATTTCTTTTTCAAAGGCTTTATAGGCGCTCACCACGTATTGCTCGCGTGTGCGCGTCGAAGTTCGATGCGACTTCGGAACATACTTTTCGGCAAGTTTGACAAGTGCTGAATGTTTGAGGTTGCCTGCCGCTGCTAGAATCATTTTGTCGGGCGTGTAGTAAGTGTAAAGATGCTCAAGCAATTTTTTGCGCGTGAAGGAGCGCACGGTTTTTTCTGTGCCAGCAATCGGCAGCGCAAATGGGTGATGGTCGTAGACGAATTTATCGAAGTCCTCAAAAATGACGTCGTCGGGCGTGTCGTCCGCACTTTTGATTTCTTCAATCACGACCGCTTTTTCTTTTTCAAGTTCTTTTTGCGGGAAGGTTGGATTGAAGACCAAATCGGTCAGCACATCGACGGCGATGTCGCTGTATTCATCGAGCACACGAGCATAAAAGCATGTATTTTCTTTTGAAGTGAAGGCGTTGAGATAGCCGCCGACGCGCTCCAAACTTTTTGAGATTTCGATGTAATCACGTTTTTTCGTGCCTTTGAAAACGAGATGCTCAATGAAATGTGAAATTCCTGAGGTCTCTTTGGTTTCATCGCGCGAGCCAGTTTCCGTCCATAATCCAATCGTGACAGAACGAACAGTCGGCACATATTCTGTAATCACAGTCAGTCCGTTTGGCAAGACGGTTTTCTCAACATTGTTCGGCGGTGGCAATTTCTCAGTCGACGTTGTAAAGCGTCCTCGTGTGTGCATGTCGGAGAGAAGTGTTTTGAAAAGTTACATTTGAAAGCGTGCGAATATACAACGAAAAATCGGGCGCAATTGTTTTTCGTGCACTGACTTTACTAGCAAACACTGTTTTACTGACCGGCATTTCATCACATTTGCATTATGAACAAAACTTACTTCGAGCTCTTCGGATTAGACGAAAAACTTAATCTCGATACCAAATTGCTCCAAAAGCAATTCTACGCGCTCGCGCGCGAACTTCACCCCGACTTTCACCAAAGCGGCACCAAAGCCGAACAAGCCCAAAGCCTTGACGCCTCGTCGTTTCTCAATCAAGCTTTTCTCACGCTCAAAGACAAAGAAAAACGACTGCTCTATGTGCTTGGACTTTATTTGGGCGATATTACCGAAGCGGAAAAAAAACAAACCCCGCCCGAACTCTTAATGGAACTGATGGAACTGCGCGAACAGCTCGAGGAACACAAACACGCGCCGACAGAATCGCTCCGCACCTCGCTTCTTGCTTCGCTTTCCGACTTGCAAGCGCGCCAAAAAACTTGCGATGACGATATTGACGCCCTCTGTGAAAAGTTCGACGCAACAACCAACATCGAAGAACGCAAATCCATTCTCTCTCAAATCCGCTCTATCATGCTCAAAAAAAATTTCCTGCGCTCGCTTGCTCACACGATTGATGCCGAATTAAACCCGTCGGAAGTCTGACCCAAACTTGTTTGGAAAAAAGTGTAACTTACGAGAAAGTCGTTTCACGCTATTGCAAACATTCCGAACATTTTCACTCAACCGCTATGAAATATCAAGCCTCAATCCATCAATCCATTTTTGAAGTTGAACCCCTTGGCACAGATGCCGTGAGCATTAACGGTGCAAAAAAAGAATCGCGCTTGATTCAACTTTCCGAACGGTTTTATCACTTCATTTATGAAGGCAAAGTCTTTCGCGTTGAGTCAATCAAAACTGACGACGGATTCAATTTCAAAATCAACGGCGAACTTGTTTCGGTTGAGGTCAAAGACGAATTGCAACTGATGCTCGATAAAATGGGCGGAAGTGCGAAAAAGAAAGCGGCGTCGGGCGACATCAAAGCACCAATGCCGGGCTTGGTCGTTAAACTTTCGGTCTCCGTTGGCGAGAGCGTCAAGAAAGGACAAGGCTTGCTCATTTTGGAAGCGATGAAAATGCAAAATGAAATTAAATCTCCTACTGACGGCGTTGTCAAAGAAATCATCGTCTCCGAAAAACAAGCGGTTGAAAAGAATCAACTCTTGATGAAACTTGAGTAAGCGTGTGTCCAAAGAAACAATTCTTATTACAGGTGCGACTGGCTACATCGGCTCGGCACTTGCACATCACCTTCATCGAGAATACGACACTTCTATTCGCTTAAAAGCACTGGCACGTTCTTCTTCCGCGCGCCGTCATTTAGAGTCTCTTCCTGTTGAGTGGGTTTATGGCGAATTGCTCAATCCTGCTTCACTCTGGGACGCCACTGAAGGCGTCGATGTTGTTTTTCATTGTGCGGCGTTAGTTTCGTTTCATCAAAAAGATTATCGGCGACTGTATCGCGCCAATGTGGTTGGCACGCGCCATCTTGTCAATGCGTGCTTGAAAAATCGCGTCAAGCGGCTTGTGCATGTGAGTTCAACCGCGGCGATTGGCTCGAGCGGATTGAACGCTTCTGAATGGAGCACAGAACAAACGCCATTTCAAGCATGGCAACAGCAAATCGGCTATATGCTTTCCAAGCACCTTTCCGAATTTGAAGTCTTGCGTGGCGTTGCTGAAGGGTTGGATTCCGTGATTGTGAATCCTTCGGTTGTGCTGGGCGATTTACCGCACCGACTTCATTCGGCTTCTAATTTTATTGCGGATTTATTTCGCGGGAAAATTCCCTTTGTGCCAAAAGGCGCAACAGGCTTTGTCGATATTGCTGATGTCGTTGTCGGCATTGAACGCGCGTGGAAGCATGGCAAAACAGGCGAACGCTATATTCTCAACTCGGAAAATCTTTCTTATCGCGCCCTCACAGAGCGCATTTCCCGTTTTCGCGGGGCGCGTTCTCGAAGCGTCGTCGAACTTCCGTCTGCACTCGGTTTTGTTATCGGCGGCATATGCGATTTGCTTGCGTTTGTTTCTAGCTTTCGCTCAGCAATTGCCTTCGATACTATGCGCCTCTCTGAAAAAATGCTTTGCTATGCCAATTGCAAATCCGTCGAGCAACTCGAACTCCGCTATCGCCCCATTGACCAAACCATTGAAGGCATTCTACATCGACGCAATCTCTTGCGTTAGATTTTATCGTTAAGTTTTCGTTAAGCTCTCATATCCACAAAACGGGTGTGCTATATTTGGGGCTTAACCTCTTTTCAAAATGCAACGCTTTTATTACGCTTTTTATCTCTTCTTGGTGCTTGTGCTTGGCGCGTGTGCTCCCGACGAAGAGCGTCCGATAACGGTTCGTGGCTCGGATACGATGGTCGCCATTGGACAGAAGTGGGCAGAAGTGTATATGCAAAAGTTTCCTGAAGCTACGATTCAAGTCAATGGCGGCGGAAGCGGCACGGGCATTTCCGCACTTATCAACCGCATTGCTGACATTTGCCAATCTTCACGACCAATGAAGAAGCGCGAGCGCGAAATTATCAAAGCCAAATACGGTCGCGATGTCATTGAAATTCCCGTCGCCAAAGACGGCATCGTCATTTATGTTCATGAAACCAATCCTCTTTCGGAAATTTCAATCTCGCAGATGAAAGCCATTTACACCGGCAAAATCAAAAATTGGAAGGAACTTGGCTGGGAAGATCAACCGATTGTGATTTACGGACGCGAGAATAGTTCAGGCACATACGAATTTTTCAAGAAGCGCGTTTTAGATGGCGACGATTTTGACTCGCGCGTGCAAACGCTCCCTGGAACAGGCGCGATTGTCAACGCCGTCGCACAAGATAAATACGCCATCGGCTATGGTGGCATTGCTTATTCGCGCGGCATCAAACTTTTGGCAGCAAAAGAAACCGACACCTCAACCGCTGTTGTCGCCTCTGAACTCACGATTGCGGACAACTCGTATCCTGTTTCTCGCGACCTCTACTTCTACCTTGTCAAAGAGCCGCAAGGCAGAACAAAAGCATTTATCGACTGGGTTTTGAGCGACGAAGGACAATCCCTTGCGATTGAAGAAGGCTACTTTCCGATTCGTCCAATTAAAGTTCGTATCCCTGAAACGGCTTCAACAAAATAGATTGCGCCAATGACAACATCAACGACGAAGACCTTGACCGCGGCAACTTCCACGACACAGAAAGTCAACCAAACCGCAAAGCGATTAGACCGCATTGCCAAGAATGTGATTTTTGGCGTCTCACTTATTTCCATTTCCATCATCTTGCTCATTCTCATTTTCACGTTCAAGGAAGCGAAAGATGTTTTTTTCGATGCGCATGTTCGCCAAGAAGTTCTGCCAACGCTGATTAGCACGAATTGGCAACCGGTTTCCGATTCGCCCAAATACGGCATCATTCCGCTTCTGATTGGCACCATTAAAACCACGCTGATTGCGATGGTGATTGCCGTTCCGATTGGCGTATTATCCGCGCTCTATTCGGTGATGTTTGCGCCGAAGTGGACGAAAGAAATCTTGAAGCCTGCGGTTGAGTTAGTGGCGGGGCTTCCGTCGGTCGTGATTGGATTTTTCGCGTTAGTGGTGCTTTCAGGGTGGCTTCAATCTTTGACGGGCTCGCCGTTTCGGCTAAATGCGTTGGTGGGCGGCGTTGCTATATCGCTTACAGCAATTCCGATTATTTTCACGATAGCCGAAGAAGCACTTTCTGCCGTGCCGCAATCGATGAAAGAAGCCAGCTACGCGCTTGGCGCAACGGAATGGGAAACGGCGTTTTATGTGGTGCTTCCTGCTGCCTATCCGGGCATTTTTGCAGGGGTGTTGCTGGGGCTGGGTCGCGCTTTCGGCGAAACGCTGATTGTTTTGATGGCAACGGGCAACGCTGCAATTAGCTCATGGAGTTTGTTTGATTCAACGCGTACGCTCACCGCAACTATCGGCGCGGAAATGGCAGAAGTCGTTTTCGGAGACCCGCACTACAATGTGCTTTTCCTCATCGGCACATTTCTCTTTCTCTTCTCAATGGCGCTAAACTTGACTGCGGAGTTTTATGTGAAGGCGAAACTGCTCAAAAAATTTCGTGGCGAATAGCACTCGCGCAATTTGCGTTCAGACGAATTGCATTCAAGCAGCAGCCTCTCAAAAGTTGCCACGACCAAACCACCAAACGAGTTCCAAAAACGTGGCGGAAAATCCTAATGTGCCGCCTGCGATGGTTTGCATCGGTGTATGGGCTTTCAAGTGAACACGCGCCCACGCCAGCGGCGGCATCAAGAGCAACAACCACAGCGATTGCAATCCGAAAACATACGTCATTGCAGCAATTGGTCCACCCAATGACGTAACATGCACGCTGATTTTCCATACCAGCGTGATAAAAAAAATGAACACTGTGTTTATGGCGTAACACAGCATAAATCCCACGATAATCGGCGGTGCCTTTAAGAGATAGAGAAACAGCGCACCAATAAAGTAGCCAACCACGCCAATTAAAAATGGGAGAATGCGATTTTCGCGTCTTGAAATATCGTAATCACTTACCTTGCCCATCTTTTTGAGAATAATAACGACAAGTGCAGGCACAATTGAGCAGAAAAGCACAACAACCAGCAAGTGCAGGTAGATATCCGGCACTGGTTCGCTGAATCCAAACTGCATTAAAATCCAAAATGTTACAATCGGGAGAACAATTGGGTGAATGATGTTAGAGATAAGATGTGCGAGTGTCGTCATTGAATAGTTCCGATAATGAACGCCGATGATGAGCAATCTCAAAGGCGTGCAGCAGTTCAGCCGTCAAAAAAAGTTTGCGTGCGATGTTGCGTTTGCCATTCTGATTCCGCCGAGCGTTTCTTTCCAACGATAAGGTTAATGACGAACTGCCCTTCTTCTTCACGAAGCCCTGTAATGCCGACAATGTTCATAATGCCATGCCGAATCAGCGCAGACGCAATCGTTTTTTGTTCTAAAATTTTTTCGATGTTGATGCTAAGCCCGATTGGGCGCACCACCTTGCCGCACAAGTAGAACCCTTGCTCCAAACTCATGCACGGCACGCTTTGCGCCAGCGAAGCCAGCAGTCGCCGCTCGCCAAAACGGCTATTAAAATACGCTTGAACAAATTGATAATAAAATAACTGCCACAAAGATTCCGATGCAATGCGCAACTTTCCCGCCCGCTCCACAACAGCGACTGATTGATTTTTTACAACCGTCAGTTCCGCAATGTGAAGTGGCAAGCGGCACGAGAGCCAATCGCCAAAGATGCCCTTGAATGAAAAATGCAGTTCGGACAAGTTCGGGAGAAATCTGACCGAAAGGTTTCGCACAGGCGCATCAGGACGCTCAGCCGAACGAAGCGCAAGATTAACGGCTTTTTCCGTCAAGACAAGTTCCGTCTCAAAGTAGGGCGATTGATGCTCCCTCCGATGCTCTTGAACCGTGCGCGCAATTTGTGCAATCCCGGATACAATTCCGGCGACATTGCGAAAAAATCCTCCTAATCCCATCATCAATACTCCTTTCTCGCATGGCTTTTCACGCCTTGTAGGCTTTGTTCAAGTCGGTCTTACTCAAACATAAGCGTCCCGCTTTACAATCTAAACGACAACCAACCACGTCAATAGTCGTTTCAGCCGAATCGTGCTTGCAACCTCATTTCCTGCGCTTTGTGCTCAATCATTCTAATCCTTGCCCTGACAATTTTTATGCTAATCTGCTCATACTTGAATTTTTTTTTCACTGTTTGCAACTTCTCAAAGGCAAATCGCGTTTCTGAGTCTGATTAGTAGTATCAATTCTTGTTATCAACAACTAAATTCTATCTCAAAAATGCTAACCATTGGAGACAAATTTCCGGAACTTGAACTCGATGCGGTTGTTTCAACCGAGAAGAACAAAGAGTTCGCTAAAATTTCAACCGCTGAACATCGCAAGCAAGGCAAATGGGCGGTTTTCTTCTTTTGGCCCAAAGATTTCACCTTCGTTTGCCCAACCGAAATCAAGGGCTTCAACGACAAATTTGCGGATTTCCGTGATAACGACGCTCTGCTTTATGGCGCAAGCACCGACACTGCCTTCGTCCACCTTGCTTGGCGCAAAGACAATGAAAATCTCAAAGATTTGAAATTCCCAATGCTCGCTGACCATGGCAAGCACCTGACACGCGCACTCGGCATTTTAACGGGTGAAGAAGAAGTTGCACTTCGTGCCACCTTCATCGTCGACCCGCAAGGCACAATCCAATGGGTGTGCGTTAATAACCTCGATGTCGGTCGTAACATTGACGAAACGGTGCGCGTGCTTGAAGCCCTTCAAACTGGCGAACTTTGCCCGTGCAACTGGAAAGAAGGCGACGCCACGCTTAAAGTTGCAGGCGGTTCGCTCGTCGAAGCCTAAGCGCAATTTTCATGTTAAGACTCCAAAAGGCGGGCAACAATCCGCCTTTTGTGTTCAGTCAAATCTGTTCCGTTAAACACCAACGATTACTTAACGACCGATATTTAACTCATGGAAGACACAAGAAAAGATTTGCTCGCCGACTTGGGTATTTCCGCCAATACCCATTTTGTGGGATTAGATGCCTTTGTGAAAGGCGATTACAAGTATATTCGCGACTTGCGAGTCAATTTGAAATCAACGCTCGATAGCCCAAGTTTGGGCGGCAGAAAAAATGCGTATTTGATTGCGCTTGCCGTCGCCGCCAATGAACGCAACAACGCTTTGATTTCGGCTTTCACAGAACTTGCCAAAAAAGAAGGCGCAAGCGAGGCAGAAATCGGCGAAGTCCACGCCATTGCTTCGCTCCTTGCTACGAACAATGTCTTTTACCGTTTCCGCCATTTCAGCGAGAACAAAGCCTACGAGCAAATGCCTGCTGGCATTAAGATGACCATCATGATGCGCCCTGTGTTGCCGAAGATGTTTTTTGAATTGGTTTCGCTGGTCGTTAGCGCGGTGAATGGGTGCGAAGTGTGCGTTAATAGCCATGAAAAATCTGTGCGTCATGAGGGTGGTTCAGAGCAATTGATTTTCGATGCCATTCGCTTAGGTGCAGTTGTGAGAGGACTATCGATTTCAATGAATGAATATCACTCTGTCGCCGTTTGAACTTTGATTTCATTTTCGTGTGACTAACAAAACGAAAGCCCGATTTCTTCGGGCTTTTTCTTTTAGTCTTGCTTATGTTTTTCGTTCAGTTGAACGAAGCAACGGCTTGATCGATGTCGTCAAAGGTTTTGAAGAGTTGGTTGAGTTTCGTAATGGCAAGCAGACTTTTGATGCGTTCTGCGGGGTTTGCAAGTGCAAGCGTTCCGCCTGCGCTCTTTACTGTCGAGAGCATGGATGTCATCATTCCCAGCCCTGATGAGTTCATATACTCGACCTTGACAAGGTCAATGACGATATTTTTTTTGCCTTGATTGAGCAGGTCGCGCAGTTTGCTGTGAAGTTCGTTAGCGTCCGGTCCGCCAAGCACATCGCCATTGAGTTCAATCACGGTTACGGAGCCAAGTTGTTTTTCGCCGAAGGTCATAATCAAGTTGTTTGACGAATAGTTTTGATACTGTGGCTCTAAATTTAGCCTCTCAACTTGAACTTTCCGCCTGTTTTCTGTTGCCAGTCGAGCACAATTGGCGCGGCGATGAAAATAGACGAGTAAGTTCCGATTAAAATTCCTGCGGCAATTGCAAAGGCAAATCCGCGAATTGTTGGACCGCCAAAAATGAAGAGCACAATAACCGTCAAAAGCGTTGTGCCTGACGTGATAATCGTGCGGCTCAAAGTTTCATTTAAACTGTCATTGAAAACTTTTTCGTAGGAGTCGCTTTTTCGGATTTTCAGATTTTCACGAATACGGTCATAGACCACAACAGTATCGGTAATAGAGTAACCGACAATCGTCAAGAATGCGGCAATGATGCTTTGGTCGATTTCCAGCGTCATTGAGTCGAAAATGCCACCTAAAATGCTGAACAAGCCTGCCACGATTAAGACATCGTGGAAAATGGCAACCACACCCGCCGTTGCAAATTTGAACTCGAAGCGGATTCCGACATAGAGCAAAATCATCACCAATGCGCCGAGCAACGCGCTCACAGCAGACCATTTCAAATCGCCCGCAATACTCGGACCGACAGCATCGACTTTGATTACTTCGCTTGGATTGTTTGGAAAATCGCGCCTTAACACGCGTTCAATCGTGTTTTGAAGGTCGTTGAGCTCTCCGCTGAAATCTGTCGTGATGATGACTTCTTGCGCCGAGCCATATTCTTTGATTTGTCCTTTCAAACCTTCGCCGTTCAGACTTTTGCGCACTTCACCAATGTTGATGGCGTCTTGAAACTTCACCACGATTTCCGTTCCGCCTTTGAAATCAATTCCAAGTTGAAAGCCTCGCACCATCATCGACACCAATCCAATGCCAATCATAACCGCCGAAATGATGTAGCCTGTTTTGCGTGAGCCGATGAAATTAAAATTTGCCTTTTCTAAAAATCTCATTTGACTTGAAAAGTAAGTATTATGGTTGGATTTTACTGTTCCGCAAACTTGTTGGATGGCATTAGCCGAAACTTGTTTCGGTAACGCTGTTGCGCTCAATCATCCAATCGAGCACGACTTTGGTCACCACAATTGCCGTAAAGAGACTTGCGGCAATGCCAATCATCAGCGTAACGGCGAAACCACGAATTGGTCCAATACCAAAAGTATAAAGCAGGGCTGCTGCGCCGAAGGTGGTTACGTGCGAATCTAAAATCGCCGAGAAGGCTTTATCGTAGCCAATTTCGATGGCAAGTTTCAAATTTTTCCCGCGCGACGATTCTTCTCTGACACGCTCAAAAATGAGCACGTTCGCGTCGACCGCCATACCGATGGTGAGCACAAGCCCTGCAATGCCCGGCAGTGTGAGCGTTGCGCTGAACCCAGCAAGGAAGGCAATCACGAATAAGATGTTGAAGACGAGCGCAAGGTCTGCAAGAATGCCTGATGTTCGGTAATAGACGAGCATAAAAATTGCTACCACCACAAAGCCGAACGTGATAGAAAACAGCCCCGCACGAATGGAATCTGCGCCAAGCGATGCGCCAACCGTTCGCTCTTCTGAAATTTGAACTGGTGCTGGAAGCGCACCTGCTTTCAAGACGATTTCCAAATCTTTGGCTTCTTCAATGCTTCCAATTCCGTTAATGACTGAACTGCCGTTTGGAATTTTAGACTGCACCACTGGCGCAGAGTAGACCGCTCCATCTAAGACGATAGCAATCTGCTTTCCAATGTTTGCCCCTGTGGTTCGCGCCCAAATTTTTGTGCCTTCATCGTTCATTTTCATGTTCACTTCGGGCAATGATTGGTCGACGCTGAATGTCGCGTTGGCTTCAGTAATCACGCTTCCGGTCAGTTCGGCTTCTTTTTTGAGCGCATAGAGCCGGTAAAATTTCAAGCCGTCGTTTTCGCTTACAGGGCGTGCATCGAGGGCAAATTCCAAATCAGAGGGAATACGCGACTTCACATCGGGGCGATTGAGCAATCCCATGACGGTTGATTTACCTGCATCGGTTACAAAAAAGCCTGCACGTGGGTCGATGATGATTTTATCCGTTGTTTCTTCATCAACAGCAAAAAGCGGATTGACGAGGCGACGCTGTTCTTTGGTTTTGAGTGAATCGGGAATGGCGCGAATCGAGTCCAATTGCGCACGCGCAAGCATTGCGGCTGAATCGACCACGCTGGTGTCGCCTGATGGCATGACAGGATAACGCGCTAAATACTCATTGACATCTTGCAAGACTTTGAAGGCAAGTTCGGCGTCGCGCACGAGTTTGAATTCGAGTTTGGCAGTGCCTTTGAGCAACTTGCGCACGCGCTCTTTGTCGGAAACGCCGGGAAGTTCAACAATGATACGCCGTCCGCCTTGCGTAACGATTGTAGGCTCGGTAACGCCGTATTGGTCAACACGGTTTCGGATAATTTCTTTGGCGCGGTCAACTGCATCGACGGCTTCTTTGGAGAGTTTTTCTACGATTTCTTCATCGCTGTCGCGAATGTCGTAGTAATAGCGCGAGAGACGGATTTGTCTCTTTTGAAATTCTTCCGCCAACAGTTTCGGGATTTCTGTGCTCTCTTTCTTGGCGCGTTCTCTGACGACCATCATGATGCTGTCGAACTGCACATCACGATTGCGCGCGCGATTTTCCAACAGTTCAAGCACATCAACTTCCAAAACCACGTGCATTCCGCCTTGCAAATCAAGCCCTAACTTCAAGCGTTTTTCCTGCGCTTTTTCTATTGATTTGCGATTTTCGCGCACATAGGCAAGGCTATCTTCAGGCGATGAGAAGGATTTGAGTTTGGACGTGTGGCTTGCGTCTTGGAAGGTCGGCAGTAAAAACCACACAGAAAGAAGCGTGAGAAGAACAATTAAAACCAGTTGAAAGCGATTCTTTTGCATTGATAGTTTTCGGAGAAGACCTACTTCTCGCTGTAATTATGTGAAGTTTAGTTGCTGTTGCAAAAATACTATTGCAAAAAAGGGTTGCAAATATAAGAAAGCGTGTTTGCAAAGTCAAAGCTCGCTATTTATAAGTTTTCGTTTCATTCATTTTGATTGCCATGACAACCGTTCTCATTACGCGCCCAAAAGCCGATGCTGTAGCGTTTGCCACCGCCCTTGCGCAGTATGGATTTAGTGCTGAATATTTTCCAACGATTGAAATTGTGCCGTTGAGCGGATGGGCGTTGCCGAACCTTGAAGGCTACGATGGATTGATTTTCACAAGTGCCAACGCCGTGCGCGGCTTTTTATCGGAATTTCTTTCGCGCGCACCGAAACAGTTTGCTCGTCTGCGTGCCATGAACCACTACGCCGTCGGCATCAAGACAAATCAAGCCTTGCAAGAATACGGCATAGATTCCACGCTTTACTCCGACAAAGGCAATGCGGCAGATTTAGCCGACCTTTTAAGGCAGATAGGCATTCGTGGCAAGCGGTTTCTCTTTCTTCGGGGCACACGCTCGCTCGGCACAATTGCCGAGTTCATCACTACGCACGGGGGCACTTGCGATGAACTCACCGTGTATGAAACGCGCACCCTTTCCTCCGAAGCATTGCACGAACTTTCCCTTTTGCTTTCTCGCGTCGATATAACTTGGGTAACATTTTTCAGTCCTTCCGCCGCACAAGCATTTTTTAACTTACTACCCAAAGATTCTGCTCCTTTGCGCCAAAAGATTGCCGTCATTGGGAGCACAACGAAAGAAGCCGTCCTATCGCTCGGCTTTTCGGTTCACGCCATGCCTGATGTTCCGACTGCCGAAGCATTAGCAAAAGTGATTGCCTCGGTTACTTGACCGTAAACCTTTCTTTCAAAGGCGCTCTTGAATCGCCGCCCACGTAGATTTCGAATTCCCCTGCTTCCACAACAGGCTTAAAGTTTTTATCGAGCATCGCCAATTCTTGCTTGCCAATCTTGAACGTGATGGTTTTGGCTTCACCTGCTTTGAGCTCCACTTTTTGAAAGCCTTTGAGTTCTCTGACAGGGCGCGTAAATGTTCCAACAACATCTCTCACGTATAGTTGAACCGTCTCGACGCCATCGCGCTTACCTGTATTTTTCACGGTTACAGTAGCAGTCAGCACTTCGTTTTTGTTGATTTCTTTTTTGGAGAGTTTCAAGTCGCTGTATTCAAAGGTCGTGTAAGAAAGTCCGTAGCCGAAGGGATAGAGCGGCGAATCGGGCAGGTCGACGTAGCGAGATTTGTATCGGTCAATTTCGTTTTCCGGTTGCGATGGTCTGCCAGTGTTCTTGTGATTGTAATAAATCGGAATTTGCCCCACGCTTCGCGGGAAAGAAACCGTTAGTTTTCCGGTTGGATTCACATCGCCAAAGAGCACATCGCAGATGGCGTTTCCGGCTTCGACGCCGAGATGCCACGCACAAACAATCGCAGGAAGATTTTCAGCCGCCCACGAAATTTCAAGCGGTCGACCGTTCGTCATGACCATCACGATTGGCTTTCCGAGTTTGCGAAGTTCTTTGAGCAGTTCTTCTTGTCCGATTGGCAGTCCGATGTTGGCGCGGCTATGGGCTTCGGCGGTAATGTCGGCAGTTTCGCCAACAACAGCAATTATCACATCGGCACGTTTGGCAATCGCAAGGGCTTCGTTTCGGAGTGCGGTCAGTTCGGCTTCGGTTGGGTCTTTGGCGTCGCCTTTTCGTTTCTTCCAAGCAGGCGCAGGCAGTTCGTAACCTTTGGCATATAGCACTGTCGCCGTCTTCAAGGTTGCTTGAATTGCCTCAAGCGGTGAGACAACATCATCAGGCATGCCTACCATTTCCCATTCGCCGAGCATATCGCGTTTTGACTGCGCTAATGCCCCCACAACTGCAACCGTTTTCAGCGACTTTGAGAGGGGCAAAAGTTCGTTTTCGTTTTTGAGTAGCACGATAGATTTTGCGGCGGCTTCACGCGCGAGCGCACGATGTTCGGCTTTGAGCATGGTTTCTTTTTCGCGCGCCTCGTCAATGTATCGGAACGGGTCATCAAATAAGCCCAACTTGAACTTCACGCGCAGAATGTTTCGCACGGCTTGGTTAAGCATCTCTTCGCTGACCTTTTTTTCCTGAACAAGTTTAGCGAGATGTTTTGGATACGATTCGCCTTCCATGTCCATATCCACGCCTGCGGCGATGGCTTTTTGAGCCGCTTCTTCGTAATCCTTTGCCGCACCGTGTGCGACGACTTCATCAATCGATTCCCAATCGCTCACGACAAAGCCGTTGAACTTCCACTCTTTGCGCAAGATGTCGGTCAAGAGGTATTTGTTGATGGAAGAAGGAACGCCCGCGATTTCGTTGAACGAGGTCATCACGGTTTGCACGCCTGCTTCAATGGCGGCTTTGAATGGCGGAAGATAGACTTCGCGCAAAGTGCGTTCTGAAATGTCAGCGGTGTTGTAATCTCTGCCCCCTTCGGCGGCACCGTAAGCGGCAAAGTGCTTGGCGCACGCAGCGATGGTGTTGTTTGCGCTTAAATCTTCGCCTTGAAATCCACGCACACGTGCGGCGGCAAAGAGCGAACCGAGATACGGGTCTTCGCCCGCGCCTTCAATGATTCTGCCCCAACGCGCGTCGCGTGCAATGTCGACCATCGGCGCAAAAGTCCAGTTGATTCCTGCCGCTGATGCTTCAATCGCCGCAACACGAGCAGATTTATAGGCGATTGCCGTATCCCAACTGCACGACTCCGCAAGCGGAATGGGAAATGTGGTTCGATATCCGTGAATCACATCGAAGCCGAAGATGAGCGGAATTTTCAGCCGCGATTGCATCGCCGCTTCTTGCAACTTGCGCGCAACCGACGCTTCCGAGACCATCAAGAACGAGCCAACTCCCGCTTTTGCTTTCGCCAAGTGTTCATCGTTTATATTCGTTTTCTTCGTCTTGAAATCAAACCACGCTGCCACTTGCGAGACTTGCATCACTTTTTCGTCTAAGGTCATCAACGCTAAAACTGAATCCACACGGCGCGCGATTTCCGTTTCGGCATTTTTTTGTTTTGGAGATGAACATGCAACGCTCATTGTGGTTGCAAAAGCAAGTATGAAGGCAACAGTAAATTTCATTGCGTTTGTTTGTTTTGTTGTTGGATTTTTTCAGATAGAGGCGTTGGCGGAAGTTCTCTACTTCCCCAATCGGTTGGCATATCGGTCATCTCAAAGTCGAGCGTTGCGCCGTTAGCAATTTCGCTGTGGCGAAGCCATGCGCGTTCAATCGGCATGCCGTTAAGTTTAAGCGATTTCACATACACATTTTTTTCGGAGGCATTCGGCGCATTGATGATAAGCGCGTTTCCATTTTCAAGTTTCATGACGACTTTGGTAAAGACAGGACTTCCGACGAAATACCAATCTTGTCCTGCATTTGGGAACAATCCGAGCGACGCCCACACATACCATGCAGAAAGCGTGCCCGAATCGTCGTTGCCCTTGTAGCCATCAGGCGCGACGCGAAAATCTCTTTTGAGAATATCTCTTGTAAAGAGTTGCACTCTATCGGCTTTGCCGGCGTAGATGTATTGCCATACAGTAAGCATATCAGGCTCGTTCCAAATCGTGAAGTAGCCTTCTTTGTCGCGATTCGTGAGCATTGTATCCCACTTGGCAATAAACTTTTCTTTGCCGCCAAGCAAGGCGATAAGCCGATAAAAATCATGCGGCACATAGCCCAAGTATTGCCACGCCGCGCCTTCGTAGTAATGCACTTCATAACTCCATACTTGACCTTCGGGGAAAATCATCGTTGGCTTAAAAGGCTCAACCCATTTTCCGTCGGAGCGTTTCGGTCGGAAAAATCCTGTTGTCGTATCGAAGAGTTCAAAGACTTTTGAGGCGCGTTCGAGTGCAAACTTTGCCGATTCGCCTTTGCCAATCGCGTTAGCGAGCGCATAAACACAATAATCGTTGTAAGCATATTCGAGCGATTTGCTAACGGAAACCCACTGTTTATCGGCGTAGAGAAATCCTTGTCGGAGATATTCGGGAAAGCGTCCTTTGCGCGCATTGATGCTTGGCTTATCGCCTGTGGTATCGGTAGCATTTTTCATCACATATTTGAAGGCTCTTTCGTAATCGACGCCTTGAAGTTTTTTGACGGCGGCATCGGCGAAGAGCACATCGGCATTGGTGCCGCCTTGCATTGAGGTGAAGGCGTTGCCTGTAAATCCGTCAGGAAGCCAGCCGCGATTGTCGGCAATATCCAAGAGCGCATTGAGCAAGTCTTTTTGAAGCGACGGAAGCCAAAGCGTAAAGAATGGATTTTGTGTGCGGTAAGTGTCCCAAATTGCGAAGTAGTTTGTGAAGGCTTTGCCTGTGGTTTTGAAACTGTCGGGCGTTTCGCCTGTGATGTCGGTTGGCATGAGGCACATGCGGTAAAGCGCGGTGTAAAAGAGCGTTTGTTCTGCTTCGCTTCCGCCTTGAATTTGAATTTTGTTTAAGAGTTCGTTCCAAGCGGTTTCCACTTGTGCGGCAATGCGGTTGAAGGTTGTGCTTTTTTCTTCAATGGCGCGAATGTAGTTATCGCTGTTTTGAAAACTCTTGTAGGAAATCGCGCTCGTGAGTTCAATGACTTCTTCGTCTTTATCAGCAATCCAACCGAGAATTGCGCCACACTCTTCGCTGTCTTCGGCTTGAATGGATTGAAGGTCGGAACGGATTTCAGACTGCTTATCGGAGAGCCTATAAACGGCGATGAAATCAGGTTTCTTGGACGGCTTTGCAGAAAAGAACGCTTGCATTTCTTTAGGGTCTGAACCGAATCCGCCATAAAAAACACCATGTCCGTGAATTATTCCGTCGTTGCCGATGCTGGCTTCAGAGCGTTTTGGCTTTTGTGGAAATGACGCGCGCGACATGTTGAAAAGCAATTTCAGCGTATCACCTTTTGCATTTTGCTTGAAGGTGTAGCGGTGATGAGCGGTGCGTGCAGTAGCGGTGAGTTCGACCTGCACATTGGGTTTAGTGAGCCATGTGGCATAGTAGCCGGGCTTGCCGCGCTCGTTTGTTCGTGGCGATTTATAGCCGAAGTTTTCAAGCGTGGTGGAATTGCGCACAGGCATAACGAGGAAATTTCCGTATTCGGCGCATCCAATGCCGCTGACTTGATTGTGCACAAATCCAATGATGAACGAATCGGCGTGATTGTATCCCATGTTAATCCAATCTTGCGTCTCGGTATGAGGCGAGAGCGCAATCATGCCGAAGGGCGTGGTTGCACCGGGGTGGACATTGCCTCCGGCGGTTGTGCCGATGAAGACATCAACTTGTTTAGCGACGGAGTTTGCGACCTCTTTTGCGGGTGGCGCGCATGAGAGCGCAGTTGTTAGAAAGAGTGTTAGTAATCCCAATCTCATTCTTGCTGAAATAAACTCACCCTGCTCGCTGGCTTTTCCCGACAAGCAGGGTGAGCGTTTGTCTAACTTCTAAACAAGGTGGCGCGCAGAGAACATACTTTCCCCACACGCCCAAATCGTTATTTCACCAGCATCATTTTTCTTGTTTGCACGAAATCGCCGGCTTGCAAGCGATAGAAGTAGATGCCACTTGCAAGGTTTGTCGCGTTGAACTGCACGGTGTATTCACCAGCGGCTTGGCGACCGTTGACGAGCGTTGCGACTTCGCGACCCAAAATATCATAGATTTTCAGGCTTACGTTGCCGGCATTAGCAATTGAATACCGAATCGTCGTTGTCGGGTTGAACGGATTCGGATAGTTTTGCGAAAGCGTATAGGACTTTGCCTTGTTGCTTGTCTTTTGCACACTTAACTGTTGAGCAAGCGGGTTGCGGATTGTTTTTGAAGCAATCGCAAATTGTCCGAACTCGTTGCCTGAAAGGTTAAAGGCTTTGAGATAATCGCCGTCGCGGTAGGTCGTCAGCGGTTTCCAAGGCGACGATGCATTCGGGCGATAGGCGATGTAGAGATTTTGCGGACGAACAATGCCTGTGAGCGCGCCGCAGTAAATTGAGATATCGAAGCGGGTTGATGCGCTTAATCCTGTTTGGTTGATTGTCCACACCCGACCAGGTATCACAAAGTGCTCGTTGCCATCGCCATCGTTAATGCGATAGACATTGTGAATGCCGACTGTATCATTGACCGAAAAGACCGGTTCAGGCGCAATCGTTCCAACAGAGGCACTAATGCTTCCGTCTGTCGTTGAGCCGCGTTGGATTTCAATAAAGGCATTTGTATTTCCTAAGATGTAGGTGCCTTCGCCTGCTGCGCCTGATGCGACACTCGGAGTTGCCGATGTGCTTCTGCGGTTTGTTACAGGAATAGGATCATCGTTGGCAACAATTGAACGAATGAAGATATCGCCCACGAAACGCGGCGCAGAAGTTGTATAGACTGGAATGTAGTCGCCACCAACATTGTCTGGACCACGATTACCAACAACGCGTGCTTCACGGTCAGGGTCGTCGAAGTTGTGGCGATAGGTCATGCCTGCAATTAAACCGGGATTGACTGTAATGTCCATATACTCGATTTGTGTGCTGTCGACCGTGTAAGCCGCATTTACACCGAATCCAAACACATTTCCGTAATCGAGTCCTCTGAAGTTGTTCGTAAAGTCGAAGATATACTCGTGATATTTTCCATCGGCAATGAGTGTAACCATGCGTTCGGGTTCGTTAGAGTAGCGGCGACCGCCGTTTGTTGCGCGACGTTGATAAAGCGTATCGCCATTTGGGAACACATAAGGCGGACGGGTTGCATCGGTCAGGATTACGCTGAGCGTCGGCGCAATATCGCGTTGGAATCGGTTGGTGTTTTCAGCATCGGTTTTGGCAATCACATGGAGCACTTTTGCGCGGCTCAAATTGACAGGCGTGGTGTCGGTTGCCGATGATTTGAAGTATTTGCGAATCGCGTCGCGTCCGCCACCGAGCGTATCAGGAAGCCCTCCCGGCAAATCAGTTCGTCCTTGCGGCAAGCCATTGATGCCGACTAAACCGCTTGTTCCGATTTTAAGCGCTGGTTGTCCTTCGTCTGTAACCCAGTTGAGCGTGTATCGGTCGCGCGTCGGCTCTCCGCCGAAAATATCCAGAACGCTCCAACCATTAAGCAAGGTATCGCTGACGGAGAAGTCATCCAGCACAACACTTTGAGGCGCAGTATTTGCAGGTACGCCGATATTGTATTTCAAACTCAAATACTGCTCGACTTGTGCAATTTCAGATGGCGATAAGACTCGGTTATAGACTAACACTTCGGCAATATCGTTTTGACCGTAGCCTGTGTTGTCAATCAGCGACCCGAGCCGTATACGCGATGTGTTTCCGATTCCCGTGAGCGTTGAGGTTAAAATTGCGAATTGATTTTCAGATAATGCAGGCGAACCTGCTACACCGTTTGTTGAAAGGGTTGCTGTTCCAGAACCGCCGACCACATTAAACTGGCGTGTTCCGCCATTAGACATCGCATAATAGCCTGCCTCATTGGAGAGCAATCCTTCGGGTGAACTTGGGTTGATGGTCGAACGACGATTTGCAGCGACCGCAAAAACGGTTGCATTGCCTGTAAGCGGCAAGGCTGTTGCCATCGTGTCGTTTACACCATCGAAGCGCATCACGACAAATCCTCTGCCTTGTGTGCCGTTATTGGCAATGGTTGGGCGTGCGTCGCCTGCCGAGCGCATGTGGTTGCGTGCTCCAGACGCATCGAGCCAAATGTTGGCTGGCTGACCGGTCAGTGTAACATTGCTTGATTCTAATTTGAGCCACAGTTCCAAGCCGTTTGACGGAATGCCCGAAATCGGCGGTCGCACCAGTGGAATGTTATACTTGTTGCTCAAATAAAGCTCAATTTCATCGAGTTCAAGCTCGGAGAGCGTGCGTCCATAAATGATGACTTCTGCAATGTCGTTTGACCCAGCACGAACCGAATCACGAAGCGCACCGAGGATGAGCGGTGAGCCGCTGCCAAGCGTGTTCGTAACTCCTTTCAATTCATACACCACAATCGCAAATTCGTCATATCCAAGTTCTCTCGATGTTTCTGACCCATTTTTTCGAATCCTTGGAGTACCGTTATTGCCAATTCCACTCTCGCCGTGAATTCTGCGTCCGTCTTGCGACACATAACTGTTATAGGTTGAAAAGGCAAATCCCGTAGCTGGGTAGTCAGTTTTCGTGCCTAACACCACATCGACAGTGTTTGGAGGCAACGGTGGATTTCCAGAACGCCTGTTAGCCAGAACGACAATAGCTGTTGCATCTGACTCCGTTGCCACATCCACCTTCATCAGCGGCTGGTCCTTCGTTGTCCCACCATTTCCAGTAAACCTGACCACAGGTTTGCCATTGATGCGATTTGTTACAAAGGTCGGGCGATATATGCCGGTTGAAGTCGCATTAGGCGTGTTATCGAAACCTGGCCAAGTCGACACCGAATCTCCATCGTTTAATCCCGTAATTCCATCGGCTTTTAGCCACACCAATAAACCATCTTCACGAGGCGGTGGTGGCAGCACAAAGTTATACTTTTGAGCCAAATAATTCTCGACTTGAACCGTTTCATTCAAGTTCAAGATGCGGTCGTAAAGGAGAATTTCCGCAATATCGTGCCGACCTGAACGCATCGAGTCGCGCAATGCATTGATGACCAACGGGCTACCGCTTCCACCTGTGTTTTCAACACCTGAAAGCTTAAAGGTCATAATCACAAACTCATTTTCTTCCAGTGTTGGTGCTGCATTACGATTCTTTTTGATGGTTGCTGTACCATTGTTGCCTAATGTTCCACCCTCAGCACGAATCTCGCGTCCATCTCGTGAGACGTAACTGTTGTAAGAAGAAATTCCAAATCCTGTTGTGGGATAGTCGTTCTTCGTTGCCATCAATACGTCGACAGTTTGATCCTGCAGTGGCGGCGTGCCTGGTCGCGTGTTCGCAAACACAGCAAATGCCGTTACATTCGAGCCTGTTGAAACACCTTGAACAACCATCAAAGGCTGGTCTTTTGTCCAACTTCCATTTCCCAAAAAACGCACCACTTTTTTAGGCTGACCATTGATGTTGACCTGCATAAGCATTGGAATATGAACGCCTGATGACGCTGCTGATGGACCTACCACAGCGGGCCAACTTGCCACAGGCGTCCCGTCTGAACCTGTGAGTGTATCGGCTTTCAGCCAGAGTTGAAGCCCATTGGTTGGAACTTGTGCAAGCAGAGATTGGGCAAAACACAGCAGGAAGGCAAGCGCAGTAAGCGTTCCAAGTGTTTTTTGTTTCAAGGGTGAAACCGACTTGGACGCACGAAGAAGCGTAGCGTTTGTCATAGTTTGAACAAAGGTTTGTCGTTAATTAAGGAAGAAGACTTCAAAGAAAACTCTCAATGTTGTAGTGATACGATTAAAACTTGCTTGTTTATTTAATCGTTTAACAGCGTTGCAAGTTAATTTTTTTCCATTCAATTCCAAAAGCGATTAGCATGCGGTCAGCATTGCCGCACCGAAGACGCCCGCACTATCACCAAGCAAAGGTTTTACAATTTTTGTCTCGAGTGTATGATTAAAGACATATCGCTTTGTTGCTTCGACGCCGTCGGTGTAAAGCAGGTCGATGTTGCCCACGCCGCCGCCCAACACAATCACATCGGGGTCTAAAATGTTGATGACGGTGGCAATGGCTTTTCCAAAATTTTCGGTTAGGCGACGCACAGTTGCCGTAGCGTGTTCATCTTCGGCGCGCAAATGCCGCTCGACAATGTCTTTTAGTTTTCTTGTTTGACCGCTTTGTTTTCGGTAGAAGCGCTCGAGCCAAACGCCTGACAAAACCGTTTCAACACAGCCGCGCTTTCCGCAATAACATTGTTCGCCGTTTTCTTCGAGCATGTTGTGCCCCCATTCGCCTGCAATGCCTTGCTTGCCGTTAAGCACTTTTCCATTGACGACGATTCCGCCGCCGACACCTGTTCCCATAATCACACCGAAAACGACCGACGCACCTTTTCCTGCTCCCAGCGACGCTTCCGCTAAGGCAAAGCAGTTTGCGTCGTTTGCAATTTCAATGGGCAGTCCTAAACTTTCTTCTAAGTCGCGTTTGAAGGGTTTTCCGTTTAGGCAAACGGTATTGCTGTTTTTGAGCGTCTGTGTGGAGGGTTCGAGCGTGCCGGGTGTTCCGATTCCGATTGTCGTTGGTTGGCTTCCAACTTCGTTTGTAACCTCGCCAATCAGTCGTTTGATTTGCGCGAGAATATGCGCGTAGCCTTTCTTTGATTCCGTCGGCATGCGTTTTCGCGCCAGCGTGTGCGTGCTTGTTGGATTTTCCAAAACTGCACATTCAATTTTTGTTCCGCCTAAATCAATTCCCCAAAGCATTGTTCAAGCCTGTTCGATTTTTCCGTGCACGGAGCCTTTGAAGCCGTAATAAACAATGTAGAGATAGCAAATCGCTGGAAGCAAGAACGCGCTTTGCAAACCTGACGAATCCGCGATTGCGCCCATCGCGACGGGCAAAAGCGCGCCGCCAACAATCGACATAATCAAGATGCTCGAGCCTGCATTGGTGAGCTTTCCGAGACCGTCGATGCCGAGCGTGAAAATGGTTGGGAACATAATCGAGTTGAACAGTCCGATGGAAAGCACCGTCCACATTGCGAATGCGCCTGATGAAAAGGTTGCTGTTAATGCAAGCAGTGCCGCCACACCTGCAAAGATGCCGAGCAAAACCCCCGCCCGAATTTTTTGCAAAAGTGCCGAGCCGATGAACCGACCAACCATTGCTCCGCCCCAATAGTAAGAGACATAGTTTGCTGCCTCGGCTTCCTTCAAACCTTGAATCTCGGACAAGCCGATGAAGTTGATAAGAAAACTTCCGATGGAAACTTCTGCGCCGACATACACAAAAATTCCAACTGCACCAAGCGCGAGATGCGGCACTTTAAGCGCCTCACCAAATGCACTTTCCTTTTCCACATCTTTTTCAGACTCGCCCTCAACGGTTTCAATTTTGGGAAGATTAAAGAGCGCAATCACGCCCGCAAGTGCAAAGAGCGCGAGCGCAAGTCCGATGTAAGGCAGTTGCACCGACGCTGCCTCTGCAAGTTTGTAAGCATAAAGTTCTTCAGGCGAAAGCGTTTTGAGTTCTTCTGCGGTTTTTGCTGCCGAGTTCAAAATGAGCAACCCGCCGAAATACGGCGCCACCGTTGTGCCAAGCGAATTGAACGCTTGTGCAAGATTCAATCGGCTTGATGCGGTTTCAGGCTTGCCGAGCACGGACACATATGGATTTGCTGCTACTTGCAGAATCGTAATGCCTGACGCAAGGATAAACAATGCGCCTAAAAAGAGCGGATACGCTAAGGTTGCCGCCGCCGGAAAAAAGAGCAACGCCCCTATGCCCGCTGTGCATAGCCCGACCACGATTCCGCGCTTATAGCCAACCCACGCAATCACTTTTCCCGCAGGTAGCGACATCAGGAAATACGCCGAAAAAAATGTGAATTGAATAAGCGCCGATTGCACATAGTTCAGGTCAAACACGGCTTTGAGGTGTGGAATTAAAATATCGTTCAAGCATGTGAGAAATCCCCACATAAAGAAAAGCCCTGTTACGACGATGAACGCCGGCGTGTAGTTCTTTTCAGAACTTGCTGTCGTTGCACTTTCAGGTGTTGCGAGATTTGCCATTTTGTTTTTGGTTTGATACTTCGTTCCGATATGCTCTGTGCCAACAACTTTTTGGATTCTTCACTCCGCTTTGCTTTGTTCAGACTGACAAGTCTTCATGTCGGATTAGAAAAGAAGCGAGAGCGAAAGCCACTGCGGTGCGTTCAAGCGTCCGTAGGATTGGTAAGTGTAATCTAACCGGAAGACGAGATAGCCGAGATTATATTTCAAGCCTGCACCGAGCGTGAAGCCGGCTTCTGCAAATTCGACGAAGAGTTGGTTATATCCTGCGCGAAGGAAGAGCATATCGCGCCAGCCGTATTCCATTCCAACATTTGCATGTGGCTGCATGTCGTTCGGATTGACAGCATCGAGCGCAAGGGTGAGTCGGTTGCTTGCGTCTTCGAGCACTTCGGTTGCAATGCCGACCCTGAACATCAGCGGCAAGTTCCATGCATCGGTTGAAAGTTCAGCGGGAATGCCGTTGTTGTCTCCATTTAAGCCTGTGCCTGTTGAAGCCGTAATGAGCAAGGCGTTCCCGCGCATGCGCATTGTGCCGCCGAAGTTGTGCATCGTCGCCGCCAATCGGAATCGTTTTGAGACTTCGAACAAAACGCCTAAATCTATGGCAACCGTTTGTGCCGACGATTGATAGAGCGACTGTGAGATAAGTTTTGCAGTAATTCCGACCGAGAAGCGGTCTGTAAGAGGACGTGCGTAAGAGAGATTGAACGAGAGGTCAGAGGTTGAGAAAAATTCGCCTGTGCCGTCGGGGTCTCTTTCGGTGGTGCGTTCGATATCGCCAGAGGTCAGCAAGGTTACTGAGCCGCCGAATGTGCCACCATCGCCGAAGTTTGCGGTTGCGCCTGCCCAAGCAATGCGTGTATCGACGAGCCAGTTGGAGTGAATGAACGCTGTTTGCACGCGCTCGTTTCGCGCAATTGCGGCAGGATTCCAATAGAGCATGGAGACGTCGTTTTTCATTGCCGTAAATGCGCCGCCCATTGCCACGGCACGCGCGCCAATCCCAATGCCGAGAAATTGCGCTCCGGTTGTGCCGACTTTAGACTGCGCAAATGCGCTTTGGCACATCTCCAACAAGAGCACTAAAAGAACCCTTGAGTAAAGTTTTCTCATTGTCCGTGTCATTTAATCAAGACGAATTTTCCTGTTTTTGTGCCGATGCCTGGTGCATCTAAGTGATAGAGATATAATCCGTAAGCCACATCGAGCCGCTCACGTGAGCGCAAATCCCAAGTTACATCGCCCTCGTTCGAGCCATCTTGTGTCAGGGTTTGGACTAAATCGCCACGAATGGTGTAGATGCGAATCGTTGAGCCTTTGGGCACATGCGTAAAGCGAATGACTCTCTCACCGCGTCCGCGCGTTACGCCCAGGGGCAAGGGTTGCTCGTATTGGCTTCGTGCGATGTAAGGATTTGGCACAACCTTGACTCGGTCGAGCGCATTTTTTGCGCGGTCCTTATCGACGAATACGGCACGGGTTTTAAATTGAAAACTATCGCCTGTTCGGAAAGGCTTGTTGAAACGCACCACGAACTTATCGCCCACACGAGGCACGATGCGATTCGGTCCTAAGCGCGGATTGAAGGCAAATGTCCAAGTGAAGACTGAATCGGCAAGGACCTGACTCGGTCCATATGGACGCGGGTTTTTGTAGAATGGCAATCCAATTTCAATGGGGCCTGAGTTTTGCGTTGCAACCGTGTCGAATACATTCGTTGAGCGTTTGGTGAGAAAGAATCGTACCGTATCGCCTGTGCTTAAATTGCGAATGATGAAGTTTGTCGGTCGCCCGATGAAACTTTGTCCAATCGTTGTTGGCAAGCCTGATGTTCTGATGTAGCGCACGGTGTCGCTTCGCCATGTGCCGAAGGGCACGATTTCAATTTCGTAGTCGTCCGGTCGCAAGACGGTTGCAAACACACCGAGAGGATTAACGAAGTAGTTGCGTCCTGCGGTGTCAGTGGCTTGCACGAAAGCGTCATAGCCGTTGATGTCTTCGCGTGTCCATTTTGTCTCTGCTCGGTTGAGTTCGCCTCGGATGCGGTTTCGAATCGTCAGGTATATGCCGTTAAAAATTTGGTCGTCGGCAATGTAGAGTTGGCGGTCGCGCGTGGCATAAGAACTTTGTTCGTTGAGCGGTCGGCGATTGCGTTTAATGACTGTGTCGGGCGAATTAGGATTGGTTCTATCAATGACAGAGAAAAATGATGTGGCGGCTAATTGCTCTTCGAAATCATCGTCGTCAATTAAGCCGTTGCCGTTGTTGTCTAATCCATCTGTGGCGGTGTCGAAGAATTTCAGCACATATGTTTTATCCTGAACGGTATCAGGGTCGACGATGGTGTATTGTACTGTTCCGTTTCCAACGATGTTGCCAATTGGTTGAAGTGCGCCGCCCTCTGACGGAATCGTGAATCCGGCGACCTTTGGTCGTGGCACGACGGCTACGACATTCGTTCCCAAAACGAAATTGCCTTGTCCGTCGGGTCTTGCGCTTGGCGTGTTTTCAGCGGGATAAAGGCTCAAGGCAGTATCGCCACGCGTGTAAGCCAACACGGCGTAGAAGTATAGCCGCCCGTTGACGACGTTGGAGTCCGTAAAGGTGTGTTGCAATCCAGAGTTGTTGCCTAAGTAATAGGCAATGCCGCGCGACTGTTGCAACAGTTCGCGTGTCGTCAGTGGAAAGTTTCCGAAGACATCGTTGTCTAAATCAAACTGTACTAATGCTTTGAACTGTTGAGCCTCTTCGCCGCGCGAGCCTGTAATGAGCAGTGCGTCTGCAAAGTTTGGGTCAGTGGCTTTGATGATTTTATAGCCCTCGAAATTTTTGACGCGCGGGTCGTCGGTGCCAACAGGCAGGTTCAATCGGCGTCGGATAAATTCATCACGATAATCTTCGGCGGCGGCATCCCAATAAAGCGTTACGCGGCGGTCATCCGTGTAATAGCCAAGCTTTGGTGGTGTCGGCGGACGGGCGAAGTTGTAGTTCGCATCGTAAATTGCCTGCACAATATCTTTTGTTTGAACGATTGATTGCGCGTCATTACCGAAGAGCAAGGCAATCGAGAGCCGCTCTGTTTGTCCTGACGCCAGCGGAAAGTAGCCAGTGCTGTAAAGGTAATCTTGGTCAATCGTTTGATTGAGGTCAGCAATGATGTCGTAGGTTCCAGGCTGCGCCAATTGCGGAATCAAGTCGACGGTTTGCGGACTTGCAATTGGCAATCCTTCGTTCGGGCGAATTGCAAATCCTGTCAATCCAATTTGGTCAGATTCTTTGACATCGACGGCATCGATGAAGCCGTCGCCGTTGTTGTCGAAGCCATCATCGCGCCGTTCATCAATCATCGGATAAATTGTGCGATTGATTTCCAGCGGGTCGTAAATGCCACTTCCTGCGGGAATGCCGGTTGGAAAGCGTTGCGCAAGTTGAATGTAATTGACGTAGGCAAGCGCCGGTTGTTCTCTTGGAATGACGATGCGTTGGATGAGGTCGTATTCAATGCGGCGGCGCCTGACATGCTGATTGTAGTTTTCATCGATGATACCGTTGAGATTATCATCTAAAAGGTTGTTATCAATTTCTTTGAGCACAGTTCCTGAGGCACTCAATCGGTAAGGAATGCCGAGCGAGACGACGGTTGTATCGACATTCGGCATTCTCACGACACGCCGCACATATTTGAGGATTCGGCGGTTGTTGACGAGCGTGTCGCGCTGTTCAATCAAGACCAGTAGGTTTCCGGGGACAATAGTTCGGCGAAATGCTGTATCGCCTGCGACGATGCTGTAATCGTAATCACCTGTGCCGGGCAGTTTGCTGAAAATTGAGGGTTGTTCAGTTGGATTATCCGTTTTTTCCCAGTCACCGTCGTTATCAATTCCGTCAAAGGGGTTGCCGGGGCTTTCTAAAAATGCTGCGCCTGCAAATCCGGGCGGGTAAAAGTTTCGATTCCAACTGCCTGCAACTGGTGGGTTATTGACGGTGCTTTTGAAGCTATAAGTAATTGAGTTGGCTTGGTCGAAGGCAGAAACGCCGTCAATACCGCCCGTGCCGCCGCCGCCGATGTCGGTTCCGACGACCGAGCCGAAGAAAACTTTATCGTAATCGTAAATCGAGTTGTTTTTCACCTCATAAAGCCAGAAGATGACGTCTTGGGCAAGGAAGTTTGAGAATTGCAAGCCGCGCACTCTTAAGTCTAATCCGAAGCCGTAGCGAGTCGGCTGTGCGGGGTTTGGCTGGAAGTTATATCGCGTGAAATACTGTTTGTCTTTTCCGTCGGTAGCGGCAAAGTAGCTTTCTTGGTCGGCGTTCGTGACGCCCGGTCCGAAATAGCCGTTCCAGACGGCGCGCCCTGTGGCAGGGTCAGTAGGATAGTTTTCATTGCCAGGCCACGATGCAGGCCATGAATTTGGAATATGACTCATTGCCACGCTGTTTTGCAGTGGATTCCAAAATCCTTCGTAGGGGGTGATGCCCCAGAATTCGCCTGTCCCCGACTTTCCGCCAGGGGCTTCGCCGAAGCGCACCGAAGGATGGCTGGTTACATACCACTCTTGATAGCGCAACGCCATTGCCAACGTATCGCCTTTGAAAAATCTGCCGACCGTGTCTGCGAACGCGACGCCTACTGTGCGACGGTCCCGCAACCGAAATCCTCTGACGCTGTCTGGACCAACGGTGAAGTTAATGAGCGTGTCGCGCACACCTTGAATGCCGATGATAATGTTGATGTCGGGCAAGTAGGTATTTTCTTCAACCGGCCATGCACTTCTAGGCAACTGGGTAAAGCCTGCTGGCTGACCAATAAAGCCTGTGTTCGCAAAGGCTGTTTTCACTCGATTTCCGTTGTGTAGCCCAACCCGCGTGAATCGTATATCGTAGTTCGTGTTAATTGGTCCTGCTTCTTGTTGCGCATAAAGCCATTTGGTTGGAACAATCACGGCAGTGCCAACAAGCAGAGCGCAGAGAAGCAAATGACGGTAAATTTTTGTGCGTGCGTGTTGCATCGTCTAGTTCTCGTCAATTTGATTTAGAAGTTAATTGACATTCCCAGCATGATTCGGCGCGGCTCTGAAAAGAAGTCAGGACGCAAGAAAAAGTCGGGCAATGAATTAAACGCTTGATTTTGTTCCGATACCGTATAGCGATACAGTTCATAGGTGGCGCGCCCAGTTGTCGAGTAGACAATGATTTCGTTCGCCGTATCAAACAAGTTGAAAATTTGTGCAAATACTGCCAGATTGGTTTCTCCAATTTTGAAGTTGCGTGTCGCACGCACATCGACTGAAAAGGTCTGAGGTTTGACGCCACCATTCTGAAATAGCCTTGCTAATCCTTGCGTTGGTGGTTGCGGCACAGTTGTCGGAGAGTAAGGAAAACCAGAGCCATAACGACCGATAACAGAGACATTCCAATCACGGTCATCGTAAAGGACTTCGGCGTTGAGCGTATGCGTCTGGTCCCAATCCAATCGTATGAGTTGTGTTTCAGGCTCGTTGCCGCTTGCAATCGACGCAATTGCCGTTCGTGGGTCGGGTGAGTTGCCTTGTGCCACTTGGAGCGTGTAGTTGATGTTGAAACTAATGCTTTGCGAAAGCCGCTTGCTCAGCGTTGCCACAATCCCACGCACGAAAGCATAGTCGGTATTGTCAAAAACGAAGTATTGTCCGCCTGTAATCAATTGTCGAGCAAATGCCGAGCCTGCAAGGTCGCGAATATCACGATAGTAGGCGCTCATCGTTAGCCCAATCGTTTCGCCGATTTGTTGCTGAATTCCGATTTCACCAGTAATAGTGCGTTGCGGACGAATGTCTGGATTGCCAAACGGCGAGTTAATGCGACTGGTAATGTCGGTCTCTCGGAACTTGAAGAGCGCATTTTCATAAAGCAGGTAAAAGTTTGGAACTTGAAAAAACTGCCCATAAGAAAAGTAAAACATACCGCGCTCCGTGATAGGGAACGAGACACCGATTCTGGGACTAAACGCAAACTTTGGCGTAGCATTTTTCCGACGATTACGGAATCCGTTTCGCGCTGCAAACACGCTGTCGCTATCAATTTTGAAAAAGAGGCTCGGGTCTAACGGGTCAGTTGGCACTTGGTCGCGTGAGTTAAAGTAATCGAAGCGAATGCCGAGATTGATGATGAAGTTATCGAATTCAAGCTTGTCTTGAATGTAGGCAGCAAACTCAATTGGGTTGCGCGTGTAGCGTTCGTGTCCAAATTCAGTTTCAGCATCAGGAATGTAGGGCTGAAAACCATCGCGAATTTCACCAGTTCGGTCGCGAATCTCAATAAACTCAAAATCCAACCGATGATACTTGAAATCAACGCCTGTTTTGACAAGGTTATGTTTATTGAGCTGTGTGGTTAGGTCGAGTCGAAATTGATTCGTGAGCGTTGTTCGGTCGACACGCGAATTTTTCGTGCCTCCATGAACGAAATTCACACCTCGTCTTACTGCACCAGGCACACCTAAGTCTTGATAACGCGCATCGAAGGGGTCTTCAAAGGCGTAATTCTTGAATCCTGTTCGGAACAGCGAATATCGTCCGTCGAGGAAGCTGTTGGAGTTTAGCGTGTAGGTTATGCCCAAAATGTTGGTGAACCCGCTTCGAAAATTTTGCAGTTCACCATCTGGGTTAAGACTCCATGCGTGGTCGTAGCCTCTGAAATTTTCATCTTCGTAATTGAAACTGTAAAACGCCTTGAAGGTGCTAGACGGACGAAAGGTGAGTTTTCCTTGAAGCGAGTAGCGTTCATATTCGTTAAGTGGCACAGGGGCGTTATCGCCACTTCCAAAATTTTCATAGCGGTTAAAGCGCTGCTCCAATCCGAATTGATTACTCACGCTGAACGGAATAAAGATGCGCGTTCCGTTTTGTCGGTCGATAATGGCGCGTCCGTTTTCGTCAGTTGCAATGAAGACGGGATTTCTGCGTCCATCAACGATTGAGGTCGGAATTCCTTGTTCGTTGATAAATGAGCTAATTGCATTAGGGTCGTCTGGTGTTGTGAGGCGAAATTTTCCGGCAATCGCAGGCGCATTGTAAGGATTTAGCGGATTGCCTTGTTGAAGCACATCGTCCGTTCGGAATTGACGGCGTCCAAAGAGATAGCCTTCGTTTCGGAAATATCGTCCCGCCAAATAAAACGACAATTTATCTTTCAAAAACGGAAACGGACCGCTGATTGAGGCTTGCATGTTCGGCGTTGCAAAGGGGGAGAAGTTGTTCATGTTGCGATAAAGGTCGCGTCGCCCTGTAAGATAATCACCGCCGTAAAGTTGAACTTGCCCTGAATAAGTCTCGCCACCTTCTTTGGTAACGATGTTCACAATGCCCGACATGGCTTGCCCATATTCAGCATTGAACGCACCTGTAATCACCTGCACTTCTTGAATCGACTGCGGGTCAATGAAGGTCGAGCCGCCTCTGCCGGCGTTGCCGTCGAAGACGTCCGTTACCGTTACGCCGTCAACTAAGTAACCAACTTCGCCAAACCTGCCGCCACGAAAACTTCCGCCCACAATCCCCGACTGCAAGCGAATCACTTGGCTGACATCTTCAACAGGCAGTTTCTGAATTTGCTCCCCGGCAACTACCGCCGACGAAAACGTTTGGTCTTTGATGACAATCGGTCGCTCGGCACTAACCACCACTTCTTGCGCCTGCACCGATTGCGACGAGAGTTCAACATCGACGCGCGTGGTTAGGTCGACACGAATGGTAATTTTTTCAACTGTTTTGGATTGATAGCCAACATAAGTTACGCGGAGCGAATACTGCCCAGGAGGAATGTTCAGAATCGTATACTCGCCATCGAAGTTGGTTTTCGCGCCAAGTTTCGTGCCTTGAAGAACAACTGTCGCACCGATGAGCGGCTCACCTGTTTGTGCGTCTTTGACAACACCTGTGAGTTTTCCTGTTGTTCCGAAGTATGCAGAAGTGCTTGCGCTACTTGCAAGTAATAAGAAAAGCAAGGCAATGTGTTTCATTCTCATTCGCAAAGTTCAGGTACATTTTCAAGCGCGAATGATTCACGCTTATTGTATTGGCAACGAATTTAATCGTTTAACAGCGAGCGAATATAAAACTTTGCGATATAAAACAAAATTTTTCTGCAACAATTTTCCGAGACCGACTTTCATTATGTCGCGTCGCTTTCCTGTTTCCAATAACTGCTCAAATCGCTTTCCAGCGTCAAGCCCTCGCCGATTAACACTGCATCAAAGCCCGCTTCTTCGATTTTGAGCAAATCGGCTTTGGTTTGAATCCCACTTTCAGAGACCACCGTCACTTCTTTCGGAATTTCTTTTTTCACCCGAAGCGACGTTTCAAGCGAGACTGAAAAGTCATGCAAATTGCGATTATTAACGCCGATGATGGTTGCGTCATATTTCATTGCTCGTTCCAACTCCCACTCGTCGTGCACTTCGGTTAGCACATGCAAACTGATTTCCTTTGCTAATTGCAGGAAGGATTGCAGTCGAGCATTATCCAGCGCGGCGACAATCAAGAGCATGGCATCTGCACCAACAAGGCGCGTCTCCAAAATTTGCGTTTCATTGATGATGAAGTCTTTGCGTAAGACCGGCAGTTCAAAGCGTGAGCGAACTTGTTCGAGATACTCGATTTTGCCTTGAAAAAACTTTTCATCAGTCAGCACCGAAAACGCGGACGCGCCGAGATTGAGATACATTTCAGCGCGCTCAATCGGCTTGAAGTCTTGGACAATTACGCCGCGCGAGGGCGAAGCCTTTTTCAGTTCCGCAATCAAGCGTAGCGTTTCGTCTTCGCGCCGAATGGCTTTGGCAAAGTCGCGCGTTGGGTTCAAATACTTACGCTCCGCCTCAAAGGTTCTTGAAATGCCGCGCAGTTTCAGAGCGGCAACTTCGCTACGCTTTTCGTCCAAAATTTTATCGAGATAGGTCATTTGAGTAGTGATTTCGGTAGGTCTTCAAATTTTTTGATGCGATAGAGGTTTGTCGCAATCGTTGGCACATCTTTGAATGGAACGGTCATACACATCTCGCCATCAGCCATGCGTGCCAGTTCTCTGCCCGATAAATCGCCGGGCGAAAAAACAGGCTTTTGCGCTAAATACGGATGCGGCACGACCAGCGCACAGAGCGAAAGTCCTGCAAACCCTTGCACCAACTCGCCTGATTCAAAACTATATGCATGACAAAGCCACTCGAGTTGGCGTGCGTTGCAAAAGAACATTACCACGTCAGGGTCTTCGACCTGCTCTAATCGTCCCATCACTGTTGCTTCAAATCGCTTTTCCTTTTTGAAACTAAACGGCACGCTTTCTTGGCACTTTGTTGCCGATTCACGCGAGTAATAAATTTTGCCTTCGCCGACCAGCATGTTCCAGCCATGCTCGACGAGTTTCGGCGGCAGGTCTTTTTGTCCCATGCCTGTGTAGCTTGTTCCGCCTGCACAAATGTGGTCGTCCGGAACGGTATAAAACGGTGTGGCATAGTTTGACACTTCTTTCCACATGCCGCAATAAATGCCTTTGCCTTGATAGCGCACGGCATAAGGCGGCACATCGGCAAGTGTTGGGCAAAATTTCAGCGCAACGAAATCGCGCTCAATGCCTGTAAAGGCGCGAATTTTTTCTGCCCACTCCTGTTGCTCTGTAAGGCTCATTTGAGGAACATCAATTTTTTGGTTGAAGACCAATCCGCCGCTTTCAAGCGATAAAAATACATGCCTGACGAAAAGCCGGACATGTTGAGCACATATTCATGAAAGCCTGCGTCCTGTTTCGCTTCCACGAGCGTTGCCACTTTTCTGCCCAACACATCAAAGAGTTCCAAAGTTACGCGACTTGCAACGGGCAACTGATATCGAATGACTGTTGTCGGATTAAATGGGTTCGGATAGTTTTGCTCTAACGCGAACGCCTGCGGTTTTTGAGCCAATCGCTCCCGTGTTGAACTTAATCCTACTCCGCCTGAGAGGCACCAGATTCTTCCATCGCGCGAAGTTACAACAAAGTCCACCGTGTTATCGCCTGTAATATCGTCGACGATACTGATTTGCTCTGCTGCGGTGCTGTTCGAGCCAATGCCTGTGTTGAAGACGAAGCGTTGCTGTCCTGTTGGCGCATCATAGACCAGCACGCGATTGTCGAGCGTTGCAAATGCGACGGCGGAAGTTGCGCCATCGATTGAGCGATTGCCTTTGCGAAGTTCTGCCGCGCCGAGCGTAATGCTTCCGAGCGAATTTTGCCATAGCGTTGCACCGGTCGCGCCGTTGAGCACAAACGCACTGTATCCGCCTGCGGCAATGACTTCGGGAATGTTGTCGTTTGTGAAGTCAGCCGTGAGTTTGACATCGGTGTAAAAGCCGTTGCCTGTTGCGCCTGTCCACAAGAGTTGCCCTGTTTGCGCGCTTAGTGCTTTGATAGAAACACTTGCGAGCGTTGATGTGCCTTCGGCAACAATGACGGTTTGGTTGTTTGGTGCGGTTTGAAATTTTGCCATTTCCCAAACAGGACGATTGTTGTTGTAACTCCATCGCACCACGCCCGTGCTATCGAATCCGTAGATGAAGTTATCAGCGTCGCTTTGCGAGTTTGTTGCTACCACACCGCCGAGCCATGTGGCAATGACGCCGTCGACAAATCGGTTTAAGGGCAGTTGCCATAGCACTTGTCCCGTGCGTCCGTTGAGGCAATAGAGGGAACGTCTTCCTTGCGTGCCACTTGAATTGGTTGCCGACGACGTGGCTAAAATATCCACCGTGCCATCGCCGTTGAAGTCTCGGCTTGCATCAATACCGTTGATGTCGCCTAAGGCGAAATTGACGCTATCGAAGAGTTCCCACTGCCAGATTAGCCGTCCAGTTTTGCCTGAAATTGCATAGACTTCTTCGTTGCCGCCGCCACAACCGATAACGACATCGGCAACGCCATCGCCGTTCAAATCAGGTGCGACTTGCAATGCACCAACGCGGTCAACCGAGCCTGAATTGTTGTTGTTTGTGCCTGTATTAAATCGCCAAAAAATGTCCATACTTCCTGACGCATTGCCGTTGATGCACAGCGTCCAATAGTTTTCAGTGGCTAACACAATATCGTCGATGCCGTCTCCATTCACATCGGGAATTGGTTTCATTGATACGGGCGAATAATCTTGAAACGAAGTTGCAGGATTGACGGGCACTGTGCCTTGCCAGAGCACGGCTCCAAGTTCGCGATTTACCGAAATGCCTTCGCCGCGAAGCGCAAGCCGCTGAACCGCGCCATTTACAGCATCTGACAACACATAGAGCGTATCGCTCACCACGCCACTTGTGGCCGGTGCTTTGAACCACACTCGAACTTCGCTTGATGCTTGTGGCGCAATTCGAATGGGAATGGCTTGTAGCGAAAGGCTATCGACATAAAAATTTTCACTCTTTGTCGTTAAGCCTATAATTTCCAATGTATCTGTTCCGCGATTTTCAACCGTGAGCATGTAGCTTGAGCGTGCGTTGTGCCGCCGTTGTCCAAAGTCGTATTGTGTTGCCCCTAAGTGAAGATACTTGCCTTGATAGACGCCCTTGCCACGCAGGGTTAGGCGTTTTTGCGGCTCAGTTGGGTCGTTGGAGTTAATGAAAATATCGGCTTCTTGATTGCCAAAATTTTGAGGCTCAAATGACGCGAAGTAGGTTTTCGTTGCACCTACGGCGAGGGTATCGATGCCGACGCTGATTCCGAAATTGTGATTAGCGGTCGTCGTAATGCCGTTCAAACGAAGCGGTGCGGAACCGATGTTGCTAATTGTAAAGGCGATCGAATCGCGCGAATTGATTGCAACATTTCCGAAGTTAATTGTCGAGGTCGAGAGTGCAATTTTCGGCGAACCACTGCCATCGATTCGGAAGCGATAAAGCACGCGAAATCGGTTGATATTATTGCCCACGCGGAACGCCACCGACCACAGGTGATTGCCGTCCCAGTATAAGCCTCGCGGGTCTTGGTCGTTATCAGGGTCCGGCATGGGGAAACTGAACAGTGTATCTTTGGTTGGCGAGTTCAGATTGACAGCATACACGCGTTCAGGTTGATTGTTGTGAAAATTATCGCCGACGTAGAAGAGCGTATCGCCTTTGACGGCAATGCCTTGCACTTGTCCGTTGTGGAGCGGGACAGTGTCGAGCAGTGTATTGTTGAGATAATCCCATTTGTAAGCATATGCAAACGGATAGCTTCCGCCGCCACTTGACGGAATGTTGTCAGGTTCATAGACCGCAAACCACAAGTGTCCGTTTCGGTCTAAGGCAATGTCGCCGATTCCGCCTGCACGCATTGGCGGACCGTTGTTATCGCCAATGACAAACGGAAACTGAATCGAGTCGACAACTTGCCCTTGCCGAGTGAAGCGGTAAAGCCTTGTGCCTGAAAAGCGATAGTCTTGTGCCACCAAGAAATGCGTGCCGTCGAATTCCAATCCGTGATTGAAGTTGTAGAAATTTGGTAAATCGATTCTGCCGAGCGTGTCGCCGCGCACTGTAACTTTGATAATGTCGCCGAAGCTATCGTCTCCCAAAAAGAGCGTATCGCCAATGCGTGTAATGCCCCAAATGAAATTCCAGTTGTTAGCATTTGGCAATGCAATAACGGTATCAATCGCTTGCGCCGATGCAGAATAGCTAAGCCCCACCAACAGCAGCGTTGTCATCATTTTCTTCATGCGACACCTCGCTTTTGTTTGCAGTTTGGATTCACGATGAAAATTTAGAGAATTTATGGCACAATTATTTGGAAAAAAACGCAGATGTGCTATCTTTGCGACCCCTGTTTTTTGAACGGCTATCGTAGGTATTATCCCGAAAGTGTTGAAAAAGTATTAAGTTTCGGGCAAGTCCTATACAGCGTCCAGTAACTCAACCATGTCAGGTCCGGAAGGAAGCAGCATCCAGTTATTTTGGACGTGTGATATAGTCCGCTTGCCCTTTTTTATTTGCAATCACTTTTGCAGTAACGATTTTTCTTCTAACCATCTAAACGATACAGTGAAAATGTCAGACCAAAAGACTTTCAGCAAAGCGGATTTCTTAAAAGACACCATTGAGCACATCGACATGAAGCAATACAATGTTGTGCCGATGGTTTCAGCGATGGAAAAAATGGCATTCCAAGCACGCAACCTTAATCGTGCGGCAAAGATTTACGACATGATGCTTTCAGACAAAGACTGTGCGATTATTCTCACGCTTGCAGGTTCGCTTATCAGTGCAGGCTTGAAGCAAATCATCATTGATATGATTGAACACAACATGGTCGATGCCGTTGTCTCTACGGGGGCGAACATCATTGACCAAGATTTCTTCGAGGCTCTTGGCTTTAAGCACTACATCGGCACGCCTTTCGTTGACGACGCCATTTTGCGCGAACTTCACATCGACCGCATCTACGACACCTACATCGACGAAGACGATTTGCGCGTGTGCGACGACACCACCGCCAAAATTTTCGGCTCGCTTCCGCCGAAGCCCTACTCTTCGCGCGAATTGATGATTGAATTTGGAAAGTATTTGGAAAAGCATCACCCCAACGCCAACTCTATTGTGCTTTCCGCTTACCGCAAGGGCGTTCCGATTTTCATTCCGGCGTTCAGCGATTGCTCGGCAGGTTTCGGCATTGTGCATCATCAATGGAACAATCCTGATTCGCACATCTCGTTTGATTCGGGCAAAGACTTTTTGGAATTGACGCGCATTAAAATCGAAAATCCGACAACGGGCATTTTCATGATTGGCGGCGGCGTTCCGAAAAACTTCACGCAAGACATTGTCGTCGCAGCAGAAGTCTTGGGCTATGAAAATGTTTCCATGCACAAATATGCGATTCAACTTACCGTTGCCGATGAGCGCGACGGTGCACTTTCAGGCTCAACCTTAAAAGAAGCCAGTTCGTGGGGCAAGGTCGACACGGCTTATGAACAAATGGTTTTCGGCGAAGCCACCGTTACCTTCCCGCTCATTGCCGGCTACGGCTATCACAAAGGTTCGTGGAAAGGGCGCGTTGCAAAAAACTTCAATGCGATGCTCGCTACAAAGCATACGGTCGAGACGAATTAACTTCTGTTCAGACCTGTGCTCTAAAAACAGCAAGGACGACGTGAGGGGGAAATTCTCTCACTGCTTTTTATCTTGGCGTTGTTTTTCAACCTTTTAACTCTTACCGACAATGCAATTTTTCATTGACACGGCGAATTTAGATGAAATCCGCGAGGCGCAAAGTCTTGGGGTCTTAGATGGCGTTACCACAAATCCATCGCTGATTGCCAAGGAAGTCAAACCGCTCACCTATGAAGCGTTCCGAGACCACATCAAAAAAATCTGCGAGATGGTTCACGGTCCTGTCAGCGCGGAAGTAACCACGCTCAAAGCCAGCGAAATGGTTGTCGAAGGTGAAGCCCTTGCCGAAATTCACGAAAACGTGGTGGTCAAATGCCCATTGACCGTTGAAGGCATCAAAGCCATTAAGGCACTTTCGTCCAAAGGCATTCGCACAAATGCGACCCTAATTTTTTCGCCTAATCAAGCCTTGCTTGCCGCAAAAGCGGGCGCAACCTATGTCAGCCCCTTTGTCGGACGCTTGGACGATGTTTCCACTGACGGCATGTTGCTTATTGAGCAAATCGTTACTATTTTCCGCAACTACGAAATTCCAACCCAAGTTTTGGCGGCGAGCATTCGCCACCCCGTCCACGTCGTTGAGTGCTCACTTCTTGGCGCCGATGTAGCGACGATTCCTTTCAAAGTGATTGAGCAACTTGCTAAACATCCGCTTACCGATATTGGATTACAAAAATTTATGGACGATGTCAAAGCCTTGCGCGAAAAGGTCGCCAAAGTGTAATTTTTATCGTTGTGAAGAGCGTCGTTAGTACGTTCTTCCGTTTTTCACAACCTACAATAATATGAGTGTCATGAAAGCCTACGAAGAACTCAAAGCGATGGTCGCTTCCTTTGAAGAGGATTTTCGCAAGTTTTACGAGAAGGGAAACAAATCTGCGGGCACGCGCGTGCGCAAACACATGGCGGATTTGAAGCGAAAAGCACAAGAAATTCGCCTCGAAGTTCAGTCCATGAAACAAGCCGAAAAGTCTGCCGACAAATAACTATCAGAGCAAAGTCTACTTTCAGATAACTTCTTCGCTTTGCACTTGAATTGAAAACAAAAAGCCCAATGCTATCAACGCATCGGGCTTTTCTTTTGCCTCACTCACGGCAATTTTAGTTCGTTGCCGGTATGGCTTGGCGGTTGTCGTCGTTCGTCGATGCCGATGGTCGCAAAAACCACAAGAGCGCAATAATGATGACTTGCGGCGTGTGAACAAAGGCAAAGTTCGACCAACTAATGATTTGCTCCGCGTTCAATACCTCCACCGTCGAGGTGATGGCACCGACCACTTGCTCGACCACCACAATCCAGAGCAGTTTTTCGTATTTGACCACATCGGTTGCGATAATCGCATATGCGACCGCCAATACATACAAGACCATGCCGTATTGGTGAAAGACAATGCTGGTTTGAGAATTACTTGCGTAATCCTGCCAGCCGTATAGCGAAGCACCCCAACTCAAAAATATCGTTGAGCCAAGCGCGTTTAAGAGTTCCCAGGCGGCTAAAACCCACATCAAGCCTGAGAGCAGTTTGATTTTGGTGTTGCTATTCATAATGAATCCTCCAAATGATTGTTAATGTTACTGAAAGAAAGAACAAAAAAAATCCGTCAGAGTCGCCTTGCAGGCTGTTGATTGAGAATCACAGGCTTACCGAAGACTTTTGAGAGACGAAACGAGCGCGTCCAAGTTTTGAGTCGCGCCCATCGCGCCACCAACAAGAGCGGACAAAAGTGCACGCACGCACCTCGCTTTCCTAACAGCATCACTGACGCGCCTACCATCACGAAAAATGCCGCTTGCAATACATGCGCATCGAGGTTCGTGTAGTTAAACCCAAACGGCACAGTAATCAAGTGCATTATATCGGGACGAATGAGCCACGACACCGGTGCCCACAACACTGCCACTGCAAGCGTAAATGCACGCCAAAAATTTGCATTGAGTTTTACGCGCCGTCGTGCCAACGGCTCTGCCCAATCCTGCGCCGCGCCAAGCCAACACACCCAACTGCACACGATTGGACCGTTCGTTACTGTTATGACAATCACCGATGCCCAAAATATGCCTCCAACGACTGCCCAAACCACACTCGGCAAACGTGTTTCTATCAGCACAAGGTTAATTACAACAAACACGGCTTGCACCGTGCGCCGTTGCCACAGCAACGCTCTTGACTCCTCTTCTGACTCTGCCTGTCGCATCTTGCTTCCTATTTTGTATCGCTCTGAATCGCTACGCTCACTTGTTGCTTCGGATATAGCACATAAAAGAGCAAAAGCGTAATGGCTTGCACCGAAAACACTGTGAGAAACTGCGGGAATAAAATGCTTCCAAAGAGCAACTCAATCACAGCACTTAGCGCGTTGATAATTTGTTGTGCCATCACAAATTCCAAGATTCGCAAATGCGAGAGCGGGAAATACGCGCCAAGCATCGTTGCCAAGCCAATGCCGAAGAGCATCACACCTTGCTGATTTCTCACGATGTGGTTGGCTTGCATCGCATTGAGCAAGTTCATTTCCGCTGTTCCATCGCTACTGATATTGGCAACGCCAATTTCCCAAAAGACCGTCGAGCCAAGTCCCCACAGCACCCACAACACACCAGCAACAAGACACATGGTTTGGATTGAAAAACGTTGAAGCCAGGGCGAGAGCATTATGCCGAACCGTTTCTTTTGGGATAAAATTGCCAATTCCGCCTCTTTTGTGTGAGTGAAAATTTCGGTTGGAGCGTAACGCAAGAGCAACGCAGCAAGGGTTATATCAATCGCGCAAGCCGGAATTATTTGAGCGAGCGTTAATTCGCCTTGTGTGAAAGCGTAAAGTCCAAGCCCTGCCATTAAGAGCCTTGTCAAGGCGAGCACACGAATCAAATTCCGATAGCGCACTGGCTCAGTTGCCGCAAAGACGGCAAGCAAGGAAAGTTGAATCACGAAAAAGCCGTATTGCCGAATGATTGAATGTGCATAAAGAAAACTTTCTTCGCCATTGATAAGCGTTGGAATGGGCAGTGCGAAAAACGGAGTTGAAATTTGCGCAAAGAAGATAAGACACACTGCAAATTCAAGTGCATAGAGCGCGGCTGAAATCAGCAGAAGCGTTCTTACTGCTCTGTTCGCACGAGGAGAAGAGACGAAGAGTCCGCGGAAAAATGTTGCCGCTCTCGGCACAACCGAAGATACTACCGGCATAAATGTAAAAGGTTACTGCGTTACTATAACTACTACAAAATAAAAATCAGAACTCCGCGATATAGGTTTCGGTGGTTTTTGGTTTGGAGCGTTGGCGAAACTTACATTTTGTTTTTACCACTTCCAAATTTGTTTGTTTGCCGTCGCCGACTTTGGCGTTTGAAATCGTAAAAATGTAAGTCCATTTTCACCGTTTCATCGGCGTTGAATGTTACGCCTTCGTCTTGCAAGAGCCGTTTCATCAGGTCAGGCGGTCCAAAGTGATGTTTGCCTGTGAGCGCGCCAAACCGATTGACGACACGGTGTGCTGGGACATCAGTTCCGACGCATTGACTTAACGCATAGCCAACCATTCGCGCTGAAAGTTTCGCTCCAATTTTTTCAGCAATCGCGCCGTAAGTTGAGACTTTGCCTTCGGGAATTTGGCGCACTAATGCATAAACTTTCTCGTAAAAATTTTCTTTCGCGGTCTCTTTTCTTGCCACTTTCAGTTATGCGACGCTTTCAGGTTTGAGCAATCCGAGCCGTTCCATTTCCGCATCGAGTTTGGCTTTTGCCGCCGCAGTGGCTTCAACCATAGGCAAGCGATAGACTTCTTCAATCAATCCCATTTTGGACATCACATATTTGACAGGAATTGGATTGGACTCGATGAAGTTCATCAAGAAGAGGTTGATGTAGCAGTGATGCAAGCGTTGGGCTTCGGCGAGATTGCCTGCAAAGACGGCTTCGACAAGGGCTTTGACGGCTTTGGGCACTTCGTTTGCCGCAACGGAAATCACGCCGTCGGCTCCCATTGCCATCATGGCGAGCGTAAGCGGGTCGTCGCCTGAAAGCACAGCAAGGTGGTCGGGGCGATTGCGCAAGAGTTCCATCACTTGCACCATGTTGCCTGAGGCTTCTTTAATGGCGATGATATTTGGCGCGTCGCTTGCAAGGCGAAGCATGGTCTCGACGCTGACATTGCTACTGGTGCGAGTTGGCACGTTGTAAAGAATCACGGGCACAGAGACGGCATCGGCAACGGCGCGGAAATGGCGATAGTAGCCTTCTTGTGTGGGCTTGTTGTAGTAGGGCGCAACGGAAAGAATGGCTTCTGCGCCGGCTTTTTCGGCGGCTTTGGCGAGCTCAACGGCGTGATGCGTTGAATTGCTTCCTGCCCCTGCCATCACGCGAATTCTGCCTCGCGCTTCGTCTTTAACAATTTCGATAATGCGTCGCTGTTCGTCGGCGGAAAGCACAGGGGCTTCTCCCGTTGTGCCACATGGAATCAACATATCTGTTCCACCTTCGATGTGAAAGTTCACCAATCGGCGAAGCGCAACTTCGTCGAGCGATTCATCGCGCTTGAACGGCGTTACAAGGGCAACGGCAGAGCCAGAAATTGTGCGTCTTTTCATGATTTGAAACAAAGGTTTGATGTTGTCAAAGATTGATGGAAATTTAAGCGTTTGCGTGCGAATTCAGACTCGAATTTTTGAAACCTTACCTGCACTTTCACGATGAAAAAATTGAAGGCAGTTCAACTTAAAATCTGTGGGAGGGAGCGAACGATGTGGAGCATTTGGATTCTCTTTGCGGTCGTCGGAATTCTGCGCACCCTTTCTTTCTTGATTGAGGAAGCCCGACAAAAGAAACATGGGATTCATTATCCTATCGCACGGCATCTTTCGGCGTTGGACTTTCATCAACCCCTGAACACGCCCAAGAGCGTCGTTTAGTTCTTGCCGATGGTGGTTGAGTTTTTAGATTGCACTGCACTTTGCGCCATGTATCCCCTTATGCTTGAAACAATTTCTTAACATAATCGGCGCGCACTTTTTCTTAACTTTATTGCTCAAAATATCTTCAAAACCCTGATTTAAGTTGAACGGAATGAAGCCGAATCCGCAAGAAAACGCTACGACCACGAAACTGACTGGCACTCCCACTTCCACCGATATACCGAAAGAGCAATCCGTGTTGCGCGCGCGTCCTGAAAACGCTCCGACCGTGCTTGAAATTAAAGAACTGAGGTTTTTTTATGGACAAAGTCAGGCTCTTTACGGCATCAATTTGGACGTGCGAAGGGGCGAAGTTGTTGCTCTGATTGGTCCGTCGGGCTGTGGAAAATCAACCTTGCTCAAAGCCATTAACCGCATTCACGAAGTTTCAAACGAAGTGCGCGTAGAAGGCGACATTTTGCTTGACGGTGCAAATATCTACGACAGCGCAATGGACATCACCTTGCTTCGTCGGCGTGTCGGCATGGTGTTCCAAAAACCCAATCCGTTTCCGAAATCGATTTACGACAATATCGCTTACGGCATGAACATCGTCGGCGGTTTCACCAAAGCACAAATCGACGAAACCGTCGAGCGATGCTTGAAACAAGCGGCACTCTGGGACGAGGTCAAAGACCGATTGCAGAAAAACGCGCTCGGCTTATCGGGCGGACAGCAACAGCGACTCTGCATTGCGCGCGCGCTCGCCACCGAACCTGAAATCATCTTGATGGACGAACCCTGCTCCGCCTTAGATCCGATTTCCACCCAAAAAATTGAAAATCTCATTGAAGAACTCAAATCGCGCTATACCATCATTATCGTTACCCACAACATGCAACAAGCGGCGCGCGTGAGCGATAGAACCGCCTTCATGATGCAAGGCAAACTAATTGAATACGACGACACAGGCGTTATTTTCACTAAGCCTGCACAAAAACTCACCGAAGATTATATTACCGGGCGCTTCGGTTGATACGCATAACCTCAATTACGACTGGCTTTTTCCAATGCACAAAACCTTTGAACAGTCCTTAAACGAGTTGCAAGACGTGATGCGTCAATTAGCAGGAGAAACTGAAGAAATTGTCATTGACGCGATTGAGTCGCTGAAAAACCGTGATGTTGCCCTTGCTAAAAGCGTTATCGAGCGCGATGAACACGTCGACCGAATGGACATTAACGCCGACGAACTTGCTTCCACAATTTTAGCGCGACAGCAACCCGTTGCCAGCGACCTTCGGCTCATCATCGGTGCGATGAAAATTTCCAACGACCTCGAGCGCATTGGCGACCACGCCGTCAACATCGCCGAATCTGCCATTACGCTTTCGTCTTATCCCTCAATTCCTGAATCTGACAATCTCTTCTACATGGCGGCACTCGTCCAAGAAATGTTACTTGCCGCGATTGAATGTTTTGAAGAGCGCAACACGATAACCGCACGCGGCATCATCAATTCCGACACCGAAGTCGATGAATACAACAAAATCATCACGCAAAATTTGATTGAGGGCATGTCGGCGCAAACCGTTGATGTCAAAGCAGGCATGGAAGTCGTGAGAGTTTGCAAAAATTTGGAGCGCATCGCCGACCTTTCCGTCAACATCGCCGAAGATGTGATTTACATTCACGACGGCAAGTTCGTTCGCCACAACTTTTGATTTGTCATGAAAAAGCCGATTGGCGCGCTATGCGTGATTACCGACGTCTCGATACAATCTCGATACAGCCATCTTGAACTGTGTGAGCTCGCGATTCGTGGCGGCGCAAGCATGATTCAACTGCGCGATAAGCACGCCTCTACACGCGACCTTTACGCCCTCGCCGTCGCGATGCAACTACTCTGCACGGGCTTGGGCGCAACGTTCATTATCAACGACCGCGTCGACATCGCCCTCGCTGCTAACACCGACGGCGTGCATTTGGGTCAAACCGACCTTCCCATTCCGACCGCACGACACCTTTTAGGAAACGATAAAATCATCGGCGGAACAGCGGCGACGCTCGAAGAAGCCTTGCAAGTCGAGCGCGATGGCGCAGACTACATCGGCTTCGGACACATCTTTCCGACAATCACCAAAGAAAAACCTTCCGCCCCAAAAGGCGTTGAGATGCTATCTGAAGTCATTGCGCATGTGAAAATTCCTGTCATTGCGATTGGCGGCATCTCTCACTCCAATGTTGAAGCCGTTGCACGCACAGGCGCGTCGGTTGCAGTTGTCTCGGCAGTTTGTGCCGCAGAAAATCCAACCCTTGCAACACGCGCACTTATGGAGACCATATCGGCTGTTCGCAAAAGTTCCAAAGATTAAAAACTGTTCGAATTTTACTTAACTTAACTGTGCAAATTCTTGCGCACAGCATTCGTGTGTTTTTTCAACAACATTTAATTGAGAAGTAATATGCCTACCAAAGTTCGTTCTAAATCGAAACCCACATCGAAGAAAAATCCGTTGCCCAAATCGCCATCGCCTAACGGCACTTCATCAAAAAAATCTTCGTCCGCAAAGCCGCGCTACATCTACTACTTCGGCGATGGAAAAGCCGATGGCACTGCTGAAATGAAAAACTTACTCGGCGGCAAAGGTGCGAACCTTGCCGAAATGACCAACATCGGCTTGCCTGTTCCGCCCGGCTTCACGATTACCACCGAAGTGTGCACTTACTACTACGACAACAAGCACACCTATCCGAAAAACTTGTTCGAAAAAGAGATTCCCGCCGCTATGGCGCGGCTTGAGAAATCCACCGGCAAAAAATTCGGCGACCCGAAAAATCCGCTTCTCGTCTCTGTGCGTTCAGGTGCGCGCGCCTCAATGCCCGGGATGATGGATACGATTCTCAATCTTGGCTTGAACGACGACACCGTCGAGGGACTTGCCACGCTCACCAACAACCCACGATTTGCGTGGGATTGCTATCGCCGCTTCGTTCAAATGTATGGCGACGTTGTGCTCGGCTTGAAGCCTGCAAACAAAAAAGATATCGACCCCTTCGAAGCCATTATCGAAGCCAAAAAGCATCAGCGCGGTATTGAATATGATACCGACCTCACCACCGACGATTTGAAAGACCTCGTCAGTCAATTCAAGCATGCCATCAAAGAGCGCACTGGAAAAGATTTTCCAAGCAACCCGTTTGAACAACTGCGCGGTGCTATCAGTGCCGTGTTTGGCAGTTGGAACAATGAACGTGCGATTGTTTATCGCCGTCTCAATAACATTCCATCAAACTGGGGAACGGCGTGCAACATTCAAGCCATGGCATTTGGAAACTTGGGCGAAAACAGTGGCACAGGCGTTGCCTTCACACGCGACCCTGCCACAGGCGAAAATGTTTTTTATGGCGAATACTTAATGAACGCGCAAGGCGAAGATGTCGTCGCAGGAATCCGAACGCCGCTGAAAATCTCCGAACTGCAAAAGCAAAATCCCACTATCTACGCGCAACTTGAGAAAATTCGTAAGACGCTCGAAAAGCACTTCCGCGATATGATGGATATTGAGTTCACGATTGAAAACGGCAAACTCTACATGCTTCAATGCCGCGTTGGAAAGCGCACAGGCTTTGCGGCGATTAAAATCGCGTTGGATATGAAAGATGAGCGATTGATTTCCGAGAAAGAAGCCCTCTTGCGCATTGAGCCTGAACAACTTAACCAACTGCTCCGCCCCGTCTTCGATGCTGGCGAAAAGAAAGAGGCGATTGCCAAGGGACGCTTCATGGCAAAAGGATTAAATGCAGGACCCGGCGCGGCGTCGGGCAAAGTCTATTTCAACGCTGTTGATGCCGAAGCGGCAGGTCAGCGTGGCGAGCGCGTAATTTTGGTGCGCATAGAAACCTCACCCGAAGATATTCGCGGCATGCAAGCCGCCGACGGCATTTTAACCGCACGTGGCGGCATGACTTCACACGCGGCACTGGTTGCGCGTCAGATGGGCAAAGTTTGCGTGGCAGGCTGTGGCGATTTAGAAATTCACTACGACCAAGGCGCGATGACCGTTCGCGGTAAATCTTTCCGCATTAAAGAAGGCGATTTTATTTCCATTGACGGCACCACAGGCGAAGTCTTTGAAGGTGAAATCAAAACCAGAGATTCAGAAGTTCTGCAAGTCTTGCTTAAAAAAACCCTGAAGCCTGAAGAGTCGGAAATTTATCAGATGTATGCGCGCGTGATGCAATGGGCGGATAAATATCGCAAGTTGAAATTGCGCACCAACGCCGACCAGCCCGACCAAGCCCAAACCGCCTTGCTCTTTGGCGCAGAAGGCATCGGACTTTGCCGCAGCGAACACATGTTCTTCATTGAAGACCGCATTGACCGTGTGCGACAAATGATTTTAGCGAACACCGAAGAGGAACGCCGCGCCGCGCTCAAAGAAATTTTGCCCTATCAGCGCGTTGATTATTACAACATCTTCAAAGCCATGAACGGCTTTCCTGTTACCATTCGCTTGCTCGACCCGCCGCTTCATGAGTTCTTGCCCAAAGAGCCACGCGCACAAAGTCTGCTTGCCGAAAAGTTGCACAAGACCGTTGAGGAAATTGCTGAGCGCGTCGAGTCGCTCAAAGAACTCAATCCGATGCTCGGCTTTCGCGGCTGTCGTTTAGGCATTTTGTATCCTGAAATCACTGAAATGCAAGTGCGGGCGATTATGGAAGCGGCTTGCAACGCGGCAAAAGATGGGATTAAGGTCCTGCCTGAAATTATGATTCCACTTGTCGCTGATGTCAAAGAACTTCAACATCAAGCGGAGATTATTCGCACTGTGTCTGAAGCAGTATTTGCTGAAAAAGGTCGGCGCGTAGAGTATTTGATTGGAACCATGATTGAAGTGCCGCGTGCCGCGCTTCTTTCAAGCGAAATTGCGCCTGTGGCAGATTTTTATAGTTTCGGCACGAACGACCTCACGCAAATGACGCTCGGACTTTCGCGCGACGATTCGAACCGATTCTTGCCCGCTTACCTTGAAAAAGACATTTACCCGCGCGACCCCTTCGAAGCCATTGACCGTGCAGGCGTTGGCAAATTGATGAAGATAGCCAGCGAAGAAGGGCGCAAGGTGAAGCCGAAACTCAAACTTGGCATTTGCGGCGAGCATGGCGGCGAGACGAGTAGCGTTGAATTTTGTCATCAACTCGGCTTTGATTACGTCTCGTGCAGTCCGTTCCGTGTGCCGATTGCGCGATTAGCGGCGGCGCGTGCGGCGTTGAAGTCGTGATATTTAGCCTCTCAAACAAGAAAGCCCTTTCACTCCGAAAGGGCTTTTTGCATTTGCAACACTTAACAGTGCTTGTGAGCGATGCTTAAAGCCTATCGCCAAAGCGCGTGGGCGTTACATAGTCCGATTCGAATCGTACGCCGAAGTGATAGCCGTAGGCTTTAACGTGTGGAATTTCCCGCGCAAGGTCCTCGACATCTTCCAAATCGGTATGAACAGGGTCTTTAGAAACGGTGGTATCGTGCAAGAAGAGTTCTGTATCGGCAAACCATTGAGCGGAGGCAATCTCGTATTGTTCTTTGGTGAGCGAGCCGTTTTGAAGGCGCGCGTTGATGAGATTTTTGGAATAAAGCACATCGCCTGAAATGCCAATTGCGCGACCGTTGTAGTTGAATTTGAGTCCAATCGTTGGAACCGGGTGGTAGTTTTCGCGAATTTGAATATCGCACCCGAAATAGTTTTTGAAGATTTCACGATTGCTCAAATCGGTGTAATTGATGTGTTGCATTATGTCGCCGAAGATTGGCGAAAAAATTTCTTTGAGTTGTGCCAACACGGGGTCGACACTCAGCAAACACAGTTTTTCTTTGCGCTCGATTTTTCGTTGCAGAAGCCCACTGAACCCTTCGATGTGGTCTTCATGGCAATGGGTAATGATATATTCGGTTACAGCGTCGGGATTGACTTGAAGTTTGACGGCTTTTTCGTAGAAGCGTGCAGGTGGGTCAATCCACATCAGGCGGTCGGCATAGTGGACAATAAAATTGCTTGTTACACCTGGCTTTGAGCCGATACCATTTCCTGCTACGATGATTCCCAATTCGTCTTCATCTCGTTGAAATGGTTCAATTTGCGAGAGCATCATATCCACATAGAGTGAGGCAGCATCTTTACCTGTGCTAATCGGATAGAGCGTGGAGTCATATACTAATTTTCCGCCATCATAAATTTTGACTTCTTTTGAATTAGAGACATCAATTCTAACACTGCCGATTTCGACTTCGCTATTTGAAGAATGCCACTCGAAGACATCGTCAACCCAACGGCGCGAGACAAACTTCGCCTGACGCTGACCGTTTTCGTCATGCACAAAATCGCCGTTCATCGTCAATTCCAATCGTCGATAAAGGACTTTTAGAGTTGATTCTTGACCAATGAACTTGATTTTATGTGGACGTTGAAAGTCAATGAAGCGCGCCGTCCACAGTTCAAACTCAAAGCCGGTGAGCGAGTCGCCAAGTTGCGTAACAATTGGCTCGGTAACAACGGCGGCAACAGGCAACTTTTTGAGATGGGGAAAATAACTTTTGAAGAGTTCCGGCACAGCATTGACTTGAACCAACCCTGCCGATGTTTCTACAAGATAAGCACAAAGCGAAAGTTCAGGTCCGCTCACGCGATAAATGCCGCTTTCAAAAGCGTAGAGGTTGTAATCTACCCGTTTCGGTTGCTTGGTAATGGTAGATGTCATTAAGGTTGCTCCTCTCTTGGCGTATTTTTATTTATCAAACTCAACTCACGACTGTTGCGGCAATGAGTAGGCTGTAAAGGTCCGATAATTGCGCACATAGTTCATGTAATTTCGAGGCGATTCCATAATTGCTGCTCGCTCAGCATCTGAAATCGGGCGAATCACTTTGGCAGGCACACCGGCAACCATCATTCCCGATGGAACGGTGAAGCCTTGTCGAACTAACGCGCCTGCAGCAATGTAAGAATATGGCTCAATCGTGCAGTGGTCGAGCAAAATCGCACCCATTCCAATTAACACAAAATCGTGAACTGTGCATGCATGTAGCACTGCGTTATGCCCAATCGTAACATCGCTCCCAATGCTGAGTGGTCCAGTGTCGTGCGTCACATGAAGCGTTGCGTTATCTTGAATATTCGTGCGCTCCCCGACACGAATCGGACACACATCGCCTCGCACAACCGCATTAAACCATACGCTACTATCCGCTCCTAAAACAACATCACCTACAACCACCGACCCCTCGCACAAAAATACACTTTCGTGAATTTTCGGATAGATTCCACGATATGGTAAAACCTTAGCCATCGTTAAGTATTGAAATCTAACTTTTTAAGAGTGAGAGGCTGTGATTCTTATCACACAGGTGAGATGCTTTTGAAGATGCGTGCTCTATTAACATTTTAATCAAGGCGTTTCATTCAGCAACCCACACAGTTCACTGCACTTGTGTTCTGTTGCTATATCTTCAATTTGTTAAAAAATAAAAGTTTCGCTCTCAATTCCAAAACAAGAAAAATTGCCTATTCGCACTTCAACTATTACAGTTTTTTACAAGGCAGAAACATCTTGTTTATGTGCGTCAGCGTATCAGAGGGTAAGTTTGAAGTGCTATTTCTCAAACTAAATTCTATTCAGCCATGAAAAACTTACTTGCTTTCGTATCGCTCGTTGTTATCGTTACGCTCACTGGCACAGGGTGTGGCGATAAAGGTCAATCGCCTATCGATCCAATCATAGCGCAAAACGACGAGCGCGTTCAGTTCTCAAACGGCATTCTGCGCATGATTGAATCTGAAGTCAATCTTTCGGAATCGCAAAAAATCGCGCTCAAAAAATTAAGTGATGACCTTGCGTCGGAAATGGCGGTAAAACACACCGCACGCAAAGCCGAAATAGAGGCTTTCGCCAACGCTTTCAAACAAAGCACGCTTTCCGATGCCGACCTCGAGAAGATTATGCCGCACTTTTTCCCAAAAGAACAGCGCGCTTCAATGCAAGCCAAACTCGTTCAAGCCCATCAAATTCTGACGAGCGAACAACGCGCCAAAATTGCAGACAAACTCGCAGCGCGCCACGACCGCATGACGGCTAAACAGGAAAAGCGGAAAGAGAAAAAAGACACGCGCAGCGTTATGCGCAGCAGCCTTATGCTCAAAGAACTGACGCGCGAGCTCGACTTGACCGACGCGCAACAAACTGCTACAAAGCAAATCATTGAAACATTTCAATCCAAAGTCAATGCTGACCCTGAACCCGCACGGCTCGCTCACATGCAAGCCTTCATTCGCGAGTTCAAAAAAGAGAAAATGGACGAAAGCGTCCTCAATCAAAGTGCGGCGCAACTCGATGCCAAACAAGCCGAAGTGCGTTCAGCCATGAAAGAAGCCGTTCTTTCTTTTCACGCGCTGCTCACACCTGCACAGCGCGAAAAAGCCTCTGAAAAATTACTTCAAATGGCGGAGCGTCAAGCCAAACTTGACGGCGAATATCACGGACGAAAAAAGCGCTGGGGAAGACTTTATCAAGAGTAATTCTCTTCACTGATTTTAAGCCAAACGAGAGCACCACTTGCAGGCGTCTCTCGTTTTGTATTTTTCAGGAAAACGCAACCCTGTGATATGAAAGAAATTCTGCTCATTGACGACGACCTTTCGCTGGCAAAACTTTTAAGCACCTATTTTCAGAAGTTCGAGTTCCATCTTACGCATGCCTCAACCCCAAGCGCGGCAATGAAACTGCTTTCTGAACAATCCTTCGACGCCATTGTGCTCGATGTGATGCTTCCTGAAAAAGATGGCTTCAAAGTTGCGCAAGAGATTCGCCAATCTTATCAAACACCCATTATCATGCTCACAGCACGCGGCGACGTTCACGACCGCATTATCGGCTTGGAAATGGGCGCGGACGATTACCTTCCGAAACCGTTTGAACCGCGCGAACTTGTTGCACGCCTGCACAGTCTTATGCGACGTAGCGCGCCAGCTCACTCGCCTTCTATCTACAAAAGCGGCGCACTGGTGCTCGACGAAAAAACATTTTCCGCTACGCTCTTCGATAGCCCGCTCGATTTAACTTCAACCGAATTTGAACTTCTGCTCTTGCTCGTCAAAAACGAAGGCAAAACCCTTTCGCGCGAGTTCATCATGCAACATACCAAAGGCATTCATTGGGAATCTTACGACCGCACGATTGACGTGATGATTAGCAAACTGCGCTCAAAACTGCACGACGACGCTAAAAATCCAAAATACCTAAAAACCGTTTGGGGACGAGGCTATGTGTTTGTCGGCTATGATGACCATACACAAGATTAGCCAACATCGGCAAGACCAAATCGCTCGTGATAATGATTGAGGTAATACTCGCGCACAACTTGATGTTCGGGCTTGCGCAACTGTGGGTCGCTCTTAACAAGTTCAAACGCGGCATTTTTTGCGGATTGAAGCACCTCGACATCTTCACTGGGGTTTGCGATTTTCAAGTCCGAAATGTTTCCTGATTGTTCCGTTCCGAGAATGTTCCCTGCGCCGCGTAGCCTTGCGTCAACTTCGGAAATGTAAAAGCCATCGTTGGATTGCTCCATCGCTTGCAATCGCTCTTTGGCATCGGGCGAAAGCCGTCCGCTATACACAAGGTAGCAATACGATTGCTCGCTTCCTCTGCCAACGCGCCCACGAAGTTGGTGCAGTTGCGCCAATCCGAATCGCTCGGCGTGTTCAATCATGATGATGCTGGCGTTTGGCACATCAACACCGACTTCAATGACCGTTGTGCCTACCAAGACGCGCGACTTTCCTGTGCGAAACATCTCCATCTCTTCTTCTTTCTCGTAAGGCAACATTTTGCCGTGAATCAATCCGACGCGACATTCATCAAAAACATTGTTTTTCAAATTTTCATAACTCTCTACGGCGGCGGCCAAATCGATTTTTTCTGACTCCTCCACGAGTGGATAAACGATATAGGCTTGTCGCCCTTTGCGAATTTCTTCTTTAATTTTTTCAAGGACTTCTTCGCGCTCCGATTCGTGGCGCAAGTAGGTGATAATCGGCTTGCGGTTTTTCGGCATTTCGTCGATGATGGAAACATCAAGGTCGCCGTATTGCGTCATGGTAAGCGTGCGCGGAATGGGCGTGGCGGTCATTAAGAGAATGTGCGGATTTGTGGCTTTATCCTGTAAGGCTTTGCGCTGCATAACGCCAAAGCGATGCTGTTCATCAATGACGGCAAGACCAAGATTCTTGAACTCGACTTTATCCTCAATAAGCGCGTGCGTTCCGACCACGATTTGCGTTTCGCCTGATGCAATTCCAGAGAGAATTTCTTCACGAAGTTTTTTGCGTTGCTGACCGACGAGCAGAGCGATTTTGACATTCAGCGGCTCGAGGATTTTTTTGAGCGTGAGGTAGTGCTGTGTGGCGAGAATTTCCGTTGGTGCCATAAAGGCACATTGCGCGTGATTATCGAGCGCAATCATCATTGAAAAAATCGCCACGAGTGTTTTGCCGCTTCCCACATCGCCTTGCAGCAAGCGGTTCATTTGCGAGCCTGATTTCATATCGGCGCGAATTTCTTTAATGACGCGCTTTTGTGCGTTGGTCATTTCGTAAGGGAGCATTTGATAAATCTTGTGCGTGTAGTCGCCTACTTTTTCAAACGATGTCGCTTTCACATGCATGGCGATTTGCTGTTTGCGAAGCGCGAAAAGCAGTTGCATGTAGAAGAGTTCCGTCCATTTCAAGCGGTAGCGTGCTTGCGCGAGCGTTTCTTTTGACGATGGAAAATGTATTTCGCGATAGGCATCGGCAAGCGACATTAAGTTTTCTTGTTCGAGAATCGCGGGTGGGAGATTTTCAGTGATGAATGGCGTTACTTGCTCAACAAGGGTGCGCATGATTTTGCGAACAGCACGAGTGTTGAGACCTGCTCGCTTCATGGCGTCGCTGGTCGGATAAAGCGCGATGATTTTGCCCGTGTTGAAGAGTTGGAAGTCGTTGGGCTGTTGGTCGCTGTCGCGGTCTTCTTGTTTGCTATCGGTGAGTTTATCAATATCGGGGTGAGTGAGTTGTGGGCGTCCGTTGAACATGCTGACTTTACCAAACGCCGCTAACGCATCGCCTTCTTTGATGAGTTTTGAGATATATGGCGCGCCTTGAAACCAAATCAAATCAATTCGTCCTGTTTTATCCCACAGTTGCGCAGTGAAGCGTTGGCTTTTCCAATCTTTCCCGAAAAATTGAACGTGGCGCACTTCGCCGACGACCGTTGCCATGTCGCCTTCGCGGAGCGAGGCAATGCTTTTAATGGCGGTTTTATCGAGGTATCGGCGCGGAAAAAGCGTGAGCAACTCTTCAAAGGTGCGAATGTTTTGCTTGTAGAAGAGTTCAGCGCGTTTCGGTCCAACGCCTTTGAGATACATAATGTCTTTTTTGAGAAAATCGGTCGTCATTTCCCGAAGAAAATTCAAACATGATTGCGTTTAGATTAACGGAATTTCAAAGAGAACACGCACACGTAAGCAGGCAAATTTTGCTAACTTTACCTGTCTTAATTTCATTTGACTTTAACCTTTGTTCTAACCTTGATTGCAACAAACACAGATAAGTTTATCATCGTTGGCGATAGAGTTTTGATTAAGCCGAAGTCGCCGGAGCAACAAACAAAATCGGGGCTGTATCTGCCGCCATCGGTTCAGGAAAAAGAAAAAATTCAAAGCGGCTATGTCGTTAAAACCGGACCAGGCTATGCCGTTGCGCCGCCCGCCGACGCCGACGAGCCTTGGAAAGAGCCAGCGAGTTCGCCAAAATACATTCCGCTTCAAGCGCAAGTTGGCGACCTTGCAATTTATATTCACAACTTCGCGCACGAAATTGAATTTGATGACGAGAAATACATGATTGTGCCACATTCCGCCATCTTGATGCTCATTCGCGAAAACGATTTAATCTAACGCGCTGATGCTGACTGATTTTAATTTCATCAACTCATTCATCTATTGATTTCAAATGAAAAACGCACTCACTCTCACGCTTATTGCAACATTCGCTCTTTTCGGTTGTGGTGAAAAGAAGCCGTCTTATGAAGATTTCTTGCGCGCTCAAAAACAAATCAACGAAAAGCAACAAGAAATTTTGAAGCAATCCGACGAACTGTCCAAAATCATCAAGGAAGTCAATGCGAAGTATCCTGACGAGCAAATCAAGTTAGATTCGTCGCTCGGACTTTCGCCCGAACAAGAGAAGAAACTTTCAGAAATCATTCAGAAGGAGTCGGATATTGGCATGAAAACCATGCTCCAAAAACTTATAGACTCCGACAAGAAAATCGAAGAGTTGAATCAACAAATTAAATCTATTGAAGAAAAACTGCCGAAGCCATATGTCGTTAAGAAGGGCGATGCCACGCGCAAAGTGGCGATGGATTACCTTGTCGATGTTCAAAAACTGAGCAAAGAAGAAGCCAAGAAACTTGTCGATCAAACTGGTCTATTCGACGAGATTGTTCCAGGGAATTATATCTACCTTTATTACAACGATGGTGTGTTCGGCGCATTTGTTACGCAAGGCACAGCAAAGTATAGCCCGCAAGTCTACAAACGCGCTATGCGCGAGAAGCGCGAGAACGAAGCCTACGAGCGCGGCTTGCAAGAAGGGCAAAACGCCGTGCTGGAAAACAGTCGCACCGATGACAAGTAAGCCTAACGAGAACAGACTAAGAACTTGACCATGTTTGCTATTTCCTTTGAACACGATACGCTTCACTATCTCGACCAGCGTTTTTTGCCGCTCAAAGAGGTTGTCGTTGCAACACGCGATTACAGACGAGCAGTTGAAGCAATTAAAACGCTGGCTATTCGCGGTGCTCCGCTCATTGGCATTGCGGCGGGCTATGCGGTTGTTTTAGCCGCGCGTCAGTTCAAAGGCAAGAAGAAAAAATTCTCGGCGTTTCTTTCCAAAGCCATTGGCGAAATTGAGGCGTCGCGCCCAACGGCGGTTAATTTATTTTTTGCAACATCGCGCTTAAAGCACGTCGTTGAACGCAACCTCGCCTCGTGCGATATTTCCGAACTCATTTCCAAACTCGAACAAGAAGCACGTGCCATTCACAACGAAGAAATTGAACACTGCGAGATGATTGCACAGCACGGCGTTAAACTTCTCAAACAAGAGTTTTCACACGTGCTTGCGTATCAACGCCTCACCGTTTTGACGCACTGCAACACGGGCGCATTGGCAACGGGCGGAATTGGCACAGCCTTTGGTGTCATCAAACGCGCTTACGAGGCAGGATTGATTGAAAAAGTTTATGCCGCCGAAACACGCCCGCTCCTGCAAGGCTTGCGCCTAACCGCATTTGAATTAGAAAAAGAGCAAATCCCTTTTGAAGTCATCTCCGATTCGTCGTCGGCGTTTTTGATGCAAAAGTCGCTCATTGACTTTGTTATCACAGGCGCAGATAGAATTGCAACGAATGGCGACACGGCAAACAAAATCGGCACGTATTCGCATGCCGTTTCTGCCGCCGTTCATCAGCGCAAGTTCTACATCGCCGCCCCTATTTCAACCATCGATTTCAGCATTTCCGATGGCTCAAAAATTCCGATTGAACGCCGCTCGACGCTTGAACTGACGCGCATTTACGGACGCAATGTCGCCAAAGAATCGCTCCCTGTTTTGAACTTCGCCTTCGATGTTACGCCGCACCAGTTTATTTCTGCCATCATCACCGATAAGGGCGTTTTGAAGCCGAATTTCACCGACGCTATCTCCGAACTTACGCCTGAACAAATCAAACCTTATCATGATGCTTAAAGAACTTGTTGATGTGGGACATAACGCAAGCCTTGCTCATCAGCGCGTCATCGCGAACTTGATTTTCCACTTGCGCCTCATGCTGAGAAACGGCCAGACAACCCTTGACGCCCTACCCGAAACCGATTTAGACACGGGCAACCCTCAAAGTGTTTGTCCCGACATCGTCTTGCTTGACAACGACGCTTTTACGTTTCCTGTCATCATTGAGGTTACAACGAACTATGGCTTCCGAAACGACTGCGAGAAAGTGAGCCGATTGGTGCGTGAAACAAAGTTCGGCATTGAAGAAGCCTTCGTTTATAATTTCCAAGCCAACAAATGGTTTCGTTACTCAATAAACAGCGGTGCGTCAGATTCGTCGTTTTCGCAACGCTTGAACATCGACCTCTCAACCTTCATTCAATCATAATCAACCGCTATGCAACCTTATTCAGGACGATACATTTATGCGATTGTAGAAACTTGGAAATCGGACACTCGCCCCAAATCGCTTGGAAATACAGGCATCGGCGGACGCGGCGACGAAGTGTATTTGATTGAACACAGAGACATCGGCGCATTTGTAAGTGCTTCTCCTATCGCTCCGTATCAAATTTCGCGCGAAAACGCCATGGCGCACGAGCACACGATTGAAGCCATTATGAAAGACTACACGATTTTGCCCATGCAGTTTTCCATGATTGCTGAAAGTGAATCAAGCGTCGTTGCCTTGCTCGAGAAAAGTTACGACCTCTTCAAAGCGCAACTCCAACGCCTCGAAGGCAAAAAGGAACTTGGCTTGAAAGGCATGTTTCCTGAATCAATTTTTCAAGAACTGCTCTCCAAAAACGAGGCGATTCAAAAACGCAAAGAAGAACTTGCGCGACGCGGCAATCCTTCACAATCTGATTTGATTGAAATCGGAAAAATGGTCGAAGCCGCACTGAACGCCGAAAAAGAACGCTATCGCGAAGAAATTTTAGCCATGCTTCGTCCGATTGCCGAAGAAACGAAAGTCAATCCCACAACTACCGACCGAATGTTTCTCAACGCGGCATTTCTGGTTACCGATGAACAAGAATCTGAAATGGATAAGAAGGTCAATGAAATTGCTGAACACTATGAAGGCAAGTTCAAACTCAAATATGTCGGAAACTTGCCGCCGTATAACTTTCTGCGTTTAGTCATCACGCTTGATAACGCAACCGAAACCGCCTAACCCGAAACTATCTGATGTTTATTCTTGACGACATTTTGCTCGCGCCGCTGAACATGGTTATTGGCATTGCCAAAGCCATTGATGAGCAAGTTCAAAAAGAAACTACCGATGTGAAGCGCATCAAAGAAAAATTGATGGAGTTGCAGTTCAAGTTTGAGTTCGATGAAATTTCCGAAGCGGAATACAACGCGCGTGAAAAAGAACTTTTAGAACAACTTCAACGGGCGCAAGAAACAGAGTCGGAATGAGGGAAGTCAGGGCTTTTGCGCCAGCAACGGTCGCTAATGTCGCCGCAGGATTTGATGTCTTGGGCTTCGCGCTTGACGCACCGGGCGACGAACTTACGGCAAAATTTTCCGACCAACCCGGCGTCAGAATTTCGCGCATCACAGGCGACGGCGGACGCCTGCCTCTCGATTCACACAAAAACACAGCGGGCGTTGCCGTTCACGCCTTGCTTAATCACATCGGCGAAACGCGCGGCATTGAACTTCTGCTCGATAAAAAAATGCCATTGGGTTCAGGTTTGGGTTCAAGTGCCGCCAGTGCGGTTGTTGCGGTTGTTGCCGTCAACGCCTTGCTTGGCGAGCCGCTCTCCAAACGCGACCTCTTGCCGTTTGCCTTAGAAGGCGAACGCATTGCTTGTGGCTCGGCTCATGCCGATAACGCCGCACCTTCACTCTTGGGTGGCTTCGTGTTGATTCGATCCTATACGCCGCTCGATGTTGTGCCGCTTCCGACGCCTGAAAAACTTCACGCTACCGTTGTTCATCCGCATATAGAAATTCAAACCAAAGACGCGCGCGGCATCTTGAAGCAACAAATCAGTTTGAGCAACGCCATCACACAATGGGGCAACACAGCAGGATTAGTTGCAGGGATTTTAATGTCGGACTACGGCTTAATTTCGCGCTCGCTTCAAGATGTGATTGTCGAGCCGATTCGCTCGATTTTAATTCCGAAATTTTACGACCTTAAACATGCCGCGCTCAATGCTGGGGCGTTGGGGTGTAGCATCTCAGGCTCTGGTCCGTCGCTCTTCGCGCTCTCCGATAGTGCCGAAACCGCGCACGCTGTCGCCACAGCCATGACGCTTGTTTTGGAGAACATAGGCATCGGAAGCGATGTGTTTATTTCCAAAGTCAATCAAACGGGCGCGAAAGTTTTAAGCGTTGCTTGAACGGCTGAGATGTGTCGTTTTACCATTTCATTTTTAATTGCTCATGCGTCTTTACAGCACGAACAATCCCAACAACATCGTTTCACTGCGCGACGCCGTCTTGCAAGGCTTGGCAAGCGATGGCGGACTTTTCTTTCCAACCAAGATACCCGTACTTCCACCTGATTTTTTTCGGCTCTCGCGCATTCGCTCGTTTCAAGAAATTGCTCTGCAAGCGGCGCAATCGCTCTTTCAAGGCGCATTGCTCAACAGCGATTTGAAAACGATTATCGAGGAAGCGATTAACTTTGACGCGCCCCTTGTCCGCCTTGATGCGACCACGCATGTGCTCGAGCTCTTTCACGGCGAAACCTTGGCGTTCAAAGATTTTGGCGCACGATTCTTAGCGCGATTGATGAAGCACTATCTTCACGATGCCAAACAAGAAACCTTGATTCTCGTTGCCACATCGGGCGATACGGGCAGTGCCGTCGCACACGGCTTTTGGGGAATGGACGGTTTCAAAGTGTGTTTGCTTTATCCAAGTGGGAAAGTCAGCACCATTCAAGAGCAACAACTCACCACGATTGGCGGCAATGTAATTGCGCTTGAAGTGCAAGGCACTTTTGACGATTGCCAACGCTTTGTGAAGCAAGCCTTTCTCGATAGCGATTTACGCGAGCGGTTTCAACTTTCTTCCGCCAATTCCATCAACATTGCGCGGCTCATTCCGCAGATGTTTTATTACCTTCGCGCATATTCGCAGTTGCATCACAGCGTGCTTTCAAAGCCACTTATCTTTTCTGTGCCGAGCGGCAACTTTGGCAACCTTACGGCAGGACTTTTCGCAAAGCGCATGGGCTTGCCTGTTTCAAAATTTATTGCCGCCACAAATTGCAACGACATTGTGCCAACGTTTTTAGCCAGCGGAAAATTCGAGCCGAAGCCGTCCATTCAAACGCTTTCAAATGCGATGGACGTTGGCAATCCCAGCAACTTTGCGCGCATGCTCGAACTTTATGGCTCAGTTGAAAAAATGCGTGAAGATATTTTCGGCGCAAGTTTTACGGACAATCAAACATTGGAAGGCATGCGCGAAATTTATCGCCGCTACGAATACATTGCAGAGCCGCACACGGCTATTGGTTATCTGGGATTGGAGCAATATCGAAGAGTTGTCGGTTACGATAATGTCGGCATCGTTTTAGCCACCGCACACCCTGCAAAGTTTCTCGATGCGATTACACAAGCAGGCTTAAAAGCCCCTGCCCTTCCTGAACGCTTGGCGCACGCATTGAAAAAGCCGAAGCAATCGATTTTGTTGCCGAACGATTTTTCCGCGTTGAAGGCGTTTTTGATGTCGCTATAAATCGTATCAATTCAAATCGAACTGCAACTCTGAGAACATTCGATAAACGCCATTCTCGCGCTCGATGAGTTCGCCGTGCGTGCCGACTTCGACGACTTCGCCATTTTGAACCACGATGATTTTATCTGCCGTGCGCACCGTCGAGAGGCGATGTGCAATGATGAACGATGTTCGCCCTTGCATTAAGGTTTCGAGCGCGTCTTGAACGAGTTTTTCGGATTCGGAGTCGAGCGAACTGGTGGCTTCGTCTAAAATGAGAATCGCAGGATTTTTTAGGATAGCACGCGCAATGGCAACGCGCTGACGCTGTCCGCCTGAAAGTTTAATGCCGCGCTCACCAACGATAGTTTTGTAGCCTTCGGGAAAACTGGTGATGAACTCATGGGCATGCGCTTTTTTCGCCGCTTCGATGATTTCGGCTTCGCTGGCACTTGGGTTGCCATAGGCAATGTTTTCAAAAATAGTTCCGCCGAAGAGCATCACATCTTGCGGCACGATAGCCATTTGGCTTCGCAGTTCGGAGAGCGCATACTCGCGCGAATCTTTGCCGTCGATTAAAATTCTGCCGCTATCGGGCTTGTAGAATTGCAAGAGAAGCGAAACAAGGGTTGATTTCCCTGCGCCGCTTTTTCCGACAAATGCCACGCGCTCGCCCGCCTTGACCTCAAAGGAGATATTTTTCAAGACTGTAATTTCCTTGCGCGCGGGATAACTGAACACGACATTTTCAAACTTCACATCGCCACGCACACGCATCGACGATTTCGCGTTGAGTTCAATCGGTTCAGGCTTTTCGCGCAGAATTTCTCGGACGCGCTCGGTCGCACCTAAGGCTTTTTGCACTTGGCTGTAAAGTTCGGCGAAACTGCCCATCGCCGCGCCGACAAAGGTGGTGTAAAGAATAAACGAGGTGAGTTCGCCGACCGTGAGTTCGCCTGCTTGAACGATTTTCGCACCAACCCACAGCACCAAGACAATCGCGCCGAAAAGTCCGAAAATGATAAACGAGATAAACGCCCCCCGATACTTCGCGCCCTTCAAAACCGTTTGCAAGAAAAAGTCAATGCTGGTTCGATATCGATTCACCTCGTAGCCTTCGTTGGCAAAGGCTTTGACGTTCGTAATGCCTTGTAAGGTTTCTTCAACAATCGTGTTGGTGTCGGCGAGTTTATCTTGCGCTTGGCGCGAGAACTTGCGAATTTTTCTGCCAAAGAACACAGCAATCGCAATGAGAATTGGGAACGAGGACAGCATCACGAGCGAGAGTTGCGGCGAGGTGATAAAAATCAAAATAATGCCACCGATGAGAATCGCTGTTTGGCGCAAGAGTTGCGCAAGCGTTGCCGTGAGCACATCTTGAATTTGCGACAGGTCGGCAGCGATTCGGCTGGTCAGTTCGCCAACACGACGATTCGCGAAAAACGACATCGGCAAGGAAATCATCGTTTGGTAAGTGTCTTTTCGCAAGTCCGCAAGGCTTCGCTCACCGACTTCTACAAACCAAATCGATTGCACAAACGAAAACACCGATTGAAGTGCCAGCGCAAGAATTAAAATCAGTGCAATCATATCAATGTTGCCGAAAAGCCCTTCGCCCTTTCCTGCCAATGCGCCGTCGACCAACTTGCCTGTGAGATAAGGAAACACCAACCCCAACAGGCTTGAACACAACAGTGCCACAAGCGCAAGCACAAACTTTGCCTTGTAGGGCGAAAGGTAGCGAAAGAGTTCAGCGACTTGTCTAAGAGATTCTTTGGAGAGTTTCGCTGGCGGAAGGTCTTCTTCTGACGTGCGTCTGTATCGTGCCATTGGTGTTTAATTTTCTTGAAGATACAATCAATCTGGCTCAACGGAGCAAGGCTTTCACGAGCAATTCAACATCTAAACCGAGCGTCGAGTTTTTTGCATAAAACACATCGAGCGATTCCTTGTCGAGAAGCTTGTTTTTTTGAAGCGACCACAAACTCCACACGCCAAGTTTTCCGACAAACACGCCCCCCTTTGAATAGCCATTGAACGATTCCGCCGCGCCAATCCAAGTTTTTTGGTTCGTAATAACTTGCCAAAGCGATTTGAAAATGTGCTTATGTCCAACAAGAAATATCACAGGCGAAAGCAAAAGCATTATTGGCACGAGAGCAAGGTCGAAAAGGCGTTTGCCAAGTTGGCGCGACTTGTGCGAAAGGTTGAACTCTACATCGGCAAGCGGCACGCTCGAAGCCAATTCATCAATCGCACCTTTGCCAATCATCACGTCCATGCCTTGCGGCACGATTTTGAAATCCATCGCACGACCGTTGCACCGCGTAATCGCGCTCAAAACTTGTGTGTTCGTCAAAGCAGGCGAAACGAAAATCAGTTCGCTAATCCGATTGATGCGCGTAATTTCGTCAATGTTTTCAAGGCTTCCGAGCACACTTCCTGCGGGCAAGGTTTCTGAACGGGATTCATCTGTGGCGATAAATCCGACGACGCTATAGTTCTTGCCGACTTCGTTCAAAAGTTTTTCCGCCACTTGTTTGGCGACCTCTTCCGTGCCGACAATCGCCACGCGCTTTTCAGGTTCAAACGCGCCACTGAAACTGCGTTGAATCATCACCCTTGCCAAAAGTCGCCACCCAAACACCAGCGCAAAGAGCATCAAGTAAGAAAACCCAAGTCCTGCGCGTGAAAAAGCAACCGCCTTGAAAAAAAAGTTGAACGTCGAAGAAATTGCAAAGCCTGTTATCAATGCAGGAAAGAGTTTTTTGAGCGAATAGGTATAGCCTTCGCGATATTGTCCAAACGACACAAACGCCAAGAGTTGAACCACCACATACACCGGCAAGGCAAACTCCAAAAACGTTTCGGGATACTCATCGAACTTCCACTTGAAGCCGACCAAGCACGAAACCACCACGCACAGCGCATCAATCATCGGAACATACACGTGCGCCAAGAGCCGCCGCAAAAACGCCAGCGACGCGCGCGCATAAATGCCCGTAACTAAAATCGCCTCGAACCACTTCGACGAGGCGTAATACTTCCGCACAAAAATGAGCATCGCTTCATAAAACTGCACCACATAATTGAAACTCATTTTCTTCGCGCTCTCGCCTTTGTAGTGAATGATTTGCGTGCCGGGGTAGTAGTAAATTTTCCAGCCTGCTTGCTTAATGCGGTAGCACCAGTCTAAATCTTCGCCATACATAAAAAACGCCTCGTCAAAAAGTCCGACCGTTTCCAAAACTTCGCGGCGCAAAAACATAAACGCGCCCATCAAGGCATCGACTTCGTAAGTCTCTTCGGTTGAAAGGTAGGTGAGATTATATCGCGCAAAGCGTTTGCTCTTTGGAAAGAGCCGCGAAAGCCCAACGATTTTGTAGAACGACACTTCGGGACTTGGGAAACCTCTTCGGCAAGAAAGTTGAAATGTGCCATCTGCATTGAGCAGTTTGCACCCTGCCGCGCCAATTTTTTCATCGGTTTTCATAAAGGCAATCATCTTTTCTAAGGTGTCTTCTTGCAGGAGCGTATCGGGATTGAGCACAAGCACAAACTCGCCTTTGCACAAACGAAGGGCTTGATTGTTGGCTTTGCCGAAACCAACGTTTTCTTTGTTCAAAATCAAGTGAATGTTTGGCGCGTTGAACTTCGCTTTGAGCATCGATTGTGTGCCGTCGACAGAGTTGTTATCGACGACGAAAATTTCACCGTCGATGTTCTGCATCGCTTTTAGCACGGAGTAAAGGCACTGCTCTAAAAACTCCTTGACGTTGTAACTGACAATGACGATGGAAAGCGTCATGGAATCGGTTGGTTTCTCGGTTGAAGCCCAGCGGCGCAAGCGTAAAGTTCAAGCCACTCGATATCGAGTTTGAAGCGAATGTTTGCGCTATGTGTCAGCGCGTAGACGGCGGTAAAATAGCACAGCGTCAAAGTGAGCGCGATAGCAAAACGCCGATTAAGTTTCCACAGCCTTATCATTCCCCAAATGAACAACACATTCAGCACAACAACGGGCAAAACGCGCACCAGCAAAAATTGAAGCGACACTTGCTCGAAATATCGTGGCGGAAATAGCCAATAAAGCACGGCTTGCCAAATTGTTTTTTGCGCGTAAAGCATCGGCTTGGCTTGAACGGCTTCGAGAAAGGCACTTTTGTAGTGCGCTTCCATTGCCACATCGCCAAGTTTTTGTTGAAGTGAGTTTAATTGTTGGATTTTTTCAGAATCAATAAACTCGAATTGATGAAGTCCGTTGTATTCAGGAAGCAAGCCAACGTAAAGGTTCATATAAAACGGCGATTTCGTTGGAATGATTTTTTCAAACACAAGCCAGTTGCGTGCGGTCCAAATTGAAATCGGCAAGAGCATCAGCGCGAAAACAAGCGTGAGCGATTTTATGCGCGAGCGAAGCATCAGCGCAAGGCAGAAGGCAATCGGCACGAGAGCAATCGGCTGTGTGAGCACGAGCGTTCCTGAAAGCAATCCAAACCACGCACAAGCACGAACGCCAACAGCAGATTTAACGACGCCAATCAGCCCTTCAAGCCAAAGGAGCGCGAGCGGCACGAAAAGATTTGTGGCTTCAATCACGGTTGGATAGTAAAGGTAGGACGGATGAACGAGAAACAAGAGCGCGGCGAGTTTTCCCAATGTTTCTATTTCCAACGCTTTGCTAATGCGCAAGAAAAAAATCGGCAGGAATGCAAACAGTGCGTGCTGAACAAGTGCCACAGCGAGTTTTGCGCTTTCGCCAAAGAGCACCACAAACACGGCAAGAAACAAGGGATAAGCGGGGGCTTTGAGTGCTGTCAAGTGCCAATCGTTCTCGAATCCGCCGTAAGCGAAGCCATCGCCGTGCGCAAGGTGCTGAGCAATGTTGAAATCTTCAACGGCGTGAATGTGAGGCTGTGCGAGCCATAGGAAACTCCATCGTGCAAGCAGTGAAATTGCGCAAAGCCTTGTGAGTAGAGGCATGTTGAGCCGATTGAGCCACGCGCTCATAACTTCCCGAACAGACTGCGCAATTTGAGCAACCAGACCATCCAAATGGCTTCCCAAATGATTTTCTTCGACATTTTGGATTTGCCGACGGTTCTATCGATAAACACAATCGGAATTTCTTTGATGCGAAATCCGCGATGCCAAGTTTTGAAGTTCATTTCAATTTGAAATGAGTAGCCGCCGCTTCGGATGTTATCCAAGTCTAAGGTCTCGAGCACTTCGCGGCGGAAGAGTTTGAATCCGCCTGTTGGGTCTTGAATCGGCATGCCGGTAATGATGCGCGTGTAGAGGCTTGCGCCGACGGAGAGAAACAAGCGCGAGAGCGGCCAGTTGACGACATTAGCGACAGAGCCAACATAGCGCGAGCCAATCACTAAATCGGCTTCTTTGATGGCAGAAAGAAAGAGCGGAATCACGCGCGGGTCGTGTGAAAGGTCGGCGTCCATTTCCATCACGAAGTCGTAGCCATGTTCGAGGGCAAACTTGAATCCGCGCACGTAAGCCGTTCCAAGTCCGAGTTTGCCTTCGCGCTCGATGAGATGCACGTGCGGGTTTTGAGCGGCAATTTCTTTGACCACGTCGGCAGTGCCATCGGGCGAGTTATCATCAACGACCAATACATCGACATCAGGGAGTTCCAAACTGAAAATGATTTCCAGAACCAGACGAATGTTTTCCGCCTCGTTGTAGGTAGGGATAATCACCAGCGTTTTGCCTTCTGCTAAATCTTGCACCGGCGGCAGAGAAAACCCGATGGTCGAGAGTTGAGAAAAATTTTTGATTGACGTCATTGCTGAAAGAGGCGTCTGTTCATAAGCCCTTCGGAAAAAAAGCATTTTTAGATTCACATACAAGTGTATGCACAGGCACGGTTTCAACGCGCATAATTAAAAAGGCAAACACGTTTCATGTGAAAACCTGTTTGCCTTTCAAACGATGAAGAAAAGAACATAAACCTCTTGCGTGCAAGTTTCAGGTGAGTGCTTTTTCGGTTTGTTTATCGAAGAAGTGAACTTTTTCGGTGTTCAATTCAAATTCAAATTCTGTTCCGACCTCGGGCACTTGTCGCGCGTCGATGCGGGCGACGAACTGTCCATTATCGGCTGCGCTCGGCAGGCTAAGGTAAAGAAAAATTTCGTTGCCCATTGGCTCAACGACTTCTAAATTCAATTTCCCTTTTACGCCTGTTGCGACGCGCTTTTGAGAAGCGTCGTAGATGTCTTCGGGACGAATGCCGAGCGTTACTTCTTTGCCTGCGTGCATTTCTAATTTCTTCGCCAAGTGTTCAGGCAACTGAAACTCTAGCTTTCCTGATTTATCTCTGAACGTTAGCGTTCCATTTTTGTAGAGCACACCGTCGACGAAGTTCATAGCAGGGCTTCCGATAAAGCCTGCGACGAATCGGTTAGCGGGGTAATTATAGAGATTGAGCGGCGTATCGATTTGCTGAATGTATCCGTCTTTCATCACGACGATTCTATCTGCCATAGTCATGGCTTCGACTTGGTCGTGCGTTACATAAATCATCGTCGAGCCGAGCATTTTGTGAAGGCGAGAAATTTCGGTGCGTGTATGAACGCGCATTTTGGCGTCAAGGTTGGAGAGCGGCTCATCGAAGAGGAACACTTTCGGCTTGCGGACGATGGCTCTGCCGAGCGCGACGCGCTGACGCTGTCCACCTGAAAGGGCTTTGGGTTTTCGGTCGAGATATTGGGTTAATCCAAGGATTCGTGCGGCTTCATCGACGCGGCGTTTGATTTCATCTTTGGGATACTTGCGTAGTTCCAATCCAAACGCCATGTTCTCAAACACCGACATGTGTGGGTAGAGTGCATAGTTTTGAAACACCATCGCAATGTCGCGGTCTTTGGGCGGAACGTCGTTCATTTTCGCGCCATCAATCAGCAAATCGCCTGATGTAATTTCTTCTAATCCTGCAATCATTCTCAGCGTTGTAGACTTGCCGCACCCCGACGGACCGACCAGCACTACGAACTCTTTATCTTTGACTTCCAGATTGAAGTTATGGACGGTTTTCACTCCGCCTTCATAGACTTTTTCGACGTTGTTTAGAACGACGCTTGCCATAGAAAAACGACATTGGAAAAGGTTACTTGAAATTTTGTGTTACAAAAGAATATACACACGCATTTTTTCGTTACAAATGCGTGTTGGCGATTACTTGCGCTTTTCTCTCGAGGCAGACGCCATTGACCTTTTGTAGGTCTTGGTGCGCTTGTATTGGCGTCCGTAGCGCATTGCACTTGCGCTTTCGTCACTCAAATCAGCTCTTGAAAATGTGTATTGTTTTGCTACTTCTGCATTCACAGGAATCATCAGCACTGCACCTTTTTGGAGCGTCCAGCTTTTCAGCCCGTTGAACGCGTAAAGTTCGTTGGCGTCGACATGGTGTTTTTTCGCTAAGGCTTTTACCGACTCGCCGCCACGCGCTTTGTGCACAATGAAGTGTTTGCGCTCGGAAGGCGGCAGGTGCGTCATGGCGATTTCAATATCGTTCAGTCTGTTCAGTGGCACAACGAGCGGATAGTTGTCGTAAGCCGGTGGCGTCATGCCTTTGACGAGTTCAGGATTGAGAAGCACCAGCGTGTCAAGCGAAATTCGCGAATAGTATGCAATCGTTGAAAGTGGAATGCCTTGTGGCACTGGAAATTTGACAATTGGAATTGGCTCTTTGTAGCGTATCGGCTCGAAGCCGAATCGTTCAGGGTTCATGGCGATAATCGTTGCGGCAACAAAGCGTGGAGCGTATTCTTTTGTTTCGCGTCGGAAGTATTTGCGCACTTTCCAAAAATCTTTGGACTTGGCTTGTTTGATTGCGCGATTAACCTTTCCACCGCCAGCATTGTAGGCGGAAAGCGCTAAATACCAATCGCCATATGTTTCATAGAGGCTTTTGAGAAAGCGCATCGAGGCGCGGGTTGATTTTTCAAGATTGCGCCGTTCATCAAACCATTGATTGCCCTCGAGGTCATATAATTTTCCTGTCGGTTTAATAAACTGCCACATGCCGAGTGCGTTGGCGCGGCTGTGCGCGTGCGGATTGACACCACTTTCAATAATGGCAAGGTTGATGATTTCAGGCGGCATTCCTTCTTCGGCAATGATGCGCTCGAGCATCGGAAAGTAAATTTCCGCCCGTTTCAAATAGCGTTGAAAATGCTCCTTATGCCGCGTGCTGAAATAAGTGATGAACTTTTTGACTTCATCGTTGAGCTCCATCGGAATGGTCGTTTTCGGCATAATGAATCCTAAAAACTTGCTTTCATCGACCGTGATTTCATCGACTTTTCCGAACAGGCGCTCGTGAATGGCGAGTGCAGGGTTGTCGCTGTCTAGTTCGCAGAGCGGCTGAATGTATCGATGATAGGTTTGAAGCGCGTAAAAGGCTAATCCGCACAGGGTTGAATCGGTTTCGCACTTGTCGCTTTCGGCAAGTTCGTTGATGAGTTCGAAGACTTGTGTGAGAGAGATTCGTGCAGAGTCGCGCGCCGTGTTGATTTGGCTTAACGCCAAGTCATAAAGTCTGCTGGCTTCGGCGATTTTGCCTTTGCGTTTGCGAGCCGCTTCGCGCAGTTCGGCTTCTTTGAGCCTGATGGCTTCGATTGAATCGCGTTCTGCCATGCAAGCAAGCGAATCGAGCACACGCAGGGAATCCATTTTTCTTTTTTCTGAAACAGGTCGCAGCGTCTCTTTCGTAGACGAACAGCCTACTGTTAGCGCACCGCTCAAACACAGCAATACCCAAGCGCCCTTTGCGAAATTTTTCATGCTGCTCTTTGTTGAATTGTTGAACCTTACTGTTCGTTATGTGATTGACAAAATAAAGCATTGTCGGTATTTTTCGCGAACTGTTTTCCCTGTGACGCGGCTTTGGCGGGCTAATCTGCTCAGTGTGTCAGAACTGTTTTGTTTTTGTTGCATTTGCTTTATCTTCAATTCAAGTTCACAGTGTGCGAACAGTTGCATGTTGAAAATTATTCATGGAATTCCTCTCGATTTTTTGATATGAAAAAAATTCAAGTCGATATTCTCGGTCTCTCGACCAGTCCGCAAAACAACGGCGCATATGCACTCATTTTGCATGAAATTGGCGGCAAGCGCAAGTTGCCGATTATCATTGGCAGTTTCGAAGCGCAAGCAATTGCTTTGAAGCTTGAAAATATCAAAGCTCCGCGTCCGTTCACGCACGACCTCGTTCGGAACATTGCAGAGACGTTTAATATTACGGTTACAGAAGTCATCATTGATGAATTAAAGAACGAAACGTTCTATGCAAAAGTGGTTTGCGAAATGTCAGGTGTCGTTCAAGAAATTGACGCGCGCCCGAGCGACGCAATTGCCATTGCCGTTCGATGCGATGCGCCGATTTTCGTCTCTGACGATGTGATGAACGAAGCCGGAATTGTCGATGAAAAGCAAAGCGAACAAGTCGGATTCGTTAGTGCAGAACGCAAGCAAGACCCCCAAGTGCGTTCAAGTTCTCCAATGTCAAAACTTGAGGAACTTAATGCAAAACTCAGCGAGGCAATTTCAAAAGAAGATTATGAACGAGCGGCGCGAATTCGTGATGAAATTAGCAAACTTAAAAACAAAGGGTAATGCCAACCCGTTGCTTCGAGACGTTTTAATTTTTTCTCTTTTTCAATGATTGAAGTGCGTCCCTATGCGCCGTCGAACCGTGATGAATGGGATAACTTCGTTCACAAGTCTAACAACGGCACGATTTTTCATCTTCAACGTTTTTTCTCATATCACCCCAGCGGACGATTTGAATTTCATCACTTGCTTTTTTACAGTGGCAATCGCCTGCTTGCGCTTTTGCCCGCCGCCTTGACCGAAAACCGCACCTGCCTTGAATCGCCGATAGGCGCAAGCTACGGCGGATTCGTTTTGCCTTGGAACATCAAATATGTTCTGAACGAGCACCTTGTTGATGCGCTTCTGAACTACGCTCAAAAACAAGGCTTCAAGAAAATTTTGCTCACGCACGCGCCGCCGATTTATCAAACTAGGCTCTGTCAAGACATCGACTACGCGCTTGCCTTCAAAGGCTTCGATTTCGACCGACACTACATTTCACACGCAATTCATCTCGAACCGCGCGAAAATTTCTCCTCTCAATTTTCCGCCACCGTTCGTCGTTACATCCACCAATGCGAGCGCAATCACAACCTTTCTGTTCAGCACTGCGAAGGCAAAGAAGGCTTTGACGAGTTTTATCCGATTCTGCTCGAAAACAAAGCCCGACACAACGCCAAACCCACACACTCACTCGACGAACTCCATCGCCTAAAGGAACTTCTTCCTGACGCTATTCATCTATTTCTTGTGCGATACAAAGGCAAAGCCATCGGCGGCTCGGTGATGTTTCTTTGTAATCGACATGTTTCGCTTTGTTTTTACAACATGCTCAATTACGAGTTCGAGAAATTACACCCGATTCACTTCGTGATGAAGCACGTCGTAGATTGGTCGATTCAACTTGGTTGCCGATATGTGGACATTGGTGTTTCACAAAATGTTCAGCACGAAAATCAAATGACGCCCGCTTATTCGTTGATTGAGTTCAAAGAGAAATTCGCCGCCAAAGGCGTTTTGAGAAGCACTTTCCGAAAAATTCTTTAAGGGAAATTTCTTTAAGGTTATGAACGCACTCGTCGTTATCGCCGCAGGCGGAATGGGAACACGCATGCATTTGAAAGAAGGCGAAAGCAAACAGTATCTCAAACTCGGACGCTACCCTGTTTTGCATCATACCATCAAAGCCTTCGAGAGTTGTCCGTTTGTTTCATCGATTGCCGTTGCAACCCCACCAACTTACCTTTACGACCTTGTGCGATTGGTCAATCGTGCTCGGTTCAAAAAGGTGCATCACTTCTTGCAAAGCGGCAAAGAGCGTCAGGACTCCATTTTCAACTGCATTGAAGTTTTCGCGGCAGTCTATCAAGCCCTTCACCCCGAAGCTCAACGCGAGACGGTGATTTTAATTCACGACGGCGCACGCCCCCTTATTCAACCCCCTGAAATTGAACGCATTGCCAAAGACGCCCTGCACTTCGGTGCCGCTGTGCCCGCCACAAAACCCAAAGACACGATTAAATCCATCGATGATTCAGGTGAATTTTTCGGCGAAACTCTTGACCGAAACCGATTGCGCCAAGTCCAAACCCCGCAAGGTTTCCGCGCCGACCTCATTATCGAGGCGCATACCAAAGCCAAAGCCGATTCGTTTTATGCTACCGACGACGCCGCACTTGTCGAGCGTTATTTTCCCGAACAAAAAATTAAAATCGTCGAAACAGGCTACCATAATGTTAAACTCACGACGCCCGAAGACGTTGAAATCGCAAAAGCCATTATGAAACATCAATCTAAAACGGAGTAACGGATGCGCCACTTGCTTGGACTTTACGGCGTTTCCGCCGACACCATCACGGCGATATTGGACGATGCGAATCGGTTTCTTCCTGCCCTCCAACAATCGCCTTCACAAACGTTCAAGACGCTTTCAGGCAAAACGATTGCGCTTTGCTTCTTTGAAAATTCCACTCGCACTCGAACATCGTTCGACCTTGCCGCACGTCGCTTAGGCGCAGGCACGGTGAATTTCACTTCTTCGACTTCGAGCATGCAAAAAGGCGAAACGCTTTTGGACACGATTGCTAACCTTGAAGCGATGAACCTTGACGCCTTTGTCATTCGCCACTCCGATTCAGGTGCGGCGCACCTTGTTGCCAAACACACGAAACTGCCTGTCATCAATGCAGGCGACGGTGCACACGAACACCCTACCCAAGCCCTGCTCGATATGCTCACGCTTCGAAACACATTCGGAAAACTTTCAGGACTGCGCATTTTGATTATGGGCGACATTCTGCACAGCCGCGTCGCACGCTCTAACATCTTCGGATTGCAAACGATGGGCGCAAGCGTTTCACTTTGCGCACCGCCTACGCTCTTGCCCGCCAACATTGACGATTTCGGCGTAACACTTTACACCAGCCTCGAGAAAGCCGTTCTCTCCTGCGACGCCGCTATCGTTTTGCGACTTCAACTTGAGCGCGAAACCGCCGGCTTCATTCCCTCTTTGCGCGAATACACCCGTTTTTTTTCACTCACCGAAGAAGTGCTTGCCAAACGCGATAAAACCCTCTTCGTTTTGCACCCCGGTCCAATGAATCGCGAAGTGGAAATTTCCAGCACCATTGCCGATAGCCAACTTCACAACCGTGCCTCTCAAAGTTTGATTTTGGAACAAGTAACGAGCGGCGTTGCCGTGCGCATGGCGGTTTTGCAAAAACTGTTGGCAAACATTTGACAGAACATCGAGCCAACGGATTGGACGGAGTTGCGCGGATTATTTGAATGACATCTGTGGGCATCGGTTCAATCCGTTTAATTCGTGTTCCCTTTTATGCTTGCTTATCGGATTTGAATCCTGCCAAAAATTCTTCTTTCCACTCTTTGAAAGTGCCGCTTAAAATTTTCTCTCTTGCGGTTTTCGTCAGCCAAAGAAAAAACGAGATGTTTTGAAGCGAGCAGAGTTGCAGTCCTAAAATTTCGTCGACGTTGAGCAGATGCCGAATGTAGGCGCGGGAGAAATTTTGACAAACATAATTCTCAAAGCCTTCATCAATCGAGCGGAAGTCATGCGTATATCGTGCGGAGCGAAGGTTGAGCGTTCCTGTTCGTGTATAGACGCGCCCGTTTCGTCCTTCGCGCGTTGGCATCACGCAATCGAACATATCGATGCCGCGTTCAATCGCGTTCAAGATGTTTTCAGGTGTGCCAACGCCCATCAAGTAGCGTGGCTTGTGTTGCGGCAAATAGGGGTGGGAGACTTCGAGCATTCGATACATTGCTTCGGCAGGCTCTCCGACGGCAAGTCCGCCAATCGCGTAGCCTTCAAAATCCATCTCGACCAATCGCTTCGTCGACTCAATGCGCAGGGCTTCATTTGTGCCGCCTTGTGTAATGGCGAAAAGTGTTTGCTCATAGCCGTAAAGCGGTTTTGTTTTCGCGAGATGAACTCTTGCCCGTTCTGCCCAACGAATTGTCAGGTCGTTTGATTTTTTAAGGTAATCCAATTCGGCATCGTGCGGCGGACATTCGTCAAGCACCATCATCACATCGCTTCCGATGAAGCGTTGGGTTTCAATCACATTTTCGGGCGTAAAGAAATGCTTTGAGCCGTCGATATGCGATTTGAACACAACGCCCTCTTCGCTGATTTGACGCAGTTCAGACAGCGAAAAGACTTGATAGCCACCACTATCGGTGAGAATTGGACGCGACCAACTCATGAACTTGTGCAAACCACCTGCTTTGTAGAGCGTTTCGGTATTTGGGCGCAGGTAAAGATGATAGGTGTTGGCAAGAATGATTTGCGCGTCCATTTCGTAGAGTTCGCGTTGCTCAATGGCTTTAACGGAAGCGCGCGTGCCAACAGGCATAAACACTGGCGTCAAGACTTCGCCATGCGCAAGCGTGAGTTTTCCGGCGCGCGCGCATGTGCGTGTGTCAGTGGCTTGAAGTTCGAACTGCATTAAAAGTCGCCGAATCGAGTTGGCGGAAGTTCGTTCAAGGCTTTGGCTTCGTGCTCTTTGGACGGCGGCTTTCCGTGCCAATTCGTGCCGTCGGGCATTGTGCCTTCAAAGAAGGAAACGCCTTTGCCCATCAGGGTTTTGGCTAAAATCACGACGGGTTTTCCTTTGCGCGTGAGCGACTGCGCAAGGCGAACTGTGTTCAAAAAATCCTCAATGTTATTACCGTTGCACTCCAACACAATCCAGCCAAAGGCTTTCCATTTATCGGCGAAGGGTTCAACGCTCATGACTTTTCGCACTTCCCCATCGATTTGTTGATTGTTGAAATCAACGATGCCGATAAGGTTATCGACCTTGTGATGCGCCGCTGCCATTGCCGCTTCCCAGATTTGCCCTTCTTGACACTCGCCATCGCCCATGAGGCAGTAGACGAAGTTCGAACTTTTGTTCAAGCGAAATCCGAGTGCGGCACCGACCGCCGCCGAAAGCCCTTGCCCCAACGAGCCCGACGCAATGCGGATTCCGGGCAAGTGTGTATCGGTGGCAGGGTGTCCTTGCAGGCGCGAATTGATTTTGCGGAAGGTCGATAGTTCAGCAAGCGGAAAATATCCTGCACGAGCCAGCGTGGCATACCAAACCGGCGAAATATGTCCGTTGGAAAGAAAGAGAAAATCTTGGTCGAGGTCGTCCCAAAAGGTTTGCGGATTGTGTTTGAGAATTTTGAAATAGAGTGCGGTGAAAATATCCGCCATGCCAAGCGAGCCGCCGGTGTGCCCCGATTGCGCCATCGTGAGCATACGAATGATGTCGCGTCGGATTTGTCGCGCCATTTCGGTGAGGTCTTCAATGGTTTCCAAGATGGGGGGCGTATAAGTTTCGGTTTCGGTCATGGTTAAAGTTATGGTTTTGTGTTTATCCGCCTTTGAAGGCTTCTTTCATCACGTCGCGGTGTCGGAGGAGAATCAAGCCCGCGAGCAAGACGAGAAAAAGATAGTAATTGACGGGCAAGAAAATCGGCTCGATGAGCATCACACAAAATGTGGCGGAGATGTTGCAGAAGTGGATTTTTTTGGAATAAAACCATGCGAGCACCCAAACAATGCCCCATGCCACAACAAGCGACGGCACAAAGAGCAAGCACGCCCCTGCCGCCGTCGCTAAGCCTCTGCCGCCGTGAAATTTTAGCCAAACAGGATAGCAATGCCCAAGCACCGCAAAAATTGTTGCTGTTTGTTTGATAGCATCTTCATCGCCAAAATACTCAACCGCCAAAAGCACAGCCGTTATGCCTTTGAGGGCGTCGAGCAACATCACAACGATTCCGAGCATCTTTGAACCGGTTACTCCAAACGAGTTCATCGCGCCTACATTGCCCGAACCTTCATGCCGAATGTCTTTGCCTGCAAACGCTTTCACCAAAAGAAATGCAAACGGAATTGACCCGAGGAAATATGCGCCAAGCGCGAGATAAAGAAAGTCCAACACGTGAAGTTACAAGTTTGATGACGGTTGTCGCCGTTTTCGAATCACACGCACAATATAAACCGCAACAAGAAGCAGAATAATGACCGTTACAACTGTTCCGTAAGCCGAAAGATACTCCCCTAATTTTTCCCAATTTGAGCCGAGCAAATAGCCGCCATAAACGAGCAAGATGTTCCACAAAATCGCGCTCACAAGTGCACACAAGTGAACGGCGAACATGTTCAGGTGCGACATTCCCGCCGCAATAGAAATAATCGCTCGCGAGCCTGCTAAAAAGCGATTCGCGGTAATCAACCAATAGCCATAACGCGCAAACTGCTCTTTGAAGGCGTTAATTTGTTCAGGCGGAAAGATTTTTTTTGTCAGTTCTACCCACTTGTGCCGCACCGTGCCACCATCGTCTCGATAGAGCCGAAATCCGATAAAGTGCCCAACGCCATACATCGTGAAAAATCCTAACACCGACCCCACAGACGCCGAAAGCACACATCCGAAAAACGTAATGTCGTTGAACGCAATGAGCGAGCCGACAAAAGCCACAGGCAAATCGCCCGGAATCGGCGGAATCACATTCTCGAGATAAGCAATGACGAACAGAAACGCATAAATTGCCGTGCTGTCAAGTGTTTTTGCGTATTCGATGAGTTCTTCGAGCATGTGAATGAGTTATGCTAATATGCGATTCCGCACTTCACAATAAGCGTCTTCTACCTCTCCCAAATCGAAGCGAAATCGGTCTTTGTCGAGTTTCTTGTTAGTCTCTTTGTCCCACAGTCGACATGTGTCGGGGCTAATTTCATCGCCAAGCAGAATAAGTCCGTTGTGCCGTCCAAATTCCAACTTAAAGTCGACGAGCTTCAAGCCTTTGCTTAAAAAGTATTCGCGCAAAATGGCATTGATTTTCCATGCCGTTTGTTTGAGAAAGGTAATTTCTTCGGGCTTAGCGAGGTTAAGCACAACGGCATGGTCGTCGTTGATGAGCGGGTCGCCGAGCGCATCGTTTTTGAGATAGAGTTCGGTAATTGGCATGGGCAGTTCAACGCCTTCTTCAAAGCCATAGCGTTTGACCAATGTGCCCGCGGCGATGTTGCGCATGACAACTTCAATTTTGATAATGTCCAACCGTTTGCACACCATTTCTCGCTCCGAAAGTTTCTCGACGAAGTGCGTTTGGATTCCGAAGGTTTCAAGGTATTGAAAAAAATGCGACGCAAGTTCGTTGTTAATCACACCTTTATTGTGAATTTGCCCTTTCTTTTGAGCGTTGAATGCAGTGGCATCGTCCTTGAATTCTTGAATGATTAAATCGGGGTGGTCGGTGGCAAAGACTTTTTTAGCTTTGCCTTCGTAGAGTAGTTCGCCTTTGCGCAGTGTGCCTTTGCTCATTTGATGGATTTGAAAAAATTGAGAGCGCAAGTTAAGGATTTCTCTACGAAAGTTCTTTCACCGATTGGCTTCGGAAGAATCAAGGTATTTGAAAACTGTGCGTTTTCTCGTTTCTTTGGCTCTTTCTTCAAGTTTCAAATGCTCCGAATTTTAACTCAATAAACATGCCATTGCACGCTCGATGTTTAGTGCTGTTAGGCGCGTTTCTGATGACCGCCTTTACAAGTTTCGCACAGTCGCGCACCAAACTGACACACTATGTTCAAGCCTACGACCTTTCCGAATCCATCACTCGCGTTGAAAACACACGCTTTTCATCGTTTGCGTTCAGAGGCACAGATGGCGGATTTCTGCCGCCGCAAGTAGTCGGAAAACAGCATCAGCCCACGATTGCGACGAAGTTCGTTTTTGTCGGCATTCCCGATGGCGCAACGGTGCGCGTGCAGGCAAAAGCACTGGCAACGGAAAAACGCAATGGCATTACGCTCTCGCCGTTTGAGTCGCAGGATAGCATTCAAACCGCTTACAAGGAAAAATTTTTAGACAATCCTTTCTATCAATCTTCAACGCTCTTCCCTGCCGACCTTGCCAAAGTTGAAGGCTACACTTACATCGGCGGGCAGTATGTTGCGCAAATTCGCGTCTCTTCTCTGCAATATCAACCCGACAAGCGCGTGCTGGTGTGGAATCGGTTGGTGAAGTTAGACGTAGAAATTCTTCCACCTGCTTCTACCTTCGCGCCCACAGAGCGGCACACCACGAGCGACTTCGACGAGCAAACACTCAAACGCTTGCTCATCAATTACCGCGACGCCAAAGCATGGCGACAAGCCGAACCGCCCCGCGCCTTTCGTCCGACAACCACTTCGTGGTATAACCCTGCTAATCCATACCTCAAAATCTACACCGCGAAAGATGGCGTTTATCGAGTAACAGGTGCGACGCTTGCCGCATCAGGCTTGAACTTATCGGGCGTTAATCCGCGCACGTTCAAACTCTATTTCAAAGGACGTGAAGTTCCGATTCGCGTTATCGGCGAGGAGGACAATCAACTCGACCCAACGGACATTATTGAGTTCATTGGCTATGTGAATCGTGGCGAGCCTGAACCGATTCTCAATCCGAACTCTGGCTTGCAGATAGGAACTGTTACGGAATATCTCAATGTGCATTCCGACACGTGCGTTTTTTGGCTCACTTGGGGCGGCGCGCTTGGCAGACGCATGGCGGAAGAAAACGCAACGCCAAACAACTCTACGCCGCAAAGCACCTACCGCGACACACGCCACTACGAGCGCGATACGATTTATGTAACAGGCTTTACAAGTTTTGATAGCATCACCACCGAGCGCGTGCCGGGCGAAGGCTGGATTTGGAAACGCTTGCAAGTCAATGATTTCAACACAAGCGATTCGCTCGTTCAACCGTTCATCGTCCGAAATCCTTCTTCAACAGGCAACAGCGAACTGCAACTGCGCGTTGTCAGCGCAACTCTCACGTCATCGACGCTCGATGTCTTTCTCAACAATAGCCTTGTAACAACGATTCCGATAGGCACTCGTGGCGAAGTGATTCGAAGCACGACCTTTCCAACCTCGCTCTTGCAAGCAGGCGAAAACCGCTTAACGCTTCGGCTCACACAAGGCACGGGGAGCAGTGTTCTGGATTTTGATTGGTTCAAGATTACAAGCGATTTTCTTTACACGCTTCCACCCGCCGACGAACAATTTGAATTTGCTTCAAGCGCAAATGCTGATATTGTGCTCACCAACGCGCAAAGTTCCAATAACTTTATTTACAACCTTTCCGACAGCACGATTCTCACCAATGTGGCACAGTCGGGAAACACGCTTCGATTCAACGCGCAGTCAGGCAAACGTTACATCGCAACCAGCACGTTTCTCACGCCTGTTGTGCGTGCGCATCAAAACGGCGACTTGCGCAACTCGAGCAACGGTGCCGATTACATCATCATCACGCATCCGCTTTTTCTTTCGCAAGCCAATCGCTTAGCAAATTTTCGTCAAACGCCGTTAGGCGGCGGCTATCGCACGAAAGTGGTTACGACCGAAGATGTTTATGCCGAGTTTAGCGACGGATTTTTCACACCGAAAGCCATTCAAGAGTTTCTCAAATATGCTTACAACAACTGGCAACTGCCGCGCCCGAAGTATGTTTTGCTGATGGGCAGTGGCACTTGGGACCCGAAGAATAATTTTGGTTTTGCAGAGCCGCTCCGAAAGTTGCCGTTGATTCCTGTTTATGGCAATCCGGTGAGCGAAGTTTGGTTTGTGAGTTTTGAAAATTCGCCGAGCCGTCCGTTTGTGAATGTGCCGAAAATGCACATCGGGCGTGTTCCAGCAGTAACGCTCGAAGAGGCGACGATTTACGTCGATAAACTTATTGAGATGGCGAATCGACCGCTCTCGCAAGCGTGGTATAAGCAGTTTCTTTTCATCACGGGCGGGATTGGCAGTTTTGAGCAACAACTCTTTCGCGCCAACGCCTTGAACATCATTAACGCCTCCGTTTTGCCACCGCCGACAGCAGGCATTGTGGATACGATTTTCAGAGACGACGATAACCCCTTTGTTAGTTCGCTTGCGGCGGAGCGCATTCAAAACCGCATCAATTCAGGCACGGCGGTCATTAACTTTGTTGGACACGCAGGAAGCGAGACGTGGGATTTCACGCTCGGCGACCCACGTGTGCTCCGCAACAACGGCAGGTATCCGCTGATTTTCAGTTGGACTTGCCACACAGGACGCTTTGCCGAGCCGAATCGGCGCACCTTCGGCGAAACATTCGTTTTTCTACCACAAGCAGGCGCAACGCACTTCATCGGCACCGCAGGCTACGGCTATGTTGGTCCTGACGATGTGCTCAATCGGGCTGTTTATCGCGCTATTGCCGATACGCTCCGTGAAGTCGGCTTAATTTGGAACGCGGCGTATCAAACGCTTTTAGCGCAAACGTTCTTTTGGTTGGCGATTAACGTTTGCTCGCTCGATCAATACAACATTCAAGGCGACCCCGCACAGCCGATTGTCGTTCCGCGCAAGCCCGACTTTGATATTCAGCCCAACGACATTGCCTTTCAATCACAAACGATTTATGAAGCGGACGACCAATTTGTTAAAGTGTCGGCGCGCAATTTTGGCATTGCCTCGCCCGATAGCGTGAGCCTGCGCATTTATGAACGCCAACAAGGCGGCGGCGCATTTACGAAAATTGCCGATACGCTCTTCTCAAAAATTTTAGTGCGCGATTCGCTCATCATTCGGCTGAACTTTCGCAATCGCACCGGCGCGCGCGAGTTGGAATTTCGTGTCAATGAAGACGCTACGATTGACGAAGTTAATCCTGCAAACAACACCGCACGCGCAACGATTATTGTTTTTCCGAACGATGTGGTCGGCACGATGCCGTATAACTTTTCCATTTTGCCTGCAAGCAATCCTGCGTTCAGCATCATCAGTAGCAGTGCCGGATTAGGCAACGGACGAACGTATCAGTTTGAGTTAGACACCACGATGTCGTTTGATAGTCCCGCCAAGCGCGTCAGCGGCGATTTGCAAGAAGACACGCTCATCACGACGTGGCGACCGCAGTTCAATCCGATTTTGAACATTCCTTACTATTGGCGCGTGCGAATCCGCAACGCGGACGGGAGCACAACACCATGGCGACTGCAAACGGCTCGTTTTGATACGCTGAACGGCGCCATGCACCACATTCGTTGGAGTCCGCGTGGTCAACAACTGGGCTTGAACACGCTTGAAAATGTGCGCGTCAATACCGATGGCGTTACGATTGCAAGTGGCGAAGAGCGATTGCGCTTGCGTTCAGTTGGGGCGTTGATGTATGATTATTTCGGACGCTTTTTCTATGAAATTGCCGTCGGCGATTGTGTACGCTTCAATCAAGTTCCGCCGCTCACCAATCAAATTCGTGGCTTGAACATCTCGATTTTGGATACAGCAAAAAGTTTATATCCAACGCCAGTTCAAAATTTTGATTTACTGCGTGCCATCGGCGTTGACGGACCGCCCGATACAACGGTTGTGCCGCGCTTGCTCGCGCTCATTGATAGTTTGCCACAACATGCGGTTTTAATGGTGGCTTTGGTTGATGCCGTGCAAGATATTCCTGATGGATTTGCGTTTTTGCCATTTGCGCCCGAAGTTTTGAATCGCTTTGTGCAATTAGGCAGTGTGCGGTTTGGTTCGCTCCGATTCCGTGAGTCGTGGGTGTTTGCAGGCTCAAAAGATAGGCGCGTTTATTTTGAAGATTGGGGACGGCGTTGTTTTCCGAACAGTGGGTGCGATTCCGCTTTTCGACCAACTGCAATTGACACGGTGATTCGCGTTCCGAGACGAATGGCAACGATTGAAACTGACCCGATTGGACCTGCCGCACAATGGGGCATGCTCTCGTGGCAAGCCTCGTCGCTTTCACCAAACGCAAAAACCATAATTACCGTGATTGGTATTCGGCGCGACGGCACAAGCGACTCGCTTCTTACAGTTTCACAAGGCAGTCAATATAACTTGATGAACCTTTCGGCGGCGCAGTATCCTTTCCTTAAACTGCGCGTGCATCTGATGCGCGATGTGCCAAACGGCGTATCGCCTTCGCTTCAATCGCTCTCGCTGAACTTTACCACCACAGGCGACTTAGCCACTTCGAACCGACTTTTCGTTGCCACGCGCGATACGGTCAGACAAGGCGAGCCTCTCAATTTGCAACTTCAACTGCAAAACATCGGCATGGCAGAGATTGCGCCGATTCGTATTGACCTATCGGCGCAATCGCCAAATGCGCCCACTTACCGCTTCTTGCAAAGCATTGTGATTGATAGCGCACTTTCGCCCAACCAACGCCGAACGGTAAACTTTACTGTTCCAACAACAATGCTTAACGGCACTCAAATTTTCAAGGCGGAGTTAGACCCCGATAACCGCATTCAAGAAGTTTCGCGATTCAACAATCAAGCGTTTCGGCAGGCGTTCATCGCAGGCGATTCGCTCTCGCCACAGGTCGACATTACCTTCAACGGGCAACGCATCACAAGCGGCGCGCTTGTGCCCAGAAAACCGCGCATTGTTGTTTCGGCAACCGACGATAGCCCGATTCCCATTGCTGATACTGCGCTTTTTTCCATCAAACTCGGTCAAGTGCCTATCTATTTCAGCGATTCGCGCGTCTCGTTCACCCCTGCAACGCTGATGAACAAAACCGCAACTGTTGTCTTTACGCCTGAACTGCCTGACGGACGCGACACGCTTCGCGTTACAGTGCGCGATGTTTCGGGCAACCTTGCCGATAGCGCGCAATCCGTCGTTGCCTTTTCAGTTGAATCCGATTTCAAAATCCAAAACCTTTACAACTATCCGAACCCATTTCGCGACGAAACCTTCTTTGCGTTCCGAATGACGGGCGAATTGGAGTCGCGCCCAACGGAGTTTAAAATTCGCATCTATACCGTTGCAGGCAGAATGATTAAAGAAATTGACGTTATGCCGACGCTCAACGAATCGTTCAATGGCAATGGCGAAGGCTTATACCGTGTGCGATGGGACGGGCGCGACAACGACGGCGATTTGGTTGCAAATGGCGTCTATATCTACCGCATCACCATCAAAACGCCCAAAGAAAGCATCTACAAAACCGAGAAACTTGCGATTATTCGCTAAGCGATGAAACGAACGCTTCTACAAACGATTCTGACAGGATTACTCCTCGTTCTCTTTATTGCAGATACGACGAATGTGTTTGCACTCCACACGCACTATCGCTTTGTTCATCAAGAAGTCAATGCGCAAACTGATTCAAAATGTGTCTCCGCTCCCGACGAGCTTGTCAAGCGCGCGCCACTTAGATTTGATGATTGGCATTGTGGTCGGCATTCCCATCAATCAAGAGCGCGAGCGGCTCAGCACCTTTTTGCGCTTAATCTACGAGCCCGACCTTCACTCCTTCTTGCACTTTTGACCACCGTCACAACTTTTGCACTCCAGCATTTCTTTTGCGGTTTGTCAGAATTTGTGATATAGCTCAAACTGGGTTGCTTGCGAATTATGAACTTATCTATCGAAATCGGATATTCGTTCATTCTGTTTTTTCACATTTCAGCATCTAAAATCACAAAACAAACTTTATACTATGAAGCACCAACTTTCAACTCTTCTGCTGATTCTTAGCGCACTGTTCTTTATGAACACATTGCGCACGCAAGCCCAAACTCCTTATTTTGCCGAGCCTTTTAATGCTATGACCGATGTTGGCGCGCCCGCCGATTCGCTGGTTGCCCCCGCAGGGTGGACGGCAGAGCGCGTTACGACAATCCCCAGCCCAATTGCTACGCCGCCACGCGTAACGCATCGCTCTTCGCCCGCTTCTCCATCTGCACGCATCGCTGGCAACGGTGCACGCGACTTTGAAATTGCAACGCGCGTCGCTCCAACCCCAACAACCAGTGCATGGGTCGTTAACCGTCCCAGCGCAAATAATTTTTACGTCAATGACACGGTGCAGACAGACGGCACCAAACCACCTGACGCATTCTCGCCTGTGGGCACAACAGCACTATGGTTTAACGACTGGTTTGCCGCTGGAGGCGGTACAGCAGGACGCAATGTGCGCCGTCTTTACTCGCCTCCGTTTGATTTGAGTTCATCAATTTCTCCGCGCATACGGTTCAAGTATTTTTACAACTCAGGTAGTTTTACGCTGAACATCTTGGCTTCTTCCAACGGTGGCGCAACTTGGGAAGTCATCGGTTCAGCCTCACCGACGGGAACGGCAAACTGGGTTTGGAATGGTACCTCAATTCCTACCGATTACAAAGTTTCTAATGCCCGCATTGCTCTCGAGGCCGTTAATGCGTGGGGATATCATGACGCTTGGATTGATAGCCTCATCGTCGACGAAGCGTCTACAATCAACGCGGCAGCTAGCGGCAACTGGTCAGATCCAGCTACTTGGGTTGGCGGTCAAGTGCCACTTCCTGGCGACAATGTCAATATTCCGCCAGGAACAACTGTAACGATTGATGTTCCTGTCAATGTGTCTACGCTTTTTCTCATTGGTAATAGCACGCTCAACTTTAACAACATTGCCTCTAACACCCTGACTGTTACACGCTTTTTGCAAGTGCAATCTTCAGCAACACTCAATCTCTTTAATGGAACATCAGGGCGCACTCTCAATTTGGGTGGCAATCTCGTGCTTGATGGCACAATGAACGCCTCGCGCGCGGGCGCGGCTATCGTGATGAATGGCTCTTCTCCACAGACAATTTCAGGATCAGGCAGTTTTACAGGCACGCCAATTGGCGTAGTGCGGCTCTTAGCGATTAACAACCCAAATGGTGTTACGATTTCTACCACCAATGCGTTTAACATCTCAAGCACCTTGAATCTTGTCAGAGGCACACTAAACGCTGGCGGCCTGCTCACAATCAACAACACAATTAACGATGGTGTTCCAACTGCATTCTGCGCGACGCAACGCGGCAATGGAAGCGTTACGGGGCTTATTATCCCACCTACAGCGACTTACAATGTCTCATATGTTATCTTTGCGGGCACAACGCCCCTTCCAACGGTTCCTTTGGGAAACGAAATTCCTTCATTTCGTACAGTCAATAACCTCACTTACAACACCACATCGTCCTTGGCGATTTTTGGTGGCAACTTACAGGTAAATTCCACACTCACACTTGGAGCGAATGCACAAACGATTTTTGTGGCTCCCTCTGACACGCTGATACTTGGCACAAGCCCAACCGCCACGGGAACGCTCTTTGCTGGAACGTCGGGACGCATTTTTGGTAATTTCAGCCGTTGGATTGGCACAACAACGGGCAATCGTGACTTTCCTGTTGGTGCTCCTGCGGGACGAAAAGCGATTGCAGTCAACTACACAACAGCACCAACAGCGGGCGGTCGTCTCACAGCGCGTTTTCAGACTAGTGACCCAGGCAATGCGGGCTTGCCGCTGACTGATGGTCCGATCACGCTTGTTAATGTTGCACCTGATGGTTATTGGGAACTTACACCAGGAAGTGGATTAGCAGGCGGCACAGCAACAGTTACGATTTCGCCTACGGGCTTTGCCAACATTAACGATTATCTGAATTTGCGCATGGTGCATCGTCCCAGTAGTCTGTCGCCATGGGGTTTGTTAGGCACGGCAGGCACGAACACAGGCTCAAATGCCGCACCTAATGTCGTTCGCACAGGTATTTCGCTTCTGCCAACAAACGAATTTGGCTTGGCAAGCGACGGTAGTCAATTGCCTGTTGAGCTCACTGCCTTTGAAGGCACGTTCAAAAATGGCGAGGTGCTTCTTTCGTGGCGCACGGCTTCGGAACAGAACAACGCTGGGTTTGAAGTCGAACGCTCATTTGACCGCGAAGCCTTCACACAAATTGGATTCGTGCGCGGCGCAGGCACAACCACCGAAGCGCAAAGTTACGCCTTCACCGACCGCAATTCGTTCAACGCCGAAAAAGTCTACTATCGCTTGAAGCAAGTCGACTTCGACGGTCAGTTTGAATACAGTCCGATTATCGAAGTGAATGTATCGCTTCCGACCAAGTTCGCTTTGATGCAGAACTATCCGAACCCGTTTAACCCAACAACCACGATTGCATATGAACTGCCAACACGCGCCAAAGTGCTGTTGAAGGTCTATGATATGCTCGGTCGGGAAGTCGCAACGCTGGTTAATGGCGAACAAACGGCAGGACGCTATGCGCAACCGTTCAATGCAAACGCTCTTTCCAGCGGCGTTTATTTCTATCGCTTGCAAGCGGGCAACTTCGTCGAAACAAAGAAGATGATGCTTGTCAAATAAAGTTCTTCTTTTCTTTCGCTGGCTTTGTTCTTTGAGGAAGAGCGGCTCTTGGTTTCAGGAGCCGCTTTTTCTTTTTTAGCAAATTTGATTGTTCAAGTTTGAATCACGCCCACGTTGAACTTCGGCATGTCGGGGTTTTCATTGGCGAGTTCGATACAATAGGAAACAATTTGGCGCGTATCGACAGGATTGATGATGCCGTCAATCCAAAGGCGTGCGGCGGCATAGAGCGGGTTCATTTGCTTTTCGTAACGCTCGCTGATTTCTTTGAGAAAGGCTTGTTTTTCCTCGTCGCTGATGTGTTTGCCGCCTTTCTCGACTTGCGCAAGTTTAATGCCGAGCAAAGTTTCAGAGGCTTGCTTGCCGCCCATCACGGCAATTTGCGCATGCGGGTAGGCGAAGATAAATCGTGGGTCGTAGGCTTTGCCGCACATTGCGTAATTGCCCGCGCCGTAACTATTCCCCGTGATGATGGTGATTTTCGGAACAACGGAATTTGAAACGGCATTGACCATCTTCGCGCCGTCTTTGATGATGCCACCGTGTTCAGCGCGACTGCCTACCATAAAGCCTGTTACATCTTGCAAGAAAAGAAGCGGAATTTTCTTTTGATTGCACGTCATGATGAATCGTGCGGCTTTATCGGCACTGTCGGAATAAATCACACCGCCGACTTGAATTTCGCCTTTTGCGTTCTTGACAATCAACCGTTGATTTGCCACAATCCCCACAGCCCAGCCGTCGATGCGTGCGTAGGCACAGAGAATCGTTTTGCCGTAGTTGGCTTTGTATTCGATGAGCGAGCCGTCATCGCAGATGCAGTCGAGCAAGTTTCGCACGTCGTAGGGTTTGGTCAAATCGGTTTGAAGCAGTCCGAGAATGTCGGTAGGTTTGCGTTTCGGCGGTTGTGATTCAATTCGGTCGAAGCCTGCTTTTTGAGTTGCGCCAAAAGTGGAAACAATTTGACGGATTCGCGCCAAGCAGTCTTCATCGTTTTTGACTTTGTGGTCGATAATGCCTGAAATTTCCGTTTGCGTGGTCGCTCCGCCGAGCGTTTCGTTATCAATCACTTCACCAATCGCGGCTTTGACGAGGTGAGAGGCGGCAAGAAAAATACTGCCTGTGCCTTCGACGATGAGGCTTTCGTCGCACATAATTGGCAAGTAAGCACCGCCTGCCACGCACGCGCCCATCACGGCGGCAATTTGCGGAATGCCCATCGCGCTCATTTTGGCGTTGTTGCGAAACTGCCTGCCGAAGTGCTCCTTGTCAGGAAAAATTTCGTCTTGCATCGGTAGAAAAACACCGGCGGAGTCGACAAGGTAAATGACGGGCAAGCGGTTTTCCATTGCGATTTCCTGCGCACGAAGATTTTTCTTTGCCGTCATCGGAAACCATGCACCGGCTTTGACGGTCGCATCATTGGCGACAACCATGCAGTTGCGCCCATGAATTTTGCCAATGCCGACTACAACGCCCGCCGAGGGACAACCGCCTTCGGCTTCATACATGCCATTTGCGGCAAGTTCGCCAATTTCCAAAAACGGTGAGCCGTCATCGAGCAGTTTGGCAATGCGCTCGCGTGCGGTCAGTTTGCCTTTGGCTTTATGCTTTTCAATCGCTTTTGCACCACCACCTAAGTGGATTTGTTCGCGCAAGTATTGCAGTTTACGCAAGAGGGTTTTGTAGGCGTCTTCGCGCTCGTAAAATTCGGGAGGGTGTTCTAAAAGAAGCGTGCTTTCCGTTGCCATTAGTGTTGGAATGATTTTTTCTGATAACTTACAGAACGAAAAAATACAAAGTCTTGCGGCAATATGAAGCAACTTGTTTTCTTGCTTTCCCTTTTTGCGATGGCTTGCGGCGGGAAAAGCACGCCTCCGAAAATCGACATGACCTACATCGGCGACGACTATCCCGTTCAAGAAACTTGGAACGCCAAAATCATTTTCAGCGATTCAGGGCGCGTGAAGGCGATTTTAGTGACGCCCTACCTTGCGCAGTATTCCCGACAAGGCGCGTTGGAGCGACAAATGGACAGCACCTTTCGCGTCGACTTCTTCGACGAGTTTGGCAATCATACTTCATTCATTACGGCAAATCGCGCCAAAGTCCACCCCAACAGCGATATGGAAGCCTTCGAAAACGTGCTCGTTGTCTCTGATGATTGCACGCGCGTAACGACCGAGTATATGAAGTGGACGGCATCTGACAGAAAAATTCGTTCCGATAAATTCGTAACCATCACCAAGCCAACCGAAACGCTCACGGGTTATGGCTTCGAGAGCGACCAAAACCTCAAAAACTATCGCATCTTCAAAGCCAGTGGGCAAATGAAAGTCAAAGACGACGCCACTTTTTAACAATTTCTTTACAACTCCTTCTCTCTTCGTGCGTTAATTTTGCAAAGTTTTAATGATAACCTTTGCCTAACACAAACGCACCGACGACGATGAAGAGAAGTACCGTTTTATTTTTGTTTGTCTGCTTGTTGCATTTATCGCTTTCACTTTCTGCTCAAACGATTGACCTTGAAAATGCTCCCGAATTCAAGTCGCTCGAAGCCGCACTAAAACAGCCTGACAACGTCTATAAACTCAATCTCTCTGAAACCAAAATTGGCAAGCTTTCAAGCGACATTGGCAAACTCAAAAATCTGCGCGAACTGTATCTCAACGATAATAAACTTAGCGACCTTCCCGAATCGCTCTCAAACCTCACCGAGTTAGAAGTTTTGAATCTCTCCAATAATTACTTTAACAAGATCCCAAAAGTTATTTTCTCGCTCAAAAAGCTCAAGCAGTTGCACCTGCGCGTCAATGAAATTCAAAGTGTGCCAAGTGAAATCGGCAACCTTGCGGAACTTGAATTTTTAGACCTGCACCACAACAAACTCACCTCGCTTCCTGAAAGTATCGGCAACCTTGTCAGTCTCAAACGGTTGAATGTCAGTACGAATCAACTCACACGACTGCCTGACACCATGAGCAATCTCACGAAACTTTCCGTGCTTGATGTTCGCAGCAATCAACTTCAACATATTCCAGAGAAAATTTATCGCCTGCCAAGCCTCTCCAAAATTATGCTTGCAAATAACCCCATCGGCGAAAAAGAGCGCGATGCCATCGCCAAATCCGTAGAGAGCGTGCAATAATTCATTGCGTTTCAAATGTTATTTTACCGAATCTTTTTTGATTCATCTTGTTTGAACTTGCAATGAGTTATACAGACCGTCTCTTCAAGGAAGGAAGCGCGCTGACACGCTTTTCGCACCGCTCCCGCGCTGAAAAAACATTATCTCTAATTTGCGCATCGGGAAAATCTACTTTCAATCGTGTGGTGGATTATGGGTGCGCCGATGGGTGGTTTTTGAAGGCACTTTACGATAATGGCATCACGAAGCAAGGGCTCGGCGTGGATACGTGGATATTAACGACGACGATTTAGCCAAAAGCCGTGCGCTCTTTGCCGAGATTCCTTCGTTCCAATTCATCAAAACAACTGACCTTTCCTCCGACCTTGACGGCAAGTTTGATTTAGCCGTCTGCTTAGAAACCTTAGAGCATGTGTCCAATGCAAAACTTGCTCTCTCGAACATTCATCGGCTTTGCACACCTGACGCGACGGTTCTGCTTTCCGTTCCGATTGAAGTTGGAACATCGCTTTTAATGAAAATCACAGGGCGATACATCACTGGCTTGCGCGATAAGACTTATCGTTTTTACAACGATGAAGAACCCTACTCGTTCAGGGAAATTTTCGAGGCGGGTATTTTATGGCGGACGAAGAATTTAGCCTGTAGCCACAACCTTCCTGATGTGTATTATCGCGGGCATAAAGGGTTTGATTACCGCAAACTCCGTCGCCTTGTTCAAGGATATTTTGAAATTCTCTCGACGGATTTCAGTCCGTTTCCGTTCACACGGCAGTTTCTCAACTCGACGATTTATTGGCGATGCAAACCCAAGCCGCTTGCCGAAGTTTCAGCCTAATTTGACGCGCGGGTCTAAGAGGGCGTAAATCAAATCGACGGCGATGTTGATGAAGATGAACACAATAGCAGTAAAGAGCACGACGCCTTGAATCATGGGGAAGTCTAATTTTTGAATCGCGTCAATAGCGAGCAACCCAATGCCAGGCCAGTTGAAGATAAACTCGATGAAAAATGTGCCTGCAAGCAATCCAGCAAGCCACGCGCTAATGCTGGTTACAACAGGGTTCAGCGCATTGCGCAAGGCGTGGCGCACAATCACGACCCACTCCGAAAGACCCTTGGCTTTTGCCGTGCGAATGTAATCTTGTGAGAGCACCTCGAGCATTGCCGAGCGCGTTAGCCGTGCATTGATGGAAAGCGGACGAAGTGCGAGCGTGAACATCGGTAAAACTAAGTGTTCCCAGCCTTCGGAGATGTAGCCTGAAATCGGAAACCAATCCAACAAGAAGCCAAAAATCCACGCAATCAACAGTCCTGCAAAAAATCCGGGTGCAGAGATGCCAAGTAGCGCAAGCACCATCACAGCATTGTCCAAAAATGTGTTGCGATAAATTGCCGAGATAACGCCAATCGCAATGCCCAAAATCGCCGAGAGCGAGAGCGCGGAAACAGCAAGCAAGGCAGTTGCGGGAAAGCGTTCTAAAATGGTTTCGAGCACATCGCGGTTGGTGGCAAATGAGCGTCCAAGATTGCCTTGTGCGGCTTTGGCAAGGAAGGCAAGATACTGTTCAAAAATCGGCTTATCCAATCCCAATTCGGCGCGAATGGCTTCGACCGATTGCACATCGGCGCGTTGTCCGAGCATGAGACGTGCAGGGTCGCCGGGCAAGATATACATCAAAAAGAACGTAACGGTCATGACGCCGAAAATAATCAGAAGTGAATACAGCAGGCGTTGAATGAGAAAGTTGGTCATGCGAGAACGATTCTTTCAAATCTCAAAACGCGACCCAAGTTGAATCGCCCTTTGAGTGCTTCTACTCTGTTAGTTATGCGAAACGACTTTCTTGAACGCTTCAATCAGTTGTGGTAGCACATCTTCCACCGTGCCGACAATGCCATAGTCAGCAACTTGAAAAATCGGTGCGTCTTTGTCTTTGTTAATCGCCACAATCACTTTTGATGACGACATGCCTGCAAGGTGTTGTACTGCGCCTGAAATACCACATGCGATATAGAGTTTTGGCGAAACGACTTTGCCTGTTTGTCCAACTTGCTCCGAGTGCGGTCGCCAATGTGCATCGACGACGGCACGACTTGCTCCGACTGCACCGCCCAGCGTTTGCGCAAGGCGTTCGAGGTTTTCCCAGTTTTGTTTGCCTTCGCCGTTGGGGTCGCGCAGTCCGCGCCCACCGCTGACCACAATATCGGCTTCCGCCACATCCAATTTGCCCGCTGATGCCACAATTTCTTTGACCACATCGCGCAAGTCGGCTGTTTCAGGATTGTAAGTCGATACCTCAACTTCCGCCGTGCCGCTGTGTCCATCATGAACAGGAAATGAGTTCGGACGAATGGAAAACACTTTTACTTCGCTTTCCAGCACAACGCTTGCAATGGCTTTGCCCGAATAGGCGTAGCGTTTAGCGACAAGTTTTCCGTTTTCTTCTTTGAGGTCGATTGCGTCGGAAACCACGCCTGCACCGAGCCGTGCGCCAACTCGCGGCGCAAGGTCTTTGCCCATGGCTGTTGAAGCCAACAAAACGATGCTGGCCGCTTCTTCTTTGACAGATTTAACGACAAGTTTTGCAAATGCTGTTGGTGCATAACGTTCAAACGCACTGTTTTCAAACGCGAGCACTTTCGTTGCGCCATATTTGCCTAATCCTTCGGCTAAAGCTTTAACATCGCTTCCGATTAAAACAGCAATGACCTTCCCGCCTTGCGCTAATTCCGCCCCTTTGGAAAGCGACTCGAGCGAGGCACGTTTGATTTGTCCGTTACGCTGTTCGATAAACACTAATACATTTGGCATTGCTAAAATCTTTTGAGTTAAGTTGTTGGATAATCTGTTTAATCACGCTTCAAATCACTTTGGCTTCTTCGTGAAGCAATTTGACCAATTCCGATGCCGACGCCACGATTTTTCCTGCCTGCTTTTGCGGAGGCTTGTCAAGATTGAGCAAGGTCGATTTCGCCGCCGAACTAAGCGGAATTTCTTTGGTTTCAATCGGCTTCGACTTTGCCGCCATAATGCCTTTCATGTTTGGCACGCGCGGCAGGTTCAAGCCTTTTTGCGCCGTCAAGACAAAGGGAAAAGCGACTTCGACGATTTCTTTTCCGCCTTCGATTTCGCGCTCGAGTTTGGCTGTTTTCCCGTCGGTTTCAAGTCCAACAACCACGCTCACGCATGGCATATCAAAGTGCTCTGCCAACATCGGTCCGACTTGTGCGTCGTTAAAGTCTGTGGATTCTTTTCCGAGAAAAATGGCATCAGGCGTTCCGCCGAAGTGCGCTTTAATGGCTTCTGAAAGCACAAATGCCACATCGCTTGCATCTTTGACCGGCGATTTAATCAGCACGGCTTTATCTGCGCCCATGGCTAAAGCTTTGCGGATGTTTTGTTGGAACGAGTCATCGCCGACGCTGAACACGCTCACCGTGCCACCAAATTTTTCTCTGAGTTTCAAGGCTTCCTCGAGGGCGAATTCGTCGTAAGGATTGATGACGTAGGTAATGCCTGCTTGGTCAATGCCTTTGCCATCAGGTGCGATTTTAATTCTTGCCGATGTGTCAGGCACTTGATTGAGGCAAACTGCAAGGTTCATAGTGTAATTGGTTTTGTGCGTTGAAAAAGTAACGGAACGCAAAATAATAAGGCGTGCGAAGAAATGCGAAGACTAATTGCCGAACAGAGTAAGAAATCCAAATGAGTTGAGAATTAAGATAAAAGTTGAAGACGCATGCTCACTTTTAACTCTTCACTATCAACTCTTAATTCAAGACGGTGCGATGAACCCATTCGGCTAATACCTTGCGCATCAGGTGCAGTTTGCCCGTAAAAAAATGGTCTGCATCGTCGATGATTTCAACGACTTTCGGCTCGGCGATGTCTTCAATGACGCTTGAAATTTTTTCCATCGGATTGAATTCATCTTTATCGCCCCAAATGATAAGTTTCGGTGTGCGCAAGGTTTTCAGGTAGGGCGCGTCGAAGAGCCGTAGCGGCAAGCCAAGTCCAACAAGATATTTCACGCGACTATCTTTTGAGCCATATTTCAACCCGACCCACGCGCCGAAAGAAAATCCGCACACAAGAAGCGGCGCATTGAATTGCGCGTATTCGTTCAAAAGAAATTCGCACGCTGTTTGAACATCGTCTTCTTCACCTTTGCCTTCATCATACTTTCCCTCGCTTTCCATTACGCCGCGAAAGTTGAAGCGAATCACCGCGCCCCCTAATTCCCACAGCGTATTTGCCGCGCCGACAATGACCTTATTGTGCATCGTGCCTTGATAAAGCGGGTGCGGGTGGCAACAGACTGCTAAAAACTTTGGCGCAGGTTGCGGGTTATAGAGCGATTCCAATTTGCCTGCTGTGCCTTGCAGAAAAAGCGATTGTGTGAGTTTCATACTTTATGATGATATGCCGCTTTGAAAGCGATACCCAAATCCGTCAATGGTGAAAATGTGTTTGGGGTTATCGGCGTCGTCGCCGATTTTTTTGCGAAGTTTTCGAATGTGTTCATCAATCGTGCGCGTGGTTACTTCGGTCGAAACGCTCCAAACTTTATCGAGCAGAAGTTCAAGCGGCGTTTGGTTGTAGTGTGCTTGGCGCGTTTTGAGGTTGAGCGAAAACAATCCGCGTTTGATTTCGTCAGTAGTTTGCGTAGCGGCGTTTGGCGTCGCGCGTCGCAGTAAGGCTTTCATGCGTGCCAACAGTTCGCGCAGGCTGAACGGCTTGGTGAGGTAATCATCGGCACCGAACTCCAATCCCAACACTTTATCGGTTTCATCGGATTTGCTCGTGAGCATCAAGATGGGGGCGCGAAAGCCTTGTGCGCGAAGGTCTTTGCAAATCTCGATTCCGTTTTTGTTTGGCAACATCCAATCGAGCAAAAGCAAATCGGGTGATTGAGCAAGGGTTGCATCGAAGCCTTTTTTGCCGTCCGCGAAATGCGCAACGTCGTAATGCTCGGCTTTGAGCGCGTCGTGAAGGGCAAGGGCAATCGCTAAATCATCTTCGATGAGAAAAACGTTTTTCATGGAACGCTATTGGTGAGCGACTCGTCAAGCGGGAAGATAAAAAACTTGCTCACACAAATGAGCGGCTCTGCGGGGAGCGGCTTCGGGGAAATCATCGTGAGCGTAACGCCTTCAAGGCGAATCGTGTGTTCAAAAAATGCACCTTTGAAATAACTCGTGAGCACTTCTGCTCTGAAGGTGTTTTTGCCAAATGCGCTGACCGTTTCAAGATGTTCGGGACGAATGACGACGTTGAAATATCGTCCTTGCAAAGTTTCGCGATGCGCTAAAACTAAACCCGACTCTGTTTTCAAATGATGCTTATCGAGAGTTTGAACGCGGACCACATTGGCATTGCCTAAAAAGCGCGCTCCGTAAAGCGTTTTCGGACGATGATAAATTTCTTCGGGTGAGCCAAACTCGAGTGCCATGCCGTTGTGCAAAATCAAAATTTTGTCGGAAAGCGTGAGGGCTTCTTCTTGGTCGTGCGTGATGTAAATGAACGTGCGTCCTGTTTTGCGCTGAATGGCTTTGAGTTCTTTCTGCATCGTGCGGCGAAGTTCGGCGTCAAGGTTTGAGAGCGGCTCATCGAAGAGCGTAATCGGAGAGCCAACGGCTAAGGCACGCGCAATGGCAACACGTTGCTGTTCGCCGCCAGAAAGTTCCGACGGAAAGCGATACATCTTGTCGTCAATCGAGAGCAGTTTAAGCGTTTCTAAAACGGCGGCGCGAATTTCAGATTCAGGTTTCTTTTGTTCGCGCAAGCCGAAGGCAACGTTTTCAAGCACGGACAGATGCGGAAAGAGTGCATAGTTTTGAAACACCATCGGAATGCGCCGTGCGTGCGCGGGCAAGGCGGTGATGTCGGTTCCGTTTAGAAAAAGGGTTCCGTTGTCGCTTGTTTCAAGTCCAGCAACGATGCGAATGAGTGTGGTTTTGCCGCTACCAGATTTGCCGAGAATCGAGAAAAATTCGCCGCTTCCGCATGCAAAGGAAACTTCGCGTAAGACGGGCGTTTTGCCGTAGGATTTGGTTAGGCGTTCAGCGCGCAACGACATGCGTTCAAACGTCGCTTGATGAAAGAAGCAGTTCGACCAAATTCTCAAGCCCTGCTTTATCCTCTTCGTCAAATCGCGCTAATTGCGGGCTATCAATATCCAAAACGCCAATCAATTTGCCTTGCTTAATCATCGGCACTACGATTTCTGAATTTGACGCGCTGTCGCAAGCAATGTGTCCGGGAAATTCATGGATGTTGCTGACGACGACGGTTTTCATTTTTTCTGCCGCCGTGCCACAAACGCCTTTGCCAAGCGCAATGCGCACGCAGGCAGGCTTGCCTTGAAACGGACCTAAGACCAATCCGCCACTTTTGTAAAAGTAAAAGCCAACCCAATTCACATCGGGCATGGTGTTGAAAAGCAGTGCGGAAAAATTTGCCGTGTTGGCAAGAAAATCGCGCTCGCCTTCGAGCAGGTGATAAAGTTGTGTGGTGAGCGACTTGTAGAAGTCAGTTTTGGATTGAGCAGAAATTTCAGTGAGTTCAAACATGGTTCTGAATTCAAAACTTTGAGGTAAAAACTGTTACGACCATTTTCCTTGTAGAGCAGCGCGCATGTTTTTTGTGAACTCAAAGCGCGCCATTACCGACGAGCAACCAAGCGAAACGGCTTTTTGTTTCAATTCTTCATTGACATGCGGCAAGAACGCAAGGGTTTTAACTTGGGAGAACTTCTCGCGAAATTTTTTGAGGTTATCCAAATTAGTTGGCTCGCTTAAATCGAAGATAGCAAAGGTATTCTTGCCAATTTCCTGCACTTCGTCGACGGACTTGACGAACTTGCCTTTGAGGTCAAGATTGCGCAGTTCGTTCTCGACGCGGCTTTGAAAAATCATATCGTTGATGAACAGGTAAATCATAGTGGTTATGTGTCAAGTTGTTTTAGATGGTTGTATCAATGATTGTATCAATCACTTTTGAGGGTGAATGTGCTGTAAGTCATACTCGTTGATTTTTCGGTAGAGTGTGCGTTCAGTAATGCCAAGAAGTTTTGCGGCTTTTCGGCGACTGCCGCCAACGCGCTTCAAAGTTTGTTCAATCGCGTATCGCTCCAATTCTTGAAGCGAGGGCGGGTTTTGTTCATCAGCACGACGGTCGTAAAACGATTGAAGCAACTCGCGCAAACTTTCTTCGCGAGGTTTCTCGGGTTCCGGCAAGAGGAGCGGCGTGCTTTGTTTGGTTTCAATAATGTCTTGGCGCTCGGACAGTTTGAGCAAAAGCGATTTGACGTCGTTCATATCGGCTTGCAGTTGAAGCAAGGCACGGTAAATGAGTTCTTGTTGAATGAGATTCTCAGCCGATTTTTGAACCGATTGCGAAATTGGAACAAGCGAGGGCGAAAGCCTCTCTGTTGAAGGCGGTTGCAAGTATTTCATCAAAGTTGAGGCATCAATTTTTTCGCCGCGCTCCAGCACGATGAGCGATTCAATCACATTGCGAAGTTCGCGCACATTGCCAAACCATTCGTAGTCGAGCAAGAGCTCGGTTGCGTCAGAAGTGAAGCCAACGAACTTGAGACGATGTTTTTTCTCGAAGTCGTGAATGAATTTTTCAGCAAGCAGTAAAATATCTTGTTTGCGCTCGCGTAGTGGTGGAAGTTTGAGTTCAACCGTGCGAAGTCGGAAGTAGAGGTCTTCACGAAAGTGTTTTCGCTGCACTTCTTCATCTAAGTGTCGGTTCGTGGCCGCAATGATGCGCACATTTGTGTGGCGCGTTTCTGAGGAGCCGACGCGCAAAAATTCGCCTGTTTCCAAAACGCGCAGCAACTTAACCTGTGTTTCGAGCGGCATTTCGCCAATTTCATCGAGAAAAATCGTGCCGCCGTCTGCGCTTTCAAAGTAGCCTTTGCGTTGTGAGACTGCACCTGTAAACGAGCCCTTCTCGTGTCCGAAAAGTTCCGATTCTAAAACGCCTTGTGGCAACGCCCCACAGTTAATTGGAATGAACTTTTCGGAAGCGCGCAAACTTTTTTCATGAATGAATCGCGCGAAAACTTCCTTACCTGTTCCGCTCTCGCCCGTAATCAAAACATTAACATCAGTTTTTGCAACCTGCTCGGCAAAGCTAATCGCTTCAAGAATTTTCGGCGATGTGCCAATTATGACGGTTTCGTGTTTCATAGCGAGTTCTAACTAATTCCTATTCAGCGACAACGTAAAAATCGAGATTTAGTTTTTTCGCCGCATCAATGGCTTCAGATTTTGAGTTGTAAAACGATTCGGAGCGAACTTTATACGCCGTTCTACCTGAATCGTCGCTGAGTTCAACAATGCGCGTCGTTACTTTTGAGCGCAACTGCTTTTGCAACGTTTCCGCTTGTGCACGTGAAAAAAAACTTCCGAATTGAATGGTGAATCGGATGAAGCCTGAACTTGCCGTTTTGTTCCGAACAGGCATCGGCAAGAGGTCCGAAAGTTGCGGCTCGCTCGGTCTCGGCTCTAATGGTTTCGATTCAACCGGTTTCGGCGCGCTTGCTTTGAGTTCGAGCGATTTTGGCTCAGAAACGCTGGCAACTGGTGCGCTTGCAGCATACCCGCCACCGACGGCAAGATTGTATTCGCGCAAGCGTGAATCGGCAAGGCGAACAAACGGCGACGAGGGATGATTCGCAATCAAGGATTGATACCGACGCGCAGCCACAGCGCCATCAATTTCCAAAAGTGCACTAACTATGAGTTTTTCTTCGTCGTTCAAACTTTGTGAGCGCAGTGCTTCTAAGGCGCGACGGTTGCCGTCGTTGGCATATTGCACAATTTCCTTCGTGAACGGTTGAGCGGAAAGTGATAAGGTCAAAAGCAAACTCACTCCAAAAAGCGTTGTTTTTACCATTGTGGTTTCTCCTTGTTTAGAAATGCGCCAATGCCTTTTTTCAAGTCGTCGGTTGTGCGCGAGAGCGCGTTGAGCGATATTGCAAATTCTATCGCATCGTCAAGGCTCATGGTTTCAGCGGCAACCAGCAGTTTCTTGGTCAGTTCAACTGATGTGGCGCTAACAGAGTTCAAGAGTTCTTTGGCTAAATCGAGGGTAAATTGGTTCAAATCGCTTGAAGGAACGCTGTAATTGATAAGCCCGAGTCGCAAGGCTTCATCAGCGGAAATGAGATTAGCACGGAGCAAGAGTTCGCGCACGCCTGCATGCCGTGTTTTGCGAAGAATCAAAACGGCGACAATCGCAGGAACGAAGCCAATGCGCGTTTCCGTGTAGCCGAAGCGTGCATGTTCAGAATCGGCAACAACAATGTCAGCACAAGTGGCAATGCCACAACCACCTGCAACGGCAACGCCTTGAACTTTGGCAAGAGTTAGTTTTTTGTTGGTATAAATTTTCTTGAAAAGTCGTGCAATAGCTTCCGAGTCGTAAAGGTTCTCGACAGTGCTTTTTTGAGCAAGTGTGCCGAGCATCTCCAAATCCAATCCTGCACAAAAGGCTTTGCCAGCGCCTTGTAGCAAAATGAGTTTGACCGAAGGGTCGCGCTCGGCTTGTTCAAGTGCGTCCGTAAGTTCGGCGATAAGCGTTGGCGTAAGCGCGTTACGCTTTTCAGGACGGTTGAGCGTTATCGACGCAATTCGGTCTTGAACGTTGTAAATCAGTTCGCAGTAAGACATTCGCAATAGCGGTTAATGAAGTCGATATAACGACTTACATCAAATTTTTCAACATGAAAGTTGTTACGAGGTTTTTTCAGTTTTTTGTATTTTGCAATTCATTTGAAGTTGATAGCATCAAGCGTGATGGCATCACGCGAAAATATCCCATTCCGTTGGTTCGCTAAAACCAATTCCTTGCAAGAGAGCCAATAACTTCCAATTAAGCGTAAAACTCCGTGAAACGCACACCACTGTATCGTCTTCACCAGCAAACAGGCGCGAAGTTGATTGAATTTGGGGGCTATGAAATGCCTGTTCAGTATGAGGGAATTCTTTCTGAACACAAAGCCGTGCGCGAGTCGGTCGGCGTCTTTGACGTCTCGCACATGGGCGAAGTAGAAATCAAAGGCAGAAATGCCGAAGCGTTCTTGCAGAAAGTAACCACAAACGATGTCGCACAGCTCGTGAACGGCAAAGCGCAATACAGCGCGATGCTCTACGAAGGCGATAGCACGTATCCTGACGGTGGCACGGTCGACGATTTAATTGTGAGCCGAATTTCACCAACGCACTACTTTCTGGTCATCAATGCGAGCAACATCGAAAAAGACCTTCAATGGCTTTATCGAAACAAGATAGACGGCGTGGAAATCATCAATCGCTCCGATGAACTCTCGCTTCTTGCAGTGCAAGGCAAAAACGCAGAAGCGGTTCTGCAAACCTTGACAAACGTGAATCTTGCCGAAATTCGTTACTATCACTTTGCGCATGGCAAATTAGCCGATGTCGAGATGATGATTTCGCGCACAGGATATACAGGCGAAGACGGTTTCGAGCTATGCTTTCCGAACGAATACGCCGAACAAGTTTGGCATGCGATTTTTGACGCAGGAAAGCCGTTCAACATCAAGCCGATTGGATTAGGCGCGCGCGATACGCTACGCTTGGAAATGGGATATGCACTTTACGGGCACGAACTTGACGAACAAACCAATCCGATTGAAGCAGGTTTAGGCTGGATTGTCAAACTCTCGAAAGGTGAGTTTAATGGCAAAGCCGCCTGCTTGAAAGCGAAAGAAAATCCACAAAAAAAATTGATTGGCTTTGTGCTTCAAGGAAAAGCGATTGCAAGACAAGGCTTCGAGATAACCAACAAAGATGCTCAACCGATTGGGCGCGTTTGCAGTGGCACGCTTTCTCCTTCGCTTGAAAAGGCAATTGGTACAGGATTTGTGCAATCAAATGATGCCATCATCGGCGGAACATGCTTCGTAAAAATTCGTGGCGAACTGTGCGAAGCGGAAATCGTCAAACCGCCGTTTGTGAAGAAAAAACGCATTAACAAGGCAACCCAAATCAATTAACGTAGAACATTTTTATCACACTGAGAATGAAAATTGATGTTTTTCTTACGCCCGCAGGCGTTGAAGAGGCAATATTCAACGATAAAATTGTGGTGGTGATTGATGTGCTTCGCGCCAGCACTACGATGATTACGGCACTCGAAAATGGTGCAAAGGAAATTATTCCTGTCGCTGAAGTCGAGGACGCGTTGATGGTCGCGTCAAGTTTGTTTTCTGAACGACCGCTTCTTTCTGGCGAGCGACAAGGAAAAATCATTCAAGGCTTTGATTTAGGAAATTCGCCCGAAGAGTTTTCGGCGTCAGTTGTCGGCGAAAAATCGCTTGTCTTTTGCACCACGAATGGCACGCGCGCCATTCTCAAAGCCAAATCTGCAAAAATCCTTGTCATATGCGGATTTCTGAATATCTCTACCGTGAAAGAGTTTATTCTCAAAGCCGAAAACCTTGAGTATAATTTGTCGATTGTCTGTGCAGGAAAGGAAAATCGATTTTCACTCGAAGACACCATCTGCGCAGGGTTGCTCGTTGATAAACTCCTGACCGATAAAAAAGGTCAAGCCTTCACACTTTCGGATAGCGCAATGGCGGCGCGAATTCTCTACGAAAAGTTCAGAGGCAACGAACTTGCCGCCCTGCGCGAAAGCGAACACGGCAGATATCTTGCCCAAATCGGCTTCGGAAAAGATATTGAAACCGCTGCCCGCATCGATACCTCGCAAGCCTTACCTATTCTTGAAGACTCGGCAATACGACTGCAAAAAGTTGAAAAGCGAAAATTCAAACGCGTAGACTAACACGCCAATGACCAAAGAAGAACTCATCGCACAACTCCGCGAAAAAATCGACGGACTTTATTTCCCAAGCGAATCGGACTTCCCATTTGAGGTTATCGTTTGGGAACATTTCGCCGATGAGTTGTTTAACACCGAAAAGTGGCTTGCCCATGTTGGCTTGCCGACCGATTCGCCGATTGAGAACACTTCCATTGACTACCTTTTTCGCAATCTTTCAGTGGAGCAAGAGTGGCACGATGAGGTTCAAAAAGAACAAGTCGCACAATTCAAAGCCCTTCAAGAACTTCTACAAGCCAACCTCACCGACCTGACGGTCTATCGTGTGGGAAGAATCGAGATTACCATTTTCATCGTCGGCAAATTCGGCAACGATGTGGTCGGTCTAAAAACCCAAGCCGTTGAAACCTAAATCTGTCTTTTTGCTTTGCCATTGATGGCTCTTTGAAAAAAGTATGTATTTTTGCGTTCTTTAATCCAAACTCTTGAATGAAAGATGAGAAAAGTTGTCGCTCTTTTAATCACTGCTGTTGTTTTGTCGTTTCGCGTCTCGGCACAATACTCACTGGTTGATGCCTATCCGAACCTTCCAAGCTTTGCCAACGCGACTGAAATCGTTAAAGCTAATGATGGCACAAATCGGTTGTTTGTCGTTCAGCAACGTGGATTGATTTTTGTGTTTGAAGATTCGCCGACGGTGAGCACGCGAAAAGTCTTTCTCGATTTGAGCAATGTTGTGTCTCAGACTGGAAGCGAAACTGGCTTACTCGGACTTGCCTTCCATCCAAACTACGCACAGAATCGCAAGTTTTTTGTCTATTACACCACCGGCTCGCCGTTAAGAACAGAAGTCGCAAGTTTTCAAACCAGCACTCAAAATCCCGATTCGGCAATCGCCAGTAGCCGTCAAGTGATTTTCACCGAAACACAGCCGTTCAGCAACCATAATGGTGGGAAGATTGCCTTTGGTCCTGACGGTTATCTTTACATCTCGCTTGGAGACGGTGGAAACGCGGGCGACCCGGATAATCGTGCGCAAAATCGCAACACGACGCTTGGCAAGTTGCTCAGAATCGATGTGGATTTTGTGCAAAGTCCGCTCAACTACTCGATTCCGCCGACGAATCCATTTGTTGGTCAGCCGAATGTGCGTGAAGAAATTTTTGCATTAGGCTTGCGCAACATGTGGAAGTTCAGTTTTGATGAACAAGGACGAATTTGGGGCGCCGATGTCGGTCAAAATGCATGGGAAGAAATTAACATCATCGTAAGCGGTGGTAATTACGGCTGGCGCAAGTTTGAAGGCAACGCCGTCTACAACACCAGCGACCCCACGCCACCGAATGCGATTTTCCCAATCTGGGTGTATCCGCACAGCGCAGGCGACGCCTCGATTACAGGCGGATATGTGTATCGCGGCTCGCGAATTCCTGCGCTTTACGGAAAATACATTTACGGCGACTATGTCTCGCGCCGCATTTGGGCATTGACATATGATTTCGTCAATCCCGCCACGAACCAGTTTCTGCTTCAAGGCTCGCAACTGATTTCATCGTTCGGAGAAGATTTCAATAACGAAATTTTGGTTGTTGGCTATAACTCAACAGCGGGGCGCATTTGGCGGTTGATCTCCTCGACGCCGGCACCATTGCTTGATGTAATAAAAACCTTGCGAAACTTCGGACTTGTGCCTGCACAACAGCAAAAGACCGATACGCTCATCTTGCGCAACACAGGCAACGCACCGCTCATTGTCTCGTCAATTAGCACCCAGACGAGCGTTTTCAGCGTCTCAAAGACTTCAACAACGATTGCCGCAGGCGCAAGCGATACGCTGTTTATCACCTTTGCGCCGCCATCAATTGGCAATTACCTCGATACGCTTCAACTCGTCAGCAACGCCGCGCCGCCAGTAGTGCGCATTCCACTTTCAGGAGTAGGCGATAATCCGCTTTCGGTCGAGTGGTCGTCGTTTAGCGCCATTCCAAGCACAAACGGCGTGAAACTGTTTTGGGAAACGTGTTGTGAAGTCAATAACGCAGGATTTGAAATTGAGCGCAAACAGCCGTCGACCGAGTGGCAGATGATTGGCTTCGTGCAAGGTCGCGGAACGACCTCCGAAGTCCAACGCTACTCGTTTAGCGACAATGCCGCGCCAACAGGCACGGTCCTCTATCGCTTGAAGCAAGTCGACTTTGATGGTGTGTTTTCATACAGCCCGATTGTCGAGATTGCCGTAGGCGCGCCCACAACCTTCGCACTCAATCAAAACTATCCGAACCCGTTCAACCCTGAAACTCGCATTGGCTATCGTTTGCCCGTTGCGTCCGATGTCAAACTTGAACTCTACGATGTGCTCGGCAGAAAACTGGCTACGCTTGTCAATGCGCGACAAGAGGCAGGTTCTTATCTCGTCGCGCTCAATGCGCAAACGCTCAACCTTGCCAGCGGCACGTATTTTTATCGATTGCAAGCAGGAAATTTTGTCGAGACGAAAAAAATGATGTTATTAAAGTGATTTTAAGCGAAACGACTCACCAAAGTGCAAAGTGGAGCAATTCATTTTGCACTTTTTTAATTTTGAGAAAACGAATCACACAATGAGATGAAACGCTGGTGTTTGCTACTTCTTTTGCTCGGTGGTGCGCTGCGCTCAAATGCGCAAGTGATAAACCTCACCGAAAGCACCGACTACGCCACCTTCAAAGCCGATTCGGGCAAGGTAATGATTGAGTTTTTCATTGCCTTTCAAAAAGCAAAACTGCCGTATCAAGTTCAAGAGAGCATTGCGCGCGTCGAGCTCGACCTTTCGCTTACAGCAAAAGAAAAGAGCGGTGCAGAGGAAAAAGAAAACATGAAACTTGTCTCGTCCGAAAAGCCGTCGAGCCGCGACGAAGGATTGCTCATCGCCCGCGTGCCGATGATTCTTCCGTCCGGCACTTACGATTTTACGCTGTCAGCGCAAGCAAGCAACGGCGACCTGATTGGCAAAGGCGACTTCAAGCGCATCAAACTTAAACCCTTTGATTCCGATAGCCTGCGCGTGAGCGACATCGAGTTAGCCTTCAACATCTTTAAGAGCGAGAACAAAAACTCACCCTTCTACAAAAACTCGTTGGAAGTAATTCCGAATCCGACTGCGATTTACGGCAACACAGTTTCTACCGTGTCAATTTATTTAGAGATTTACAATTTAGTGCGAAACTTGCGCCTCAATTCTGATTCGCTCTATACGCGCACCTACCTTTCGCGCAACGACCTCGTGCTGGAAGAAACCGAACGTCGCAAAGTACGCCGACGAACTGCTGACGCAATCGTCTATGTCGAGAAAATACCCATCGATAGCCTGCTCAGCGGCAAGTATGAATATCATTTTGAACTGTCGGATTCGTCGTTCAAGCCGATAATTCGCCGTTCAAAATCTATCTTCATTTACAATCCCAATATCAAACCTGAAATGGTTGCCGAGCGCAACATGGACGCGCTTGCGATGGAATTTGCAGGCGTTTCAGAAGAATTGCTCGATGAAATGCGCCAACAAATCGAATACATCATTACCGGAGACGAAAGAGAAGCTTACAAAAAGGTAAAAACCGTCGAAGAAAAGCGCAATTTTTTTGAACGCTTCTGGGCAGTGCGTGGCGGAACATCGGCGCGGCGCGCTTACATGAACAAAATCGAGGAAGCCAACCGACGCTTCTCGCAAGGCTCAACACCCGGCTACAAAATGGACAAAGGGCGTGTCTTCATTAAATACGGCGAGCCGCAAAACATCGAGCGCGAAAACGCTTCAAGCAATCAAAAGCCTTACGAAATCTGGCAATACGAAAACCTACAAGCCCAAGGCAACGTGATTTTTGTGTTTGCCGATAGAATGGGATTCGGTCGATATGAACTCATTCACTCGACGGCGATTGGCGAAGTGTTTAATCAAAATTGGCAACAAGTCGTCAATCAAAATAATAACCGTGCGAATCGCGACGGCTTTTAAGTTATCTAATGGAACGCGCTCCTTTGCAATGCGCGATTCAATAAGCAACGAAAACAATCAAACATGAAACTTTCTTTCGCGTGGCTCAAAACCTTTGCGCCCAACCTTTCAAGCGACATTAGCACGATTGCTTCGCGCCTGACCGCACTCGGCATTGAAGTTGAAGGCATCGAGCAACTTGGCGGCACATTTACGAATGTTGTGATTGGAAAGGTGATTGAATGCAAAAAGCACCCAAACGCCGATAAACTTTCATTGTGCAAAGTCAATGTGGGCAAGGCGAATCCGTCGGGCGAACTGCTCTCAATCGTCTGTGGCGCGCCAAATGTGGCAGTAGGGCAAACTGTGCCTGTGGCGTTGGTCGGCGCAGAGTTGAAGATGAAATCAGGTGAGACGCTGAAAATCAAAAAGTCTAAAATTCGTGGCGAAGTCTCCGAAGGCATGATTTGCGCCGAAGATGAACTTGGACTTTCCGACAATCACGACGGTATTATGGTTCTTCCCGATGAATATGCCATTGGCGAACCGCTTGAAACTTACCTTCAACGCGACAGCGTCTTCGAGATTTCCATCACGCCGAACCGCCCTGATTGGCTCTCGCATCAAGGCGTGGCACGTGAGTTGGTTGGCGAGCGTAACCTTCAACGCATAGAAGCACCAAGTCTGAATTTTTCAACATCAACAAATCGCATCACGATTGAAGACTCGGTTGGCTGTTCGCATTATGTTGCCGTCGTTATTGATGGTGTGAAAGTTTCTCCTTCGCCACAGTGGCTACAAAGCCTTCTAAGAGCCGTTGGCTTGCGACCGATTAACAACATTGTCGACATTACAAATTATGTGCTACACTCGATAGGTCAGCCGCTTCATGCCTTTGATTTGGACATGCTTAAAGAAGAGCGAATTGTAGTGCGGAGTAACTGTTCAGGCAAGTTCAGAACCTTAGACGGCAAAGAGCGCGAATTGAAAGAAGGCATGACGATGATTTGCGATGCGGAAAAGCCAGTCGCGATTGGCGGCGTGATGGGCGGTTTGGAGTCGGAAATTTCGCTACAAACGACGCGCGTGCTGTTGGAATCGGCATATTTCAATCCGTCCAAAATCCGAAAGACGGCGAAAACATTGGGCATTTCGAGCGATGCGTCGTATCGATTTGAGCGCGGCGTCGACCGTGCGCAAATTCGCTATGCGGCGGAATTAGCCACGAAATTGATTTTAGAACTTGCAGGCGGAAAGGTGATTGAATCAAGCCAAGTCGAGCTTGAAAAACCAAAAGCGATTGAAATTGCATTGAATCCAAAACGAGCCAAAGCCTTGATTGGTGCGGAAATTTCCGATGAGACCATGACGGCAATGCTCGAGCACATCGGCATTCGCGAAGTGAGAGTGGAAGGCGAGAAGAAAATTTTTGCTGTGCCAAGTTTTCGCGTTGATATGTCTCAGGAAGCAGATTTAGTTGAAGAAATTGTGCGCGTTTATGGCTACGACAACATTCCACCGTCCGAAAAAATGAACGCCACCTATCCGCAAAGTTATGACCGACTCTCAAACTTTGATGACCAACTGCGCGAGATGATGATAGGGTTCGGCTTCCGCGAAATTCTCACCAATCCGCTCTTGCCGCTGGACGAGGTGAAAGAATTTATCGAGAATCCGATTCGCACGCTCAATCCGGTGAGCGAAGAAATGGACGCGCTTCGTCCGTCGCTTTTGCCGTCGTTTCTCAAAGTGGTGGCGCATAACCTTAACCGTGGCAATAAAGACATGCGGCTGTTTGAAATCGGACATACCTTCGCGCCTGACGAGAACAGTGCCTACATTGAAGGATTCGGTGAGTATCATCGATTAGGCATTTTGATGACAGGAAAGCGTTATCCGACCAGTTGGGCAATGCCAAAAGACGAGACAGACTTTTTTGATTTGAAAGGCGTAGTTGAATTGCTCTTAAAACGATTGAGGTGCTTTGATAAATCGAAGTTTGTTGCTTATACTCACAACCGCTTGCACCTTGAAATTCAAGCAGTTTCACGAGATGAAGTTGTATCTAAACTGAGTTCCAATGGTGCAAGAAGCGATGCTTCTGAATGCATTGCAGGAACGTTGGAAATCGTGCCGAAAAACATTTTGAGACGCTATGAAATTCAACAGCCTGTCTTTTATGCAGAATTTGATGTGAATGTGCTGAAACGCGCGGTGAATTCAACGATACGATACCAAGAACCTGCAAAATTTCCTGCTGTTTTGCGCGATCTTGCTTTTTTCGTTCCGACTCACGTGAGAGCATCGGATATGACAGACGAAATGTTGAGGGTAGATAAAACGATTCAAAGCGTTACGATTTTTGATGTTTATGAACCGAAAGCGGCGTTGCAAACAGGAGAAGCCAGACGAAGCATTGCCTTTTCACTAAAGCTCGTCAGTTATGAGCGAACCATGACCGATGAGGAAATTGCGCGCATTACGACGAGCGTCGCTGAACGGATAAGTTCAAAATTTGGTGCGGAGTTGCGTCAGGCGTAATAAACTGCGTGTCAGTAAAAAAGCAACAGCGTTGAACTTGCCCGAACAGCAAACTTAACCAAGCGTAAGTCATGACCAATCTCAGAAATGGTGATAGTTAGATTGATGAAATCGTCTCGACAAAATCGTTGAAAGGTTATGAAAAATATCGATGAAGAGATTGGAAGACTGACCATAAACGTCGAGCAACTCGTTGACCGTCTTCAACTTCTTCAAGAAGAAAATCGCACATTGAAGCAGAAAGTATCGACTCTGATAAAGCAACTGAAGAAACTTTATGCAGAACTTGCTGAAGCCAAAGAAACCATAAAGTTGCTGCAAGAAGACGTAGAGATGCTGCGAAACAAAAGCGAAGAAGAGAACAAGAATCCACTTGCACCGATGAAGATTTCTTACGAAGAAAAGTTGCTTATCAGACATCAGTTGGAGCATTTGTTGGAGCAGGTCAATTTGGAGTTGCAACGGCTGTCCTGAAAATCATTTAGGGCGTGCCGAAAGTAAGCGCGAGCAGTGTTGAGCGCAAATCGTGAACTGTGAATTGTTTGGAAGGGAAAATATCACATGCAATCGCTGAAAGTTCGAATTTTAAGTGAAGAATATGCATTCCGAACTGAAAATCCGGAACTGACGCGTGCTGCTGTCGAGGAAGTCAATCGTTTGGTTGGAGAGTATCGTCAAAAAATTGCCGACTACTCGCCAGTTCGACTAGCTGTTTTAGCAGCGACAACCCTCGCCGAAAAAGTGCTCGAGCATCAGCAACGCCTCAACGCTATTCAGGAAGAATTAGAGCGATTGAATCATTACATCACAACCACGATTGAAGGCAGCCATTCAGAAAGCCGAAAACAAGATGAACAATATCAACTTGCTGAATCAGAGGCAGACTTGACAAGCACAATTCGCAGTGCCCAACAAGCCGCTACCGCTGACTCAACCACGCAAGTGCAATAACGCAACGTTCTTTGAAAACAAAGGCTATCAAGTTTAAGTCCGCACCAATAGCCCGATTGCGATTACGCTATTAAAGAATCGATAAGAAAACTATCAGGGGGCTTGTCTCTTGGCGTTGAACGCAGGCCTCGCTCCGCTTCGGTGGAATGGTCAGTCTGTTCACTTCTTGAACAGCACACCACAGTGGAAGCATGAGACGCGAAGGCAGCTCCCACCGTAATCATCTGGATTCTTTAATCCTATATCAATCGGCTCATTGCTCTGCGGGCTTTTTGTTTTTCTTTTCCAATAACCGCCCCGAATGTTCGGGACATAACTTTTTGAGAATCACTATCATAAACCACTATGGACATTGCAATTAACTTCATACTTCTCATCATCGCAAGCGTGCTCTTCTTTATTGTCGGCTTTTTCGTTGGACGTTTCCTGCTCGATCGAGTCGGCACAACAAAACTGCTTGAAGCTGAAGAGCGCGCGGTGCAAATCATCCAAGAAGCCCAACGTGAAGCCGAAGCCCAAAAAGCAGCCAAACTTGAAGAGCTCAATGAAGAGTGGAAACGCAAAAAGCGCGAATTCGAGCAGGAGGTGAGCGTTAAAAACGACAAACTCGCTCAAATTCAGAAGCAAATCAAAGTTAAAGAGGATACCTTGACGCGTCGCATTGAGCAGACGCAGAAGCGCGAAAAGTCGCTCGAAGACCTCAAAAAAGAGCTCAACCAAAAGCAAAACCAACTTGCGCAACGCGCTGCTGAATTAGACCAACTGATTGCGGCACAAAACAGCCGTCTCGAAGCCATCAGCAACATGAACGCCGAAGATGCTAAAGCCATGCTCATGGAAAATATGCTCACCCAAGCCAAGAGTGAAGCCGCTGCACAACTTGAAGCCATCGAAAACGAAACCCGAGAAAAAGCCCAACGGATTGCTGAACGTATCATACTCTCCGCTATTGAACGCGTTTCGCTCGACCAAGCCGCCGAAAATGCTATCACCACCATTCACCTACAAAACGATGAACTCAAAGGGCGAATCATCGGACGCGAAGGGCGAAACATCAAAGCCTTCGAAAACATCACAGGCGTTGATATCATCGTTGACGATACGCCCGAAGTCGTCATTCTTTCCTGCTTCGACCCCATTCGCCGCGAACTGGCGAAAATGACCTTACAACGCTTGCTCGTCGACGGCATTATTCACCCTGGCGCGATTGAAAAATCATATCAACTCGCCGAAAAAGAACTGGAAGAAGTTATTCTCACCACAGGCGAAGACACCGTCGTCCAACTCGGCATTCCGAACCTTCACCCCGACATTATGCGCCTCATCGGCAAGATGAAGTTCCGCTCAAACTACGGACAAAACTTGCTCAAACATTCCAAAGAAGTTGCCATGCTTGCAGGCTTAATGGCAGCTGAGCTCAAACTCGACACTAAACTTGCCAAGCGTGCAGGCTTGCTACACGACATTGGCAAAATGCTCGACCAACCCGAAAGCTCACACGCCATTTCAGGAGCAGAGTTTTTGAAGAAATACAAAGAGCACCCTGTTGTGGTCAATGCCGTTTTAGCGCACCACGGCGAAGCTTCAAAAGAAAATCCTATCGCAGATTTAGTCGATGCCGCCAATGTAATTTCAGGCGCGCGTCCAGGCGCGCGTGGCGCGGTTACGCCCGAAGGCTACATCAAGCGGCTTGAAAGTTTAGAAGAAATTGCAAAGCAGTTTCCCGGCGTCGCAAAAACCTACGCAATGCAAGCAGGCAGAGAAATTCGCGTTATCGTCGAGAGCGAGAAGGTTAGCGATGGACAGGCGGAAGTCTTGGCGCGCGACATTGCCAAGAAAATTAACGAGTCGGTTCAGTATCCAGGACAAATTAAAATCACTGTGGTTCGCGAAACGCGCACCGTCGCATATGCGCGATAAGCGCACGCTCAAAGGCAAAAATGTAAAAGGGGCATACAAACGCCCCTTCTTGTTATCAAACGAAATAGTGGAGATGGCGGGAGTCGAACCCGCGTCCAGAATGCTGTTAAAACCAGTTCCCACGCTCATCTTCGGCTCTTAGCGTTCGCTTCCGACGACGCAACCGACGGCGTTTCGGAAACTATCTCAACTCTGTATTCGCCAAGTCCGTTGAGAACAAACTTCGCGAAGCCTACGTGCGAGCCAAGCTCAAGCACAGTTTTATGACGCAGGTCGAGCGTTCGTGTAGGCGTCGAACTGCCCGACGGCGTGGCTGAACTAACTAACTTGTGCTAATTAGGCAGCCATTGCGTAAGAATAATCTTCCGCATTTACTTTTTGCACAGACTTCTTTAACGAGTCCATCCGTGCGGAAACTCGGAGCGCAACTGATTCCGCCAGCCATCCTGTCGAAACCTGTCATCCCCATGTTATCAAAGAACATTAGGCAAATCGAGGGCACAAATATACGCAAAATCTTTTTGTGGGATTCACTCACAGCGACCTGAATCGTAAGAAAATCAAAACACGGCTCTCACTTCGGCGCGCGCAGTGTGAATGGTGCGCCCAATCGGCAAGGCTCTGCCGTCGTAGCCGCCTGAAGCGGTGATGTAATTGCTAATGCGGTAATCGGCGTCGATGCGCCAAATCAGGCTAGTGCCAATCGCGTTGCCGCCAGTGAGTTCAAAAACGGCATTGAAAAGTTCAGCGTCGCGCAAGGTGGTTTGAAGTCGCTCGAGTTGTGCATTCAAGCGTCCCTTTCCGCGAAAAGAGTAGGTCGTGCGAAGTTGTTGCGAATTGATGTTGGCTTTCGCACTCACGCCGCCCGGTGTTTGGGCAGGGCGTTCATCAATGCGCTGTTCGAAAAGTGCGCGAAACCCAAATTCTAAATCTTGAAACGGACGATAAGAAATATCAGGCGAAACGCTCACGCCGTTGATTTCAAATTGTCGCCCCGTCTCCACAAACGATGTGCCTTCAAGCCCCGCCGCACGCGAACGATTGTAAGTAGAACTTAAATTGAGCTCGAATCCAAGTTCGTAGCCAATTCGCGTAACAAACCGTGCACTGCGTTCAGCAAAGAGCCGCTTCTCGACGCCTAAACTAAATTGATTTTGAGAAACCCTCTGTTGAAATCGGAATCGAACGTTCGTGATGTCGTTCTCGAAAAGAAACACGTCTTGTTGCACAGTAAAATTGCCGACAAGTGTGGTTTGGTCGTTCAAAAATTTAGAGAAGTTCAAAAGGTAAATGGAGCGCAAATCGGTTTCGGTGCTGCGCTCTTCAACGCGCAAAAGCGTTTCGCTCGAGAGTGCCGTGATAACGCTTCGAGCAAAGGTCGTTTTTTCGCGAATGATGCGCGAGGGACGCATACGCAAGCGAAAACTGGTCCGTAAATCAATCGTCGGGAAAAGTTCGTCAGAAGGAAACGTGCGCAAAATGTATTGAAGCGTATCATCGCCAACGTCGCCCAGAAAGGCAATCGGAACAAATTCGTCAAATTCTTTGAAGCCGTTGCCGTTGCGGTCGCGCCAGATGTAGTTGCCTGCGCCGTTTGGCACAACGAAAAATTGACGTTCCGTTCGCGAGGCTTTTTCGGTTTGAACATCATAAAGCCATTCCGCTTCAATGGCGGCGCGAAACGGCGTGTATCGTACTTGAAAGCGCAAGAGAAATGTTTCCGCGTCAAGGTTGCCTTTCTCTTTGAATCGCTTTGAAAAGGTGCGCAGGCGGTTGGTGAAATTGGCTTGTGCAGTCCATTCTTCGAGCGGCAAGAGTCGCCAATCGAGCATCAGGGTGCGTGCAATCGAGGCGGGAATGAGCCGCGCGTCGCCGAAAAATCGCGAGTCGAAGAGTTGGTCGGTGCGGTAGCCGAGCGAGAAGTTTAAGGTTTGTCCGAAAAATGTCGGAAAGCGAATGCCACTGGTGAGGTCGAGAATTTCGTGGCTATCAGGTCGAAGCGTATCGGCGGAAATCGAGCGCGTTTGTTTAGAACTGCGTTCAAGATTAAGGAAAGGAATGAGCGTTAGAGATGTTGTTGGAAAAAATTGCAGTTCAAATTGGGCTTGTTGTCGAAGCCACTTAGCGCGTTCGTTGGTTTGCGCGTTTCGGCTGTCGGTGTAAGCGGCGTTGTAGCCAAGTCTGCCGAGCGAATCTTTTCGCGCTTGCACATCGAGGGTTTGGCGCGTTGAAGAAAAGAGCGTGTCGCGCGCTACATCGCCAAAGCCATAGCGCAGTTCTACGGCTGAAATGGGTGCGTAAAAGAGCGAAGCGTTGCGAAGTCGCTCCGATGTTTGCACCGTAAAGAGCGGGCGACCATTGAAGTCAATGAGGTTAAAATCGCGCTCGAACTCGACGGGCAAGGTTCTATCGATAAACACAAATTGGCGGTCGGTAAAGCGTTGCGACGCGTTGAGTTCGAGCCGACCGTAGTTCTTGCCGAAGAGCGTGAGCGTTTTCGGCGCGAATCGAAAGCCGAATTTATAGGCAGTGCCGCGTCGGAATTCGTCATCGAGCGTAGAGAGTTTGTTCAAATCGTTATCGGAAACGGCACCTTCAGCGTCAATCGAGAGCGATTCAACAGGTGAGGCTTTCACGCCGAAGTCAATCACATGTTGTGCAGTCGGAATGGGAAGCAGTCGGAACGGCACATAGTTGCCTTGCCCTTCGCCGACGAACTCGAAAATGCCAAACGAGACGCGCCGATAACTGCCTTGCCCATCGCCCACCAAACTAAACGACGGACTCCACACTGCGCCCGCAACGCCTTGTCCTACAAAGCGAAAAATCTGAATTGGCTGACCGTTCACCACCGTATCAACCCGCACATAACTGCCGCGCGGCACGCCTGCGTCGTTCACGCCGACAAAGGCAGTGGTGTCGTTGGCTAAAAAGCGATTCGTGCCTGCATCAGCGATTTTCCTGCGCTGTTCTTCGGTGAGGTTGAAATCAATCGGCGCGTTTTCATCGTCCGATTCGGAGAGATAAGATGTGCGGAGCGAGAGTTTGCCGCCGAACCAATCGGTTTTGATTTTGGAAGCAAGAAAGTTTCGCGGGAAAATGCGCTCGGTAAATTGAAAGTCGACGACGATGCGGCTTTGTGCCGTAATAAGCCGTCGAGGCTGAAAGAAAATTTCGCCTGTGCCGTATTCAATGATGTAGTCGTTGTTTTGTCCGCGTGTTTGGAGGACGCCATCGACATAAACGCGCTCCGAGCCAGCCAGCACCACAATAAACGCTCTGCCTTCGGGCGAGGTGAGGCGATAGGGTCCTTGCACGCCGTCGAGTCCGTTGAAATTGTTAATGGCGAAGCGTCCGCGCGAAACGGCAAAGCCGAGCAAGGCTTCGGTATTGACAACGCCGAAGTCGTAGCGTCCTTCTACTTTGCCGCCCTGCAAGCGACGTGAAAGGTTCGCAAATTCGGTTTCTGCAAGGTCGAGGTTGAAGTCGCCAAGCGTCGCCGTTGCATTTTTAGAGCGCACTTCTACGAAAACGCGGTCAAATTCTTGAATCGTTTGTGTGTTGCCTTCGGGCTGAATCGGCGTGTTTTCATCGGTGAGGGCGGCGGAAACCTCGACGCCGTCGGCAAGTTCGCCTTCAAGTTGCAAGCGAAAGCCTGAATTGACGTTGAGGTCTTGATTCGAGCCGACCGTTACGCCGCGCACAATACTCCCTGACTTGCGCAGTTTTGTGCCTTCGAAAATATCGTCGACTTGCGAGCGTTTCGTGCTTGTAACCACAACGGTTGTTGCCGTATCGGGAGCGAGCGAATCGATTGGCGCAATAAGTTCGCGACGCGCATATTCTGACCTAAACTGAAACGGCAAGGTTCGATATCGAACTTCAATCGTGTGTGGCTGTTCGTCAAGAAAGAGGTATCGCAAATAGATGATGCCGTTTTGATGGTCAATGCGAAACCGTGTGGAATCGAGTTGAAGATTATCGAAGAAAATTTTGACTGTGCCACGATAAAGTGAGCCGTCAGGCAGTTTGAGCGAATCGATAAACGTGGTGCGAAGTTTGAAGACCGTTTCGCCGCTCAAAGTTTTTTGAACGGAGAGCGTATCGGAAACACGACTGCTATCGAGCGATTGCGCCGAAGCCGAAGCAAGCGAAAAGAAAACTATCGCGATGTAAAGCGCAAGTCGCCGCAAAGTGATAGACGATTGTTGATGAGTCGAGCGTTTGTTATCCCTCAACGTAGCAAATGCTCAAAATGATTATCAAGACCTTTTGTGCAGGCCGTCGTGAAAAGCCACATTCTGAAGTTCGGCATTATTCTTTTGGCGGTTCGAAAAAGGCGCGATGGCGTGCTTCGTAGATGTTGGTGTGTCCAATCAGCACGAGTTGGTCGCTTTCGGTGAGGCGTTGGGTGCGTGTGGCAGGCAAGCCCGACTTCATGCACACGGCTTGCGTTTTGAGCACTTCGTCGGCAATGGCTAAAAGAAATGGCATTGCACCAAACGGCTTGCCGCGATAATCCAAATCTAAGCCTGCAACAATCACGCGCTTGCCGTCATTAGCTAAGGCTTCGCAAACATCGACGATGCCGTTATCAAAAAATTGTGCTTCATCGATTCCGACGACTTCGGCATGATGCGACTTCTCCAAAATTTCGCTCGAGTGCGAAACTGCCTTTGAAGCAATTTTCAGCGCGCTATGCGAAACGATTTCCTCTTTGCTGTATCGGTCGTCGATGATGGGCTTGAAGATAGCAACTTTTTGTTGGGCAATTTTTGCGCGGCGCAATCGGCGAATGAGTTCTTCGGATTTGCCGCTGAACATACAGCCTGCAATTACTTCAATTTTTCCGGTGAGTGCTTTTGGATTTGTGGGTTTTGCGCGAAGTTTTTGCACAATCATGTGGCGTAAGATGGTCAAGATTTTTTTTGGAAAACGATTCAGGAAGCAGGTCGGCAATCGAGAAAGATTTGAACTGTCCGTTTTTATCGGCAAGATAGACCGTTAGCGACGGCGCGAAATCCATAAGCACCTGCCGGCACGCGCCGCACGGCGGACAAAACTCGCCTGAACTCGCCGTAATTAAAATTGAGTCAAATTCGCGCTCGCCTTCGCTCAATGCCTTGAAAAGGGCGACACGCTCAGCACACATCGTAAGCGAATACGACGAGACCTCAATGTTATGACCGCGATAAATAATTCCGCTCTTCGTCCTCAACGCCGCGCCAACTTGGAAGCGCGAATACGGTGCAATCGCCTGCGACATCGCCTCTTGTGCGGCGCCATGCAAGGCTTCAAGCAGAAGATTGGATTTGCGATGAGATGATGATTTCAAGCGTTCATTCAAAATATTGTATTTTACATGTCCTAACTTTTTAACGCGACTCTCATTTGCACAAGCAGATGCAAGTGAACAAACCTCAACACAAACAATGGCAAGTGAATTTAGAATTTTAATTGTTGAAGACAATTTTGCGGACGAACAACTCTTCAAAGCCACACTTTCACAACTTTCTTTAAGCATTGATGTCGCGCGAGACGGAAAAGAAGCCCTGCAAAAAGTAAAAACCAGCGAATATGATTTGATGATTCTCGATATGATTTTGCCAAACGCAAGCGGAATTGAACTCTTGAAAGAAATCAATAGAGAAAAAATTGCGTTACCGATGACAATTGTATGTAGCGCGCTTTCCGCAGAAAATCAGGTGATGGAATGTTTGAAATTAGGAGCAAGCAGTTATTTGATTAAGCCCGTTTCGCCAATAGATTTGCTCAACAGCATTTCAGATTGTCTTGCGCTTTCAACAAAGAGAAAAAGTATATCTGAAAACACTTCTTCGTCTCGGAACAATAAGCCGCTTACGCTTACCAGAGCAATGGCAGAAGTAACCTCTGGACGACGAACAGGACAAATTTTAGTTGAAACTCACGATGGCGTCGGGGTTCTCGAATACGCATCAGGAAAATTAACGGCGGCACGCTTCAAAGCATTGAGCGGATTGGTTGCGATTGAAACACTTCGCACACTTCCGCACCGTTCTGTAATAGTTCAGTTAGTTGGCTAAACAGAGATTAACCGTTTAAGCAAAAGAGCATTAACTTTATACTCCTAACAAAGAAGTAAAGCCAAGCCATCATGACCGAGACACCAACGTATCAACTACTCGTTGTCGACGACGAAATTGCGAACATCAATTTTTACAAAGTCGCACTCTCGCGTTTGCCCATCGCGGTTGATACTGCCACAAGCGGCGGCGAAGCGTTTGAACTCCTGAAAACAAAGCAATACGATTTAGTCCTGCTCGACCTCTTAATGCCGGGCGTTACGGGAATCGGATTGCTTCAGAAGGCGGAGCGCGAAGGGCTTATGTTGCCGATTGTGCTCGTGTGTAGCAGTGTAAGCGATAAAAGCGTTATCTCGCAAGCGCTTGCGCTCGGTGCAGGCGGCTACCTCACCAAACCATTTACCTATAAGCAACTTGTTCAAGCCGTATGCGATTATCTGAATCTGCCGTATCCGCAATCTGGCGCGAAGGCTTCAAGTCCAATTCAAGTGCCGGTTCAACCAGTGCCAAGAGCAGGCGGTGATTTGGCGGGGCAAAGCGGATTCAACGCGCTTTCACCCAACAGGGAGCAAAAAACCTTCGAAACAGGAAAAGTAGAATCACTCACGCGCGCCATGTCAGCAATGGTTTTTCACAAAAAAACAGGCAAAGTAGAGGTTCACACAGCAAGCGGCATGGGCGTGTTGGAATATGAAAAAGGTCGGCTGAAAAGCGTTAGTTACAACGGCAAAACGAGCATCGACGCCCTTGAAGCACTGCGACTGGTTCCTCACCGTACGGTCTATGCTGAATTGAAAAATTGAGTACGCGCTTGCATTGTATCGATTCGTTTTGCATATTCGTTCAAACCAAAGTTAAATCATGACTCTTAATCGCGACAACATCGTGCCCCCTCACAGCGACACAACGGTGCGTTGCGTTTCCTTCTTCTCTTTCTACTTTACCCCATTTTATTTCGCCGGTTGGCGAAACTAAGTCTTTTCAAATAATCCGCATTCGGCACAATTTGCCGAACTGTTCAGCCGAACAGACGTCTCGAGTTTCAAATTCACAACATCACAACATCAACAACTACAAAGGAGAACCAAATATGCTTATCGTTATGGATTCACACGCTAACCAAGAACAAATTCAACTTGTGTGTGCGCGTGTTCGCGAAATGGGATTTAAGCCGCACGTAATTGCGGGCGAAGACCGCGTCGCGATTGGCATTACAGGCAATAAAGGCGCATTAGATAAAGAGCCGTTCCTTTCAATGAGCGGTGTCATTGATGCGGTCAGAGTTACAAAGCCCTATAAACTCGTCAGCCGCGAAGTCAAGCCCGACGACACGATTATCAAAATCAAAAATTCAAACGGCGTGGAAATCAAAATCGGCGGCGATGAACTGCAACTGATGGCGGGTCCATGCTCGGTCGAGAGCGAAACGCAAATCAACGAAATTGCGCATTTGCTCAAAGCCAGCGGCGTGAAAATCATGCGCGGCGGCGCGTTCAAACCGCGAACCTCGCCCTACGCCTTTCAAGGATTAAAGCAAAAAGGATTAGAACTCCTCAAAGATGCGGCGGAAAAAACCGGCTTGCTCGTGGTTACCGAAGTGAAAGATACCGAAAGCCTGCCCGCCGTTGCCGAGCACTCCGACATTTTGCAAATCGGCGCACGCAACATGCAGAACTTTTCACTCCTCGAAGCCGTCGCGCATTACAACAAGCCCGTCTTGCTCAAACGCGGACTTGCGGCGACAATGGAAGAATTTTTAATGGCAGCAGAATACATCGTCTCTAATGGCAACCCGAACGTGATTTTCTGCGAGCGCGGCATTCGCACCTACGAAACCTACACGCGCAACACGCTCGATTTAAGTTGTGTGCCTGTAATTCAGCACCTTTCGCATTTGCCCATTATCGTCGACCCCTCGCACGGCGTTGGCATGTGGGAGTATGTCGCACCAATGGCAAAGGCGGCAGTGGCGTGCGGCGCGCATGGGCTGATGATAGAAGTTCACCCGAATCCCGCTGAAGCCTTGTCGGACGGACCGCAGTCGCTCAAACCGAAGAAATTTATCTCGCTCTTGCGCGACTTGAAACCCATTGCCGAAGCCGTCGGCAAAAGCTTGAACGTCAATGTCTTGAACGAAACAAAGTCGCTTGAACTGTGCGCATAAGTCGTCTTAAATCGAGCGTGCTCATCGGTGCATCTGTGTTCATTGCGCTGACGGCAACCGCGCAACCGCGCATTGTGATTGATAAGAGTGATTTTACCTTAACGCTCTACGACGGCAAAGACGTGGTTAAGGTTTATTCTGTTGCGGTTGGGAAAAATCTCGGCGATAAAGAGAAGGTCGGCGATATGCGTACGCCCATCGGCAAATTCCCCATTGTGAATATCCACAACTCGAGCGCGTGGACGCACGATTTCAAAGATGGCAAAGGCGAAATCAAAGGGGCATACGGACCATGGTTTTTGCGCCTTTACACCGGCAAAGATGCAACTGCTTCAGACAAGGCATGGAAAGGCATTGGCATTCACGGCACGCACGCGCCTGAATCTATCGGCACTTGCGCGACCGAAGGCTGTATTCGCCTCAAAAACGAAGACATCGCCGACCTCAAAGCGCGCATCAAAATCGGAACGCCCGTCGAGATTCAAGAGTAAGGTTAAGGCTTTGCCAAATGAGTCGCTAAAAACTGCTCCATCTTCTCGTAAAATTCAATCCGATTTTCTTCGTTCTGGAAGCCGTGCCCTTCGTTTTCTTTGACGATGTATTCAACTGCAACGCCTCGTTTCTGCAAGGCTTCGACGATTTGATTGGATTCATCAATCTTAACGCGCGGGTCTTTTGCGCCTTGTGCGACCAGCAACGGCACTTTGATTTTATCGACATGAAAAATTGGCGAGCGCGCCGTGAGCAAGTCTTTTTCCGTTTCAGGATTGCCGACCATTTCATACATCATCTCGAGCATCGGCTTCCAATACGGCGGAATGGATTGCAAAAAGGTGAAAAGATTCGAGACGCCGCAAAAGTCAATGCCGCAAGTGTAAAGGTCAGGCGTGAAGGTTAAACCTGCCAAGACAGCATAGCCACCGTAACTGCCGCCGAAAATGGCGATTCGGTCTTTATCGGCAATGCCTTGATTGATGAGCCAATGAACACCGTCGGTGATGTCGTCTTGCATTTTGCCACCCCATTCTTTGAACGAACATTCCCAAAAATTTTTCCCATAGCCAATTGAGCCTCTGAAATTCATTTGCAAAACGGCATAGCCACGACTAGCGAGAAATTGCACATGCGGCTGAAAGCCCCAAGTGTCGCGCCACCAAGGTCCGCCGTGCGGATTGACAACGACAGGCAAGTTTTTTGGCTCAACATCTTTCGGTAAAGTCAAATAGCCGTGAATCGTTAAGCCGTCGCGCGAAGTGTAGTGAATCGGCTTCATCTCGCAAAGGTCGTCGGGGTTGAGCCATGGCGCATGGTCGGCAAGTTTCTCGAGCCGATTGGTCTTCGTGTCGTAAAGGTAACTTGTGCTCGGCGAACGGTCGGAACGGGTTTCCACAATCCATATCGATTCGTCTCTTGTGTGTGATGGAATCGAGAACTCGACATTCGGAAGTTGTGCTGAAAGTTGCTCGACGATGGTTTTAGTTGCATCATCTAAAAAATGCCGTTCCGATTTCCAAAGCGTATAGCCGACAGCGGTCAAAACCTTGCGACGGCGCGAGTAAGAAACGCCACTTGCATCGACCTCATGATGTTCAAACAAAATTTCTTCTTCCTGTTGGGTTTCGGGGTTGAAGCGCACGAGCGCGAGTTTATCGCGTCCGATGTTTGAGAGTGCATATAGCGATTTGTTATCGAATGTAAAACACTGTGGCGTAAATGAATCTTTGAATGAGGTAGAAACAATCGGCGTAAAAGCGTCATGCTCTGAAGCGCGATAAAGCACGTGTTTATTAACGCCATCGGTTTGAATGCCAATGCGGAGTTTGCCGTCGTGGTCGGTCAGCCAGCCAATCACGCCGCCGGGATTTTCGGCAATGAGCGTGTGTTCGCCTGTTGCAAGGTTAAGCCGATAGACATCGAAGAGTTGCTCGTTGCGTTGGTTCATGGAGAAAATGAGGTGTGTGTCGTCGTCTTCTAAGTCATCAATAACTGATGCTTGAACATTTGGGAAAGGCGTTAAATCCTTTTCGGAACTGCCGTCGAGGTGAGCCAGAAAAATGTGATAGTTTTCGTCGCCGCCGAAGTCGCGCACGTAGAGAAGTTTATCGTTTCCTTTCCAAAAAAAGCCTGCGATGTCGCGGTCGGTTACGCTCGTAATGCGTTTGGCAGTTGTGGAGCCGCGCGCTTGAACGAAGATGTTCTTACGGTTCTCGAACGGCGCAAGAAAGGCAATGTGTGTGCCATCAGGCGAAATTCGGAAATGTGATTTTTCAGGATTTCGGAAGAAATCGCGAAGCGGAACAGCAGTCATCATGTTGAGGTTTAAGGTTACGATTGAGTGAAAGAACCTGCATGGCAATTTGCAATGAGAAAAGAAAGAGAAATGCAGATTAGCAACTGTTGAAATGTTCGCGACAAGGCATTGGTGCAAAATTGAGAAACGCGAAGTTATGAAATTGGCGTTGAAGTTGTAGGCACAACCTACACAAATCTATGCGTCTTTTGCAAGAGAAGTGAAAAGATTGTAGATTGCAGAAAGCAAGTCAGCCCATAGTTAATCGGGCTGACTTTTCTTTTCAAACTGTCCTTCGCTGCAAGGGCAATTTTTTTCTCAATTCTGAAAAATCTTCAAGAATTCAAACGGAAAGCATTATGTCTGACACGGTTTACTTGACACTCGACGGTTACAAGCGTCTTAAAGAGGAACTGGAATATTTGAAAAGCGTGGAGCGAAATAGAGTTTTGGATAAAGTTGCCGAAGCACGCTCTCACGGTGATCTTTCCGAAAACGCTGAATATGAAGCTGCAAAAGAAGAACAAGGGCAATTAGAAGCACGCATCGCAAACTTGGAGCGCACGCTTTCAAATGCCTCGATTTTAGATGAGAAAAAAATCAAAACCGATAAAATTTACATTCTCACAACCGCTGTTCTCAAAAATTTAGCAGATGGAAAAAAAGTGGAATACACTCTTGTTTCTGCACAAGAAGCCGACTTAGAACAAGGCAAAATTTCCGTCCAATCGCCGATTGGAAAAAGCCTGTTAGGAAAAAGTGTCGGCGAAACCGTCGTAGTGAGAACGCCAGGCGGGGAAAAACGGTTTGAAGTCCTTGAAATCAAAGTGAAGTAACATTCATTCAAGCTTCAAATTAAACCTTCAAACAGTCACAGACGCAATGGGCAAACGACAAATCATCATCAAGGGCACTGACGTGAAGCCATTTCACATCGGAGAAGAAGTCAACATTGAAGATAAATCTCTCAAAGTTTGGCACGGCTACATTACAGATGTTTCTGGTGATACGCTCACGTTTCGTGATACACGCATGAAAAACCACACGATTAAACTCGCCGACATCAAGCGCATTTTTATGGAGCGCGTAACTGCCTACTGATAATTGCTAATGAGGAATGAGGAATGAAACGCGACTGCGCGACTCAGCACTCATTCCTTCTTCTTATGTCTTGAAATCCGCTTCGGAAAAATTCCGTATCTTTGTGTGTTTTAGGAGATAACTAACACACAAACCAATGAAGTCAAAGCAGTTCTCAAAAAAAACTCCCCAAAATGCATCTTCCAACCACAAAACTCACAAAATTAAAAAAGTCGGTATCCTCACCAGCGGTGGCGATTGTTCGGGCTTGAATGCCACGCTTCGTGCGTGTGTCAAAACACTGATTCACGACTATGGTGTCAAAGTTATTGGCTACCGTGATGGCTTTCGCGGCATGATTGAAAACGACTATCAAGAACTCACGTTCAGAGATGTGTCAGGAATTCTTTCCACAGGCGGCACGATTCTCGGCACATCAAACAAAGCCAATCCGTTTCGGCAGTATCAACCCAAAACAGGCGAGTTCAAAGATGTCTCAAAAAAAGTCGTCGCTGACGCCAAGAAACTCGGCATTGACGCGCTGATTGCCATTGGCGGCGACGGCACAATGTCGATGGCGGCACGATTTACCGACATGGGACTGCCGACCGTTGGCATTCCGAAAACGATTGATAACGACCTCATGGCAACCGACCTCACCTTCGGCTTCTATACCGCTGTTGAAATCGTCAAAGAATCGATTGACCGCATCAACACGACGGCGATGTCGCACCACCGCGTTATGGTGATTGAAGTGATGGGACGCTATGCGGGTTGGATTGCGCTTTACGGCGGCGTGGCGGGCGGCGCAGACGTGATTTTAATTCCCGAAATTCCTTACGACATTGACGCCGTTGCCGAAGTCTGTTCAAGCCGAAACAAGCAGGGTAAAGGATTTACAATTATTGTCATTGCTGAAGGCGCGAAGCCAATCGGCGGCGACCTTACGGTTCAAAAAGTTGTCAAAGATAGTTTTGATACGCTTCGTTTGGGCGGCGTGGGGCACGTGCTCGCGCATCAACTCGAGGAAAAACTACCAAGACTTGAAACCCGCGTAACCATTCTCGGACACCTCCAACGCGGCGGCTCACCGACTGCCTTCGACCGAATCCTTTCCACACGCTTTGGGCACTATGCAGCAAACATGGTCATGCGCGGCGAATTTGCAAAAATGGCGGCACTGCGCGGCAGTCAAATTGTCTCTGTGCCGATTTCCGAAGTCGCAGGCAAAAATAAATTCGTCCCGCCCGACCACGACTTAATCCTTGCCGCAAAATCGCTCGGCACTTCATTCGGCGAAAAGCAATAACAAGGCGTTCAAAAACATCTCAAAGAGGCTTCCAACGAGAAGCCTTTTTTATTACGAAAAATAGTTTTCAAAATTGCTTTGAAATTAAAATAAAATTTAATAAAATTACATCATTTTTTATTAAATTAAAACTTAATAATAAATTAAAAAAATATGAAAAAGACACTTTCTATTCTTGCGTTTGCGGTTTTTGCGACAACGCTTTCCGCGCAAACGCGCAATCCCATCAATGCCGACCAAGCCATTGAGCGGCTGAAAGCAGGCAACAGCCGATTTGTGCAAGGCAAGACCATTCACCCACGCCAAAGTCCTGAACGCATTCGTGAAGTTGCTAAAGGACAAAAACCTTATGCGATTATCGTCGGCTGTGCTGATAGCCGTGTGCCAAATGAAATCATCTTTGATGAAGGCTTGGGCGACCTCTTCATCGTGCGCACAGCGGGGCAAGTCTCTGCAGCGGCATCATTTGGCAGCATTGAATTTGCCGAAGCGGTGCTGGGCGCAAACCTCATTGTTGTGCTTGGGCATACAGAGTGCGGCGCCGTCTCAGCAGCATGCAACTATCAAAACGCAGCGCCGGGGCACATTATCACACTGGTCAATGCCATCAAGTCTGCAGCCTTGCGTGTTGAAGCACAAGTAAAAGCCGGCAAGCTCAAGCAAGAGGAGTTTATTAATGCTGCCGTGCGTGAAAATGTAAGAATGCAGGTCGAGCAACTGCGGAATTTAGAGCCAATTCTCGCCGATGCCATCCGCAAAGGAGAAATAAAAATCGTCGGCGCAATCTACCACCTTGCAACCGGCGTTGTGGAATTTCTTCCTGAAACACTCAAACCCTAACGCAGAACTCCGAAAATGGAAATACAAGCCTTGGTCGTGTCGCTTCTTTCGCCGATGGTCTTGGCGTTCGTGCTCGGCATTGTGGCTACGGCAATGAAAAGCGACCTGAAATTTCCCGAAGAACTCTACACTTCGCTCACGATTTACCTACTTGTAGCCATCGGCTTGAAAGGTGGCTACAAGTTGTCGATAACGCCGTTTTCTGAATTCATTTATCCAGCACTTGCCTCGTTGGTGCTGGGCGTTGTGATTCCGATTTGGTCGTATCAAATTCTCTTGCGCATGGGCAAGTTTGATATTGCCAACTCGGCGGCGATTGCGGCGCACTACGGCTCGGTCTCGGCGGTTACATTCGGCGAAGCACTTGCCTTTCACGACAATCTCAAAGTAGCCTTGCTCGAGCAAAATTCACAGATGACCGAAGAAGCCTTGAAACTTGCGGGCGGTATCTATGAAGGATTTATGCCCGGCTTGCTGACGATTATGGAATTTCCTGCTATCATTGTGGCGATTCTCACGGCGCGCATTGCCGCAGGAAAATCTTCCGAATCAAACGGCGAAGCTTCGCTCGGAAAAGTCTTGCAAGAACTCCTTGCGGGCAAAAGCAGTCTGCTGTTGATTGGCTTTTTAATCATCGGCATGATTTGCGGCAAACGCGGGTGGGAGCAAGTCGCACCATTTTTTGATTTGCCGTTTCGCGGCATTCTCGCGCTCTTTTTGCTCGAGGCAGGCTTAGTCACCGGCAGGCGTTTGGGCGATTTGAAGAAAGTCGGCGGCTTTCTCATTGGCTTTGGCATTGTGATGCCCATTCTGCACGCTGTGTTAGGCATTTATCTCGGTAAGTTAGCAGGGCTTTCGCTCGGTGGGGCAACGATTCTCGGCGTGCTTTCAGCAAGTGCTTCTTACATTGCTGCACCTGCTGCCTGCCGCGTGGCGCTGCCACAAGCCTCACCGACCTATTACCTTACAGCATCGCTGGCAATTACTTTTCCGTTCAACATCATCGTCGGATTGCCACTCTATCACTACCTTGCAAAACTTTTATACGGCACATAGGGAGGGTTCATGAAAACAGTATCACTCAAACTGCTCACTATCATAGCCGATGAAGCCCTGCAACGGCGGCTAATCGATGACATCAAAAAACTTGGTGCAAAAGGCTACACGCTCGAGAAAGCCTACGGCGAAGGCGATAGCGGCGGTCGCATTAGCCAATGGGAAGGCGAAAACATTCGCTTGGAAATGCTCGTCAGTGCAGAACTTGCCGAAAAAATTTTAGACAAAATTTCACGCGATTACTTCGACAGATATAGCATCATCGCTTATCTCTGCGACGCACAAGTCTTACGCGGCGAAAAATTTTTGTAGAAGTCTCACGCTCAAAAGCCTGTGCAATCCTTGTGCAGGCTTTTTGTTTTATATTCGGCTTCAAAAAATTAGCCAAACCGATATGACTGACATTTACATGCTCCGTGAGCTTGAGCAAATTAAAGCCATCGCTGACCCACTGCGCCTGAAAATTCTTCACATGCTCTCCGAAAAAAGCATGACGACAAAGCAAGTCGCCGAACAAATAGGCGAGAATGTGAATAAACTTTATCATCACGTCGAAACCCTCGAATCCGTCGGCTTGATTAAACTCACCCACACGAAGCCAAATCGCGGCACATTGGAAAAGTATTACAAAGCCGTCGCCAAACACTTCACGCTCTCACCTGTGCTCTTCGAAGTGCGGCTCGATACCGACGAAGAAAAAGCCTCAACAACAGAACTCACCTTCTCTTCCGCCTTGCAAGCCACGCTTTCCGAGTTGAAAGAAAGCCTCGACAAAAAACTCATCAAGCCTGCCAACTCGCATCACTTCTTTCAGCGATTGCAAATTCAAACCTCAAAAGAAAAAGCCGCAAAACTGCAAGCGCAATTTGAAGCATGGATTGCTGAATGTGAAAAAGCCAATCAAAAAAACGGAGAACATTTTTACGGCGTTACGGCAACTTTTTATCCCATCGCAAGCCCCAAAAAAAACGATTAGTTCATGGACATTCAAGCGATTCTGGGAAACTTGCTTTCGCCGATGATTTTAGCCTTCCTGTTAGGGATGCTTGCAACGCTTCTGAAAAGTGATTTGAAATTTCCCGAAGAACTTTATCTCTCGCTCACGATTTACCTCTTAATTGCGATTGGACTGAAAGGCGGCTATAAACTTTCACTTGTGCCATTTTCGGAATTTTACAAGCCGCTTGGGTTCGCGCTCTTGCTCGGCGCGCTGATTCCGATTTGGACGTTTGCAATTTTGCGCTACTTGGGAAAATTCAACGTGCCAAATGCGGCGGCGATTGCGGCGCACTACGGCTCAGTTTCGGCGGCAACATTCAGCGCAACGCTGGCTTTTCTCGATGCGCATGAAACCGCCTACGAAGGCTTTATGCCCGGCTTGCTTGCTGTTTTGGAAGTGCCTGCGATTCTCATCGCGATTTTTTTAGCCAAGTCGCTTGATAAAGGTGGCAAAACAGGGTCGCTCTCCGAAGTCATGCGCGAACTTTTGACGGGCAAAAGCACCATTTTGCTCGTAGGCTGTTTAGCGATTGGATTGCTTGCGGGCAAAAGCGGTTGGGAGCAAGTCGCGCCGTTTTTTGACGCGCCATTTCGCGGCATTTTAATGCTCTTTTTGCTTGAAGCAGGATTGGTAACGGGCAGGCGATTGGGCGATTTGAAAAAGGTCGGCGGTTTTCTCATCGGCTTTGGAATTGTAATGCCGCTCTTGCACGCCTTGTTGGGATTGGCGGTCGGAAAGTGGTCGGGCTTATCGATGGGCGGCGCGATGATTTTTGCCGTTTTGATGTCAAGTGCATCTTACATTGCTGCGCCTGCCGCGTGCCGTGTCGCGCTTCCGCAAGCCTCGCCGACCTATTACCTCACGGCGTCGCTTGCAATTACCTTTCCCTTCAACATCATTATCGGATTGCCGATTTACTACGAACTCGCGCAATGGCTTTACAACGGTTCATAACTCGATTGAGCCATGTTTGAAACACAAAAACTCATCTTCGTTGGCGGAAAAGGCGGCGTGGGCAAAACAACCGTCGCTTGCAGTTTGGGCGTGCATCTTTCTGACCGCTTCAAAACCCTTGTCATTTCAACCGACCCTGCGCACTCCGTTTCCGATAGCCTCCAACAACCGATTGGCGAACAAGTGAAAAAAGTCAAGCACACAGCAAATCTTTTCGCGCTCGAAATCAACGCCGAAAAAATCTATCACGAATTTCTTGTTACCAATCGTCAAAAACTCAAACGCATCATGGACACCGCCACAAATCTCGACGATGAAGACATCGACATGATGCTCGAGACCACGATTCCCGGATTAGATGAAGTCATCGGATTGAAAACCGTTACGGACTACGCCGCACAAGGCGACTACGACAAAATCATCGTCGACACCGCGCCAACCGGACACGCGCTCCGACTGCTTTCTATGCCACACCTGCTCGACGATTGGATAAAAGTCATGGCAAAACTGCGATGGAAATACCGCGAAGTCGTAACCACGTTCAAAGGCATGTATGAACCCGATGTGGGCGACGACTTTCTGGTCGAGATGAAAAAAACGGTCAAGCGCATTGAGTCGCTCTTGAAAGACGCAGCCGCATGCGAGTTCCTACCTGTTAGCATTCTCACCGAAATGGCACTTGCCGAAACCGAGCGGCTCACCAAAACCTTGCAAGACTACGGCGTTTCGGCGCGATACTTAATTGTGAATCAAATCCTCACTGACCTGCACGACGGAGTCTTCTTCCACAAGCGAAAGCAAGAACAAGCCATCTTCAAAGCGCGCGTCAAGCAAGCCTTTTCAACCTTTCGCGTGATTGAAATTCCACTTTACGCCGAAGAAGTCAAAGGTGTTGAGGCACTCAAAAAAGTTGCAACGTGCTTTCAAGGCGTGTGAGTGTTGGAGAACAGCATAGAAAAATTTTGTAGCACTGTTGAAATGTTCTTAACGTGAAGCGTGTAACAATTAACATCTATCTGAAAAAAGTGAAAGCAAAGAAAGCCACAAAGAAGCAAGTTAAGCCGCGTGCAAAGGCGAAAAAGTTCGAGAAATCAAAAGAGCCGAAGGCAATAACCGTAACCGTGAACGGAAAACGGTTCAAAGTTATTCCTGCCGAAAGGAAATGGACTCGGGAAGAATTTCTCAAACGGCATGCGGAAGTCAAAAAAATCGTTGAAAAAATGCTCAACGGAATGTCGCCTGTCGAGTATGTTGAAAAAATTAGGGGACACTTTTAATGCTTTTGGTTGATACCGATGTCGTGATAAAAGCCTTCAACGATGTTGACTTTACGAATTTGCTTATGCCGTTTAAACCAACTATTTGCACGGTCGTGAACATTGAACTCATTCAGGGAAATAAAAGCAGAGCAGAGATAAGAAAGTTAGAAACTTTCATCAAGGAAAATTTTAGGCGTTTGTCGAACACGAGCAAAGATTTGAAAACTGCCTTAGTATTGGTGCGCCGCTATTCGAGCAGTTCGGGCGTTTTGCTTGGTGATGCGCTTATCAGCGCGACAGCAATAAACCGAAACCTTCCCCTTTTCACCTTCAACCAAAAGCATTTCCGCTACCCCGAAATCAAGCCGCTTTTGTTTCATCTGTGAGGCAAAGCAAAATTTTTCCGAATCATTTGGAACTCTCTTGCGTGTTGTATAATTTAGATTCAGTCTAAATAAGAGTTTTAGAAAATTTAATGACAAAAGGAGAAATGAAGTATGCACGCACAATCTTCAAAGACGATGGTGTATCAAACAGCGCACGGCAATGTGATTTGCAATGCAGGGTGTGCCGTCATTCAAGTCGAGTTTGGAAATTTGTTTCTTCGATTTGATTTCAAGGGATTTGAAGCGTTCAAACAAAGCATTGAGGCGATTGATTGGAAGCGAAGCGAAGCAGGGAACGAGAAGAAACCCTATCACCGAAAAATTTTTGTCGCACTTCAGCCGTCAGGCATTACGATGGCGTTTCACCGCGAAGAAATTGAGGAACTGCAAAAACTGCTGAACGGCGCAACCGTTGCTTTGACGATAAAAAAACTCGCCACAGAAGCGACAGCATATCCGCGCAACTAAATTTTGTCTCTTGATTTTGTCTTTTGTTTAAGGTTTGTTCTTTCAGTGTGATTAGCCATAGAGAAGCCTCGTTTCGGCTCAGGGAAACGGGGCTTTCTTATTGACGGCCTGAATATTCAAGGTTTTTCATACGTTCCGAAAACTTGCACCACAAACTCCAACATCAAGATGACCCAAGTCTTCAAAACAAGACCGCTCAAAGCGCAAACCTTTTTTCAGAAACTCTTCCGAAAACACCCGCCTGAAAATGCGGTCGTTGAAATTCAAAACCTGCTTGCCTCAAAGCCGATTTTGGACGTGCGACGCTATGAAATAAGCCAACTGCTCGAGAAATACAAAAACGCTAACATCTTTCGCACCTTCAAGAGCGACATCGCGGCACTTTACAAACGCTATCTCGAGCATTGTCTTCGCGATAAAGCCTTCTCCGAAAAAGACCTTGAAGAACTCCAACACCTCAAAAAACTGCTCAACCTGACGATAAGCGCGTGATTTTTATGGGCTCTAAACGAAATTTTACTATACGCATGGAACGAATTTTAGCCTTTTCGCCCTACGGCGACGGCGTCGAAATTGAAAAAGACGCAGGACGAAACCCTGTTCTAAAACTCAGTGGTGATGCCGATATTTTTTGCCTGATGCTCTCGCGTTTGCTCAAAGATGCTTAAACAAAAAAGTAAAGCGTCACACATTTGAAATCGTTGGTCGCTACATAAAACGCTTCCCTACATTCTTGCGTTATAGGCTCACAACCGTTCAACTTCAAACAATGCCATCTTATCAAACTGCATTAGTGTGGTTTCGCAACGATTTGCGCGTGCGAGACAACGAAACGCTTTTTCGCGCAAGCGAGTCTTCAAAAATCCTCATTCCGATTTACATTTTTGACGAGCGACACTTTGGCTCAACACGATTCGGCTTCAAAAAGACAGGCGCATTTCGGGCGAAGTTTTTGCTTGAAAGCGTTGCTGATTTGAAACACTCGCTTCAAGACTTGGGAAGCGACTTAGTATTGCGCGTTGGCAAGCCTGAACTCATCATACCTGAATTGGCGCAGCAAGTAAATGCGGAAGCCGTGTTTTTCAGCGAAGAATCAACCGACGAAGAACTCACAGTCGAGCGCAACCTCAAACGCGCACTGCACACGCACACGATTAAGTTTCACACCGTTTGGCAGTCGACGCTCTATCACAAAAACGACCTGCCGTTTTCGCCTGAAAAATTGCCTGATGTCTTTACAACCTTTCGCAAACAAGTTGAAAAGTTGTCCAAAGTCCGACCGACCTTTCCCGCACCGAAACTGTTAAATCCGTTGCCGAGTGAAGTCGTAGTCGGTGAATTGCCGACACTGGTGCAATTTGGATTAAGCGAACCTTGCGACGATGCGCGCAAAGTTTTAGCCTTCAAAGGCGGCGAGCGCGAAGCCTTAAAACGACTCGATGAATATCTCTGGAAGTCAGATTCATTACGATGCTACAAAGAAACGCGCAACGGACTTTTAGGCGCGAATTATTCGTCAAAGTTTTCCGCATGGCTTGCTAACGGCGCAATTTCGCCGCGCACGATTTACGAAGCCGTCAAACGCTACGAGCATGAACGCATTGCCAACGACTCGACCTATTGGCTCATTTTTGAACTTATCTGGCGCGATTACTTCCGATTCATATCGCTCAAATATGGGAATCGCATGTTCAAAAAGTATGGCATAAAAAATCAACCAGTGGCGTGGTCGCAAGACGAGGCGAAATTTCAAGCGTGGGCAGAAGGCAAAACAGGCGTGCCGTTCATTGACGCCAACATGCGCGAACTTTCAGCAACGGGCTTTATGTCGAATCGCGGTCGGCAAAATGTCGCCAGTTTTCTCGTCAAGGATTTGAAAGTGGATTGGCGCATGGGGGCGGAGTGGTTCGAGTCGCTTTTGATTGATTACGATGTGGCGAGCAATTACGGCAACTGGAACTATGTGGCAGGCATCGGCAACGACCCGCGCGAAGACCGCTATTTTAATCCGCTCCGACAAGCGGCGATGTATGACCCCAACGGCGATTATGTTCGCCATTGGATTCCTGAATTAAGCCAAGTGCCTGCACCGCTGATTCACGAGCCACATAAACTTTCGCCGATGGAAGCCACGCTTTACGGCGTAGAACTTGGCAAAACTTATCCGCGCCCCATGGTGAAACTCAAATCGCAGGAATAAAAAAACCTCTCTCCGCAAAAGCACGAAGAGAGGGCAAACGATGAAGAAACCAAATTAGAAGTTAGTAATGACCGCCAACGGCTTGAATGGTCGGCATTAAGGTTTGCGGTGTGAATTGCTTCAAGAATTCTTCACTTGCAAGTCCATTGCGATTGACGGCACTGCTGGGCGAAACGCGATAAATGCCATCGGGCAAATTGCGCGTGTTGATTGCAGGAATGCTCGCATTGAACTCGCGCTCGATGATGGGAATCATTTGATTGGCGACAATCGCATGTCCTTTCGGTCCAGGATGGACGCCATCGATGGTGAAGATGCCGCCTGTCAAGAATGTTGCGCGAAGTTCTTCGCCGTCGGGCGAGGTAATGCCTTGTGAGACAACTCTATCGAAGAGACCTGCAATATCAACAACGAAAATGCCATTGGCTTGGCTGTTCTTGCCGTTGATAAACGTATTGTATTGATTGACGGCGGCATTGGCTTGGTTGATTTCGGCTTGGTCGAGCGTGAATTGGTCGGGGAATGGATTTTCGCGTGAGCCGATGGGTTTGGTGGTATCGACGCCTGCGCCACCAGTGAAGTTTGCGGTGAGTTGTTGCAAGTTAAGAGTCGGTAGTCCTTGAATAGCGCGCGTGTTGTTGATGGAGGCAAGCAAGGTGCGCCAGAGCACGCCCTTGACACCGTCAGTGTTATCGCCAATTGCCGCAACGCCTGCACCGCTGGGCAAGAGCACCATAAACTTCGTTACATCGCCAATATCGCCTGTAGCAACGCTATCGATGGTGTTGCCTTTCGCGTAGTAGAGGCGCGAAAGTCCGCGCTGAGTCGCAACGGCGCGGGCGTTTTGACCTAAGAAAGTCGCAAACGGAATCGAGGCGACATTGGGAATGTTAAAGACGATAATTTTGACGTTGGGAATGCCTGCTTTGAGGCGTGCTAAGATGGTGTCGTATTGCGCTTGAAATGCGTTGAAAGGATAAATCTGTGTAACGCCGCCGCTGGTAACGAATCCAAGCACTTCATTTGCGCCTGTCCAAACGGTAACCAATTTCGGCAGCGAATCGGGTTGCGCGCGCATCAAGTTGATGGCTTGCTGAACGCCATTAGAGCCAAGAGCTTGATTGCGGAAAATGAATTGATAGAACGGACTCTGTCTTCCTGTGCCAAACCCAAAAGGATTATCGCTTAAAATGTCCGCCGCAAGCGAGCCGGGAATGCCGAGGTTGTTATACGGGCGATTTAAGGTGGTTAATCCGTCGGGGTTGAGGTTAGCAGTGGAAAGATTCGTGCGCGTGATGGGCGTGCCAGCACCTGAGACGCCTGTAAGTTCAACGCGGTTGCTGATGAGGCGCACATTGCCTGGAACAGTGGTATCGAAGAGCGCGCCGCCCAAGCCGGGATTGCCGAAGGCGGGCACTTTGAAAAGGTCGTCGGTTGAAGCTCCGTGAACGGCTTTAGCGAGCAGGTAGTCGTAGGAGTGCTTTTGTCCGCCTTGTTGTGCGTCGGTATAAAGTGAGCCATTCATGAAGCCTGCGGTGAGGCTGACGCCCAAGGCAACATGGCGCGATGCGTTATACTGACCAGGGCGCAGTTCTTTTGGCGGTGTGCCACTATCGTTGGTGGCGTCGTCGCTGCAACCAAACAGGGCAATAGCGGTTGCGCAGAGGGCAATGCAAGATGAAATGAGTTTAATGTGTCGCATGTGACTTCTCTTGTCTTTAAGGTTTAGAAAAAACTCAACACCTCTTTTGGTGATGAGTATCAGTTAAGCAGTCGGCTATTTACGCAAACGCTTAAAAAAAAAGAAATGTATGCGGTCTCAAAATGTATGTGTTCTAAGCCTCATGCTTTGCGAATCCGCTTGAAAGTGTAAATTTAATTCAGAAGTGCAAAACAAAGGAGTGCGTTTAACGGCATTCAACATTTAACAAAACAACAATCAACAATGAGAAACGCCATACGATATGCGGCGCAACCGCTATTCTCTCTACTTTTTTTGCTTATCACTTCAACAGGCTACGCACAAGGCGTGCTGAAAGGCACGGTCAGCGATGAAAAAACGGGTGAAGCATTGCCGGGCGCAACGATTCGGCTACTTGGGTCTAAATACGGTGCGAAAACTGATGCAAGCGGCAAATTTACCCTCTCCAATCTCCCCGAAGGTCCTTACAAAGTTCAAGTGTCGTTCGTCGGCTATAGAGCGATAACCAAAAATGTATCTGTTCAAGGCTCTGAACCTGTAACGCTGGATTTCAAATTGCAGACACTTGAAACATTCGTCAACGAAGTGGTGGTAACGGCGTCGAAAGGGCGACAAGAAAAAAAGTTAGATGCGCCGATTACGATTGAAACGATTGGCTTCGACGCGCTCAAACAAACGGCGAGCACATCTCCGCTTGGCGCGGCGGCAAAACTCAAAGGCGTGGATTTCGTCGAGCGCGGCATTAACACGGTCGACATCACCTCGCGAGGATTGAATACCCAATTCAACACGCGCATGCTCACACTCATCGACGGACGCTTAGCGACATTGCCCGGCTTAGGCTTGCCACAATTTTCGCTTGCGCCGAACCCAACGCTCGATATTGCCTCTGTGGAAGTGGCGGTCGGACCTGCCGCCGCGCTTTACGGTCCGAACGCACACGCAGGCGTGGTGAATATCATCACCAAAGACCCATTTAACTTTTCAGGAGCAGAAGTGCAAGTGCGCGGCGGCTCGCAGTCGCTCTACGACATTGGCGTGCGCTACGCCGACCACATCGGAAACTTCGGCTGGAAAC
>JBKBRB010000006.1:0-134727 GCA_046292465.1 Chloroherpetonaceae bacterium
CAACGCTTGGCACCGTCAGCGACTATAACGGACAGTTTCGTTTAGAAGGATTGCCTATCGGCACATATCGCTTGAAAGTTACTGCGCCTGAATATAAAATGGTGATTCGCTCCGATGTGCGCGTTGGCTCTTCGCAAAGCACCAAACTCACGATTGAATTAAAACTTGATGCTTTCGTGCAGTCCGAACAAGTGATTACGGGTGCAAAGACCTTTGAGAAGATAGAAGATATGCGCGTGAGTTCTAACACACTAACGCAAGAAGAAATCAGGCGCGCGCCTGGTGCTGTTGAAGATGTAAGCCGAATGGTTCAAATTCTGCCCGGCGTTGCCTTCGGCTCGGACGCCCGAAACGACATCATCGCACGCGGCGGCTCACCCGCCGAAAACTTCCTGATGATTGACGGTATAGAAGTGCCCAATATCAACCACTTTGCGCAAATTGGCTCGTCGGGCGGACCGATTGGCATGATTACTACTGACTTTCTTTCCGACGTCAATTTCAGCGCAGGCGGCTTTGGCGTTAAATATGGCGACCGCCTTTCGTCGATTATGGACATCAAATTTCGCGACGGCGATAAGCACGCACTACACGGAAAGTTCGATATGGGTCTTGGCGGGTTCGGTGCAATTATTGAAACGCCACTTCAAACCGATAAAAGTTCGCTTCTCTTCTCGGCTCGCCGCAGTTACCTTGATTTAATTACGCGAGGCACAGGATTGACAGGCGTTCCGAATTATTGGAACTTCAACCTTAAAGCCACTTATCAACTCAGCGACCGCCATCGACTTGCGCTTCTTAGCATCGGCGGCATTGACGAAATTCGCTTCAAAGATTTTGAAAGCACTTCTTTTTTTCCGCAAGGTTTATTATTTCATCTTATTTTATCGAGCCTTGCCGTTTTGAGCCTTCACTTTTATCACCTTTTTGAAAAACGCGAGGAAAAGGTACGCTTTCTCTTCACTGCACTTTCAACGCTGGGCAGTTTAGTGTTAGTCGGCACATCTTTTTCGCGCCTTGGCAATTAAAAATTATTTCTTTACGAATGTTTCTTTATGTAAATGCCTTCGTATGAACTTTTAAGCACTTTTTGAAAGGAGGATATTATGACGACCACGCAAGAAAAATCGCTGCGCCAACGCATTCGCAAAGCCTTGATTCTCTTCTCGCTGTTGCTCTTTCCTGTTACGCTGTTTTATTTCTCGCCCGTCTTGATTCTTGAAGGTGCGGCGGAAGGACTGATTAACGGGAGTTTAATTTTCTTCACGATTCTGTTTTTTTCGGCAATGGTTCTGGGACGCGCATGGTGCGGTTTGGCATGTCCGGGCGCAGGGTTGCAAGAAATGCTCGCGCATGTCAACGACCAACGCCTCGAACAGCCACGCGATTGGATTAAATGGGCGATTTGGATTCCTTGGATTCTTTCCATCGGATTGACGGCATTTTTTGCAGGCGGATATAAAACCGTCGATTTCTTCTATCAAACCGAAAGCGGCATTTCGGTTACGCGTCCGATTGGCTATGTGATTTACTACTCCGTTTTAACGCTCTTTATTACAGTCGCGCTGATTTCAGGACGGCGCGGCGCGTGCCATCGCATTTGTTGGATGTCGCCGTTTATGATTCTTGGGCGAAAGGTCGGCAATACGCTTCGCGTGCCTTCGCTTCGCTTGAACGCCGACAGAAGTCGATGCGTCCAATGCCAAAGTTGCACCAAGCACTGCTCCATGAGTCTCGATGTTACCAAAATGGTGCAAATAGGCTCTCTTGAAAACGCTGAATGTATTCTGTGCGGAAAGTGCGTCGACACTTGCAAACAAGGTGCGATTGTATTTACCTTTCGTTCGCCTCGCTAACTTTTAATTCGCACCGCCATGCAAACGCTTCTGAAAAAAATTACTTACGCTGAGTTCAGAGAAATGGATTTCCCTGACGACGATACCCATCTTTACGAACTTTTAGACGGAGAACCTGTGCAACGCAACACGCCCTCGATTCAGCATCAACGCATTGCGCGCAACGTGTTTGTAAAACTTTATCAACACGTTTCTGAAAAAAATCTTGGCGAAGTTTTTTTCGCGCCGATTGCACTTTTGGTCGACGACTACAACGCACCACAACCCGATGTCGTCTTTATTTCAAACAAGAACGAACACGCAACGGACGACTATGTCGTGGTGCGTCCGCCTGAACTTGTCGTTGAAGTGCTCTCGCCAAGCACGATGCTCGACGACCGATACCGCAAACGCAAACTCTACGAACGCTTCGGCGTGAAAGAGTATTGGATTATTGACCCGCAAAATAAGTCCATCGAGGTTTTGAGCATTTCGGACGGAGCGTCAGAGGTTTTTTCTTTTGCGGCGGAAAAAGGCGCGGTATGCTCGCGTGTGTTGAGTGGCTTTGCGATTGCTTTGAACGATGTGTTCTAACTTGCAACTCAAATGAATCATCACATCGCGTTTCACATTTTCCCGCACACGAAAAAGCAATGGCTCGGCACGGTTGCCGCGATTTTCCTCATTGCCGCAGCTGCCAAACTTGCGATTTCCTTGATTCAACTTTTCTTCGGTTTAGATGGCGACCCATTTCCGCTGTGGCAAGGCTATCTGATTTCGCTCGAATACACGTCCATCATTTTGATGATGCAACTTATTTCGGGAGAATTGGCGCACCAAATTTTCCCCTTGAAAAACAAGACGACCGCTGTCATTCACATTTTTATTCAATCTATTTCGGCGGCACTTTCATTTGTGATTGCGCGGCAGATTGAACTTATCGTGATTGGCGATTGCGTTATTCCGTCTGGCGTTTTTACAGCGATTATCTCCGTTTCGTTTGTGCTCTCGATTCTTGGCAACTCGATTTACTATTTGATGCTGTTTTATCGCCGAGCAAAAGCCGCCGAGCAAGCGGCATTAGAAGCCGAGTTAAAAGCCTTGCGGGCGCAAATCAATCCGCATTTTCTTTTCAACACGCTGAACTCGATTGCCGCGCTCATTCGCACGCGCCCCGACGAAGCCGAAGCCGTAACCGAAGCCCTCGCCGACCTTTTCCGATATAGCCTTCGCGCCTCAAAACAGCCGCTCGTTACGCTCGAAGATGAACTTGAATCCGTCAAACTTTATCTCTCGATTGAAAAAGCGCGTTTCCGCGAGCGATTGCATACTTCGATTGATGTTCCGCCTCACCTTTTGAACGCCTCTGTTCCGAGCCTCTTGCTTCAGCCGCTCGTTGAAAATGCGATTAAGCACGGCGCAAATAAAGTTGAAGGCGATTTTTTCATGCACCTATCCGCCACTGAAAAAGACAATCGCATTGAGTTCATCGTTCACGATTCAGGCAACGGTTTCGATTTGAGTTTAGGTGAGGCGATGTTTAAGAAGGGGACAGGATTACAGAATGTTCGCGAACGCTTATCACTTCTCTTTCCGCGCAACTCTGAACTCATCATTGAAAAACATGCGGTTGTGCTTCACTTCCCGATTGAGCGCACACTTGTTCGCCCGCTCTTGCCGTCCGTTGTTAGTCAATAGAAAATGACGCGCCAACTCTGAACGTGAGGATTTGCAATCCTGCTTCACTTTGAAAGGGGAAGTTCGCACGCTTCGACTTTTGGTCGTAGAGCCAAAAATTGAACGCACCTTTGAGCACAAAGCCTGCAATCGGAATCCACGAATTTGGAAAAAGCGCGTCGACGGTTTTGCGAATGAGCACGTGCGCAACTTGTTGAAGAATCAAGTTTGAAAATGATTGCAAGAAGATGTAGCGCGGTTGAACGAGCGTCATTTCAAAGCCCATATCCACTGCGAATTTTGTTCCAACATCGATCATCACACCGGCTTCGGTGAAAGTGGCATAGCGCAGTCCGCCTGAAAATCGGTTTAGGCGTATGGCATCGCCAATGAAAAGCGAATCGCTTGTCCATTGGTTTGTCGTCCATGATTGTCCGCCGCTGATGTAGGGTGTAACGACGGCATATTTTTGAAATCGGTAGCCAATGCCGTCGCGTGCGCCGAATCCAAATTGAAAGTTTGAGAAGCCAATTTGCGTCAGGGTTGGGGTAAGGGTATCGGTTAATCGACCTTGCGCTGCTCGTGCAAAACTTGCAAACAGGAAGATGTGCGCATAGTCGACTTGCGTCGCGCCGTAATCGGAATCGAGAAACCGCTTAACACCAACCATTGCACTGAAGGCACTGCCACGCGAAAAATTCGCGACTACCTCTTGGCTAATTGGCGCGGCGAAGCCATAACTCAAATTCATAGTCAAAACGCGGCTCGGCGGCCGAATCAGAAACTCGTCAACTAAATTTGAGACTTCCTGCTGTGCGCTCACGGGAGGTGCAATCAAAAGCAGAAAGAACAGTAGGCGGTAATGCGGGCGTTTATAGGGCATTTACGGATAGAGCATTTATGGAAAATGAAAAAGCAACCATAGCGAAGCAAACTTTCATATGGTTGCTTGATTGAAGTTCATTCAGGGTTTCAGTTAAGTTGGGTTCACCCATCTTTTTTCATTATTGTGACCATTTCAGCGACCTTTGCATCAACCTCTTCGTAAGGCAGTTGGCATGTGCCTGCGCCTCTGTGACCGCCGCCGCCGTATTTCGCCATCAGTGCGCCGACATCGGTTCTGGACGTGCGGTTGAAGATGCTGTGCCCAACAGCAATCGCGCAAAACTCCCCTTTCTTTCCGTCCATAATGCGAATCGAGATGTTCGCCGTTGGAAATTGGGTGTAAATCAAAAAGCGGTTTCCTACAGGTGTTTCGACGCCACGAAAATCAGTTATGACCACATTGCCATCTTGGCGTGAATGTTTGGCTTGCACTTCTTTGAAAATTTCTTCCTCTTTTCGGTAGCGCTCAACACGCTCCTTGATATCAGGTTCATTGAGGATTTCTTCAGGTGTTTTCTCAATAATCCAGTCCACTAATTTCCGCATCAATTCTTTGTTGCTGATTTGATAGTCGTGCACTTTGCCCAACCCTGTTCTTGGGTCCATCAAATAAGAAAGCAAAATCCAGCCTTTTGGATTGGTTACGTCGTCGGGCTCGAGATTAGCGGAGTCGGATTTGTCGACCTGAATCAACAAATCTTGATACTTTGCCAATTTTTCACCCTTGCCTTGAAGCACGTAGTAATCATAGACCACGCGCGCAGCAGATGGAGCGACTGCAAAACGCCCCTTAAACACTAGGTCTTCGTTGCGCGCAGCTTCGCTGGCGTGATGGTCGAACCACATTCCCGCGTCAGGGTGATAGGGCAAGTTCGTAATGATGTCGTTAGAAGTTACTTTCACTTTGCCATCTTGCATATCTTTTGGATGATGAAACTCAATCTCGTCGATTTGTTCGACTTCTTTGAGCAAAGCGGCACAGACAAGACCGTCAAAGTCGGAGCGTGTTAGGAGTCGCATACGTCTTTCTCCTTGATTAGGTTGGATTTTTGGAAATTAAATCTTGCCATTATTCATCACGATTTTGCGTTGCGATTTGGCAAGTGAAAAGAAGTTACGCACGGAAGTTGAGAGTTCAAACGCCGAAAGCGTATTTTCGTTTTTCTTTCGCTACAATGATATGAACCAAACCGAACACTCGTCCCCGCAAAAAATAACTGCTTCTCCGTTTAATTTTTCCCGCGCGTTCTCGGCACTTGGGGTTGCGCGTTATCGTTGGATTTGGATAGGCTCATTTATTTCCAACATTGGCACTTGGGTTCAGAAGGTTGCACAGCCTTGGCTCATCTTGCAACTTTCAGGGTCGGCATTTCTCTTGGGGCTTGATGGTTTTTTGCAAGATATTCCGCTACTCTTGTTTTTGCTCATCGGCGGCGTGGTGGTGGATCGGTTCGACAAGCGCAAAATTTTAATGCTCTCGCAAGTGGTTCAATTTTCCGCCGCCCTTGCGATTAGCGTTTTGATTTTACTCGGAGAGATTCGCGTTTCAATTATTTTGACGCTGTCGTTTGTTGTAGGCTGTATGCAAGCCTTTTCCACGCCCGCCTATCTTTCGTTTGTTCCCGAAATTGTGGGTCCTACGCATTTAGCCAATGCGCTCGCGCTCAACTCGATGCAGTTTAACCTTTCGCGCTTAATTGGTCCTGTGATTGGCGGCGTGCTCCTTGCGTCGATGGGTGTTGCGTGGTGTTTTGGATTGAACGCGCTGTCGTTTGTTGCGATGTTCATCGTGCTTTTTTTCGCGCCGTCTTCGCAACCTTCCGACACGGTGTTTTCAATGGGTTCAATCGTCGCGCAAATTCGCGAGGGCTTTGAAGCCGTGTTTGCGCGTCGGGAACTTGTCGCGATTATCACGATTGTGTTTGGGATTAGTTTTTTTGGTGCGCCGCTTCTTGCCTTTATCGCCGTGCTCGCCAAAGACGCGCTGAATGTTGGCGCGCAGGGGTTCAGTTTCGCGCTCTCGTCGTTCGGGCTTGGTGCTGTTTTGGGTGCGGTTTTAGTTTCGTCGCTTCAGCAACATTGGATTCGTCCGAAAACGGTGGTCGCAACGGCATCTTCGCTTGCGATTCTTATTTCACTTGTTGCGCTCTCGCCTTACTATTGGCTCTCGCTCTTTCTCTTGTTTCTTTCGGGGTTCGCCTTCGTCAGTAGCAATGTGATTGGCAACACGATTTTGCAAACCACCGTTGCCGACACCTTGCGCGGCAGAGCCGTGAGCATTTACGCGCTTGCGTTTCGTGGCGGCGCACCAATCGGCAGTCTTCTCACGGGCGTTATGGTTGAGCATTTCGGCGTGCAAGTTGCCTTATCCATAAATGGATTAGGATTGCTATCGGTCGTTTTGCTTGCACGCTATCGGCTTTATGGACGTTAAACCAAACTTGTAATCGCTACTGTTTTTCATTAGATTACTCGTAATCGTTTTCAGAAGTTCTTGGAAGTAGAAGGGAGACATAACTATGCCGCGCTATACGCCCGAACAGTTGCGTATCCGCAATCGCTCAGTTTGGACGAAAGTTCAAATCATACTCGCGCCCATTCAATTTGTCGTCTTCATTGTTGGGTTTGTTCTCACCTACTTGCACTACATTGGCACGATTGAAAATTTCCAAATTGTTACATACGCCATTGCTGTTAAAACGCTTTTCTTCATTGTGCTTTTCGTTACGGGGGCTTTCTTTGAGAAGGAAGTTTTCGGCACGTGGGTGTATTCGCCTGAATTTTTTTGGGAAGATGTCGGAAGCACGATTGCGATGGCGATTCACTTCCTTTATTTCATTTTTGCTCTCCTGCACTTTTCTTACGAGGTCTTGATTTGGTGCGCCTTTGCGGCGTATTTGAGTTATGTGTTGAATGCGATTCAATACTTAGTTCGAATTTGGCTTGAAAAGCGCAACGAAAAACGTTTGAAAGCGCAGGGCATTTCGGTGTGAGGTGCATTAATTGTTAAACAGTTTGTTGTATGAAGTCAAAAGCCGTTGTCTTTTACGCGCCCGAACGCTTGGAACTGCGCGATGTGGAACTGCGCGAGATGGGTTCGGACGATGTTTTGATAGAAACTTATTGGACGAGCATCAGTGCGGGCACAGAGAAAATGCTCTTTCAGGGCAAATTGCCCCCAATGCAAATGACCTCGTATCCTGTGATTCCGGGATATGAGACGGTCGGAAAAATTATCCAGAAAGGCGAGAATGTGCCTGACTCAGCACTGAATACTTTTGTTTATGTGTCGGGTTCGCTTGGCTACATTGGCGTCAATGCCGCGTGGGGCGGCGCGTCGTCGCATATCGTCTCGCCGTTCCACAAAACCATTCGGGTTGATAACATTTCGGATGTCTCGCTCGGCTTAGCATTGCCACTCGGCTCGACGGCACTTCATGCGGTCGACCTTGCCGAAGTCTCGCGCAAAAAAGTGCTCGTGTTAGGACAAGGAGCGGTCGGCTTGCTTGTCGCCGAACTTGCCAAACACTTCGGCGCAGAACTCGTTATTGTAACCGATTTGAACGCCGAGCGACTTGCTCAATCCAGTGCCAACATCCGCATCAAAGCCGATGAACAGAATTTGAACGATGTCCTTTCAGGGTTGCTCTGCGATGTGGTCATTGATTGCACAGGCTCGATGAAAGCCATTGAGCAAAGTTTCCCACACTTGACCATGAATGCCAAAGTCATTTTGGCAGGCTTTTATCAGCGCATTGATTTGCCTTATCACCTTGCGTTTATGAAAGAACTCACCTTCATTGCGGCAAAGCAGTGGCGTATGGGCGATTTAGAACGCACACGCGACCTTATCGCTCGCGAAAAAATCAACGTGAGAAAAATTTTTACGCACTATGGCTCTGCCTTCAACGGAATTGCACAAGCCTATCACACGGCTTTCAACGACCCAAAGTGTCTGAAAATGGTTTTGAACTGGAAAGAAGATTAGTTTCACTTTACTGGCAAACCACTATGCCACGCACCATCGCAATTTACGGCAAGGGCGGAATCGGAAAGAGTTTCATCACCACCAACATGACTGCCACTTTTGCCTCTATGGGCAAGCGCGTTCTGCAACTCGGTTGCGACCCAAAACACGATAGCACCACCACACTTTTCGGTGGCTTGTCGCTCCCGACCGTTACCGAAGTCTTCGGCGAAAAAACAGCAAAGCACGAAAAAATTCAAGTCGAGGATATTGTCTTCAAAAAAACTTTCCCCGACATTTCAGGCGAGATTTTCGGCATTGAACTCGGCGGACCCGAAGTCGGACGCGGCTGCGGCGGACGAGGCATTATCTCTGGCTTCGATGTGCTTGAAAAATTAGGACTCTTCAAATGGGATTTAGACGTGGTGCTGATGGATTTTCTCGGCGATGTGGTCTGCGGCGGATTCGCCACACCCTTGGCGCGCTCCTTGTGCGAAGAAGTTATTCTCATCGTCTCTAACGACCGCCAATCGATTTTTGCCGCCAACAACATTTGTATTGCTAACAACTACTTCAAAACCGTTGGTGGACACACACGGCTCTTAGGCTTAATCGTTAATCGCGACGACGGCAGCGGCATCGCTGAACGCTACGCCGAAGCAGCAGGCATTAACATCATCATGAAACTGCCCTATCACTCCCAAGCACGCGACAAAGCCGATAGTTTCGATTTAGCCATTCGCATTCCTGAAATCAAAGCAAAGTTCGACGACCTCTGCACGAAAATTTGGAATCGCGAAATTCCCTACTGCGAAGCGCGCGGACTGAACTACGATGAATTTATGAGCCTGTTCGGCGAAATCAGCTCACGCAAACCCGAACCCGCTCACCTTGCCGATTTACGCCTCGAGAAAAATCTCGACCTCGACGGCACATCAATTGTCAAAGAAAAATTGGAAAAAGAATCGTTCATCGCCAATGGCTTCCAAAAGCCGATTCAAATCGCCTTGCCAAATGAACAAAACAAACTTGGCGATAAAATCGCAATCGGCTCAAATGCCGAGACCCTTCCCGAACAAGATGAGTTTGTGAAAAAAGAAGTGCGCACTGCCGACCAGCGTCAGAAAGAAACGGCGGCTCCAAAGCCAATTCTGAACGACCACGAGCGACTGCTTCACTGCATTTCAAAACTGCCACGCATTGAGCGCGAGTTAATTACCTTGTCGGAAATCAAGAAGAAATCTATCAGTGAAATTGCGATTGAAAAGCAGTTGGAAGTGTCGGAAATTGAGTCTTATCTCTCTTCGGCGCGCACGCATCTTAAAGAACTATTCTTTCAAGTCGAGTGAGGGTGAGGCTATCGTCCGAAGAAAATGCCGTCCATAAATCGATGGCTTAAATTGCCTGTAACGGCGGCGAGATAATAAGGCAAGCCCGTTGTCCAATGTGCCTCGGCATACCACATCGGCAGAAGGATAAACGGCAAGGGAATCAAGAACGCCGCCCAAAGCGAATGTGTCCAGCCCCGATGCTTTGAGATGAGCGGCGTCATGGCAAATAGCCCAAGAAATGCCGCTTCGCGCCACAAACCGCGCACGATAAGCACAAGGTCGAGGACAAGAAATATCCAGTAAAAAATTTTCTGCCCTTTGCTCTTAATATCCACATCAGGAAAGAGCGCAAAAAGCAGTGTGATTCCGAACAAGATGACAAGTTGTAGCGCGTATTGCCAAGTCGGCAGAGCGTCGTAATCAAAAAGGATTCCCAGCAAAAAGGCAAAGGGAATGTAGAACAAAACACCGCCGAAAAGATGACCTTTGTAAGAACTCATCTAAAAGTTTTTTGCAAAAAAATGGTTACTTTACTTCATCTGTTTTCAACGAAAAATTCATCGCCGATGCACCGAAAATACTTATCCCTTTCCACACTTTTACTGCTCACTGTTTTTTTAGGAAGTTGCATTGAAGAACCTGCCTCGCCGACTTGGCTAACAAACAACCGTCTTCCAGTTGTCAATACCATCTACACTGTCGAGCGGCTGATTGAAGAAGCGCGTGACCAGAATCTTGTTGTTTCTTCACAAGGCACGGTCGATTACATCTTCATCAAACGCTACGACCAATTAGTCGATATTCGTGATTCGCTTCGAGTAACACTCTCTCGCACGCTGAACATTCAGCAAACTTCTGTTACAGTCGGCACGCCTGTGGTGCGTAACGACTCTTTGAAAATTACAGGTGGCAAAGTTGAACGTATCGACACAGTTATTCTCAAACGCGGCACTCAAAGATTGACCGTTGAAAACCTCAATGCGTCCAGCGGCACAATTACCGTTACCTTTCCGACCATTCGTAATTCTGCGAACAATCAAGCCTTGTCGCTTTCTACGCCGTTTGCCGGCAACGCAAGCGTTACCGTTGCCTCGCCATCACTTGAAAATTTCCGCATTACTTCGCCCGACCGAATCAATGTGCCGTTCTCCGTTAGCACCACGCTTACAGCAGGCAACGCCATCAACCTACGCGTAACGGTTGTTTCCGATAGTTTCGTCGCGCGCTATGTCAGAGGTGTAATTTGGAATGTCGAAACCAATCGCCCTGCCGAGTATGATATTGTCGTCGAGCCGATTGACATCAACGCTTTCAACTCGATTGACACGGTTGCAGGCGACGCTGACCCAACTCTCTCGCTCACGCTTTTTAACTCCTTCAATGTTGAAGATACGGTCAAACCAATTTTCCGCTCAGTCAATACACGCACCAACGACACCCTGCTAATTTTGGAGCAAGGGCGCAATGTGGTTCGCTTTATTCCGGCTACGCCAATCGGAGCACCGCGCCCCGATTCCGTCCGCGTTGAGCTCGATAAAAACAACAGCAACGCGCTTCCTGTGGTCTTGCGGCGACCACAGAAAATTTTCGTTGACGGCACGGTCGTCGCTAACCCACGAAGGCTCACCGGTTCAGCCTTCGACACCAGCACCGCGGCATTAGATTTTGAACTTAAAATTCCGTTGCGCTTTTCGCTTGATACGCTTGCCGCCAGCGACTCGTCCGACCTTAACGAAGAAATCAACACCGATAACTTTGAGAAATTTGTCTTGAACCTTCGCGCCGAAAGCGAACTTCCATTCAACAGCGAAGGCAAAATTTTCTTTCTTGATGCCAATCGCCAGCCCTTGCGCTTAGCCAATGGAAATCCGTTCACATTTCCACGCACAGGCGACACCACGAAACTGCGCTTTGCCTCTGCGCCAATCAATCCCAATACCGGCTTTAGCAATGGCGTTGCCGTGAGCACTTCGCGCTTCGACTTCACCCCTGAGGAATTGCGTCTTTTGAAACAAACCAAGTTTGTCTTCAATCAAATTTTCATTAACACTAAAACGCCGACGACGCGGCGCATTGTTTTGCGAAGCCGCGACACGATTCGCCTGCGCGGCACTGGCGAAGTTGTTTATCGCATCGGCAACTAAACATTTTATTCATACCTTAACTTGCAGTAAAAAATGAACAAGAAAACCATTCGCGATATTTCCGTTTCAGGCAAGCGCGTGCTCGTGCGCGTCGATTTCAACGTCCCGCTCGATAAAGAAAAAAATATCGAAGACGATACGCGCATTCGTGAATCGCTTCCCACCATTGAGCATCTTCTTTCGCAAGGCGGCAAGGTGATTTTAATGTCGCACTTAGGCAGACCGAAAGGCAAGTCGCCTGAATTTTCACTCGCGCCCGTTGCCAAGCGTCTTTCAGAATTGCTCGCAAAACCTGTTCACTTTGCGTCCGATTGTATCGGCGCAGAAGCCGAAACCGCCGTAAGCAAACTTCAAAACGGCGAAGTGTTGCTTTTAGAAAACGTCCGATTCTACAAAGAAGAAGAAGCCAACGACGCCGAATTTGCAAAGAAACTTGCTTCGCTTGGCGATGTGTATGTCAATGATGCGTTTGGCACAGCACATCGCGCCCACGCTTCCACCGAAGGCGTTACGAAGTTCATTCAAACCGCCGTCGCAGGATTTTTGATTGAAAAGGAACTCAAATACTTAGGCGAAGCCACAGCAAACCCGCAGCGTCCTTTCGTTGCAATTCTGGGCGGCGCGAAAATTTCAGGCAAAATTGATGTGTTAGAAAAACTGTTGGAGAAAGTCGATACGGTTCTCGTTGGCGGCGCGATGATTTTCACCTTCTTCAAAGCACAAGGATTGAAGGTCGGAAAGTCGCTCGTCGAAGACGATAAACTCGACATTGCGAAAACAATTATGGACAAGGCGCAATCGCGCAAGGTGAAACTTCTTCTGCCAACTGATGTTGTGATTGCTGATAAATTTGAGAAAGACGCGAATGCGAAAACCGTCAGCATTAACGCGATTGAAGAGGGCTGGCTCGGTTTGGATATTGGTGCTGAAACGATTAAAACCTATCGTCAAGAAATTTTGAACGCAAAGACGATTGTTTGGAACGGACCGATGGGCGTTTTTGAAATGGAGAAATTCGCCGTTGGCACGTTTGAAATTGCCAAAGCCCTTGCCGAAGCAACAAAGAACGGCGCAACGACGGTTATCGGCGGCGGCGATAGTGCCTCTGCAATCGTTAAAGCCGGACTTGAAAAAGCCGTTACACACGTTTCAACTGGTGGCGGCGCAAGTTTGGAGTTTCTCGAAGGAAAAATTTTGCCCGGTATTGCCGCGCTCAACGAGAAGTGATTTTTTCACAAAAATTTTTAGTTTTATCGGCGTGTTACGCCTTTAACAACGACATCAAACCTTTTTACTCGAATGCGTTACGATGATTATCAACCAAGCGGTTTTTCGCTGATGCCTCCCGCCATCAAATCTTTGATTATTTCCAATGTGCTGATTGCACTCTTTGGGTGGCTTCTTCCGGGCTTGAACTACGCACTGCGCGATTACGGTGCACTTTGGCCCGTAGGCTCAGGCAATTTTGAGATTTGGCAACCCGTTACTTATCTCTTTCTGCATGGTGGATTCGGGCACCTTTTCTTCAACATGCTAGCACTTTGGATGTTCGGCGTGGAGATTGAAAACTACTGGGGCACGAAGCACTTTACGAGTTACTACTTCACGTGCGGCGTCGGCGCAGGGATTTTGAACATGATTTTCACGCACGATGCACCGACGATTGGCGCGTCAGGTGCCGTTTATGGCGTTTTGCTTGCCTTCGGCATGATGTTCCCCGACCGATATATCTACATTTACTTCCTCATTCCCATTAAAGCCAAATTTTTAATCGCCATTTACATTGTGCTTGAATTCTTCGCCTCACTTGGCAGTTCGGGAAGTAACGTTGCGCACTTTGCGCACTTAGGCGGCATGCTTATCGGATTCATTTACATCAAAGTCATGCAAGGCGAATTGCCTATGCAAGGCTGGCTCGAGAAAACTTTTGCATCTAAACAAAATTACACTTCACCGACACGCACGCTCAACTCGCGCTCAAAACAAGACCGCATCGATGAAATCCTCGACAAAATTTCTCGCTCCGGCTACGAGTCACTTACGAGCGAAGAAAAACGCGAATTGCTCGAAGCCAGCAAGAAACAAGATTAAACTTTCCTCACCTGATTTTTAAGCCCTTCCGAGCAAGAAGGGCTTTTTTCATTTTACAAAACGATTGTTTCACAGCCCTTGTTAAGCACTAAGAACTTTTATCTAACATTCAACTTTTAGCCAATATATGCCAACAATTCCAATCGATATTCGCACAGGCACTATCAAAAAAGAACGCATCATCGGCATTGATTTAGGCACCACCAATAGCCTCGTCGCCTACATGCACGACGACCACCCTGCCATCATCGCCAATAAATACACCCAAGAGCGCATCGTTCCGTCTGTCGTTTATTTTGATGAAAACTTCACGCCGATTGTCGGTTCAAGTGCGAAGGAATTTTTCATGCGCTTTCCCGACCGCACGATTTACTCCGTCAAACGCTTGATGGGCAAAGCCTTCGCCGATGTTAAAGACGAACTTTCAAACTTGCCCTATCGCGTCAATGAACAACAATCTTCTACTGTTTGCAAAATTGAAATCAGCAACGGCAAAGAAACGCGCTACTTCACACCGATTGAAATTTCATCGCTCATTTTGAAAGAACTCAAACGCTGGGCGGACGATTACTTCGAGGAACCTGTCCTGAAAGCCGTCATTACCGTTCCTGCCTACTTCAACGACGCGCAACGGCAAGCCACAAAAGACGCAGGCAAACTTGCAGGGCTTGAAGTCTTGCGCATCATCAATGAGCCAACTGCCGCTTCACTCGCTTACGGATTGGATAAATCCAAAAACGGACTTATTGCCGTCTATGACTTGGGCGGCGGCACTTTCGATATTTCCATTCTCAAACTCGACGACGGCATTTTTGATGTGCTTTCCACAAATGGCGACACGCACTTGGGCGGCGACGACCTCGACCTTGCCTTGATGAACCATCTTGCCGTTGAAATTCAAGCACAATGCGGATTAAATGTTTTTACAAACCCGCAAATCGCGCAACGACTTCGCCTCGAGTGCGAACGCGCAAAACGCGACCTCACCGATGCCGAACAAACCGAAATACACTTTGACGTGTGCGGACAGCCGTTTAATCGCACGCTCTCGCGCTCTGAATTTGAAAAAATTATCGCGCCCGTTATCGAGCGCACGCGCATTCCTTGCCTCAAAGCCTTGAAAGATGCCGGCGTTACCGCCAGCGAAATTGACGAGATTGTTTTAGTCGGTGGCTCAACGCGTATACCGTTTGTCAAACGATTTGTCTCGGAACTCTTCGGCGGCAAAAAGCCTCACGACGAACTCAACCCTGATGAAGTTGTCGCACTCGGCGCGGCAATTCAAGCAGGCGTGCTTTCAGGCGATACGGACGATATTTTACTCTTAGACATTACGCCGCTTTCACTCGGCATTGAAACCGTTGGCGGAGTCTTTACGCCCATCATTCCGCGCAATACCAAAGTGCCAATTAAAATCGCACAAGAGTTCACCACATCGGTCGATAATCAAACTGGGATTGACATTCACGTCTTGCAAGGCGAACGCGAACTTGCTGCGGATAATCGCTCGCTGGCTAAATTCACCTTGAAGCCCATTCCGCCTTTGCCAGCAGGCATGCCGCGCATTCTCGTCATGTTCGGTCTCGATGCCAACGGCATTCTTACCGTAACTGCCAAAGACCAACGCACCGGCAAAGAACAATCGATTGAAGTGAAACCTACTTACGGCTTGACGGACGAAGAAGTCGAGCAAATGCTTCTTGCAGGCTTTGAACACGCACAAGAAGATGTCGAGAAACGCTTGCTCATTGAAGCGCAAGTTGAAGCTAATGCGTTGATTGCAGCAACGGAAAAATCGATTGAACGCCAACGAGAGATTTTCGACAAACTTCCTCTCGAAGAGCAAAATCAAATTCAATCGGTCTTGGCGGAGTTGAAGTCGGCTGTAGCAGGAGCGGATAGAAAGTTAATCGCCGATGTTACGGAGAAACTCAATCAAACGACGATGCACTTTGCACAAGAAGCAATGAACGCCGCTGTTAGTCGCGCGTTGGAAAAGCGCAAACTTGACGAAGTCGTTTAAGCGAAAGTCCTAAGCAAAAAGTCCAAAGAGTTCTCGCTCAATGCGCTCAATGATGAAGTTCAAGTCGTCGGCGCGTTCAACGAAATTAAGATTATCGACGTTGATGAGAATTTTCTTGCCGTGTGCGTAACGCGCATACCATGCTTCATATTTGGCTTGCAATCGTTTGAGATACTCGAGTTTGACCTTGCTTTCGTATTCGCGAGCGCGCTTTTCAATATTGGAGACGAGTTTCGGAATTGATGCCTGCAAATAGACCACCAAATCAGGTGGCGTCAAAAGCGAAACAAACTCGCTGTAAATGAGTTGATAGGTGCTGAAATCGCGTGCGCTCATCAAGTTCATTTCATAAAGATTGCGCGCGAAAATTTCGGCGTCTTCGTAAATCGTGCGGTCTTGAACGGCGGAGCGCGTTCCCGCTTGAATAGCTCGGTGCTGTTTGAATCTTGCGACAAGAAAAAACACTTGCAGATTAAACGACCAGCGCGGCATATCGTCAAAAAAATCGGAGAGGTAAGGATTGGTGAGGTCGGGCGAGGTATCGACGGCTTCAAGCACGGCGTCCCATTTGTAGTGTTTGGCGAGCAACTCAACGAGCGTTGATTTTCCTGCGCCCATATTGCCTGCAATGGCGATGAACTTTTTTTCCACAGTCATTTTGAAGCATTCATTTCATCGTGGTAGGCTTGTCGGAACAAGGCTTCGTAGGCAGGCGTGAGTGAGATGTTGCGACGCTTCATGACGGCGCGTGCCGTTTGAAGTGCTTTTTCTAACTCGTATCGCACAAACCCTGCCTCACCGCCCCACTGAAACGAGCCAATGGTTTTCGGCGGAAACCCTGAACCGAAAATGTTGGACGACATGCCGACCACCGTTCCTGTGTTGAACATCGTGTTGATGCCGCTTTTGGAGTGCTCGCCCATGATCAAACCCAAAAACTGCATTTTGGTGTCAATTTCTTTTCCGCCGACGTTCATGCGTATGGTGCTGTAATTGTTCTTCAAGTCGGAGTTGTTCGTATCTGCGCCTAAGTTGCACCAACTTGAAATGTAACTATGCCCCAGAAAGCCCTCGTGCTGTTTGTTCGCAAACGGCTCAATGATGCTATCCTCAACTTCGCCGCCGACTTTGGATTGTTTTCCGATGTAAACGTTGCTATAAATTTTCGCGCCGATTTTGACCGTCGCACCTTCACCAACGAAGACATTGTTCATCAGCACGGCGTTTGGCAACACTTTGGCGTTGCGCGAAATGTAGATGTAGCCTTCATCGGCGTCGAGCACGGCACCTGCTTTAATTTCCGCACCTTCGTCAATAAAAATGCGGGATTCATTGACGAGCACCGCACTTGGGTGAACCTTGCCGAAGTTCATTCCGAAACTTTTTTCTTGTTTGGCTTCGCGCTTGAATTCAGTCGGGTGGAGGCGAATTAAATCCCACATAAAACTCACGAGCGTGCTGTCGACTTGCGCAACGGGCAAGCGTTCCGAGATAAACTTTGCTTCAATAAGATTCGGAAAGCCGCTTGTAAAAAAACTTGTTGGATTTATGCGGAAGGCAACGACTTGACCGCCGTTGAAATACGCTTTGCCAAATTCAAAGTATTCGGATTCAATTTTTGTGGCGAGTGCTTTATCGCAGATTGCGCGTCCGTTGATGAAGAGCGCGTCGTTGCTTTGAATTTCATTGAAAATACTTGTTGGATTTTCTTCACGAAGTGTTTCTTGAAGTGCTTGGCGGGCGTGAAATGTAATCGGAAGTTTGAGTGCGGATTCAAATTTTTCGCGGAGCGAGCGCATTCCGCATCGAAGGTGATAAACGGGCTTTAGGTGAAGGAGCGGGCGAAATCGCTCAACGCCTTCATCTTCAAAGAGAATCAGTTGCATGGTTAGAGTTTATGCGAAATCGGCTTGACGGAGTTGTTCGGTGTAGGGCTCGCGCAATTCCATTGAGATTTTTCCATTGATGATGGCGCCTTCTTCGACGGCGAAAATTTTTGCTTTTGAATCGCCGTTCAAAATTGATGTTGAATCCAAAACACATCGTCCCGACACCTCGACATTGCCTTTCACTCGTCCTGAAATTTTGAGATTCACAGCCGTGATATTTCCTTCTACGTTTCCGCCTTTACCAATCGCCACGTTGCCTGTCGAGGAGATGTTACCGCACACTTTTCCATCAATACGCAAGTGCCCAGTGGTCTCGATGTCGCCACGAAAGAGCGTGCCGTCAGCCACAATGCTTAATTTGTCGGTGGGAATAGAAGTTTGCGTTCCGTTTTTCTTGGCAAACATATTTGGTTCAGTTGTTGGTAGATGTGTTGTTAGTTCAGAATGATGTAATCTAATGGGTTGACTGGAATGCCATTTTTCCAAAGTTCAAAATGCAGGTGCGGTCCTGAACTTTCCAATCCTGTATTGCCTGTGAGTGCAATTGTTTGACCACGGCGCACGCTTTCGCCCTCGCGCACTAAAATTTTACTGCAATGTTTGTAAAAGGTCGTGTAGTTGCCATGTTGAAGAATGACCGACCAGCCGTAATCATCTGTCCAGTCTGCAAATACTGCTGTGCCGTCGGCAAATGCGCCGATTGGCTCGTTGAGTGCCGTTGCAATGTCGATTCCGTAGTGGCTTCGCTCGGGCGCAAATCCTTGCGAAAGCCGTCCTTGCACAATGCTACCTGCGAAGAGCACGACGTCGGGTTCGGCAAGAAGTGTCGCTTGAATTGCAGGCGTTTGTTTTATGATGTAGCCTTTCACACTTTTTCCGACTTCTTGGGGCGTGAGTGGTGTTTTTTGCGATGATTTTGACTGAACAGCAGAGCTTTCGGGCAACGCTCCAAGCAACAGTTTCAATTTGTGATTGTAATAATCCAACTGCAAAACGCGGATACTGAGGCTATCTAATTGTCTTTGATTGAGCTCGATTTGTCGCCAGTATTCAGGTTGTGCATAGCCGGGAATGAGTTGTCGTAGCGGCGTGAAAACAATCAAGAGAGAGGTTAAAAGGCTTCCAAGCACTAGCAAGCTAACGGCAATGTAAATGATTTTACTGCGCGTAATTCCACCGAACGCGTGACTTTCCGTTCCATCTTCGGGAATGAGGGCAATCGTGTAAGAAACGATTTTCTTTTTCTCTTTTGCCATTGCTTGCACTATTCGCCGAAGCGTTTTTTGAAATCCTCGAAGTTGACAATGATGATTTTATTCATCTCGCGTTCAATCAACCCTTCGCGCTCAAACATGGAGAGCACGCGGGAAATGGTTTCGCGTGATGTAGCGGCGTAGTTAGCGATTTCTTGTTGACTAGCAAAGTTATCAATTTCTACTCGTTCTCGCCTTTGGCGACCGACATCGTTCGCAAGGCGGATAATTGTGGAGGCAACTTTCCCGACGGCGTCAGCCAGCGAGATGCTTTTGATTTGGTGGTCGGTCTTTCGCAGCCGGCTCACAAGCTCGCGTAAGAGCGAGATAGCCAGTTTTGGGTGCTTTTCAAGAAATTCGAGGAAAACATCTCCATCAATTTTAAGCAACTGAACTTTGGAGAGCGCAACAGCATCAGCAGAGCGCAGTGCTCCATCTAATACTGACATTTCGCCGAAGAAATCTCGCTCGCCTAAGATGGCTAAAATAACCTCTTTGTAGTCTTCATTTGTTCGCGAAATTTTGACCATGCCTTCCAAAATCACGAACACGGCATTTCCCGTTTCGCTTTCAAAAATAATCACATCGTCTTTTTTGAATGTAACCAACTGGCTTCGGCTGACGATTTCTGCGAGTTCTTTATCAGTTAGTGATTCAAAGATGCTGACCTCGCCGAGAATCCGTGTGGTGTCTTTGACATCCATTTTAATTTCTCAATTTTGTTTTGCACCCCTTCGGGCACTCTAATGTGTTGGGAAGAATATAATTTTTATTTGTCATTTTTGTTTGATTGCCGAACGAGCGGGGGTAGAAGCCAGCACGGTGGTGCGTGCCCTTCATTGAATTCATCAGGAATGTGTGTAATGGTTTGATTAACTTGAGATTCTCAAATTTCCTCCAGGCGTCAGCTCGAGCTTTAAGATGTCAATAACGACTTCTGACTCGCCGGGTGGGAATTTCCAGTTGCGTACTTTTTCGGAAATTTGCTCTTCCGTGTATCTTGAAATCGGTAGAGATTCATCTAAACTTGATACCAGTAGCCGAACTCGCTCCACACGTCCACTTTTGCCAATCGTGATTTCATAATAAAGTCTGCCGTAAAGTTTTTCATCATACTTTCTCAATTCTTTGAAGAAGAGAGCGATTTCTTCGCTTTGCTCATCAATCACGTCAAGAATGATTCGGCCGCGCTGTTTATCAGCAGAACTGACGGGGCGCTTTCGTGGCTTATTGCCTTTTTCTAATTCCACATATGCACGACGCAATTCCAAGCGTATGCGCCCTTCTTTTCGTCTGAGTTCGGCTAATTCTTTTTTGCTTTCCGCTAACGCTTTTTCATTTTTCTCAATTTTTTCCTTCAATGCCTTCAACTTTTCCGCCTCTTGCGGCGCAGATGAAGAACTTGAAATTCTATCATACTCTCGCTTTGCGTTGTTAAGTGCCGCTTCTTCCATTTGATAGAGTTTCGTGAGGCTGTCGACTTGAGATTTTTCAGCAACGAGTTCTTTTATTTCTGCTTCTCTGACTTGAATCGGCGAAAGCCCCAAGGCTTGTGCTTTTGCCGCACTTGTGGTTACAAACGGACTTTCCTTGATAATCGACGCTTGTCCATAAATCACATCAGCCGTTCTTGGAATATACTTGCGGCGGCTAAATTCATAGCGCAGTCCAAAAAGTGCGCGATAATTTGGATAATTGACGTTGTTGGTTGAAAATGGTGTTATGCCACGTGCGGGGTCAAAGATGGTCGAGCTTTTATTATCTGTCACCAAAAACTCTCCTGCTGCTTCAAACCACAAATCGGTCCAAATTTGAATTTTTGTTCCCAGCACTGCGTAGCTAAATGGATCTCTGCCGTAAAGCACCGTTGGCATCTGACCGTTTAAGAGCAGTTCTCCATAAACTTCCGTGAAAAGCGTAAATGAATTTGAAATGGGATAATCAAGTCCGAAAGCATAGCGCATTGTCAGGGCGTTGTTACCATTGTTGAGCGTGCCGATAGGCGTCATGTTTGTATTTTCCATCAGAATTAGGTTCAAACCCAGATTCAGATGGATGCCCGGCGACAAGCGCGGAAAGACTTTATCGAAGTAATACGATGTGATAAAGTCACCTGAAACACTCGGTGCAGTTAATCCGACAGGCTGAAAAGGCGAATTAAACTCCCCTGAAACTGGCACCATCACACGGAACAAGCCTCCCAATTGGATTTGTTCAGAGAACACACCAAATGAGCCCATTCGCAAAGCAATTGATACGCGCTGCGTGTAATTTGTTGTCATTGGCTCAAAGCTTGGCGGCACAAGGATGCGATTGGGCGTTGTAAAAAATACATTCGTCCCAATCGCGATCATGTAATTTTTGTTGATGGAGTAATCAAACAAAATATCGCCTGTTGTTTGTGCTAATGCCCCTGTGGTTATGCCTCCATTCGTTGAGTATCCTGTCGAGTTCCTGAACACGCCACCTGTGTAGGCAATACTGATAGTTCCTTGTCTTGGCAAGAAGCCTTTTTGCGTGTAGAACAGCCTGCTACCTGCCGTCGTAGGCGTTTGCGCAACACTCGTGATGGAACACAGTCCAAGCAGTGTAATAGTAAAAACGAGCCACGCTCCGACGTTTGACTTGATTGGCATCTTAATGGGCTTTAAGGCTTTTTGCGATATTCATTATTAGGGCTGATTTGGAAAACTCAATCGTGTGAATATACGCATTTCAGTTTATCTCTTACAAAACATATACCTTGATTAGGTTTCGACTAATCCGCCTATCTCGCGTTCAACAGCATTGAAATAGATGTCAGCAAGATTCTGCAGAGATTGATTTAGAACTGTTTTACCATTCACCACGATTTGAACGTCTTTCTCTTTGACTTCACCGATGATTTGACAAGGCACGCCAATGCTTTTTGCAAGCGATTGCACCGTTTCTACTTGCTCTTTCTTCAGAGAAACAATTACCCGACCTTGCGATTCCGAGAACAATATCTCCTGAATTGCGAAATCACCTGATGCTTCCACTGTTGCGACAACGCCCCTTTGATGCGTCTCGTCCATGATTGCCGATTCAATCAGCGCGATAGCCAGCCCGCCGTCAGAGACATCGTGTGCCGATTGCAAGAGTTGTTTTTCTGCTAATGTAATGAGCAGGTCTTGTAATTTCTTTTCTGCAATTAAATCTACAAATGGCGCATCGTCGCCAAGTTCGTTGTAGTATTGCTCTAAAAACTGTGAACCGTTCAAATCCGATTTGAATTCACCAAGAAGCATGACTGCGTCGCCTTCGTTTTTGAAATTTGATGTAACGGCTTTTGAGACATCTTCTAATAATCCAACGATGCCAATTGTCGGTGTCGGAAACACAGCCGTTGATTTTCCGTCTATCATCGCTTCATTGTAAAAGCTCACATTGCCTCCGGTTACGGGCGTCTCGAAGACAGCACATGCTTCGCCCATTCCTGCAACGGCTTCTTTGAATTGGAAATAGACATCAGGCTTGTAGGGATTGCCGAAGTTCAGACAGTTCGTTACGCCGAGCGGTCTTGCTCCGGTGCAGGCGATGTTTCTTGCACATTCTGCAACGGCAATCATTGCGCCCTTTCTTGGATTGAGATAGACATACTTCGAGTTGCAATCTGTTTTCATCGCTAATGCCTTTTTCGTGCCTTTGATTCTGACGACGGCAGCGTCGCTTGCCCCAACGGCGACCGTCGTGTTTGTGCGCACCATTGAGTCATACTGCGTATAAACCCACCGCTTGCTTGCAATGTTTGGATTTGAGAGCAGTCTTAAAATTTCTCTTTCAAACTCAATTTCATCATCTTTTTTGAGCGTTGGGAATTTCGTGTTTGGCTTTTTTTCTTTCGCTTCACGGTAATACACTGGTGCGCCGCCGCCAAGCACTAATGCAGTTGCCGGAACTTCGGCTACGATTTTACCGTGATGCTTCACGCGAAGCATGCCGTCTGATGTCACTTTGCCGATAACTACAGCACTAACATCCCACTTTTCAAAAATATCGATAATCGCTTGCTCGTGTCCTTTTTCAGCAACGATGAGCATTCGCTCTTGCGATTCGGAAAGCATGATTTCATATGCACTCATATTTTTTTCGCGGATAGGCACAAGGTCGAGATTGAGTTCCATGCCGCCTTTGCCTGTTTTTTCAATTGCTTTTGCGGACATTTCCGATGAGGAGCATGTGAGTCCTGCGGCGCCCATGTCTTGAATGCCAACCACATAGCCGGTTGCAATCGCTTCCAGTGTGGCTTCGAGCAAAAGTTTTTCGGCAAAGGGGTCGCCCACTTGCACGCTTGGACGTTTGGATTCAGACGCTTCCGAAAGTTCTTCCGACGCAAATGTTGCACCGTGAATGCCGTCTCGCCCTGTTGCAGAGCCGACAATCAGCACGGGATTTCCTTCTCCACTCGCAATGGCTCTTGCAACTTGATTGTGCTCGACGATTCCAACGCTCATTGCATTGACAAGCGGGTTGCCTTGATAGCATGGGTTGAAGTAGACTTCGCCTGCAACGGTCGGCACGCCGAACGAGTTGCCGTAGTCGCCGATGCCGCGCACAACACCGTCCAACAAGTATTTCACACGTGGGTCCGAGAGGTTTCCAAATCGGAGCGAATTGAGTGCGGCAATCGGTCGCGCACCCATCGTGAAAATATCACGATGAATACCGCCAACGCCTGTTGCCGCGCCTTGATACGGCTCTACTGCCGACGGGTGATTGTGTGATTCAATTTTGAAGGCAACGGCAAGTCCATCACCGATATCGACCAATCCTGCATTTTCTTCTCCGGCTCTGGCAAGCAATCGTCCCCCACTTCTTGGGAGCGTTTTGAGAACTGCAATGGAGTTTTTGTAACTGCAATGTTCCGACCACATCACCGAAAAAATGCCCAATTCGGTGTAGGTCGGCACGCGTCCGAGAATGTCCAACATTTTTTGATACTCTTCCTCGAGCAATCCGTGTTGTTTGGCAAGTTCGAGATTAACGGTTGGTTCGGTCATGGTTTGAAAACTGTTTTGAAACAAAAACAGCCTTTCAGGTTTCCCCAAAAGGCTGTTGAGATTTGATAGGCATTTGAATTACTTACGTTTTCTGACGGGCTTTTTCTTTGGTGCTTCCTCTTCCTTTTTCGGCTCTTCTTTTGGAGGCACAGGTGCGGGTGCGGGCGCAGGCGACACTTGGGTCGGTGCGGGCGACGGTGCAGGAAGCGGTACGGCTGAAGAAGCAGGCGCAGGCTCGCTAATTTTCAAAATCTGGCGAAGTTGTTGCAAGTTCTTGTCGATATCTTGGCGGCGACGTTGAATTTCTTGGATTTTGCGGCTTGTAACTTCTTTATCTTCACCAATATCTTCGAGTTTGCGAATGATGACATCAGCACCTTGCGATTCAGCCGAGAAATCTACAGAACGCGGGTCGGCAGTTGTCGAGCCAAAGGTCATTGGCAAGATATTGACTTGAATTCCAAAGATGAATCGCCACTCCGTATAGTTTGTGGCTTTTCCGCTACCAGGACGAGGCGTAATCGAGAATTGGTTGTTGTATACCGTTTCATCATTCTTTCCGCCTAATTGATAGTCATATCCGAGTAAGACGCTAATGTAATCAACGGGTTTGACTCGCGCACCAAGAGTGACAAACGACATATTTTCGCGTGAATACGCTTGGAGCGACGGTGCCGTAATCCATGCCCATCCCCAAAATTCTAACATTAAATCTACAGTTGTTGTTGGATATTTGAGTCCGAGTGAGTAGTTAAACGAACTGCTGTTTCCAATGTTCTTCAACGGCGTATTGTTATTGGAGATATTTTTGCCGTCGTCAAAATAGTTGTAAAAACCCAAGTTGAGATTAGCATTGAAAGATTCTTTTGGGAAGAGGTTATCTGCATAATAAGAAAGCAGCACGTTGATGCCAGTTTCTGTTCCGCCTGCTGAGTAAGGCACCCCCCATGCGTTAAAATACTGCTCACCTGCGGTTGGAATCATGAAGGTTAGCATACCGCCAACATAAAGCCTGTCATTTGCAAAACTGAATCCGCCCACCTTCGCAGCAAGGGTTATGTTTTCAAAAAAGTTTGCCGCTTTGTCGCGATGGTGAATGTCTTGATACACAAGTGCATTTACTGCGACGAGGAAATTATTTGTGAAAGAGTAGTCAAGGTGCATGGAGTTGCGAATCAAAGAGTGAGAAACGCTGTTACCTAAACTTCCTCCATATGCATTTGTAACAACGTTGAAGTCGGAGTGTGTGTAGTAGGTTAAACTCTTGGACTTTGGGGTCAGTGCCTCTTGTGTGCGAATCAACCTACCACTTGCCGTATAGACATGCTGGGCAGTTGTCATCTCACTTGCAAGCAGAAATAAAGACAAGACTGTTAAGATAGGTATGCGCTTCGCCATTTCGCCTCCGGTTGATTTTTTTGAATAGAGAATTTTTGAAAGAAAACCGAATTTTTATCGATTAAGATTTTGGTTGATGATGATAAACAGAAATGCTGCTTGCAATACCGCCGTTATAATCTGCAAAACCGACACAAAACTTTGGAGCGCGCTCAGCGCGCCACCCGGCACAATCACGGTATCGCCTCGCAAGAGCACTGGAAAATACGACTGCTCGCCTGTCTCCACAAATTTTTCAACATTGATTCGGATAATTTTCTCAACGGCTGTTGTGTCCTGCATTGTGTAGCGAATGATTCTAACTTCATCTAACTTTGCGTTTGAAGTAGGACCGCCCGCCAGCGAAATTAACGAAATAATATCTGTTGTGTAAGGCACAATCATCTTCCCTGTTTTCTTTACCTCTCCCCACAAGTTGATGTCTATTTGCACACCCTGACCTTGTCCATAATAATAAACAGCTGGAGAGTTACCTAGTTGTTCAGGAGACAAGGTGTTTTGTGAAGGTAAGTTTCCTCCAAAAGCTTGTGCGAGTGTTTTATTCGGGTGTGAAGTTAAGAAAAGCCCAACAACAATACAAAAAACAAAACGCATTTAATTTCAACTGGTTTTTATGGGTTAATAAAAAAGGTTTGTCGGTTTGAGGGCGCGCCCACATTCGCATCAAATCCAAGCGGATGAAACATCACGAACCAAAAGTAACGTCGCCCTCTTTGCAATGGCTTAAACACTTTCACACCTGTTGTTCCGGGAAAGGTCGTTTGAATGCGACTGAAATTAATGCGCACCGAATCGCTTGCAAAAAATGTCTGTCCTGTTGCCACGGCGACACAATTTTCTTCTCGGAAATCTAAATCCTCGACATAGACTTTCAAGCAATAGAATCCTTGACTTTGATTATTATCCAACCAGCGGAAAGTTAAGACGCTATCACTTGGCAGTTGAATATCCCCTCTTGGCGCATCGGCTGTTCCGGGTATACGCAGTTCATATTGCTGAAACGCTTCTGAAAAATCACTTGCTACATCGAGTTTTGAATATGCAACCAATTTGTAGTAATACATTGTGCTCCTCCGCACATTTTCATCAATGAAGACCGTATCAGGTAAGTTTTGCGCGGCTTGCGAGCCGATTGGAAGTTTTTGGCGCAACGAAAAATTCACCGGCACGCCGTTAATGGCTTGCTCCGTGCGCCACACTTCATACCCACCTAAGTTGCGTTCAGGATTTTGAAACCATTCTAATCGAAGTCCGCCTCTTGGCGACTCTCTAATCACAGAAGGTTGAATGCCTCGAATGGCTCTGGCTGTGTCGGCACTTTTTGGCACAAAGCGCGGCACACTCGGTGGTGTGGCTTGTGGTTCTTCTTTACAAGCCGAAGCAAAGATGGCAATTAATGCAAGTTGAATGAGTATGAGTTTTGAGTTCATGGTTCTAATTATTTTCACAACCATTCATCTAATCGCACGCTCAGTGAAATTCGATGTGGCGACCCTAATTCGCTGTTTTGATAGGCATAATCGATAAACAAGGCACGAATAATCGACAGCCCTGCACCGAGCGTCAGTTGCTTATCAAACGAGCCGACGCGTAGTGCAAGCAAAGAGCGGTACCGATATTCTGCTCCGATTGATGTAATGCCGTTGTAGCGCGTGTCGCGGCTAATCACGCCCAAAATACTGCTTGAAAGAAATGGCAGTGGCTGTTGATACGAAAGCGACGCAATCAGACAGCGCGGAATGGCGGCTTTGTTGTTGCCTTTATCAGGTGTGTTCCAAGTTATTGGTGTGTTAAATAAATCTCTCACGGTTAAGCCGAGTGCCATCATTCCGAGCGATTTACTTCCAACAAAATCATTCACGTTGAAGCGAAGCATTGTGCCAATGTCGACGCCAATCCCTGTGCCTGAAACGGAATTGGCACCCACGAATTCATTTAATCGATTTCCCGAAAATCCTTCACGAACATATTTGAAGGTAATTCCGACAGGCAACTCGATTGGCAGGTTAAAATACTGCCAGCCAAAGTCGAGCCGACGAAACAAGTTTTTTGAAAAGGTAACGAAAACCGCATCGCTTACATTTGCAAACGAGCCGATGTTATATCGCCCTTCAACAATGCCTGCAAAGTCAAATGGGTCGTTGGGATTGAGTTGCGCACTTTCGTTGAGCGGAATATCGGAGACACTGTTGCGAATCCAGTTGAGTGAAAGCCCTACGCCACCGCCCAAGTTTTGCGTGTATCCCAAATGAAAGTAATGTGAGAGCGGGTCGCCCAGTGTTCCAAATTGATTGGAATACATGGTGCTAACAAGTTGCCCATCGACGAAGGCGACGGCGGCAGGATTCCAATAAAAGCCGGAGCCGTCGTTGTTATCAATCGGCGTAAACTGCCCGCCTAACGCCAAAGCACGCGCACCCAGCGGAATTTCCAAGAACGCCGCCGTGTAGTTTTGCGCTTGAATCGACACAACTCTACACACCAGCAGAAGCGCAAGCAGAATTTTCAAATGCGTCTTTATCATCTTTGAGTTAAATCGTTCGAGTTATCGCAAGCGGACGATTTTAATAATTTTCTCGATTGCACGTCCTCGCGATGTAATGCGCAGTTTTCCATAATAAACGCCGTTAGCGACTTCGTTGCCGTTGTCGTCTTTGCCAGTCCAAATGAGTGCATGGTCGCCGCTACTCCTCAGTTGTCCAACGCCATCCGCCACCTGTGAGCCAGTTGGAAACACGCTTAATGCACGTGGTCCCGGCTCACGGCACGTTGCAATCAATCGCCCTGAAACCGTGTAAATTTTCAGTTCAAAGGCATCGGCTTCTTGAATCGGGTTAATGACTTGATAGGCGATAAAGGTTCTTTCGTTAAACGGATTAGGGTATGCACCATGGGCAACCAAATCAAAATCTGCGCTCACATTGAAGCGCATTTTTTCCGAGCGCACTTCGTTCAAATTTGCATCATGGAAAACAAACTGCAGGGTATTTTCTCCCGGCTCAAACTCATCGTCGAATGTCATTCCAACCACGTTGGCATTGGGCGTATTGCGCGGAATTGTGAGTTTTGATTTTAAGGCTTCGGAACTATCGTTATTACGAATTACCCTAATTAGATCTTCATCAATGTAAATGCCATTCTGGTCTTGAACAACCACCGTCACTCTTGGGCGACGCGATGCTGGCGAGCCAGAGCGATAGGCTTGTCCTTCAATACCCAAACTCACAATTGGACGCTCTGAATCGGTTGTGTTCATCAAACTGTATGTTCCAAAACGTGGCGCTTCAAATTGAATCGTCAGAGAATCTACACGTCTTTGACTTATTACCTTCAACCAACGTTCAATCGGTTCAGAGAAGAAATATGCCGATGTGTTTTGGCGTATCTCTGACGGTTCATTCGAGGAAATTTTCATTTTTACTGCGATAGGCTTTGTGAGCGTCAAGCTTGTATCGACGCGCTCAATGCGATACGCCAACCGCTCTGCTGTATTTGACTGCGATGCTAAACGCACGAAATTATTATCTGGCTGACTGATTTTCGGCGGATTCACAATCCTTGAGATGCGCAAAAATCCATTTTGCGAGAAGGTATTGGGTTCATAAACAAGACGCACGTTCTCATCAATCGTGATTGAATCAGCAGCGGTGCGCACTCTGAACAAGTTATACTGAACCGCGCGTTGATTAGAAAGATTGTTGAAATAAGTTGATTCATATCGTTGTCCTGTCGTATCTGCAAGCACTCTGATTCCGATGCGATAGGTTTCCAACAAGTTCATCCACGAGGGCACGGGGATTTTTGCTTTTGCCACGCCATTTGCAGGCAACGCGACGCTTACCGTGTCAATAAGACGAATTTGGCTTGCGACTAAATACGGCGATTGGTTCGGCGCAATTCCGTTTGAGATAGAATTTTCGTAGAAATAAACGACGGCTCTTTCAACAGGCTGATTGCTCCAGTTATAGACATCGGCAGCAATCACAACGCGTTCACCATCGGGGTAAAAGTCAATCGTGTTGTTGTTGAAAAGTTGTCCTTCGCCTTCAGTAGCACGGCGCACGGCGGCAACATCGGGCGGGTTGCCCACTTGCGCGAGGAATGAGTCAGAAAAGAATTGTCCGCTATCGGTTTGTGCAACAGCGCGATAGGTTACGCGATTCGGTTCGCGCATGTAGATTGCAGGGATTGAATCAATGGTCTGGTAGAGGTTCGGCGCAGTCATGGTTGAAGCCAATCGACGCTGAAAGACTGTGCTGAATACGGTTGTATCTGCGGGCGTTGAAAGTGCTAATCGCGCTGGCTCGACGGCTTGAACGCTCACATCAAGCGCAACATTTGAGATATTGAATCGCGACTCGACTTCCATCACAAAGCGTTGTGCTTCGTTTTGAACTGTTGCAAAGTCTCGTGTTGGCTCAATGCGTCGGAAAAACGGTGCAGCGGTCGTGAAACTGATGTTTCCGTTTGCATCATCGTTGCCCTCAATACTTCTCACATACACTTTGAAATGTCCGCCCCTCATAGCAGGCATTTGTCCTCTACCGTCAGGTGGATTTGGAATTTGCACAAAGAGCGTATCGACGAACACACCATTTTGCAGTTGTCCAATTTTTCCATTTTGCACGATGAAGGGAATCGGAGCCGTGCTCACATCAAAATTGTTTTGGTCGGTAATGCGTCCTTCGCCAATGCCATTTTCAATGCCGTCGACGCTTCCAACCACTTTCAAAACAGAACCGATTGGCGCAATGTTCGTCGGCAAGTTCCAACGAATGCGTGAGCGATTATTGGCATTACGCTTTGGCGCAACGAGCCGCACAGCCGGGTCACCAATGACCCCATATTGGTGCATTTGCGATGGGGCTTGCTCAGGATAAACATTGATGTTTCTCAGGTAGTAACGAATTTTGCCTCTGAACATCATGTCGCCAACTGTCAGACCTTGAAAGCGCTCATTGAACAAAAAGTCATAAACGGCTTGTGCCATCAAAAAATCGTTGATGAACCAGCCGTAGCCTGCTGAGGCAATCAAGCCAATTGCACCACGCTGTCGTGAAATGGTGAAGGTGCGCGAGAGCGGTTGCTCTGTATCAATTGCACCCACGAAGCAAGTAAAGCTGGTTACGAATGGCAATGTGTTGAAATTATTGAGCAGTAGGGCGGATTGATTGTCGAGCAATCGGCTATCACCCCAAATTGCACCGCCACCGTGTCCCATAAAATTCACGACCGAATATCCTTCGTTCATCTTATCCAAAAGTTGTTGGGTTGAACCAACATATCGGTCGAAGGTAAGCGTTTGGTCATATTTCAAGCGTCCAAGCCCTGTATGCAATCGGTCAATAAAAAATGAGCGGTTGATATGATTACGCACAAGAGAATCCGTTTGCGCGAGTTTGTTATTTTGTTGGGGCTGTCCATCTAAACCAAACACGTTTCCGCCGCCTTCTGCCTCGCCGCCAATGAGCAAAATTTTGTTCTTCCAAACGCCCATCGTTGGGTTCGTTTCATACTTGATAAGTTTTTCCAGATACAATCCAACTTCTTGCCTTGTTACAACAGGCAAGCGCGCAATCTGCATGTCGGGCACAAGGTCGAGTTGTCCTGTTTCGTCTATGCCGTCAATCATTGCAAACCATGAGTCGGAAGGCGTTGCGCCGAAAATGAACGTTTGGACATGAAAGGTTGGCACATCCCCACGCCGTATTCTGGCGAAGCGCGTCGGACCAACAAGCAACACGTAAGTTGGCGGCTGTTGCCACTCGTGATACGCATAGTTCAAAAACTCACGAATGGCATGTGGACTTCGTATGCCGTAGTTAAACTCGTCGTAAATGCTTTCAACCGTTGTTACCAGCACATTGCTGTTTTCGCCACGCGCCGCTAACACTGCCTCTCGATGTTGCTTGTATCGGAAAATTTCGTTTTGAGGATTGGTCGCACTTTGCTCGGTGATGAAGTTGTTGGAGGTGATGAGAATGAAATTGTAGTTATTGTTTCGGTCTACCAAACGGCGTTGTGGGTTGTAGTAATCCGCTGGTTCTACTTTTTCATAGCGCACAGGCAATTTTTTCTTTGTGGTTTCAATCGCGAGATATTCCACGCTTTCAGGGTTAATGACGTCGTCTTGGAAAACAATTTGAAAAAATGTTCCGGGCAAAAAGCCGCCGAAGCCATCAGGCTCTTGATACGGACGAAGGATAAAGTTTGTGATTTTACCAACGCCTTTTTTGTAGAGGTCAATGTTCTGCGATGTAAATCCGCCGATTTGGAATTGATAGCGGCCGGGCACAGAGCGTGGCGGCGTAGTGAACGTGATTTCGTTTTGATAGGCGCGATATAGCCGCTTGTAACTGATTTTGAACCAGTTGAATGCGAATGTTCGTGCAGGATTGCCTTCGTTATATCGGTCTTCGTTTTGAATGCTGAGCTGCAAGCGTTGTTGGGCGTCTGTCAAGCCTGCACGCAAGATACCGTGAAACTCTTGCGGCAATCGAATTTTTTGGATATGTGGAATTTGTGAGTTTGCGCCTCGCCCCCACTCTGCGGTCATGATTCGTATCGAGTTAAGCGACACAGCAGCAATGTTTTGGCTGTTAGATAGTCCGCCTACTCGACTGATGCCGTGAAAAGCGGCTTCAATATCAATGAAATCTTCGTTAAGGGTAATGGGATTGAGCTGTATATCAGGATAAGGAATGGGAATGGTGAAATCGATGCGGCGATTGAGCGAGATTTGGGTCCAGAAAATTTTATCGCGTGAATCTGAGTGATTGCGCGTGCGTCGGTAGGCTGGCGTGCGAATGGAATCGTAAAATCCGCTCAATCGATTTTCGGTGTTGACGATGACGCGAATATCAGTGGTATCTCCACCAGCGATGAAGAACTTTTCTGGAAGGTCGTCTGCGTCGGCTTCGAAGTGCAAAGTACTACGGAACGAGCGAAAGAGCGTGCCGCCTGCAAAGAAGGGCGAGTTAGGTGCAATGGTCGTGCGAATCTCGCCAGAAATTTCCGTCAAGCGAAGCCCACGATTTTGCGGCGTCAGGGTTTGCTCCCAATAGAGGTAATAAACATTCTCTTCGGAGAAGGGGTCGCGATACATATCGGGGCGCGTGGTGTCTTTGCCACCAATTTGATGACGCTCTCCAAAGAACTCGATGAAGTCATCACGATTGAAGCGTCCATCATTTTCGCCGCGCACCAAAATTGGGATTTCTCGGCTCTTGTTGAAAATCCGATAGGTTCTTGGGTCGGCACTGAAAAAATCGGGCGGCAAACCTCCATCTAAAAATTCGAAGAATCCGATACGGTAAAGTCCATCTTCATTGACGATGATTCGATACTTCGGCACAATCGGCAAGCCAGAATACGGCTTGGCAAGTTGCGCATTTGGAATTGTATTCGTGCCGTTGTTAAACAGCATTTGTTGAGTTGGCACGATTGTATTCGGCTGAACTAAGGTTGGCTTAAATCGCTCGCGCTTGGCGGGCATTTTGCTGAGCAGTTCTTTTTCATCTATGCCGATTTTGAACTGTGATGCGTCTTGATGCTCTGTGCCGAGCGTGAGTTCAACCGTAATTTTTTTCGTGTAGGAAAGCGTTTTCGTGTTTGGGTTATACAGATATGGCGAAACCGAAAGCATAGAGATGTCGGTGCCGCGCATTGAGCCTGCAAAGAACCAATCGAGTTGTTTTTTGGGATAAACATCGCTTGGCTTAATCGTTCGTTTTCGCTCGTAAGTTTCTTCTTTTGGCATGCCGATTGGCGTATCATTTTCGGCTTCTGAATTAAACGGAAGTGTCAGACGCACAGACCCTTGTCCTGCAACACTTACAATGCGCGCCGAAAGAATTTTGCCCTGCACTTCATAAGTGAAATACGGAATCGGATAAACGACATGCTCATTCTGATACGACCGCTTTTCCACCTCGATGCGTTGAACGCTTGAACCATCGGGCAGAGATTCGCTGATAACTTTCGGCTCGTCGAATTCAAGTTCCATCACGACTTTGTTATTGCCGCGCGGCTCTACTTTGAGCACGGAGGCTTTGACTTCTGCTTCTTTGAGCGCGTCGCTGTTTTTTTGAGGTATGCTCTTTTGAAAGAGCGTGTTAGACTTGGGTGTGAAGCGTTGTTCTGCATCTTGTGCTGCTAGCGTTTGAACGGCAGGCAGGTTGAGAAGCGCAAGAGAAATAGTCAGAACGATGCCTCGTTGTATCGGGTTCATTGCAGATGGTAGAGTACTCAAAAAGGTTTTCGTTTTTCGGCTTTTTGGGTGTGAGCACAAGTTTAAGGAATTGAGAACTGTCTTTTCAGCCCTCAATTTTTCCCCAGTTTCACTTTGTTGCATTACGCTTTGCCGTGGCAGTGTTTATATTTTTTGCCGCTTCCGCATGGGCAAGGGTCGTTTCGTCCAGGAGTTTTCTCGACTCGAATGGGCATTTGCTTAGGCGCTTCTTCGGTCTCGACATCGCCTCGCGCCCTTTGCGCAGATGCAACCGAATAAGCACTTGTTGCTTCGGCGTGTGTGGCGACTAATCGCTCACGGCGGATTTTGGATTTCGGCTCTTTCAGCAACTGTGCTTGTGATGTTTGCGACGGCGCTACGGTTGGATAGAGTTTGAACGCCAATGACAGCGTTTCAGAGCCAATCGACTCGAGCATATCGACAAAGAGTTTGAACGCTTCTTGTTTATACTCGAGCAGTGGGTCTTTTTGTCCGTAGGCGCGAAGGTTGATACCTTCTTTGATATCGTCGATATCGCGCAAGTGTTCGCGCCACTTTTCATCGATGACGGAAAGCGTTGCGAATCTTTCAATGCGTCCCATCATGTCGCTGCCAAGCAGTTCTTCTTTGCGCTTGTAGAACTCTGCGGCTGTTTGATAGATTTTATCCGCGACGCCGTCTTTCCCTAACTTTTGCCACTCTTGTTCGGTGAAGGAAATCTCGACGGAAAGTTCGCGCAGGAGTTGGTCACGGAGTTGGTCAATTTCGACGTGGTCGTAATACTTTGCGGCGAGTTGGTCGGCATAGTCTTTTAACAAGCCAAAGAGTTCTAATCGGAGACGCTCTTTGAAGAGCGCGTTGCGGCGTCGGGCATAGACGATTTCGCGCTGTTGGTTCATGACGTTGTCATACTCGAGCAGGCGTTTGCGCGTGGCGAAGTTTTGCTCTTCGACTTTGCGTTGCGCACGCTCGATGGATTTGGTCACAAGGCTATGCTGAATGACTTCTCCCTCTTGATGTCCCAATCGATCCATAACGGCGGCGATGCGCTCCGAGCCGAACAGACGCATGAGATCGTCCTCGAGCGAGATAAAAAAGACCGAGACACCTGGGTCGCCTTGTCTGCCGGCGCGTCCGCGAAGTTGGCGGTCGATGCGCCGAGATTCGTGCCGCTCAGTGCCGAGAATAAACAAGCCTCCGAGTTCTCTGACGCCTTCGCCAAGTTTGATGTCGGTGCCTCGCCCTGCCATGTTGGTGGCAATCGTAACCGCGCCTTTTTGCCCTGCTTGCGCAACGATTTCCGCCTCACGTGCATGCTGTTTTGCGTTTAAGACGTTGTGCGGAATTTTTCGGGCTTTGAGCATGCGCGAAAGCGTTTCGGAGACTTCAACGCTCGTTGTCCCAACCAAAACAGGCTGACCTTTTTCGCGGAGTCTTTCGATTTCGGCAATGACAGCGTTATACTTTTCGCGCTTCGTTTTGTAAATCCTATCCTCAAGGTCTTGTCGGATAACAGGCTTGTTCGTTGGAATTACCACAACATCGAGTTTGTAGATTTCAAAAAATTCTGGAGCTTCGGTTTCCGCTGTGCCCGTCATACCTGCAAGTTTTTTGTAGAGGCGGAAATAATTTTGAAGCGTGATAGTCGCCATTGTTTGCGTTTCGCCTTCAATCTTGACGCCTTCTTTGGCTTCAATGGCTTGGTGAAGTCCGTCGCTGTATCGGCGTCCCACCAGAATGCGTCCTGTAAATTCATCAACGATTAAGACCTTACCATCTTGAACCACGTATTCGTCATCGCGTTCATAAAGCGAATAGGCTTTTAAGAGTTGCGAGACATTGTGGATTCGTTCAGAGCGTTCAGAGTAAAGGCGATAGAGTTCGTCTTTCTTCTGCTGTCTTTCTGCTTCTGTTAAGTTTTCTTGTTGGATTTTAGCCAGTTCGGTGCCAATGTCGGGAAGCACAAACATATCGGCGGATTGGGTTTCGCCTGCGATGAAATTACGCCCTTTTTCAGTGAGGTCAATCGTATGGAAGCGTTCGTCAATGGCGAAGAAGAGTTCTTCGTCGACCTTGTGCATTTCTTTGGCGTTGTCTTTCAGGAACTCGTTCTCGACGGCTTGCATAAGACGCATATTGCCTGGCTCACCGATGAGTTTGAGATATTTCTTGTTTTTCGGCTGTCCGCGTTTAGCACGAAGCAGTGCAAGTCCTGCTTGAAACTCCCAGTCTTTGGCAGCTTTTTCTTTTTCGGTTAGGTAGCGTTCAGCATCAGCGAGCAATTTGCCGACAAGGTTTTGTTGAGCACGCACCAGCCGCTCGACTTTGGGCTTCATTTCCTCGAACTTGGAGTTATCGCTGTGCGGAACAGGTCCTGAAATGATGAGCGGGGTTCGCGCTTCGTCAATTAAAACGGAGTCGACTTCATCGACAATGGCGTAATTGAAATTGCGATGCACGACTTCCTCTTTCGAGGTTGCCATGTTATCGCGCAAGTAATCGAAGCCTAATTCGTTGTTCGTGCCGAAAGTAATATCACAAGCATACATCTGTTTGCGCGTTGCAGAATCCATTTCAGAGAGAATTACACCAACCGTAAGTCCGTGAAATTCATAAATCGGTTTCATCCACTCACAGTCGCGCTTAGCAAGGTAATCATTAACGGTAACCACATGCACGCCGCGCCCCGTCAGCGCGTTGAGAAATGTTGGCAGAACAGCCACGAGGGTTTTGCCTTCGCCCGTTGCCATTTCCGCAATTTTGCCTTCGTGTAGCACCACACCGCCGATAAGTTGCACATCGTAAGGAATCATATCCCAACGAATCATTGAGCCTGCCACTTGCCATTCTTTTCCGACATGGCGACGGCAGGTTTCTTTGACAATCGCAAAGGCTTCGGGAAGAATTTCGTTCAAAATTTCTTCGGTCTCTTCGTGCAGTTGCTTTTCAAGCAATTCAATTTCATCTTTGATGGCTTGAACTTCATCAAAGGTGAGGTCGAGGTTTTCTAACTTCTTTTTTTCGTCGGCAAGAGCCGCTTCAGTTTCGGCACAGTGCGCTTTGATGCGGGCTTTGAGTTCAGCAGTCTTGGCACGTAACTCGTCGTCAGAAAGCGATTGAAATTCTTGGTAGTAGGCGTTAATCGCATCGACGATGGGCGCAATGCGCTTGATGTCTTTGTCGTGCTTCGTGCCGAAAATTTTGGTCAAAAATTTGAGCATTGTATCGTGTTTTGTGGTTGTCAAATCATATGGTTTTGCTGACTTTTAGACCAATTTTGTTGTGCGATTGTTTTCAACCCACGAGCGAATGTAGGTTGCAATTTCCTCTGTGTTTGCACCGGGCGTAAAGAGTTTTCCGACACCCATTTGGGCGAGTTTTTCAACATCTTCTTCGGGAATAATTCCACCGCCTGTAAGCAGCACATCGTCCAAGCCTTTTTCTTTCATCAAAGCAAGAATGCGCGGGAAAATCGTCATGTGCGCGCCGCTCAAAATGCTGATTCCAATGGCGTCAACGTCTTCTTGCAAGGCGGCTTCAACAATCATCTCGGGCGTTTGGCGCAAGCCTGTGTAAATGACTTCCATGCCTGCATCGCGCAAGGCGGCAGCAATAACCTTCGCCCCACGGTCGTGCCCGTCTAATCCTGCTTTAGCAATCAATACGCGTATTGGTCTTGACATTCAACTCTCAATTTGTGTTACGAGAATGAGAACGCAAAGATAAGAAAACCTTATGGAGAGGAAAGCGGCAATTTTGAGGCTGTTTTGTCTGCCCTTGGCGTTAGGCGTTCTTAGCGTCGTGATAGTTTTTCCACGGCAATCGGCATGCGTTTAACATCTGAAACACATCGAAAAAATTGAAACGGCGAGAGAACAGATGTCGTACTACCATCGTTGTTCCGAAAACTGCCTACTGCACATCTGTGAATCAGGCTTCACTTCGGCATATTTACTACTGCACGATATTTTCTTTCGGACTATCTCCCACCGTTTCTTATCGCTAATTGAGGAGAAAAGAACAGATACTACACGCTTTTCGAGAATCAATAATTGAACTCGAAGCCAATGTTGAAACTGCGTCCAGGCGCACGATAGAGTTCCAACTCTTCATACTGCGTGTTCGCCAAGTTCATGACTGTGCCGACCGCCGCAAATCGGTTATTGAAGAACTGCCATCGAAAGCCAGCATTCATCACAAAGAAATTGCCTGGATAGTCAATGCCTTCGGAGTTTGCCGCAATGCGTACGGCATTGATTCGGCTCACATAACGCCCACTGTAATTGAGGCTTAACCCAGAGAGCATTTCGGGCGCACGCACCTTACCAATCCCAAGGTCTTTGAAGGCAAGTTCGGCACGGAACGAAAAGTTATGTTCAGGACGATACGGCAACCAGTTTTTATACTTTTCGGGATTCTTGTTTCCGCCAAGCACATTGTCCGGAAACGACCCCATTGCTCGCATCCAGTTGTAATTAACTTGCAGTTGTAATTGCTCAAACGGTTGCGAGGTAATGGACGCCTCTATGCCGCGAATGTCAGCACTTGCGACATTGAAAAACTGAAAGACGCTCGATGAAATATCCAGCACGCTTGCGTTCGGATTGATATTTGTTGATTCAATCAAGTTTGAATAGTGATTGACATATCCTGCAATATCAATCGTGAAGTAGCGCGAGAAACTTTTATAGAGACCGATTTCGTAGCTCGTTAGTCGCTCCGCATCGAGCGCGGGATTTGGGTTGCCTAAGAAAAATCCGGCTTGGGTAACGAATCGCTCTCCAATAGAAGGCGCACGGAAACTTCTTCCGACCGAAGCGCGAACCGCAAATTCTTCGTTGAACATGTAATTCACAGCGAGTTTGGGGCTGATTTGCCAAAGCGACTTGGTGATAATGTTGTCGGTTCGAATTTCAGTTCTGCCTTCTTGAATGTTGATGAGTTGGTCGATATAGGTAACTTGGTCTTGATTGACTTTATTCCAGTCGAGCCTGATGCCTGCGGTTACTTTGAACTTCTCGGTGAGCGCGATTTCATCTTGCGCAAAGGCTCCGAGATTGAAATCCGATGTCGTGGTGTAAATCGTTGAGCGCACGTCGTTGAGATTAAATTCAACTCCTGTTGTCAATTTGTGTTTATCGCGCATCCAATAGAGCGACGTGCGTCCGCCGTAGCGACGCGCATCCGAATCGTTGAAGGTTGTCGGGTCGTTCGGGTCATATGGTCGGCGATTGACGCGCCCAAAGGAATACTTTTGATAATTGCCTAAGAAATTGCCTTGCGCATCGAACTGCTGGAATTCAGGTCGTTCAGTCGGGTAGTATTTGATGAGAAATGTTGTGCGACTGAAATAGAGTTTTGTCTCCCAACTTGCTGATGCATTGAGCATGTTCATATAGGTTACACCAAAGAGTTGATTGGTCGTTTGTTTTTGGTCGTCGCCTAAAAAGAACTGCCCTAAAATTTGATTGCCATTTGCATCGAGCAAGGGTTCGCCATTGCCTTTGAACACTGGTCCTGGTGGCGTGCCCAATGCGTTGATTCGGTTTGTCCATTGATACGCAATCCCACCTTCTGACCAGTTGGCAATGCCAGTCAGCTGCAGATACTGTGTTTCGCCGAGATTATATCGCAAGGTCAGTTTGATATCGTCGGTGCGAAGGTCGCCGGCTTCGCGATAGCCTTCATCACGATTACGTAAGTAAGTTAGGTTGTATGAGACATTCCCCAACTGGTCTCCCACCATCAGCATGCTCGACGAAAACATCGGGCGCTCGATTCCGGGGAATGGATTTACATCTGGCGGTGGGTTATCATACATTCCGTTCATAATCCGAGCTTTGATGGTCAGCTCGTTAGGAACGAGGCTAATCGCATTGATAACGCCACCCATTGCCGCCGAGCCATAGAGCGAAGACGACGCACCTTTGACCACCTCAAGGCGAGAGAGATTGGTTGCGGTAACCGTTTGCCAATCGACCGACCCTGCATCAGCAGAGTTCATTGGAAATCCGTCGTAAAGCATCATAACACGAGTGCTGAGTCCGCCGCCTGTAAAGCCTTGTGAGCCTCGAATTTGTAAGTTTGATGCACCTGCTCCGCCCGAGCGCGTAACATCAATGCCTGGCACAGTTTCAAGCACACGGTCAATCGATGGCACAACTTGTGCGGCAATTTGAGACGCCGATACCACACTGGTTGTAACCGGCAGTTCCACTAAATTTTGCTCATAACGTGTCGCAGAGATGACCACTTCTTCTCCGCTCACGCCTGTCGCAACAAGATGTATGTCTAATGTGGTCGTTTGACCAGCACGAATTTCCACTTGACGAAATCTTGGCTTGTAGCCAACCGCCGAAATTTTCACTTCATAGACTCCTGTCGGCACCGAAGAGAGTTCAAAGCGTCCTGTTTCATCAGCTCTTGTGCCGATTCTCGTATTGCTCAACATCACCGTTGCCCCAATAATCGCCTCATTCTTCTCTGAATCCCGAACGATTCCTTTTAGTCTTCCGACTTTTTCGTCGTCAGCAATTGCGCCTCGTACTCCGAGCAGAATTAGAACGGTGAAAACGACAGCTCGCTTCATAGTTATTCTCCCTTAAAGAGGGTTAAGAAAATGTTCGCACAACTAAGCAAAAGGGCGAAACGCCTTTTTTGCGCCTCGCCCATGCTTCTGTCAAGCCCTATGGTGCAATCGTCGCGTTCCACACGCCTTGACGATTTGTATTGTCCATTGTCATGCTGTTTTGTTGCGTAACAGGATGGCGGAATTCCGCGAGCACCGACACCGTTTCAAATCCTCCAGGCACTGCCGAGTTCACTCTGAACCGATAAATTTTCACATTTTGATATGTGCCCAGTGGGAGATTTCTCGCATATGTTACAGAGTTGCCCGATGCTGGTTTATCAAGAATGATAAAAATCGCCGGTGGACCAGGTGGTGCGCCTTGGCGCTCACCCATGATGGCAAGAAACTCAGAACCGTTCGCCCATGCTTGTGGCGGTCCGACAGGCGCATTCGGCCAATTTGCGGTGCCAGTGGTTGAAGTAACCGTGCCTGAAAGTGTTGCAGTGCCCGCGCGTCCTGACTGCATCAACGCTTCGGCAACTTTGATTTCAACTTGGTCTTGAACCGTTGCTCGCGTTTGATTGCGCAAATCAGCAACCACACCCGCAGTAAGGAACTGTTGCGAGGCTTGTCCTGTGTAGAAAGGATTCACATAGGTAGGATATACTCCGTAGATGTCCTTTGGAAGCGATGCAATGACAGTTCCATTTCCATCACGCCCGATTTCAGAAGTGAAGGTATAACGCCCATTTTGCAACTCGCTAAACGAAATGCCCGGCGTGTTGCCTAAACCAGGAATACCAGAAACCGGACCTTGACGCGGCTGGCGTGTGGCAGGATCGAGCGGCACAAATGCGATTTTCATTCTGCCCGGAAATGCGGCACTGGTATCCATCGTGTTTGGCCAATTTGCCGCATCGGTAACCGGCTGACCGTTGTAGGTGAAGGTAACTGACCCCTCAATAACGACGCGCTCCTGCGGTCCTGTATTGCTGTCCTCAGAACAGCCGGCAATTGAGAGCGCGCTTACAAATGCAAGAGCGAAAAATAGCCCTCTTAAATGCGACTTATTCATAGTTATTTACTCCTTTCAAAGAGTGTTTAGCGTTTGAAGTGTTTATTCTCCTAAAAAGAACAAGATAAAAACCCTTGTAGCGGCGCTTGCGCAATGCGTTGTTCATTTTTCGCATTCGCTACATACAAAACTTATTTGCAAATCTTTCTGAAACAACTTTTTCGCGACCCTCCTGACTTGATGAGCAAGAACGTTCATTTTCTTCTCATCAAGCAAGACGTCGGAAACGCGTAGGTAGGGAAATCAAATTAAGAGCGGAACATTTTCCGTAGCGAGATTTAGCGGGAGATTGTGCCGCACGTGCTCTTGAAAAGCATATTGATGCCAAAATGCGCAAATACGTGTTTCAAAAAGCCGTGCGGCACAAATGAGATATTCTTTTTCAATGGCGTATCCTTTTTCAATGGCGCAGAGTGAAGTCTTGAAAGTTTGTTGCGCTACAACGCGCCCACAAGTTGCGGATTCTACCTGATTTTCATATCCAAGATATTTAAGATTCGGAGCGTTAGCGGCGTGTGGCGGCGCAGAGGAGCGTGTGGTGAAAAGTTCAATGCCCGTTTGCAAAGTCTTATCCTTTGCTTTCGACTTGGCAAAAACAACATCTTTCGTAATCGCACTTCCAGAAACTGTTGACATCATCACAAAGATGTAGACCTCAACAAATCTCCAGAACTTTTTACCGATAGATTGTATGTTGTTGCCTTGAACTTCCATCTTAAAACGCTTCAGATTTTAACTTCACTGAAACTATTGCAAAGTTACAGCGCATACGAAGCATTGCCAATGTTTTTCTTCTCGTTTGAAACAACTTTGTCAAATTTTTAAGCAATTGTTTTATCATAACTTAGAGACAAAATCGACCACAGCGTTCATCTTTGTGCCCCCATACCAACGCTCTGCTCGCAGTCTAACTTTGTTTGTTAGTTTTCTTGTTGGAATAACTTATAGAGTTAAGGTTACTTCTGGTTCTCAATCACGCTTTCGCTTATAGCGCATGACAAGCAGATAAATTGCAGCACTGACGCCTGCGTTCAGCCCTGCCAAGATAAGCGCAATGAAAAGTAAGAGCGTCATGGGGAGTTTCTCTGTATCACTCGAGAACAGAATGAGGGTATTGAGAACAACGCCAGCCAGCCACAGCCGCAACAGATTGTTGCGCAACCGCGCTTCAAATCGGGCGTCGTGTTTCATTAGAGTTCGGCTTGAATCATTTTTCCGAATTCTAATTTCTCAAAAATCGCCGCTGCTGCCTTGCGCCGTGCGGGGTCATCAAGGCGGATTTCGTCTAATCCCTTTTCAATGTTGCTTGCTTTGAAGTAGCCGATAATACTTTGGTTTTCGTCGCGTACTTGAATGTAGTCGGGAACGACACCCTTGCCTTTGGTTTTGAGGAGATAGACTTTCATTGTTCAAGTTTATTTTAATTCCTCTGCTCACTTCATGTTGTGATAGACCGCCTGCACGTCATCATCTTCTTCCAACGCCTCGATGAGTTCGGTTACTTCTTTTTCTTGCTCTTCAGAGAGTTCGGTCGTCGTGGTCGGAATGTATTGCAAGGCAGAAAGTTGCACTTCGATTTTTTGCTCTTCCAAATGCTTTTGCATGGTGGCAAAGTCATTGAACGATGTGTAAATCAGCACCTCGCCTTCCTCGACCGAAAAATCTTCTGCACCGTAGTCAATCAGCTCGAGTTCTAGTTCTTCGAGATTTCTTCCTGCAGGATTGATTTTGAAAACGCCTTTACGCTCGAACATAAACGAGACCGAGCCATTTGCACCCAGCGAGCCGCCGTGACGGTTGAAGTGCATACGCACATTAGCGACGGTTCGCGTGGGATTGTCGGTTGCCGCTTCAACAATCAATGCAATGCCGTGCGGCGCATAGCCTTCATAGACAAGCTCTTGAAAATCAGCCTCTTCTTTCGACGAGGCACGCTTGATGGCGTTCTCAACGCGGTCTTTGGGCATATTGACGCTCTTGGCGTTTTGAATCGCTCGTCGCAGGCGAGGATTGTTTTCTGGGTCTGGTCCGCCAAGTTTGACCGCAATCGCAATTTCACGCCCGATTTTGGTAAACGCTTTGGACATTTTCGCCCAGCGCGCAAACATTTTTTCTTTTCGTTTCTCGAAAATGCGTCCCATTAGTTTGAACCGGTTTTAAGTTTTGGAAATTTTAGAAACCCCCTCTTCAACGCGTGGTCAAGTTGCATTGCACCGTAGATAACCGCCATAGCAAAACTACCTGTCAGATATGGGATATACGGCACAGCTAACATTCCCGGAAGTGCGTTAAATGCCATTCCCGAGAGCAATGCAATTTCCAACTGCCAATTCAGCCCGTAGCGCAACGCACAAAAAAGCCCAATGTTCATAAAAAGCAAAAGGTAAAACCCAATTACGCCTGCTTTTGCTGATAGCGTCCGAATCACAAAGAGTGGATTTTTCTTTATCAGCGAAAGCGTTTCATCTCTCAAAATTCGCTCGTATTCATCACCGAGCAAAAAAACCGTCGGTGAAATTTCTTTTGCTTTCTTGAACCCGATTTCATCTTGATAGCGAATGCCATAGTCGTTATCCAAAAATCCAAATCCAATATAAACATTGTGCCAAAACGGATGCGCTTGCGGCGGCACAACATAATTGGGTTGAAGTTTAGCAAGATACGCATCACGTTCAGCATAGCGCGTTTTGAAAAACACTTGCACCGCTAACATTCCAACTGCAATGACCACAAGGCTCAACAGTTTTTCGCGCATCGTCCAACGCTTTTCCAAGAAAAAGAGCACCCCGAACACGAGTACGATTGCGGTCGCCGAATGGGCACGAATCAAATGCGCAAGCATTAACATGATTCCAAACATGAGGAACATCGCCCAATGTATTGCTCGCGGTTTTGAATCGGATTTTGAAAAGCGTATCAGATACGGAACAATTAGCATCGCGAGCGACGGCGACAGCGCGTAAATATCGCCCGATAAATACACCGTAACCAAGAGTATCGCAAACATCACCGCGTAGAAGACTTTCGCGACTTTCGTTTCAAGCATCTTCATCATTCCAATAAATCCAATCGCAAAAGAAGGAATGAGAATGAGAAAGAAAAACAAATCCCACGCCGACGCCGCCGAGAGATGAAAGAGTGCGGCAAGTTTTGAAGCAAGGTAATACATGCCGACATCGTCCGTGTAGCCTGCCGTTGGAATCAGGCTATCGCCACGCACGGAAACCAGCGGTATGCCCGTGCGTTCAAATCCCGCAACGGCTTCCGAGAGTTCTTGGTAGCGAATCGGCATTAACTTCGTGAAAGGAAGCGGCGCAACTTGGCTTGAACCCGCTGCTAATGCAAGCAGTGTTGAATCGTTCATCGGTTAAGACTTCTTGGCTTCTGCAACAGCGAGCAGTGAAACGCCGAAAGGTAAACTGACATTTGGCAATAGAGTCCGCTCGCTTTCAAACACTCGATAGAGCATCTCATTGACGAACTTGCTTTGTGGCTTGGCATCGGACGCATTGCGCCGCCCCGTCAAGTTTCCAATCACTCTTACAAGCGCAATCATCGGGAAAAGCAATGTGTTGAAATATGAAATGTATCGCACGGTGTAGCCTGCCTTCTGGAGCAGTTCAGTTAAGGTGCCTTTTGTGTATCGGCGTTTGTGGTGGTGAATTTCGTCATGCGCGCTCCAAAGAAATTCAAATGCTGGCACGGTAATCATCACGATGCCGTTTTGGCTTAAATACGGCTTTGCGACGGAAAGCACGGCGAGGTCGTCTTCAATGTGCTCGATGACGTCCAAAAACAAGATGAGTTGAAATTTTTTTCCGTTGAAGGTTTCTTCGCCGAGCAAGCCTTGTTTAACGAAAGTTAAGCCGCGCTCGTGGCAATAATTGACAGCAACTTCGGCGTGGTCTAAACCGTGTGCGTCATAGTCGTGCTGTAATTTTTCGAGGATAAATCCTGTGCCGCACCCAACATCTAACACAGATACACCTTTTGGCACAAACGATTTGATAACTTGTAAAAGAATTTCTCGCCTCGCTTGAAACCACCAATGCTCGGTTTCACTTTTGCGCATTTCATCGTAGAGAACTTTCTCCATATTTGACGTTCAGGTTTCTGTTTTTAGACGCTTGTTTGAACGATGCATATACTTGCCGCCTAATTCGAAACAGGCTCCACAGCATTTCCAGCGAATCTCGAATGGGAGAGACACGCGAGTGCGGTGAGTTAATCCAAGTTACCCCGACTTCTTCAACCGAATATCCCAACACTTTTGCCCACAAGAGCACCTCGACGTCAAACCCAAAGCGCACAGTATTTAATCGTTTGAAAATTTCTTTTGCTGCCTCGCGCCGAAAAGCTTTGAATCCACATTGCGTGTCGGAAATGCCGTTAATAACAAGCAGGCGAACAAGCAGATTAAACATTTTGCCCATCGATTCGCGATAAAAAGGTTGTCGCTCGAGGATATTGGAGTCTTTCGTTGCTCGTGAGCCGATAGCAATATCTTTTCCTTGTTGAAGTGGTAAGAGTACTTTTGAAATTTCCGACAAAGGCGTCGAAAGGTCGGCATCCATAAAAAGAATGACATCGCCTGATGCACGTTCCACGCCTGTTTTGACAGCCGCACCTTTGCCGCTGTTTTGTGTGAGCTCAACCAGCATGAGCCGATGCATGCCGCTGGGCTTAACGAAAAACTCAACCACGTCGCTGGTTCTATCGGAACTGCCGTCATTAACCACAATCACTTCCGTTTGCTCAAAGTGATTGGGCAGAAATGCTTGAAGTTCGTGAAGCGATGCCCCGATTCGTTTTTCTTCGTTATATGCAGGAATCACGATTGAAAGAAGCATCGTTTCAGAGGCGAAGTGAGTTTAGTTGAGTAAGGCAAGTTCGTGTGGAATGAAGAGCATGTAGCAAATCAGCCCCGCGGTTGCGCCCACGAGCGGAATGGAGAGGTTATCGTCGATAGTCCAATTTCCCAACTTAATCGGATAGAGTTCAGCAACCGTTGTGGAAATCGCTATCGCAAGCCCAACCGCCGCATTGAGTTTCGGCGTTACCAGCACAACGAGCAAGGCGAAAAGAAAAAATGCAATGCTTCCCTCGAGCGTTTTCGCCCCGATTTTGATTCGTCCAATTTTTCTTCCAACCAACGCCGCCGCTGTATCCGCAAGAATCAGAATTGCGAAAGCGGCGATCGCTATCATTTTCGGGAAAAGCCACACCACGAGCACGGCGGCGAGCGTTACATATGTGGCACCGTTGAAATTGCGCTGCGAGGCGTCCAATTCATGAGCACGAAGCATCGCGCCGAAGTGTTTGTAGTATAAATCCGCAATTGGCTTGACGAACATTTTGAGAAGGTCAACGAAAAAAAATCCAAGAAACATCGGCACCAGTAGCATCAAAGCAAGTTCTTTCGTGATGTGAAAGTAAATGATTGGAATCATGATTGATGCAAGATGAATGCCTTTTCGTGCCAGTTCATTCTTGTAATCAATTTGCTCATGGGTTTCGCTGCGTCCTGCTTTCGGCGCAGTTCTGGCAGAGAGAGCAACATCTCGTTGGTAATTTTTCATTCTTTCAGTGATTTACAATCAGAGTCAACTGTTTAAGTTACAAACGCGAGCGCGATTGCAAAATTTCCCTGCAAAATTTTTTGACTGCTCCCGTCGGACTTAGGCAAATACACTTTGGAATTTAGACCACGTCCAAACAAGCAGTTTAGACTTGACGAAACTTTTTTTTTTGCTATGTTGCGCCCGTCAAATTTGCTACGCTTGCTCTTTGACTCTCTTTTCGCACGCTGAGAAATCGTCTGATTTCCACCCCGTTGCGTTCAGTTACCTTTAATTGGCTTTTCCTTCTTCTATGTCTGAAGTCTACATTGTCAGTGCTGTTCGCACTCCGATTGGAAGTTTTCAAGGTTCGCTTGCCTCGCGCCCAACCGTTGAATTAGGTGCGGCTGTGGTCAGAGCCGCCGTCGCACGTGCAGGAATTTCTCCGACCGATGTTGAAGAATGCACGATGGGTAATGTGCTTGCGGCAGGCGAAGGACAAGCACCTGCGCGTCAAGCCGCGATTTTCGGCGGTTTGCCCGTCTCGACCGAATGTTTGACGATTAATAAAATGTGCGGTTCAGGCATGAAAGCCGTCATGCTTGCGGCGCAATCGATCATGCTTGGCGACGCACATGTGGCTGTTGCAGGCGGCATGGAATCGATGAGCAATGCGCCCTATCTGCTTCCGAAGGCGCGAACAGGTTATCGCTATGGCAACGGTGAAATCATTGACTCAATGCAGTATGACGGACTCTTTGATGTCTATAATCGATACTTGATGGGCAATGCGGCTGAACTCTGCGCTCGTGAGTGCAACATTTCCCGACAAGCGCAAGATGAATTTGCTATTTCAAGTTATGAGCGAGCGATTAAGGCACAGAAAGAAGGATTGTTCAAAGATGAAATCGTCAGCGTGGTTTGGAATGAGCGTGGCAAAGAAGTTTCTGTTTCAGAAGATGATGAGCCCAAAAACTTCCGTCCCGATAAAATTCCGACCTTGAAGCCTGCTTTTGAAGAAGGCGGCACAGTAACGGCAGCAAATGCATCCAAAATCAATGATGGTGCGGCGGCTCTTTTAGTCATGTCGTCTGAAGCCGTTAAGCAAAAAGGCGTTAAGCCGATTGCAAAAATTGTTTCGATGGCAACGGCGGCAAAAAAACCTGAATACTTCACCACAGCTCCGATTGATGCGATACCAAAAGCACTCAAAAAAGCCAATCTCTCGCTGAACGACATTGACCTTTTTGAAGTCAATGAAGCCTTTGCCGTTGTAACCTTAGCGGCGGAAAAATCGCTTGGCATTCCGCACGAGAAAATGAATGTCAATGGCGGCGCTGTTGCGCTCGGACACCCAATCGGCGCAAGTGGCGCACGAATTTTAGTAACGCTCCTACACGCCCTTAAACAACGCAATTTGAAGCGCGGACTTGCGGCAATTTGTCTGGGCGGCGGCGAGGCGGTTTCTATGATTGTTGAACTTGTTTGAGAAACGTTTAGCCTTAGAAAATTTTTGTAGTCCCAAACACTTTTTTAATCACTCTTAACCTTAAACTCTTTGGAGGAATACAATGGCGTTAATGATCACTGAGGAGTGCATCAATTGCTCCGCTTGCGAACCGGAATGTCCGAACACCGCTATCTACGAAGGCGGCAAACAATGGACGCTTTTCGGCGAAACATATGACCCGCTTGCAGAAAGCATTTATTATATCGTTCCCGATAAATGCACCGAGTGCGTCGGTTTCCATGAAGAGCCGCAATGCGCTGCCGTCTGTCCGGTCGATTGCTGCGTCTCCGACCCGAACTTTCCAGAAACGAAGGAAGAGCTCTTGGCAAAGAAAGAAGCGCTCGAAGCGGACAAGAAGCGATAATTATTTACATCTCTTCAAAGGCGATTCAGCAATGAGTCGCCTTTTTTGTTTTCGTTCTCGCTTTCAGCGTATGATTGCAAAAGCACACGTCGCAATTGTAACTTCCCGCCTAATGCTTCAACGAACAACCGTGCATGGAACTGGCTATCATTTTCTTTCTTCAAGTCTGCCGAATCGCCGTGCCGTATTTGCTTACATCGCTGGGCGCGACTTATTCAGAGCGAAGCGGCGTCATTAACCTTGCCCTCGAGGGCTTAATGCTCATTGGCGCGTTTGGCGCAACGATAGGACAGTTCTACACTGGCTCGGCACTCGTGGGCGTGGGCGTTGCGGTCGTGCTCGGACTTTTATTTGCCGCGCTTCACGCGCTTGTAACCGTTACCTTCAAAGCCAATCAAATTGTTTCAGGCATTGCGCTGAACATTTTAGCCGTTGGGATGACGAAGTTTTTTCTGCGCGTTCTGTTCGGGAGTGCGTCCAATTCAGAGCGAATCGCAGGCATTGACGCACCCTCTGTCTTGATTGACCCGATTTTTCTTTTCGCGCTTATCGCGATTCCCCTTTCGCATCTCATTTTTTTCAAGACGCCCTTTGGCTTGCGTTTGCGAGCCGTTGGAGAAAACGCTGAAGCCGCCGCCACGCTTGGCATTTCCGTTTCGACCATGCGCTACCAAGCCGTGCTGATTTCGGGCGTTTTAGCGGCGATTGCAGGCGCGTTCCTTGCCTTTCAGCAACACAGTTTCACGGACGGCATGATTGCAGGTAGAGGCTACATTTCCCTTGCGGCGATGATTATCGGCAAGTGGCTTCCCTTGGGCGCAGCAACGGCAAGCGTGCTTTTCGCCTCCGCCGAAGCCTTACAACTGAACCTACAAAGCGACGCGATTCCTACGCAACTTGTGCAATCGCTTCCTTACCTCGTTACGCTCTTGGTGCTGGTGGGCTTTATTGGCAAATCCGTTCCGCCACGCGAAATCGGCAAGCCGTTTGAGAAGTGAAATTTTATGACGGAAGTTGATTGACGGTTGAGGCACAAATTCCGCCTTGTGTCCCCTTCGCGCTTTTTTTCATTTCGGCAAGAATTGTACTGATTTCATCCATCGTGAGCGGATTGCGATGTTTTGGAATCTCAAGCATTGATGCGCTGACGGTGAGAAGTGGAAACTGTTTGCTTTTTCCTTCACGGTCTTTGGACTCGATGTAGCCGCGTGTGCGGTCGGTTTCGTCGTAGTAAGGCTTAACGCCTTCGGTAAATTCTTGAATTGCCATAGCCGTGAGTTCGTAGGCTTCCTCGAAGCGAAGATTTTTGAAACCGACGAAGAAGTCGTCGCCGCCGATGTGTCCGATGAAGCAGTTTTCGCGCGACAATCGCTTTTGAAGAATTTCACCAAAGAGCAAAATCACACGGTCGCCATTGCGGAAGCCGTAGCGGTCGTTGTAAGGTTTGAAGTTATCGAAGTCGTAATAAACGAGCGTGTAGTCGGATTCAACATCGACGAGGGCTTCCGACACGTAGCCGTAAATGAGCGTATTGCCCGGCAGTTTGGTGAGCGGATTTTGGTCGCGCGCCGCCATGAGGTTCTTTTCGTTCAAGACGCGCAAGAGGGCTTTCGCGCTTAGAAATCCGATATATTCCATCTGCGCCGTAACGATGATGCCTTCGACCGTTTCATCGACGGAAAAAATCTCTAACATCTTCTCCGCCTTCGTGTTGATGTCAACAATCGGACATTTGACGATAAAATCGCGAAGCGTTTTTCCAAACGATTTATTCTTCAAGAGCTGACGCCCATACAGTGAGTAGGTGTAGGCTTTCAAATCTTTTTCGCGCACAATGCCGACCGGCTCGTTGTTTTCGGTCGTAACGGGAAAGAAACTGTAATTATCAAACTCCAAAAACTTGTTGAAGACTTCTTCCATCGTCGCCGTAATCGGAATTTGCGGGATATACTCGGATTGATTGTAAATGATTTCTTGGTCTTGCGAGACTTTGCGGCGGTCTTTTCGGACGAGCATTTCCACCACTTCGTATTTGGTTTTCATCTCGCGTATATCCGTCGTGGCTTTTTGAATGTAATGCCCTTGAATGAGGTCGCACCCTAAATCGCGGCAGATGTAAAATTCTTGTTCGGTCTCGATGCCTTCGGCGATGACGGTAATGCCCAAAAGGTGCGCCATGTTGATAATGCTAGCGACGAAGAAGCGTTTTTTAGAATCGTTCGAGATGTTGGAGATGAAGAATCGGTCTATCTTGATAAAATCTGCGCTGGCGTAATACATCAGTTGAAAGCCTGAAAAGCCCGTGCCGAAGTCGTCGATGGCGATTTTATAGTTTTGGCTTTTGGTCAGATGCAGAATTTGCATGACGGCGTCGCTTCCGCTGAGGCGGTGCATTTCGGAAATCTCGAAGCAAATCGCGCTGGCAGGCATTTTATATCGGGCGAGAATTTTCGCGGTATTGCCTTGTTGATAATCGGACATCTCGAGCACGCGATTATCGACATTGAGAAAGAGTTTGATACGCTCTTGAAATCCTGAACGACAAAATTTCTCAATGGCTTTTTCGCGCAAGAGCAGTTCGACTTGGTAGAGCGCGCCTTCTTTATAGGCAGTTTCAAAAAACTCCCAAATCGTCTCGAAGCCTGCCGCTTGGTAATTTCGGAGCAAGGCTTCGAAGCCGAAGGTTGCGCCAGTATGGATATTGACAATCGGCTCAAAGGCGTGGTCAATGATGCCGAAAATAATCGTCCGCCATTTTTCAGCGATGGCTTTGGGGTCGAGTGCCGTTCTTTCTGTTACAATATCGGGCATGGCGATACTCAATGTTTTTTGGTTGATGCGGGTATTTACCTTCAATGTTGCAGAAATACGGTTTCGTTCCGATGTTTGGCGTTAAAAACATCACCTTTTATCGACCGTTCAGCGTCGCTAAAAACGATTTAACGGTTTGATTAAACACATCAGCAACTTCATGTTGCGGGCAGTGCCGCGTGTTCGGCAAAATGACGACTTCTGCTTGCGGCAAAATTTCTTGAAACTTCGGCACGACTTTATTAGGCGGAAATGCCAAATCTTCTGCGCCCCATACCAACAAGGCTTTTTCAGTATAGCGGCACGGTCTTGGAAATCGCTCAAATAAAAATCGTTCAGGATTGCGCGATGGCGCAAGGTAGGCGTGAATCGCGCCCGCACTGCGAAGTGGCTTTGCAAATTGCGCCACCAGTTCATCTGTAACTTGCGACACATCGAGATAAGTCGGCACTAAACTTTGACGCGCGCCAAATTCGTTGGCAAAGAGCATAAACATCGCCTCGCCGATTATCGGACTGCCTACTGCTCGATACAAAACGCGCTCAAATGCGCCAACTTCATCAGGAAAAATTCCCGACGCATCAACAAGCACCAACGCCTTCAGCCGTTCGGGATGTTCATTGGCAAACCACAAACTCGACGCACCGCCCATCGAGTGTCCAACAAGAATAATTTTTTGCAAACCTTTGAACGCGATGAATGCCTCGATTTCCTTTGCCCATAACGCTAAGCCATACTGCGTATTCGGCTTTTCCGATTCGCCAAAGCCGAGCAAATCAATCGCATAGACTTTGTAGTCTTGCTCGAGAACGGGGATATTACGATTCCAATGTTGCCACATTGCGCCATATCCATGAACGAGTATAATGGGAGGATTGGCATCATCGCCGAACTCGGCGTATCGGCACTTCGCCGTTTTGCCGACTTCATATTCAAACGAAAAAAAACTTTCAGACATCTTTTTCAACTTTTTCAGAACTACCCAATTTAACGCCAATCCACCCATTTTAACGCGAAACCTTTTCAATTTTATGGCATTGTCAAGCCGCCATCGACCGAAATGGACTGTCCCGTAATCACGCGGCTAAAATCCGATGCAAAGAGCAACACAGATTCTGCAAAGTCTTCCACCGTCGTAACCTTGCGAAGCGGCGTAATGCCTGCAACGAACTCGAACACTTCTTTCGTCGTTGGCGCGCTGGCGTCCGTCAAAGAGAGCAATCCGCCTGCAATCAAATTCACGCGAATGCCATATTTGCCGAGTTCTGCCGCCATGTTGCGCGTCAGCCCAACCATTGCTGCCTTGGCAGTGGTGTAATCGTAATAGGTTACAACGGGATTATAGACGAGGTTGGTTGAAATGTTAATCACGCTTCCGCCGCCCTGCGCTTTCATCTGTGGCAAGCTCGCCCGAACCACATTGACCGCGCCGCCGACCGCTCCCTTGAACTGCGTTTCAAAATTTTCCCAAGTTACTGTCTCCACACTCACGTAATTCGCAGATGGATTGAACGCATACTTCGGCAAGGCATTATTGACCACCACATCGAGCCGTCCAAAGGTCTTAACGGCGATTTCAACCATCGCTTTTACTTCTTCTTCCGACGTAACATCGGCGCGAAGTGCGATTGCCTTTCCGCCTGCCTGCACGATGCTTTTCACGACCTCATCGGCTTTGCTTTGGCTTTGGAAATAATTGACCACAACGCTTGCGCCTTCACGCGCCAAGACTTTGGCAATCGCCGCACCCACGCCGCGACTTGCCCCTGTAACGAGAGCAACCTTGTTCCTGAGCAACATTGTTTTTGATGAGTTTGAATTGATTTTGAATTGATAACATGCGACGCAGAAACAGGCAGGAAAGAAGAATGTGTGCCAAGTATTCAGAAGAAGAACCACAAAGGTTCTTTTAGCGAAAGGCGTTGCATCATCTTTCCTTGCGTCAGTATTACCTGCGTCAAGTTCCTCGAGTTTGTTCTCAGCCGCTTTTGGCAGCACCCCGAAGATGATTGCGTGCAAGTGTAAGCAATTTTTTTACCATCAAAAAACGAAACTCACACTGATAATTGCGTAGAAAAAGATAGGCGCAGTTAAAATTCTTTGACAAAAATGTTAACGATTATTTAACAATTTGGTAATACTGCGTATAATTGTGCACTGTCGCGTCGCTGAACGCTTTTTTCAACTTTAACTTTTTTACGAAGATGAAAAAGACCTTGCTCTTTATCGCTGTTGCGCTTGTTGGGATTACAAGCGTCGAGGCTCAGCCATCAGGGAATTGGACGTATGTTGCCGAATCAAGCAATGCTAAGTATTTCGTCTTGAAGTCAAAGGAATCCATGACGATTAACCCGTCGGAACAAATGATGGAAATGTGGGTGAAAGTCGAGTTCAACCGAATCCAACCTAATGGCACGGCTTATCAGTTAGGACTGCAACGCTTTGACTTAAAGCATGATGAATTTGCCTTCCGCGAAGTCATTGGATATGATGCGAGCGGCAAAGTCCTTTATCATCATCGTTATGATGATGCTGACCTTAATTGGCAAACGGCAGCGCTGCGCAGTGTTGGTGCAGAGTTGCTTGCCAACGCACAAACAACTTTCGCTGTGTTAACCAGCAAAGCCGTTGCAAGCGCACGCTGAATCTCTCTGCTCATCTCTTTGAGTCAAAACGCAAAAGCCCATCGTGATGATGGGCTTTTGTATTTAGCAGGCATTTCATGAAATTTTAATGTCTGCGGGGTGTTTTTTGCGATGCAGGTTCACTTTGACAGGCTTCTGATGCAGAACGAACTGATTTCGCCCGTTGCGCTTTGCCTCATAGAGTGCTTCGTCAGCCTGTTGAATCACCAGCGATGTTGACAGACTCGGCATGGGCGTTATCACATTCAGTCCTATGCTAATTGTAACGACTTCCGCGGTCATTGATGCAAGGTGAGGAATGTTGAGATGGCGAACCGCGTCACAGATTTTTCCTGCCATTTTCTTTGCTTTTTCTGAATCAGAGTTGGTCAGCAATACGAGAAACTCTTCACCGCCGTATCGTCCGACATAGTCCGTTGAACGGCGAAGAACAGTGCGAATAGCATGCGCCACCTGCTTCAAACACATGTCGCCCGCTTGATGCCCATAAAAATCGTTATAGTTCTTAAAGTGGTCTATATCAATCATCATCACAGCGAGAGGCTCGGCATTGCGCATGGCTTTCAACCACTCGCGTTGCAATGTTTCGTCAATACTTCGGCGGTTTGGAATGCCTGTTAGACTATCAATTGTGGCAAGTTGTTCTAACTGCCTTTTGGCACGCTCCAATTCAATTAAACTTTCTTGCAGCCGCTCTTCTGCTGCGCGTCGCATGGCAATTTCTTGCTGAAGTTTATCTACCTGCACGGAAAGCGCACGAACAGTTAGGTGTTCAGCATTTGCCATTTTCAAGCGAATGAGAAGATACGCCTGCTTCCCGTCGCGCACCGTGCATCCATCGAGCACAAATGGCATTATGCCTCCAGACGTCCTAAGTTCAGTTTGCTCAGAAACAAATGATGATGAAGCGGTAACTTTTTTTATCCAATCATTGAACTTAAAGCGGTCCGTAACAAGTGCGGAGAAGCAAGTTCCTTTAAGGTCTTCGCCTGTTAATGAAAAAATGGCACGCGCGGCATTGTTGGCAAGCAAAATTACCTGATTGGGCAACAGCACCAGAATCGGCTCGGGAAGCGCTTGCAAAATGTTAAGGTATACCTTCTCTGTCATTTCTAAGGGCTCATTGGTTACACTTCTCTTATCTTTTCTCAAAACGAACAGTCTTGAACGAATAGTGGCAACAGCGTTTGTTAGAATTTTTTCCAAACGCATCACTTCGTGCTTTAAGGTTGAAATACTAGGGCGGGTTATACGACAATCACCGTTAATGAATTGTGACGAAGCGCATACTCAACACTTAAACTGATGTCACTGAATTTTTATGCCCTTATTGACTGAACGAGATGGGTATATTTGATAACGGTTTTGTCAGGTAAGACTCGTAACACTTTGCATTTATCCGATTTTAGGCGAAGTTGTCGTGTTCATCGTTCAAACTTAGAGCCGCCCACGCTCGACATAATTTTGCCAATCATATCGCTGTAAATGCGCGTGGCTTCAAGTTCATCTTTGCCGACCATTGAGTTTTGGTGCAATCCTTCCAATACAAATTCCATTGCGGTGGCGAGTTCTTGTTTGTCTTTGGTTTGAAAGGTCTTTTCGGCAAACTCGCGCAAACCTTTGACTTTATCCAACGCTTTGAAATACTCCTCGAACTTCATGTCATCATAGATATCGACTTGATTGCCCTGCGAGAACCAGCCTGTAATGGTAGCATAAGCGCTCTGCCCTTGAACTTTCTTGTTAGGGTCAGGACAGTATTTTTTGAAGACTTGGTTAATGGCTTTGCCGATAAGCAGTTTAGCGACGTTAATTGCACCTTCTTGTTCGCCTTCATAGACGAGTTCAACTTTGCCTGTGATGGCAGGCGTGACGAGAAACATATCAGAAATTCGCACGCAGGCTTCGGATTCATCGTGCATGATGGCGCGACGCTCGGCACTGCTTACAAGGTTTTCCATCGCCGTAATCGTCAGGCGCGCCGAGACGCCCGACTTTTGGTCAACGTATTCGCTCCGACGTGCTTCAAAGGCAATATGTTCAATCATTTCTTTGAAGTAATACGGCACTTTGACTTCCACTTCGGACGGGCGTTTCGTCCATGCTTCTTGCTCCGTGATTTTAATGCCGATTTCAATCGTTTTCGGATAGTGCGTGATGATTTGTGAATCAATACGGTCTTTGAGCGGCGTGATGATGTTGCCGCGATTGGTGTAATCTTCAGGGTTCGCGGAATAAATGATGAAGATATCGAGTGGGATTCTCACTTGAAAGCCGCGAATCTGAATATCTTTTTCTTGCATGATGTTCAGCAAGCCGACTTGAATGCGCGGTTGAAGGTCGGGCAGTTCGTTAATAGCAAAAATGCCTCGATTGGTGCGCGGAATAATGCCGTAGTGAATCACATTTTCGTCAGCGTAAGTCAATTTTTGCGATGCGGCTTTGATGGGGTCGATGTCGCCGATAAGGTCGGCAATGGTTACATCAGGCGTTGCGAGTTTTTCACCGTAGCGTTCCGAGCGATGCAGCCACGCGATTTCGGTTTCGTCCCCTTCGTGCAAGATCTTTTCACGGGCGTATTTTGAAATCGGATTGAACGGGTCGTCGTTGATTTCCGAGCCTTTGATAACAGGAATAAACTCGTCGAGCAAATTGACCATGAGACGAATGAGTTTGGTTTTGGCTTGTCCGCGCAGACCCAGCAGGATAATATCGTGTTTTGAAAGCAGTGCGTTTTGTAGCTGCGGAATAACCGTGCGCTCGTAACCAATAATATTCGGAAACGGATTTTCGCCGTCCTTCATTTTTTGAATCAAGTTTTCGCGAATTTCATCTTTCACTGAGCGCGTTCGATAACCTGCACGCTTTAATTCGCCGAGCGTTCTGATTTTCGTGATGTCTTTCATAAATCGTTTGGTTGTTGTGCTTAACTGAAAATTGTTGATAGCGGCAATGCGAAGCCGTTGAGCCAGCCTTTGCCATAAAGCGTCTCTTTTTCGGTCAGGATTTCAGTTGGGTCGTTGTGAGAAGCGTTGTCGTAAATCGTCAGTGTTTTTTGCGCCACATCGACAAGCCAAATTTCGCCTACACCCGCGCGTTTCCAAGTCTCGACTTTCTCTAAGGCTTCATTCATCTTGTTCGGTTGTGAGGCGACTTCCACGACAAGGTCGGGCACAACCGTCAGAAATCCTGCTTCAATTTCATCGACGCTTTTGATTTTTTCACGGCTGACGAAGGTTACATCTGCGCCGCGCACCGTGTCAGGATTGCGTTCCAGATATACGCCCGTTTCCGCTACGAAAAGAAATCCGAGATTTCGCTCTTCGACAAACGCACCAAGTTTACGCTCAATTTTTGAAGCGATATATCCATGTTTTCCGCCTGCGGGCATCGTTTCAATGGGTTTCCCTTTGAGGAGTTCGAATCGTTTCCCCGTCTCGCTTTGCAGTTCCATTAAGTCTTCGCCCGTCAGCAGTTTTTCTGCCGTTATCATTTCTTGCTCCTTCATCGCAGTTTTTTGCGGCGATTTTTGATGTAGTCGACGAACATATATTCGCCCAAGTTATCTAACCCACTGAAATACGCCCGCCCTTGATTGGCTTGTGTCAGTTCATTGATAAAGCCTTGCAGATAGGGGTCGCTGGTAACCATAAAGGTTGTGATGGTGATTTTATCTTTGCGACACATGACGGCTTCGTCGAGCGTTTTGTTGACGATTTTCCTATCTAACCCAAACGAGTTTTTGTAAATCTTCGCGCCTTCGTTAATGGCGGAAGGTTTGCCGTCGGTAATCATGAAAATTTGCTTGTTCTGATTTTTCTTGCGCTTCAAGATTTGACGTGCGAGTGCAAGCCCTGCTTTGGTGTTGGTGTGATACGGTCCGACACTGATGAACGGCAAATCTTTGACTTCCACCTGCCACGCCTCGTCGCCAAACAGCAAGATATCAAGGCTGTCTTTGGGATAGCGCGTCAAAATGAGTTCTGAGAGTGCCATTGCGACTTTCTTTGCGGGCGTGATGCGGTCTTCGCCGTAAAGAATCATCGAGTGCGAAATGTCAATCATCAACACGGTGGCGCAGGTGGTTTGATGCTCGGTTTCATAGACGCGAAAGTCATCTTCGGTAAGGCGAATTTCGTCTAAATCACTGTGTTTCAGCGCGTTTTGAAGCGTTTGCGTGAGGTCAAGATTTTGAAGCGCGTCGCCAAATTTCCAACTGCGCGTCTCGGGCGTGCGCTCTTCCGACATTCCCGACTTTGGAATTTTATGATTGCCAAACTGCGACTGCTTACGAAGCGATGAAAAAATTTCGTTGAGCGATTCTTCGCGAATTTTTTTCGTTGTTTTGCCTGTGATGTTGAAAGTGCCGTCGCGCGAGGGTTCTTCAAGGTAGCCTTCGCGTTTTAGGTATTCAATGAAATCGCCGATGCCAACTTCGTCGTCGCCTAAACCGTATTGTCGGTCCATTTCTGTGAGCCATTGCAAGGCTTGATTAGCGTCGCCGTTGGTGTAAATCAACAGTTGATTAAATACTTTGAGCATCTTTTCAAGCGAGGATTGCGTTTTGGCGTGCCGCTCGTCCCATTTAGAAAATCGATAGTCCATATTTTCAGCGTGAATTGAGGTCGGTTATGCAAGTCAGAAACAGTTGAAAGTAAGAAAAAATTTGATACGGCAAACAGAAGAATTGCCGTTTAGAGCGAGAGGAGAAATTCGGTCAAGTTTGTTTTTTTGGGAAGCCTAAGTTTGCGGCGAAGATGTAAGCGATATGTCTCAACGCTACGCGGCGAAAGAAAAAGCAGTTGCGCGATTTCTTTGGTTGAGAGTTGAATTTTGAGAAGCACGCATAAGCGCAATTCGGTTTTGGTCAGTTCAGGAAATCGATTGGTAAGCACCTGAATGAAGTTTTGATGCACGCTCTCGAACTGTTGCTCGAAGAGCCGCCAACTTTTCTCGTCGGCTTTGGACTTCTCCAACTGCTCAATCAAGTTTGAAATTTCCTGATATACTTTTTCCGATGTGTTCCCCAAAACCGATTTTGAAAGCGTCATCAATTCCGCTTTCAACTTTTCGACGAGTTCGTTTTTTTGCACCAGCGTCATCGCCATTGAAACAATCTCTTGCTTTTTGTGCGCAAGCTCTTTTTCCGATTGTTCGGCTTTGAGGCGGAAGATTTCACGCTCTCGCGCCATTTCAGCGACTTGATGCACGATTTGCAGTTTTTTGGTTTTGGCGATTACTTCCTCGTTGAGCATTTCTTCGCGCACCTGTTGGTGAAGCCGTGCGTGGCAGAGTGCTTCGGTCAAGTTGCCTGTTCGTTCGAATGCTCGCGAAAGTTCTCGGTTCACATCAGCCCGCCGCTCTACTTTGTTTATAGCCTTGCGGCGTATAACAACAGCCTCTTCGTGGGCGGAGGGTTTACGAATGCGGGCGGCAGTTCTGCCAATCGCATTGCGCAATGGACGGCAACCTCTTCCAGCACGCAAGACCAAACCCGCAATCAGCCCAAAGGCTATGCACTTGAGCAAAACTATCCGAACCCGTTCAACCCGACGACCGTCATTAGTTATCAACTCCCAACCGCCAGCAATGTGTCGCTGAAAGTCTATGATGTGCTCGGCAAGGAAGTGATGACGCTCGTGAGCGGTCGGCAAGCGGCAGGGTCATACACCTACACTTTGAACGCAAGCAATTTGGCAAGCGGCGTGTATTTTTACAAGCAGGAAGCGCGACAAGTGGCGCGTCCTCGTTTGTGCAAACGAAAAAAATGATGCTGGTCAAGTAATGAATAATGAATAGTGAGAGTAGTGAAGAATGAAGAGTGAAGAATTGCGCGCTTCCCGTTATTCATTACTCATTACTCACTACTCATTAAAGAGTTTTTTTCTCGCTGGTTGTTCTTTGTTGTCTCTTAGGTGAGGAGCGTCTCTGCTGGAAACGGCGGGACGCTCTTTTTTTACAAGACGCGCACTGTTTTTTCGCCATCGGCAAAGCGAATGACAATCGTATCCCCTGATTGAATTTCCTGTGCGGAGCGCACCACACGTCCATCTTTGAACACGATGCTGAATCCGCGCCGAAGCGTTTGCTCGTAGCTTAGCGCGTCGAGACGGTGCGTCAAGTTTGAGAGCATTGATGCCGTGCGTTCTATTTTTTGCCGCATGCCGAAGTCGAGCCGCTCGCTCAATCGGTCGAGGGTTTGCAAGAGCGCGTGCATATCGCTGACCGGCTTATTGAAGGCATAACTTCCAACAATCTCTCTAACAAGTATGCGTTGCTCTTCCACGCGATTCATTAAGCCACGTTGCAAAGTTTGAAGCGTTGCGTGAATTGAGTTCAGAATATCAGTTGAAAGCGGGGCAATAAGTTCTGCCGCCATTGAAGGCGTTGCGGCACGAACATCGGCGACGAAATCGCAAATCGTGAAGTCGGTTTGATGCCCAACCGCGCTCACTGTCGGAATTTTTGACGCAAATACAGCGCGCGCCACGCGCTCATCGTTGAACGCCCACAAGTCCTCGAGCGAGCCGCCACCGCGCCCAATAATAAGCACATCGACTTGGTGCGCCGGATTTTTGGTGCGATTGAAATACCGAATCGCCTCGACGATTTCTTCGGGCGCACCCTCGCCTTGAACGCGCACAGGATAAAGCACAATTTGTGCCGCTGGGTATCGCCGTCCCAAGACCGAACAAATATCTTGAATCACTGCGCCTGTTGGCGAAGTAACCACGCCAATCGTTTCAGGCAAGCGCGGCAAGGGCTTTTTGTGCTCGTGCAGAAATAATCCTTCTTTCTCCAACTTTTTAACTAACAGTTCAAAGGCTTTCTGCAAATCGCCCTCGCCAACGGCTTTGACTTGATTGCCAATGAGTTGATACTTCCCCTGCGGCGCATAGACTTCCACCTTGCCACGAATGAGCACTTCAAGCCCATCGCTTAGTGCAAACGCAAGTCGCTCGGCGGTCGCGCGCCAAATGACAGCGGGAATTTGCGCCTCTGAATCTTTGAGTGTGAAGTAAAGATGCCCTGATGTGGCTTTCTTGAAATTTGAAATTTCACCCCGAAGCCACAGTTCAGGAAATTGCGTTTCGAGATGTTCTTTAATTTCCGCCGTGAGTTCGCTAACTGAATAAATGCCGTCTGCCATTTGGAGAAAAGTTTTTATGTAGACGGTCAAGTTAGGAAAAAATGGCGATGATGAAATCGTGAAAAGCGAAACGCACCGGAACGTTCAACAACAAAGAACAAACAAGTTCTGCTTACAAGCCTGCGACGCCGAAAGAGCGAATAGACGCCGAACATGAGCAGTTGATAAAGCCAATGCAGGTCGATGTAATCGTTGTTCGGGACGGTGTAGGTGTAGGCGTCTTTATCGGGGAATGCGCGATGTTGCCATATCCACTTGCCGCCGTGCAAGTGAAATCCGATGTCGATATCGACCATCAATCGCAGCGCAAGTGAGATGAACAGAGACGCAATGGCAAGAAGTGGAATGAAGTAAATCGGCTTTCGAAATGTGGGAAGCGGAATCGGCGCGAGCGAAACTTCGGCGAGCGTCTTATTCGCCTTGTCCGTTTTTGCAGAAGGTTTTCTTCGCTTGCTCATGGTTGAAACGCTGTTGCTCAGTCAAGCCGTCGCCAAGTCGCACCCTCTTTTGTGTCTTTAACTTCAATGCCAACTTCTTTCAGGCGTTCTCGAATCAAATCGCTTGTGGCAAAGTCTTTTTTCGCACGCGCGGCTTGGCGAATTTCTAATACTAATTTCATCACATTGGCGAGCAGGGTTGAATCGCCGCGCATTGTGGTTTGTGTTTCAGAGAGAATGCCGAGAATTTCTTTGCCATAGATGTTGAAAAAGTCTATCACCTTCGAGCGTGCCTCTTCTGAAAGCCCGTCTTTTGAAAGCGTTGTATTGACTTCGCGCGAAAGGTCAAAGAAAATCGCAATCGCTTGTGGCGTGTTGAAGTCGTCGTTCATCGCGCTGTGCAGTTTCACTTTGTAGGGCTCAATATCCAGCGCGCTGTTTCCTGATGGCGATTGCAGAAGGCGATTGTAAGTTTCGTTGAGTTTCTCCAACCCATTTTTAGCGGCGGAAATTGCCTCGTCTGAAAAATCAAGCGTGGAGCGATAGTGCGACTGCAAGATGAAAAAGCGCAGTGCCGTTGGCGGATATTTTTTCAGCAAATCTTTGATGGTCGTAAAGTTGCCGAGCGATTTGCTCATCTTTTGACCATTGACGGTAACAAGGTTGTTGTGAATCCAATAGCGCACGAACGGTTTGCCGGTGGCAGATTCAGATTGCGCGATTTCGCACTCGTGATGCGGGAATTGGTTATCCATTCCGCCGCCGTGAATATCAATCGTTTCGCCGAGATATTTCATCGACATTGCCGAGCACTCGATATGCCAGCCCGGAAAGCCCCAGCCCCACGGCGAGTTCCATTGCATGAGGTGTGTGGGGTCAGCTTTTTTCCAAAGCGCAAAGTCCGATGGATGTCGCTTTTCAGATTTGATTTCGACGCGCGTTCCCGATTCCATCTCGCTTTGATTGCGCCGCCCCGAAAGTTTGCCGTAGCCTTCAAACGAACTGACGCTGAAATAAACCGAGCCATTTGCTTCGTAGGCGTGTCCTTTTTCAATGAGCGTTTTAATGAGTTCGATTTGTTCAGGAATATGCCCTGCCGCAGTCGGCGCAATGTTTGGGCGAGCGACACCGAGCGCGTCCATATCTTCGTAATATGAGCGCGTGTAGGCTTGTGCAACTTCCATCGGCGAAACCTGCTCAATGCGTGCGGCTCTGAGAATTCTATCTTCGCCGTCGTTATCATCTCCAAGCAAATGTCCGACATCGGTAATGTTTTGCACATAACGCACCTTGTAGCCTACATGCCGAAACCATTTGACCATCACATCAAACGAGACATAACTTTTCGCATGCCCAATGTGCGAGTGTCCATAAACCGTTGGACCGCACACATACATTGAAATAAAGCCTTCGCGAAGTGGAACGAACTTTTCTTTTTGTCGCGTGAGGGTGTTATAGATGTAAATCTCGTCTTGAATCGCCATTGTTGAAACCTGTTGTAGTTACCTGCCGTCGCCAAGCAAGACGATTTTGTCGCGATGCTCCGTTGCGTGTTTGAGCGCGTTGCGTGTATCGATAATGCGCTTTGAGCATTTGAGAATCAAGTCGTAATCAAATTTTGCGTGGTCGGTTGTAATGACGACGAGGTCAGCAGATTCGAGCGTTTCCGCCGTGAGCGGTGTTTCGTGCATTTCAATCACAGCGTTGCCGATGCCGTGTTCTTTGAAGTGCGGCACGTGCGGGTCGCAGTATTGAATGTTTCGAGCACCTTCTTTTTGCAAGAGTTCAATGACCTTAATCGCGGGCGAATGTCGTATGTCGTCGACATTTTTTTTGAATGCGACGCCGAGAAAGAGAATTTTCGCCTCGCTGAACGCAATCGGAAGTTTGGCAATTTCTTTCATCACGAGGTCGCGCACGTAGAAGGGCATGTTCTCGTTGGTTTCCGCCGCAAGCGTAATGAACTTCGTTTGAAAGTCATATTCGCGTGCTTGCCAAGCGAGGTAATAGGGGTCAATCAAAATGCAATGCCCGCCGATTCCTGGACCGGGATAAAACGGCATAAAGCCAAATGGCTTTGTCGATGCCGCCTCAATCACTTCCCAAATGTTGATACCGCCCATTCTATCGCACAACATAGCAAGTTCATTGACTAACGCGATATTGACGCTTCGGAAAATGTTCTCCAACAACTTTTCCATCTCCGCCACTTTCGGCGATGAAACCTTATGAACCTTTGCAATCACTTGTTCATTGGTGAGCGCGGCAAGGTCGGTGCAAAGCGGCGTAACGCCACCAACAACGATGGGCGTATTGCTCGTGTTCCACTTCGTATTGCCTGGGTCTATGCGTTCAGGCGAAAAGGCGAGATAGAAATCCTTTCCGACTTTCAATCCTGTTTTCTCGAGAATTGGCAACACATAGCCTTCGGTTGTGTTCGGAAAGGTCGTGGATTTGAGAATAATCAGTTGCTCTTTGCGCAAGTGTTTGGCAATGGATTCCGTTGCCGATGTGATAAACGAAATGTCGGGCTCTTTATTCGCTGTGAAGGGCGTTGGCACACAGATGTAAATGGCATCGCAAAGCCCTGCGTGGTCGTAATTATCCATTGCTTTGAAGCCGTTGTCGAGGGCTTCTTTAAACTCGTGCTCTTTGATGTCTTGAATATAATTTCTGCCCGCGTTGAGACTCTCGATTTTGCGTTTATCTAAATCAATACCAATCGTCTTGAAGCCTTTGCGCGCAAATTCAACAGCAAGGGGCAAGCCGACGTAGCCCAGCCCGACAACGCCAATGACGGCGGATTTTTTTTCAAGTTTTTCTTTGAGCGACATTCGTTGAGCGTTGAGTTTAATTCAAACTTGGATTTTGAATCGATTGCTTGTGATACTTCGTGCTTTCCGTTTTCACAAAGTCGATGAGTGCTCTTAGGTGAGAAGGGTTTGTTTCAGGCAAGATGCCATGTCCGAGATTAAAAATGTGTCCCGATTGTTCGGAGTGTTCGCCGAACTTACGCAGAATTTGCGCCGCTTCTTCGCGGATTCGTTCAGGCGAGGCAAAGAGCATAATCGGGTCTAAATTGCCTTGAATTGCCACCCTATCTGAAAGTTGCCAACGCGCTTTGCCAATATCCACTGTCCAATCGAGCCCAACCGCATCGCACCCTGTTTCGGCAATTTCTTTGAGCATGCCGCTTGCGCCTTTGGCAAAGACAATGACGGGCGTTTTCGGGTGTTTGAGTTTAATGGTTTGAACCGTCTCGTGAATGTATTGAAGCGAAAATTCTTTGTAATGCTCTTCGGAAAGTAATCCTGCCCAAGTATCGAAAATTTGAACAGCGTCTGCCCCTGCTTCAATTTGAAGGAGCAAATACTCGCTGACAACTTTCGTGAGTTTTTTCAGAAAGGCGTGCGCGTCTTTGGGCTGTTCAAAGAGCATTTGTTTAGCGTGTCGGAAGTCTTTACTGCCTTTGCCTTCGACGGCGTAAGCGAAAAGTGTCCAAGCCGCACCGCTGAATCCGATAATCGGCACACGGAGCGCGAGTTCGCGTTTGGTTAAACGAATTGCATCTTCGACATAGCGCAAGGCTTCTGAGACATCAGGCGTGATTAACTTTTCAATTTCAACGCGCGAGCGAATCGGATTCGGAAATTTCGGACCTTGTGATTCAATCAGTTCTAACTTCATGCCCATCGCTTCTGGCACCACGAGAATATCGGAAAAAATAATCGCCGCATCGACATCCATAATCTCGACGGGCTGAATGGTTACTTCCGCCGCAAGTTCGGGCGTTTTGCAAAGCGTGAGAAAGTCGGTTTTGCGCCGCACCTCTCTGTATTCAGGAAGATAGCGACCTGCTTGACGCATAATCCAAATTGGTGTTCGGTGGCAAGGCTCGCGGCGCAAGGCGCGAAGCAATAAATCGTTACGAAGCATGTTTCTACAATCAGGATTTTCGAGTCGGTGAAAATAAAAAAGGAACGGCGAAAATCCGTTCCTTCAAACATTCGGTTTCATCGTTCAGTTAAGCGAAACTTGTCGAAGTTCTTCTTTCAAGCGTTCCAGTTTGTGTTTAACACTGCCGTCGATAACCGTATCGCCGATACGCGCTGTAAATCCGCCAATCAACGATGGGTTAATTTTATTTTCAATGCGAATTTTCTTTCCTGAAACCGCCTCCAATTTTTGAGCGATGGCTTGCTTTTCAGGCTCGCTAAGCCACACTACACTCTCAACTTGTGCCAGCACAATACCACTTTGTTCATCAAGAATGTCTTCAAACGCTTTCATCACATCCGGAATAATTGAGGCGCGTCCTTTTTTCACCAGAAGCATTAGCGCATCTTCGAGTGGTTTCCCTACCTTTCCTGAGAAAACCGCTTTCAGAAGCGTTGTTTTCTTTTCTTGATTGATGATAGGGCTTTTCACTGCATTCAAGAGTTCTTTCGAGTTCTTAAGCGTTGAGGCAATGAGGTTGCAATCTTTGGCGAAATCCGAGACTTTGTTTTGCGCTTTGGCGATTTCGTATAGTGCAATGGCGTAGCGTCGTCCGACTAATGCGCTCATGTGTTTTTACTTTTCAACAGTTTCAAGTTCGTTAATCACGCCTGCGATGAGTTCCTTGTGGCGTTCTGCATCTAAATTGTGCTGAATAATTTTTGAGGCGGCTTCGATGGCTAAATCGACGACAGTATTTTTGAGTTCAATCATTGCGCGTTGTTTAGCGAGTTCGATATCGGCTTTGGCGTCTTCAGCCACTTTGCGCGCTTCAGCGTTGGCTTTTTCCAAGATTTCCGCACGAACCTTTTCGGCATATACTTTGGCGTCACTCACGATTTTATCGGCTTCAACTTGTGCTTTGGCACGCTCGGCTTTGACTTCGGCTAAAATTTTTTCGGCTTCTCTCTTTGCCTCTTCAGCACGGTTGATGGACGATTGGATATTGTTCTCGCGCTCGTTGAGGGCTTCGACAATTGGCTTCCAAGCGACTTTGGAGAGAACGAAAACAAGCAACAAGAAAGTAATCGCTGTCCAGAAAATCAGCCCAGGGTTCGGACTTAACAAGCCTCCCGATAATATCAAGGTAGAAACCATGGTTAGCATTAACAGTTTGAGATTCAGAGTTCAACAAACGCCTTTGGCACTTTCGCTATGCACTTCGGACGAACGGTTTTTCACAACCGAGACGAGGGCGCAATGCATTTGTGCACTACGCCCTTATTCAAGCATCGTTTTTCAAGGGTTACTTTGTCGCTAAAAGTAGGCAGACGACCAGCGCAATAACTGCTGCACCTTCAATGAGCCCTGCAGCAATCAGCATCGTTGCGCGAATGTCGCCAGTGGCTTGCGGCTGGCGTGCGATACCTTCAACGGCGGATCCTGCCGCTCTGCCAATTCCGATGCCTGCACCAATCGCGGCGATTCCCGCTCCCAACCCCGCGCCCAAAAAGGCGAGTGCTTCATTTCCCATTTTAATTTATTCCTCCAAAAAAGTGTTATGTAAAAAATGAGTGAAAAATCGATTTTTGATGCTCTATCCCTTAATGCTCTTCGTGTGCTGCTGCCATTCCAATAAACAGGCTCGAGAGCATCGTAAAAATGTAGGCTTGCATAAACGCCACAAAGAGTTCCAGCCCATACATTGCCAGTGTAATCGCTACTGCCGCCGGCGCAACAAGCCAACTTTTGAACACGAAAATCAACCCAATTAGCGTTACAATCACCACGTGCCCTGCCGTCATGTTCGCAAATAAACGCACCATCAACGCAAAAGGCTTGATGAACATGCTCAAAAATTCAACGGGTATCATGATTATCCACAGAAACCACGGTGTTCCGCCTGTCAGGTGTGCCAGCCAACCGCCCAATCCATGTTCTTTGAGCATTGTGAACTGAACAATCACAAATGTGAAAACCGCAAGCGTGAAGGTAACCGAAATGTTACTCGTTGCCGTTGCTGCATATGGAATCAACCCCAGAAGATTGCATGTCAAAATGAAAAAGAAAACGGTCAGGAGATACGGCAGAAACCGTTCGTAGCCGTGTCCGATGTTGGCTTTGACAATGTCGATTCGCACGAAGTCGACAATCACTTCAATCAAATTCGCCAAGCCTTTTGGCGCTTCAGTAGGCTTCATTTTTTTGTATGTGTTTCCAATCGAGATGAAAAGCAGGAGCAGCGCCAGCGAAGCAACCCACATCATCACGACATGCCGCGTGATGGAAATATCAAAGCCTCCAATTTTTATCGTCGGAAGGTGAATTTCGCCGAAGGGTTCAAATTCAAGCGTGTTGCCGTCAGTTACATGGTGAAGCACATCAAACTTTTCTTCACTTTGAGCAACGCTTTCAACATCAGCATTTGTGGGAGCAGCATGCGCCACTGGCACAACTGAAAAAAACGCGGCGAGGAGCAAACTTTTTAGAACTAATCCTTGCGGCAAGCGCATGGTGGTTAATCGTCGTAGAAAATACTCCATTTTTATGATGAAGAACGTTTTTCAAACTGATTTTTCTTTTGATACGCGAGGATTTCAAGAACTAAGTGTATGAAATACAAAGCGACAAATGTTAGAGCAAACTCAAAGCGCATAACAGATTTTGTCAGAATCAATGACGCAACGCTGACCAACACACAGAGCGCACGAATCGCATGTCCACTTAACACGATTTTGTAAAAATCACGATTGTCTTTATGATAAGCATACTCGTAAAGTAGGTATCCGGCGGAAGCATTCAAGACGGAAATCAGCCAAGCGTAAAATACTGACAGCGCATCGACCTCTTTGGCAAGCCCTGTTAGTAGAAGCAACAGCCAAAATAGGACTGCTAAAATACACGTCTTCAAGAAGAAATCAAAAATCGGTTTCACGTTTCGTGGTCTGCGGAAGTGGGCGGTTGTTGTCGTTTCTTGTCGATTTCTCGAAGCATCTTCCAAATGAGCGTGCCAATTGCGGTTAGAGTGCAGAGCGTGCCGACAATTAAAAACAGTGGTTTTGTTCCCAATATCTCGTCAAGCCAATATCCACCGAACACAAACAAGAAAAAACTAATCGCAATTTGCACACCGAACCCAATCAGTGAATCGTTGGCACGATAGATTTTGGCAAGTTCTTCCTGCGGTTTGGGCATGGCTCTGTTTCAGTTCGAGGTTCTGCGAAGGTAAGCGAGAACAGGCAAAAATAAAAAGAGCCGAATCGCAGGGCGCGAATCGACTCTCTTCCAATTAACTATGACAATGAGAAGCTAAAGAACACAAAGAACATAAAACTTTTCGCAATTTAACACATTTAACCCGATTTACCTCAACTTTCCACCAATCTTTTACACACGGCTTGTTTATCTTGCTAGCATCTTGTTGCTACTACTTCATAGAACACGCAATTAGTAAGGAAAATTTTTGACTTTGTCAAACTTCTCTCAAAAAAAATTGGGCTAAACTCACGATGACTTTTACTAAACCTAATTTTTTTAGGCTACTGGCGAATATAATTAAAAAAGTTAGTCTTTGCAACATTTTTATGTAAGAACTCACAAAACAATCACTCAACAGTGGCGATTTAACCGTTTCAATCATTAAATTTTGCAATAAGTTTCACATGCCTGATTTTATCCATTTACATACGCACACACATTACTCACTGCTCTCTTCGCCGATTTTGCCCGAAGATTTATTTGCCGACTGTTTGGCGAAAGGCATGAACGCTGTTGGAATTACAGACCATGCCTCGCTTTTCAATATGCCATCTCTTTTTTCAGGCGCTAAGAAAGTGAGCGAGAAAAAAGGAAAGCCCTTCAAACTCATAATTGGCGCAGAGCTTTTTATGGCACCAGAGTCGCGCCACAAAAAGGATTCTCGCGAGGTGCATCACTTGAACGTGCTGGTCAAAGACGCCATCGGTTATCGCAACTTGTGCAAAATTCTTTCCGCCGCCGCTCGCGAAGGCTTCTATTTCCGCCCGCGTGCAGACTTTGAACTTCTCTCTCAATACCACGACGGACTCATTTGCATGACCTCATGCGAAAAAGGTGAACTGCCGAAGCTTGTCGCCAAACAAGACCTTAACGGCGCACGTCAATTTATCCGAAACCATAAAGACCTTTTCGGCGACGATTTTTACATCGAGCTCGAGAACCATTTCACCGATTCCGAAGCCCACATTAACCGCGCACTTATTGCACTTGCCCAAGAATTTGACGTCAAACTTGTTGCCACCAATGATGTCCATTACCTCAAACGCGAAGATGCGCCGAAACAAGAAGTCATGATGGCAATGAAGGGTAAGCACAAACTTTCTGATGCAAAGCGCATGCGATTTCCCACTGATGAATTTTACCTCAAATCGCCTGACGAAATGGCGAAAGCGTTTCGCAACGAATACCGCGAACTCTCCAACACGCTTGAAATTGCCGAGAAATGCACATACATCTTCAAAGATGAACCTGCTAAGTTGCCACACTTTCCTATTCCGCCTGAATTTTCAGACAGCACTGCTTATTTGCGACATCTCACTTATCAAGGTGCTAGAGAGATTTACGGCGATTTAGACGCGCTTGGCAAAAAAGGCGAGGAAATTAAAACACGCATTGAGTATGAACTTTCGACCATTGCGCGCATGGGCTATGATTCCTACTTTCTCATTGTTAGCGACTTGATTGCTGCCTCGCGCAAGCAAGGCTACTCCGTTGGTCCTGGTAGAGGCTCGGCGGCAGGTAGCATCGTTGCTTACTTAACCGGCATCACGCAAATTGACCCGCTCAAATACAACCTGCTTTTCGAGCGATTCCTCAACCCTGAACGCGTTACAATGCCCGACATTGACATCGACTTCACGCCTGTTGGAAAGCAGAAAGTCTTGGAATACACGATTGAAAAGTATGGCGCAGAATCGGTCTCCAAAATTGTCGCAATTTCCACATTAGGTGCGAAGGCTGTCATTAAAGATGTTGCGCGCGTTCTAGACGTGCCAATTGAAACGGTTAATTCCATCACCAAACTCGTTCCTTCAAAGCCGCCAGGTGCTTCACTTTCCGATTTCATCAATGGCAATGCGAAACTCGGCATTGAGCCAGTCAAAGACCTCAAAGATTTGCTCAAGAGCCACGACCTGACAATTCGCAAAGTGATGGAATATGCGCTCGAGTTGGAAGGACGCGCACGCAATGTCTCTGTCCACGCTGCCGGCGTTGTGATTACGAACGGCGCCGTTGACGACTATGTGCCGCTTTATGTTTCCGATAAAGTTGAAACCGAAGAACGCCGCTATGCCGATGAATCACTTGAACATGAAGACTCCACAGAACGCGACACGCAAAAAGACGACAAACAAGTCGTTACTCAATTCGATAAAGATTGGATTGAGAAAGCCGGCTTGCTCAAAATTGACTATCTCGGTTTGGAAACACTCGCCGTTATTGACGAAACGCTCCGCCTTATTGAAAAGCGATATAGCAAGAAAATTAACTTGCAACAGATTCCGATGGACGACCGCAAGACGTTCAAAATTTTTCAAGACGGAAAAATGGCAGGCATTTTTCAGTTTGAATCCAGCGGCATGCAAAACTACATGATTCAACTTCAACCGACGACCGTTGAAGACATCATCGCCATGAGCGCGCTCTACCGCCCTGGTCCGATGCAATTCATTCCTGACTACATCAATCGCAAGCACGGAAAGGAAGAGACCAAATATGCTCATCCGCTCCTTGAACCAATTTTGAGTTACACATACGGCATTATGGTTTATCAAGAGCAAATCATGCAAACCGCACAGGTCTTGGGTGGCTACTCGCTTGGCGGCGCAGACTTGCTTCGGCGCGCAATGGGCAAAAAGGATAAAGAGAAAATGGCAAAGGAACGCTCTCGCTTTGTTGAAGGCGCAAAGAACTTGCACAACATTCCAGAAGACATTGCACATGAGATTTTCTCGACGATGGAAAAATTCGCTGAATATGGTTTCAATCGTTCTCACTCAGCAGCATATGGCGTGTTGGCTTATCAAACCGCGTATCTCAAAGCGCATTACACCGCCGAATTTATGTGCGCTATTCTCAACAGCGAAGCTGACGACAAAGAACGCGTTAAACACCTTTGCGACGAGGCAAAATCGATGGGCATTCAAATCCTTCCGCCGAGCGTCAATAAAAGCGACGCGCTCTTTACTGTTGAAGACTTAAAAGATGGGTCAAAAGCCATTCGGGTTGGATTGAGTGCGATTAAAGGTGTTGGCAGTGCCGGCAAAGAAATCGCGCTGGCGCGTTTGCGTCGGAAAAAAGCATTCAAACATTTCTTTGAATTTTGTTCATCGGTCGATTTGCGCATTGTCAATAAACGCGCGCTTGAAAGTTTGGTCGAAGCCGGCGCATTCGACGACATCAATCCTGATAGAGCCTTGCTTTACGCAAATATCGAGAAAGGCATTGAGTTTGGCAGAAAGGTTAATAAAAGCGCGACAACAGGGCAAGAAGGGTTTTTCAATGATGAAAAGTTTTCAGGCAGCGACCGCATCGATTACCCCGACCTGACCAAAGCCGAGGCTTGGACCGATTCTGAAAAACTGCAACGCGAAAAAAATCTCGTCGGATTCTATCTCTCTCAACATCCGCTCGAAAAGTATCGACGCGATTGGGAGGCATTTGCGACGCTCAAACTCGGCAACAAAACTTACGAACCCAAGCGTCTCTATAAACTCATTGGCATGATTGTGGAGACGAAAATCACCTTCACGAAAAAAGGCGATAAAATGATGTTCGGCGTGTTGGAAGACTTTGAAGGCAAGTGCGAGTTTACGGTTTTTCCTAAAACGTTTGAAACCTTCGAGAAAGAGTTGCAAAAAGACAACATTGTGATGCTCATTGCCGAAGCCGATACGCGCGAGGGCAAACTCAGCCTCCTTGTCAATGAAGTCATTCCGATTCGCAAGGTGCGCGAAAAATTGATTCAGAAAGTCATTTTGAAGATAGACGGCACGGATTCGGATGTCTTGAACAAACTTGCCAGCATCAAAGAGATTTGCGAGAAGAACAAAGGTGGCACGCCAATCGATTTCGAGGTCATGCTCGAGGGCGAAGGCAAACGGCGTCAGCTTCGGCTGTTTGCGCGTCGCATGACGATTGAGTCGGAAAACGAAGTGCTCGACGCCTTGTCGCTCGTCATTGGTTCGGAGTCTGTGCGCATTTCAGCCTGACGCTGTTCGAGCAGTATTGGAAAAACTGTTTGGAAGTTGTATCTTCGGGGCGCTTTTTTCGCACCAATCACACCAAAACAAATGGATTCTCACTTAGCCAGATGAAGAAAAACCGTTACTTTTACTTTTCCGAGGAAGATTGCAAATACGTAGAGGTTAAACGCCGTCGTGGTGCAACGCTCACGGCACTCTTCATTGGGCTACTGCTGCTTTCAGTCGGCACAGCCGTTCTGCTTCACTTCTATTCCTACACTTCCCTTCCCTTCTTTCAGCCCGCCTATCAAGTTGATGCTGACCTTCAAAAAATGCACGATAAGCTCGATCGCATGGCACGCATGCTTGAAAAGTTAGCACAAACCGATAATGTGCTACGCACAGCCGTCAATTTACCTACTATCTCCGAGGAAGAGAAGCAAATGGCAACAGGAGGTAACCGCCTAAGTTTGCTTGAATTGCCAATGCCGACGGCACTTGCAACCACATCCCAGCTTATCAACCAACTTTCTCGGCAAATTGAGCGTCAAGAATCCAGCTATCAGGAAATTTTCAGCAAGTATAAGGAGAATCAAGAACTCTTCGCTTGCATTCCAGCCATTAAGCCAATTGATGCACCACGCACCAGCGGATTCGGCATGCGCTTGCATCCGATTTATCAAATTATGAAGTTTCACGCAGGTCAAGATTTTACCGCGCCAACCGGCACACCGATTTACGCCACAGGCAACGGCGTTGTTGAAACGGCTTCGTTTGTCGACGGTTACGGAAACTGTGTCATTATTGACCATGGTTTTGGATACAAAACGGTTTATGCACATCAATCCAAACTTAATGTGAAGGTAGGTCAATCGGTTAAGCGCGGCATGCTGATTGGATATGTGGGCAACACAGGCGTTTCTGAAGCACCACATTTGCATTATGAAGTCATCAAAGATGGCATTAAGGTTAATCCATCGTCATACTTTTTTGAAGACATGACGCCTGAAGAATACAACGCGGCAGTGCTTGCCGTTTCGCAGTCGCAGAACAGCGAAGCTCGACCAGAGTAAAATTTTTTCTAAAACCTGTTTCGTGGGAACGATTCAAGCACAGAGATACTTTAACCCCAAAATTTCTCAATCTTTATTCAGTTATACTACTATGTACTGGAATCTCGAGTTAGCGCGATACCTCGTTGACGCACCTTGGCCAGCAACCAAAGATGAACTTATCGACTATGCCAATCGTATCGGAGCGCCGCAAGAGGTCCTTGAAAATCTTTACGAACTTACCAGCGACGAACCATACGAGAGCATCGAAGAAATCTGGCCTGACTTTCCAACCAACGAGGACTTTTACTACAACGACGAAGATTCCGACAACTACTGAATTGTCTCGTCGTTCGTTTTTTCGTTGTCAAACCCAGCACCTCAATAGCAGGTGCTTGGGTTTGATGCTTCTATTACTTTGTTCTGTTGGACTCTCGGCGCAAGCTTACAACCCAGCAGAGAATAAGCCAATCACTTCTTCTCCGAAGACTCCTCGATACATCAATGAACTGATTATTCAAGGCAACAACGCGATATTGACGCTTGAGCTGCTTGAGGAAACTTTCACCAAAGGGAACGCATCGTTTTTCGGTATCAAGCCTTGGCTCGGCATTTATCGCTTTGGGGATTTGGTGTTTCCCGACTCAAGTTCTCAAGCTCCACAATGGGTTGTGTCGCTCAAACGTTGGATGCAGTATTCGGTTGGTGAGCCGCCTGCTGAATTTGATGAAGCGACCTTCGAGCTTGACCTTGCAAAAATTCGTGAAATTTATTTCAACAACGGCTACTTTGACGCCAAAGTCAAAGGAAAGATTACGCCTTCATTGCCCTCCATTCCTGAACTTATTCCCAACGATACTTTATTCTACAATGTGGAGATTGAGATTATAGAAGGCGAACCAACACGCCTTTCCCAAATCAAATACTTTGGCATTGAAGCACTCGCCTCTGAACTTCAAGAAGCCATTTTGCGCAATGAGATTTTGAGACAAGGCTCTGTTTATACAGTCAAAGACATGGTGGCAGAGCGCGAGAGAATTGTCAATCTAATGCTTTCCAATGGCTACGCACTTTTCGTTGCCGATAGCGTGAAGTTCATCATCGATACGCTCAATCACCTTGCCGATGTGAATGTGTTTATCTCGCCGACGGAATACTTGGACTTTGGAAGCGTAACAGCCATTGTTCATGACCCATTTCTTCCTGACTCACTTGCACCGTTCAAAGAAACATTTGAAGATAATGTGCGCATTCGCACATATGGCGAGCAGCGCATTAAGCACGATGTGATTCGCCGCTCGATTTCTTATCGTCCTGGCAACCGTTCCGACATCAACAAACGGCGCGAGACGATACGCCGACTTGGGTCGACAGGTATTTTCGAGAGCATGACGATTCGCAACGACTCGCTCGCCTTCGAAGCCGACTATCCAACGAAGCGCATTCACACCACGATTGAACTCACCCAACTACCGCGACACCAGATTAAGCCAGCGCTCAAAATGGACAATCGCAACAACGCGCCGTTCATCTCGCTCAGCGCAGGCTACCTAAATCGGAATTTGACGGGCGGCGCGGAAAGCTTTAACCTCACCGCATCTATCGGCTTACAACTAACATACAATCGCGAGCAATTTGCAGGCTTGCGCGACAGCCGTTTGATTGACGAACTGCCCTTTAACTTCGATGTCGGAGGCGAACTGACACTTCCTTACTTTACAAGCGATAAGAGCCGTTTCATCGCAACCTTGCGATACAGTGTTATACAGCCACCGCTTCTCTTACGGATTCAGAATGTCTCGTTTCGTTCGCGTGCGCAATACACGCCAAATGAATTTCAGCGAATTAACTTTGATATGGTGGATTTGGAAATCATCAATTACGACTCGGCTCGCGGGGCGCGCCAACTCTTCATCAATCAAGGTCGACCGCTCGATTTGCTCGACAGCCTCGTCAAAGACGGAACAGGCTTTAATCAAACCATTCGCTTTGATTTTACTTTCAACAATTTTACCGAAGCCCGCCGTTGGATTGATGTGCGCTGGAATGTCTTGCTCGAAGACGCTGGGCTCATTACAGGCTTGATTGACCGTTTTATCGACACACGCCCGAACCCACGCTTCACCGAATCCGACGCACAGATTTTCGGGCTACGCTATTTCGAGTATCGAAAAGTTTCCACACAGATTGCGCTCTCAAAATTTTTCAATCGCTTTGCACAAGGTGCGGTGAAGTTGCTATTAGGCTATATGGCACCCTACGGAAAATCGCGTGAAACACCATTCATTCGTCGCTTTTTCGCAGGCGGACCGAACGGCATTCGTGCCTTTCCATTTAACTCGCTTGGTCCAGGGAACAACTCAAGTTTGGTCGAAGCACAATTCGGAGCGGATATAAAAATCGAGACGAGTGTGGAGTATCGATACTTCTTTTTTCAGACGCTCGGCAAGCCGTCGGGCGTCGCACTCTTCATTGACGCAGGCAATATCTGGCGGCGCGCAGGCGAAAACTCCTTCTCGTTTGATGAACTCCGCAAAACCTTTGCGGTTGGTGCAGGCTACGGCTTTCGCATTGGCACGCCGATTGGTCCGATTCGTCTGGACTTTGCTTATCGCGTCTTTGACCCAACACAGCCCGGCGGTCGCCGTTGGGCGTTCAAACGATGGAATCTGACCAGTTTTCTATTCAACTTCGGCATTGGTGAAGCCTTTTAACTTTTTTATTCATGGAACATCTTCCAAAACTCGTTGCACCGTCGATTCTTTCCGCCGATTTCACAAAACTCCGAGAAGAAATTTCGCTTGTCGAGCGCGCCGGCGCAGATTGGATTCACTGCGACGTGATGGACGGGCGATATGTGCCGAACATCACCTTCGGTCCGTTCATCGTCGAAGCCGTGCGCCGCACCACATCGCTGACGATTGACACGCACCTTATGATTGTTGAGCCTGAAAAATACATCGCCGATTTTGTGAAGGCAGGTTCAAATCAAATCACCGTTCATCAAGAAGAATGTAAGCATCTGCATCGCACGGTCGAGCAAATTAAATCGCTGGGCGCAAAGGCAGGCGTTTCGCTTAACCCTTCGACGCCGGTTTCAACCCTTGAAGAAATTTTGCCCGACCTTGATTTGGTCTTGATTATGTCGGTCAACCCCGGCTTTGGTGGGCAGAAGTTTATTGAACGCTCGATTGAAAAACTCAAAAAACTTGATGTGATGCGTCAAGCGTTGAACCCAACGTTAATCATTGCGATTGACGGCGGAATCTCAGAACAAAACTGCACGCGCGTGCGCAAAGCAGGTGCGAATGCCTTGATTGCCGGCTCTGCGGTTTTTCGCTCGCCGAATCCCGCTGAAACTATTGCCAAACTCAAGGCGTGATTGCGCCCGAACTCCTTATTCAAAAACGTTATTCTTGATTTTCGCATTACCCCTTTTAGGGCATCAGTTCAACAACCAAACATCAACATTTTCACCTCACACTATGCCTCGAAGTTTCAATCACTGCAAGACGCGCGCACAACTGGCTTGTCTCATGCTATTGTGGCTTGCAAGCGTTTTGAATGTTCAAGCAAGTTTAAAGCCGCTTCCTGTTTATTTCCGATACGAACTTCTCAAATCAGGTGCGCTGACGAATTTAGTCGTCGGTGATTTTAATGGCGACGGGCTTTCAGATATTGCAGGTTTAACGCGCTCGCAACGCGACCTTGTTGTGATGCCTTCCAAAGGGAAATTCTCTTTTCGTTCTTATCAACCGTTCCGCATGCCTTCGCGTGTGAAGTCGCTTCTCGCCCTTGATATTGCCGGCAAGAAACATTCAGAAGTGGTTGCGCTTATTTCCTCACCTTCCCGCGCTCAGTTGTGGCAGATTGGCGGAGCAGGTCGCATCAACCCTAAAAAGCAAGCGGAATTGTCGCTTCCCGAAGGCACTGACCAGTTATATCTCTCGAGCCAACATTCATCAGAGACATTCCACTTTTTCGCACGCACAGAAACAGGAGAACTAACCGCCTTTTCTTTGCACAAAAAGGAAGGATTTTCAACCGATAAGCCGCTTTCGCTTTCGCATCGAGTTAGCGCGGTCTTTTTGCCTAATTTTTCAACCTCTGATTTTTTCACGCAAGCCGTTGGCGAAAATGTTTTATGGCTTCATCGTTCGCCTCCAAACGAGCCCTTAGCAATTCGCTGCAAAGAATCCGTTTCGCTGGCGGCAACAGCAGATTTCAATCGCAATGAACTGCTCGACCTTGTCATCGTCCAAGCGATTCCCAATCGGAAAACCGCCGTTGAGGTGATGTTTGACGTCGGCGTAGAAACAGGCGTTGCGCCGATTCGATTTGAGACTGTAGTCAATCCGAAGCAAATTTTCATTCAAGATTTCAACGGCGATAGATTGCTCGATATTGGATTAAGCGACGGCACTTCCTTTGTGATTCACTTCGCGCAGTCAACGACGGCTTTTTTGGAAAGCATGGTTATTGCATTTTCCGATGAAACTTCAGGCGTTACCGTTGCCGACCTCAATCAAGATGGAAAGCCCGAGATTATCGTCTCCGAACAAAAAACAGGAAAGTTGGTCGTTTATTCAACATCGCACTACGAACTTTTGGGCGTTGAGCGTCTGGCAACCAGTGGGGCACCTGCGCAAATTGACTTTCACTCAGCTCGAAAGCAGTTGTTCGTGGGTTCTAATCGGCATCATCAAATTGAAGCGATGCAGGTTGACCGTCATTTCTCGCGTAGCGGCTCGTTTTCTGTGGCAGGAAAAATTCTCTCGCTATGGCACGACGCGTCGGAGATGATTTCACTGACGACTTCGCCCGTAACGCTTGTGAGAAAGCTTTACAAGTCGGAACAAGTGGTTTCGCATCGGCTTTTTTCGCTTGGGGTTTCACATGCTGTTTTTTGGCCGGCGTTAGCAGGTCAGCCTGCATTCCTTGCTGTTTTGGAAGAACGTAACTCTGGTGCTGTGCCTCAGTTGCTTTTTTATGCGTTGAATCGTGATAGTACGCTTTCAGTTTCCGAGTTGCTCCTCGATACGCCTATTAGCGGCGAGCATATCATTAGCATTGCCGGCGTAGCGCTCAAAAAGAAGCATTATTTGGTCGTGTTGAAATATGAGCCTAATCTCCAAGCGGTCGTTGTCTATGAGTTGAAAATGCAGAATGGGCGATTGTGCCTTGATGAAACCGCACGGCATACTCTTCCGAACCGGCTTGTGGCGCAAGGTGCACGGTATCTATCAGTGAAAGTAACCAAAAACGAAACGATAGATTTTTTGGTAGCAAGTTCTAAAAGCGCGGCGATATTTCTTTCAGAGCAATTGTATCAGCCACGACAAATTTCTAACTTTCCAAAACTTAACACTAACGATATTGTGCTGTGGCGCGACAGTGACGGCGATGAGCTCGCAGACCTTATCATCAGCCGACATCAACGCGCCGAACTTCTCTTTTTGCGAGGACGCCCAAAAGGCAATTTTGATATGCCGAAAATCATACTCAACGATGTGATTGCAACGGGAGTTGTTTCGGCTGTAACTAAACAAAAAACAGTGCTTTTCGTTGCAAACACCAAACTTCACACGATTGACATTCTACGCTTGAAAAAATAAAAACGAAGCAAGCGAAAACACGGTTCGACACACTTTACAATACAGCAAAATAATCTATCCCAAAATGGCAATACTACCGATTTACACCTACGGCGACGAGGTTTTGAACAAGGTCGCCAAACCCTTGAAAAAAGTTGACGAGAAAGTGCAAACGCTCATCGACGATATGTTCGAGACGATGGAACAAGCCAACGGCATTGGGCTTGCCGCGCCACAAGTAGGCGTATCGGTTCGGCTTTTAGTTGTTGATGTCTCATGCGTCAAGGAATACAAGCATGTTCCGCCAATGGTGATTATCAACCCACAAATTTTGGAAACGCGCGATGAAGTCTTAATGGAAGAAGGTTGTCTTTCCATTCCCGGCGTGCGCGAAGAAGTGTGGCGCCCTGATGTCATTAAACTCAAATATCGCGACCGCAATTTTCAGGAGCATATTGAAGAGTTTGACGGGCTTCTCTCGCGCGTTATTCAGCATGAACTCGATCACTTGAACGGTGAACTTTTTGTGGAAAAATTAGACAGCAAAAAGCGACGCTCTTTGAAAGAGGCGCTCGAAGCCATTAAGCACGGTGAGGTTGAAGCAAAGTATGTCTTAGCAGAGAAAAGCCACGTTGCTTGATTGGCTCAAAAAATCACTTATCGTTCAATGGCTCAACAAACATCGGCGCGTCCGCTCGTTGGAATTATCATGGGGTCGGATTCCGATTTGGAAACGATGCGCGACGCCAGCCTCGTGCTGAAAGAATTTGAAGTTCCGCATGAAATCAAAATCGTTTCCGCACATCGCACGCCCGACGACATGGCGGACTATGCAAAGACAGCACGCGCACGTGGCTTGAAGGTCATTATTGCAGGCGCAGGCGGCGCGGCACACTTGCCTGGCATGACGGCGTCGCATACAACGCTTCCTGTTATCGGCGTGCCTGTTCAATCCAAAGCGTTAAGCGGCGTCGATTCGCTTTACTCGATTGTGCAAATGCCTGCGGGCATTCCAGTCGCGACAGTCGCCATTGGCAACGCAACCAACGCAGGCTTGCTCGCCGTTCAGATGCTTGCCATGTTTGATGACGCCCTCGCCGAAAAATTGGAGGCGTATCGCCAGCAACTTGCAGAAGATTCGCGCAAGAAAAATGACAAACTTTGATGCAGAGTTTCTTATTTTCTGCATCACTTAAACAACACCTTCATGTCAGAGCACGCCGATAACCTCAACCTTTCACTCACGCCTGAACAGCGCGACGCTTTTTTCAAAATCGTTCAAGAAAAATACAACGGTGACATGCGGCTCGCTCTGCAACGCGCGATTGAATACTTCTTGCTCCACGAACAAAATCGCTCGCTTCAAAACGTCTCTGAAACTCTCCGCCAAATTCAAACCAAAATCTCCAACATTCGCGAAATGAACTCGCAGATTACCCAAAGTTTGCGCGACACCAACAGCAAGTTGGCACAGTTCAACCAGAATCGTAATTCCTCGAGCGATAACTCACAGCCTTAACGAACTTCGCTTATCTTGTTTATTGATTCCAAAATTCTCGGTCCAAACTTCGATACTGAATGGCTTGAATGAGGTGTGGGAGTTGAATGTGTTCTGAATTTTTCAAGTCGGCGATGGTGCGGGCAACTTTCAAGATGCGGTCGTGCGCGCGCGCTGAAAGGTTGAGCCGTTTCATCGAGTCGAGCAGGCGTTGCTCACAGTTGGCGTCTAATTTGCAAAATTCGCGAATGAGTTTCGGTGGCATTTGCGCGTTGCAAAAAATCGATTGTGCTTTGTAGTCTTTGAATCGGCGCGATTGAATCTCGCGGGCTTTGATGACGCGCTCGCGAATTGTAGCGGAACTTTCTCCTGCTTGTTTTGAGAGCAAGTCGTCGTGATTGACTTTCGGAACATCGATGTGAATGTCGATTCTATCGAGCAAGGGTCCTGAAATTTTTGAGAGGTAGCGTTGGATTTGTTGGGGCGTGGCGGTCAAGTTTCCGTGTTCATCTTTGAGCGCGCCGGCGGGGCTTGGGTTCATGGCGGCAACCAGCATAAAACTTGCTGGATATTTGACGGAAATTGCGGCGCGCGAAATCGTGACTTCGCGGTCTTCAAGCGGCTGCCGCATTACTTCAAGCGTGGTGCGTTGAAATTCGGGCAGTTCATCGAGAAAGAGCACGCCGTTGTGCGCAAGCGACACTTCGCCCGGCTTTGCCTGCGCGCCACCACCAATTAACGCCACATCACTCGCGCTATGATGCGGAGAGCGAAATGGGCGCGTCGTGATGAGCGCAACGCCTGACGGCAAAATTCCTGCAACGCTGTGAATCTTTGTCGTTTCCAAAGCCTCTTCAAACGAGAGTGGCGGCAGAATTGACGGCAAGGCTTTGGAAAGCATTGTTTTTCCGCTTCCGGGCGGACCAATCATGATGAGATTATGTCCGCCTGCCGCCGCAATTTCCATCGCAAGTTTTGCATCATTCTGTCCCTTGATGTCCGCAAAATCAACAGGATAGTGCGGTTCGGCTTTGAAAACATCGGCAAGTTCTATGCGCGTCGGCTGAACGGTGGGTTCATCATTGAGCACGCTGATGGCTTCTTGAAGCGACGAAACGCCATAAACTTGCATTTGGCTTTGGCTTGCCGACACGGCAATCGCCGCTTCTCCGACATTTTCTTTCGGCACGATTAAGCGCGTAAAGCCTTCGCGCGACGCCATGATTGAAATCGGCAATGCGCCTGTAATGCGTCGGAGCAATCCGTCTAAGGCGAGTTCGCCGAGCACCATCGTGGTTTCAAGCGCGGCGATTGGCACAACGCCCATGCACGCCAAAATGCCGGTCGCAATCGTGAGGTCAAACGCCGTTCCTTCTTTGCGAACATCGGCAGGCGCAAGATTAACGGTAATTTTTTTCGGTGGAACGGCATAGCCCGAATTTTTGAGTGCAGTTAAAATTCGCTCGCGGCTTTCTTTAATCGCACTGTCAGGAAGCCCTACAACAACGAAGGCCGGTATGCCGCTGTCAAGATTCGTTTCAACTTCAATGCGAAGTGCATCAACGCCCATCAGGGCGGCGGCGGAAAGTTTGGAAAGCATCGCTATGGGGTTTGATTGATGAGTTTCGCCACCTTTTATCTACCCATGCTCTGTGAAAAAGACGGCGGAACGCTCTGAACGGTTTATACTTTCGTCGCTGAATTTGCATGTTTGATGCCGTATGTGAAGTAAATCGCAAGTCCGATGCCCATCCAAATGGCAAGGCGAAGCCATGTGTCGCCCGGAAGTGCAATCATCATCGCCAAACATACGAGCACACCCAAAATCGGCACAAGCGGCACAAGCGGCGTTTTGAACGGACGCGGAATTTCAGGATTCGTTTTGCGCAACACCAAAATGCCAGTACAAACTAGCACAAACGCGAAAAGCGTGCCGATGCTTGTCATTTCACCGACTACGCGCGCAGGCACAAATGCCGCAAAGAGTGAAACAAAGAGCATAAATAGCGCGCTCGACTTATAGGGCGTTTTGAATTTCGGGTGAACTTCCGAGAAGAGCGGCGGAATTAAGCCATCGCGCGACATCGAGAAAAACACACGCGCTTGCCCTAAAAGCATCACCAAAATCACTGACGCATAGCCTGCGAGAATCGCAACAATCACGCCCTGCTCGAGCCACAAAAACGGCGTGTGCGAAATGGCAACCGCCACCGGCGCAATGCCGTCTTGACCTTTGAACTCTGTGTAATTGGCAAGCCCTGTCATCACATGCGCGAAGAGAATGTAAAGCACCGTGCAAATCGCTAACGAGCCCATAATGCCAATCGGCATGTCGCGTTGCGGATTCTTTGCTTCTTGCGCCGCCGTCGAGACTGCGTCAAATCCAATGTAGGCAAAGAAGATAATCCCTGCGGCACGAATCACACCGCTCCACCCGTATTCGCCGAAGTTGCCTGTATTTTCAGGGATATACGGCACATAATTTTCAGGATTGATATAAGACCATCCAAATGCAATGAAGACAAGCACAACCGAGACCTTCAACGCAACCACAATGTTATTGACCGTCGCTGATTCTTGCGTGCCTTTGATGAGAAGCAACGACATCACTACGACGATAAGCACCGCAGGAATGTTAATAATGCCTGTAATCACAGTGCCTTCGGGGGTTGTGATGCTGTCGAACGGTGACATCGTTAAATGCGCCGGCAAATACAGCCCGAAATTTCCAAGAAACTTGACGAGATAACGAGACCAACTAATTGCCACCGTTGCCGCACCGACCGCGTATTCCAACACTAAATCCCAGCCGATAATCCACGCCATGAACTGCCCCATTGTGGCGTAAGAGTATGTGTATGCGCTTCCGGCAATCGGAATCATAGCGGCAAATTCGGCGTAGCATAAGCCTGCAAACGCACAGCCAATCGCGGCTATAACAAATGAAATCGTTACCGCTGCGCCCGCGTTGTTTGCCGCCGCCATTCCCGTAATCGAGAACAGTCCTGCACCGATAATCGCCCCGATGCCAAGCGTTACAAGATTGAACGATGAAAGCGTGCGATGAAGTTGATGCTCGCCTTCGGTCGATGAACTAAGGAGTTCAGGAATAGATTTTTTGAAAAAGAGTTTGTCTTTCACTTCGTCGCCTCCGTTTTGTTGATGAATGTTGGTTGAGTTTGCCGATGAAGTAAGGTAATGCGCGTGCGGCTAAAAACAAACTGCTTTGAGATTCTTTACTCCAATGTCGAGATTTCTTCTTCGAGCAGTTGCTTTTGGTAAAGGTCGGCATAGCGTCCTTGTTGGGCAATCAATTCGCTATGCGAGCCACGCTCGACAATTTCGCCGTTTTCCAGAACGAGAATCAAGTCGGCGTTGCGCACCGTTGAAATGCGATGGCTAATGAGAATCACGGTTGCGTCGTTCGTGGCAGTGCTCAGGTTTCGCAAAATGCTGTCTTCGGTTTTCGTGTCGACTGCCGAGAGCGAATCATCGAGAATGAGAATGGAGGGTTTGCGAACCAAGGCGCGTGCAATGGCGGTGCGCTGTTTTTGTCCGCCTGAAAGGGTAATGCCACGCTCGCCAATCATCGTGTCGTATTGCGCAGGAAACCCTTGAATGTCTTCGTCAATGCACGCAATTTTGGCGGCGTTGCGAATGTCGTCGTCCGTTGCCTCTATCGCGCCGAAGGCAATGTTATCACGAATGGTATCCGAGAACAAGAAATAATCCTGTGGAACAAATCCGATATGTTTGCGCAAGACTTTCAGCGGAATTTCTCGAATCGGAACGCCGTCGATGAAAATTTCGCCCGATGTGGCTTCAATCATGCGCGGAATTAAATTCACCAGCGTTGATTTGCCCGACCCTGTTGCACCGACAATCGCAAGTTTCGCGCCGCGCTCCAACTTGAACGAAATGTTTTTCAGCACCAAGTTGTCAGGATTTGAGGGATACGCAAACGACACCTCTTTGAACTCAATCGCGCCATCAATTTTCGTGATGTGATAATTCACCGAATCGCTATCGCTGATTTCCGGCTTCAGGTTCAGAATTGCGTTTAGGCGAATTTGCGAAGCCGCCGCGCGCTGAATAATGTTCGTTACCCACCCGATAGAAATCATAGGCCACGAAAGCGACGCGACATAAATGAGAAACTGCGTAATCGCGCCAATCGTCATTTCCCCTGCAATCACCATTTCGCCGCCAATCCAAATCGTTAGAATCACTGACAGCCCAATCAAGCCCGACATCAGCGGATAAAATATGGCTTGAAGTTTCGCAAGCTCGAGATTCTTCTCGTAGTAATCTTGATTGAGTTTCTCGAACTGCTCAATTTCACTCTGCTCGCGCGTGTAGGCTTTGACCACGCGAATGCCCGATAAGTTTTCTTGAACCTTTGTTGTAATGCGTGCATATCGCTCTTGCAACTCTTGACTGCGATGATGAATGATTTTTCCAATTCGATACACGCCATAACTCAACAGCGGTGCAGGTAGGAGCGCGAAAAGCGTCAGCATTGGTGAGATGGCAATCATCGCCGAGAGCGCGAAGATGAGCCGAAACGCCGTGTTCAGCGAATACATAATGCCCGGACCGAGATAATTGCGCACCGCGTTCAAGTCGTTGGTCGCTCGCGACATCAAATCGCCTGTGCTATTGGTTTTGAAAAAATTCAGCGACAGCGTTTGCAGATGCGCATAAAAATCGTTCTTCAAATCGTATTCAATTTTGCGCGAGACGACGATAATCGTCTGCCGCACACAGAAGAGAAAAAATCCGCCTAACGCCGAAAACAACACGGCAAGCCCGACATCCGCTAAAATCTCGTTCATTGTGTAGTCGCCTTTCATCGTGTCAATCGCTTGTCCAATAAACTTCGGCGCATATACGACGCAAAAGTTTGTCAAGAGCACCCACACTATGCCGAGCGCAAGGCTATATCGATATCGCCACAAGTATTTATTCAGCGAAGCAAGGCTTTTCATGATTTGTTAGAATCGTTAGAAGTCAAAAAAGAAACGCCGAAATTGTATCGGCGTTTAGAAGTAACAATCACATTCGCGATGTCATTTCAAAATACGAAGGCGTTTCTCAAAACCGTTACTTTGCAATGGCTTTTTTAATGGCTTCAGCGAAGGTGGCTTTATCGCGCGCGCCGATAAAGTAGTCGACAATTTCACCTTTGCCATTGATAACAAACGAAGTTGGAATGCCGCGAATTGCGCCTTCTTTTGTGAATTTACCGTAACTCGCCGCAAGTTCGCGCGAACCCATTGCAACCGGATAGTTCATCTTTTGCGCCGAAACAAATGCTTTCACCTTTTCCTCTTCATCGCCGACTGCAATTCCAATAAACGAGAAGCCTTTGCTTTCATATTCTTTTTGCAGTTCAATCATATCGGGAATTTCAGCGCGGCAAGGCGGACACCAAGTTGCCCAAAAGTTAATAATCACACCTTTGCCTTTGTAATCGTAAAGGTTCAGGCTTTTACCATCAATGGTTGTGAGCGTGAAGTCGGGGGCTTTTTTGCCGTCGGTTGCCACAGATGTTTGCACTGCTTCTGCATTTGAGGCGGGCGTCATCATTAAAGCCATGCCTGAGGCGGCAACGACGAGCACCACTGAAATCGTGAGAATTGAAATCCGTTTCATTATGGATATGTTGAATTGAATTTAACAGGTTTTGCGTCTACGATGCTTTTTGAAAAAAGGTATCTCGATTTCATCACAAGTTTCCGCGTGCGGCTTGGTCGCGCTCGACGACAAGATTTTCCGACAGCATCTTCGGAATGCTGCCGTTTCCTATGGTTATTTTTGCGTCTAAAACTTCAATCCCGATGAGTTTTTCCGCAGGACCGAAGTCCAAAGCAATATCTTGGCTCAAATGAACTGTTCGCACGACCTTTGCGTCCTCAACAAGTTGTATGTAGAGCGCATCGGCTTCTTCGTCATATTTGACTCGCATGGTGTTTCAAAAAGTCTTGTGTTTCAATCGAATCGGCTTCATCACAAGTTTCCGCGTGCGGCTTGGTCGCGCTCGATGGCTTCAAAAAGGGCTTTGAAATTGCCTTTGCCGAATCCTCTGCCGCCACGCCGCTGAATAATCTCGAAGAAGAGCGTCGGACGGTCTTCGACAGGCTTCGTAAAAATTTGAAGCATGTAGCCGCTGTCGTCTTTGTCGACCAAAATGTTTTGTGCTTTGAGTGCGGCAATATCTTCTTTGATTGCGCCGACGCGCTCCGAAAGCATGTCGTAATAGGCATCAGGAACGGAAATAAATTCAACGCCGCGCTCGCGCATGGTTGCAACGGTCGAGATGATGTCGTCGGTTAGCATCGCAATATGTTGCACGCCCGCGCTTTCGTAGAACTCGACGTATTCTTCAATCTGTGATTTTTTCTTGCCTTCGGCAGGCTCGTTGATGGGCATTTTAATGCGTTCGCTTTCATTCGCCACCACAATCGAGCGCAAGGCAGTGTATTCCGTTGAAATGTCTTTGTCGTCAAAACTTTGGAATTGATGAAAGTCAAAGACGTCGTGATAGAACTTCACCCATTTTTGCATTTCGTTCCAATTGACATTGCCGACGATGTGGTCAATCGCCGCCAGCATTGGGCGTCGCGTTGAGCCATTCGCATGCGGCTTTGGCGCGAACGACGGCAGAAACACGCCTTTGTAGTCTTTGCGCTCGATGAACGAGTGAATCGTGTCGCCGTAAGTTTGAACGGCGGATTTGACGACCGTGCCGTATTCATCTTTGAGAACGGTTGGCTCTTGAACGCCAGTAGCACCACGCTCGAGGGCAAGTTCATAACACGCTTTGGCGTCATCGGTCTCGAAGGCAACATCGCGCACGCCGTCGCCATGCTTTTTGAGATGCTCGGCGATAAGTGAGTCGGAGTGCATCGGCGAAGTGAGCACAAAGCGGATTTTGCCTTGTTGCATCACGTAGGAAGCGCGGTCGCGCGTGCCAGTTTCAGGACCGCAATAGGCAACCAGTTCAAAGTCCATTGCTTGCTTGTAGAAAAAGGCGGCTTGCTTGGCATTGCCGACGTAAAACTCGACATGGTCAAAGTCGTGAATTGGAAGTATTCTCTTACTCATAGTTGTTGAAAGGTAAAGTTAATTTCCGCTTCGGCGAGCGGTTTCGCGTTTCGGTCTTTATCGGATAAAATCGGCTCTATGCCGACATCGCGCCACTCAATTCCGATAGCGGCATCGTTCCACAAAATTCCTCTATCGGCTGACGGCGTGTAGAAGTTAGTAACTTTATAGCGAAACTCGGCAACATCGGAAATCACTTGAAAGCCATGTGCAAATCCTTCAGGCACATAGAGCATGCGCTTATTTTCTTCCGAGAGTTCTACTCCGAACCACTTGCCAAATGTCGGCGAGCCTTTGCGAATATCGACCACCACATCAAAGACCGCACCTATAGACACGCTCACTAACTTGGCTTGTGCAAACGGTGCAAGTTGATAGTGCAACCCGCGCAAAACACCCTTCGTTGAGCGACTGACATTATCCTGAACGAAGTTTGCCGTAATTCCAAACTCTGAAAAGACTTTTTGGTTGTAACTCTCATAAAAAAAGCCGCGTGCGTCGGCGAAGACTTTCGGCTCAATCACAAGCAAGCCTTGAATCGGTGTTTGGATACACTTCATGCGTGAATGGTTTTTTGAGAACAGAAATGTAAGAAAGTTTGTAGGGGAAAATAATAAAAGGCGTTCCGAAGAACGCCATGTCGTTAGTTATCCGTCGCCATCACGTCGTCTTGACCTGCGGTTCGGACCGTATCGGGAACGCGCTTGCCGCCAGTTACGGTCGTCTTTTTGACGGTCGTTTTTGGCTTTTCTAACACTGTTCCCATATCGGTATCGCGCACATTGTCGCTCCCAGCGGTGCGCACCGTATCAGGCATTTTGCGCACTTCAGTTCGATTTTGTTCGTTTGCCATTTTCTTCCTTTCAAAGTTTTGACCACATACTTCAGTCGGTTTTCAAAGTTACTTCTAATCTCTACCAACGAAACGCAACACGCAAACGTTTATTTGAGCAACATCATCTTCTTCGTTTGCACAAATCGCTCGCCGCTTGTGCTTGCCTCTAATCGATAAAAATAGACGCCTGACGAAAGCGCGTGTTGAGCCGCATTGAACGCATAAGCGTGCGTTCCCGGCATCTGTTTTTCATCGAGAAGCGTGGCAATTTTTCTGCCTAAAACATCAAAGAGCTCGAGCCGCACTTGGCTTGCACGGGGAAGCGTGTAAGTGATCATCGTTGTTGGATTAAAGGGGTTCGGATAATTCTGCAAAAGGGAAAAGGCAATCGGTTGCGCCGTCGGTTGCGCCACGTTGAGCGACGGTTGAATGGTGAATTTCCATGCGCCGCCTTGTTCAGCCGTGAGGGGCTTTGTGAGGCGTTTATTGCTGTTTGAAGTTGCGGCGATGTAATAAAAAATTGTCTGTGATGTGTTGCGCACGGTTGGCGATGCAATTTCCGCTCGGAACGAATCTGCACCGATGGCTTGCATTGGCACGATTTGAAAGCCTTGTGTGGTATCAGTTGTCCAAAAAAGTTCTGCGCGGGCAATGCCAGTTCTTGATGTGATTTTTGCGACCACTTGGCGCGAGGCTGTGTCGGGCGAATCAAGCAAGCGTTTATGCGCAATGACGATTGGCTCATCGTCCGCAATTTCTTTCGTGATGCAATGAATCGCGCCTGACTGAGGAATAATTTGATTGCAGTTAATTCCCACAATTGTGTAGCCGGGCATGGCGCTGCGGTAAATGCGCAGTGCAGTTGTGTCGAAGCGTTCTTCGTAGGTCGGCACAATCACAGTTTTGTTGATGATGAGCGAATTGGTGTAGGTGCGATAGTATCCGCCTTGGCTTGGATAGCGTCCGAATTGGTCGGGCGGCATTGGAATACGCACCACGCGATACGGACGGTTGTAACAAGTTTGAAAATTGTTCAACACATATTGCAAGTTGGCTTCAATTTGCGGACCGTCAGAGACGCCTTGCGGATACTCCCCAACCAACAGCGTTTCTTCATCGAGCAACTTCATGTGCATATCGATGTGATGAATGCCATCGTAAGGCAGATTTTGCATTTTGATATATCGCTCAATGCCCATGAAGCGGCGCATCAGCGAATCGATTTGCGCTTCGGTTTTGGTTGGATTTTCATCGAGCACAAGACGCGACGAAAAGCCTGTTCCGAAGCCGTCGGTCATGAAGTTTCCGCCTGTGTGCACCAAGTCGTTTGGCGGTGTGGTCATTTGAAAAAGCGGCACTTGCAGTGCGGTTGCCATTGCCACAGGAATGAGGTCGTCGTTGGGACGCGGACGGTTGTAAATCCAATCAATGAAGTGAAGTGTATCGCCGCCGTTGGAATAAACCGACCATGGTCCATAATCCCTGCACCAGATTGAGTTTGACGGCGCAACGATGAAGACCAAGTTTTGAAGCGTTCCCCCACCTTGCACAATCGTGTTTTTGATGTTGGTTGTATCGCCTGCATTGGCAACGATATAAACTTTGCCTTCTTTCTGTGCGGCAATCACAATTTGCCGAAGAATCGTTGGGAAACTGCGCCAAGTGATGAGCACGCCTTTGCATTTTTCCCATTCTGCGGCGGTGCGCATGGGGGAAGTTGGCGCGCTCGTAATGCCCTCTGCTGAAACGGGCGGCTTGTAGAAGCGCATCATCTCACGCTCTGCAGGCGTCATGAAGTGCGGCAGGTCGGTGGTGTCGCGCTCTTGTGCAAACGCACTAACAAAGGTGCTAAGCGGCAAGAGCATGACGCAAAGAAGTAACATTTTCATACTGGCGTTCATATTCCGCTACGTGGTTTTCGTTACATCGGAAGCATGGCGAATCGTGCGTTCGCGTAAGGTCGCCTTCTTTTTCATCTTGATGTTGAGCACTTCGACGAGAAGCGAAAAAGCAATCGCAAAATACATATAGCCCTTTGGCACATGCACCTCGAAGGCTTCGGCAACGAGCAGAACGCCAATGAGGAGCAAGAGCGCGAGCCCAAGCATTTTCGTGGTTGGATGTTCGTGAATGAAATCGCCGACTGGCTTTGCGAACACAAGCATCACGCCCGTCGAGACGATAATCGCGATTGCCATTACCAAAATTTCTTTTGATAAGCCAATCGCCGTAACAATCGAGTCAATCGAGAAGATGAAACTGAGCGCGATAGATTGCAGAATGACCATTGCAAAACTTGACGCAACTTTCGCACCTCCTTCTTCTGCGTTGCCTTCAATTTTCGAGTGAATTTCCGTAACGGCTTTATACATCAAGAAGAGTCCGCCACCGAGCATAATTAAATCCTTGCCGCTAATGCCTTGTGCAAAGACGCTAAAGAGCGGTGCTTCCAATGTGAGAATCCAATTGATGGCGGCTAAAAATCCTAAGCGCAAAATTAGCGCGGCTGTTAAACTCATCACGCGCGCCTTTGGCTGTGCTTCCGACGGAAGTTTGGAGACGAGAATCGTAATGAAAATGATGTTGTCAATCCCCAACACGATTTCAAGCACCGTGAGGCTAAGCAAACTTGCAAGATTATCGGGTTGCAGTAGCGTTCCTATCATTTTGAATTATCGGTTTGATTGATTCGGTTTGTTGCGCCAAAGAAGCGACGAATCGCCGTAACTCAAAAATCGATAGTCGTTCTCGAGCGCGCTTTGATAAACCTTGCGCCAAAAATCGTTTCCCAAAAATGCCGCAACGAGCAAAATGAGCGTGCTTTTAGGTTGATGAAAGTTTGTAATCAAAGCATCGACGACTTTGAACGGATAACTTGGCACAATCATCAATTCGGTTTCGCCTTGCAGTTGCTCCAAGCCTTTTTCGTTTGTCCATTTGAGCAATTCGCTGAATGCTTCTTGACGCGAAGGTAACTTTGTTTCGGCAGATAGTCGATAGGCTTCCCATTGCGAAACCCATATATCGTTTCGCGAGAGAGCGTCTTGTTCATTTGCATAAAGTTTCGCGCCGAACCAGTAAAGCGATTCGAGCGTGCGCATCGAAGTTGTGCCAACGGCAGCGATGCATGGTTTCGGCGATGTGGCTTGCTCTATCAAGCGTTCGAGCGTAGAAAGCGGAACAGCCATTCGCTCGGTGTGCATTTGGTGCTCAGCAACGCTGGTGCTCTCGATTGGTTTGAATGTGCCAAGTCCAACATGGAGCGTGAGGTCTGCAATCTCAATTTGCTTGTGAGTTAATTGTTGGAATATGCGTTCCGTGAAGTGAAGCCCCGCCGTTGGTGCGGCGACAGAGCCTTGCGACACGGCATAAACCGTTTGATAGCGGAAACGGTCTTCTTGTTCGGCTTCGCGCTTCAAATAGGGCGGAATTGGAATTTTGCCAATCGTTTCAAGCACTTCGGCGAACGATTGATTGCTGTTCCAAGTGAAATCGACAACGGCTTCGGCGTCGACTTTATCGATGACCGTTGCCGTTACCCCATGCAGTTCAAGCACTGTTCCGACGGCGATTTTTCGTCCGCCAATCAGGCAGTTCCATCGGCAACTGTTTTTTGAGTTGAGTGTAATGGCGGGGTCGCGGCTTGGCGCGATGGGTTCAAGACAAAGGACTTCTACCAATCCGCCTGTTGTTTTGGCGAAGTGCAATCGTGCCGCAATCACTTTGGTATTGTTGCGAACGAGCAAAGCGCGTTCAGGCAAGAGCGTAGGCAGGTCATAAAAATGATGATGTGAAATTTCTTCTGTGGTTGCATCAGCAACGAGCAATTTGCTTTGGTCGCGTTCCGATAAAGGAAACTTTGCAATGTGCTCTTCGGGCAGGTTGTAGCAGAATTCCTCGAGCGCGATATTCGGTGCAAACAATGTTTGCTCGTTCATTGATTGAAAAATGAAAGTTGGTTTTGTAAGTTAAACCTATTGCAAACATAGCCCAATTCGTCATGAGTAGAAAACGCGATGCTTTTCGCATGCGTTAGCGTTGTGTGTTTGATTTTGAACTGCTCTAACTTTGATGTGCCTTGCTAACCACAACACCAAAACCTACTTCACTCACAGCCGAAGATGACGCTTTGCTGACACGTGCGCGACAATTGCTTCGGTATCTTTTCGGATACGAATCGTTCAGAGGCGAACAAGAAAAAGTCATTCTTTCTTTGCTCAAAGGAAACGACACCCTTGCGATTATGCCAACTGGACAAGGCAAATCGCTCTGCTATCAAATTCCTGCGCAGATGTTTTCGGGCTTGACGCTTGTCATTTCGCCGTTGATTGCCTTGATGAAAGACCAAGTCGATTCGCTTAGAGCCATTGGCTATCCTGCTGCGGCGATGAACAGCCAAACCAGTCTTGGCGCAGTTCAGCGCACATTTCTTGAAATTTATCAAAGGAAGTTAAAGGTCTTGTTTGTTGCGCCTGAACGCTTGGAGACGAAGTCATTTATTTCCGCTATGCAAGGTGTTGAGATTTCACTTGTCGCTGTCGATGAAGCGCACTGCATTTCTGAATGGGGCTACGATTTTCGTCCAAGTTACCAGCGCATTGCAGAAGGCATTGAGGCGATTTCGCCGAACAAGCGTCCCATCATGCTTGCCTTGACGGCAACAGCAACCGAAGAAGTTATTCACGACATTCAGACCTTTCTCAAACTTCAATCGCCGACTGTTATTGTAGGCGGCTTTGAGCGCACGAACCTTTCTCTTTCCGTTTTCGCTTTGGAAAACAAGCGTCAGAAACTACTGCAAATTTTGAACGCTGTTAGTGGCGCGGCGATGGTTTATACTATGAGCCGAAAACTTGCCGAAGAGACGGCTTCGTTTCTCCAACAACATAGCATTAAAGCCACATACTACCATGCAGGACTTTCCGATGAAGAGCGTTCGCGCATTCAAGAGGCGTTTTTCAAAAATGAATATCGTGTGGTGTGTGCAACCAATGCGTTTGGCATGGGCGTCAATAAACCTGATGTGCGCGTAGTGGTGCATCTCGAACTGCCTGAAACGATTGAGTCGTATTATCAAGAAGCCGGACGAGCAGGACGCGACGGCAAAAAAAGTTATGCTGTGCTGCTTTACTCACCACGCGATATCGAAAAAGCCGATTATCTTCTCTCACAATCCTACCCGACCAAAGCCGATGTTGAACTGACCTACGACGAACTCCGAAAGCGATTAGGCAAAAGCCAGACTCAACAACTTACCGTGCTGCGGCAAGAGCTTCTTGAAGCGTTACAGGCAAAACAAGGCAAATCGTTTGGGTCAATCAAGTTAGATGCTTCGTTGGGTATTTTGGAGCAGGCAGGTATTCTTGAACGGTTGCACAGCGCATTTGAGCGTGAGTCATTGCGCGTGTTGGTTCATCGTGAGATTCTTGTTGAGTGGGTCGAGCGAAGTCGGAACGAACTTCAGCAAAAGGTCTTTGAGCAACTATTGCGTTCTTTTGGGCATGAGTGTTTCTCGGCTAACGTGCAATTTGAACTGGATGAGTTTGCTTTCAAAGCAGGATTGGATTCAACGGCATTGTTGCAAGTTTTTCGTGATTGGCATCAGGCAGGGTTGGTGGCGTTTTATTCAGGCGAGTTAGTTTCGGTTGCAATGCTTGCGCCGAACTTGTTGCCGAAAAAGTTGCCGATTGATTGGCGCGCGCTTGAGCGGCGCAAGAGCGTTGCCGAAAAAAAATTCCGAAGCATTAAAAATTACATTCGCTACACGAAGTGTCGACGCAATTACATTTTGGATTACTTCGGCGAGATGCGCTACACAGAAAAATGCGGGATTTGCGACAACTGTTTAGGTCGGCATGAAAAGTAACAGGCACTCCAAAAGAGTGCCTGTGCATCGTCTTCGCGTGATTTTTTGTGGGTTTTATTCCTCCTCTTCTTGTTGGCGCAATTTCTCGAGCGCGCTGAAATCTTCAAGGGTCGTTACATCGCCTTTGACTTCACCGTTGGTTGCTAATTCGCGCAAAAGCCTGCGCATAATTTTGCCGCTTCGAGTTTTAGGCAATGCTGCTGCAAAACGCACTTCATCAGGTTTAGCAATTGAACCAATTTCCTTAGCGACATGTTCGCGCAGACTTTCTTTCAAGGTTTGATTGCCCTCGAATCCATCTTTAAGCGTCACGAATGCTACAAGCGCATTACCTTTGATTTCATCGGGGCGAGAGACGACCGCTGCTTCAGCAACAGCACTGTGCGCCACGAGTGCCGATTCCACTTCCGCCGTGCCCAATCGGTGTCCAGAGACATTGACAACATCGTCGACGCGTCCCATCACCCAAATGTAGCCGTCTTTATCGCGCCGTGCGCCATCGCCAGTGAAATACATTCCGGGAATTTCCGACCAATAGGTTTTTTCGTATCGCGCATTGTCGCCATAAATCGTGCGCAGCATTGAGGGCCACGGGCGCTTGACAACCAAGAACCCGCCTTCATCGGCTTTGCAAGGTGTGCCATCTTTATGGACAACATCAACCGCAATGCCCGGAAGCGGTCTTGTGCCTGTGCCCGGTTTGAGCGGCGTTGCGCCTGGCAAGGGCGAGACCATAATACCACCAGTCTCCGTTTGCCACCATGTATCGACGATTGGACATTTCTTTTTTCCAACCACATTGTAATACCACATCCATGCCTCAGGGTTAATCGGCTCGCCAACAGTGCCGAGCAAGCGTAAAGAAGAAAGATTGTGCTTCGTTACCCATTCGTCGCCTGCGCGAATGAACGAGCGAATTGCTGTTGGTGCCGTGTAAAGAATCGTTACCCGATGGCGTTCAATCATCTCCCACAAGCGTCCCCAGTTCGGATAGTTAACCGCACCTTCATACATTAACACCGTTGCGCCGTTGATGAGCGGACCGTAAGCAAGGTAGGAATGCCCTGTAATCCAGCCCACATCTGCGGTGCAGAAATAGACATCCTCATCTTTGATGTCGAAGACCATCTTATGAGAGTTTGCTACATGCACCATGTAGCCTCCTGTCGTGTGTAAAATGCCCTTCGGTTTGCCAGTTGAGCCTGATGTGTAAAGGATAAAGAGCGGGTCTTCTGAATCCATTTTTTCGGCCGGGCAGTCGTCAGAAGCCAAATCCATGAGTTCATGCCACCAGTGGTCACGCCCCTCGACCATGTGCACTTGCGCTTTCGTGCGCTGATAGACAATTACATTCTCGACAGACGATGTATTGACCAAGGCTTCATCGACGACGGCTTTGAGATTCAACGCATTTCCTCTTCGGAACACACCATCAGCCGTAATGACCATTTTCGCGTGGGCGTCGTTGATTCTATCAGCAACGGCTTGTGCCGAAAAACCGCCAAAAATAACGCTGTGCACTGCCCCAATACGCGCACAGGCGAGCACGGCCATCACAAGTTCAGGCGTCATGCCCATATAAATCGCCACACGGTCGCCTTTTTTAATGCCGCGCTTTTTAAGCGCGTTAGCAAGTTTTGAAACCTCACGATGCAGCTGCATGTAGGTCAGAACGCGTTGGTCACCCGGCTCGCCTTCCCAGATAATTGCTGCTTTGTTCTTACGCCATGTGTTCAAATGCCGATCGAGTGCATTGTAGCAAATGTTTGTTTGACCGCCGACAAACCATTTTGCGTAGGGCAATTTCCATTCCAACACTTTTCGCCACTTCTTAAACCAGTGAAAATTTTCTGCAACGCCTGCCCAATACTTCTCAGGATTCTTCTCGGCAAATGCATAGAGCCTTTCATACTCCGCCATTGATTTGATGTGCGCATTTTTTGAAAATGCCGGACTGGGCTTGAACACGCGCTTCTCTTTGAGCACCGAGCGAATTGCACCATCAGATTGTGAAGCTTGTCCATTTGTCTTGACTTCATGCTTCGCCTTCGAGTGCAATGCAGATTTTGCATCAGAATTGCTTTTTTTGACCGGACTTTTTTTGACCGCCGTTGCCATAGCTTTGGAAGTTTACAGTTGATAGAGACTATCTACACTTAACTTTTGAAAACTGTGCTTTTTAGGGAACACATTGTGGGAATTTATGCCAAAGGCATTACAAGAAAAAAACTATTTGCACAAATCTTTAAGCGCGTTCAAGACGGGCATGTAGCTTGTCTTTTCAAATTCATCGGTTGAGCGTTCGTTCCAATAGCGTATGGGTGTTTTGTTATCTCTGCCAACTGAATAAATCACCACCTTGATGGAATCGCCCGTCAGCGAGGTCTCCAAAATTTTTGATGAAACAACGATAGGCTTATCACCCATGAGCATTTCAGACTCCTTACGAAATGCCTTGATTGCACCTGTCATTTCGTCGGCTTCTAAAATTTTGTATTCGTTCTTGATTAAAATTTCCGACGCTTCGCGAGTAAAAGTGCGTGGCTCTTTTTTACACGAAAGGTTGATGCTTTTTACAGATGCAGTTCCGCACGCGGCACAAAACAGGAGGAATGCACAAACAAGAAAATACTTCATCATTGTTGTATTGAAGGTTGTAGTTGAGTTGAACACGACGAAAAGATAACTTTATCGTTTATTGATACCAATGTAAGCAAACCATACTGTTTTCGCCTTGCAAATGAACAAAACATTTACCACATCACAAACAAAACCTACGATGAAAAAGCACTTCTCTCTTCGTGCGATTTTGCGACGCCTATTGCTTTCGCCTCGCTGATGTTGAGAACGGATTTCCCGCTTCGCTCGGGATGCACGAGAAAAAAACACAAGCATGCGGCGCGAAAACAAAAGGGACGCATTGCGGCGTCCCTTTTACATTTTTTCGGTGATGCCTACTTGGCGTCTTCAATGCTGGCAAGTATAAACACGTTGTTTTCCATTTTGCCTTTAACCTTCACCTTCAAATCCTTTTCTTTTTTGAGCGTGGTCAGGAAGGCTTTGGCTTTCTCGTTTCCTTTTGAGTCGAACTTGATGAATTTGCCGTTGCTGTAAATGCCGTAGCCTGATTTTGCACACATTTCCACAAGGCAGCATTCTTTGGGGTGGTCAGCCGCCATTTTCACGCTTTCCAAACTTTCACCGCACATGCAATCGGACAGGTAGCCGATGAGCGTTGTTTGCTTTTTTTCTTTTTTCGTGTCTTGCGCGGTTGCAGGCGTTGTAACAAACAAGGCAAGCAGGGCGAGAGAAATCGTAAGTTTCAGCATGGTTCTACAAATCGTTTAATGATATTTTAGTTTAAGACACACGCCGAAACGGTTTGAGGTAGTTGAACGTTTCTGCGGTGCGTTCAGTGTTTGTTTGGACGAAGCATTTCAAGATGCGGGATACCGTCTTCGTCGTAGTTGTTAGAGACGCGCACGAAGCCGAAGTCGTTGTAGAACTTTTCAAGGTAGGCTTGGGCACTGATTCGGATTGGGAGGGTGGGATAGAGCGCCGTTATTCTTGCAATGCTCTCTTGCACGAGGCGTCGTCCGAAGCCTTTTCCGCGTGCGGCTTGCGTGGTTAGAACGCGTCCGATAGACGGCTCTTGAAATTTGACATTTGGCGGCACAAGTCGTGAATAGGCGAGAATTTTGCCATGTTCGCTCTGCAACATAAGGTGATGTGAATGCTCATCAATGCCGTCCATATCCAAATACGCACATTGCTGTTCGACGACGAAGACTTCGGCGCGGGCTTTGAGAATCTCATAGAGGGCTTTCGGGGTCAGTTCCGAAAACGATGAACATTGCCAGTGCATAACATTTGCATGTTTGTGTTGCTATCAGCGTCAATTCAACATCAAATTATTTCGCTATGCCTCAGGTATCTTACAAAGCCAATCTCGACAAATTTTTGGATTCGCTCTCGCCCGAACAAATGGTGTTTTTAGGCACGCTTATCGAGCGCGACATTGCCGCAGGCGACTTCGTTCAACTCGATTTGCTTGCAAACTTGATGTATGAACGCATTAAAGATTTTGACGTGAAAGAACTGCACGAGCGCACCCATCGGCAATTTTCCGACATTGTAGTTACTTGAATTATTCCAACAAGAAAACTCACTTTTTTGAGGCTTTTTCAATCCTATCCATCAATGCTAAGCCGATGCCTTGTTTGGGGACGCTTTGGCAATAGATTGTTTTCAAGCCGTGAGCGTCGCACTCTCGGAAGAACGCATAGAGCGAGCGCGCATAGTCGCTGAGTCCTTTACAAATTTTTTGATGCGCGAAGGGTTTTGGTGGTTGGCTTATGCCGATGAACGCGTGCGCATAATCTACATTGGAAAAGTCATTGATGAGTTTCACCGTTGCTTCGGGCGCGTAGTGGCGATATTTCATGCCGGGGCTTTTCGGCGTGTGGTGCAAGTCGCTTATGCCAAGGCGCGTTTCTGGCACAACGCGTTGGAGTTCCTCGATTGAAATCGCGCCGGTGCGCAAGACAACTGGATGCGTAACGGAACAGTCGACAACTGTGGATTCAAGTCCGAACTCGCTTTCATCACCTTTCAAAATGCACTCGATTTTTCCGTCAAAATCTTCCTGAACTGCTTTCCACGAGGTTGAACTTGGCTTGCCCGAAAGATTCGCCGATGGTGCGGCAACAGGCGTGCCACACTCTTTGAGAAACATTTGCGTCAGTTTGAGCGATGGCATTCGAATGCCGATGGTGTCTAAACCTGCACTTACAATTTCAGGCACATACTTGCTTTTGGGAAGAATAATTGTCAGCGCCCCAGGAAAGAAGACTTCCATTAGTTGCTCTGCAGTACGGGGGATTGTTTTGGCTAATAGTTCTATCTCGTGAAAATTTGCCACGTGCGCAATTAGGGGGTTATCGGACGGGCGACCTTTGACAAGAAAAATTTTTTGAACATGTGCTTCATCGAACAAACTTGCTCCCAATCCATAAACGGTCTCTGTCGGGAAAGCCACAACGCCTCCTTTGAGCAAGAATTGCGCGGCGAGCTTAGGCGATTTTGTCAGTTTTGTTTCCATTGCTAATCCTGAAAGAACCACACATTGACTTCGTCACTTCCACCCACACTAACATTGCAAAACTAAATGATTTACAAGGAGCGCGAAATAACTTTTTGGACTTCGATATGCGCTTTGTAGAGATTGCACTTGTTCAATTTCACGCGCGATGTAGAAGGAATCAGCCAAAACGGTTAATCGCTTGCCACACCTGCGGCACACCTGATTTTCTGCACTGGTTTGCGAGAAAATTCAGCCGTTGAGTTGGCGAAGAAGTTTGAGCAAAGTTTCCTTTCCGGCACGGGAAATTTCTCTGCCTTGAATCGGAAAGTTTGGCAAGGTGCGTGCGTAGCGGCGAAGTTCATGCACTGTCATGCGGTCGAGATGCTCCAATGAAGGTTTGGCTTCTGACGCCTCAGAAGTGGGCGTCGGCGCGGCTGGCGTTGCGGTCGTTGAGTGCGAAGAAGTGGGCGGAGCAGGGGTTACAGCAGTTGTTGATGTTGATGATGTAGGCAACGGCGATTCGTTTTGCTTTTTTTTACGAGGTCGCACCTCCGTGTAAATCAGTTCATCATGTAAGCCGACATCAGGACGCGGAATAACATGCGCTGCTACGAGCGTTCCGACGCGCGCCGCCGCCAATCGCCCCGCATCAACAGCCGACTGGACCGCAGCCACTTCACCAACAAGTTTTACGGTCATCAAGCCTGCATCTACACGATCAATCGAAATCAGTTTGACGTCGGCAGATTTGAGGGCGGCATCGCACGCTTCTATTGCAGCAACCAGCCCTCGTGTTTCAATGAGTCCAACGGCAAGTTCTTCGCGCATAGCTATGATGTGAAGCAATGAAGCATTAAGAACGCTTGGGAAGAATGCTCTCGACATCGGTGTGTGGGCGAGGAATTACATGGACGGAGACCAACTCGCCGACACGTTGCGCCGCCGCAGCACCTGCGTCGGTTGCAGCTTTGACTGCACCCACATCGCCACGAACCATGACAGTAACGTATCCGCCGCCAATTGCTTCTTTGCCGATGAGTTCCACTTTTGCGGCTTTGACCATGGCGTCTGCTGCTTCGATTGCGCCGACCAAGCCCTTGGTTTCCACCATGCCTAAGGCGTCCATTGCCATATTGAATTTCTCCGAGTTATGTTTTTGAAAATGTGATTTGTTTTGAACTTGAAGTTACACGAAAAGCACGCATTTGCAAAAATGAGAAGGCAACCCAAACGAGTTGCCTTTCAACGATGTGTGGTTGTTGCATCAGTTCCAGTTGCGTAGCACTTCGGCAAGCAAGCGCACGCCAAAGCCCGAACTGCTTTTTGCATTGCTCGAACCCATCGATGGGAACGACGGACCTGCAATATCCAAGTGTGCCCATGCTTTGTGGTCGCCGATAAATTTCTCGAGAAACTTCGCCGCTGTAACCGCACCTGCACCTCTACCGCCCGTGTTTTTGACGTCAGCGACTTCAGATTTGATTTGCTTGTCGTAATCGTCCCACAGCGGCATTCGCCATACTTTTTCGCCGGAGCGCATTCCTGCCTTTGAAAGTTTCTCAGCAAGGTCGTCGTTATTGGTGAAAAGCCCTGCTGCTTGATAGCCCAGTGCAATCACACATGCGCCGGTGAGCGTGGCAAGGTCGATAATAACGTCAGGAGCGTATTCTTCTTTCGCATATGTGAGCGCATCGGCTAAAATGAGCCTTCCTTCAGCGTCAGTGTTATCGACTTCAACGGTAATGCCAGAGTAGGTTGTCAGAACATCGCCAGGGTTTTGTGCTGTGCCACTGGGCTTATTGTCAGTTGCAGGAATAAATCCAATCACGCGTATCGGAAGTTTAAGCCGTGCTGCAATTTCTACTGCTCCAATCACACCGGCTGCGCCCGACATATCGGACTTCATATCAGCCAGATTTTCTGACGGTTTGAGCGAAATACCACCTGTGTCAAACGTCACCCCCTTACCGACGAGGGCAATTGTCGCCTTAGGCTTGCCTTCGGGCGTGTAATCGAGAATTGAAAATGTTGGCGGCTCACTGCTTCCTTGATTGACACCGAGCAATCCGCCCATTTTGAGTTGCTGAATTTTCTTTTTGTTAAACACGGTTACTTTGTAGCCGTATTTTTTGCCTGATGCTTTTGCCGCATTGGCAAGATCGGTTGCGGTCATGTAGTTGCTCGGCGAATTGATAAGGTCGCGCACCATAGATTGTGCCGAGCCAATCACTTCGCCGACCTTCGCGCCACTTTCAACAGCCTTCAATGAAGAGACACTTGTAATCAACACGAGTTCTTTGAATTCAAACTTCGGTTCGCTTTTGTGCTTTTTATCTTTCAGTGCTTGAACACGGTCGGTTTTGAGTTTATTGTAGTCGTAAAGCCCAAGTTCAAATCCCTCAACCACCGCTTGTGCAATGTAAGATTCTTCTTCTTGCATTTCGCTGGCGATTGCACTGATTTCTGTCAGGTTAATGCCAACTTTTGGAAGTTTCATTTCTCTGACTTTTGTCGCCATTGAAGATGCGCTTTTGCGCACGGCGTCGAGTGAAAATTTCTGTCCTACCCCCAAAACAAAAACGCGCTTTGCATTGAAGTTTTCCTTTTGCGGGTAAAGGACAAGCACCTCTCCTTCTTCGGCTTTGAAATCACCATTGAGCCCTGCGGTAACAACGCCCGCCATTGCATTGAGAGCGGTTAAACTTTTTTCTTTTGATGCTCTCGGAACAAAAAAACCAATCGCCTCGAGCGCGAGCGTATTGGGTTCGGCTTTGGATACAGAGACTTTCATTGTGATAGGTTTGGTTTGAAAATTAGGTTTAATGGTTATGACTGTTTCGTAGCAAGTTGATTGAAATAACCGTCAGTTTCTCAATAGCTTCTTGAAGTGGAAAAGGCATGATGCAGCCCGCAGCATTTTTGTGCCCGCCTCCACCGTATTGCATCGCAATTTCATTGACGGCTAAATCGCCACGAGAGCGCATGCTCACTTTGGTGTGTCCATCTGGCAGCTCGATAAGCAAGAGACTAATGCGTGTGGTGGGTATGCCAACCATGTAGTCCAAGAGGCGTTCAGTGTCGGTCAAACTTGTCTCTGTTTCGTTTAACATCGCTTGCGTGATGAGCATATATGCGAGACGATTTTTCTCCAAGAGCTTGATGCTTCTGATGCCATAGCCGATAAGTTTGAGTATGTTTTCGGTCAGTGTGTTGTAAATTTTCTCGTAAATTTCCATCGGCGAAATGCCCGTCTCCAAAAGTTCAGCAACAATGCGGTGAACGTGCGGCGTTGTCTTTGGCAGTTTGAACGAGGCGGTGTCGGTCATAATGGCGGTGTAAAGTCCTGTAGCCACATTTTTATCAATCAGCGTTTTGCCATATCGTTCTTCCATTGCTTTGATGAGTTCATATGTCAGTTCGCCCGTTGCGCATGCATCTGAAAAGCACACCATTGCGTCGGCAAAGTCTTCTGGGTAAAGATGATGGTCGATGCACACCACTTTTTGACCTTGCTTCTGCAGCTCTAAAACAATTGGCTTCATCGCGCGTGTTCTGCCAATATGGTTCGTATCAAGAAGTATGAACAAATCGGCTTGCTCCAACCGCCCTCGATGCTCGACTGAATCTTCTTGAAAAATCAGCACATCGGATAGATATGGCAGGAATTGATAATTTTTCGGAATGCTCGTCGGGTTGATGATACAAACCTCTTTGCCTAATTGGCGCAAGACGGAAACCATTGCCACCTCACTGCCCAAGCCGTCACCATCCGAATTTTCATGGGTTGAAAGCACAATGCGTGTTGCGTTTTCAATCAGTTCCAACACAGGTGTCCAAACGGAAGTCAGCGCAGGATTCTTGACCCCCACAAGTAGGCTCGACATAACCTTTCACAATAATTTTTCCAAAACGAAACGCCAAGTTATCATAAATTCTTCTTTTTTTCAACTAAGGAATTTGCTCTCGTTAGGTTGAATTTTTCAACCCAAACCGATTCAGATAGTCTTCGAAGCCTAAAATGCGGCGGGTGTATTCGGATTGCATCAGCGGCGAAGAGATGATGAAATCGGCTGTGGCGCGATTGCACGCAACGGGAATGTTGCCAAAAAATCAACTTAAAGGACAGGAGTAGCCTTATCCGAATTTCATGTTGCATGTTGTGTGATACATCAGATAAAATCTTCTTAAATCATTTCCTTTCTTCAATCTTAAAAAATCGGTCTCTTCACGGATGAAGCGCAAGAATGCCCTTGTGCTATTTATGCTGTTTTAGTAAATCCGAAATTGTATTAATGCCTTTTTGTAATATCTTTTTTTTTCAATTCTTTGTAGTAATTTGAGTTATGAATTGGTTTATCTACTTTTCTTTCACCCTCGAGAAGGGTTATGATGTTTAGATCTACATCAAAATAAGACATAATCGTGTGAGATGAATAGCTCCCATATATTATTTTCTTTTTTGGTTCAGAAAAATCGCCCGTCAACTGACTTTCAAGTTGAATCAATACGCATTTCAAGTTTGGGACAACACTTTTGAGAAGAGTAAAATCTACCATTATTCTTTTTAACATAGCATTTTCTGTGTATGCTTTACACTCAATTCCCATAATCATTTTGTTATCAATAGACACGTGAATATCAGTTTTCAATCCGTAGTAATAATCAGAAATATTTTTATAGATAAACTCTTTCACTTCTTTTTGCTTTAGCCTTTCTATGTATGATTTGTTTATCGGAACTTTAAATACTTCCTTCTCAAAAGACAATCGTTCTGATTCACCACCAATATTGTGCCATGCAATTTCTACCATGTGGCGCGCAATACTTTCCACTAATTTTCCTTTGCCAGCACGAATAACACCTCCAAATGCTCTTTCGTCGTCATCTTTTGCATCTGCTTCAATTCCTTTTACTAAAATTTCGTAGGCTTTTATTATTTCATCTACTGAATATGGCATAACAAATTCTTAAAGAAGTATTTCTGATATTCTTTCTTCTGCAATAGTACAATACTCTTTTGATATATCAATTCCTAAGTATTTTCTATTGAGTATTTTAGAAACAAATGTCGTTGTTCCCGAACCATTAAAAGGGTCAAGAATTATATCATTTTTAAAACTGAACAGTTTTATTATTCTTAATGCTAACTCTTCAGGAAACATCGCTGGGTGATTGTATTTTTTCATGTCTCTTTCGGGCGCAATCGACCATTTTGCAACGACCCATTTTTTAAATTCATCTGCTGAAATATCAGCATCATCGCTCTTACCTTCTTTTTTTATAGTCCCTTTTGCAAATATTTCAATAAATTCCCAAGTATATTTCAAATACGGATTACTCGGGCTTTTCCAACTTCCCCATGCAGTATACTTACAGTTGTAATTATTTTTTTCCCATAGTATTTCACCTTTCCAAATCATTTTTCTTGACATGAAGTAGTTACTTATAATATGATGGCTTGGAATGTAGTCAGAAAAAAGAGGTTGAATATTTACAGCTATTCTTCCGCCATATTTTAAGACTCTAATACATTCGTTGAATATTTCAAATAACTTTGAAAAATATGTCTCCCAGTGTTGTGTATCTTCATTCGTTTTGTAGTTAAGTCCAAAGTTATATGGAGGCGAGGTAAAAATTAAATCTATACAATTATCAGGTAGTTTCCTTAAAACTTCAAGACTATCAGCACATATTATCTTGTTCTCAAACTCAATTGGTAACGGATTATTTTTTTGAGAAAACCCATCATTATTTGCATAGTAAAATTGATTACGGTTTACTTCTTTTTCTTTCCTGTCTTTTACTTTGCGCTCTTTATTGTATCCAATATACAGACGCTTATTGTTCTTAAATCCATAACTTTTTATTGTATCTATTTGCTTCAAAATATCCGAAAGTAACTCAAACACCACACCCGAAGAGTTATTAGACTTAATATTATCTACTTCATTCTGAAAAACTTTAATATCTACTGCATTGAGAAATATTATTAGTTGTTCATTAGATAGGTCATAACTTAACTCTTTTTCTGGAAATTTTTGAAAAAATACCTCTAAAATATTCTTTTCTTTCAAGTCTAATTGCTTTTTTAGAGGGAATACTAACTTCTTGTAGTTCTCGTCTTTTTCTACTTTTTGCATAGATATGTTCACTATAACCCCTTGAATTTTATACAAATCAAGTATATCAGATATTCTTAATTGGCATTTCTTTCATAAAACACATGTGATACTCCGAGAATATTACCACAACTATTTTTCACAAAACAGATAGAAACTTACTTTTCTGCATATAAACTTTCAATATACTTCACTTTGTCTCTACTGTTTTCGTTCATCATACTTTTGACATCTTATCACGCGCGGCTTTTGGTGTCAAACCGATTCAGATAGTCTTCGAAGCCTAAAATGCGGCGGGTGTATTCGGATTGCATCAGCGGCGAAGAGATGATGAAATCGGCTGTGGCGCGATTGCACGCAACGGGAATGTTCCACAAGGTTGCTAAGCGAATGAGGGCTTTGACATCAGGGTCATGTGGTTGTGGCTCGAGCGGGTCCCAAAAGAAGAGCAAGCAGTCGAGTTCGCCTTCGGCGATTTTCGCGCCGATTTGTTGGTCGCCACCGAGTGGTCCGCTTTTGAACTTCATAACCGGCAAGCCAATCTCACGCTCGATGAGCATGCCTGTTGTGCCTGTGGCAGAAAGGTAATGACGCTCGAGCGTAGCTTTATGCTCGCGCACCCAGTCAAGCATTTCGCTTTTGCGGTTGTCGTGTGCAACGAGTGCAATGCGCTTTTGCGCGGCGATGGGAAGATGTTGCATAGAGAAAATCAGTTAAGCCGAGCCGTAAAGCGATACGGACAGCACGATGTATTCTTCCCGTTCGTATCGCGATTGAAGTTATCACTCCTCTTTCTTCTCTGACGATTCATCACTTTCTTCTTTCGGCACGCGCGCGACAGCACTCACCCTGTCGCCTTCTTCCAAGCGAATGAGTCGCACGCCCGATGTGGCTCTGCCCATCACGCGAATATCTTCAACATGTTGGCGATTAACGATGCCATTCGAAGTGATAATCATCAGGTCGTCCGAGTCTTTGACTTCGAGCATGGCGACAAGTTTTCCGACCTTTTCGTTAGATTTAAGCGTAATAACGCCTGCCGCGCCACGCTTGGTCATTCGATATTCTTCCAACTCACTGCGCTTGCCGTAGCCCAAGTCGGTAACGGTGAGCAGGGTTACATCGGTGTGGCGCGTTGTAACGAGCGAGACGACCGATTCTTCCTTATCTACTTCTGCACCTTTGACGCCGGTCGCGCTTCGTCCCATTGGTCTCACATCGCGCTCGTGGAATCGGACAGCGTAGCCGGAGTTTTTCGCTAAAATTATTTGATGTTCGCCGTCGGTGAGCGTTGCGCCAATGAGTTCATCACCTTGCTCGATGTTAATTGCAATAATGCCAGTTTTGCGCGGGTTGGCGTATTCAGAGAGCGGCGTTTTCTTAATTGTGCCGTTCTTCGTCGCCATTAAAACAAATTGCGACTCACTGAATTCCTTGACATTGATGTAGGCGCGAATGGTTTCGCCCGATTCAAACTCGATGAGGTTGTTCAGCGAGCGACCGCGCGTGTTTCTGCCGCCTTCGGGAATTTCATAGACCTTTAGCCAATAGCACTTGCCTTTGCTCGTGAAGAAAAGAATGTATTGATGCGTTGAGGCAATAAACATGTGCTCGACGAAGTCGCCGTCTTTGGTTGCGGCACCGGCAATGCCCTTGCCGCCACGACCTTGTCGTTTGTAGGTGTCGAGCGTTGTGCGCTTGATGAAGCCGTTGTGCGTAATGGTAATCACAACGTCCTCGTTTTTAATCATGTCCTCAACTTTGAAGTCTTCGGCTTTCATGACGATTTCGGTGCGTCGCTCGTCGCCGAATTCTTTTTTCACTTGTTTTAGTTCATCTTTGATGAGTTTGTATTGCAGTTTCTCGCTCGAGAGAATTGCGTTGAGTTGCTCGATAAGTTTGATGACGTCGCGATATTCGTCTTCGATTTTTTGGCGTTCCAAGCCTGTGAGCCGTTGCAAGCGCATGTCGAGAATGGCTTTGGCTTGAATTTCAGAGAGTTTGAATTTCGTCATTAAGCCTTCGCGTGCTTCGTCGCCGTCTTTGGAGGTGCGAATGAGTTTGATGATGGCATCGAGGTTATCGAGCGCGATTTTCAAGCCTTCCAAGATGTGTGCGCGCTTTTCGGCTTCGGCAAGGTCGAACTTCGTGCGTCGAATTACGATGTCGTGGCGATGTTTCACATAATAGTGAATCATCTCTTTGAGGTTGAGCACGCGCGGCTGACCGTCAACGAGCGCAAGCATAATCACGCCGAAGGTTTCTTGCATTTGCGTGTGCTTGAAGAGGTTGTTCAAAACTACTTGCGTAACGGCGTCGCGCTTGAGCATAATCACAAGCCGCATGCCGTCGCGGTCGCTTTCATCGCGCACATCAACAATGCCTTCAATTTTTTTCTCATTGACAAGTTCGGCAATTTTTTCCTGCAAGCGTGCTTTATTGATTTGATACGGCAGTTCTGTTACGATAATTGATTCTCGTTCGGTTTTTTCGTTGGTCTCGATGTTCACCTTTGCACGAATAACGATTTTGCCACGCCCGGTTAGGTAAGCTTCCTTGACGCCGTCGTAGCCATAGATAATTCCGCCCGTTGGAAAATCAGGGGCTTTGATGTACTTCATCAACTCGTCAATCGTAATGTCGCGATTGTCAATGTAGGCGATTATGCCGTCAATGACTTCCGAGAGATTGTGTGGCGGAATGTTGGTTGCCATGCCGACTGCAATGCCCGTTGAACCATTAACGAGTAAGTTCGGCATTGCCGATGGCAACACAGATGGCTCTTCCAGACTGTCGTCGAAGTTTGGCTGGAACTCAACGGTGTTTTTATCGATATCGCGGAGCATTTCGGCAGCAATGCGCGTCATACGCACTTCGGTGTAGCGCATTGCAGCAGGCGCGTCACCATCAATTGAGCCGAAGTTGCCTTGTCCGTCAATGAGCGGATAGCGCATTGAGAAATCTTGAACCAATCGCACAATTGTATCATACACTGCGCTGTCGCCATGCGGGTGATATTTTCCGAGCACTTCGCCAACCACGCGCGCCGACTTTTTGTAGGGTCGCCCTGCCTGCAATCCAAGTTCCGACATGCCGAACAATACGCGCCGATGCACAGGCTTTAAGCCATCACGAACATCAGGCAAAGCGCGACTGACAATAACCGACATGGAATAATCGATGAACGAATCGCGCATTTCGTCCTCGACATTGATTGGAACAATTCTTTCTCTTTGCATGCTTTGAAATGGTTAAATCAGGCAGAAATAATAAGCAGGAATATACGCATTATTGCCGCTATCACATTCGTTCAGGTGCGGAAATGCCGAGCGTCTTGAAGCCATTGCGCAAGACTTGGCGCGTCGCCAGTGCAAGCAACAAGCGCGATTTCATTACCGACTCTTCTTCTCCCACAATTCGGCACTCTTGATAAAACTTGTGGAAAAGTTCTGCCACGCCGTTCAAATACGTAATCATTTTTTGCGGCTCGAGTGCAGTTGCCGCGTAACTTACTGCGTCAGGAAATCGCATCAGTTCTTTGGCTAAATCTAATTCTTCTTTGGCATTCAACACTTTCACAAAGTCTGTCGGAATGGCTTCGGCGTTGAGCATCGCTTTTTCTTCGGCAACACGAATAATTCCACAGATTCGCGCATGCGCATATTGCAGATAGAACACAGGGTTATCGCTCGATTGCTTTTTGGCAAGTTCCAAATCAAAGTTCAGGTGCGTTTCTTTGGCGCGCATGACGAAAAAGAAGCGCGTGGCGTCGGCACCGACTTCATCAATGAGCGCGTCGAGCGTGTCGGCGTTGCCTTTGCGTGTTGACATTTTGACCTGCTCCCCGTTAATGGTTGTGGTTACAAATTGATTGATGGCAACTTTAATGCGCGATGTATCAAACCCCAACACATCAAGCGCGTGAATCACATCAGGGTATTCGTCGATGTGGTCAGCACCAAACACATTCACGATTAAATCGAATCCGCGTGCGTATTTCGTGGTGTGATAAGCAATATCGGGCAGGCGATAGCTCGGCTCGCCGTTCGATTTCACCAACACCGTATCGACCGGAATTTCCTTGCCGTTCTCGACTTTCTTTTTGCCCAAGAGCGATGTCTTGAACCAGACCGCGCCGTCTTTGCGCTCAATGAATCCTTTTTGTTCCAGCAGTTCGAGCACTTGCTCGTTGCGGCTCTTTCCGCTCTCCATTTTTTCATAGAGCGAATTTTCGTTGAAGAACGAATCGTGCCGAATGCCGAGCCGCAAGAGTGTTCGCTTGATGCTCGCGAAAATTTCCGCTTCGGCAAACTCTTTGAAGAACGACAAGTCCGTTTCGTCTTTGAGCAAGTCGCCTTTTTCAGCGAAAATTTTTTCGGCAATATCCTTGATGTAGTCGCCTTGATAGTAATCGTCAGGGAAAGCAATTGATTTGCCGCACCGCTCGCAGTAGCGCAGTCGAACAGAATCAGCAAGAATGCGCATTTGCCTGCCAGCATTGTTGAAGTAATACTCTCGCGTTACGCTGTAGCCTTGTGCCTCGAGCAAGTTTGCGATGCAGTCTCCGAGCACCGCGCCACGTCCGCGCCCAACAGTCAGCGGTCCGGTTGGATTAGCACTCACATATTCCACAATGGCTTTTTTACCTACCCCAACGCTCGATTTTCCAAATTGCTCCCCTTGCGCCAAAATCTGCGCAACGCTCTGTTGCAAGAGCGATTTTGAAAAGTAGAAGTTGATGAACCCTGCGCCTGCGACATCTACCCGCTCAATATGCTCAGGATTGAACCTGAACTTTGAGACCAATTCTTGTGCAATTTGACGTGGGTTTTTCTTGAGCTCCTTGGCAAGCGTCATGGCAACATTGCTCGAAGCGTCGCCGAACTTTTCATCGTTAGGTTTTTCAATGAGAATTTCGCGCGTTGGCTCTGCGCCAACTTCTGCAAGGGCTTTTTTGATTTCCGCAATTAGAATCTCTTTCATGAATTTGATGCTATTATGTGATGAATACGCCGATTTCTTTTTCAAACTCCTTTGGCTGTTCTTTGCCTTGTAAGACTTCTTGTTTAGAAAACTCTTTGCGAATTGTGCCTTTGTAAAGACAGCCGATTCTATCGGAAAGCGAGAGCACTTCATCGAGTTCAGCAGAAATGAGCAGAATGGCAATGCCCTTATCACGCGTTTCAATAATTTTGCGGTGAATGAACTCGATTGCGCCGATGTCGACGCCACGCGTGGGTTGCGCCAAAATCAGCAGTCTTAGTTGCGGTCGCCCAAGTTCGCGTGCCGAGACGAGTTTTTGTTGATTGCCGCCTGAAAGGCTTCCAATTTTTGCGTCGGTCAGTTTACTTCGCTCACCGTTTTGCCACGCTGAGCGCACATCGAAGAGCGTTGCCATATCCAGTGCGTATCGCGCCAGTTCATTCCACTTGAAGCCAATTCGTGCAGCGAAGGTCGGCTCACGATGTCGCCCAAAAATTAAGTTGTTGGAGATAGAATAATCCTTAATCACGCCGTATCGCAGTCGGTCTTCGGGAATATGCGAGATGCCAAGCGAAGCAATTTCGCGCGGCGATTTTCCCAGCAAGTTGATGTTGCCAAATTTAATTTCACCTGTGAGCATATCGCCTTCATCTTGCATTCCCCACAAGGCTTTGAGCAGTTCGGATTGCCCATTGCCCTCAACCCCTGCAATGCCATAGATTTCGCCCGCTTTGATTTCAAAAGAAAGGTTGTTGAGCACCTTCACACCGCGCGAATTAGTGTAGCACAAGTTGCGCACCGAGAGCACAACGTCCTTTTCGTGGCAAGGCGTCTTTGGAACAGAGAGCAGCACCTCACGCCCAACCATTGCACGTGCAAGGGCTTCTTTTGTCGTCTCTTTGGTTTGCATTGTCGCCACAAGTTTGCCCTGACGCATCACGCTCACGCGATTTGAAATCGCTAAGACTTCATCAAGTTTATGCGTGATGATGAGAATCGTTTTGCCGCTTTGAGCAAGCGAGCGCAGAGTTTGAAACAGTTGTTCGGTCTCAATCGGCGTGAGCACAGCGGTAGGCTCGTCTAAAATTAAAATATCGGCTTTGCGATAGAGCACCTTCAAAATTTCTACCCGCTGCTCTTCGCCAACGGAAAGCGTGCTGACGAGCGCATCAGGCGAAATCGCAAGTCCGAATTTTTCCGATAAGGCTTTTAGCTCGTTGTGAACTTTGTCGAAATCGATAATGCCGTGATTGGTCGGCTCTTCGCCGAGAATGATGTTTTCAGCGACGGTTAAGGTTGGCACAAGCATAAAGTGTTGATGCACCATTCCAATCCCCAAGCGGATGGCGTCAGTAGGTGAAGTGAGGTGTGCGCGCTTGCCCTTGATGTAAATTTCGCCCGATGTCGGTTCATACAAGCCGTAAAGGATTTTCATCAAGGTTGATTTGCCCGCGCCGTTTTCGCCAACAATTGCGTGAATCGTGCCTTTTTCAACCGTCAGCGAAATGTCTTGATTAGCATAGAAGTTCCCAAACCGCTTGGAAATGTGTTTCAGTTCGATTGACACGGTCATGGCGCAAATGTTATTTTGAGACGAAAAATTTTCTTTTCTTTGTAAGCCTACAAAACCCGTAATTATTCGTTACAATGCGTTACAAACATCACGCTTTCATTTGCACAAATCTCTCGAGTTGTGCGCAACACGAACCTGAAAAAATACAGAAGTATCTGAAATCTCGCCTCAAAGAATTAGGCTTGCATAAAGACATTCGCGCTAACAAGTCGGGCTGTTTAGATGGCTGTTCCTACTCTCCTGTAACGGTTGTTTATCCTGACGGCATCTGGTATCGATTGCTCACAGAAGCCGATGCCGAGCGTGTTTTGCAAGAGCATCTTATCGGCGGCAAGCCGGTTGAAGACTTGATGATTCGCGATCTCAACCCGAACTATACTTTTCAGGCACACTCTGAGTCGATATCTAAGTCATCTTAGTTTAATGCGCCTTTCTCGCTCATGTGGTTTTGAGCGCAGGAATTGATGCGGTTTGAAAATTTTCACAACACCAAAAGCGGCACATCGAGTTGGTTGCACGCCTCTTGAAAACATCTTTCGTTCACGGCGCAATGATGATTGTTTGCAGTCGCGCTTCTCCCTTCTGGCCTGCTCAAAGCCCTATTGAATGTTCAAGACGAGAGATGTTCTGTGCAAGCGGCTGATATTTGAGTGATGGATGAGAAAATCGGCATTTTTTATGGCGACTAAACTGTGCCGACGCCTGTATGCCCGAATCCGCCGGTCCCGCGCTCAGTGTCGGAAAGTGAGTTGGCTTCAACAAAAGCCGCGCGTTCATATTTTGCAATCACCATTTGCGCGATTCTATCGCCTTTTTTAACCGTGAACGGCTCTTTGCCATGGTTGATAAGAATAACTTTGACTTCGCCTCGGTAGTCAGCGTCGATAGTTCCAGGTGTGTTAGGAAGAGAAATCGCGTATTTGAGCGCAAGTCCGCTACGCGGTCGCAGTTGGGCTTCGTAGCCGATGGGCAGTTCAATCGCAAAGCCAGTCGGAATCAAGGCGACGGCTTGGGGTTGGACGACAATTTCCTCGTCGTTGCAGGCGTGAAGGTCGAGTCCTGCTGCGTGTTCAGTCGCATATTTTGGCAGTTGCGCGTCGGGGTGAAGGCGAAGAAATTTGACAGTCAACATTAGTTCATGCAAATGCGTTGATGAGCCGGCGCCAATCTACGCAAATCCAACGAGATGCCATTGGCATGTCAGTTCACCCAGTGAGGGTTTGAGATGCTGGAGAGCAAATTGATTTCAGGATTGTTGGTGGTTGCTGAATAAATCATTTCACCCCATTTCCAAATTACGACTTGATTTCCACTTGGGCAGGTTTTGCTGTAAAAATTGCGTCCATTTTCGGAGATATATCGCTCGACATCAGCGTCAATGTTAGCGTTTTTAAGGATGTCGTGTTCGCGAGCAATGTAGATAGCGACAATAGTTTTTGGGTCTTTTTCGTGCACAAATCGCACTTCGCCAATGTCTGCTGAGCCGAGCGCAGTAACGCGCGCCGAGTTTGGTTGAAACGGACGAACGATGGGAATCACTGGCGGGACGCCAAACACTTTCTCGATATGGTTAGCAATCACACTGGCGTCTTTGGTTTTAATATCAGGGCTTTTGGCTTCAAAAAATAGGCGCACTGTGGCATCGAAGATGTTTGATTTCGCGCTTGCTTCAAGGTATGAAGGTGCATCAAAGACATTTCGTTGTTCGCGCACAAAACTTGCAAAGATGAGCATTGCCAGAACGCAAATCCCTAGCGCTACGGCGAAAATCGGATGCGATTTGCTGTTAGCATTCGGATTGATGTAAATGGCTTCGAGAAAGGCTCTCTTCCAGCTTTCTATGTTTTTGCTGGGCAGTTCAGCAGTGTTTTGTTGAGCGGTTAAGGCGCTGAATTGTGTTGTAGAGGGGTTCTCTCTTCCAATAGTTTGGCGAGTAATTGCATCGACAAGGCTTTGAGGCGCTTTGAATCTTTTGAGTTTTTCACGAAGTAGCCTCTTTGTCTGCAATTCTGCTTCATATTCAGCGCGGCAATGGTCGCACTTTTCAATCGCTTCAAGGAACTCACGCATCGTTGCGTCGTCGAGTTCGCCGTCGACTGCGGCTGAAATTAGTGCTTGAGCTTCTTTGCAAGTCACGCTTGAAACTCCCATCTGTTTAGCGTTAGGAAAAAGACTACTGTTCCAAAAGCTTGGAACACTTTTACCTTAATCCCTCCATTCTTCTGGGTTGGGCTTGTAGCCGTGATATCGGGCATATTCAAGTAGTTTCTCTCTTAAAATTTTTCTCCCTCTGTGCAAGCGAGAGCGAACTGTTCCAATTGGGCAATCGACCATGTTGGCAATTTCTTCATAAGTAAATCCTTCGATGTCGCAAAGTTGAACAACCTCTCGGAAATCTTCAGGCAGGCTGTCAAGTGCTTGTGAAACTTCATCATCTAACAACTCTCCATACCACTTCTCTTGCATATCGTTGGAGTCGAGCGAGCTATGCTTAACCGTGTGATAGAAGTCTTTAATATCGTCGTAGTCAACTTTGTCGGGTTCTTTGGACTCCTTGCGATAGCGATTGATGTAACTGTTCTTGAGAATTCTGAACAGCCATGCTTTGCAGTTCGTTCCTTTCTCAAAGGAGTCGAAGAAGCGATAGGCTTTCATGTAGGTTTCTTGAACGAGGTCGTTGGCGTCTTCGGGGTCGCCTGTCATTCTCACCGCATAGTTGTAGAGCGCGTCGATGTGAATCATTGCCTCGTTTTTGAAATCCATCTGCCGCTCAATTTCAGAGCGTGTGAGTTTGCTTGATGCTTTTTCTTGAGCGTATTGCTCTGCTGCTGAGAGTTCTTCATCAGAAAACGCCTCTATCTTTTCGTAATCAACTTCTTCTTCCGCCTGTGCTTTGTGAGGCACTTTCACAGGATTGGACGGTTGTTCGCGTTTTTGCTCAACTGTTTTGGCTGAACCAACTTTTGCCGCTTCTGTTTTCTTTTTTTGCTCTTTTGACTTTGGCGAAGATTTTACGCTGGGCATAGTTTCAGAAGAGTTTTTATTTGCCATATCAGACTTGGATTTTGCGGCTGTTTTTGATTCCGCTTGCTTTTTCTTCTTTTCGATGTTCACGAGTATTAACATTTGAAAAGCCCCTTTCGTTTATCGTCGATTCACTGCACTGGTGATTTCATACTACATGTGAACAAACTATGAAGATTTACGCAGAGTTACTAATTAAATCTACATTTATTCTATTGCCTCAAAGGCTAACCAATTCATCTACGAAGGGTGAGAATTGGTTTTAAGCTCTCAAGCTTGCGATGTAATTTTGGAATCAGAACTATCTCAACTTCCATGACGCAACACGACCTTATTGTAATCGGTGCTGGCATTGGCGGTTTGACCGTTGCTGCTTTGATGCAGGAGCGCGGGCTTTCAACCATCACTTTTGAACAACATACTGTTCCGGGCGGAAGTGCGTCGCTCTTTCGCAAGAAAGGATACACCTTCGATGCAGGCGCGTCCATGTTCTACGGCTTCGGCACAAATGAACAAAGTGGCTCACTGAATTTGCACACGCGCATTTTTCAAAGACTCGGCATTCATGTGCCAACCATTCACGACCCTGTTCAAATTCACTACCACCTGCCCAACGGCTTTGAAGTCGCCACGCATTACGAACGAGAAAAATTTTTAGCCGAACTCATTGCACGATTTCCGAACGAAGCCGACGGCATTAGAAAGTTCTATGACGAATTGGAAAAAGTTTTCGATATCATCAGCGCGTTTCCTGCTGGCTCACTTGAAGACCCGCGCCACCTTGCCTTGCTGGCGTTCAAGTATCCGAAGAAAGTCGCGATGCTTTCATACTACACGTTCAAATCCATGGGCGAAGTTGCGCGCAGTTTTATCAAGAACGAAGAACTATTGCGATTTATTGATATTGAATGTGAATCATGGGCGTTGCAAGACGCAAACGCAACACCGTTTGTGAATGCCGGCATTTGCTTAGCCGATAGACACCACGGCGGAATCAATTATCCGATTGGCAGTTCAGGAGCGATTGCAAAAGCGTTGGTCGACGGAATCCGAAAGTTCGGCGGCACGGTTAAGTTTGGACAAACGGTCGAGGAAATCATCGTCAAAAATGGACGCGCTATCGGCATTAGGCTTGCCAATGGCGACGAGCACTATGCCAAAGCGATTGTTAGCAACGCCACGATTTGGGACACATTTGGCTACCTTGTCAAAGATGAGCGGTATCGGATTGACGAATCAAAGTTTGAAATTTCGCCCAGTTGGTTTCAGTTGCATTTGGGCGTCGATGCCGCTGTCTTCCCCGAAGGATTTCATGTGCACCACATTATCGTTGAAGATTGGCAGACGTATCGCAACCTTGGTGGCACAATTCGCCTTTCTGCACCAAGCTTGCTTGATAGAACCTGCGCCCCTGAAGGCAAACACACTTTGCATGTTTTCACAACGAGCACGGTAGATGAATGGAAGAAACGCTATCCGAAAGACGCAGAATATGAAGCCGCCAAAGCGCGCGCTGCGGAAGCCTTAATTCGCCGCACCGAAAAAATTCTGCCAAACCTTTCCTCTGCCATTGAACGCTGTTATGCCGCTACGCCGCTGACGCACAAGCGATACTTGAAACGCTATAAAGGCTCTTATGGACCGCTTTTGAAACAGGGGCAAATCGTCTTGCAAAAACCTCAAAATTCTACACCGATTAAAAACTTGTATGCCGTTGGCGATAGTTGCTTCCCCGGTCAGGGCGTGATTGCTGTAACTTACTCAGGCGTTTCCTGCGTGCATTTGCTTTGCCGAAAATTCGGCTTGCCTGTTGAGTATTTGTAAGTTAGCCTTGCCTGCTTTGTTTGATAGATTGAGCCGATTTCATCACTTCTTCTTTGTATGCAATCAGCGCGAGCACACTTGCACGTTCTTCTTCGGAAAGCGTTTGAAGATAGGCTTGAAAATCCTCCTCGAGCTTCGTTGGGCAGTCATCAATGAAGTCGCAAATGTTGCAGTGATGCGTTCCATACATTTGGTCCATCCAACATCCATTCTCGCTCTTTTTGACTTCATCGACAAAGTTGGGGTTTTCTTCCATGATTTTATCGCTGACTTCAATCAGGTTTTTCATATAGCCGTGCTTTTTCTCTTCTTCAATCAACTTGGTGAGGTAATTTTCATCATAGGCGTAGTGCCCTTTGAAACCCTTGAAAATCTTTTTGAGTAGCGACATAGTGCGTTCTCCTTTCCGTTCATTTTTAACTGAAACAAGTTACGCAAAACCAAATGCAAAGCAAGCAAAACGCTATCGGCTTTATCGACTTTATGACACGCCGAAACTGCGCGCGCATGTGTTTTAACCGATTCATAAATTCAATTTAACTGCAAGCAAAAAGTGTTAAATTCGTTTCGAGACTTTATTCTCTATTCTCATCCAGCACATCATCACATCTAACGATTACTTCTTGTATGGCGCGGACAAAATCGGTCAAGCATATTTTTGTAACCGGAGGCGTGGTCTCATCGCTCGGCAAAGGTATTCTTTCTGCCTCGCTTGGTGCACTGCTCAAAGAACAAGGGCTGCGAATTACGATTCAGAAGTTTGACCCGTATATCAACGTCGACCCTGGCACCATGTCGCCCTATCAACACGGCGAAGTTTATGTAACCGACGACGGCGCAGAAACCGACTTGGATTTAGGCTACTACGAACGCTTCCTCGATGTTTCTACCTCGCAAGCCAATAACGTAACAATGGGACGCATCTACAAAGATGTGATTGACAAAGAACGACGGGGCGACTACTTAGGCGCGACCGTGCAAGTCGTTCCGCACGTCATTGATGAAATCAAGATGAGAATGATGGAACTGGCAGAATCAGGTAAATACGACGTGGTGATTACGGAAATCGGCGGCACCGTCGGCGATATTGAATCGCAACCGTTCTTAGAAGCGATGCGGCAACTTAAACTTCATCTCGGACCGAAAAACGCGATGAACATTCACCTGACGCTCGTGCCTTACATCAAATCTGCTTCGGAACTGAAAACTAAGCCGACCCAACATAGCGTTAGGCTCTTGCTTGAAATTGGCGTTCAACCCGATGTGCTGGTTTGCCGTAGCGAAAAAGCTCTCTCCAAAGAGATCAAACATAAAATTGGACTCTTCTGTAACCTTTCTGACGCCGACGTTGTTGGCTTGCGCGACGCCGAGACGATTTACGAAGTGCCTCTTTTATTGCACGAAGAAAAATTAGACGCCATGGTGCTTCGAAAATTAGGCTTGAAGAGCAACACCCAAGTGGATTTGAGCAGTTGGGAAGAATTTTCTCACAAAGTCAAATTTCCGAAAGAGGGCACGTTGCGCATTGCACTTGTGGGCAAATACACGGAGTATCCTGATGCTTACAAATCCATCTTCGAAGCCTTTGTTCACGCAGGTGCGGCAAACGATGTGAAAGTCTTGGTTAAACTCGTGCGCTCAGAAGACGTCGAAGACGGAAAAATGACCATAGAAGAAGCCATGCGCGATGTAGCCGGCGTTTTAGTTGCCCCTGGTTTCGGACAGCGCGGCATTGAAGGTAAAATTCAGATGATAAAATATGTGCGCGAGCACAACATTCCATTTTTCGGCATCTGCTTAGGCATGCAATGCGCTGTGATTGAATTTGCTCGGCACAAGTGTGGGCTTGAAGGCGCAAACTCCACCGAGTTTCAAAAGCGCCCGAAACATCCTGTAATTGATATGATGGAGTCGCAAAAATCTGTCAAACAAAAAGGCGGAACCATGCGCTTAGGTTCATATCCTTGTGTGATTATGGAAGGCACAAAAGCCTTTGACGCCTATCGCAAACTCCTCATTACCGAACGCCATCGACATCGCTTCGAGGTCAATAATGCCTACCGCGAAATTCTACAACAACATGGCTTGGTGTTTTCAGGGCTTTCGCCTGATGGTGAGCTTGTCGAGATGATTGAAATTCCTTCGCATCGTTGGTTTGTTGGCGTTCAGTTTCACCCTGAACTCAAATCGCGCGTCCATAGCGTTCACCCGCTCTTCAACGCCTTTGTTGCCGAAGCCAAAAAATTACGCGACGAAAAAATTTCTCGCGAGTCGCTCAAAGAAGCGATTGAAGCATAGCGCCTCCAAGCACACTTGAAAGGTCAAGCACAATCGAAAAGTAAAGGCGATTCTCTGCGAATCGCCTTTTGCATTACCATACAGACTTTTTCCTGAACGAAGCAACTTCGGTATTACTTCACCAAAATCATCTTTTTGGTTTGTGTAAATCCTCCTGATTGCAAGCGATAGAAATATGTGCCGCTTGCCAGGTTGCTTGCATTAAAGTTGACGCGATGCACGCCCGCATTTCTGCGCTCGTTGAGAAGCGTTGCGACCTCTCTGCCGAGCATGTCATAGACTTTGAGCGAGACATTTTCCGCCGTTGGAATCGCAAACTCAATCGTGGTTGACGGGTTGAACGGGTTCGGATAGTTTTGATTGAGTTGATATTCTTTCGGCGTTGATGCAGTGCGAATTTCGGCGTTGAGTTGTCCAAGCGAGTCGGTGCGAATGCCAATGCCGCGAAGCGCGCTGGTGTTGGTGCTGCCGACAACTGTGGCGGTTGTATTTTGTGCTGTGAATCGGACGAGCGAGGCAACTTGTGTGCCTGTGCCTGTTAAGCCGAAGATGTAGCCGTTTGGCGCGTAGCCTAAATGCGTAACGGCGGTGTTCAATCCCATTCCGCCAAGCGGTGCGAACGTGCCATCGTTAGGATTAACGGCAAAGATGGTATCGCGTCGTGGGCCTGACAAGGAGGAAAGAAGCAAGCGACGATTGGCATTGTCCCAAGTCATACCACTTGGATTGAACTGCGGCACTACGGCGACCAGCGCTGTATCAACGGTTTGTTGATTGAATATAACACGGTAAATCAGTGCGCGCGTGTTTACAGCCAATCCTTGTGGAAGCACTGCGTAAAGGGTGTCGTTCTCGGCAAATGCAACGGCACGCACGCCGCCTAAGGGAATGGTTCGCCACGGCAATGCGTCGCCAAAGCGTGCGGAAATGCGATGTAGCACGGACGGTGTGCCTGTGGTTAGACCGAAAATTTCATTTGTGCGCGGGTTAATGCACATGCTGTTCATGATGCCTTGTTCGGTTTGACCGATTACAACGGTTTGCGCCGTTGCGTCGTTGATTCTTACCAATTGCGCATCGCTAACAGGCGAAGAAAGCGAATAGAGCACGCCCGGCTCGGCTCGTCCAATTTCTATACCCTTACCGCTCAAAGCAATTTTATAGACAGGTTGCTGCGCGTCGTTTGAAGCAATGTAAATCGTGTCATTGATAACGCCGTGCTCTGTCGGTGCAAATACTACGCGCAACACGAGCGAATCATAAAGCGGAATGTTCGCAGGCAATGAAACAGCATTGAGGACTTGGTAGGCAGGATTCTGCGTTGTGATGGAATTGACCGTGAGCACATTTTCGCCGTAGCTGTAAATGGTTACAGCGAGCGTATCGCGCTTGCCCACTTCTACTTTTCCAAAGTTCAGCCCATCTTGGAAAGAATAGACGGACGCGCCACTGAATGGTTTTAAGCGAATGCCGTGTAGCCAATTCCCCCAAGTATTCGTTCCAGCGGCATATTCGGTGAACATCCAGATTCCTGCACCATTTGGGTCAAGGGCAATGCCGTTGTAATCGCCCCAGCGATTGCGTGTTCCGCCGAAGGTTACAACATAGTTGCCACGTCCGGCTTGAATGGTTTCGCTTGGGCGCAGTGTTGCATCTGTGCTGAGTTTCCAAGTGTAATGCGCGCCGATATACTCTGTTTGTCCGCTACGGCTGAACGTAATAGCAATGTTCTTATCCTCGTCGACCATAATCGCAGGGTAAGTATGCCAGAAGCCATTTGCGCCGAAAGCAACATCTTCGGCAACGGTGTTGTCAGAGGTTTTAATTTTTACATAGCGCACGCTTGAAAATTGATTTCCCGGTCCACTTGCAATAGAGTGAACAATGTAGAGGTGTCCGTCTCGATAAACTGGCTCGTTGCGCACGTTGCTGCCGCCACTTTCGAGAAGCGTTGTGCTTCCGCCGAGTTGATTGGCGTTTGGGGCAAGGCTCCAAGCCGTTACGGGCACGCGCACACTTGTAATCTGCGGCGTTGTGGTTGGATTCGTAACTTTGAAAATGGTGAAGTAGGTGTTGCCCGAAAAGAAGCGCGGCACGGAGACGAGGTAGTATTCGCCCGGATTTCCCCAAATGATGGAAGGGCGCACGCCGAACACATCGGCACCGTTGTCACGCAAGTTCCAAAAGTCAATCCAGTCGACTTGTCCTGCGGTGTTGGCATAAAGTTGCGTCTTTTCAATAATGCGGAAGGTTGTGTATTGATAAGAGCCGCCGAAGGAGAAGTTGTTCGCAGTGATGTAAATCGCTTCACTGTCGAAGCCGACACCTTGATAGTCGCCCCAACCACCGTTGAAAGTGCTGCCATTACGGTTGGACGGTAGCGCCCAGTTATACCAAGTGCCAATTGGGTTATCATCGTCAGAAACAGAGAGCAAGAAAAGTCCGCGTTGAGCGGCGTTATCTTGGTCGAGCCAAACCATCACCCAGCGGTTGTCGAAGTGGTCATAAAAAATTTTGCAGTCAAACGCACCAACGCCGGGCTGAACATTCGAGAACCATGTGTTGATGTTAATCGTGCGGAGCGTGTTGCCTTTTTTATCTAAAATTCTGACACGACCATTGTCGACAAAAATCACATGGTTTGGTCCAACAGCACAATGCGGGTCAGGCGGAATCCAGTTGCCTTGTGGCGCGCCATTGACACTGGCTAAGAGGAGCGGACGCGTTGTTGTGGCTTCAAGCGTGCCGTTCAAACGCGGGTCTTCAACATAGTTCGAGCCTTCGGGCGCAAGCGGTGCTGGCACATCGGGCGGCGCAACCGTCGGCGGCGGCTGATTCTTGGCGTTAAACACACGCCCATTGATGCCCGGAATAAAACTCGGTGCATCGGTGTTTCCAAATCCCTCCGTAGAAAAAACTGCACCACTTGGCACAGAACCAAAAGCAGGACCTTGTGCGACTTGCGCAAACGTCGCTCTGCTAATGAACATCACAGCGAACATGCATAGTAACAGATGTCGTCTCATTGGTCGTATTTCGTTATGTTTGTTAAAAGTGTTGATTGGCGTTGATTGTTGAAGTAGAGCACTTACGATAACAAAATTCGGTTAATTTTGGAACACCGATTTCTAACATTTCTTACGCCGCTATGTCCTCGTCTTCCGACTTTGTCGTTCATGCTGATTGGTTCAAAGCATGGTTTAATCACCCTGCTTATCTCAAACTTTACGCGCATCGTTCGCTCGAAGAAGCCGAACAAACGATTGCCACACTGCTAAACTTTATCTCGATTTCAGAGCCGAATCCGAAAGCCCTTGATATTGCTTGCGGTTCTGGTCGGCACGCCGTTGCACTCGCCGAAAACGGCTTTCAAGTAACGGCAAATGACCTTTCTTCTACACTCCTTTCAGAAGCACGTGCGTTAGCCCAAAAGAAAAATCTCGCGCTCACCTTCACGCAATTTGATATGCGCGACCTTCCGTTTGAGCAACAGTTCGACCTTATCGTGCAACTCTTCACGAGTTTTGGCTATTTTGAAAACGATGATGAAGATGATGTTGTCTTGAACCATGTCGCGCGTGCCTTGAAGCCAAACGGCTGGTATGTGTTAGACTTTCTCAACGAGCATGTTGTTCGTAAAACTTTGCAACCAAAGTCGCACCGCAAGTTTGGCGAGTTGGAGATTCTCGAGGAACGCATGATTTTCGGCGAGCGCGTTGTCAAAAGCATCACGATAACCGAAGATGGCAAAACCCATCGCTTCATGGAAGCCGTTCGGCTTTATTCTGTCGAGAACTTAACCGCTATGCTCCTGAATGCAGGACTTCACGTTCGTCATCTACTCGGCGATTATGACGGACAAGCATTCGTGCGCGAGCATTCACCGCGCTTAATTTTTATTGCACAAACGTAATGGCACTTGGTTCAACTTCATCACCGCTCTGCCCGATTCATCAAATCCCGCTTGAAATTGCGTATCGTGGCAAAAAGTCGTTTCCTGAATTTCCGCACATCACCGTCGAAGGCTTGCCAATGCGCTATTGCCCGAAATGCCTCGCACTCGGCAAAGAAAGTGCGCAAGAACTCGACGCCCACAAAAGCAATGCGTTCATTTCAAAACTGAACGCGCTTTTAGCAAAGAGCGAATTTTCAGAGCATCTCGGCAAGCCGCACCTCACCGTGCGATTCAATCCTGTTAAAGCCACGCTGGAAACGCCCGCATCGCTCAACGCTTCTCCTACAACTGACGACAGCATCTCATCACGGCCTGAAACCTTTCTTCCGAAAAAGCCTCTCTACTCGCTCGACCGCCTCATTTTGAGCGACACAACCATGCAGAGCATTCTGCATGCACTTGCATTGCTTGAAGAACAAAAATTGATTTACGAAACTTGGAACTTGCAGTCGATTGATAGAGACGGAAAGAAAGTCGCGCTGAACTTTTACGGCGAGCCGGGCACAGGCAAAACGCTTGCCGCTGAAGCCATCGCCAATTACTTAGGACGCGATATTTTGGTGATAAGTTATGCTGAATTAGAGTCCAAATATGTTGGGGAAACCCCAAAGAACATCAAAGCCGCGTTTCAGAAAGCCCGCCAAAGCGGCGCAGTGCTCTTCTTCGACGAAGCCGATTCCATCTTAGGAAAACGCCTCACCAGCGTTACACAAGCCACCGACCACAGCGTCAACCTCACACGAAGCACCACGCTCATGGAACTCGACCGCTTCGACGGCATCGTGATTTTTGCCTCGAACTTGGTTCAAAACTACGACAGCGCATTTTTGCGCCGCATGATTGCGCACATTGAGTTTCCGCTTCCCAATGCTGAACAGAGACTCAAAATTTGGAAAGCCCACTTGCCGCCCCAACTTCCCATTCAGCCCGATATAAATTTTCAAAACCTTGTTGACGCAAGCGAAGGCGCATCAGGCGGCGACATCAAAAACGCCGTGCTTCTTTCCGCCTCTTACGCAGCAACCAAACCCAAAGGCAAGCAAATCATTTGCGAAGAAGATTTCATTAGAGCCATCACATTTATTTTGGACGGCAAGCGCAAGGTTACTGAACTTCACAACCAATAATTAGCCGCACATCTCTTTCAGCCGCGAAATGCACCGCCAATACTTTTTCGCGTATGCCGATTGATAGAAGGATTCAGGAAAAAGTTGCTCAATCTCCACTCGTGCTGACGCGAACACTTGAACATTGTCGTCATAAAGTTTATCGATGAAATAAACGAAACGAAGCGCGTCGAATTGGTCGTGAATTTGCCCCATGCCTTCAATGAATACGGCAGAGAGATTTTCAGCGAGTTCAAAGTAGTGCATCGGGTGATAGCGTCGCAAGAGCGAGAAGAGTTCGGCTTCTTCGAGGTAAAGTTTCTTTCGCGCTTTTGTGGCTTGAAATTGCGTGTAGGCGGATTTGAGGTTTGGCGTTCTCCAAGAAGAAGTGTGAGCCAATTTGGCGTGTGCTAATTTTTGGCGATAGTCTTTGCCGTCAATCTGCACGGTTTTGAAGCGTTTTGCCATCTCGCCGATTTCGCGTTGAAAATTTCGAACATCGAATCGTCCTTCGCCCAAACGCATTGGCGGCGTGTTCGAAGTTGCCACAATCGCCACATTGTTTTCCATCACGCGCGAAAGGAAGCCAAGCGACATGGTCGTATTTCCCGGATCATCTAATTCAAATTCATCAATGCAAATCAGGCGATAGGTCGAGAGTTCCGCCGCGCATTTTTCCAGCCCCAGCAATCCGATGAAATAAACGAGCTCGGTGAACGAGAGATAGAGTTTCTTCGAGGTTTCAACTGCATGAAAAACCGACGCAAGCAAATGCGTTTTACCAATGCCGAACACGCCGTCGAGATAAAGCCCAATTTGTGCGTCTTTTTTGGAGAACGCACCGAAGAATTTGCGAAGCCCGTTTTGCGATTGGTTCAAAGCGTTGATGAAGGCTTGAAGGTCTTCTTTGGCGCGCGCTTGCGATGGAAACTCTTCATCAACGATGTAATTCTCGAGCGTGGCTTGCTCAAAGCGTGGTGGCGGCACAAGATGCGTGCGCAAGTGTTCAAAGCGAATATCAGTTCGAAGGTCGCTTAGCGACAAAACCGTATCGTCAGAAGTGGATTGACTCACAGAATTGGATTGAAGTTTTTGCAAAGTTACAAAAGCCCTCGATGCGAAATTCGTTCGTTCCACTTCATCATAACCTTGCTTCATGCTTCAAAGCCGTATTTGGCTAACACCGTATAGACGTGCTTCGGCACGAGCGTTTTGAGCTTTTCGGGATAACGGAGTTTGACGAAATAATAATTGCGAATCAGATGAAAGTCGACGGAATAGCGTGCAAACTCAGTGCCTTTGAATCCAATTTTCGACATCACCTTCGCCATAATTTTTCCAAACCAAATTGGAATTCTGCGTCCTGTTTTCGTGGGCAAGTGTTCTTGTTTCATGCGCTCAATCATCATGGTTGCCGATTGCTTGACAGCGTTGGAGCAATCGCCCTCGCGCGTTTCAGGAAAAATTTGCAGTTCATTGCGCACAAGGTTCAAGAGCGTTTTGCCTTTGTCGGTTCGGACGAGCACCCATTGGCGTTTTTCTTCGCCAACGAGCGGCGCGCCAACATAGCCGACCGTTAAATCTGCAAGGCTGTTCAAATAATCAAAACAACTCATACAACTTGGCGCAAAAATATCGCTTCGTGAAAGTTCGCGTGGCAAACTGAAATACGGCACTTTCTCAATCTCACCGTTTTCGTGTTTCAGATGCACCGTGAAATCTTGCATAAACTCGTAATGCCGAACAGTTTCGTGCGATTTGGACATGCGCGAGAGAATCCATCGCAATTTTTTCGGTTTGATGTTATCGACGCACGGAATTCCAAGCGCGAAAATTTCAACATCGGCCAGATACGGAAATCGTTTTTGAAAATCGCGCAAGACGTGAATGTGGCAACTTGCGCCAATTACGAGTAGCCGCTTAATGCCTTTTTGATAGGCGACTTCAAGGCTTTTGAGCACGGGCGAAATCACCGGCTTGTTGCCTTTTGCGGCGAGAATTTCATCGGTCGATTGTGCTAAAACAGGCTCGGGAAGAAAGTAGTCGACTTTGCTTCGGTGAAGGGTTGCAACGGCTTCGACGAGATTTGTTTCAAAGGCTTTTTGAGCGATGCGCGTGATAATGCCAGACCATTGCGCTCCGTCCAATGCAGGTTTGAGCGCGGCGACAAATCGCTCTTGTGTAATGCCAAAGGTGAGTTCGTCAGGATTGTCGGGGTTGCGTTCTCGTCCGTGCAGGTCGCGCTCGGCGTCGCCCAGCCAGCCGAGTTCGAAGACGCAACTCTGAAAACTTTCTTTGGCAGGCCATGTGCGAATTTGGCACAAGCCACACGCACTACACAAGGTTTCTTTGCGCGCTTCTCTTGTTTGAGCGGCAAGCGTTGGCAAAGTCATGTTCATGTTTGACTCCTTTCACTTCGTTGTATCATCATCGGACACCATTTGAGCAGAGGGTTTGAGCATTTTCAAGAGGTATTCTGTTCCGATGAATAGAAATCCAATCACAAAGAACACAATGGCGTAAGGGCGGAGCGTATCGTTGAAGAAAAACTCGCCGGTCATCCAAACTGAATTGGCGCAAATCCAAGCGCAAACGGCGGCGTTGTTGAGCAGTTCGGTGCGGTCGGCGCGAAATCGCCAAGTGAGATACAGCGCAAGTCCGAGCGTCGGTGTAATCATCACCATACCGCCGACTTTGAAATCGCTTACCCAGCACACGTCTTTCAACAGCCAAAGCACGATGTGCATGTTTTCAAATTTTCGGACCGAATCTAAAAGCGACATGGATACATTGTCGAGTTAGGATTGTGCGTGTGGTTTTACGCCTGCATAAACATTTTCTTCGAAGTAAGACGGGCGAATGCGCTTACGCATTTCAGCGGGCGTAATTTTGAAACTTTCGGCAACATCAATCAAGTGGCGAATGTGGTCGCGTGGCACAATGGCGAAGAGTTCCGATGTGCTGATGTGATTGTGCATTCTGCCGCCGCCATCGCCAATGACAAAGGTGCTATTATTTTCAAGCAAGGGAATGTTGAAAATAGAAGCGCACGCGCTCATGCCGAGTTCACCAATTGGAAATTTGCCGATGCGTGTCGATGCCGCGCCCGCCAGAATCATCGCATATTGCGGCTCACAAATCACCACAATCGTGTGAATCAAGCGTTCATCTTCAACAAGGTGAAGTGGTGCGGCGGCAATGGCTTTGAACGCGCCTTGTGGCAAGTTCGGCGTGTTGTGTTTGTTCGATTTTGCCGCGTCAAGCGTGTAGAACTGTTGAACATCGGTCATGTAGATGCCGTCGCGAATATACGCGCTGGCGTTCTCGAGCATGCCTAAGTGATAGAGTCCGACGAGGCAATCGTGGTGCTCTTTGTTGATATAGACTTTCTTGCCCAAATCGGCGTGATGAATCAAGGCACATGGCACATCATTGACTGGTTCGTAGCCTTCGGGGATTTCATCTTTGCAGTAAGTAACGGCGACAGCGTTGTGCTTGAGTTTGAACTGCTTCATGACGGCTTGCAGTTTGGCGATGTCAATCGGCTCGCCATTGTCGCTAATGGCGTGGTAAGAATTTTGAATGTGCATACTTATTCTCCTTTCAAAAGTGTGAATGAACCTGCAATGAACTTACGGCTTTTCTTGGAAGGGAAAAAGCGTATTTTCCGCACCATCAAATTGATAACCGCACAACATATTCATGCACCCAAACGCCGACGATATACAACGATACCTTACCAACGTTCAACAAGCCAACAGCGAAGAAGCAAAAAAACTTCTCTTTCAATCGCTTCTCACCACGCTATTTCAGCACGACCCAGACGCGCTCGCGCTCATTCAATCTATGAGCAAAGGTGCAGAAAAAACCATCTTCAACATTCCCGTCTCGCCCAAGAAAAGAAAAACAGGGCGCGCCGATACGCAATACAACAGCGTCATTATTGAGTGGGAAAAAGATTTGAAACGCACTGGCATTCACGCAGAAGAGCAACTCAAAGAATACCTTGCAGGCAACTTGCACTCTGGAAACAACACTGATTTCACCTTGATTGCAACGGACGGTTTGGAATGGCGCATTTATACGCGCATCACGAGCGAGCTATTGTTCCAAGACCTTAACGACATTCAACTGCGCAAAGTCGATTCATTCAAACTAACCGAACAGACGCTGGACGACTTTCCGATTTTCCTCGACCGCTATCTCTTCAAACTGCAACTGCTAAAACCGACGCTTGCCGACCTTGTCATTCATTTCGGCGCGGATTCTGGCGTGTTCATGCAGGTTATGTCGCGCATCAAATCATATGTTGGGGACATCAACAGCAAGCCTGACATTGCGGTCTCTTACGACGAGTGGAAACGCTTTCTCTCGATTGCCTACGGCACATTCAACGAAAGCCCTGATGTGTTTTTTGTGCATACTTATTTAAGCGCGTTCTCGAAACTGATTGCATTTATTGCGCTCTCGCCTAAAAAAACCGTTCCAGTTACGGAACTTCAAGACATTTTGAACGGACGCGCCTTCGAGAAATTCAATGTGGCACGCTTTGTCGAAGAGGATTTTTATCACTGGATTTCAACCGATGCGCATTTCAACGCACTTCGCGCCGCCTTTCAACTGCTTGCTGATAAACTCTGCGATTACGATTTCTCGAATGTGCAAGAAGATATTATGAAAGGTATTTATCAAGGATTGATTGATATTGATACGCGCCATGCACTCGGCGAATACTACACACCCGATTGGCTTTGCGAACTTGTTGTCAAAAAAATGCCGCTTGGAAAAGACAGCATGATTCTCGACCCGTCGTGTGGCAGCGGTTCATTTCTTCGCGCCGCGATTGCGCGTCTCAAAGCCGAACACCCAACACTTTCCGCTGACGCGCTCGCCAAACAAGTTGTCGGAATTGATATTCACCCGCTTTCGGTTCAAATCGCTAAGACCACAATTTTACTTGCGCTTGGCAAGTCGATTTCACACACTAAAAAGCCTATCTCGCTCAATGTTTTTCTTGCCAATTCGCTTCTGTTGCCGAAAGGCTCGGCGGAGATTTCAGGCGAACTCTACGATGAAACTTACAGCGTGAGCATTGCAGGTCGGCAACTTGCGTTCAGCGAAAAAGTTTTTGAGGAAAGTGGATTTTTCGATGAAGCGATAAAATTCATTGAAGCGCAAGCCAAACGCACGCAAACCAAATCGCTCCTGTCCTCTAATGAGTTTAACGCTCTATTCATCAGTAAATTCAAGGGTTTTGCATCGTTTGCCGATGAGTTTTATCAGATTTACAAATCGCTCAAACTTGCCAAAGATGAGAATCGAGATAGCATTTGGGCGTTCATTTTGCAGAACACCTACAAGCCGTTTTTCCTCCGTCGGAGTTTCGATGTCGTTATTGGCAATCCGCCATGGTTCACATATTCAAGCATCAGCAACGCCGAGTATCAACAAAATTTGCTCGAGTTAGCAAAGCGATACAACCTCGTTCCTGCATCGAGAGCCAATATGCCACACCTCGAAATTGCCGCCATTTTTTTGGCGCACAGCGCAAACTACTTCTTGAAGCCAAAGGGCGATTTAGCGTTCGTATTGCCACGTAGTTTCTTCACAGCCGACCAGCACGACAACACGCGAAGTGGCCTTGCCGAAGGCTTTACGCTCTCCGAAGCGTGGGATTTGAAAGATGTTGCGCCACTGTTCAATGTGCCTTCATGCGTGCTCTTCGCAAAGGCTTCCACTGCTAAAGACCAAATCCATCGTGCCGTTTCAGAACGCGGCATTGAAGGGCTTACGATTTCCGCAAAACTTGACGTTGCCGATATGCCGATCGAGCAAGCCTTACCTGCGCTCACACAAACCAAAACAATTTGGCATTATTCCATACTCGCCAAAAAGAAAACCTTCAATCGCTCTGCGCTCACACCTGAACGCTATGTCAATGGTAACGGCTCAAGCCCTTACGCGCCGCGCTTCAAACAAGGTGCGACTATTGTGCCGCGCAATTTTTATTTCATTGAGATTGACCAAGTGTATGAAGGAAATCCGCTCGAGTATGAACAACTGCGCGTTAAGTCGCTCGTCTTGCCCGAAGCCAAAGCCCCTTGGAAATCGCTCACGATTGAACGACGCATTGAGCCGAAATTTTTATACCGAACTGCACTGGCTAAAAATCTTGTGCCGTTTGCGCTGGTCAATCCGCCACTCGTCTTGCTTCCGATTCAAATCAACACCGCCAAAGACGGTATGAAGACGGTTGAACTGCTCTCGGCGCAACAACTGCTCGAGAGAGGCTTCGACCAAACTTGCTATTGGTTCGATAAAGCCGAAGAGTTTTGGGAAAAATACAAGACGCAAAACTCGAGAGACATCTCTTTGTATGATTGGCTCAACTGGCAAAACAAATTGACAGCACAAAATCTCAACACACGCTACCTTGTGCTTTACACTGCTTCGGCGACAGACGCATGCGCCGTTGTGCTGGATAGAAGAAAAATGGACACAGAATTCATTGTGGAAAGCGTTTGCTATTGGTATGCAACTTCAAATAAGCGCGAAGCCAACTACCTTGTCAGTTTTTTGAACAGTCGCGCCGCTAACGATAAAATCAAAGCGTTTCAAGCGCGAGGACTTTTTGGTGAAAGGCATGTCCACAAGAAAATTTTGGATTTGCCGTTCCCGCTCTTTGATTCAAAAAACGAAACGCATTTGACACTCGCCGAATTGGGAGCGACGTGCGCCAAAGAAGCACAAAAATTTATTGACAAACACTATGCAAATGCCGATTTGAACGCACGAACCTTAGGGCGCGTGCGCCAAGAGATTCGCAAAAATTTATCCGATAAACTGTCGCTAATTGACACATTAGTCAGTTTGCTTTTAGAAGCGAACTAACAATGCTCTTGCGTTTAGTTTAACTTGCTTGTGAAAACGTTCTCGCCTGCCTGCTCGTTAGCCTCTTAAAGATTCTCTGACCGATGCACCTGCTTAAAATCTTCTTACAAGTCAGCCTTCGCCATGCCATTCAGGATTACGGCAAGTTCTTGCTTTCCGTCTTCGGCATTGCCGTTGGCGTGGCAGTCTTTTTAGCGATTCGCCTCTCGAATTATTCCGCCTTCAAAGCATTTGAATCGACGATTGACAATGTCAATGGCAAAGCCAATGTGCAAGTGCAATCTGCCAGTGGCACAGAGTTTTCCGAGCGCGTCTTCAAGCAGATGTTGGAGATTAAGGAGCGCGCCAAAGCCCTTCAAGCCGTAACGCCCGTAACCGAACAACTCGCCGAAATTCGCGGCGCGAAAGAAGCCCTGATTGTGCTCGGGATTGATATTTTCACCGACCGAAAGTTCCGCTCCTACAACGACGTCGAAGGCTTAGACGGCGAAACCTTCCTGCGCTTCTTGCTCCAACCCAACACGATTCTCCTCTCTGAATCCTTCGCCAAACGCAACGGAATACAAAAAAACCAAACGATTAAACTCGTTGCCAACGGCTTAGAGCGCGAGTTGAACGTTATTGGCATTTTCAAAACCGATACGCCCACGAGCGAAGTGTCGAACTCCTTTGCCGCAATGGACATCGAGCAAATGCAACGCTTCTTCGGCAAAGAAGGCAAGTTGGATAAAATTGACTGCTTGGTCGAGGAGTCGGAGCGCGAGCCGTTTATGGCGTTTTTGTCGGAGTTGCTTCCGCCAGAGGTCGAGGTGGTTTCGGCGAAAAATCGCGGCGCACAAGTGGCGAAAATGATTTCCGCTTTCGACCTAAATCTTTCCGCCTTAGCCTTCATTAGTTTGCTCGTGGCAATGTTCCTGATTTACAACACAATTACTACAAACGCGATTCGCCGTCGTCGTGAAATCGGCATTCTGCGCGCGCTCGGACTTTCTGCGGGCGAAGTCTTTTTTCTCTTTCTCTTTGAAGCCTTTTTGATTGGCATCATCGGCAGTGCGATTGGATTGCTTTTGGGCGTTGCGCTTGCGCAATACACAGTCGCCTCGGTTGCGCAAACGATTACGGCACTTTATGTCTATGTGGCGGCAACGGAAGTTCAAGTTGCGCCGTCGCTGTTAGGGCTTGCGTTTGGGGTTGGCGTGGTGGCGTCGGTTGTGTCATCACTTTACCCTGCGTTTGAAGTCTATCGCGTGCATCCACGCGAGACCTTTCACCTTCAAGCCTTTGAGCAAAAGTTCAGCGCGAACATCAAGCGGATTTTGTCGGTTAGTTTGGTGCTGTTGGTGCTTGGCGTGATTTTCGCGCAGTTGCCGCCGATTCACGGCATGCCTGTGTTCGGATATGGTGCGGCGATTTGCGCGATTGCAGGCTTTGCGTTTCTTTCGCCCGAAGTCATTTTGCTGTTCCGAAAGTTTTTTGAGAAAATCGTGCGTCGCATGTTCGGCATTGAAGGCACGCTGGCGAACAACAATCTCTCTGAATCGCTGAATCGGACGGCAACCGCCGTTAGCGCGTTGATGGTTGCGATTGCAATGCTCATCGGCATTAGCGTGATGGTCGGCAGTTTTCGGCAAACGGTTGTGTATTGGATTGACCAAACGCTCAAAGCCGACATCTTCATTGCGCCCGCCGAAAAATTTGCCGTCGGCTCAAAATTGCCTGTCGCTCGTGAAGTCTATGACTATCTGCGCACGCTTCCCGAAGTCGAGAGCGTTGACGGATTCAGTTCGCGTCCGATTCAATTTCAAGGCGCGTCGACGATTCTCTGCGCCTCTGACCTTGACGCCATTTCGCGTTCATCTTATCTGCTCTTCAAAGACGGCGCGTTCAAAAGCGTTGCGCGCAAACTCATTGACGATGAAACTGCTGTCGCCGTTACCGAAGTCTTCGCCAATAAATTCGGATTGAAAACAGGAGATAAATTTTCGCTTCAAACGCCAAGCGGAGAGAAAACCTTCACGATTGCAGGCGTCTATTACGACTATGCGTCCGATAGAGGCTTGATTCTGATGCACCGCGCGCACTTCGAGAAGTTCTGGAACGACGATAAACTTAACAACCTTGGCGTATTTCTCGCTGATAAATCCGATGCGGAGCGGCTCGTCAATCACCTGCGGGAAAAATTTCAAGGCGTGGCGAAAATTGTGGTCTATTCCAACTACGGCTTGCGGCAAAATGTGCTGAGTGTCTTCGACCAAACTTTTGCAATTACCTATGTGCTCCAATTCGTCGCTATGGCAGTTGCCGCTATGGGCGTGATTAGTTCATTGATGGCTATCATTTTTGAGCGGCGGCGCGAAATCGGGGTGCTTCGCTCCATCGGCGCAAGCATTGAGCAAGTGCGAAACATCACCTTAATTGAAGCCTTCTTGATGGGCATTATCGCCTCACTGCTTGGCGTGGTGTGCGGCTTTGTGCTCTCGCTGATTTTGATTTATGTGATTAACGTGCAGTCGTTTGGTTGGACGATTCAAATTTACTTGCCGCTTGCTACGATTGGCGGCGCGGTTCTTCTTGTGCTTCTCACCGCGCTCGTTTCAGGTTGGATTCCTGCACGCTACGCCATGCGCCTTGCCATTGCCGAACAAGTCCGATTCGAGTAATCTGCTCAAAAACAAAAGGGGCGGATTTGCGCCCGCCCCCACAATCATCGCCTAACACAAACTTATTAGCACAAACTTACTTCACCAACATCATCTTCTTCGTCTGCACAAACGAAGACGCTCCATTCGTCGCACTCGCTTGCAAACGATAGAAATAGACGCCACTGGAAAGCGTCGCCGCGTTCAAGGTGTAGTTATACGCCCCCGCATCTTGACGACCATTCACCAAACTCAT